>NZ_JBUZRD010000009.1:0-200928 GCF_055407145.1 Pseudomonas sp. c313 | reverse complement strand
ACAGCGCCTTGAACTATCGCTCTCCGAGGGAGTTCAGGCGCTTAGCGGCAGCATCAATTTAACGGGGAGTTGGTGTTCGGTTTTGTAGGGGCAAGTCCAAAAACGACGGCATCGTCGCCCTGGTTAAGGTAGATCAAGGAGTCACCTGTCTCGAACGTAACTCTGAATCCGGCAAGCCAAGGCTCTTGCCCGTAGAGAGAGTCAAGAATCCCCTCAACTGCACAAACTTTTTTGTTCTCGAGGTGGGTTGCTGATAAACCTGTAAGCAGGTTTTCACGCTTCCATGAGCAGGTCGCGTTCGGTTCTATCTCAAAGGAAGCCGGCGTATCAGATGGCAGTAAGTCCGCGCCTACTCTCTCGCCATCACTCAAGAGATACATGGATAAAACTTCTCGCTCGCCAAACCGCCACTCTAAAGAACCTATGTCTCTCAAGTTTTTCTCTTCGTTGAAATAGTATTGGTCGTGCAGAAGCTCGCTCAGGTGCTTTCCCAAAAGCGAGCGTGCGTTTTGCAGGTCTCGGACAGCTCTTGCTGGGGACGGGGAGCGGCGGCCAAACATCAGGTTTCTCATATAGGTAGGAACTGAGGCAGATACTACACAAACGCCTTTACGTCCGCTTCTGGCCGAAAGCAGCCGTTCCCAATGCCTGAACCTGGCTGGCACCCTTTCTAAATCTGCTCTGAAACCATCCAATCCAAAAAGCTACGCAGTTGAGTCGAAAAATCCTCGTGCTCAGTGCATGGGCTTCTGGCCTGGGAGAAGAAAAAATAAATCCGGGGCCTCATCGATGGGTAACGCTGGAGGAACAGGTCAACATAATCCTCCAGTGTCTGCGGCCAGATTGATGCCTGTTCCGAGCGAAGTATTTGAGTTGACCTGATCAGTTTGCGCGACGCTTCCCGCTGCAGACGATGCAACTCTGCCAGCGCTTTACCCGGCCTCCCTCACCAAGCATTATGCGTCGCTCGCACTCATGCCAAAGGTGTCGCACATTCGTGGTGAAAAGGAACTGCAGTTGAACGAACAGACATTGTCCATGCGCCTGGAGCGCGTGGCAGCGCATGTGCCAGCAGGTGCGCGCCTGGCCGATATCGGCTCGGATCACGGCTACCTGCCGGTGGCGTTGATGCGCCGTGGCGCCATCGTGGCGGCGGTGGCGGGCGAGGTGGCATTGACGCCGTTCCGCTCAGCCGAACGCACCGTGCGCGAGAACGGCCAAGACCTGCGGATCACCGTGCGCCTGGCCAATGGCCTTGCAGCGATCGAGCCGGAAGACGGGATCACGGCGATCAGCATCTGCGGCATGGGCGGTGAGACGATCCGCGACATCCTCGACAGCGGAAGGGTGCGCCTGAGCGGCCAGGAACGGCTGATCCTGCAGCCCAACGGCGGCGAGCAGCCACTGCGCCAATGGCTGATGGAGAATGGCTACCGCATCCTCTTCGAGGAACTGCTGCAGGAAAACCGCTTCTACTACGAAATCATTGTCGCCGAGCGCACCGGGCCGGTGGCGTACACCGCCGAGCAGCTGTACTTCGGCCCGCTACAGATGCAGGCACGCAGCCCGGCGTTCCTGGTCAAGTGGCAGCGAATCCTGCGCCACAAGCAGCAGACCCTCACCCACTTCGCCCATGCGCGGCAGGCCGTGCCCGAGGAGAAAGTGCAAGACATCGCCCGACAGGCCCAGTGGATCACCGAGCTGCTGGGTTGAGCCTAAGACAAAGCAAGGGCCAATCTCTCTCGTCCGCTGCGTCGGCAGCCGTGTCAGCACATCTTTGAGATAGGCATACGGATCATGCCCATTCATGCGTGCTTAGATATCCAGGCAAATTTTGCCGAAATGCTGGTTGGTTTCCTGATACTTGAACGCTTCGACAATCTCGCTCAAAGGGAAATGACGATCAATAATCGGGCGCATGCCATTAGCATTGATGGCTCGGATCATGTCTTGCTGCTGGCTGCGGCTACCCACCAACACACCCTGCAGACGCACTTGCTTGATCAGTGCCGGTACAAAATTCATTGCACCGCTTACGCCACTCAATATCCCGATGACGGAGATGTGACCAGCAACCCGAATTGCAATCATCGATTGCTCAAGCGTCGCAGGGCCGCCGACTTCGATGATGTGGTCAACACCACGGCCACCCGTTAGAGCGCGTGCAGTTTCGCCCCAGTTAAGGTCTTTGCGGTAATTGATCACATGATCAGCGCCTAGCGCTTTCAGACGTTCAAGTTTTTCGTCGCTTGAAGAGGTAGCAATGACGGTAGCACCGGCCATTTTAGCGAACTGCAGGGCGAAAATTGAAACGCCACCAGTGCCTTGGACGAGCACGGTGTCGCCCGGCTTGAGTGAGTCATCGGCCATCAGGGCGCGCCATGCAGTAAGGCCGGCGGTGGTAAGCGTCGACGCTTCGGCATGGCTGTAGCCAGTAGGCGCGAGGGTGAACGATGTGGCTTTGGCCGTCACTTGCTCACGAGCGTAGCCGTCAATGCCATCACCTGGCACGCTAACAAAGCCTTCAACCAGTGGCGCACCGTTGATCCACTCCGGGAAGAAGGTGCTGACGACCGAGTCACCCACCTTGAATTCAGTGACCTCTGGGCCGACAGCAATGACTTCACCTGCACCATCGGCCATGGGGATGCGTTTTTCGCTAGGGCCCCACATACCGCTGACCACCGCGAAGTCGTGGTAGTTGAGCGAGTTGGCGTGAAGGCGTACGGTGATTTCGCCACGCGCTGCGGCTTGGACTTCGCTGCTGCCAACCACAACCTTTTCATAGCCGCCACCGGGTTGGACGAAGATAGTTTTGCTGCTCATAGGGGTTTCCTTATGTTTTCTAATTACGCGAAATAACGAAATGAAAGTTTAAAAATTACAATTCGATGATCAATCTAGCCGCAAAGTCATCAATCGCCTGCTCATTGCGCCGGTAGTAAGTCCACTTTCCGATGCGGGTGGTTAGCACGAAGCCTGCACGTTGCAAGATAGCTAAATGTGCAGACGCGGTAGAAGGTGAAAGCCCAGCCTTGTGCTGCAAATGGGTTACGCACACTCCTATCGCAGGATCGCCATGATCCTGAGGTGGGAAATTACTGAGTGGGTCTTTGAGCCACTCCATCATTTGCATGCGAGTGTCATTGCCCAGGGCTTTGAGCTGTTCGAGTATCATGGTCGGCAATGTTACGCTTTTTTCCGAAATGTTCAATAAGTAATCTATTACCCTTCGCAAGGGTTTGAAATCAAAAAAACGCATCCAGCTGAATCGACCCTACTTTTGTAGGCGCCTTGAATGACTGCTTGGACTACCCCGCTCTGGTAGACATCCCCGGTCTATGCTTGAACGTCCGCTTCTAGCCGAAAGCAGCCCTTTTATTCCCATACCGGTCTACCATGCCACCCCGGCAGTGGTTTCACGCGCTATCGGCCTCAAGCCTACAAGGTATGCCAATGACCTCGCTAACCCGCAACACCCCGTCGTTCACCTCGGTAGAGGTAACCCAATGAGCATCGACCAGATCAGCCTGCCCAAGGGCGTAGGCCCGCACGCCGCCAAACTGCTCGACGCCATCACTGGCGCTGACACGAAAGAAGACCTGAACCGCGCTGGCGGCAAGGCCGAAGGGTTTGTGTTAGGTCTGGAAAGCGCCAAGGCGATTAAAAGCCAGGTCGCCGAGTCGCTGTATGTGGCTTATGACGACGCGGCGAGCCATCGGTTGAGTGAGTTGAAGGGCTAGTTTCATTAGGGCCGCGCTGGGCTTTAGCTACAGGGTGTTTCGCGGTCCATCAGTTTGCCCATCAGCAGCACGCCCAACTCGCTCAGTTGGTGAATGGCCAGTGCTATGTCGCGGTGTTTGCCGGACAGGTCGAGGAGCAAGGTGCTCTCATTGCCTGGCTCGACTTAACGCCGATTCAACCACACCGTCTGCGCATTGCAGAACTCCCTTACACCAAAGTGCGACAGCTCCCGCCCAAATCCACTCTTCTTTACACCCCCAAACGATACCCGAGGGTCGGACACGCTGTAGGCATTGATAAAGATGCCGCCGGTCTCCAGTTCGTTGGCAATGTTGCGGGCTTTTTCCGGGTCGGTGGTGAACACGCTGGCGGTCAGGCCGAATTCGCTGTCGTTGGCCAGGGCCACGGCGTGTTCGGCATCGCGGGCGGTGATGATGGAGGCCACGGGGCCGAACAGTTCCTGTTTGAACGAGGTCATTTGGTCGGTGACGTTCGCCAGTACCGTAGGCGCGTAGAAGTTGCCCGGGCCTTTGACCTTGTTACCGCCCAGCAGGAGGGTGGCGCCTTCTGCCAGGGTGGCTTGGACTTGCCCGTCTAGTTCATCGCGCAGGTCGAAGCGCGCCATCGGGCCGATGTAGGTGTCGATGGCGGATGGGTCGCCCACCACCAGGTTGCGGCTGGCTTCGAGGAATTTGGTGGTGAAAGCGTCCACCACGCCTTCTTCGATGATCAGGCGCTTGGCGGCGGCGCAGACTTGGCCGCTGTTCTGGAAGCGGCCGATCACGGCGGCTTGCACGGCTTCGTCGAGGTTGGCGTCGTTGAGCACGATAAATGGATCGGAGCCGCCCAGTTCCAGCACGCATTTTTTCAAGGCCGCACCGGCCTGGGAACCGATCACCATACCGGCGCGCACGCTGCCGGTCAGGGTGACGGCGGCGATGCGCGGGTCAGCAATGGCCTTGGACACGCCGTTCGGGGTGACGTTGATCACTTCGAACAGGCCGTCGGGGAAGCCCGCACGCTGGAACGCTTCTTTCATCAAGTACGCGCTGCCCATCACGTTGGGCGCGTGCTTGAGCACGTAGGCGTTGCCGCTGAGCAGGGTCGGCACGGCGCCGCGCAGCACTTGCCACACCGGGAAGTTCCACGGCATCACGGCGAGGATCGGCCCCAGCGGGCGGTATTCGATATGGGCCTGGCCGTTGTCTACTAGGGTCGGCTCCGGGGCGAGCATGGCCGGGCCGTGGGCGGCGTACCATTCGGCCAGTTGCGCGCACTTTTCAATTTCGCCACGGGCCTGGGCGATGGGTTTGCCCATTTCCAGGGTGATCATCTGCGCCATGGCTTCGGCTTGGTCGCGCAGGATGGTGGCCAGGGCCAGCAGCAGTTCGGCGCGCTGCCCGACAGGTGTGCGGCGCCAGCTGCGGAAGGCGCTGTTGGCGCGGGTGAGGGCGGCGTCCAGCTGCGACTCGGATTCAAACGGGTACTGGCCGACGGTTTCGCCGTTGGCGGGGTTGATCGACAAGGCATGGGTCTGGTGAGAAATAGCGTTCATGGCACCGTCCTGCGCAGTGAATGAGAAGGAGGCCAGCGTACGGGGCTGTATCTTTTCCGGGAACTGAATAATATTAAGCAATACATTCACGTTTGGAGAATGACTTGGATCTTGTCCAGCTGGAAATTTTCAAAGCCGTTGCCGAGCAAGGCAGCATCAGCGCCGCCGCGCAGTTGATTCATCGGGTGCCGTCGAACCTGACCACCCGGATCAAGCAACTGGAGCAGGACTTGGGAGTGGATCTGTTTATCCGTGAGAAGAGCCGCCTGCGTCTGTCGCCTGCCGGGTGGAATTTCCTCGGTTATGCCCGGCGCATTCTCGACCTGGTGCAGGAAGCCCGCATGACCGTCGCCGGGGAAGAGCCCCAGGGGCCATTTGCGCTGGGCTCGCTGGAAAGCACCGCCGCTGTGCGCATTCCGGCGGTATTGGCGGCGTATAACCAGAAACACGCCAAGGTGGAGCTGGACCTGACCACCGGGCCTTCCGGGACGATGATCGATGGCGTGCTGTCAGGCCGGCTCGCCGCCGCCTTTGTCGACGGCCCGGTGCTGCACCCGACCCTGGAAGGCGTGGCAGTGTTCGAGGAGGAGATGGTGGTGATCGCTCCGTTGAACCATGCGCCGATCACTCGGGGCCAGGACGTTAACGGCGAGAGCATCTACACCTTCCGCTCCAACTGTTCCTACCGGCACCACTTTGAACGCTGGTTCTCCCAGGACGCCTCGGTGCCCGGCAAGATCTTCGAAATGGAGTCCTATCACGGCATGCTCGCCTGCGTCAGCGCCGGTGCCGGGCTGGCGTTGATGCCCCGCAGCATGCTGGAAAGCATGCCGGGCTTTAAGACGGTGAGCGTGTGGCCGCTGGCAGACGAGTTCCGCCTGTTGAACACCTGGCTGATCTGGCGCCGGGGCACGGTGTCGCAAAGCTTGAACAGTTTTGTGCGCCTGCTGGAAGAGCGTGCAGTGGCGTTACCGTAGCGTTGTCGAGCCCCAGCGAGGCTACGTTGGCCACGCCATCGTCCTCAGATCAGCCACCAAATTGCAGGGTCCCCATGGCCAGCTTGGCCATCAGCGAAGTAGCGGCCAGTTGCACAAGCCACAAGGCCAAGCCGCCGAGGAATACGCCGAGGGCCACTTGCAGGACCAGGCTTTTCTGGCGCTTGGCGTGTTGCGGGCGAGGGGTGAAGTGATCCAGTTCGTCACGGTCGGCACGCAGGTCCATGTCATCGTTTTTCATAGGGTACTCAAGGAAAAGGGAGTGAGTTGCTACCAGTCTAGGGGCGACGCGTTGAAAACAGCGAATTTTTAAGGCTGCTTACTCACCACAGGGTCGGTGTTTACAAACTAAAAGGGGAAGCCACTGGCTTCCCCTTTTTTACATCGCAGGCAGGTTACAGCACCTGAACGATAGCCTTGGTCACAGCACCAATGTTCGCCTGGTTCAACGCAGCCACGCAGATGCGACCGGTGTCCAGGGCATAGATGCCGAATTCGTTGCGCAGGCGAGTGACTTGTTCAACGGTCAGGCCTGAGTAGGAGAACATCCCACGTTGGCGCCCGACGAAGCTGAAGTCGTGGCCCGGTGCAGCCTTGGCCAACTGCTCGACCATCTGCACCCGCATGCCGCGAATGCGCAGGCGCATCTCGGCCAGTTCCGCTTCCCATTGGGCGCGCAGTTCAGGGCTGTTCAGCACGGCTGCGACAATCGCTGCGCCGTGGGTCGGCGGGTTGGAGTAGTTGGTGCGGATCACGCGTTTGACCTGGGACAGGATGCGCGCGCTTTCTTCTTTTGACTCGGTAACGATGGACAGGGCGCCAACGCGCTCGCCGTACAACGAGAACGACTTGGAGAACGAACTGGAGACAAAGAAGGTCAGGCCCGATTCGGCGAACAGGCGCACGGCGGCGGCGTCTTCTTCGATGCCATCGCCAAAGCCCTGGTAGGCCATGTCGAGGAATGGCACCAGGTTCTTCGCCTTGACCACGTCCAGCACGTTCTGCCAGTCGGCCGGGCTCAAGTCGACGCCGGTCGGGTTATGGCAGCAGGCGTGCAACACAACGATGGACTGCGTCGGCAGTGCGTTGAGATCTTCCAGGAGACCTGCACGGTTCACGTCGTGGGTGGCAGCGTCGTAGTAGCGATAGTTCTGCACCGCGAAGCCAGCACCTTCGAACAGCGCGCGGTGGTTTTCCCAGCTTGGGTCGCTGATGGCGACGACAGCGTTGGGCAGCAATTGCTTGAGGAAGTCCGCGCCGATTTTCAGGGCGCCGGTACCGCCGACAGCCTGGGCGGTGATGACACGGCCGGCGCTGATCAGCGGCGAATCGCTACCCAGCAGCAGCTTTTGCACGGCCTGGTCGTAGGTGGCGATGCCATCGATCGGCAAGTAGCCGCGGGCCGCGTGTTGCGCCACGCGAACGGCCTCCGCTTCGGCAACGGCACGCAAGAGTGGAATCTTCCCCTCCTCGTTGCAGTAAACGCCCACGCCAAGGTTGACCTTGGTGGTTCGTGTATCGGCGTTAAATGCTTCGTTGAGGCCCAGGATAGGATCGCGTGGTGCCATTTCGACAGCGGAGAACAGGCTCATTTTTGCGGGGGCTCTGAATGGGGAAAGGAGGGACGTGTCGCGCTCCAGCCGAATGCACTAGAGCGGTGCACAAACGGGGAGCTAGTATAGAGGCCATCACTGCTCGCGGCGACAGCCGAAACGGTTTTTCGGGTAAGTTTTTCGGTTTATTTACTGACCGTTAGTCTTATTGCAACAGTGATGGCAAACCGCATGCAGGACGATTGCCTTGAAACCCGTCACATTTGCCTCCACTTCTACAGTTATCATGGTTTTTTCCTACGGCGGGCGCTTTTGCAGCCTTCGTTGCATGTTGTTTTTTTCGTCCTTGCCAGTTCCACCGTGCCGGGGTGACTTCAGAGGTAGCGTATGTCGGATTTCCAGCTAGTCACCCGCTTTGAGCCCGCCGGCGATCAACCGGAAGCCATCCGTCTGATGGTCGAAGGTATCGAAGCTGGCCTGGCTCACCAGACGCTGCTTGGGGTGACTGGCTCGGGCAAGACCTTCAGCATCGCCAACGTGATCGCGCAGATCAATCGCCCGACCCTAGTGCTGGCGCCGAACAAGACCCTGGCCGCGCAGTTGTACGGTGAGTTCAAGGCGTTCTTCCCGAACAACGCGGTGGAGTACTTCGTTTCCTACTACGACTACTACCAGCCGGAAGCCTATGTGCCGTCCTCCGACACCTTTATCGAGAAGGACGCCTCGATCAACGACCACATCGAACAGATGCGACTGTCGGCGACGAAGGCCTTGCTGGAGCGCAAGGACGCGATCATCGTCACCACCGTGTCCTGCATCTACGGGCTGGGCAGTCCGGAAACCTATTTGAAGATGGTGTTGCACGTTGATCGCGGCGACAAACTCGACCAGCGCGCCTTGCTTCGCCGCCTGACGGACCTGCAATACACCCGCAACGACATGGATTTTGCCCGCGCCACCTTCCGCGTGCGTGGCGATGTGATCGATATCTACCCGGCGGAATCCGACCTGGAAGCGATCCGCATCGAACTGTTTGATGACGAGGTCGAAAGCCTGTCGGCCTTCGACCCGTTGACCGGCGAAGTGATCCGCAAACTGCCGCGTTTCACCTTCTATCCTAAAAGCCACTACGTTACGCCGCGAGAAACCCTTTTGGGTGCTGTCGAGGGCATCAAGGTCGAGTTGGCCGAGCGCCTGGAATACCTGCGTTCCAACAACAAGCTGGTGGAAGCCCAGCGCCTGGAGCAGCGCACCCGTTTCGACCTGGAGATGATCCTCGAGCTGGGCTACTGCAACGGCATTGAAAACTACTCGCGCTACCTGTCGGGCCGTGAATCCGGGTCGCCACCGCCGACTCTCTACGATTACTTGCC
Source organism: Pseudomonas sp. c313 (assembly GCF_055407145.1). Classification (NCBI taxonomy): domain Bacteria; kingdom Pseudomonadati; phylum Pseudomonadota; class Gammaproteobacteria; order Pseudomonadales; family Pseudomonadaceae; genus Pseudomonas; species Pseudomonas sp. c313. The sequence continues at coordinate 191,708 of NZ_JBUZRD010000009.1, read as the reverse complement.
GGCGGACGCGTTGCTGGTGATCGACGAATCCCACGTCAGCGTTCCGCAAGTCGGCGCGATGTACAAAGGCGACCGTTCCCGTAAGGAGACCCTGGTGGAATACGGCTTCCGCCTGCCATCGGCGCTGGACAACCGGCCCATGCGCTTTGACGAGTGGGAAAGCATCAGCCCGCAGACCATCTTTGTCTCGGCCACGCCCGGCAACTACGAAGCCGAGCATGCTGGTCGGGTGATCGAGCAACTGGTACGGCCGACGGGTCTGGTGGACCCGCAAATCGAAATCCGCCCGGCGCTGACCCAGGTCGACGACCTGCTCTCGGAGATCGGCAAACGCGTGGCCCTGGAAGAGCGGGTGCTGGTCACCACGCTGACCAAACGCATGTCCGAAGACTTGACCGATTACCTGGCCGACCACGGCGTGCGGGTGCGCTATCTGCACTCGGACATCGACACCGTGGAGCGGGTAGAGATCATCCGCGACCTGCGCCTCGGTACGTTCGATGTGTTGGTGGGGATCAACCTGCTGCGCGAAGGCCTGGACATGCCGGAAGTGTCCCTGGTGGCGATTCTCGATGCCGACAAGGAAGGCTTCCTGCGCTCCGAGCGTTCGCTGATCCAGACCATCGGGCGGGCGGCCCGTAACCTTAACGGTCGCGCAATTCTCTACGCAGATCGGATCACCGGCTCCATGGAGCGGGCCATAGGCGAGACCGATCGTCGTCGTGAGAAGCAAATCGCCTTCAACCTGGCCAATGGCATCACCCCTAAAGGCGTATTCAAGGATGTCGCTGACATCATGGAAGGCGCCACGGTGCCGGGTTCGCGCAGCAAGAAGCGCAAGGGCATGGCCAAGGCCGCCGAGGAAAACGCCAAGTACGAAGCCCAACTGCGTTCGCCGAGTGAAATCACCAAGCGTATTCGTCAGCTGGAAGAGAAGATGTACCAGTTGGCCCGCGATCTGGAATTCGAAGCGGCGGCGCAGATGCGCGATGAGATTGGCAAGTTGCGCGAGCGCTTGTTGACTGTCTGATTTGCAGTGACTGCCAGGGCCTCATCGCGGGCTTGCCCGCGATGGCGGCGACTCGGTCTAGTGGGCTTCCCCAGCCTTCAAGCCCGCCGGCAACGCCTTGGTCAACAAAATCGCCAGCATGCTGATCCCCAGCGCCAATCCGACAAAATGAAACGCATCGTTGTAGGCCATGATCTGCGCCTGCTGATGGGCAATTTCACTGAGCTTGCCCAGCGCCGCCGTCTCATTGCCGTACATCTGCGTCAATGTCGCCATGCGTTCGGCCACTTGCGGGTTGGTCGGCACAATGGCCTCGCGCAAATAATCAAAGTAGGTCTTGGTGCGCGCATCCAGCAAGGTCGCCAACAGCGCAATGCCAATCGCGCCGCCCAGGTTACGCAGGATGTTGAACAGACTCGACGCCGACCCGGCGTCCTGGGGCAGGATATACGCCGTGGCAATCAACGAAATGGTCACCATGATCAACGGCTGCCCAAGTGCGCGGATGATCTGGATCTGGTTGAACTGGCTGCCGGCAAAGTCCGGATTGAGCACCCCCGAGGAAAAACTCGCCAGGCCGAACAGCCCGAATCCTATCGTGCACAGCCATTTCGGTGACACGTACTTCATCAGCTTGGGCACCAGCGGAATCAGGAACAGCTGAGGAATGCCCATCCACATGATCACTTCGCCGATTTGCAGGGCGTTGTAGTTTTGGATCTGCGCGAGGTACAGCGGCAGCAGATAGATAGAGCCATACAACCCCACGCCCATGCCCAGGCTGGAGATGCTCGACAGGCCGAAATTGCGGTTGCCCAGGATGCCCAGATTGATCAGCGGATTGGGTTTGGACACCTGCACGATGACAAAGGTGATCAGGCACAGCAGTGCGATGCTGCCCAGGCTGACAATCAGGCTCGATTCCAGCCAGTCCTTGCGGTGGCCTTCTTCGAGAAACACCTGCAAACAGCCCAGGCCCACGGCGAGGGTAACGATGCCGGTGTAGTCGGTGTTTTTCAGCAAGTTCCAATTGGACGCCTTTTTCTCCAGGCCGTAGAGCACCCCGGCAATCAGTAGCAGCCCCGGCGGCACGTTGATATAGAAAATGTACTCCCAGCCCCAGTTTTCAGTGAGCCAGCCGCCAATGGTCGGTCCGATGGAGGGGGCGAAGGTGGCGGTCATGGCGAACATGGCCATACCTTTGGCCCGGTGGTGTTCGGGCAGCTTGATCAGGGTCAGGGTGAATGCCAGGGGGATCAGCGCGCCGCCGGTAAAGCCTTGCAGGGCGCGAAAGACGATCATACTTTCCAGGCTCCAGGCCATGGAGCACATCAACGAGGCGATCAGAAAACCGACGGAAACCCACACGGCCAACCGGCGTGCCGACAATAGCTGCACCAGCCAGGCGGTGAGGGGGATCATGATGATTTCCGCCACCAGGTACGAGGTGGAAATCCACGAGCCTTCTTCCAGGGTGGCCGACAGCGCGCCCTGGATATCCTTGAGGGACGAGTTGGTGATCTGGATGTCCAGCACCGCCATAAAGGCGCCGAGCATCACGCTCATCACCGCGATCCAGTCGCGCCGGGTCGGTTCGCCGACCGGGCGCAGCAGTTGATCACCGGTCATCGGCTGGGTCTTTGATGTTCACTTTGACGGTGACCGACATGCCCGGGCGGATTTTACCGTGCAGCGGGTTGTCGGCGGCGAAGGTCAGTTTTACCGGAATCCGTTGTACGACTTTGGTGAAGTTGCCGGTGGCATTGTCCGGCGGCAACAGGCTGAACTGTGCGCCGGAGGCGGCGAACAGGCTGTCGACGCGAGCTTCGATGGGCGTGTCACCGTAAGCGTCGAAGGTCAGCTCGGCCTTTTGCCCAGGCTGCATGTGGCCGATCTGGGTTTCCTTGAAGTTGGCCTGGACCCAGATGTCCTGGTCCGGAACGATCGACAGCAGATAAGCGCCGGCCTGCACGTACTGGCCATTGCGGGCGGCGCGCTGGCCGATCAGGCCGCTGATGGGCGCGTGGATTTCACTGCGGGTCAGGTTCAGTTCGGCCTGGGCCAGGTCGGCGTGGGCATTGGCGATCTGCGCATCGAGGCGCTTGATCTCGGCGTTCAAGGCGTTGACCTGTTGGCGCTGGCCTTGCAAATCTGCCTGGGCCTTGGCCACTTGGGAGCGGGCGATATGGTTGTCGGCGGAGAGGGTGGTGACCCGCTCTTCCGAAACATAGCCGGGTTTACGCAAGGTTTGCGCGCGGGACAAGTCGATCTGCGCACGGCCGAGGCTGGCCTGGCTGGAGGAGACCTGGGCGTCTGCGGCTGCGATCAGGCTGGCTTGCTGGGTCAATTTGCTCATGGCCTGCAAGCGCTCGGCTTCGCGGGTGGCGAGGGCGGCGTTGGCGCGGTCCACGGCCAGGTGGAAATCGTCACCTTCGAGCTTGATCAGCAACTGGCCTTTTTTCACATGCTCGTTATCGCCCACCATGACCTCGGCGATCCGCGCGCCGAGCTGGCTGGAGACGCGGGTAATTTCGCCCTGGACGTAGGCGTTGTCGGTGCTTTCATAAAAGCGGCCTTTGAAGAACCACTGGGCGAAAAATCCCAGGGCGATCAGGGCGACAATAAACAGAAAGATAAACAGGCGACGTTTGAGTTGGGCAGGCATGAGGACAGAGTCGGTAACAAAAGGTAATGAAATATAGCCAGCTAACGATTTGGCAAATAGCCATGTCCGGTCAAAGCATTCCTGTAGACCGAAGCTTGGCTTATATGCCCTTTGTTGGCTGCCATACGCTGGAGCCCGAGTGCTTCGGGCTGTTACCATTCTCCCCTTGTTTCAATTTCAGTTTTATCGCCCATTCGAGACCCGCCATGACCACCGTCCGCACGCGCATCGCGCCATCGCCCACTGGGGATCCCCACGTCGGCACTGCCTACATCGCTTTGTTCAACTACTGCTTTGCCAAGCAGCATGGCGGTGAATTCATCCTGCGGATCGAAGACACCGATCAGCTGCGCTCTACCCGCGAGTCGGAACAGCAGATTTTCGACGCCCTGCGCTGGCTCGGTATCACCTGGGCTGAAGGCCCGGATGTGGGCGGCCCTCACGGCCCGTACCGTCAGAGTGAGCGCAGCGAAATTTACAAAAAGTACACCCAGCAACTGGTCGACCTGGGCCATGCCTTCCCGTGCTTCTGCACCAGCGAGGAGCTGGACCAGATGCGCGCCGAGCAGCAGGCCCGTGGCGAGACTCCGCGCTACGACGGCCGGGCGCTGCTGCTCTCCAAGGAAGAAGTGGCCCAGCGCCTGGCCGCTGGCGAGCCTCACGTGATCCGCATGAAGGTGCCGAGCGAAGGCATTTGCGTGGTCCCGGACATGCTGCGTGGCGATGTCGAGATCCCGTGGGATCGCATGGACATGCAAGTGCTGATGAAGACCGACGGCCTGCCAACTTACTTCCTGGCCAACGTCGTCGATGACCACTTGATGGGCATCACCCACGTACTGCGGGGCGAAGAATGGCTGCCTTCGGCGCCGAAACTGATCCTGCTTTACGAATACTTCGGCTGGGAACAGCCGCAGCTGTGCTACATGCCGCTGTTGCGTAACCCAGACAAGAGCAAGCTGTCCAAGCGCAAGAACCCGACCTCGGTGACCTTCTACGAGCGCATGGGCTTTATGCCCGAAGCGATGCTCAACTACCTGGGCCGCATGGGCTGGTCGATGCCGGACGAGCGTGAGAAGTTCTCGTTGCAGGAAATGGTCGACAACTTCGACCTGTCGCGCGTCTCCCTGGGCGGGCCGATCTTCGACGTTGAGAAACTGTCCTGGCTCAATGGCCAGTGGCTGCGTGACCTGCCGGTGGAAGAGTTCGCCAGCCGCGTGCAGCAGTGGGCGTTGAACCCTGAGTACATGATGAAGATCGCACCGCACGTGCAGGGCAGGGTGGAAACCTTCAGCCAGATCGCACCGTTGGCCGGGTTCTTCTTTGCCGGTGGCGTGACGCCGGACGTGAAGTTGTTCGAATCGAAGAAGCTGTCGGGCGATCAGGTTCGCCAATTGATGCAGTTGATCCTGTGGAAGCTGGAAGGCCTGCGTCAGTGGGAGAAGGACCCGATCACCGCGACTATCCAGGCCGTGGTCGAGTCTCTGGAGCTGAAGCTGCGCGATGCCATGCCGCTGATGTTTGCCGCCATCACCGGGCAAGCCAGCTCGGTGTCGGTGCTTGATGCCATGGAAATCCTCGGCCCGGACCTGACCCGTTTCCGTCTGCGCCAAGCCCTTGATTTGCTTGGTGGTGTGTCGAAGAAAGAAAACAAGGAATGGGAAAAGCTGTTGGGCGCTATCGCTTAACCGGGCTGTTGTATCGACCAAACCCCGGTTTTCCGGGGTTTGGTCGGTAAGTGATTGTTATGCCGACAAAAAACTTTGGAAATTGTTGAGAAAAAATTTGACAGCTTTCCAAAGCGCCATTAAGATTCGCCCCGTCCTCACCGATGAGGGGCTATAGCTCAGCTGGGAGAGCGCCTGCATGGCATGCAGGAGGTCAACGGTTCGATCCCGTTTAGCTCCACCAATTTACAGGTTCAAGGTCTGGCCACACCGTCCTTGAATTGATCAGGCTTAGCTTGGTCATGTTGTATAGAAGGTTTGTGTCCCCTTCGTCTAGTGGCCTAGGACACCGCCCTTTCACGGCGGTAACAGGGGTTCGAGTCCCCTAGGGGACGCCAGTTTCAACAAGCAGCTCGCAAGGTCTGCTGCGCCGCGAGGCGAAAAATCGGGGCTATAGCTCAGCTGGGAGAGCGCCTGCATGGCATGCAGGAGGTCAACGGTTCGATCCCGTTTAGCTCCACCAATTTTACAGTTCAAGGTCTGGCCACACCGGCCTTGAAACGATCAGGCTCAGCCTGATCATGTTGTATAGAAGGTTTGTGTCCCCTTCGTCTAGTGGCCTAGGACACCGCCCTTTCACGGCGGTAACAGGGGTTCGAGTCCCCTAGGGGACGCCACGATTACCCGCTATGCGGGATTTTTAAGGGTCATTCAATTATTGAATGGCCCTTTTGTTTGTCTGGCGTTTGGCCAATTCCCCCTCTTCCAAAACGTTCTTCTGACCAGCGGTCATACGAAAAGCTTGCGCAGAAGTATTATGCGTATAATATTTCAATCGTAATATTCGGAGGCGACGATGAACGATAAAAAAGCGCAAACCCGTGAACGCATCCTGCAGGCCGCCAGTGCCGCGCTGATCCAGCGTGGCCCGGCCGAGCCGAGTGTCGGCGAAGTCATGGGCGCGGCGGGGCTCACGGTGGGCGGCTTCTACGCGCACTTCGAAAGCAAGGATGCCTTGATGCTAGAGGCTTTCCAACAATTGCTGGCGCGGCGTCGAGCGTCTATTGATGAGATGGATACCGAACTGACGGGCGAAGAGCGTCGGGCTTTGGTGGCAGCGTTTTACCTGTCACGCAAGCACCGTGACTCTACAGCCCTGGCCTGCCCGATACCGGCAACGGTGGGGGAAATGAGCCGCCTGCCAGACGAATTTCGCGAAGTCTTGAATGAACACGTCGAGTTGATGGCCGCGCAATTGGCGGCAACCCCTGAAGATACCGACAAGGTCCTGGCCGACATGGCCTTGATGATCGGTGGCCTGGCGTTGGCCCGTGCCTTGGGGCCGGGTGAGTTATCGGATCGGATATTGCGCGCCGCCAAGTCGGCAGTGCGCTGAAGGTGGCCGTTGGCCTGAGGAATGAGCGATGGGCACGTTAAAGTGGATTCGTGGCATCAACGGCACCTTAGGCTGGCTGGCGCCGCAAGCTGTGGCCAGCAGGATGCGCCTGGTTTTCATGACGCCTAGGGATTTGCCGCCGAGGGACTGGGAATTGCCGTTGCTTGCGCAGTCGGAGCGCATCACCTTGCGTTTCGGCCTGTCGGCATTGCGCTGGGGGCAGGGACCGACCGTATTGATGATGCACGGCTGGGAAGGGCGGCCGACTCAGTTTGCCAGTCTGATCAGCGCTCTGGTGGATGCCGGGTATTCGGTGGTAGCGCTGGACGGTCCGGCCCATGGCCGCTCGCCGGGACGCGAGGCCAATGTGGTGTTGTTCGCCCGTGCCATGCTGGAGGCGGCCGCCGAGTTGCCGCCGTTGCGCGCGGTGATCGGTCATTCCATGGGCGGTGCCAGTGCGATGCTGGCTGTCCAGTTGGGCCTGCGTACTGAGGCGCTGGTGAGCATTGCTGCCCCGGCGCGGATCCTGGGTGTGCTGCGCGGTTATGCGCGCATGGTCGGCTTGCCGCCCAGGGCGCGTTCGGCATTTATCCGTGAGGTTGAGCGGGATGTGGGAATCCAGGCGGCGCGCCTGGATGTCGCCCACTATCAATTGGATATGCCGGGACTGGTTGTCCACGCCGAAGACGACACGTTCGTGCCAGTGACGGAATCACAGTTGATTCACGACGCCTGGTTCGACAGCCGCCTGCTGCGCCTGGAGCAAGGCGGGCACCAGAAAGTGCTGGCCGATCCGCGGGTGGTGGAGGGCGTACTGGCGCTGCTGGCCGGTCGCCGCCTGCCAGAGCGGCAAACGGCCTGAACCATGGGTTACACTGCTCGCCGCCGACATTAATCGACCGGGAGCAAGGCATGGGCTGGGATTTGGCAACGCCGTTTATCATCGATCTGCAGATCGCTGCCGAGGACATCGACGGGTTGGGCCACGCCAATAACGCGGTGTACGTGTCCTGGCTGGAGCGCTGCGCCTGGCGCCATTCCCAGCGTCTGGGGCTGGACCTGACCGAGTACCGGCGGCTGGATCGTGCCATGGCGGTGGTCCGTCATGAGATCGACTACCTGGCCGCTGGCTATGAAGGCGACGAGCTGCAACTGGCGACCTGGATCGTCGACTGGGACCAGCGCCTGAAAATGACCCGGCGCTTCCAGCTGGTTCGCCCCAGCGATGGCACCACCTTGCTGCGGGCGCAAACCACCTTTGTCTGCATCGAACTGTCCAGCGGCAAGCCCAAGCGCATGCCGACGGAATTTATTGAAGGTTACGGCCAGGCATTGAGTATCTGACGCAGGGGTTAACGGTTGCTGTGGGAAACCCAGTAAACTGCTCCACGTTTTTTGTTGAGTGTTTCCCATGCAAATTGCTTTGGCGCCCATGGAGGGGTTGGTCGACAACATCCTGCGTGATGTGCTGACCCAGGTCGGCGGTATCGATTGGTGTGTGACCGAGTTCATTCGGGTCAACGACCGCCTGCTGACGCCGGCCTATTTCCACAAGCTTGCTCCAGAATTGCTGCACGGCGCTAAAACCGCTGCGGGCGTGCCGCTGCGTGTGCAATTGCTCGGGTCTGATCCGGTGTGCCTGGCGGAAAACGCCGCCTTGGCTTGCGAGCTGGGCTCTGAAGTTATCGATCTGAATTTTGGTTGCCCGGCCAAGACCGTCAACAAATCCCGTGGCGGCGCAGTATTGCTCAAGGAGCCGGAACTGCTCAACCAGATCGTCGAGCATGTGCGCCGTGCAGTACCAGCACATATTCCGGTCACCGCGAAGATGCGCCTGGGCTTCGACAGCCCGGATGGCGCGTTGGTCTGCGCCACCGCCCTGGCTGAAGGCGGCGCCGCGCACATCGTCGTCCATGCCCGCACCAAAGCGGATGGCTACAAACCCCCTGCTCATTGGGAATGGATTCCCCGGGTGCAGGACGTAGTCAAGGTGCCGGTGTTCGCCAACGGCGATATCTGGAGCGTCGAAGACTGGCGTCGTTGCCGGGAAATCAGCGGTGTCGAGGACATTATGCTCGGTCGCGGCCTGGTGGCCCGTCCCGACCTGGCTCGGCAGATCGCTGCTGCTCGTGCGGGCGAGGATGTGGTGGAAATGACCTGGGCGCAAATGCAACCCATGCTCCACGAGTTCTGGACGCAATCCGTCGCGCAACTCACTGAGCGCCAGGCTCCGGGCCGTTTAAAGCAGTGGCTGGCGATGCTGACCCGTAACTATCCCGAGGCGGTGGAGCTCTTTACGGCAATGCGCCGGGAAACCGATCTGGGGCAGGTTAGTCGTTTACTGGGGATGGCTCACCTTACGCAAGGTGAGCCCTTTTCACGTTTGACTACACCAGCAATTGCTTGAACCCCTCCATCGGCAGTGGCCGACTGTGCAAATACCCCTGATACAAATGACAGCCTAAGCCCTGCAAAAATGCCAGTTGCTCAAGTGTCTCCACGCCCTCGGCAATCACCTCCAGGTTCAAGCTGCGGGCCATGGCCACGATGGCGCGAATGATTTCCGCGTCGTTGGGGTCGTGGGTGGCATCGCGTACGAAGGACTGGTCGATCTTCAGCGCGTCCACGGGTAGACGCTTGAGGTAGGTGAGCGATGAATAGCCGGTACCAAAATCATCCATGGCAAAGCTGACACCGAGTTTCTTCAGGCGGCGCATCTTACTGATGGTGTCATCCAGGTTCTGGATCACGATGCCTTCGGTAATTTCCAGTTTCAGCAGAGTAAAGGGCAGCTTGTGCTGCTTCAGGCTGCGTTCGACCCGTTCGACAAAGTCATTCTGGCGAAATTGTCGGGGGCTGATGTTCACGCACAGGCTGAAATTCAGCGGGTCCACCAGGCCTTCGGCAATCAGTTGGGCGAAGGCACCACAGGCCTCGTCGAGAATCCAGGTGCCCACCTCCAGAATCAACCCGCTGTCCTCCAGCACCTTGATAAATTCAGCAGGAGATTGCGCCCCCAGTTGCGGATGCTGCCAGCGCACCAGGGCCTCGGCACCCACGATGCGGTTGCCCCGGGCGTCTACTTGCGGCTGGTAATGCACGCTGAACTCACCACGAGACAGCGCCATCCGCAGGTCGGTTTCCATGCGCAGTCGCTCACTGGCGGTGCGTTGCATGCTGTTATGAAACATCTGGATGGTGTTGCGCCCGGAGTCCTTGGCCCTGTATAGCGCGATATCGGCGCGCTTGAGCAGATCTGCCGGTGTCGAGCCATGATCGGGAATCAGCGCGACACCAATGCTGGGGGTGACCTGCAAGCGATGCCCATCGAGAAACATCGGTTCCGACAACAGTTCACGCAGGGTATCGGCCAACTCCTGCACCTGTCTGCTGACTTGCCCCCGTGAACCCTCCAGGCCGCTAAGCAGCACCACAAACTCATCGCCTCCCAGGCGTGCCACCGTGTCTTCCATGCGTACGCTGGCTTCCAGGCGGGCGGTGACGATTTTCAGCACTGTGTCGCCCACCGGGTGACCGAGGGAGTCGTTGATGTGCTTGAAGTGATCCAGATCGAGAAACAGCAGTGCGCCTCGCAGGTTGTGGCGCTTGAGCAGGGCGATTTGCTGGCTCAGGCGGTCCATCAATAATGCGCGATTGGGTAGGTTGGTCAGTGGGTCGTGATAGGCCAGGTGACGGATCTGCGCCTGCGCGTTTTTCAACAGGCTGACGTCCCTGGCGGTCAGCAGCAGGCACGGGGTTTCATTGATGGTGATCGGCTCCACCGACACCTCAACTGCCAGGATTTCCCCGCGTTTGTTGTGCCAGAGCATTTCCAGATGATGGATGCGCCCCTTGATCTGAAGTTCAGCCAGCAGCGCGGCCCGCTGGTTCTCGTCGGCCCAGATGCCGATCTGGTAAAGCGTCAGGCCTATGGCTTCGTCAGCCCGGTAGCCGGTCAAGCGACAGAATCCGTCATTCACCTCCAGATAACGGCCGGTGTCGCGTTCGGTGATGGACACCGCATCGGGGCTGGAATGAAACGCCTTGGCGAACTTCTCCTCGCTCGCCTTGAGCGCGGCTTCCGAGCGTTGCTGCTGGGTGATGTCCCGCAGGGTGGTAACGACGCAGGGCTGGTTTCCGACCTTGATCAGGCGACTGGAAATCACGCAGGTCAGGCGCTGGCCGTTTTTGTGATGGGCGATGATCGCCACGTTGCTCAGGGCTTGTTCGCGGATCACCTGCTCAATGCGTTGCAGGCGCCTGGTGGATTCGTCCCACAGGCCGATTTGCTCGGCGCTGTTGTTGATCACCTCGTCTGCAGTCCAGCCGAAGGTCTGGGTGAAGCTGGGGTTGATCTCGATGAACTGGCCGCTTTCCAGGCCCGTGACACAAATCGGGTCGGGGCTGGCGAGGAACAGGCTGGCGAATTTTTCTTCGGAGGCGCTAAGGCGCTGTTCGCGCTCCACCTGGTCAGTGATGTCGAGCAAGGTCCCGGCCATGCGTAACGGCTGGCCTTGGTCGTTGCGGTAGAGGCGGGCGCGGCTTTCCAGGTAGCGCGAGCTGCCGTCTTCCAGCTGTACGCGGTAGGTCAGTTGGTAATTGCCCGCCGGGCCTTCGCGAAGCGTGCGATAGGCATGGCGCATGTTTTCCCGCTCCTCATCGGGCATGCCTTCAAAAAAGGCGTCGAAAGACTCGTGAAATGGCTGGGGTTCCAGGCCGTGCAGCTGTGCGGCGCGGGCCGAGCCATAGAGCATGCCGCTGGGAATGTGCCAGTCCCAGGTACCCAGTTGTGCTGAATCCAGGGCCAGGTCCAGGCGCTCCTGGCTGTCCTTGAGGGCTAGCTCGGCGCTCTTGCGTTCGGTGGTGTCGAGGAAGGTGCTGATCAGGTAGGCCTGGCCCTCCAATTCGACTTTCTGGGCGCTGAGGGTGCCGTCATGCATCTGGCCGTTGCTGGAGCGAAACTGCACCTCCATGGTGATGGGCTCGCCCTTGCGTTGTGTGGCCTTGACCAACAGGGCGCGCTGCTCGGGGTGTACCCACAAGCCCAGGTCCAGCGTGGTACGGCCAATGACGTCGGTCACCGGCCAGCCGAACAAACTTTCGAAATACTGGTTGGCTTCGCTGATCAGGCCATCTTCCTGGCGGGTCAGCAGAACCATATTGGGGCACAGGTGGAACAGCGTGGCGAAGCGTTTTTCCGAATGGCTGAGGGCATGTTCCCGCTCGCGCTGGTGGGTGATCTCGCGAATCACGCCGATCATTCGCCGCCTGCCTGTCTTGTCTGGTAGCAGGCTGCCATTGATTTCCAGCCAGTGCAGGCTGCCATCGGGCCATTGAATGCGGTGGTGCATGGCGTTCGCGAAGGGTTCGCCGGCCAGCACGGCGTGAAAGGCGCGGACCACCCGCTCGCGGTCCTCGACGGCCAGCAGGTCGAGGTAATCCAGGTCCTTGGGCAGCGGCTGGCGGGGATCAAAACCAAATAACGCCTGGGTGCCCCGCGACCAACTGATCCGCCCGCTGTCGATTTCCCAACTCCAGGCGCCCAGCCGAGCGGCATTGAGCGCTGCCAGCAGTTGCGGGGCGCTGTCCCAGCTTTGCTCCGCCTCCTGGGGGTCCAGGGCGTAGATGCGTGGCAGCGGTGGCACGGTATTGAAGGGGTTGCGCATTATCAAAGGGCCTTGGCTCGATGGGCGTTCGGCGCGGGTTCAGGGTCTACGGGCCGCACGGCTTCAGGCCGGCATCCCTGCCGGATCGACCTGTGCATCCAATAGGCTCATGAAAGCCCGTGCAGCGTTCGACAGTGTCCTTTCGGTGTGCACGATATAGCCTAGCTGGCGACTGAGCTGTATGCCCGGCAAAGCAATACTTGTCACCTGTTCATCAAGCATGGTGCGCGGCAACACGCTCCAGGCCAGGCCGATGGAGACCATCATCTTGATGGTTTCCAGGTAGTTGGTACTCATGGCGATGTTCGGCGTCAGGCCCTGGGCCTCGAACAGCCGTTGCACTATATGGTGGGTAAAGGTGTTACCGCCGGGAAATACCGCCGGGTGCCGGGCGATGTCGGCCAGGTTGATCGTGCCGTTATTGACCAGGCTGTGTTCTGGCGCCACCACGAAATCCAGCGGGTCATCCCACACCAGTGTCGCTCGTACCAGTGTATGCGGCTCCGGCGCCAGGGTAATCACCGCTACTTCGGCGCGGCCATGGAGGATTTCTTCGTAGGCCACTTCCGAATCGAGAAACTGAATATCCAGGGCTACCTCCGGGTATTGCCGAGTAAACGCACGCAATACCGGCGGCAGGCGGTGCAGGCCGATGTGATGGCTGGTGGCCAGGGTTAGCCGTCCGGTGACCTTCCCGGTCAGGTTGGTCAGGGCGCGGCGGGTGTCATCCAGTACGTTGAGAATCTGATATGCCCTGGGCAAAAGCTCCCGGCCGGCCTCGGTCAAGCCCACTTCACGGCCCAGGCGGTCGAACAAGCGCACCTTCAATTGCTGCTCTAAACCGGCGATGCGCTTGCTGATGGCCGGTTGGGTCAGGTGCAGCCGTTCACCGGCACCGGAGAAGCTGCCGGTCTCGGCGATGGCTATAAAAGCATTGAGGTTGGCCAGGTCCATGGTGGTATTCCAGTTGGTTATCCAAAGCATGAAAAATATGAATTTGAGTTATTTAATGTAACCCCATAGGATCGACCTCACAAGCCAAGGGGTTATTGAACAAAACCCACGGCATAGAAAGAAAAGCTGATGAGGACCGACTGATGGCCGGCAAAACGCTTTACGACAAGCTTTGGGATTCCCATGAAGTGAAACGGCGTGATGATGGGTCGTCGCTGATCTATATCGACCGTCACATCATCCATGAAGTGACCTCGCCCCAAGCGTTTGAAGGCCTGCGACTGGCCGGGCGCAAGCCTTGGCGCGTCGACTCGATCATCGCCACGCCAGACCACAACGTGCCGACCACCCCTGAACGCAAGGGCGGTATCGACGCCATTGCCGACACGGTCTCGCGCTTGCAGGTCCAGACTCTCGACGACTATTGCGACGAGTACGGCATCACCGAATTCAAAATGAATGACGTGCGCCAGGGCATCGTCCACGTCATCGGCCCTGAGCAGGGCGCCACCTTGCCAGGCATGACCGTGGTCTGCGGCGACTCCCACACCTCGACCCACGGTGCGTTCGGCGCCTTGGCTCATGGCATCGGCACGTCCGAGGTGGAGCATGTGTTCGCCACCCAGTGCCTGGTTGCCAAAAAAATGAAGAACATGCAGGTAGTCGTCGAAGGTGAGTTGCCCTTCGGCGTGACCGCCAAGGACATCGTCCTCGCCATCATCGGCAAGATCGGCACCGCCGGCGGTAACGGCCATGCCATCGAATTTGCTGGCAGCGCCATTCGTGACCTGTCCGTCGAAGGCCGCATGACAATCTGCAACATGTCCATCGAAGCCGGCGCCCGTGTGGGCCTGGTGGCAGCAGACGAAAAGACCGTTGCCTACGTCAAGGGACGCCCATTCGCACCGAAAGCTGCCGAGTGGGATGCGGCGGTTGAAGCCTGGAAAGATTTGGTGTCTGACGAGGATGCGGTGTTCGACACTGTGGTCAAGCTCGATGCCACGCAGATCAAGCCGCAAGTTAGCTGGGGCACTTCCCCGGAAATGGTCCTGGCGGTTGATCAAAACGTCCCGGACCCGGCCAAGGAAACCGATCTGGTCAAGCGCGGTTCCATCGAACGTGCCTTGAAGTACATGGGCTTGAAAGCCAATCAGGCGATTACCGATATTCAGCTGGATCGCGTATTCATCGGCTCTTGCACCAACTCGCGGATCGAAGACTTGCGCGCGGCGGCCGTGATCGCCAAGGGCCGCAAAGTCGCTTCGACCATCAAGCAGGCGATCGTGGTCCCGGGTTCGGGCCTGGTTAAGGCGCAAGCCGAGGCCGAAGGCCTGGACAAGATCTTCCTCGAAGCCGGTTTTGAATGGCGTGAGCCGGGCTGTTCCATGTGCCTGGCGATGAACCCGGACCGTTTGGAGTCGGGCGAGCATTGCGCGTCTACCTCCAACCGTAACTTCGAAGGGCGTCAGGGCACCGGTGGTCGTACCCACCTGGTGAGCCCGGCCATGGCCGCAGCCGCTGCCGTCAACGGTCGTTTCATCGACGTTCGCGAATTGATCTGAGGAATACCCGATGAGAGCTTTTACCCAACACACAGGTTTAGTCGCGCCGTTGGACCGTGCCAACGTCGACACCGATCAGATCATTCCCAAGCAGTTCTTGAAATCGATCAAGCGCACTGGCTTCGGCCCTAACCTGTTCGACGAGTGGCGCTACCTGGACGTGGGCTACGCCTACCAGGACAACTCCAAGCGCCCGTTGAACAAGGACTTCGTGCTCAACGCCGAGCGCTACCAGGGCGCCAGCGTGCTGCTGGCCCGGGAAAACTTCGGCTGCGGCTCCAGCCGTGAACACGCGCCGTGGGCCCTGGAAGAATATGGCTTTCGCAGCATCATCGCGCCGAGCTATGCCGATATCTTCTTCAACAACAGCTTCAAGAACGGCTTGCTGCCGATCATCTTGAGCGATGCTGAAGTCGATGAGCTGTTCCAGCAGGTGGAAGCCGATGTGGGCTACCAGTTGACCGTAGACCTGGCCGCACAGACCGTGACCCGTCCGGATGGCAAGGTGTATCACTTTGAAGTGGATGCGTTCCGTAAGCACTGCCTGATCAACGGCCTGGACGATATCGGCCTGACCTTGCAGGACGGCGAGGCGATTGCCGCGTTTGAAGCCAAGCACCGGGCGAGCCAGCCGTGGTTGTTTCGCGACGCGTAAAAACTGTAGGAGCGAGCTTGCTCGCGAAAAACCTGAGAGCGCCGTTGGGTGTCAGGTTCCCAGCGTTATCGTTGGCAACCTTCGTGAGCAAGCTTGCTCCTGCAAAAAGAAGCACTCCAATAAGGAAATGACGATGACCAGCACCGTCCACACCCAAGTCGTACAAAAACAATTCGGTGAGCAGGCTTCGGCCTACCTGAGCAGTGCTGTTCACGCTCAAGGCACCGAATTCGCACTGCTACAGGCCGAGCTGGCCGGGCAGGGCGCTGCACGACTGCTGGACTTGGGTTGCGGTGCCGGTCATGTCAGCTTCCATGTTGCGCCGCTGGTTAAAGACGTGGTGGCCTACGACCTGTCGCAACAAATGCTCGACGTGGTCGCCGCCGCTGCAGTGGATCGCGGGCTGAGCAACATCAGCACCGTGCAGGGCGCCGCCGAACGCTTACCGTTCGCCGATGGCGAATTCGATTTCGTGTTCAGCCGTTACTCGGCTCACCACTGGAGCGACCTCGGCCTGGCCCTGCGGGAAGTGCGCCGGGTGCTCAAGCCTGGCGGTGTAGCGGCTTTCGTCGACGTCTTGTCACCGGGCAGCCCGCTGTTGGACACTTACCTGCAAACCGTCGAAGTGCTGCGCGACACCAGTCATGTGCGCGATTACTCCGCCGGTGAGTGGATGCGCCAGATCAGCGAAGCCGGTTTGCACGTGCGCAACAGCAGCCGCCAGCGCCTGCGCCTGGAATACAGCTCCTGGGTTGAACGCATGCGCACGCCGCAAGTCTTGCGCGCCGCCATCCTGCAGTTGCAGCAGGCTATGGGCCAGGAAGTTCGCGATTATTTTGAAATTGAAGCCGACGGCTCCTTCAGCACCGACGTGCTGGTGGTGTGGGCCGAACGCTAGAATTGTTCCCGACCTGCCTGTGGGCGGGTCGCCCGATGAAATGAGGAAAGCATGAGCAAGCAGATTCTGATTCTCCCAGGCGACGGCATTGGTCCGGAAATCATGGCCGAAGCGGTCAAGGTGCTGGAACTGGCTAACGAGAAATACAGCCTGGACTTCGAATTTAGCCACGATGTCATCGGCGGCGCCGCCATCGACAAATACGGCGTGCCCCTGGCCGACGAAACCCTGGACCGTGCTCGTGCAGCCGACGCCGTGTTGCTGGGCGCCGTGGGTGGCCCGAAATGGGACAAGATCGAACGTGACATCCGCCCTGAGCGCGGCCTGCTGAAAATTCGTGCGCAGTTGGGCCTGTTCGGCAACCTGCGCCCGGCGATCCTGTACCCGCAACTGGCTGACGCCTCCAGTTTGAAGCCGGAAATCGTTGCCGGTCTGGACATCCTGATCGTTCGTGAGCTGACCGGCGGTATCTACTTCGGCTCGCCCCGTGGCGTGCGCGAACTGGAAAACGGCGAGCGTCAGGCCTACGACACCCTGCCGTACAGCGAAAGCGAAATCCGCCGTATCGCCCGTGTCGGTTTCGATATGGCGCGGGTGCGCGGCAAGAAGCTGTGCTCGGTGGACAAGGCCAACGTGCTGGCTTCCAGCCAACTGTGGCGTGAAATCGTCGAGCAAGTGGCCCAGGACTACCCGGACGTCGAGCTGAGTCACATGTACGTCGACAACGCCGCCATGCAGTTGGTGCGTGCACCCAAGCAGTTTGACGTGATCGTCACCGACAACCTGTTCGGCGATATCCTGTCCGACCAGGCGTCGATGCTCACCGGCTCCATCGGCATGCTGCCGTCGGCGTCCCTGGACACCAACAACAAGGGCATGTACGAGCCTTGCCACGGTTCGGCGCCGGATATCGCTGGCCTTGGCATTGCCAACCCGTTGGCGACCATTTTGTCGGTGTCGATGATGTTGCGTTATAGCTTCAGCCTGGGCGACGCGGCAGACGCCATCGAGAAGGCGGTAAGCCTGGTGCTGGATCAAGGCCTGCGCACTGGCGACATATGGTCGCAGGGTTGCACCAAGGTCGGGACGCAGGAAATGGGCGACGCAGTAGTCGCCGCGCTGCGGAATCTGTAATCTCTCGGGCCCGCTTGCAGTTGTTGCTGCCGGGCGGCCCACTTTTGAACAAGGTGTAGTTGCGATGAAACGTGTAGGTCTGATCGGTTGGCGCGGTATGGTCGGTTCCGTGCTCATGCAGCGGATGCTGGAAGAGCAGGATTTCGATCTTATTGAGCCGGTGTTTTTCACCACTTCCAACGTTGGTGGCCAAGGGCCGTCTGTGGGCAAGGATATTGCTCCGCTCAAGGACGCCTACAACATTGAAGAGCTGAAAACCCTCGACGTGATCCTGACCTGCCAGGGTGGCGACTACACCAGCGAAGTATTCCCCAAGCTGCGCGAAGCCGGCTGGCAGGGTTACTGGATCGACGCCGCCTCCAGCCTGCGCATGCAGGATGACGCGGTCATCGTCCTCGACCCGGTGAACCGCAGGGTCATCGACCAGCAGCTCGACGCCGGGACCAAGAACTACATCGGCGGCAACTGCACCGTCAGCCTGATGCTGATGGGCCTGGGCGGCTTGTTCGAAGCCGGCCTGGTGGAGTGGATGAGCGCCATGACCTATCAGGCGGCCTCCGGTGCTGGCGCGCAGAACATGCGTGAACTGATCAAGCAAATGGGCGCCACCCACGCCGCTGTCGCCGATCAACTGGCCGATCCGGCCAGCGCCATTCTCGACATCGACCGCCGTGTCGCCGAAGCCATGCGCAGTGATGCCTACCCAACCGAGAACTTCGGTGTGCCGCTGGCTGGCAGCCTGATCCCGTGGATCGACAAGGAACTGCCTAACGGCCAGAGTCGCGAAGAGTGGAAGGCCCAGGCCGAGACCAACAAGATCCTCGGTCGCTTCAAGAGCCCGATTCCGGTGGATGGTATCTGTGTGCGCATCGGCGCCATGCGTTGCCACAGCCAGGCGCTGACCATCAAGCTCAACAAAGACGTGCCGATCGCCGATATCGAAGGGCTGATCAGCCAGCACAACCCCTGGGTCAAGCTGGTGCCGAACCAGCGTGAAATCAGCATGCAGGAGCTGAGTCCGACCAAGGTCACCGGCACCCTGAATGTGCCCATTGGCCGTCTGCGCAAGCTGAACATGGGTACCCAGTACCTGGGCGCGTTCACTGTTGGCGACCAATTGCTGTGGGGCGCGGCCGAGCCGCTGCGTCGCATGCTGCGAATCTTGCTGGAGCGTTGATCGCGTAAGGCAATAATGAAGAAACCCGCGCTCTGGTAACAGGCGCGGGTTTTTTATTGTTGTTTCGGGCCTCATCACACAACCCAGGCCAATTGCCTCGCTCCCACCCAGCCGGTAAAGTGCCGCTCCCCCCGTAATGCCCGAGGCAGCCTCCATGACCCAGACCTTTGATATCGCCGTGATCGGAGCCACAGGCACGGTTGGCGAAACGCTGGTGCAGATTCTCGAAGAGCAGGATTTTCCGGTGGGGGCCCTGCACCTGTTGGCCAGCAGTGAATCGGCTGGGCATTCGGTGCCGTTTCGCGGCAAGAACGTGCGGGTTCGGGAAGTGGATGAGTTTGATTTCAGCAAGGTCAAGTTGGCGTTCTTCGCCGCAGGCCCAGCCGTTACCTTGAGCTTCGCCCCACGGGCCACGGCGGCGGGTTGTGCGGTAATCGACTTGTCTGGCGCCTTGCCTGCCGATCAGGCGCCTCAAGTGGTGCCAGAAGCCAATGCTCATGTGTTGGACTCGCTGAAAAAGCCTGTGCAACTGGGCAGTCCTAGCGCATCTGCCACCGCCCTGGCCGTCGTACTGGCGCCGCTGCGCGGTTTGCTGGACATCCAGCGCATCAGCGTCACCGCTAACCTGGCGGTTTCCTCCCAGGGCCGTGAGGCCGTCAGCGAACTGGCCCGGCAAACCGCCGAGCTGCTGAACGTGCGTCCTCTGGAGCCAAAATTCTTCGACCGGCAGATTGCCTTCAACCTGTTGGCCCAAGTCGGCGCCCCTGATACACAAGGCCATACCTCCCTGGAGAAGCGCCTGGTGCACGAGTTGCGCGCTGTTCTGGAAATGCCCTTACTAAAGATTTCCGTAACCTGTGTTCAAGCCCCGGTGTTTTTTGGCGATAGCCTGAGTGTGTCGCTGCAATTGGGCGCAGCGGTTGACCTTGGCGCCATCAACCTTGCATTGGATGCAGCACCCGGTGTCGAGTTGGTGGAGGCGGGCGACTACCCTACCGCCGTTGGTGATGCGGTCGGCCAGGATGTTGTCTACGTAGGTCGGGTGCGCGCGGGTGTAGATGATCCTGCGGAACTAAATCTCTGGCTGGCGTCAGATAACGTACGCAAAGGCGCCGCACTCAACGCCGTGCAATTGGCGCAGTTGTTGATAAAAGACCTTGTGTAAAAGATACTTGGCAGCAATTTGTAGATTGATTCTAACTAGGCGCTATGCTTGGCCTGATTGCAGGAAGTGAGCCGCTGTCGAAGGCTGCAGGCCCACGCAGGAAAAATTGCGCGTCGGTGACCCATCGACTCGCCATGCCTTGTGGCAGCGGTACCAAACCTTCTCGCCGGGCGAGGAGCGTTCAAACAAAGGATGAGGCTATGGTTCAAGTTCGCAAACTGGTGTTAGCAATAGCGGCCGCCTCGGCGCTGTCCTCCGGTATGGCGCATGCGCTGCAACTTGGGGAGATGACACTCAAGTCGCAGCTGAACCAGCCGCTGTCAGTAGAAATTGAACTGCTTGATGTGGGTGGTCTGGCAGCCTCTGATATCGTTCCTAGCCTGGCATCTTCCCAGGCCTTTGTTGACGCGGGCGTCGACCGTCAGGCCTTTCTTGACGACCTGACCTTCACTCCGGTGCTCAACCCCGCCGGTCGCAGCGTGGTACGCATCACCTCCAGCAAGCCGTTGCCTGATTCCTATGTGCGCTTCCTGTTGCAAGTGCAGTGGCCCAACGGCCGGCTGATGCGCGATTACAGCGTGTTGCTGGACCCGGCCAAGTTCGATCAGTCGACCCCGGCGGCCAATGTACCTGCGCCACGGCTCGATGCGCCTGCTATCCCGGCGGCGACCATCAGTAAACCCTCCGAATACACCACCACTTCCCGGGATACGCTCTGGGAAATCGCTGCCAAGGCCCGTAATGGCGGGTCCGTCCAGCAAACCATGCTGGCCATCCAGGCACTGAACCCCGACGCCTTTGTCGACGGTAATATCAACCGCATGAAGACCGGCAAGGTCCTGCGCCTGCCTGACCCGGTGCAAAGCACCAGCTTGCCGCAGCCTCAGGCGATAGCTGAAGTGACCGTGCAGAATGCTGCCTGGCGCCAGGGCCGGCGTGGTGCGAACAACCAGGTTGCAGGGCGGCAACAGTTGGACGCTACCCGGCGCACCCAGGCTGGCAATGCGCCTTCGCAGACCGCAGCCAAGGACAACTTGAGCCTGGTTTCGGCCGAAGCCGCCAAGGCTGGCTCGAAAGGCGCAGCGGGTGACAGCAAGGCCTTGAGCAACAAGCTGGCGGTGACCCAGGAGAGCCTGGATTCGTCCCGTCGCGAAAACGAAGAACTGAAAAGCCGCATGACTGACCTGCAAAGTCAGTTGGACAAGCTGCAGCGGTTGATCGAACTCAAGAACAATCAACTGGCGAAGTTGCAGGCCGAAGGTGGTACGGCGGTGCCGCCTGCCGCGATGCCGGCCGAACTGGCCGCGACGCCCGCAGCAGCGGAAAACCCTGCGACTGCTCCTGTGGCTGCTCCCGCCGCAGCGCCTGCCGAGGAGCCGATCAAGCCCGAAACGCCAGCCACTCCCGAAGGCAAGTTTAATGACCTGCTGACCAACCCGATCGTCCTGGGTGTGATCGGTGGTGCGGCAGGTTTGCTGGTGTTGTTGCTTCTGCTGCTGTGGGCCCGTCATCGCAATGCGCGGCTGGAAGAAGAAAAACACCTGCGCATGGCTCGGGCACTGGCAGAGGAACCGGAGTTTTCGTCGAATATTGATCAAGATCTGCCGTCCGACAGCTTCGAAGGTCTTGAGGTCCCGCCGGCGAACGTCAAGCTTGCACCAGCACCAGCACCAGCACCAGCACCAGCACCAGCACCAGCACCAGCACCAGCACCAGCAGCACCGAAGCCCGCGCCCGTCATTGTTCCGGTGATTGTGCCTGTGATTGCGCCAGTGGCTGCTGAGCGTGCGAGCGACGCCTTGGCGCAGGCCCAGTCCCACTTGGATCGTGGTCATCTGAACCAGGCTGGTGAAGTGCTGGAGGACGCCATCAAGCAGGAGCCCGCGCGTAGCGATCTGCGCCTCAAGCTGATGGAAGTCTACGGCCAGCAGGGCGACAAGGATGGGTTTGTGACCCAGGAGCGGCAGTTGGTCGCCAATGGCGAAAACCACGCTCAGGTCGAACAGTTGAAAAGCCGCTTCCCGGCCATGGCTGTACTGGCTGTCGGCGTCAGTGCCGCCGTCGCGGCCGCCGCGATGGATGCCCAGTACGTCAAGGACCTGCTCAAGGACGAACCTGCGCCGCCCGCCGTTACTGAAACGGATGCGTTTGACACGGATTTCGACCTGAGCCTGGACGATCTTGAAGCCGCCTCTCCGGCCTTTGTTGCCCCCCAAGTTGATGACCTGAGTTTTGAATCGGTCTTGCAGCAACAGACTGAAGCCAAGGCCAGTCAGGATGACCTGTCGGATTTCGACCTGGATTTGCAGCTTGATCCTCCGTCCTCGACTCAGGACGATGACGATTTCCTGTCAGGTCTTGAAGATCAAATGAAAGACCTGCCTGCCGTTGAACCGCCGACCCTGACGCCAGCCGCGTTGGACGACCTGGACCTGCCGGAAGACTTCGACCTGTCCCTGGCCGATGAGCCGGATGCTCCCGCGGGCGCCAAGCCAGACGAGTTTTCCTCGGAGCTGGACGACGTCAACGCCGAGCTGGATCGTCTGTCCCAGAGCCTTGAGAATCCGCCGATCGAGCCGACGTTCACGGCCGAAGATGCGGCGCTGGGCGGTGATGAGCCGGAATTCGACTTCCTTTCCGGCACTGACGAAGTCGCCACCAAGCTGGACCTGGCCCAGGCCTACATCGATATGGGCGACGCCGATGGTGCGAGGGACATTCTTGGAGAGGTACTCAGCGAAGGGAGTGACGGCCAGAAGAGTGAGGCCAAGGAAATGCTCAGCCGGCTGGCTTGATCGGTGAGTTGAACAAAGCGGCAGCCTTCGGGCTGCCGTTTTGATTTCTGCCTCCAACTAAAAACACGAGATACATGGCGCCCGGCCCTCGCAGCCTTATAATGGCCGCCTTTGCGCAACTCATCAGGCTCTCAGTTCTTGGCAAATATAGATAACGCGGCCGCCGAAATGGCGGCCTCAGGCTTTTTCAGAATCGCTTTGGGCGTGGAATACAAAGGCTCGCGCTATTGCGGCTGGCAGCGCCAGGCTTCTGGGGTGAAGACCGTGCAGGAGACCCTTGAAAAGGCACTGTCAAAAGTCGCCGACTCACCGGTTTCGCTGATGTGCGCCGGGCGGACCGACTCTGGTGTGCATGCCTGCGGGCAGGTGGTGCATTTCGACACCCAGGCCGAGCGCTCGATGAAGGCCTGGGTCATGGGCGCCAATATCAATTTGCCCCATGACATCAGTGTCAGTTGGGCCAAGGTGATGCCAGCCGATTTTCACGCGCGGTTCAAGGCCATCGCCCGCCGTTACCGCTATGTGATCTACAACGACCAGATTCGCCCGGCACACCTGAACGAAGAAGTCACCTGGAACCATCGACCTCTGGATGCAGAGCGCATGGCGCAAGCGGCCCAGCATCTGGTTGGCGTCCATGATTTCAGCGCGTTTCGTGCCGGCCAGTGCCAGGCCAAGTCGCCTATCAAGGAAGTCCATCACCTGCGGGTAACCCGCCACGGCAAGATGATCGTCCTGGATATCCGCGCTGGAGCCTTCCTGCACCACATGGTGCGCAATATCGCCGGGGTATTGATGACCATTGGTACCGGCGAGCGCCCGGTGGAATGGGCCAGGGAAGTATTGGACGGCCGGGTTCGCCGCACGGGTGGGGTGACGGCTCATCCGTTCGGCCTGTACCTGGTGGATGTCGAGTACCGGAGCGAGTTTGAGCTACCGCAACGTTTCATCGGGCCACACTTCCTTACCGGTTTCTCTGAACTTGACGGCTGACGCCCGGAAAAGCATTTGTTACCATCCGGAACTTTCTCGGATAAGCCCTGAGGTTCCAACGACATGTCAGCCGTTCGCAGCAAGATTTGCGGGATTACTCGCATAGAGGACGCATTGGCGGCAGTCGAGGCGGGGGCCGATGCCATCGGTTTTGTGTTTTATGCCAAAAGCCCACGGGCGGTGAGTGCGCAGCAGGCGCGGGCGATCATCGCCGCATTGCCGCCGTTTGTGACCACCGTGGGGTTGTTCGTCAATGCCAGCCGCTGCGAGCTCAATGAAACCCTCGATGCCGTGCCGCTGGACCTGTTGCAGTTCCACGGCGACGAGACCCCGGCCGACTGCGATGGGTATCACCGCCCTTACATCAAGGCGCTGCGGGTCAAGGCAGGCGACGATATTGCGGCCAGTTGCGCAGCATTTACCGGGGCCAGCGGGATTCTCCTCGATACGTATGTCGAAGGTGTACCGGGTGGTACAGGTGAGGCGTTTGATTGGTCATTGATACCTGAGGGTTTAAGCAAGCCGATCATCCTCGCCGGGGGCCTGTGCGCAGGCAATGTCGCCCAGGCTATTGCTCAGGTCCGGCCTTACGCAGTCGACGTCAGCGGTGGGGTAGAGCAGGGCAAGGGCATCAAGGATCACGCCAAGATTCGCGCATTCATGCAGGCAGTACGCAGCAGCAGTGGCTCGATGTGACGGCTGGCAGTCTGCCGCCGTCAGTAACTACCACTGTGTAAAACAGGCCGGCGCTGCCTTTTGGGCGGCGCCCAATGAAGTGGCAACCACGCGCTGGCGGGTTGTCTGGAAGGCTGAGGGCACAGGCAGGAAATGGCTGGTCGAACGCTTGACCCCGTCCTGGATGTGCCATCGCCACATAATGAATTTAGCTCAAGGGCATACGCGGGGCTGTGTTCAAGCCACCGGTACTGGAGAAAGAAAGCATGAGCAACTGGTTAGTAGACAAACTGATCCCCTCGATCATGCGTTCCGAGGTGAAAAAAAGCTCGGTCCCTGAAGGTCTTTGGCACAAGTGCCCGTCCTGCGACGCGGTGCTGTACCGTCCGGAGCTGGAAAAGACCCTGGACGTTTGCCCCAAGTGCAACCACCACATGCGTATTGGCGCCCGCGCCCGCATCGACATTTTCCTTGATGCCGATGGCCGCGCCGAACTGGGCGCTGATCTGGAGCCGGTGGACCGCCTCAAGTTCCGCGACGGCAAGAAGTACAAGGACCGCCTGACCGCCGCTCAGAAGCAGACCGGTGAGAAGGACGCGCTGATTTCCATTAGTGGCAAGCTGCTGGGCATGCCCGTGGTGGTTTCCGCATTTGAGTTCTCCTTTATGGGCGGCTCCATGGGGGCCATCGTTGGTGAGCGTTTCGTACGTGCCGCCAACTACGCCCTGGAAAACCGTTGCCCGATGATCTGTTTTGCCGCCTCCGGTGGTGCGCGGATGCAGGAAGCGTTGATCTCGCTGATGCAAATGGCCAAGACCTCTGCGGTGCTGGCGCGTCTGCGTGAAGAAGGTATTCCGTTCATCTCGGTGCTGACCGATCCGGTCTACGGCGGCGTTTCCGCCAGCCTGGCCATGCTGGGTGACGTGATTGTCGGCGAACCCAAGGCCCTGATCGGCTTTGCCGGCCCGCGCGTGATCGAGCAAACTGTTCGCGAAAAACTGCCAGAAGGTTTCCAGCGCAGCGAATTCCTCCTGGAGCATGGCGCGATCGACATGATCATCGCCCGCTCCGAGTTGCGTCCACGCCTGGGCAACCTGCTGGCGCAAATGATGGGCCTGCCGACGCCTGTGTACATTGCGCCCGCTGTCGAGCTGATCGTGGTTCCGCCGGTGCCTGCAAACATATGATCCAACGTACCCTGGGCGAATGGCTCGCCTACCTTGAGCAGTTGCATCCATCAGCCATCGACATGGGCCTGGAACGCTCGCAACAGGTAGCGGCCCGCCTTGGGTTGGGGCGTCCGGCTCCTCGGGTGGTCACGGTCACTGGCACCAACGGCAAGGGTTCTACCTGCGCCTTTGTTGCCGCCTTGCTGCAGGCCCAGGGCTTGAAGGTCGGCGTCTACAGCTCGCCGCACCTGCTGCGTTACAACGAGCGCGTACAGCTCAATGGTGTCGAAGCTACTGATGAGCAGCTGTGCGAAGCCTTTGCTGCGCTCGATGCGGGGCGCGGCGAAACCTCCCTGACTTATTTCGAAATGGGTACCCTGGCAGCGCTCTGGCTGTTTGAGCGTGCCCGGCTGGATGTGGTCGTACTCGAAGTTGGCCTCGGCGGGCGCCTGGACACGGTCAATGTGGTGGATGCCGACCTTGCGTTGGTGACCAGCATTGGCGTCGATCACGTCGACTACCTCGGTGACACCCGTGAGTCGGTGGCCTATGAAAAGGCCGGGATCTTCCGTCAGGGCAAGCCTGCGCTGTGTGGCGACCTGGACCCACCGCATACCTTGCTGGACAAGGTTGGCGAGCTGGATTGCCCGTTCTTCCTGCGGGGGCGTGATTTCACCCTTGAGGTTGGCGATGAGCATTGGTCGTGGCGCGGGCTCGATGTTCGCGGGCAAGTGGTCGAGTTGCACAATTTGCCGCTGCTGAACTTGCCGATGGAGAACGCCGCGCTCGCCCTCCAGGCCTATCTGTTGCTGGATTTGCCGTGGGATACCGTGCAGATTGCCGATACCTTGCAGGGTACACAGGTGGTCGGTCGTCTGGATCGCCGTGCATTCGAGTGGGGCGGCAAGCGTCTGAATCTGTTGCTGGACGTGGGGCATAACCCCCATGCCGCTGAATACCTGGCTCGGCGTCTGTCACGCAAGCCGCCGGTGGGCCGTCGTCTGGCGGTGTTCGGGCTGTTGTCCGACAAAGATCTGGGCGGTGTCGTTGCACCTTTGTTGAATAACGTACAGTCATGGGCAGTTGCGCCGCTGGATACGCCTCGCAGCCGTCCCGCCGCCGATGTGCAGGTGGCGTTGCAGAACCTTGGTGCATCGGTGACGTCCTATGCAAGCGTGACTGCTGCATTGGAAGCCCAGTGCGCTGTTGCAGTGCCCGAGGACGAGATTCTGTTGTTCGGATCATTTTATTGTGTTGCCGAGGCGCTTGAGTGGTTAGCCCGGCGCTCCACGGAGGAAGCTGCACATGGCATTACTGGATAGCGCGTACAGGCAGCGAATGGTCGGGGCCTTGGTTCTGGTTGCGCTGGCAGTAATTTTTCTGCCGATGCTGTTTTCCCGCCAGGATGAACAGCGCCAGGTGACCGTCGAAGCTCCGGCTGCCCCTCAGGCGCCTGTGATGCCTCAGGTTCAGGTTGAGCCGGTGGTGGTGCCTGAACCTCAGGCCTTGCCGCAAGAGCCGGTGCCGAGCGACGAAGAGATCGCCGAGCAGGAAGCGGCTTCGATGCCGGCCCAGCCAAGCGTTCCGGTGGTAAAGCCGACGGCTGCGCCAGCCAAGCCCGTGGCACCAAAGGCTGTGGCTCCGCAGCCAGCGGCGCCGGGCAAGCCTGATGTCGGGCAGAGCCGTATTGATCCCAATGGCCTGCCGATCAGTTGGTCGGTGCAACTGGCCAGCCTGGCCAATCGCGAAAGCGCCGAAAGCCTGCAGAAAACCCTGCGTAGCCAGGGTTATAACGCCTACATACGTACCGCCAATGGCAAGAATCGGGTATTTGTCGGACCGCTGATCGAGCGGGCCGAGGCTGACCGCTTGCGTGATCTGCTGGGGCGCCAGCAGAACCTCAAGGGCTTTGTCGTGCGCTTCCAGCCAGAGCGCGGCTAAAATTGTAGGAGCGTCCCCCTTGCTCCTACAGTGATGATGCAGACTCAACTCATTGATTTGCAAAGCACTGCTAATCGCAGCTTACCGATAGCCCGGCGCTCTGCTAAAATGCGCCGCCTTATCCGTCTGTAGGCTGTACTGTGCCATTTACCTGGGTTGACTGGGCGATCGTTGCAATCGTCGCCATCTCCGCTTTGATCAGTCTAAGCCGCGGCTTCGTTAAAGAAGCATTGTCGTTGCTGACCTGGATCATCGCAGGAGTCGTAGCCTGGATGTTCGGTGGCTCTTTGGCCGTGTATCTCACCGGATACATCGAAACACCTTCGGCTCGCGTCATCGCGGGCTGCGCCATCATGTTCATCGCCACGCTGCTGGTGGGAGCAATGGTCAATTATCTTATCGGCGAATTGATACGTGTCACCGGACTCTCCGGGACCGATCGATTTCTCGGCATGGTCTTCGGCGCCGCGCGTGGCGCATTGCTGGTGGTCGTGGCGGTCGGGCTGTTGAGCCTGGGCCCGGTACAGCAGGATTCGTGGTGGCAGGAGTCAGCTCTTGTGCCAAAATTTCTATTGGTTGCAGATTGGTCCAAGAACCTCATATTGGGGTGGAGCAGTCAGTGGCTGGCCAGCGGAATCAGCGTGCCCGCTGATCTTCCGTTCAAGGAACACCTCTTGCCGGCCAAAACGTCGCAATAAGTTGTGTTCAGTCAAGATTCATTAAGTAGGGGTTGCGTCGCATGTGTGGCATCGTCGGTATCGTCGGTAAGTCGAACGTCAATCAGGCGCTGTATGACGCGCTAACCGTCCTCCAGCACCGCGGCCAGGACGCTGCCGGTATTGTGACCAGCCACGACGGCCGGTTATTCCTGCGCAAGGACAATGGTCTGGTGCGTGACGTGTTTCATCAGCGTCACATGCAGCGCCTCGTCGGGCACATGGGCATTGGCCATGTGCGTTATCCGACTGCGGGCAGCTCGACCTCGGCCGAAGCTCAACCGTTTTACGTCAACTCGCCCTATGGCATCACCCTGGCGCACAACGGCAACCTGACCAACGTTGAACAGTTGGCCAAGGAGATTTACGAGTCTGATCTGCGTCACGTCAACACCAACTCCGACTCGGAAGTGCTGCTTAACGTGTTCGCCCACGAGTTGGCCCAGCGCGGCAAGCTGCAGCCAACCGAGGAAGACGTGTTCGCCGCCGTGACGGACGTGCACAACCGTTGCGTCGGTGGCTACGCCGTCGTGGCGATGATCACCGGCTACGGCATTGTCGGTTTCCGCGACCCGAATGGCATTCGTCCGATCGTCTTCGGTCAGCGTCATACCGACGAAGGCGTCGAGTACATGATTGCCTCCGAAAGCGTGTCCCTGGACGTGCTGGGCTTCACCCTGATCCGTGACCTGGCGCCGGGCGAAGCGGTGTACATCACTGAAGACGGCAAGCTGCACACCCGTCAGTGCGCCCTCAATCCGAAACTCACCCCGTGCATCTTCGAACACGTCTACCTGGCGCGTCCGGATTCGATCATCGACGGTGTTTCGGTGTACAAGGCGCGTCTGCGCATGGGTGAGAAGCTCGCCGACAAGATCATGCGCGAGCGTCCAGAACACGACATTGACGTAGTGATCCCGATTCCGGACACCAGCCGTACTGCAGCGCTGGAGCTGGCCAACCACCTGGGCGTCAAGTTCCGCGAAGGTTTCGTCAAGAACCGTTACATCGGCCGCACCTTCATCATGCCGGGCCAGGCTGCGCGCAAGAAGTCGGTACGCCAGAAGCTCAACGCTATCGAGCTGGAGTTCCGCGGCAAAAACGTGATGCTGGTGGATGACTCCATCGTGCGTGGCACCACTTGCAAGCAGATCATTCAGATGGCCCGTGAAGCAGGGGCGAAGAACGTCTACTTCTGTTCCGCTGCGCCTGCCGTGCGTTATCCGAACGTCTACGGCATCGACATGCCGAGTGCTCATGAACTGATCGCCCATAACCGTTCGACCCAGGACGTTGCAGACCTGATCGGCGCTGACTGGCTGATCTACCAGGACCTGCCGGACCTGATCGAGGCGGTCGGCGGTGGCAAGATCAAGATCGAAGAGTTCGATTGCGCGGTGTTTGACGGCAAGTACGTCACTGGCGATGTCGACGAGGCTTACCTGAACAAGATAGAGCAGGCGCGCAACGACTCCTCGAAGATCAAGACCCAGGCGGTCAGCGCGATCATCGATCTGTATAACAACTGAGTAAACACCGGCCCTGAGGGGCCGGTTTTGTATCTTTGATAAAGTATCGAGTTGAGGAGTAGAGCATGAGTCAGGAATGGGATGCCGGTCGCTTGGACAGCGACCTCGATGGCGTAGCTTTCGATACCCTGGCTGTGCGCGCTGGACAGCACCGCACGCCGGAAGGCGAACACGGTGATCCGATGTTCTTCACTTCCAGCTATGTCTTCCGCACTGCGGCCGATGCCGCGGCGCGCTTTGCCGGCGAAGTGCCGGGCAACGTTTACTCCCGCTACACCAACCCAACCGTGCGTGCGTTCGAAGAGCGTATTGCGGCGCTGGAAGGGGCCGAGCAGGCCGTCGCCACGGCAACGGGCATGGCGGCCATTTTGGCGGTGGTCATGAGTTTGTGCAGTGCTGGCGATCACGTGCTGGTGTCGCGCAGCGTATTTGGTTCGACCATCAGTCTGTTCGAAAAATATTTCAAGCGCTTCGGCATTGAAGTGGACTACGTGCCGCTGGCGGATCTGTCTGGCTGGGACGCGGCCATCAAGGCCAGCACCAAATTGCTGTTCGTCGAGTCGCCCTCCAATCCGCTGGCTGAGTTGGTGGACATCGCTGCGCTGGCCGAAGTGGCCCATGCCAAGGGCGCAATGCTGGTGGTGGACAACTGCTTCTGCACCCCAGCCCTGCAACAGCCGCTGAAGCTGGGCGCGGACATCGTCGTGCATTCGGCCACCAAGTTCATCGACGGCCAGGGCCGTTGCATGGGCGGCGTGGTTGCAGGTGCAAGCGAGCAGATGAAGGAAGTAGTAGGCTTCTTGCGTACAGCAGGCCCGACCCTGAGCCCGTTCAATGCCTGGATTTTCCTCAAGGGTCTGGAAACCCTCAGCCTGCGGATGAAGGCCCATTGTGCCAGCGCCCAGGTTCTGGCCGAGTGGCTGGAGCAGCAGGACGGTATCGAAAAGGTTCATTACGCCGGTCTCAAGAGCCATCCCCAGCACGAGTTGGCCCAGCGCCAGCAGCGCGGGTTTGGTGCGGTAGTGAGCTTTGAGGTCAAGGGTGGCAAAGATGGCGCCTGGCGTTTTATCGACGCGACTCGGCTGATCTCCATTACCGCCAACCTTGGGGACAGCAAGACCACTATTACCCACCCAAGCACCACGTCCCATGGTCGTCTGGCGCCACAAGAGCGCGAAGCTGCGGGCATTCGCGACAGCCTGATTCGTGTAGCGGTGGGCCTGGAAGACGTGGCTGACTTGCAGGCAGACCTGGCTCGCGGGTTGGCGGCCTTGTGACCGAGTGGTCCCTGGAGGCGGCAACCGCCAGTAATGGTCGTGTCGCGCTGGTCACTGGTGCGGCACGCGGAATCGGCCTTGGGATTGCTGCGTGGCTGATCAGCGAAGGCTGGCAGGTGGTACTGACAGACCTGGACCGCGAACGCGGTTCCAAGGTGTCCAAGGTGCTGGGCGATAACGCTTGGTTTATCACCATGGACGTAGCCGATGAGCGGCAGGTGGTCCTTGGGGTGGCCGAGGTGCTCGGGCAGTTTGGGCGCCTGGATGCATTGGTATGCAACGCGGCGGTGACCGACCCGCGCAATATCACCCTGGAAAGCCTGGACCTGGCCTACTGGAATCGGGTGCTGGCGGTAAATCTGAGCGGTCCGATGTTGCTGGCCAAGCACTGTGCGCCGTATTTGCGGGCTCACGGTGGTGCCATCGTCAACCTGACGTCGACCCGGGCTCGCCAGTCGGAGCCGGATACCGAGGCTTACGTGGCGAGCAAGGGTGGTCTGTTGGCCCTGACCCACGCCCTGGCGATCAGCCTGGGGCCGGAAGTGCGGGTCAATGCCGTCAGCCCTGGCTGGATCGATGCTCGAGACCCCGCTGCTCGCCGTGCGGAGCCGCTGACGGACGCTGATCACGCTCAGCACCCGGCGGGCAGGGTAGGCACCGTGGAGGACGTGGCGGCGATGGTGGCGTGGTTGCTGTCGCGCAATGCCGGGTTTGTCACCGGGCAGGAGTTCGTTGTAGACGGTGGCATGACCAAGAAGATGATTTACAGCGAGTAAGGCAGGTTGCGGTCCTGAAGTGATTTTGTCTTTTTCAGAAAAACTTCAAGCAGGCTATTGACTTAGGTCCGCTATCTGCGTAAATTTCGCGGCCTCAACGAAGCAAAGGGTGATTAGCTCAGCTGGGAGAGCATCTGCCTTACAAGCAGAGGGTCGGCGGTTCGATCCCGTCATCACCCACCACTTCTTGAGAGTTTTGCCTTCGGGCAAGACGCAACGTTAAAGGTTGCACCGACGCGCAGCGGTAGTTCAGTCGGTTAGAATACCGGCCTGTCACGCCGGGGGTCGCGGGTTCGAGTCCCGTCCGCTGCGCCATATTTTACAGGTTCGATTTATCGGATTTGAGACTGAGAAGCCAAGGCTGATCAGTCAGATGTTAAAGGCGGTTGAAGGTGACACTTCAGCAGGTCCTGAAGGTTCAAACAGACGCAAGTCTGAGCGATACGCAGCGGTAGTTCAGTCGGTTAGAATACCGGCCTGTCACGCCGGGGGTCGCGGGTTCGAGTCCCGTCCGCTGCGCCATATCTGTTCCAGGGCCCACTGAACGCCCTGAGACGCCAAGGCAAGCCGCAAGCTTGATTGGATCGATAGCAAAGACCCTGGTCGAAAGACCGGGGTTTTTTGTGTCTGCAATTTGGGAAGGACGAATGCTGCAGGAGCTGGCAAGCAGCTCCTGCAGAAGGTCGGGTGGAAGTCAGAACCCCAGTTTATCCCGCAACCCGTAATACCAGGCCCCCAGCGCCGCAAACGGCGTGCGCAACAACTGCCCGCCCGGGAACGGGTAGTGCGGCAGGTCGGCAAACGCATCAAAACGCTCCGCCTGGCCCCGCAGCGCCTCCGCCAGTACCTTGCCTGCCAGGTGGGTGTAGGTGACGCCATGGCCGCTACAGCCCTGAGAATAATAGATATTGTCCCCCAGGCGACCGACCTGCGGCAGGCGCGATAGCGTCAGCAGGAAATTACCGGTCCAGGCGTAGTCGATCTTCACATCCTTGAGTTGCGGGAAGGCCTTGATCATCTTCGGCCGGATGATTGCTTCAATGTTTGCCGGGTCCCGTGCGCCATACACCACGCCGCCGCCGAAGATCAGGCGCTTGTCGCTGGTCAGTCGGTAGTAGTCCAGCAAGTAGTTGCAGTCTTCAACGCAGTAATCCTGCGGCAGCAGGGTTTTCGCCAACTCGTCACCCAGTGGTGCCGTGGTGATCACTTGGGTGCCGCACGGCATCGACTTGGCCGCCAGTTCCGGCACCAGGTTGCCCAGGTAGGCATTGCCGGCGACAATGATGAACTTGGCCCTGACTTTGCCCTGTGCCGTATGCACGACCGGATTAGCCCCGCGCTCAATGCGCACCGCAGCAGATTGCTCGTAGATCGTGCCGCCCAGGGATTCCACTGCCGCCGCTTCCCCTAGCGCCAGGTTGAGCGGGTGGATATGCCCGCCGCTCATGTCCAGCAGGCCACCTATATAGTTGTCACAGGCGACCACCTCGCGAATGCGTCGCTCGTCCAGCAGTTCCAGCTGGGTATGGCCGTAGCGCTCCCACAGGCGCTTCTGCGATTCCAGATGGCCCATGTGCTTGCTATTCAGCGCGGCGAACACACCGCCGTTCTTCAGGTCGCACTGGATTTGGTACTTGGCCACCCGCTCGCGAATGATCCGGCCGCCTTCAAAGGCCATTTCCCCCAGTAACTGCGCCTGTTTCGGGCCGACACTGCGCTCGATCACATCGATGTCGCGGCTGTAACTGTTGACGATCTGCCCGCCGTTGCGGCCTGACGCACCAAAGCCCACCTTGGCGGCTTCCAGCACCGTCACACGAAAGCCGTTCTCCAGCAGGAACAGTGCGCTGGAAAGGCCGGTGTAGCCGGCGCCAATCACGCACACATCGGTTTCGACTTCGCCTTGCAGGAGCGGGCGAGGAGGAACCGCATTCGCGGAAGCGGCGTAATACGACTGGGGATAGGGGGTGTTCGCCATCCTGGAACCTCTGTTTTATATTTTTTACGAGTGCGCCGATCCTACCTGAGTTGAAAATCCGCTGCCAGCCACCGGAAAAATACAGTTGTGCCAGCTGAAATTAAAAAATTCGCATATTCATAGGCTTAGCTGCAAAAAAGGTGTTGACACACTTCTGAAATTCCGTAGAATGCCGCCACACAGCAGGCACGTAGCTCAGTTGGTTAGAGCACCACCTTGACATGGTGGGGGTCGTTGGTTCGAGTCCAATCGCGCCTACCAAACAAAATCCGCTCTGCTGGGCGGTCTAGAAGGGCTCACCGAAAGGTGGGTCCTTTTTTGTTGTCTGCGATTTGTCTGCGCTGCGTAAAAACCACGCAAAGCCCCTGTCACACCGTGTCCATCCCCCACAAACTTTATTGGTTTGCAGCAACAATTTTTCTTGTTGGACACGTCCGCTGCCAAGCAGCAAAGATGCCCACCACTGACGCTAGACCTTTCAGGTCAATAATAAAAATCCGAGTCGGGCTGTCCGCCATATCCAGAAGCGAATCTGACGTTCTCGTCTTTTTCCTTCCAGCGTTACTGGCGACGCGGCACGCAATCAAGGACTCACGCCATGCAAACAGTTGTGAACCTATGGCCGCTGATCGGCGTACTCGTCATCGTGGTCGGCTTTGTGTTGCGCTTCAATCCGCTGCTGGTAGTGACTGCGGCGGCGATTGCCACCGGGCTTGCTGCTCAATTTCCCCTGGAAAAAATCCTCGCCACCATGGGCGACGGCTTCATGCAAACCCGTGCCTTGCAACTGATTCTGTTGTTGCCGTTGGCGGTAATCGGCTTGCTGGAGCGTCATGGCTTGAGACTGCATGCGCAGAACTGGATCGCCCGGTTTGAGCGGGCTACCGTCGGGCGCCTGCTGATTATCTACCTGTTTGTCCGCGAGTCTACGGCTGCCATGGGGCTGACCAGCCTTGGTGGGCATCCGCAGATGGTGCGTCCGCTCCTGGCGCCAATGGCTGAAGGCGCAGCTGAAAAGCGCTACGGGAAAATCCCGGAAAAGCTTCGCCACAAAGTCTTGGCCATGTGTGCCGCGACCGACAATGTGGGCCTGTTTTTTGGTGAAGATATCTTTGTCGCTTTTGGCGCGATTGCGCTGATGCATACCTTCCTGCTGGGTTCGGGGATTGATGTCGAACCGCTGCATATCGCCGTCTGGGGCATCCCCACCGCGATTTGCGCCTTCATCATTCATGCAATACGCCTGCACCGTTTTGACCGAATGCTGACCCGTGAGTTGTCGCCCGTAGCGCCGGCTGCCACCCAGACGGAGGCGGCACAATGATCATCTCCATTCAATACCTGTACTGGCTGGCCGGGGTTTTGCTGTTGATCACCGCCGGGATGATTCTGGCTGACCGAACGCACCCCAAGCGCTGGTCCAGTTCGCTGTTTTGGCTGCTGTTCGCCATCCCTTTTCTGGTGGGGGAGCGCATACCCTCGATTGCAATTGGCATCGGTGTCGTGCTGATGGCGGTCATCGCAGGCCTTGGCGGTGTAGGCCGTGGCGCTCATGCCGAGTTGCATGACAAGGACTCTCGTGCCAGTGCCGGTCGGCTGGGTCATAAACTATTTATCCCCGCCCTGGCGATTCCACTGACTACGGTGATCGGCTCCGTGTTGCTCAAACACACCGAAATCGGTGGCGTACCGCTGCTTGACCCGAAAAACACCACCTTTGTTTCCCTGGGTGTGGGCTGTTTGATCGCCTTGGCGCTGGCTTGCTGGCTGACCCGTGACACGCCGGTGCAGGCCTTGCGCGAATCCCGACGCCTGACTGAGGCGCTTGGCTGGGCAATGGTTCTGCCGCAGATGCTGGCGATGCTCGGCCTGCTCTTCAACGAGGCTGGGGTCGGCACCGCCGTGGCCCACGTCGCCACCACCTACATCAACCTGGATTTCAAGTTGGTGGCGGTGATGGTCTACGTGCTGGGCATGGCATTGTTTACGGTGATCATGGGTAATGGTTTCGCGGCGTTTCCGGTGATGACCGGAGGGATTGGTGTGCCGGTGCTGGTGGGTGTCTACGGTGGCAACCCGGCGGTGATGGCTGCTATCGGCATGTTCTCCGGCTACTGCGGTACGCTGATGACGCCAATGGCGGCGAACTTCAATATCGTGCCAGCCGCGCTGCTGGAACTGCCCGACAAAAACGCGGTGATCAAGGCGCAAATGCCGACCGCGCTGATGATGCTGGTGGTCAATATCGTTCTTCTTTACCTGCTGATGTGAGGCAATGATGCAAACACTGCTGCTCACCGGTTTCGAACCCTTCGACCAAGACACCGTCAACCCTTCCTGGGAAGCCGTGCGCCTGCTGGATGGTGTGCAACTGAGCGACGACCTGCGCATCATCGCCCGGCAACTACCTTGTGCCTTCGCCACCGCTGGCATCCGGTTGAGTGAACTGCTGGTCGAGCATCGTCCGCAGATGGTCATCGCCATCGGACTGGCTTGCGGGCGTAGTGATATTTCCATCGAGCGGGTGGCGATCAACCTCATTGATGCACGGATCCCGGATAATATCGGCCACCAACCCATCGACACTCCTGTGGTGCCCGATGGTCCCGCCGCCTACTTCAGCACCTTGCCTATCAAGGCCATGGTGAAAGCGCTGCGGGACGGGGGGATTCCCGCTTCGGTTTCGCAAACGGCTGGCACCTTTGTGTGTAATCAGGTGTTCTACAGCCTGCAACACGCACTTGCTGGATCGTCAGTGCGCAGTGGTTTCATTCATGTGCCTTTGCTGCCAGAACAAGCCTCGCGTTCGATATCAGGGCAGCCTTCGATGGCTTTGGCAACGTTGGTTGAAGGATTGCAGATTACTGCGCTGACGGCATGGAACACACAGGTGGACGTAGCAGAAACGGGAGGGCAGGTTAGTTGACATCATTGGGCCTCATGCCTGCCGTCCCGGGAAAAACAGCTCAAAACATGTCACCCCGTCTTCACTGCTGACACTGTACCGACCGTTATGCAGTTGCATGATTGTCGCGACGATGGACAGCCCCAGGCCATTGATGCGGTCGGCGATGTTATCGCGGGCGGTGAGGAACAGCACCGGAGTGTCGGCCTCCTTGCGCAGGCGGCGCAGGACTTCCCAACCGCCCATTTTCGGCATCATCACAGCCCTGGATCAGTGGGGTTGCGGGGGAGGCTGGTGAGGTGCTGGCAAAGGCTGAGCCGGTGCCCAGCATCAACAGGCTGGCGGCGATCAGGCAGAGTTTACTGATTGGTTTCATGGTGTGGACCCTTTCATTATCAGTAGGAAGTTGTGTCATCGGGTGTGGGTGACTGACGACTTCACTGTATGAAGTGAGGGTGCTGGTAACGCTGACAACTCAATGACAAGTTTGTAATGCAATGGGAGGGCGCTTTCTACGTCCTCGTCCGTTTACAAGCCCTGGGTCGATCCGTAGATTGCAGCAGGCAAGTGGTTCGTCAGGGCCCAAGACCGGGCGACGAGAGCGAGAGGAATCCGAGCAGTGTCCGCCAAAGGTTCAGCCGTATTTGATAGCCGGTACCGTGCATTTCTGTTTGATATGGACGGGACCATTCTCAACTCCATCGCCGCCGCAGAGCGTGTCTGGGCAGCCTGGGCCAAGCGCCATGGCCTGGATGTGCAGGCGTTCCTGACCACCATTCATGGCGTTCGGGCCATTGACACCATCACCCGGCAGGCCTTACCTGGAGTGGATGCAGACGCTGAGGCGCGGGGCATTGCCGAGGCCGAGATCGAGGACATCGAGGGCGTGGTGGCAATCCCTGGCGCGGTGGAGTTTCTGAAGACGCTGCCCGGCAATCAATGGGCAGTGGTGACGTCTGCACCCAGGGCATTGGCCCTGCACCGTTTGCAAGCGGCAGGAATCGTCCCGCCAGCAGTCATGGTGACGGCCGAGGATGTCGCCAGCGGTAAGCCTGATCCGACTTGTTACCTGTTGGGGGCGCAACGGTTGGGTGTGCCGGTCCAGCAATGCCTGGTCTTTGAGGATGCTACGGTTGGTATCCTGGCCGGAGAGGCGGCGGGGGCGGATGTCATGGTGGTTACGTCCGCGCACTTGACTCCCATGGCGACAGAACACGCAACGATTGTTGGTTATGAGCAATGGCTGGCCGATCGTGACGAAGACGGTTTCCTGCGGTTGCTGCCTCGGCAGCACTGAGATGAAAAAGGTCAGACCTTTTACGAGGTTCGGCCTTGGTCGATGCCGGGAGGGCAGGCTGGAGGCTGATTATTGTCCAGGGTTTGCAGCCGCGAGCCTCGGATGCCCTGACGCGAAATCACCATCTCCTTGAGGATTTCATGAGCCAGCCTGGCAATCGCTTCAGCTCCCCGGTAATGAGTGCGGACGATCCCGGTCACTGCAAAGTGATCGGCATCCGGGCCGCTGAGGATTGCTGACAGAGTGCCGTCGGCATGCAGCGTGCAGACAACGTTGTAACTAGGTAAGCGCGCTGTCAGGGCGGCCTCGATTTCGGATTTGCTGAGAGTGTCCATCTGCTTTAGAGCCTTTTACAGACCATGCAGGTCCAAGCATAGATTCTGCTGAAGGACTGTAAATGATGGCTATCTGACGCTATGGCTGCCGCATTTCTAGAGCGGGTTGAGCGCTGCTCCCCGTCAGGATGAGGTTTTCTCACGGGCGTTACGGAAGGCCCGTCGGCGCAGTTTTCGATGAATGGCGGCTTGAATCGGCTTGATGCAGAAGAATAATAGATAACCGCACAGAAACAGCGCCAGATCCGGCCAGCAAGGCGCGTCCGTGTTGCTGGCATCTTCTATTTCGAACCTTGCGCCGTACCCCGCAGCCACGAAGACCAGCCCAATAAGCAGGGCAATAATCCAGGATTTAGAGACATAAGGCTGCTTGCTGGTTCGCCTCATTTACGTGCTCCTGCGTGTACATTTCTATCGGCATTCGGCTGCCGAATTGATCGCAAGTTCCCTTGGCGAGCGTGCGCGATTGCAGCGTTGGGCTAATACTGAGAAACGCTTGTGCAACCGTCCAAAAATGTCTTCAACGATGGGGAGCGCACATCATGTTGACCCACTGGCTTCTTGCGGCTGTTCATCTGCTGGCTTTCGCCATGGCCTTTACGGCCGTACTGGCTCGTGGCAAGGCTCTGCGCAGCCTGAAAGGCACAGACTCATCGCCGGTTCGGCAGGTATTGATTGCGGATAATTTCTGGGGGATCAGTGCGTTGATGCTGCTCATAACGGGCGGTATGCGCGCCTTTGGTGGCTTTGAGAAAGGCACCGAGTACTACCTTCAACAGCCGTTGTTTCACCTGAAAATGACCTTGTTCATTTTTATTCTGTTGCTGGAGATCGCACCGATGATCCGTTTGATCAAATGGCGGATTGCATTGGCGCGTGGCAACCGACTTGATCTATGCAAGGCCGGGCTGTTTGCGCGCATCAGTTATATTCAAGCGTTATTGATTGTGTTGATGGTCATTGCGGCAAGCGGCATGGCACGGGGCGTCAGCCTGGGTTGACGGAGCCTGGTGCGCAGAGGGGGAGTGAGCGCTGCGTTGATCACGGCAAACCGCGAACAGGCCAAGGGGCTTTCGCCAGCCGTTACAGTGAACGAAAGGGCTGGCTACTGGAGACGCTTCAAGGTGTTTCGCGTTTGTCCGGGGCAGTCAGGCCCGCCTGGATGCGTTGGTAGATCTCTTCACGATGCACTGCAACATTCTTGGGCGCATTGATGCCGATTCTCACTTGCTGGCCGCTAACGCCCAGAATGGTGATCGTAATGTCATCACCGATGTTTATGCTTTCACCAACTTTGCGGGTGAGTATCAGCATGGACTTCTCCTTGATTGCTTTGAAGGACAAATGTTTCAGACAGGGCAGATGTCGGTTGTGTGTAGCTTGCTGTGACGCGCTTCCCTGTGGCAGCTTCTTTTAGGACGCATAGAGGCCGCATTAATTCCCATGGCGCCATCATACAGGTCTGAGAAACATCATTCGCATTGTTTAAGCCAGCGTTTATGACGGCCAGAATAGACAGTGAATGATAAAGTTGCCTCTTTGATCCTTAAAGGAGCAGGGCAGTGCGTAAAGTAGCGATGGCAATTGTGGTGTTGGCATTGGCCGGCTGTGGTGAAGGTCGCAGTGTCGATACCCCCAGGGCTAAGCCCGCAATCGCTGAGGTCCAGCCCCAGGCGTCAACGATTGGAGCCCAGGAGTGGGACGTATGGGTAGGCCCGCCAGACCATAAACTGCAGGCGTTGACGGATCTGACCGCGTGGTTGCTCGAACATGGATTCAGTTTTTATCTGGTCAAGGAAGACGGTAAGGATCAGGTTCTGATGGGACCTTTCAGCAGCAAGGCTGAGGCCGAGGCGAAGCAGATACAGTTAACGGAAAAACTGGCCAAGGCCAAGAAAAATGACACTGTATCGCAGGTCATCGAACACAAGGCCGCACAGTAAGAAAAGGGCGAGCGCACATATAAGGTTCCGCTCGCCTACTCTCATTCAGTCGCAGGCTTTCAAGTTCACCGGGCCGACGAACTCATTGCCGCGTCCCATCACACACGCCACGGTTTGATTGCGCTGGCGTTCCCAGGGCTGTGCCGGATAGGTCTTGTTCCAGGCTTCGTACAACTGACGGTCCTGTTTCGACAGGCGCAAGCCGTACTGTTTGCTCATATAGAAGTACGTCCGGGCGATCATGCCGCGTATGGACGGTCGGGGCATGACCTTCTTGGCCTTGAAGTCCACCTGGGTCAGGCATGAACCGTATTGCCCGCTTTGCACCGGCAGCCAGCCAAAACTGAAGTTGTTGCGATCGCCGTTGACCTCGCCGATGCTCGGCACCAGGTTGTGCAGATCCGCTTCGGCACGCTTGTAGACGGCGTCGTACCGGGTGCAGTTCTTGCGTCCGCCGTCCTGCCAACACTGGCGTTGATGGCCGATCTGCCAAGCGGGAACAATGTGTTCCCATTCAATCCGTGCCGCGCGGTTGGCGTTTTTGCGTGGGATGTAGCCGCAGGCTTTCAGGTCCACCCGGTTTCCGGTGTATTTGCATCCACAGTAGAACTCCGTGGATTGCGGGGCGTAGAGCTTCCAGGCGATTTTCTTGGCTTCACTGAAGGTTCGGGGTGCCTGGGCATGAGCGGTGACAGCGAAAAACAGGCACAGCACGGTAAAGAAACGCACACTCATTGAATCAATCTTCCTTCGGCACAACCCAGAAAATTTGCACGCCGCCGTCATCACGATGGGCAAGAGTGACGTTGTCGTTTTCTGCAATCTCTTCCAGCAATCGCTCCCATTCATCCACAGGCTCATCCGGCAAACGGAAGATCAAGGCTGCCTTGGCTTTCTGAGCGTTGGTCGAATTGATGATTTTCTGCACGCGAACCGCCAGGCGTTCGTAGGCATCAGGAGGTTTCGGTGCTGCGGGGGAAGGCTTCGCCACGGAGTAGTCCTTATTAGGCTGTACGAACATACAGTATTTAACTGTGGGAAAATTCGCAACTGCTTAAAATTCAATAAGGCCCCTATGACAATGATTTATCGGATTTTGTGCAAGATGACTTTGTTTTTTAAGGTTTTTTAAGAAGAGGTGAAGCGGGGGGGGGGCGTTGACCCACCCGCGAAGCGCCGCGAGTGGGGGATGGCCTGGCCGTTAAAGGCCGGGCCGGGGAGGGATCAATATTCCCAGAATATACGTTGCAGTTCCTTGCTGTCCTGGGTCTTGGTCAGGGCGACCATGGCCAGGATGCGGGCTTTCTGCGGGTTCAGGTCATGGGCAACAACCCAGTCATTTTTGTCGTCAGGCTGTTCGGCGTTGCGCAGAACGAAACCGCCGGCATTGACGTGGGAAGAGCGAATGATCTGCACGCCATCCTTGCGCAGGGCCTGCAGGGCTGGCACTACCTTGGAAGACACCGAACCGTTGCCAGTACCCGCGTGGATGATGGCTTTGGCGCCAGCCTGGGCCAGGGCCTTGTAGGCGGTGTCGCTCACGTTGCCGTATGAGTAGGCGATTTCGACGTCTGGCAGGCTTTTGATGGTCTTGATGTCGAATTCCGAATCCATGGTGTGACGCTTGGCAGGCAGGCGGAACCAGTAGGACTTGCCTTCAACGATCATCCCCAGAGGGCCCCAGGCACTTTTGAACGCTTCGGTCTTGATGTTGATCATTTTGCTGACGTCGCGACCCGACTGGATCTCGTCGTTCATGGTCACCAGGACGCCTTTGCCGCGAGCATCTTTGCTGCTGGCTACTGCGACGGCGTTGTACAGGTTAAGCATGCCGTCAGCCGACATGGCAGTACCCGGACGCATCGAGCCGACCACGACGATTGGCTTGTCGGTTTTTTCTACCAGGTTGAGGAAGTAAGCGGTTTCTTCCAGCGTGTCGGTACCGTGGGTGATCACGATGCCGTCCACGTCTTTTCTGTCGGCCAGTTCGGCGACGCGACGACCCAGTTGCAGCAGGTTTTCGTTGGTGATGCTTTCGGAAGCAATTTGCATCACTTGCTCGCCGCGCACATTGGCGATCTGGCTGAGCTCAGGAACACCGGCGATCAATTGCTCGATGCCTACTTTGGCGGCCTGGTAGGTCGCACTGTTGGCTGCGCTGGCGCCAGCGCCGGCAATGGTGCCGCCGGTGGCAAGGATCACCACGTTGGAGAGCTTGGTCTTGCTTTCAACTTCTTTTGCCTGGGCGGTAACAGGGAAGAGCAGCAGTAGGGCTAAAGCGCCCGGGACAAAGTGCTTGAGTGCAGATTTCATTATTTTTCTCTCTAGTTTTGATGAGTGCTTGTGCAGGTTCATCTAGAAACACCACGGGCTGTACTGAGTGCCACGAGGTGTTGAGTAAAAGCAGGATTTGTACCAGTGGTATTTTGTTCTGGAAATGAATTTAACTTATTGATTTTAAACAATATTTATTTTAGCTGAGAGATGCTTTTTTCAATTGTTGTCCGAGTTTCCGAACAAAGGCACCTTCTCATGTTCGGTTGTCCGAAAGCATGATGGAGAAATCCCTTTGGCCATCAGTGAAAATTTCACCTCATCTGTCGTTTTAGAGAACGATCGGCTGTCAGAGATGTTTAAAGGGTAATAACAATAGTCTGTAGGGTGGGACGCAGAGCAGGTGTAGAAAAAGGACTTTTCTTTCGTTGACAAGTCTCGACAAAATTCGCATAGTTTGACTAACGCAAACGTTTGCGAGACGTTTCATGGGTCACTCTCTGGGTGGCGTGAAAGCTCGTATAAGCCGCCCGGGTGGGCTGGCTGGCGAAGCACTATTCGGTGCAAGCGTTGCTCTCAATAATCATAAGAACGGAGTGAACCCATGAAGCTGCCATTCTCTGGACGTCTTCTTGCTGTCGCTGTGCTTGCTGCAGCATCCGCCGCTTTGCCCCTCTCCCACGCATTTGCCGATGAAACCGCCGCCAAACCCAAGGTCGGCCTGGTGATGAAATCCCTCGCCAACGAATTCTTCGTCACCATGCAAGACGGCGCCAAGGAGTACCAGAAAGCCCACTCCGCCGACTTTGAC
Organism: Pseudomonas sp. c313; assembly: GCF_055407145.1. Taxonomy (NCBI): domain Bacteria; kingdom Pseudomonadati; phylum Pseudomonadota; class Gammaproteobacteria; order Pseudomonadales; family Pseudomonadaceae; genus Pseudomonas; species Pseudomonas sp. c313. The sequence goes on along the minus strand of NZ_JBUZRD010000009.1, from coordinate 148,346 downwards.
ATGATCACCAACGGCATCAAGAACGAAACCGATACCTCCGCCCAGATTGATATCGTCAATCAGATGATTCTGGCCAAGGTTGACGCACTGGTCATTGCGCCTGCTGATTCCAAGGCGCTGGTCTCGGTCCTGAAGAAGGCCTCCGATGCCGGTATCAAGATCGTCAACATCGACAACCGTCTTGATCCGGGCGTGTTGAAAAGCAAATCTCTCGATATTCCCTTCGTAGGCCCTGACAACCGCAAGGGGGCCCGCCTGGTCGGTGAATACCTTGCCAAGCAGCTGAGTGCTGGCGATAAAGTCGGCATCATTGAAGGTGTATCGACCACCACCAACGCCCAGCAGCGTACCGCCGGTTTCAAGGATGCAATGGAGGCCGCCAAGATCGATGTGGTGACCCTGCAGTCCGGCGAGTGGGAAATCGACAAAGGCAACAAGGTTGCCGCTGCAATGTTAAGCGAGTACCCGGATCTCAAGGCATTGCTGGCGGGTAACGACAACATGGCGGTAGGTGCTGTTTCTGCCGTTCGTGCCGCGGGCAAGGCTGGCAAGGTCCAAGTGGTTGGCTATGACAACATCGATGCCATCAAACCCATGCTTCAAGACGGTCGTGTCCTTGCGACCGCCGACCAGGCGGCTGCAAAGCAAGCGGTGTTCGGTATCGAAAGCGCTCTGAAACTGGTCAAGGGCGAAAAAGTCGATGCCGTAGACGGCATGATCGAAACGCCGGTCGAACTCATCCTCAAGAAGTAATTCCTGGCTGCACAAAACAGCGTCTGCTCGTTTTGTGCGGACGCCTGGAGACCTTCCTATGTCATCTTGCGCACCGGACGCTGTCCTCTCGGTCAGCGGTATCGGCAAGACCTATGCCCAACCGGTTCTGTCTGACATCACCCTGACGCTCAATCGTGGGGAAGTGTTGGCGTTGACCGGTGAAAATGGTGCGGGCAAAAGTACCTTGTCGAAAATTATCGGCGGGCTGGTCACGCCGACCACCGGACAGATGCAATTCAACGGTCAGGATTATCGTCCGGGCAGTCGTGCCCAGGCCGAAGCGTTGGGCGTACGCATGGTCATGCAGGAGCTCAACCTGCTGCCCACCCTGACGGTGGCCGAGAACCTGTTCCTGGACAACCTGCCCAGCCACGGTGGCTGGATCAGCCGCAAGCAACTGCGCAAGTCGGCTATCGAGGCCATGGCTCAAGTGGGGTTGGATGCCATCGACCCGGACACCCTGGTCGGCAGCCTGGGCATCGGCCACCAACAGATGGTCGAAATCGCCCGCAACCTGATTGGCGACTGTCATGTGCTGATCCTCGACGAGCCCACGGCCATGCTGACGGCCCGTGAAGTCGAGATGCTGTTCGAACAAATCACCCGCCTGCAGGCCCGGGGCGTGGCGATTATCTACATTTCCCACCGGCTGGAAGAACTGGCCCGTGTCGCCCAACGCATTGCGGTACTGCGTGACGGCAACCTGGTCTGCGTCGAGCCAATGGCCAATTACAACAGCGAGCAACTGGTCACGCTGATGGTGGGTCGTGAACTGGGCGAACACATTGACTTGGGGCCGCGTACCATCGGCGCGCCGGCCTTGACCGTGAAAGGCCTGACCCGCTCGGACAAGGTCCGCGACGTGTCCTTTGAAGTACGCGCCGGCGAAATCTATGGCATCTCGGGCCTGATCGGCGCCGGTCGTACCGAGTTGTTGCGGCTGATCTTCGGCGCCGACCTGGCCGACAGCGGTACCGTAGCGCTGGGGTCGCCAGCCCAGGTGGTGAGCATCCGCTCGCCTGCGGACGCAGTCGGTCATGGCATCGCGCTGATCACCGAGGACCGCAAGGGCGAAGGCCTGCTGCTGACTCAATCCATCAGCGCCAATATTGCCTTGGGCAACATGCCGGAAATCTCCAGTGCTGGCCTGGTCAATGGTCGTGATGAGACCGCCTTGGCCAAACGCCAGATTGCTGCCATGCGTATCCGCAGTTCCAGCCCGGCGCAACTGGTGTCCGAGCTGTCGGGTGGCAATCAGCAGAAGGTGGTGATTGGCCGCTGGCTTGAGCGCGATTGCTCGGTGCTGCTGTTCGATGAGCCGACCCGGGGCATCGATGTCGGTGCCAAGTTCGATATTTATGCCTTGCTCGGCGAATTGACCCGCCAGGGCAAAGCGTTGGTGGTGGTCTCCAGTGACCTGCGTGAGTTGATGCTGATCTGTGACCGGATTGGTGTGCTGTCCGCCGGCCGCTTGATCGAGACCTTCGAGCGCGACAGCTGGACCCAGGACGAATTGCTCGCCGCCGCCTTTGCCGGTTATCAGAAACGTGATGCGTTGCTCAACGAAGCAGCGCCCAGGAATACCCTATGAAAACAACTTCTCCTGCAAAACCTGGTGGCAACTTCTATGGCCTGGGCACCTATCTGGGCCTGGCCGGTGCCTTGCTGGCGATGATTGCGCTGTTCTCGTCCCTGAGTAGTCACTTTTGGTCCTATGACACCTTCAGCACCATCGCTAATCAGATTCCCGACTTGATGGTGTTGGCGGTGGGCATGACCTTCATCCTGATCATCGGCGGCATCGACCTGTCGGTGGGCTCGGTGCTGGCTCTGGCGGCATCGGCGGTCAGCGTGGCAATCCTCAGTTGGGGTTGGAGCGTCGTGCCGGCCGCATTGCTGGGCATGGGCTGTGCTGCACTGGCCGGGACCGTCACCGGCTCCATCACCGTGGCCTGGCGGATTCCCTCGTTCATCGTTTCCCTCGGCGTGCTGGAAATGGCCCGCGGTGTGGCGTACCAGATGACGGGCTCGCGCACCGCTTATATCGGTGATTCCTTTGCCTGGCTGTCGAACCCGATTGCTTTCGGCATTTCGCCGTCGTTCATCATTGCCTTGCTGGTGATCATCGTTGCCCAGGCCGTGCTGACCCGCACCGTGTTCGGTCGCTACCTGATCGGCATTGGCACTAACGAAGAAGCCGTCAGGTTGGCGGGGATCAATCCAAAACCCTACAAGATTCTGGTGTTCAGCCTTATGGGGCTGCTGGCTGGCGTTGCCGCACTGTTCCAGATCTCGCGGCTGGAAGCGGCGGACCCGAACGCCGGTTCCGGCCTGGAGCTGCAAGTGATTGCCGCAGTAGTAATCGGCGGCACCAGCCTGATGGGCGGCCGCGGCTCGGTCATCAGTACGTTCTTCGGCGTGCTGATCATTTCCGTATTGGCGGCAGGCCTGGCACAGATCGGCGCCACTGAGCCGACCAAGCGCATCATTACCGGTGCAGTGATCGTGATCGCAGTGGTGCTCGACACTTACCGCAGTCAGCGCGCCAGCCGGCGAGGCTGAGTCATGGCAACGATCAAGGATGTGGCGGCGCTCGCGGGTATTTCCTACACCACCGTGTCTCATGTGGTGAACAAGACGCGCCCGGTCAGCGAGCCTGTGCGGATCAAGGTCGAGGCGGCGATCAAGCAGCTGGACTACGTTCCAAGCGCGGTCGCGCGGTCGCTGAAGGCCAATACTACCGCCACCATCGGGCTGCTGGTGCCCAACAGCCTCAACCCGTATTTCGCGGAGCTGGCCAGGGGCATCGAGGATTACTGCGAGCGTAATGGCTACTGCGTGATCCTCTGCAACTCCGACGATAATGCCGAGAAGCAGCGCAGCTATTTAAGGGTGTTGCTGGAAAAACGCATCGACGGTTTGATCGTCACCTCTGTTGGCGGCGATGACAGCGGCCTGACCTCAGGCCTGAAAGCGGTGCGCATCCCCATGGTGATTGTCGACCGTGGGCTGGACGGCATTGATGTCGATCTGGTGCGTATCGACCATGAGCACGGCGCTTACCTGGCGACCCGGCATTTACTGGAGTTGGGTCACCGGGACATCGCCTGCATTGGCGGCCCCGCTCACACCCGTGTGGCGCAAATGCGTCTGGCCGGTTATTGCCGAGCCCTGCGCGAAGCTGATGTTGAAGTGCCGGCGAGCCGCATGCTGGAAAGTGACTTCACCAGCACCGGTGGCTACGCGGCGGCCGTACAGTTGCTGGCGGCCAATCCCCCTAGTGCGATTTTTGCCGGAAACGACATGATTGGTTTCGGCGTATTGCGGGCGGCCGCCGAGCGCAATATTCGCGTGCCCGGCGAGTTGTCGGTCATCGGTTTCGATGACATTCAAATGAGCCGTTACGTCTACCCGGCGCTGACCACGGTCGGCCAGTCGATCCTGCAACTGGGGGAGATGGCGGCGGAGCTTTTACTGCGACGGATTGCGACACCACAACTGCCGATCGATCAACGAATCGTGACGCCGAGCATTGTTTTGCGTGAGTCGACAGCATCGCTGAATCGAATTTAAGAGTATTGATGTATGCCAGCAAAAGTAGTGGTAGTAGGCAGTCTGAATATGGACCTGGTCACTCGCGCCAGTCGTCTGCCCCGTGCCGGTGAAACCCTGATCGGCCAATCGTTCTCCACGGTTGCGGGCGGCAAGGGCGCCAATCAGGCCGTTGCCTCGGCACGCCTGGGGGCCGACGTTTCAATGATTGGCTGTGTAGGTACCGATGCCTATGGCGCCCAATTGCGCGACGCGTTGCTGGCCGAAGGCATCGATTGCCAGGCGGTCAAAGAAGTGGTGGGCTCCAGTGGTGTCGCTCTGATTGTGGTCGATGACAGTAGCCAGAATGCGATTGTCATTGTCGCCGGCAGCAACGGCGCACTGACACCGGCGTCGTTGCAGTCGGTGGACAGCGTGCTGCAGGCTGCCGACGTCATTGTCTGTCAGCTCGAAGTACCGATGGACACCGTGAGTCATGCTCTCAAGCGCGGTCGCGAACTGGGCAAAACGGTGATCCTCAATCCTGCCCCGGCCAGTGGTCCGTTGCCCGCGGACTGGTACGCCGCCATCGACTACCTGATTCCCAACGAAAGCGAAGCCTCGGCCTTGAGTGGGGTGGTGGTCGACTCGCTGGAAAGCGCCAAGGTCGCCGCTACGTATCTGATCAAGGCCGGCGCCGGCAAAGTTATCATTACCCTCGGTTCACAGGGCGCACTGTTCGCCGATGGCCAGGGCTTCGAGCATCTGCTGGCACCCAAGGTCAAGGCGGTCGACACCACTGCGGCGGGCGACACCTTTGTCGGTGGTTTTGCCGCGGCATTGGCCAGCGGCAAAAGCGAAGCCCAAGCCATCCGCTTTGGTCAGGTCGCGGCAGCCTTGTCTGTCACCCGTGCCGGCGCGCAACCCTCCATTCCCACGTTGCACGACGTTCAAGGTTTTGTTCCCTCATGAAAAAGACTCCCTTGCTCAATATTGCTTTGTCACGGCTGATCGCTTCCCTGGGGCATGGAGACATCGTGGTGATCGGTGATGCCGGTCTGCCGGTGCCACCGGGCGTCGAGTTGATTGATCTGGCGCTGACCAAGGGTATTCCCGATTTCATCAGCACCTTGCGCATCGTCCTCAGCGAAATGCAGGTCGAGAGCCATGTGCTGGCCGAAGAAATCCTGCTCAAGCAACCTCCGGCGCTGGCCGAACTCAACACGCTGACCGACCTAGGCGAACGTCGTCTGTTGAGTCATGAAGAATTCAAGGTCCTGAGCCGCAAGGCGCGGGCTGTGGTGCGTACTGGCGAGTGCCAGCCCTACTGCAACATCGCGCTGGTCTCCGGCGTGACCTTCTAGCATTTCCCAACGACAAGGAGAGTGTCATGCAACGTAGTACCCAAACCCTGCGACATCTGTTCCGGAGTGTGCTGCTTTTGTCCGTGCTAACTGCTGCAAGCGCCCAGGCGGCGGAAAAAATCGACCTGATCATCGACACTGATCCGGGGGCCGACGATGTGGTCGCGTTGCTGTTTGCCATGGCCTCCCCTGAAGAACTGAACATCCGCGCGCTGACTACCGTGGCCGGCAATGTGCGCCTGGACAAGACCTCGCGTAACGCGCGACTGGCTCGTGAGTGGGCAGGGCGCGAGGACATTCCGGTCTACGCTGGCGCACCGGCACCGCTGCTGCGCACGCCGATCTACGCCGAGAACATCCACGGCAAGGAAGGCATCTCCGGTGTCACCGTGCATGAGCCGAAAAAAGGCCTGGCCGAGGGCAATGCCGTTGACTACCTGATCAAAACACTGAGTACTGCCAAGCCCCATAGCATCACCATCGCCATGCTCGGCCCACAGACTAACCTGGCTCTGGCGCTGACCCAGGCACCCGAGATCACTCAGGGCATCAAGGAAGTGGTCGTGATGGGTGGCGCACACTTCAATGGCGGCAACATTACGCCGGTGGCCGAATTCAACCTGTTTGCAGATCCTATCGCGGCTGAAATCGTGCTCAAAAGTGGCGTTAAGCTGACTTACCTGCCGCTGGACGTGACCCACAAGGTCCTTACCAGCGAAGCGCGCCTGAAGAAAATCGCTGACTTGAAGAACAACGCCAGCAAGGTTGTCGGCGATATCCTCAACGAGTACGTCAAGGGCGATATGGAACACTACGGCATTCCCGGCGGCCCAGTGCATGACGCTACCGTGATTGCTTACCTGCTCAAGCCTGAACTGTTCACCGGGCGCCAAGCCAATATGGTGGTGGATAGCCGCGAAGGCCTGACCTTCGGCCAGACCATCGTCGATTGGTACGACGGCCTCAAGCAGGAAAAGAATGTGTTCTGGGTTGAAAACGGCGACGCCCAAGGCTTCTTCGACCTGCTGACCGCACGTCTTGCGCGTCTGAAGTAAACCGCTTGCCGGTCGGTGTTCGCCGGCCGGGTCTTATTCGCGTTCGGGGTCTTGTGCCCCCATGTGATCGGTCGGGTATTTCTCGAATATCTGGCCGATGAACGCTTGCGCGGCCTGGGTTCCCAGTTCCTTGACCAGCAGGTCTATGCCGATGATTGCCAGCTCCTCAGGGCTGCCGGGGCTGTATGAACTTTGCCCTTGAGGCCACTTGGCTTTGATGTCGGCATGGATGGTTACGGTGGTCATGGGGGGCTCACGTGTTTGAAAGGCTGGGCAGTGCGTTCTCTAGCCTGGCGAGTTAACCATTTTGCGCGACGTTTGGCACTGCTACTTAGGCATGAGGGGAGGGCTGTGCGACACTGGCGACCTGTTTAATTGCCAGGGAAAACCGCGTGCAGATCGATTTGAACAACCCCGAGAACCTGACGCTGGAAGCTGTTCGCCAGCTGCTGGCGTCCGCCAGCGACGACGTGCACACCCAATTGCGGGTCACTAGGGCCGGTATTGCCTACATATCTTCAGGGGTGGTGGGCGGTGTCGATATCGACGGCTTGCTGTTTCGCCTGGAGACTTGGGCGGCCGGTTCCGGCTATGTCGGCAATGTGGCGGCCAGCGACGCAGTCTGGGTAACGCAGATTTTCAATGCGCTGAAACAGAACTGGCCAAATCCACCGTTTGATTACATCGATATCTATTGAGTGCTCGTTCATATCTGGTGACGATTGATTCGGCGATCACAGGCGGCGAGTCAGGCAGACTTGCCTGTGGCTACAGTCTGGAGGTTGCGCAGCGCTCACCTATTGAAACCAATCAGCCAAATAGCTGTCGCACGATCTCTGTCTATTTTTTCTCAAAGGAGGCTTCATGCCTTGGAAGCTCGCATCATTCGGTACCTTGTTGGCAGCAGCCCTGTTGGCCGGCTGCAGCACCCCTGGTATCTCTGAGCCGGCCAAAGACACAGCCGTGACCAATGCCGGTCATAGCCGCTGTGAGTCGAAGGCTGCCGAGTTCGCGATCGGCAAGAAAGCCTCGCCCGAATTGCTGGAGCAGGCCCGTACTCGTGCCGGTGCGCAGAACGCGCGGATTCTCAAGCCTAACGACATGGTTACCCTGGAGTACCGCTCCGATCGCTTGAATCTCAACACGGATGACAACCTGGTGATCAATCGCGTCAATTGTGGCTGAGCGATCCAGGCTTTTGCAGCGCCCATAAAAAACCCCGTCACATGGACGGGGTTTTTTTAGTTCTGCTCAGAAATTACTCTGCGCGAACTTGCTCAGCTTGCATACCTTTTTGGCCTTTCGCAGCCACGAAGGAAACGGCTTGGCCTTCTTTCAGGCTTTTGAAACCGTCGCTTTCGATAGCTTTGAAGTGTACGAACAGGTCGTCACCGCCACCTTGAGGAGTGATGAAGCCGAAGCCTTTTTCATCGTTGAACCATTTAACGGTGCCGGATTGGCGATTAGACATGGTGTATCTCCAAGAAACATATATTTTCAGTAGTACTGTGCTGCTCAGGCCAACTGGGCACACCGAGCTATCATAGTCGAAATGTTCGGCTTGGGAGCCCCCCCAAGGCATTGTTTGCAAATCAATAACGTTGCATTTGGTGCTTTTTGCGGCTGAAAGCCCCGGTCTACGGGGCTTTTGCGAGAAATATCAGTTGTTAAAAAAAGCCGTAAAAGCTGTGTAAATTGTGAGAAAAGGCAGTTTTAAGGGTGTTTTTTGGTCTAAAAGCTGCTCTGTTTCAGTGCCTGTATTACTTCTGAACCACCTTGCAGGAGGAAATTGCAGCGATCGCTTTGTTCTGAAGCTCAACTTTTGCATCCCGATTGGTCATGAGTTGATTGATCTCATCGGAGCTGAGTTCGGCATTGATCTTGTCTGCACCGCACTCACAGTGCTGCTTTGCAATGGCGTCCCTTTCTTTTTCGTTTTTTGCTTTGATGTTCTGCCTGGCTCCTGCCGAACAGTCTTTGATGAAGTTGTCTCGTTGACCTGCGGGCCAGTTGCTGGGTGCGGCAGCTTGCGCACCCAGTGGCAGCAACAGGGCAAAAGGAATGGCAAAGGCGAAAAACTGTTTAATACGCATAGTGGGATGCTCCCTGGAGGTCGTAGAACGGGTGACGATTCTCAGTGTCTTTGAGGCCTTCCGTACAGCCCAAGTTCACTCTAGCGTCCAAAAGCCCGGAATTTGCCTTTCAGCAGCCAAGGGCTGCCGCGGCGACCGTTCATCTGTGCTAGCATCTCCGGCTTGGCTATTTTCAGGCGTGCCATTTGCCGCCTTGCCATGTTCCTTTTGTTTAACTCCAGTCACTCTGATTCGATTTTCCGGTTGGCCGCAAGGCTCCTGCCGCTGTAAGGCAGGCGTTCGTCATTGAATGGCTGGAGTTGGATCTTGTACTGGCTCATCCCAACCCACGTGACCTTTGGTAGGGGTCACCACTAGGAGAGGAGGCGCCATGCCAACTATTACTCTTCCCGACGGCAGTCAACGTTCATTCGATCATTCGGTTTCCGTAGCCGAGGTCGCCGCATCCATTGGTGCTGGCCTGGCCAAGGCCACCGTGGCCGGCAAGGTCGACGGCAAGCTGGTTGACGCCAGTGATCTGATCACCGGCGATGTCAGCCTGCAAATCATCACTCCCAAGGATCAAGAGGGGCTGGAGATCATTCGCCACTCTTGCGCGCACCTGATTGGCCATGCGGTCAAGCAGCTGTACCCAACGGCGAAAATGGTGATCGGCCCGGTCATCGACGAAGGCTTCTATTACGACATCGCCTACGAGCGTCCTTTCACTCCGGACGACCTGGCGGCTATCGAGCAGCGCATGCACGCGCTGATCGAGAAAGATTACGACGTCATCAAGAAAGTCACTCCGCGCGCCGAAGTGATCGACGTGTTCACCGCTCGCGGCGAAGACTACAAGCTGCGTCTGGTGGAAGACATGCCGGACGAACAGGCCATGGGCCTGTATTACCACGAAGAATACGTCGACATGTGCCGTGGTCCGCACGTGCCGAACACGCGCTTCCTCAAGTCCTTCAAGCTGACCAAGCTCTCCGGTGCCTACTGGCGCGGCGATGCGAAGAACGAGCAACTGCAGCGGATCTACGGTACTGCCTGGGCTGACAAGAAGCAGCTGGCTGCCTACATCCAGCGCATCGAAGAAGCCGAGAAGCGTGACCATCGCAAGATCGGCAAGCGCCTGGGCTTGTTCCACGTCCAGGAAGAGTCGCCAGGCATGGTGTTCTGGCACCCGAACGGCTGGACCTTGTACCAGGTGCTTGAGCAGTACATGCGCAAGATTCAGCGCGACAACGGTTACCTGGAGATCAAGACGCCTCAGGTCGTTGACCGCAGCCTGTGGGAAAAGTCCGGGCACTGGGCCAACTACGCTGACAATATGTTCACGACCCAGTCGGAAAACCGTGACTACGCCATCAAGCCGATGAACTGCCCGTGCCACGTACAGGTGTTCAACCAGGGCCTGAAGAGCTACCGCGAATTGCCGATGCGTCTGGCCGAGTTCGGTGCCTGCCACCGCAATGAGCCGTCGGGTGCGTTGCACGGCATCATGCGCGTGCGTGCGTTCACTCAGGACGACGCCCACATCTTCTGCACCGAAGAGCAGATGCAGGCCGAATCCGCTGCGTTTATCAAGCTGACCATGGACGTCTACCGCGACTTCGGCTTTACCGAAGTCGAAATGAAGCTGTCCACTCGTCCGGAAAAACGCGTCGGTTCCGACGAACTGTGGGATCGCGCCGAAGCTGCACTGGCCGCAGCCCTTGATAGCGCGGGCCTTGCGTACGATCTGCAGCCGGGCGAGGGTGCCTTCTACGGCCCGAAAATCGAGTTCTCACTGAAAGATTGTCTTGGTCGTGTCTGGCAATGTGGTACTTTGCAGCTCGATTTTAACCTGCCTATCCGTCTGGGAGCCGAATACGTCTCCGAAGACAACAGTCGCAAGCACCCGGTCATGTTGCACCGGGCGATCCTTGGGTCCTTCGAACGTTTCGTTGGAATCCTGATCGAGCACTACGAGGGTGCGTTCCCTGCGTGGCTGGCTCCGACCCAGGCAGTGATCATGAATATCACTGATAAACAGGCAGAATTTGCCGCTGAAGTTGAAAAAACTCTCAACGAAAGCGGATTTCGTGCCAAGTCTGACTTGAGAAATGAAAAGATCGGCTTTAAAATCCGCGAGCATACTTTGCTCAAGGTTCCCTATCTCTTGGTTATCGGAGATCGGGAAGTCGAGATGCAGACTGTCGCTGTGCGTACTCGTGAAGGTGCTGACCTGGGCTCGATGCCCGTCGCCCAGTTCGCTGAGTTTCTCGCGCAAGCGGTTTCCCGGCGTGGTCGCCCAGATTCGGAGTAATTATTATTAAGCGTGAAATGAGACAAGATAAACGAGCTGCACCGAAAGCCCCGATCAACGAGAATATCTCGGCACGCGAGGTTCGGTTAATTGGGGCTGAGGGTGAGCAGCTTGGGATTGTGTCAATTGAAGACGCGCTTCTTAAGGCTGAAGAAGCCAAACTGGATTTGGTGGAAATTTCCGCCGATGCAGTACCCCCTGTTTGCAAGCTGATGGACTACGGCAAATCGATCTTCGAGAAGAAGAAGCAGGTTGCCGCAGCCAAGAAAAACCAGAAGCAGATTCAGGTTAAAGAAATCAAGTTTCGTCCAGGGACGGAGGAAGGGGATTACCAGGTAAAACTGCGCAACCTGGTACGTTTCCTGAGTGATGGGGACAGGGCCAAGGTATCCTTGCGATTCCGCGGCCGTGAGATGGCCCACCAGGAGCTGGGGATGGAACTCCTCAAGCGAGTTGAAGGTGACTTGCTTGAGTACGGTTCGGTCGAACAGCATCCTAAGATGGAAGGACGCCAGCTTATTATGGTCATCGCCCCGAAAAAGAAGAAGTAATCAATAGGGCACGGCAGGCCTTCTGATTATATTTATCAACTGAATGCGGAGTATCCGAACATGCCAAAGATGAAAACTAAAAGTGGTGCTGCTAAGCGGTTTCTGAAAACTGCTAACGGTATCAAGCACAAACACGCTTTCAAGAGCCACATCCTGACCAAAATGTCGACCAAGCGTAAGCGTCAACTGCGCGGTAGCAGCTTGCTGCATCCGTCTGACGTCGCAAAAGTCAAGCGCATGCTGCGCCTTTGCTAATTTTTGGTTAAGAATAGAGGAAGTAACTCATGGCTCGTGTAAAGCGTGGCGTCGTTGCCCGTAAGCGTCACAAAAAAATTCTGAAACTTGCTAAAGGCTACTATGGTGCGCGTTCACGCGTATTCCGTGTTGCCAAGCAAGCGGTAATCAAGGCTGGCCAATACGCCTACCGTGACCGTCGTCAGAAGAAACGTCAGTTCCGCGCTCTGTGGATCGCTCGTATCAACGCTGGTGCTCGTGTTAACGGTCTGTCCTACAGCCGTTTCATTGCTGGCCTGAAGAAAGCGTCCATCGAGATCGACCGTAAGGTTCTGGCTGATCTGGCAGTGAACGAAAAAGCGGCGTTTGCTGCGATTGTCGAGAAAGCTAAAGCCACCTTGGCTTAAGTACCCCCGACAGTCACCTTGGGCCGCTTCCGTGGTCCAAGGTGTTAAACGTCTTAAATAGGGGAAGAGCCTTCAAGCTCTTCCCCTATTTTGTATCTGGAGTCTGTACATGGAAAACCTGGATGCGCTGGTCTCTCAAGCACTAGAGGCTGTGCAAAGCGCTGAAGATATCAATGCCCTGGAGCAAATCCGGGTTCAGTACCTTGGCAAGAAGGGTGAATTGACTCAGGTGATGAAGACCCTGGGGAATTTGCCGGCAGAAGAGCGCCCGCAAGTCGGTGCGCAGATCAACGTTGCCAAGGAACGTGTCACAGAGGTTCTTAATGCGCGCAAGGCGTTGTTTGAGGGGGCCGATCTAGCGGCCAAGCTCGCCGCCGAGTCCATTGACGTGACCCTGCCGGGCCGTGGCCAGACCTCAGGCGGTCTGCATCCGATTACCCGGACTCTGGAACGTATTGAGCAGTTTTTCACCCACATCGGCTACGGCATCGCCGAAGGCCCTGAGGTCGAAGACGATTATCACAACTTCGAGGCGCTCAACATCCCGGGCCATCACCCGGCCCGTTCGATGCATGACACCTTCTATTTCAATGCGAACATGCTGTTGCGCACCCATACCTCGCCGGTACAGGTCCGCACCATGGAATCGCAGCAGCCGCCGATCCGCATCGTCTGCCCAGGCCGTGTGTACCGTAGCGACTCCGATATCACCCACTCGCCGATGTTCCACCAGGTCGAAGGCCTGCTGGTCGATCGCGACATCAATTTCGCCGACCTGAAAGGCACCATCGAAGAGTTCCTGCGGGTGTTCTTCGAAAAAGAACTGGCAGTGCGTTTCCGACCTTCGTACTTCCCGTTCACCGAGCCATCCGCTGAAGTCGACATGGAATGCGTGATGTGCAGCGGTAAAGGCTGCCGTGTTTGCAAGCAGACCGGCTGGCTGGAAGTCATGGGCTGCGGCATGGTTCACCCCAACGTGCTGCGCATGTCCGGGATCGACCCGGAAGAGTTCTCGGGCTTTGCCTTCGGCATGGGCGTTGAGCGTCTGGCCATGCTGCGTTACGGCGTGAACGACTTGCGTCTGTTCTTCGACAACGACTTGCGGTTCCTCGCGCAATTTCGCTAGTCGTAACGAATCTTTAGGAGAGCAGGATGAAATTCAGTGAACAATGGCTGCGCGGCTGGGTAAGCCCGCAGGTAGATCGCGACGAGCTGGTTGCCCGTCTGTCGATGGCCGGTCTTGAGGTCGATAGCGTTACGCCGGCCGCCGGTGTTTTCAGTGGCGTGGTAGTGGGCGAGGTGCTGAGCACCGAGCAACACCCGGATGCTGACAAATTGCGTGTGTGCCAGGTCAGTAATGGCGCGCAAACCTTCCAGGTCGTGTGCGGAGCGCCGAACGTGCGTCCGGGCCTGAAAATTCCGTTCGCCATGATCGGTGCCGAACTGCCGGGCGACTTCAAGATCAAGAACGCCAAGCTGCGGGGCGTTGAGTCCAACGGCATGCTGTGCTCCCAGGCCGAGCTGCAGGTTGGTGAAGGCAACGACGGCTTGATGGAACTGCCGGCCGACGCACCAGTGGGCCAGGACATTCGCGCCTACCTGGACCTGGAAGACGCCAGCATCGAGGTCGACCTGACCCCGAACCGTGGTGACTGCTTGTCCTTGGCTGGTCTGGCCCGCGAAGTCGGGGCGCTGTACGCCGCTGCTGTTACCCGTCCGGTCGTTGCAGTAGTACCTGCAGTGCATGACGAAGTCCGTCCAATCGAAGTGCTGGTGCCTGCTGCTTGCCCACGTTATTTGGGGCGCGTCATCCGTAATGTCGATCTGTCCAAGCCAACACCGCTGTGGATGGTTGAGCGTCTGCGCCGTGCCGACGTACGCAGCATCGACGCGGCTGTCGACATCACCAACTACGTGATGTTGGAGCTGGGCCAACCGCTGCACGCATTCGATCTCGCCGAAATCAATGGCGGCATCCGCGTGCGCATGGCCGAGGAAGGCGAGAAACTGGTATTGCTCGACGGCCAGGACGTCACCCTGCGTAGCAACACTCTGGTGATCGCTGACCACTCCCGCGCCCTGGCCATTGCTGGCGTGATGGGTGGCGAGCACAGTGGCGTTTCTGCGACCACTCGTGACGTATTCCTCGAAAGTGCGTTCTTCGACCAGATCGCCGTTGCCGGCCAGGCCCGCTCCTATGGTCTGCACACCGATGCTTCGCACCGCTACGAGCGTGGCGTGGACTGGCAACTGGCCCGTGAAGCCATGGAGCGCGCCACTGGCCTGCTGCTGGAAATCACCGGTGGCGAAGCTGGCCCGATCACCGAAACCGTCAGCGAGCAGCATCTGCCGTCGGTTGCGCCGATCACCTTGCGTGCCCAGCGTGTTGAACAAATGCTGGGCTTGGTCATTGAAGACGCTGAAATCGAGCGTCTGCTGTCGGCCTTGGGCTTGGGTATTTCTGCTGAGGGGGCAGGGCAGTGGCGCGTAGAAGTGCCAAGCCATCGCTTCGATATCAGCCTCGAAGTCGACCTGATCGAAGAACTGGCCCGCCTGTACGGCTACAACCGTCTACCGGTTCGTTACCCGCAAGCGCGCTTGGCGCCACAAGCCAAGCCCGAAGCCCGTGCCCATCTGCCCGAACTGCGTCGCCTGCTGGTGGCTCGTGGTTATCAGGAAGCAGTGACGTACAGCTTCATCGATCCGAAACAGTTCGAACTGTTCAGTCCGGGTGTTGAGCCGCTGCTGCTGGCTAACCCGATCTCCAACGACATGGCTGCCATGCGTTCGTCCTTGTGGCCAGGTCTGATAAAGGCACTGTCCTACAACCTGAACCGTCAACAGGATCGTGTACGGATGTTCGAAAGCGGCCTGCGTTTCGTCGGTCAGCTGGAAGGTTTGAAGCAAGAGCCGATGCTGGCTGGCGTAGTCTGCGGCAGCCGTCTGCCGGAAGGCTGGGCACAGGGTCGCGATGCGGTGGACTTCTTCGACGTCAAGGCTGACGTGGAAGCGGTGTTGGGCTTTTCCGGTGCGCTGGGTGCGTTCACTTTTGTCCCAGGCAGTCACCCGGCGTTGCACCCGGGCCAGACCGCGCGCATCGAGCGTGAAGGTCGTCTGGTAGGCTTCGTTGGCGCCATCCACCCCGAATTGTCGAAAACCCTCGGTCTTGACCGTCCGGTCTTCGTTTTCGAGCTGGTACTGGCCGAAGTAGCGTCGGGCAAGATGCCTAAATTCAGCGAGTTGTCGCGTTTCCCTGAAGTGCGCCGTGACCTGGCTCTGGTAGCCGATCGTGAGGTGTCCGCCAGCGCCGTTCTGGAGGTAATCCGTGAAAATGCAGGGGAATGGCTGACAGACCTCAGGTTATTTGACGTTTATCAGGGTAAAGGCATTGATCCGCATAGAAAAAGCCTTGCAGTTGGCTTGACCTGGCAGCATCCATCGCGCACTCTTAATGACGATGAGGTGAATACCACGACGCAAAATATCCTCACCTCGCTCGAACAAAGGTTGAACGCCACGTTAAGGAAGTGACGTATGGGGGCTTTGACGAAAGCTGAGATGGCGGAACGTCTGTATGAAGAGCTGGGCCTGAACAAGCGCGAGGCCAAGGAATTGGTCGAGCTGTTTTTTGAAGAAATCAGGCACGCTCTAGAAGACAACGAACAGGTCAAATTGTCCGGTTTCGGCAATTTTGACCTGCGGGACAAACGTCAGCGGCCTGGCCGCAATCCAAAAACGGGAGAAGAAATCCCGATCACGGCTCGCCGTGTGGTCACCTTTCGTCCAGGGCAGAAGTTGAAGGCCCGAGTTGAGGCTTATGCTGGAACCAAGTCATAACGACGAACTACCTGTCATCCCAGGCAAACGCTACTTCACCATTGGTGAAGTCAGCGAGCTCTGTGCGGTTAAACCCCACGTGCTGCGCTATTGGGAGCAGGAGTTTCCTCAACTCAACCCCGTCAAACGCACCGGGAACCGTCGGTATTATCAGCGCCAGGATGTGCTGATGATCCGACAGATCCGCGCGTTGCTTTACGACCAGGGGTTCACCATCAACGGCGCGCGCCAGCGTATGTCCGGTGATGAAGCCAAAGACGACACCACCCAATACAAGCAAATGATCCGCCAGATGATCTCCGAACTCGAAGATGTGCTGGTGGTTTTGAAGAAATAACTTCGGCTTTTAAAATACTTCCACATTTCAAAAGCTTGCGGTATATTCCTGATCGCTTCGTTACGAAGCGAACCCAGTTTCACGCCTAGTCGGGGCGTAGCGCAGTCCGGTAGCGCACTAGCATGGGGTGCTAGGGGTCGAGTGTTCGAATCACTCCGTCCCGACCATATTTTTCAATGACTTAGCCCGGTTCGGAAACGACCGGGCTTTGTTGTTTCTGGCGTTTGATCATTTTGGTCACCGTTGGGTCACCGTTAGCATAAAGCTCGTAGAGTTCGCCATACAGGGCTTCGTCGCGTTGAGGTCTGTCAAAGCTCCAGTCCTGACTGCATTAGCTGCGGTCTGTTCCTTGTCGAGATCTTTCTCTTGACCGGCACTGGCTGATATCGGCACGACGAGTTGTACTCAGATCTCTTTTCTGATCATCACCTGAAGGATATGGCAGATCAGGGTGAGGTCGATCATCAACTGTGTAAGGCAGGTGTTCTCATCCTACGGGTGGCAGAATTCCGTACCATCCACAACAGTGAGGTGCTTTTGGCGTCAGTCAAAGGGCCTGGGAGCAGTGTAGGCGGGACCCCTTTGCGTTGGCATTAACTGAGTGGAGATCATCGCATGGTGAGCGTTGTAGAGGGGGCGATTTTTCTGGTGTTCGGAGGAAGGCCCGAGATTGTGTAGTCAGACAAAGCTTGAAGCGACTGCCAAAGTACGGCTTTCTCGAATCTAGTTAAATTGAGTAGGTTCGATGTAGCTGCGCGCCCATCCATCGTCAGGGCATGCAATGGCTGAGGCAATGGGCGCTTAAAGGAAAGCGCCCGGCGCAAATTCCTTTTAACTACTCATTTTCGACTACAACGCTGAAAGCGAGTTCTTTTATCATTATCACTCCTGGAGTTACACACTCAGCGGAGTTAATAAAAAGCTTGCCAGTGCTGAAATCTTGGGTGTATTCGACCTTCCATGTGAAGAGCTGCTTTGCTTCGGTGGTTTCACCCCGCGACGTAGCGAAGAACGAAGTTTCGAAGTCGACGTCGTCCTCATCATAGGCTTGTTGACTTGTCTGGATAGTATCACCTTGCTTCAAGGTGTTGGAGTCAACCCGAAATTCCTCATTTTGAAGGCTGATCACAGCCTCACCCATACCTTCGATGTAAAACCCCATCCGATTGCACTCCTTGGTTAGAATGGAATTGTAGGGGTGAATCAATGGGTTAAGCCAGTATTTCAAAAGCTGGTGCTCAATCTGGCTGCTTGCCATGCTTCTCTACCGGCGGTTATTCCTGAAGAAGAGGAGTTGCATCCTCATCACCTCAAACCCAGATTCCGCATTGCAGATGGCCTTCGAGGAGGGTCAAGCAGCCCGCCTCAAAGTCGCAAGCGGGCTAATAGATAGACTTTTTTCAATCCACGCCCATTGCCTTAAATACAGCCTCTACTGGTTCGCCATAAAAGCTGGTCTGAAACTTGGTGAACAGTTCGGCTGGGATGCTAGGGATGTCCTTGGCACTGCTCATTGGAAGCGCAACGCGCTTGCCTCCCGCGTCGAAAGCCACTTGCAGGCACTCGGCGATGCTTTCAACTGGCGTGATGCTGCCTCCCAAGCTCATATCGCCGAGCACTATCATTTGACCTTGCGCAGGCCTGCCCATTAGGCCTGAAGCAAAAGCTACAAGGCTGGGTAGGGCCATATGAGTAAGAGGGCCGGTGTTTTGCAGTTCAACCACATGTAAATGGAAGTCGTGCTCCAGCACCTTAGCCGAGGCGCTGATGCGCGAGGCGTTGGCCTTGAAGTAGTCAAAGGCAATCTTCACTTGTTCTTTGGCAGAGCTGGAGTTCCATAGGCCGGAGGTAGCTAGCTTGCCAGTACCCTTGGTCACCTGCAGTTCGATCCGATATAACCCAGGCATGCCTTTGCCGCTCAAGCCTATAGTGTGGATGAAACCGGGCTTTCCCGGTCCTTCTGGGATAAGGCCACCACCGCCTTGCTCTTTCACAGTGACGAAGTGTTCTTCGAGGGTTTCGTTGTCGATGTAGCTGAAGTGAACATCGTAGAACTCCATTCCACCGATCTTCTTTAGCTGTTCTTTCACACGTCGGCGGACCTGGAGTGCGTATTCGAGGCACTGGCGCACGTCTTCTTTGGTGAATACGTCGTGCGGGTAGAGCAGCTTGAGCAGGCCGGATACTGTTTTGCGTACTGCGATCACATCGCGCTGGTTTAGGTTGTTACCCAGTTTGAAGTGCTTGTCGATGGCGTCGGCGAAGCTGCGCTTGCGCATTTCGCGGAAAAACTCTGCCAGGTAATCGACGATTAGCCCGTACCTGTTGGTGAAAAATTCCGGGCGCATTTTTGGGATTTCCCAGCCAGGAATGTAAGCGTGAAATCGGTCGAAAAAGGCTGCGTCGATCATCTGCTCAGGGAAGGGGGCGAGCAGGTGACTTGTTTTCACCAGCGATTCGACGCTCTGATTGATGTTGCCGACGAAGACCATGGAAGCGGAGGCTTCCATCTGCTCACGGCCGCGACCGAAGGAGCCGGAGGCCATGAAATCCTTCATGATTTGCACGCCGTCCCTGTCCTTGAAGTTGATGCCTGCCACTTCGTCGAAGGCCACCACATCCCAAAGACCGACCAGGCCGATGCGGCGACTGCTCATGTTGTAGAACAGGTTAGCGACGGTGGTTTGACCGCCGGACACCAGCATGCTGTTCGGTGAGCACTCCTTGTAGATATGGCTCTTGCCGGTACCGCGTGGGCCGAGTTCGCAGACGTTGTAGTTGTTCTCCACGAAGGGAACCATGCGGGCCAGCAAATGCCACTGCACGGACTCATCCAGGGTCGAGGGCTCCATGCCGATGGAGCGGATCAAAGCCTCGCGCCATTGCGGTGTGTTCAGCGCTGCGCGCCCTTCGAACAGCTCCTGCATGTTCATGTTAGGCATCTGGATTGGCTTGAGCAGCGTGACGCCAAAAGGAGATCCCGATTGGCCTTCCTCGTGGTAGTAGCTCAGCGTTGCGATCACCCAGATGCCGCCCACAAGGAGCTTTTCGTATTCTTTGACGATGCCAGCAGAGATCTCAGCATCCTTGATGCCGAGGTTGCTGAAAGAGGCTTCGTAGCGGTCTTTTTTTTCATTCAGTCGCACGGTGACTCGGTCGATCACCTTGTACGTGCCGCGCTCGCGAACTAGAGACTTGACCTTCTCGGCTTCATCCGGTCGAACATAGTTCTCCGCTAAAATTTTCTTGACGTTCTTCAGGCCCTGTTCGATCACCTCTGAGTCATCGGACGCGCAGTACATACCCAGTAGGTACTCAAGGACGTAAACCGGTACGTTCGCACCTTCCTTTATCAGCTTGGTCAGATCCTTGCGCACCACGCGACCGGCGAAGTGCTCGTTGAGCAACTGATCGAGATCTTTGTCCATTTGGGTTTCCATTTAGTCTCGTGCTCTCAAAAAAAGTCGTCGGTGAAGGCCAGGTCAATCGTCACACGGTAGCGCTCAAGCTCAGTGTTTAGATCTTTATCGCGGATCACCAGGAAGTAATCTTTCTGCCGGTCGAAGTCGCTGCCTGATAGTGACAGGCGTACCTGTTTAAGGCGCTCGCTCATGGAATCCGTCGCGCAGTCGAACGTCACAACCTCCTCACTGGAGACCGGCTGCTCCCCTTCGTAGATCGCAACTGCAACCGTAACCGACAGCACCTGTTCGCTGACCGACTCGGTCTGGATCAGGTCAAAGCGCTGGATATTGGTGACCATCTTCAGGGCTGACTTCGGCGAGATCACCCCGACTTTGCGCTTGGTGCGTTTTTCGGCTTTCTCGCCCCGTAACTGGTTCACCGTCAGCACAGGCACAACGATTTCCTGAGGCATGGCTCCACCATGGACGAAGCGCGCACCGCCCACAAAGTGGAAACGGTTCGCACCTTTGGGTATCCAGAACTGGGTGTCCGATGTCGTGCCTGCGGTCTGTGTGGTCGAGCCCTGCCAAACATCCTTGGCAGCAGGCAGCGTATGGCCAATGACGTAGCGCTTCTTGCTCTTGATCGCGCTATCCGGCTTCTCGGCAAGCGAGGTGCGATCGGCAGCCTCGAGCTTGCTCTGCTGGAATAGAAATCCGTGATCCGCCGTGATCAACACCGTGCTGGTATTGAAGTGCATGAGGATCTTGCGGGTTAACTCGGTGAGCTCCTCGATGGCGAAGTCGACGTGATGGAAGGTATCCACCTCGGAACCACCGCCCTTGTCACTGCGGTCATCGATCACGTTGTGATAGACGTAAACCAGCTGCTGATCCTTAAGCGCTTCGCGTCCAGCGTCACGGGACCATTCTTTGACCTGAAGCGCGGTCACGGCCATGCCGCCATGCTGGGCAAGAACCTTGTCGCGAGCGATGGTGTTGCCAGTATTGAGTCCGTCTACGAAAACACCATCACTGCCTTCGCGATACTCCAGCGTCTGGTGTGGCAACAGGGAAGCCATACCCAATGTGGTGTAACTCGGCAATACGCCCAACTGGCTATTCAGGCTGGCCTTGCAGTAGCGCTTTTCATTGATGCGCTGGCACAGCTCGACGGCGGCTTCATAGCGGAAGGCATCGCTGATGATCACTACAACGCGCTTGCTACGATGCCCCTCCAACAAGGGCGCTACCCAGCGCTCATAGAAATTATGCTGGTTAGGAATGCCTGGTATTTTCCAGTGTTCCAAACGTTGTTCAGTCTCGATACGGTCGCCCCAGGATCGTCCGAGCTGATCGAGATACCAGTACGCATAGCACTGCTCGACGGCTTCATCGAGCTTCTTCAGCAGCTCAACGTGTGCGCGCTGGGAGGCGGCGAAGTAATGGCGGTAAGCAGTGTCGAAACGGTACAGCTCGCTCTCATAGGCTTTGTACACCGCTTCGGTGCTGGCGAAGTGGAAGCCTGCAGCGTGCTGGTGACGCTGAGTAAACAGGTCGATAGCGGACGAGAGCGCCGTGTATAGCAGCCGGTACTTGCGGCGAGTCTCATCGTCCTTGTGTCGAGTCGCCCAGTAGTTGTCCAGGCGTTCGGAGATAATCTTCGAAAACAGACCGAGATCACGCGGATCGGCCTCTGGAATGGCTTTGGTCAGGTCAACGATGATCTGCCGCTCGACTGCTTCGAAGGTCGCGACGTTGGCCAGGGCCTCTAGCGAGATTTCACCGATCTTCTGAGCGATATGCAGGGCCTCACCGACCCAGCCTGATATCTCATCGTAGGCCTTATAAAAGCGTGAGCTATCGCGCCAACGGGACAGCAGTGCACGAGAAGTTGCTCGTGCGTTGGCAGAAGGAATTGCAATCGCCGAGGCCCAATTGGGGATATCGCCAATGCTTTCACAGAACCCGGTGGCCAGCAGCCGGATCAGGAAATGCCCAAAGCTGAATGGCTTCTCACCGTTGATCTCTTCAAGGGAGGCTGGGTAGCCCACCTCATCCCGCAAGGCCTGCAACAATGTCGGCATCAGGCCAAACTTGTAGAGTTCATCGATTGCAGAGGGATTCTGCTCAAGCCCCAGATCGTCGCGTACTGAATCGTCAGCCAAGGTGCATAGCAACGTCATGATGTCGTTACTACTTGCTTCCAGTACCACGGCAGTCATTGCCAGATCCAAAGCATGCTCGTTATCAGTGGGCTGGATCAGGCGCTTGAGAGCAGCAATTCGTGCCGTACTTTTGAAGAAGCGTTCACGGCTGGTCAGGTGCTCGCGTAGGCTCTGCTGCTGCAGACCCAGCTCATTGAAGATAATTGACACCTTGTCGGCGTAGAAGCTTCGCGAGTAAAGCTTGATGTCCAGGAGCCAATCATCATTCGCGTCAGGCTCGGCACAGGGGAAATAAAGCAGGTACTTACCTTCTGTGTCCTCAAGCTCTAGCTTGATCTTGGTGCCAAAGGTGGACTTCCCCTGCATGTTCAGCACTTGCACGTCGGGTAAGTCGAGTTGCTCCAGCTCGCTAACGAAGCTCTGTTCAGGGTCGTACCAGAACACGATCCGGTGATTTTCTGTAAACAATGCCTGCCGCAGGCCTTGGGTGAGCTGTTGCGTATCCATCAATTAATCTCAGTGCCCACAATTAAGCGGTTGAAAGTCGTATGCATTCGGTGTCGAGGTAAGCATCTACGGCCTCGATATCCTGGCCGCTCTCATGATACCTAGCCCGCAGCTCCTTGAATGCCAAGGTACCGAGTCGAACCCGTTGCGGGGCAATCGAGATGTTTTTCCAGGAGATGGCGGCGAGCTTTCACGAATATAGACGTTGACGCCGCTCATGTTAATTCCTTTGTATTGTTTATTATCAAATTTGCTGAATATCATCTTTGACAAAGTCCAAGCAAAGCAATTGCCTCTTAACATTCTCGTCACCAAGTGCTATCGACCAACGCTCCTCGATGAATTTTAAAAGTCTCAATCCACGAGAAAGAACCTCTTCTGGATTCCACCCTTCGAGTTGACCTACCTCATTTTCTGCGCATGAGCCATTGTAGTATCCAACACCGTTACCATTGTTTTTCTTAAGCACAAAGGAGTCATTCTGCAGTGAAGCGTTTTTAGCTCTAGAAAGGGGCAGCAGATTGCCCAGCGAGTGTGAAAGAAAGCGCTTCTGCTCGTTAGTGTACGGATTGAACTTGGCTGCCCAATAATCGGTTTCTGTTTGCGGGTAGATGTGTTCGATGGTTACATGATCTTTCTTGGAATGGGTAAGCTCATGCCAGTCAAGTTTTCGAGTCGCCTGCTTGCCTCGTTTCAGAAGGTGTGTCTCGTACTCATACAGTAAATAGTGAATCCCGTCCCAGTGATAAAAGCCTTGACGACCAAGCTCGTATCTTTCCTTGATATAGCGCTCGAAGTTGGTGGCTGAATAGTATTTTTCAGTCCAACTGCTGATCATGCTTACGACGAACTCAATAGTTAACTCTTTGCGTAGCAAACGTCTTGCCAAACCGTAGAACTCGGAGTCCCCCGTGTTAGCGCGTCTTTGACTTATTGTGAAAATCGTGAAGTTGTAGCGCTCGGCTGCTGACAGCAGTCGATTGATGTCGTTTGGTAGTTGGTTTGTGCAAAAGGCTGCCAGGATCAGCGGGCGGAAAGCCCGGAAGCTCAGCCGATTCAGTGCATCAAGCAAATCTTTGGTTTTTGAGTTATCAAAACCTGGAAGAGGAAAATGTGGGTTGTGAATGTGGAACCAGGGCTTAATAGCCTCTTGCAAGCTTCTGACGTAGTTCACTATTTCTTCGATGGTAACGCGCTTATCTTCAGTGGCGGGATGTGTTACACCGCGAGCTGTGAATTTTTCATCTAGAAGAAAGCGTATGTAATCATCACCTTTATTTCGCGTGTACTGGAAATACATGATCCAGTGGTGACGCAAGAAACTATTGTCTGATAATGGGCGATCTGGATTTTTTCCAAGATGTTCGTAGATTGTTTTCCAGGTTTCATTAATGCTTTGGCGAAGGACTGGGTGGCCGGCGTTATCATGGAATAGTGTCGATAGATAAATCAGACGGTTCTTGAGTAGCTCAAGATTTGATAGGGGTCTGCCACGATTGTTCATCGTTTCAAATGTTACGAATACGTCGATTTCGTCGTCGATTTCGTAAACATTGAATTTCAGCTTCTGAGTGAGCTTGCGAAATATACAAGCTACTTCCTCGGGATTCATTTCCTTGAGTTTTACGAGGAAGAAATTTTTGGCGTACGCAAGGTTTTGCGTGTACAGGGTGTCCTGATACTGGCTGTTGGATGAGCCTTGGCCGAAGATCCTGGTTCTTAGGTATTGCTCGCTAGGATCATCTTTTTCATACCCGAACAGGAACGATTGTCGCAAGCCATCCGATGCAACCTGCTGGACATACTTTTGATGGATCTCATTTTTTGTCTGGTAATTGAGCTCGGTATGGTCGGCGACATTTTCAGTAATCGCTTGAACCAGAATTATCGACGTGGTTAAGCGCTGCTGACCATCCACAACGTAATAGGGCTTGTAGCCCTTTCCTTCGATTAGCCATGCGTCATCCGGCCACGCCTTGAAAGCCTCCGCTTTTACGGGCTCGAACGTGATGACTCCCGTGTAGTGGATGCGATTTTCCGCCAGCTGCAGCAGGTCTTCCCAAAAGTCATCTAGTTCGTGATGACTCCAAGCATAGCCTCGTTGGTAGTCAGGAATACGTATCAGTCGGTGCTCAAAAATTTCACTCAAGCTTTTGAGATTGCCCATTTTGGATATCCTTATTCCGTAGCGCCGCCGGTGATCGTTTTAACCTCAGCCAGCAAGTCGCCGAATCTGCCATAGTTCACTTTCACCCCCTCATCCAGATCCAGGCTGATGCGCTGGTCGGCGTGGTGGCGGAGTTTTTCGTCGAAAGTGGCGAGTTCGGCTTGTTGTGTGTGCAGGGTGGCGAGTTGTTTTTCCAAGGCCTTTTTCTCGGCGGTGCTGGTACTGGCTTCGATATCTTGTTCGAGTTTGTTGGCGTATGTGTTGAGCTTGGCGGTGAGCGGAATGACGTACTCAGTACGCATGCGTGCCAATGTGCCTTCGTTGTAGCGGTGAAGGTAGACCAGGCACTCGAAGGCTTTATGCTTTCCTGAACTGAACAGCCAGTAGATAGGGCGCTTTTTGTAGGTCTTGAGGTGGTCCTTGAAGAACTGTGTGCTGAGGTAGCGGCGGATGGTGTCCAGCGCCGACTCGCTGCGCTTGTGCTTGATGGCGTGCAGGCACAGGCTTTCGGCAACGAAGTCGAGGTTTTCCTGCAGATGCTCGTCGCCCCAGACTGTGCGGACAAACTCGCGGAAGCGGTTGGTTGCGTCGTCGGCGAACCATTCCTGATCGGTCAGCGGCAGGATGCCGTCGCTGTCGGCGGGGAAGGTTTTGTAGGCACCTTCGGCGACCAGTTCGGCAAAGCCTTTGTTACCTGCATGGGCGTAGACCAACCCTTCACGGTCAAGGGAAAATCGGCCCATGATGCAACCGATACCGTAACAAACAAGCTCCGATGTAATATCGGACATTTGTATTGGTGCTTTGTCGTGTTCCTCTTCAGAAACTCCGTACCGATACTTTGGATTATTCAATAAGGTTACTTCGTCTGTGCAGGCTTCACTGTCTTCAATGCATAGAACATTATACGCTTTTGCAAGCTCCGAATTTATCGAGGCTTCAATATTTGCAGCGTCAAGAACTTTATCACTCCAGTCACTAGCGTGCTCTGCTATAGATGTACGCATTTTTTTATGTCCGCCGTGGCGAGCGACTTTGATAATTGGATTTAACTTAAAGTCCCAAGAGAATTCAAAAGAGTCCCAGTCCAGCTTGGATGTATCGATAAGGCGATCAACTTTTTCACGTAGTTCGCCCCAGACCCTATCCTGATTAAGAACTGGAATTGAAACTACGCTGCCGGAGTTGAAGTCGAGCGTAGGGCACAGAATTTTAAGATACCTAGATGCCACCTTGCTATTGAGTAGTGCAACTGAAAACAAAAGATCCTCTTTGCTTTCTGAAAAAACAGGGGCGCCCTTCTGATCATACAAAAAGCCAGGTGGTGTATATCTTATTGAGAAGCTGCTTGAGCTAATACTGGAATATGTGGCGCCCGGCTTGAATATAAAATCCAAGTTGAAGTTGGTTGCCGCGACTCGATCATCTTTATGGTGTCTCTTATTTTGTAGAAGATAGCCATCGTTTTCCCAATTTACTACGAATTGGTTATTTCCATACCACTTCTTGAATTCTCCGCCCTTTGTGTAAGGGAACCATTTCTTTCCAGACGCCTTGCTTGCCTCTCTACTCGGCAACCCAAGCCCAATTCTTGAAAAAGAAACCTCACTCCAATTGCGTATGTATGATTCATTATCAGCAGTCACCATGCCCTTTCGCATTATTACCTTTTTGCCAAGAGACTCACCCAGCACAAATGTCTCAAGTACAGAGGGCGACTCCCAGTACGCAATTGGACTACTTGGGATTTTCTTAAAATCATCTGGTTTAGCCGTATAAAACCAACCACAGTCGCGATTCCGAATCGCTTCCAAAGTTTTTGGACCCTGGTTTATCGCGCCCCGAAATTCTGACAAGCGGATGTAACTTCCCTTGTAGTCTTGAATATGCCCCTTGTTAAGCGTAAAGGTACAAATTGGGACAGTAGCGCCATCAAACCCTGAATACTCCAATTGAACTAAAGTTGAAATCACTTCGTCGTCAATGAGGCGTGCCCGCAGCGTTTCATAGCTTGAAATAAACATCCAGACAAACGGGGTCATAAAACCAAGCTGACCATGCGGCTTGGCAAGGTCGATATTGCGAATAATGAATGCGGAGAACAGATCCTTCTCAAAGCCGCCGAAATTATCCTTCAGGAATTTTTTCACGGTTGGCGCCTGGTACTTGCTACCCATATACGGAGGATTCGCCACCACTGCGTCGAACCGCTGGGCCAATACCCAAGTCTGCTGCACATAGGGGATTAGCTGATGCGCCGCCGGCTTCTGCATCACATCGCCGTCCTTGGCCAGATGCCGCAGTTGCTCCAGCAGCTCGCCCAACGGTTTGGCATCTTCGGTCGGTACTTCGATCAGCGAGCCGAAGGTCTTGGCCTGAGTAAAGCGCGCCAGGGTAGTTTTCAGCAACAGGTAGCGATTGTCGGCTTGGGCGGCGCTGAGGTCGCTCTGCTGGCTGTCAAACAGGCTCTGCGACTGACCACGCTGCCAGTCGCTGTTCAGGTTGAGAGCCTTCCAAAGGTTGGGGAAGTCGAGCTGGCTGCTTTCCTGCAGGGACAGCACGTTGAGTTTTACCTCGCGGCCGAAGATGCGGCGGTCGTCCTCACGGGCGAGCATCATCAGGGCAAATCCGGCGAGCTGGCCTGCACGATCGTCTATGTCCAGGCCGAACAGGTTGTGCTCCAGGATCAGCTGCGGAATGTCGCGGCTGCGTTGGCCACGCTCGGTGTAGATCTCCTTGAGTACCTTGTAGGCCTCGACCAGGATGTGGCCAGAGCCGCAAGCGGGATCAAGCACCTTGATAGTCAGCGGGTCGATGCTTTCCGGGGTCATAGCCGTCAGCTGAGCCTGTACCTCTGGCGTCTGCTCGGCTGGCTCGATGTAGTAGGGCATCTTGGCCTTGAGCGGTGAGTCTGGATAGGTCTGCAGCCACTGGCGACCCAAGGAGTTCTGCACCAGGTACTGGACGATCCAGTTGGGGGTGAACAGCTGGGTGGCGGCGGGAATGTCCTCGCTCGTCACCACCTTGCCGATGACCTGATCCTTCTTCTCGGAGATGTAGAACTGGTACAGCCAGCCTATGATCTCGACGTCCTGCCAGTCCTCCTCGGGAATGGCGCTCACCAGCTCGCGTATCAGCGAATCGGTCTTGGTCAGGTTGTCCGGCAACAACAGCTCGGTGGCATCGTCGACCGCCTCGAAGAGGAACGGCATAGCCTTATGCAAGGCATGGCACTGGGCAAGTAGCAGCTCGTGGTACAGCTCTTCATCCTTGGTGCCGTCTAGTTTCAGTTCGGCAATGCGCTGTCGGTCGACTCCTTCCAGCTCGATATCCAGGCAGTCGTCGAGGATCTGAAAACTACCCGGTTGATCCGGGTGGCTGAGCACACGGCGGCCATGTTCTAGGTAGCCCTTGAGCTCCATGTAACGGATGGCGCAGAGGCGGTTGAACCAGCTGTAGGCCGCTTGCTCCATGGCCTGAGCAAAGCCCATTTGCTCGACCTTTTTCACCAAGGCGGCGCGGGGGCGGATGATGCTGGCCGGGAAAGGCCGATCGCCGATTAGGGCCAGATCTCCTTTCTGTTCCAGCGGCTCGATGCCCATGCTGGGAATACTGGATTCGCGGATGCCAAACAGCGCTGCGCGCTTGGTCATTGCGGCAATGAAGGCGGTGCGTGCCTTGGGGGCGTAGCGTTTGATGTTGTTGGTGTTCATATAGGCTTTCCCTAATCTTCTTGAGCTGACATTGACGCTTTACTGCGGCCTGGAGGTGGTCTCATCTCCTACTGGTTGCGCTGGTTCAGCGAATACGAACGCGTTTGTTTTGCTTAACCGCACTTTCCAGCTCTACCTTGAGGGCGTCGATAAAGCAGTCGATATCGCTCTGGCTTTCTAGATACAAGCCGTTCCCTAGTTTGTTGAACACACTGGTCGCCGCCACCTCGACCACCGGTTTGGGCGGCGCTACAGGTTTGGAGGTTGGCACCAAGGCAGGCGCTCGGTCTTCCTTGACGCCGTTAGCTGTGTTGGCTGCCTGTGCGGCCTTGGCCTGCTCTTCCTGAAGCTTCTGCAGGCGTTCAACCTCGGCCTGAATGACGCGCTCCAGATCGAATACGCCGTCGTTCAGGCGCTCGTCAGCGGTCTGGGTTTGCAGCATGTAGATGTTGGCGATGCTGGTTTCGGTCTCTAGGTCCGCCTTGACCAGTTGCAAGGGACGCAGTAAGCGGTTACTCAGCTCAGCGGTTTCGATACCGCTTTTGGCAATCTCGGACTGTAATTGGGCGATTTTCTCGTCGACACGGGCCAGGGCATGTTGACGCTTTTCAGCCAAGATGGCGGCGTTAATGGTTTCGACCGTTTCAACCAGTGTTGCGACCTGGTGCAGCTGACCGTAGGGCGTGGTGTTCTGCTCAATGGCTTTCAGCTCGGCCAGCGCTTTGCGGGCTTTCTCGTCTTTATCCAGCGCTGGTTTGTTCTTGTCGAAACGACGCAAGGCCAGCTGCAGTTGCTGCCAGGTATGCAACTGGTTGGTGAAGAACTCGTGTAGATCCCGGTAGTCCTCTTCCAGATCCAGCAAGTCATCCTTGTTGTCGACCACGGCCTTGAAAAAGTCGACGCTATCAGTGTTGCTCAGCAGGCGCTGCAGGCTGAGCAAGGCCTGTTCTATTGACTCTTTGCCAGGGAAGCGCC
The DNA here is from genome assembly GCF_055407145.1 of Pseudomonas sp. c313. Classification (NCBI taxonomy): domain Bacteria; kingdom Pseudomonadati; phylum Pseudomonadota; class Gammaproteobacteria; order Pseudomonadales; family Pseudomonadaceae; genus Pseudomonas; species Pseudomonas sp. c313. The sequence continues at coordinate 118,936 of NZ_JBUZRD010000009.1, read as the reverse complement.
CGGCGCTAACCGTTGCTTTGTATTTTTCCAGGTTGGTGCGCCAGCTGCCGAAGTGCACGCAGTAATACTCAAACAACTCCTTCTCGCCTGCTGGGCCAAGGGCGTTGAACAGCTCCTGGGTCAGATTACGTGCTTGCTTGAGCAGTCCTTCGTCGGTCTGGCGCTTCTTTTGCACCGAGACTTCACGGCGCTTACGGCTGTTGGTGAGGTACTCGAAGGCGTCCGGCAGCGGCATGCTGGGGCCCGCGGCGTGGAAAGAAATACGGCTGGAAGCTGCCAGGCGACCGAGGACCAGCAGGATCTCTCCGTCCGGCCAGCCATAGGGGCGCTTACTGAAGCGCTCGATGATGTCTGCGACCAGCAAGCGTTCGTTGCCGGAGGCGCGCAGCGAGACGAATTGTTCAACTTCCTTGATGGCCTGCGGATTGCCTTCATCACCATCGAGGGTCAGGCCGAGTTGGCCGATGTCGTTAGTGTGCAGAATGGCGTGGAGTTCACGCTCGGGCTCCTGCTGTAATACTCGCAAGTAGCCTAATTTGGTGAAGGTGTTTTCAAGGAGGTACTGGCACACCTCGTCGAACTTGCTAACAATATTGTTGCTTTTGAGCTTCAGGTGCTGCCCTTGTGCATAGACCTCTGCGCGCTCGGCCAGCTCTTCCAGTAGCAAGCGCAGGCGCTTTTTACGCTCTTGGTTTTCGCGACCGCGTTCGGCGAGGATCTTACTCAGCTCAGGCTGGCTGCCGTCGTCGTTGAGGCGGATGAACTTGTTGGTCTTCAGCCAGGTGCGCAGCTCGGTGAAGAAATCCTTGCTATCGGGTAATTTGAACAGTGCCATGCCGGCAGGAGCTTCGTTGCTTTTATTGATGCAGCCGGCTTCGCCATAGAGGGCGTAGTCGAGATCCAGTGGCGAGATCACTTCGACACGGAGGTCGTGCTCGTAACGGCCTTCCAGGCTGTGGCCGTCGAGGTAGCGACCGATGCTGTAGTCGGTCTTGTTGACGCTGTAGCGGAACTTGTTCTTGTCCTTGAGCAGGTCTTTATAGATCAGGTCCGACAGTGCCTTGTTCTCCTCGGAACCGGCGATCTCTGTGGCCTTGATCTTGCGGGTGATGTCGCGCTCCTCGTTGGTGAGGAAGACAAACTCGTCACCGTTGCGGGTGATCAGGCTTTCCTTTTCAAGGCGCTGGAGGGTTTCTTCGATGTTGCGACGTAAAGCCAGTTTGTCTTCGTCGACCTGTTCGATGGAGAGGGTGACGAGGTTGTCGAGAGTGCCCTTGATCAGGTCTACATAGCGGATCATGAACAGGGTGCGCAGGATCTGTACGTCGAAGGCGTCGAGGACGCTGCTCTCGCCTGCTTGGTCGATGGTGCGTTTGACGGCTGTATCTAGGAAGCCCTCGACGGCGCGGTAGAAGCTGTACATGGGAATCAGCGCTCCGAGCGGTTTATCCGCAATGGCCATGGCGGCCATCTGGAAGGCATCGAGCATGGAGCGCTCGCCGTAGGCCAGGTGCGCTCCGGTGGCACCGACCTTGCGGATTTCCTCGAAGACCTTTTGCACCAGCTGGAAGTGGTACGGCGCAAAGGGGTAGTTGCTGATGAAGCTTTCCGGACCATCGAAGTTCTTCAGGGTCGGGCCGGAGCGGTCGAAGGTGATCTGGTTGCGCAGGATGTCGCCTTTCTGGTCCCAGAGGGTGCGCAGCTCGGCTTCAGCTACCGGAGTTTTACGCAGCAGACGCTTCTGGATGACTTCGTCAGTGTTGGAGCTGGAAAGCGAAAGTCGGGTTTTGAAGCGCCCGGCAATTTTCGAGAAATCGTTGGCCTTGGAGGCGGACAGCTCACCCAGTACGGCATCCATATCGGCCTGAGAGGTGACGATAATCCAAGCGCGGCCTTTGCAGATGGTGCCGAGGTTTTCGGTGATAGTCTGCAGAGTCAGCATCAGCTTGGTGTCGCTGCCGATGAACTGGCCAACTTCGTCCACCAGGAACAGCACGCGGTGTTTGGCTGGCTGGGTGTCGAGGTATTCGCGTACCCAGTTGCAGAAGTTTTCGACCGAGACGCTGAACGTTTGTTCGGAGTCTTCGAACCATTTGTGCGCGGCTTCAGCAGATAGGTCGAGGGCAGCGGCTACCGCTTGCTCAATGTCATCCTGGTAGAACTGATAGCCATCACGCTCCTCAGTCCAGTCCATCCCGGTGGAATCATTAAAGGCTCGCTTGAATCGCTCATAGACGCCGCGCTGGGCCAGGTGACGCTCCATGTGGGCGATGTGGGGATGGTCGCCACTAAAACCTTGATGTTCGTTGAACACCCGTAGGAAGACATTGAGGATCGGGTTTCCAGCATCGTTGGAACTGGCTTTGCTGTCGATGTTGAACAAGATGACATCGGCACTGTTGGCAACGGCCTTGTCGATGTCGGCACGGATGGTGGCATCACGCAGTTTGCTCGCATCAAAGAAGGAAACAGCCTTGCGAGCGTTGCCCTGGTCGTCGCGCGCTTCGATGTTGGCCAGCAGGTATGACAAGGTCTTGAGGAAGTGCGACTTACCCGAGCCGAAGAAACCGCTGATCCATACGCCCACGCGGTTGGCGATGGAGGGATCGTTCAAGTCAGTACTGTAGGACTCGAAGAAGCTGCGGAAGTGTTTTTCCAGCTCGTTGGTGACAACGTACTCATCCAGCTCTTGGTGCACGGTTGCGTCGTCGGACTGATCCGCCTTAACCACGCCGTTGATCGGGCGATCGAGTTCCTTGAAGAAAATATCTTTAATGCTCACGGCAATCGTCCTTATTTATCAGGGAACCAGCTTGAAGGCGCGGTAGTAGTTGTTGCTGGGAATGCGGTCGAACAAGGCGAGTGACTGCCCTGAGTAATGACCGGGGTAAAAAAGAACCAGAGGCTTGTGGCCAAGCAGCGCGTGCAGCTTGTTGAGAAGGTTGTGGGCGCGAAGAACCGGCCAAACTGAGCCCACACCACTGATTAGCACCACGTCGTGTTGATCGGCGTCGCTGTGTTCCATTAGGAAGGGCGCGAATTTGTCCATATGCAGCGGTCCGGACAGCGCCTTGAGCAACGCGAGGTCACCTTTGGTTTGCTGCATCTGAATGGCTTTTTCAGTGAAGCTGCGTTGATCCAGGTATTCGCGCATAGCCTGCAGCAAATTGATATGAGCCACTTTGAGCTGGCTATGCTTCTTGGCGAGGAACCCCTGTAGAAAACTGAGGTATTCGCGCACCTGCAGCTCATCCTCGGGGGCGTAGTCGAAGATCCAGAAACCGAGCTCATTGCCCAATCCTTGGCTCCTCAAGAACTCTTCGGTGAGGATCTTGTCTGGGATCTGGTTTAGCCGATCCTGCAGTTGCTGATTCATGCGAACACTCCTTATTCCACGCCTACTATCCGGGGGCATTGGATACTTCCAAACAGGCTTTTATGCGATTGCGGTAGCTGTCATCCAGCAATACGCGGACCTCTGACCGAATCATCAGGTTTTGTAATTTCATGTTGCGGGTGCTTTTCAACAGGCCGACCTCGGTCAGCATGCGATAGACGACCTGCGCCATCTTCTTGCGACTGGACTCCGTCCAGGTGGTGATGGCCGAATCTCGATGGCTGCGTTCATCCAGAAACTCATTCCAGTGGTAGGATTCGAGCACGCCGGCGCGGGTGACGAAAGCGTCTTTGAGGACGGTCTCGATGAATTCGACGAGGAGCAGGTTGCGCTCCAAGGCCGAGCAGAACACCACTTGAGTGGCGAGTTCATCATCTCCATCTCGAATTGCCCGCCAGAAAGGGGCATCCAATCGCTCCAGACGCTTGCGGATGGCTTGAGCCACACGCTTGGCCGAAGCTGGTGCGCGTTTCTGCAGCCGGTTCTGTTGCTGTATGACCTCATGCCATTGCTCAGGGCTAGCGTCCTGCAGCAGCAGGTCTGCAACGATGCGTGATTCACGCACCTGCAACGAGCCGCCGATTAAGTCGGAGTCGTAATGGAAGCTATGCATGCCTATTTCCCATCACTGCTAAAGAGGAAGGGAGTTAGCTTGGCGCGATCAGTGGGAAGCAATTGCAATGGATGCTCGCGTACTCGCTCGGCTTCTTCTGAGGTGATGGCAGCCTGATATCGTTGAAGGGTGTAGTGGGCAAGTGCTGTACGAACTGTCAGCTGTAGGCGGCCTTCTGGCATACCGAAATCGCGCTCAACTAAAGACTTTTGGGCATCGCTGAGTAGTTCATTAGGGATTAGTGTCAGGTTGACTTGGTCGTGCCAGCCATTGTCTGTACTCGATAAGGGAGCATGAGCGTCGCACGATTTTGGCGAGCGATAGATACGTGAGAGTAAAAAATCGCGGAAGGCCTGGCGCTTATGGCACCAAGCGCGAACGTGCCAACGGAAACCCGTATAAACGAGAGTGTGAGGTGAAATCACACGTTCATGAATTTGCGGGTTGGACATGGAGGCGTAGAGTATTTTCAGGCTGCCGGCATTGCGGCAGGCTCTGATTAACTCGCGAACCACTTCAGGGCGGGCTGCACGGTCTGGAAGTTGGACAGTAGTGACGCTGGGGTGAGCTTCCAAAATTTCAGACACGGGCTGATCAGATTGATCGCCGATGAGTGCCATGTACTCATTGATGTGCCCAGCGCTCAGTACGGGCTGAAAGCCAGCCGTCGGGACATAGCCTTTAACTGCAGGGCTGTGAATTAGCGAGCCTGGATTGAATTCGCTGTTATAGCGATTGATGTCGGAAGAAGCTTGCTGGCGGCTGATGCCAAACCATGTCATCAACTGAGTGGTGACCAGGCGACCCTCCCAATAGCTGATTAGCTCTATCGCGCGTAGCCTGAGGAGGGCTTCGTGTTTGGGGAGCGGCATTGGCATTCCTGAATGTGAGCTGGTCCAGATGATGCCTGATACGAGGCGCTAGTGTAAATTTATTTACTGTAAAGTTTTTTGCGTTTTGAATAATTTTGCGTGGCGCGCTGATAGCGTCGGCGTCCGGTGCGTGAAAAAGACGTCGATCGATTTTTAACTGGCGCAATTCGTAAGCCCTATTTACAAGTTCACTTGGCCGGGCCGCATTGTCAGGAGCTTGAGCAGAAAATAATAAAGTGCACGACACTCATGGATGCCGCCGTGGTGCGGATGCTGGCGAAGCCTGTAGTGCGGAAAACGGAGCTGCCCAGACGGTCATTGTCATCGATCAACACATTGGGTCCCCTGGGCTTGCAGGCATTGCCTTCGGCCAGCGAAGGGCAGGGGAGTGACTTGATGCAATCCTCGCACTAGTGTTTGCAGGTTTCGCTATTACCCACGTAGCGCGGTCGTCCCGTTGCATGGTCAGACAGGCTGTACTCAGTACGGAAGTACGGATCCGGCCTAGCCCAACTATCAGCTATACAGCCATGGCTCCAGTTCAGTCAGATTTCTCACGACGATCTGCTGGGATTCAGGTCGGGGCTCCATTTTTGTAGGGTCGATCTGATAACACTGCAATACATACTGCACCAGCGCCTTGCGAGTAGGAATCAGCAGTTGGCTGTTCAGCATGCCGTAATCGGTTTCGATGATTGCTTTCTGTGCTGGAGTAAGGCGCGAATCGGGTTCGATAACCTCGAGGAGGTTAACCAGGCTGATCGGCTGAAAAAATACCTTAGTCGGGCCGGAGGCTGAGCCAGGTGTCGACTGAAGACTTCCATAGACTCAAGTTCCCTGCCGCGTCGGCTTCAGGGGGGCACGTCCAGCTAAGTGCAGTCATGTAGATGACGATTTACATGATTGATATGAAGGGAAAATTGTACCGGTGGCTTTACGCTTGAAGGGCAACGCGGATAATGTGACTGCTATCGTATTAAAAAAGGCTGCAGTATCCCAAGGATGGTCCATCACGATTACTCCTTCACCAACAAGCATGCTTGCTTTAGTTCCTACGAGGTCCAACCTGCGCCGAAGAAAAAGGCCACGACGTCGATGACGACGAAGACAATGATGCTGATGACGGCCAGCAAGCTGCAGGCGAGCAGAGCGGTAGCACCGATGTGATGGACAGCGCCTGGTTTATGCCGGCCAACCGCGAAGCCGACTATCGCATCGCCTGGGCGTTTTTCGCCGAATAGGCCGAGGGGAATTGAACTATGCGTTATGGACAGGGAAGTAGAAGAATTAGCCTGCCGATGCAGCGCGTTAACGGGCAGTGGGAGTTCCTCTATGGTGGTGATGTTCCGTTGCGCGATGGTGCTATTGCCGACCTGGTGGTCAACATGGATTCCATCCAGGATCGTGACTTTCTGAAGCTGATAAGCCAGGAACTGTCTGTTGAGGTGCTGCCATTGGGGGCGCCCTTGCTGGTCGCGCTTAGTGACCGAGGGTATGCCTTGCAGCAGGCCGAACCTACTGGTATGCCGAATATCCCTTTGCAGTATCGGCCACCCGGTTGCACCCGTTTCGTCACCGTGCACATCGGCCCAAAGAATAAACGCCAGAATGATCTGTTCGCTGAGGATGAGGGCGGCCTTTGGCTCCGTCAGATAGGCCTGGACCGCTGCGAGCTGGAATGCAGCCCCATCCAGATGCCTGAGGGCTTTCCAAAAAAGGTGGCGCAGAGTCCTAACCATGCTTTCACGATGCTCTCCGAACAGTACGAGCCCCATCGTCTGTCGCACACAGGTAACGCCTACACGCATTTCTTCTATCCGGAAACAGATGGTCAATGGCTACCACTATCGGTCCTGCGCGATGGAGTTTTCAAACGCGCTGAGCGTTCCTTGATCGATCAAGCCTGGCGCCAGCTTGAGGAAAAGCTAGGCTGGTGCCATCTACCACCAGTGCCGAAGAAGTCTATTCCGAAGCGCGGCAATAGGGATTCCGGTGATGAGTAAGGAGCAGCAGTAATGACTACGCATATCACCGCTCGATTGGCTTGGCATGCAGATGGCTGGAATGGTCATGTTTGTAAGGACCCTGCTGCCAATACCTTTTGTGTCGGACAACAGTCTTATCCAGGCACCATGATCGGCGAGCAGCGCGATTTGGCCCAAGAACAGAAGGTATGTGGTCAAGGGTGTAGCAAGTTGGGCAAGGATGTACCGCCTTGCATGTATAGCATCAATGCTTTCGGCCAGGACAGGATTCATGCCTTTGCTGATACGCCGGAGTTCTTTCGTAAGGAAGATAGAAGTCCTGATGGCGTGCGCCGCGAGTGGGATATGCCACCGTCCAGTTGCAGCATTTGGCCTTATGAGGAGATGTATAAGGATGAGGTCAAGCTAGCCAGGGGGGGATACGATCCAGACAAACGTTTGGCCGCGGTTCGGAATTTTTTTGCCAAGGTTGAGGTCGGTCGAAGCCTGGTTTTTTACTACGCTAACTTCAGCAACCCGTTCAGTGAGGAAGACAACAAGCGCTATGTGCTACTTGGTGTCTCGCGGGTCAAGGCTCTGGGTGAGGAGTTGTTCTATGACGAATGCAGCCAGGAGACCATAGACCGATATGGTGGATTCGTTTGGCAGCGAGTGGTATCCAGCCACTACCCCGATCAGGGCATGCGGATCCCTTATCACCGCTATACGGATAAGCCGGAGGTGTTGGAGCAGATTCTTGCTGTACCGGCGAACCCACGAGTATGCAAGTACGCAGCGAGGCATGTATCTGACGACGATGCCCTCATTCTGGTAGAGCAGCTACTTGGGGTTGCTTGCCGTCTGCAAGAGCTGGGCGACGATAGCGAAAACTGGGGCAGCCGGATTAGCTGGCTCCAATCAGTGATTGCCGAGCTTTGGCAAGGTCGAGGGCTTTATCCCGGGTTGCCGGCTGTGCTTGATGTCATCGGCTTTCAGGCCGCCATCCCTGGCTTCGTCAAGGCGAAAGCTGAGGAGGCTGTCGCGATCAAGGATGCTGTTTTTGCCTTTCTCGATGGTACTGCAAAAGCGTTTGATGGACTTGCCCTTAACAGCGATGAGGTCAGTAAGGTCAAGCGGCAGTGGCAGCTAAGGACGGATGAGGAGCGAGCACTCAGTCGAGATTTGTTACCTAGGTTCGGCTTGGATGGCACTCAAGTGAGGCGCTTGCTAGGGGAGGATCGAACGACTTATGGCCTGCCGGCCAAATTGAGTGAGATCATCGACAACCCCTACATCCTTTGCGAGTCATATATCGGCGACGGACCGGATGACACCATTGGGCTCAGCAAGATCGAACACGGAATCTTCCCATCGCCCAACATCGCGCCGGCTTTCTTGTATGAGGTGGACGACTGGAGGCGTCTGCGTGCGTTCACGGTCGGTCAGCTGCTCATCAAGTCGACGCAAACATTCCTCGAGTTATCTCAGGTTTTGCATGACGTTAACCATGACTTGAGCTTTGTCGCTGAGTGGAAACGACACCAGTTTACCGAGCGCTACTACGAGGTCGATAAGGAGCACATGCTGGGCGCTCTCGAGTTTCGGGAGCACGAAGGGCAACGCTACGTGTACCTGCGCTCTGCCTGGGAAGACGAGCAACTGGTTTCAAAGTGCTTGCGTGAGCTCAATAAGCGAGCCGACATCAGCTTTAAGGTGCCTCTGACGGAGTCTCATTGGGGCGATTACCTTCGCGATGACTGCAGCATCCTGAGCCGGATGGACGCTGATCAGTACCGGGAGGCGATAGAGGGCCAGATTGCAGTCTGTCAGCAGATTTTTGTCAGGCCATTGTGTGTGCTGGCTGGCTCTGCTGGGACCGGGAAGACGACCGTTATTCGCTCATTGATTCATGCTGTCGAAAGAGTCCACGGCAGCGGAGCATCTTTTCAGCTTTTGGCCCCAACAGGTAAGGCCGCAGATCGCATCCGTGAAAAAACGGGCAAAGCTGCCTCCACCATCCACTCGTTTCTGGCTCAGCGCGGCTGGTTGAATGACAACCTGACCTTCAAGCGGCAGGGCGGTTTTCGAGAGGAGGGTATAGAGACCTACATCGTCGATGAGTCCTCCATGCTCGACCTTACGTTGGTTGCCGCGTTATTCCGAGCCATCAATTGGAATTCGGTGAGGCGACTCATTCTGGTTGGTGATCCCAGCCAGCTGCCGCCAATAGGTCGCGGCAAGGTGTTTGCGGATTTGATCGATTGGCTAGGTAAGGACTATCCCGAGTGTCTGGGGACCCTGTGCACTAATGTGCGGCAAATGGAAAACCGTCTCCAGAAGACGGGCACCGGGATTATTGACCTAGCCTCGCTGTTCATTCTGCGTAACAGCGGTGGCGAGGTAGAGCTTCAGAAGGCCCATGCCGAACAGATGCTTGCCCGAGTTCAAGAGGGAGGGAAGGTCGACGAGGATTTGCAGGTTATCTATTGGAGTGGCCAGCAGGATCTCGAGGACAAGCTGGTGTCTAGTCTGCAGTCGGATATGCAAGCCGATACGGGCCTGACGCTGAATAACGAGAAGCCATATGAGCTATGGCGAGCAGCCTTCAAGAATAAGGAGGGGGTAGATCGCCCTGAGCAATCCCAGGTTATCTCGCCATATCGCGGTGAGTTTTTCGGTACTGATCATCTCAACGGGCTGCTTCAGGTCGCCAGTAAGGGACGGAGGCCGGATCCACATCGGTTGATTGATGGGGTAGCGCTGTTTGATAAGGTCATGCAAATCCGAAATCGTTCGCGCTCCAAGCCCCTGTGGGCCTGGGATACTCATGGACGCTCAAACAAACCTGTAGAGGTTTTCAACGGAGAGCTCGGGTTTGTCAAAGCCCATGCATTGGATGGGAAAAATGCGTTTGGACCCTGGTTCCGAATTAAGCATTTTCAAGTTCTTTTTTCCCGCAAGGAGAGCTTCTGGATCGGCTATGGGCGTTCTCTGGGTAAAACACCCGATGGAAAATGGATTGGGGACGAGAAAGTGGAGGATAACCTGGAGCTTGCCTATGCCATTTCAGTGCACAAGTCTCAAGGTAGCGAGTTTGAGCGTGTTTACTTCGTGCTGCCCAAGAGCAAACAGGCACTGCTTTCACCTGAGCTGCTCTATACCGGTCTGACGCGTGCCAAAAAGCACTGCACGCTTCTGATCGAAGAAGACCTTTCCCCACTGTTAACTCTGCGTCGCCCTGAAGCGTCACATCTGGTAGTTATCAACTCCTCACTGTTTGATATGAGGCCTGTTTCGCAACTGCTCAGCAGAAAGTGTGATTGGTATGAGGAGGGCAAAATTCATCATACGCTTGCCCAGTTCATGGTGCGATCGAAGTCAGAGGTCATCATCGCGAACATGCTGTTCGAGCGTGAACTTCCCTTCGAGTATGAGCAGCCTCTATACGCGAAAGATGGAACATTTTACCTGCCTGACTTCCTGGTTCATTGCCAAGGGCAAACGTACATCTGGGAGCACTGGGGCATGATTTCCGACGAGGGTTACCGCAACCATCGGGAAACCAAGCTTGAGTGGTACGAAAAGCATTTCCCAGGTCAGCTCATTGAAACATTTGAAGGGGCTGAGCTGAGCATGGAGTCAGATAGGTTAATTCGGAAAATGCAGGGAGCTCCGGAGTGAGCATTCTGAATCCAGGCGACAAGGTCAGGCTGAAAGCCAATCCGGCGCGGGTCGGCATCTTGGGTAACGAAACCGATGGCCCTGCACATCGACAGCGGGTGTTGGTTTCGTTTCTCGATGGCAGCGAGGATTTCGTTTTGCCCTCGACCCTCGAAAAAGTTGAAAACAAGCCTCTACGCCCCTACGAGTGTATTGAGCGGGGACGGTTCAGTGGCGAGGATGACCTGCGGGCGGCGATTACTTTTCACCGGCTCAGTGGCAAGCTGGCCAACTTGATCTACAGCCTCAACACTACCAATACCCAGTTTCTGGCGTATCAGTTCAAGCCGGTGTTGCAGTTTCTCGATTCGCCCTGCAACGGCATTCTGATTGCTGATGAAGTGGGTCTAGGCAAAACCATTGAGGCTGGCTTGATTTGGACTGAATTGCGCGCGCGATTGGATGCAAAGCGATTATTGGTTGTTTGCCCGGCTATGTTGAGGGAGAAGTGGCGTGATGAGCTGGCCAACCGCTTTGGTGTGCTGGCGGAGATGGTCGATGCAGGAGATTTGCTGAAGAAGCTTCAGGCAGTGCGGGAGCGACCACAGGATGGCTTCGCGGTCATCGCGAGCATGCAAGGGTTGCGCCCACCTCGTGGCTTCAATTCGCCGGATCAAGTCAGTCAGCGCTCTGCTGCTAAATTGGCCAGATTTCTCGAAGATGCAGAGGTGGACGAGCCGTTGCTGGATATGGTTGTGGTCGATGAGGCGCACTATCTGCGTAACAAGGGTACTCAGACCAATCTGTTGGGACGGTTGCTTCGCCCCGTAGCCTCAAGTCTGGTCATGCTTTCGGCCACACCCATCCAACTGCGCAGTTCAGACTTATTCAACCTGCTCAATCTGATCGACGAAGATGCCTTCCCCTACGAGGAGAGCTTTCGATACAGCCTTGAGGCTAATGCTCCTATCGTAAGGTTGCGAGATCGAATTTTGGCTGGGCCAATTACGCGCACGGATTTTGTCGAAGGCCTGGATGAGGCGCTTGAAGCACGCTTTTTCGAGGATAACGAGCAGATCACCTATCTGCGGGGGCATGCCCCCAGTAACAAGAGATTGGCCGATCCCAAAGGGCGGGCAGAGCTGGCTGATCAACTAGACCGAATAAACCCGCTCAGTAAGGTAGTGACCCGTACCCTAAAACGGGACGTGCACGAAGGGCGGGTAGTGCGTGCGCCATACGCGATCCGCGCAACCATGAGCGGTAGTGAGTCCGATTTTTACGAGCAGGTCACTGAAGCGATTCGTGGGTACTGTGTGGCGCGTGCTGTATCCACTGGCTTCATGCTGACTATCCCGCAGCGACAGATGTCCAGCTGTATGGCGGCAGCCTGCCGAGCCTGGCAGAAAAAACATGCTGCTCTGGAGCAGGATGAACTTGAGGAGACCTTGTATGACTTACAAGGTGATCTGCTGGAAGAGAAGGCACCACAGCCTGATGAGATGGGGTCGCTGCTCTCGGCGTTGGTGGATATTGCCCGAGAGGTGGGCGATTACGAAACGCTGAGGCACAACGATAGCAAGTACGCTGAGTTGCTGAAGAATCTGCGTATCTATTGGGCTGACAACCCAGGTAAAAAGGTAGTCTTATTTGCGTTCTACCGGCAGACCCTGGCCTACCTTGCTGAACGTTTACGTGAAGATGGCTATGCCTCTGTGTTGGTCCAGGGGGGCATGGATAAACAGCAGGCGCTGGCGCGCTTTCAAGAACCTCAGGGCCCCAGTATTCTATTGTCTTCTGAAGTGGCTTCAGAGGGGGTCGATTTACAGTTCTCCAGCTTGGTCATCAACTACGATCTTCCTTGGAACCCAATGCGCATTGAGCAGCGGATAGGTCGAATTGACCGCATCGGCCAGGAAGCTGAGCGGATCATGATCTGGAATTTTATGTATGCCGACACCATCGACGAACGAGTCTATGACCGCTTGCTGGATAGGCTGAATATATTCACGTGCGCGTTGGGTAGTATGGAGGGGATTCTTGGAGAGCAAATTCGGGAGCTAACTCAAGACCTACTTACCCATAAGCTGACTCCGGAAGAAGAGACTCAGCGTATCAATCAAGCCAGCCTCGCGATTGAAAACACCAATCGGCAGCAAGAGGAGCTCGAGGCTCAGGCTACTCAGTTAATCGCGCATAGTGACTTCATCCAGAACAAGGTGCGGGCTGCCAAGGAGTTGGGCCGGTACATCCGGGGGGAAGACTTGTTGAGCTATGCACGTGATTTTCTGATCGTGCACTATCCCGGCTCACGTTTTGTGCCGTCTGATCGAGACCCAATGGAATATGACCTTGAGCTTTCCGTGCAGGCTCGAGTCGAGTTCGCTGAGTTTGTAGATCTGTATCGCTTACAGGGGCGAAGCCAGCTGTTGAGTCAACGTCCTAAACCATTGCTCTTCGAGAACCGTCAGGGAAATCCGTCCAGTGCTTTTGAGCGTGTAACGCAGGATCATCCACTGATTCGATTTGTCACCGATCGTCTTCGCCAAGCGGGCAAAAGCCCGGCAAAGTTCCCGGTTTCAGCGATCGACCTTGCCGCATTTGAGGTGCAAGGTTTTGAGCCTGGCATATATGTCTTTGGCATCTATCGCTGGACCGTTTCCGGTACCCGCGACATCGAGCGATTGGAGTATGTTGTTCGGCCTTTTCAGAACGATTGTTTCGTCGATGGGGAGCTAGCAGAGCATCTTGTTAATACCGCAGCACTTTGTGGGAGCCAGTGGTTGAGTGTTGCCAACGAGTTAGACACCGAAGCTGCAGCCGCTTATTTCGATGCTTGTCGTGATCAGTTGGATGAACGTTTTGATGAATTTCAAAGCGCCCAAGGCCGGGAGGATCGTGATCGGCTAAAGATGATGAAAAAGGCTCTCCAATCACATTTGGACAAGCAAGTAGAGCGACTCATAACGACAATCCAGTCGCACCGCTCTTCTGGTGAGGAGCGACGCATGCGCATGATTCCAGCAGCCGAGGGGAAGCTGAAAAAATTGCGTAACAGATTTCAAGAGCGCATTGCTGAGCTTGAACTGAAGAGCGGTGGAAGCTCAGACAAAAACTTCGTAACAGGTGGTGTAATTCGGCTGCTTTGATCTCAAGGGACTGACATATGCGCGTGACGTTAGAAGAAAAGCTCAAAGAAGCCTTCGCCAAGATAGGGCAAGAGCTGCCTGTTCGACCTTTAACTATCCAATCGACGGGGCATAAGCCTGGGCATGCTGGGCGCCATCAGCACGCAGAATGCAAACCCGAGCGGGGCCAGGCACCGGCCGAAGTAATAACAGAACAGACGCCGGCGTCCCGACAAGGAGCCGCAAGTAAAAAGAAAAAGGTAGAGAAGGCGCGGCCGCCTCTGTCGTCAAAGCAACCCAATGCAGCAGCTCAGCAACTGAGTATTGACTTGAGCGTTTACCGCCAAGGCGTCAATCCTCGTGAGACTAGAGATGCCAGTACCAGCCCTGATACTCGATATGAAATGTCACTTGGTGCTGACTCTGCACCGTGCTGGGGGCACTCTGATGGAATGAAAACACTGGAGTTACTGAAACTCGAACTAACGGGGCAACAGGTTCAGCCGATACCGAAGGAGGGAATTACTGCTCAGGAGGATCGAGCGTTGGTCCTCGGACTGGATTTTGGTAGCTCCAGTGTGAAGGTCGTTATCGGTGACAGTGCTTTGGAAAAAGCATTTGCTGTGCCATTTCGCAATGCTACTGGATTACCGAGTTTTTTGCTGCCGTGCCGGCTTTACAAAGAGGGAGGAGTGTTTTCGCTTGAAGATGGGGGTAGAGCAATGGCTGATATCAAGTTGGCTTTCCTTGCCCACCCTACAGTTGTTAAGTACCAGCAGCGAGTCGTAGCGTTTCTCGCTCTAATTATCCGAAGAGCGCGTGCCTGGCTGTTTAGCGAAAAGGAAGTAGTTTACCGCTCGAGTAATATTGTCTGGCGAATGGCATTGGGATTCCCTACGGCCAACCACTTGGATCCTGAACAAACGAAGGGGTTTAGGTTACTGGGTGCGGCGGCCTGGATTTTGGCTGGAAGCTCAGAAGAAAAAATTGATGACATTGGGGTTATCGCTGCATTACACCGTGCTGAGGCGCTTGATGCGGGAGAGCTCCCGTCCGATCAGGAGGATGTGGAGCTTTCCGTCGTCCCAGAAATCGCAGCGCAGATCTACGGCTATGTCGCTTCGGAACGGTTTGATAATAATGCCGCTAACAACTTCATGATGGTGGATATAGGCGCGGGGACCATTGATGCTTCGCTTTTTCACGTCAAGCGAGGCCGCGGTAAATGGGACTTTGAGTTTTATACCGCGACTGTTGAGCCCCTTGGCGCTGTCAACCTGCATCGAAATCGTCTGGACTGGTGGGCTCGTGCTATTGAAGAGCGAACATCCAATCGGGAAGATCTTCTGGAGGCGATTTCAGCTGCAAGAAAGGTGACAGATGGCGAGGAAGGAATGCCACAACAGCTTGAAGCCTATTTCTCAGCGGCCAAGGTCCAATTTTTAGATCCTCGCCAACATTCAGACCGACAGTTTTACGGGAAGGTGTTTAAGCAAGTGGGGCACGAAACATATTGGAAGACCTCACGAGGCTACCTGACGCGGGAGCAGCTAACAGATATTCCTGTATATCTGTGCGGGGGAGGGAGCCGTATGCCGTTTTACGGTCGATTGAAAGAAACGTTGAACAACCATCCCAGCCTGTACGAGTGGATGAGAGTGAAAGTCAGGCCGTTGGAGCTACCCAAGCGACTTGATGCCCCAGGGCTTGTGAGAAATGATTTCGACCGTTTGTCAGTGGCTTACGGCTTGAGCTTCCTCAATCTTGGGAAGGTTTTGAAGTCGATACCTAAGTCAGTGATACAAGTTACCGTTTCAGACGGCTGGCGAGATAACTACATCGAGAAATAGGGAGAGAGGCACAATGCGTAAATCATTGGCAATCTTCGCCTCGCCGGACCGCCCGTACTAAGGATTTTTGTTCGCCATGCTTCCACCACTTCTTTCGCATGACTGTTGGCGCTCGTGCCGAATTGACCCACGTGCTGATGCAAGACTGACCCATCTCCAAAACCGCACAAATCCGGCAAAGGTAATAGCTCGCGAAGTATCAGACTGGGTCACTGACATCTCGGCACTGCGTCAATTTCGCGTCGGCGCCAACATGCTTGGACTCAGTCAGTGCCCGGCCTTTAGACAGACGACTCATCGCCAGCTGTTGAGCCATCTGCAGAATGTCGGCCTCAGTGACAGGCGACTCCATGACATAATAACCAACGTCCTCTCGCTAGTGCAGTAAGACATACGCGAGAAATGTGATACCACCCGCCAACGCAAGTATACCCAAGACAGTCATTGCCTTTAGCGACTTGAGTGACGCCTGATGAGCGCGATTGGCCTGTTCGATCTTCTGCGCCAGTTCACTAATCGTATAGTTCAACGCTTCATTAGCAGCTTGACGTCCTTCGTCGTACTGGACCGGGGTCAGGAAATTGAGCTCGGTAAGCTTCAACAGGATTTTGTCTCGCCCATGCTCGAACTGGTCAGGGGAGAGGATCTTCAGCTCGCCGATGATTCGCAGCACTCTATCCTGGCCTTCTTCCAAGTGAGTCAGCTTCTTTTCGAGATCGGAAAAGCGTTTGTCAAAGTCATCAAACTTGCCGTAACAGTCCTTGATGAGTTGCTTCTGTTCATTGGACAGTGATGCTAGGGCGCCATTGCTCGCATTAATCTCCGAGCGCGCATCGTTTATCGCTCGCAGAATTCCATTGAACTCCGTTACTTGGGAGGCTTGCTCCTCAAGCGAACCTATGACTTTGTTCAGTTTTTGTAAGTCGTTCACCACTCGATTCCTTTATAAATAGTCGTGAGCTTGGCGAGCCTCGTAAGCAGGGGAGTCAAAAGCTGATGGTAGGAATAGGGATCCTCGAATTCGGCATTTATTATTTCAAGGAAAGGCGATTCGGGGAATTTTTCATTAATCAACCTTGCGAAACGGCACTGGGCATCAACCGAGAACAGCGGTTTGAGCTTCAAGGTATCCCGGATCAACGCTTCGACCTGTTCATTGCACTGCTGTTTGAGACGCTCCAGGGACGAGGCCATGCGCCGCTCTCCATCAGCGTCATCGAATTCATCGGTCGTCAGACGGAGTATGCCGCTTAAGTAATTCAGGCAGATATTGTCCTTGTAGGACTCCAGAAAGCGCGAGAGTTGCTCTTTCAGAGTGGAGAGCTTCGCTGTGCTGATGATTTCCTTCGAGTCGGATGCGCTATCTTCCTCAAAAAAGATAGATAGCCAGACAGAGGTGTCATCAGGATTTTCCGCAAGGTGAGCCATCAGATGGCTGGACTCGTTGAACTTGAAATAGCCTTCCAGGCGGTTCTTGAAGTCCTCCTCACTGATCTTGCCGGCCGCCAGATCGCTGCATTGCTCATACACTGTTTTTAGTGACTGGCGGCGGTTATACGCAAAATGATCGTATGACCAGAGGAGTAGAACAAGAAAGATGAACTGGTTTTTGTCGATCGTCCCCTTGTCCAAGCGCTCGCACAGGATCCTGTGGTACTGATTGCTGCTTTGGAAGATGTCGCTCAGCTTGAAGCTGGTATCGTATTTTCTGAGCTTAATCTCAAGATTCTTCTGCAGTTGCTCTTCATCGGGGCAACTGAACTCGATCGTCAGCCGGCCCTTGAAGAAATCTTCAACGAGCCAGTCTAAAACGATGCCGAGCTGGAAGAGTCGATAAACCGCCTTTTCAAATTTGAATTTGTCAGTACCAAACTGGGAGGCGCTTGCTGAGATGGTCTGGACATCGCTGTTCTGCAAGAAATACTGATAGATTGCGGTCAGCAGCTTGAACTCATCATTTATAGTGTCGAGGTTTTGCGTCATCAGATAAAGGTTGGTGTTTACATCGCTTTCGCGGCTCAAACCTTTGACGGACTCCTTGAGCTCGGCCACCGAGGTTGCAGCATCCCAGACCTTGTCCAACAGGCCGATATTTCGTTCCTTTGTCAGAAGTACGTAGCAGTCGGCAGGGGCGTCTGTAAACAATCGTTTGTTCCGACCCGCCCGACCGGCCTCCTGGTAGAGGGCTTCCATGGATCCGGGAATGCCATAGTGAACGGTATAAGCAATGTTCCCTTTGTTGACCCCCATGCCAAAGGCTTTGGTGGCGGTCAGCAGGCGGTATTTGCTGGCCTTGAAGTCGTTTTGCACCTCTCGCTTGTAGGCATCGAATGCGTCGCCCCCCATGCTTCCGCTTGACGGCGCTGAGCCTGAAAAAAAGCGGACATCCATGCCCAATGTGGAGGAGAGCTTTCCTGCCAGCTTGTAACAGCCCTTTTGCCCGTTGACGGTCGAAGTAAAGATGATACCAGCCTTCGATCCTTGCTCTGCCGAGGCAGATCCGTTCCACTTGGCCTCCATCTCGTCCACCAGTTGGATCAGTGCGTCAGTCTTGTGGCCCCGGTCATCAATCACATGAAATGACAGCTCTTCCCTGGTGTAATCAAGAGGTGTGCGCACATTTTCATCAGGGATGTTGAATTCCGACTGAATGTCCTTGAGAACATTGACGGAAGCGGTTGCGGTCAAGCCGATGTAGCTGGCATCGGGAGCGAGCCTCTCGATGGTGTTGGCCAGATTTAGGTACGAGGTTCTGAAGTCGTGCCCCCACTCGGATAAACAGTGGGCCTCATCGATCACGGCATAGGCAAAGGCACGATCAAGACCGATGGCGGTCATCTCACTTCGGAAGCTCTGCGTCTGGAACCGCTCCGGGGAGATAAACACGAGGAAGTATTTGCCCCGCCCGAAGTCATTCTGGATCCTAATTTTCTGATCAGGCTTCAGATCGCTGGTGATGAAATTGCTACGCATAAAGCCGATGGTGTCCAGATCAGCCTTCTGGTCATACATCAGGCTCTTGATTGGGCAGACCACGAAACTGATAGCGGGCTGCAGGACCGCAGAAAGCTGATAACAGATCGACTTGCCTGCTCCGGTTGGTAACAGACCGATAGTGCCTTTCCTCGACAATGCGGAGCCGATGATTCCGAGCTGACCCTCTCGAAAATTCACATCGTCCAGCAGAGGGAGGAAAAGGTTTCCGAGGAAGAATTTCAACGCCTCCCTCTGACTGCTTCCCGGGCTTAAATCGAGTTGATAGCAAATGGGCTCGGAGCACGACATCTCGAAGAAGTCGTAGTCAACAAGCGCGCAATTCTCCATGGAGAGCGCATTGGAGTTGGCAAAGCAGCGATAGAAGTCGAGGTAGTGAGTACGTGCATAGATGACATTTGGGTTGACCTGGAACGAGTCATCAAAGCGCTCCAAAATGCTGAAATCTATTAGTAGGGCATCGTCCGAGGGGAAGCTTACTGAGTTTTCGATCTCCTCCAGATCCACTTTAAGCTCCAGCTTCGGCAGCCCCCTGAGCGTCAGTAGCTGCGACAGCAGTTCTGCCAGATCTCCGATGCCTTGATGCGCGAAATCGATACCGTCGCGGTTTAGGAAAGCAAGCTTTTTTGCTTCACCCAGCCGGATTTCGCCACATTCGATCAGCTCCAGAACAAGCAGTTGAAAGCGGATCGCAGCCGTCAATCGAATGCTGGGGCTGCCTATATCGACACCCTCGTTGTAGGCGAGCCGGTAGTCCCGGAGAGTCAGCCCGTTGGGAGGGCTCAGTATCCCCTCTTGTTCAAGCCGGTCAATCATTCTCATATGATCGACAGCGCTGGACATTTTGCCGATGAAGCTCTGACTTTCGGTGGCAATCTCTTCGGTTGTGAATCGAATGGTTTTCAAGCCAAGTGTCTGGGTGAACTCATCGCGGCCTTTGTCATCCACTGACGCTTCATGCTGCTTACCATCAATTTCGAAGATCAGTCCCGCCTGCGGAATGAAAAAATCTACCTGCCGATTTTGGAACTGATCGACGTAGACTTGCGTCATTTCGAAAATATTAACTTCGGGCAGGGTAAGCTGTTTGACGAATTGATATTCACCAAAATACTTCCTCATCAGCTCGTCAAAAAAGCGCTTGGCCGGATAGTTTCCGGTTCTGCTATCTCCTCTGATCAACCGTCGCCAATCAAGAGGCTTGGGCGAAATAAGTGCTTGGCTGGCAAACTCCAGTCCGCTCTGGCAGTACTTGAGCCCAAACGCACTCCTCAGTCTACGTGAGGCGATAGTGGGCTTGCCACGCTGGAGCATATTCCTGAGGACATACACAACATCGAGGATTGGCTTCGACTCAGGTTCCGATGCAATGGAGTAGGATCTCAGGTTGTGGAAAACGAAGTTGTGGTTGGTGTTTGCGTAGTTTGCACTGAACTTTTTGCTGACCAGACGTGCTCTGCCTGAGTGGCGAGGTGCATCAGTCCTTACGCTAGCTGCCTCAGGCAGCCTCTGCGTTGAACTGTAAAGGTTTTGAAAGAGCTGGGCGTTGTGTTGTGCTTCGGTACTGTTGTGCTCGCATTCGGCCCGGTAAAGGGTCTTGACCAGTGTAAAGATGAATACCCGCGCCCTGGGATACGCCTCCGAAAGCGCCCGGACAATGTCGCCGGTTGTGGCGCCTGAAGTTAGTACATCGTCGACAACCAGGAAGGTCGGTCCGCTATCCTCTTGCGACACCGCAATGCTTGGGGTTGCGATATACGCGCCGTGCGCCTGTTGGGCACGTTCCTTTGCCGAGCACATCGTTGACTTAACAAATGGGCGGCTCTTGTGCAGGCAATCAGGGCGGTAGTCGGCGCCGATCGAGGCGGCCAGCCTGGCGCCGAGTAGATCTAATGGGGTGGTGTTGGCAGAGGTATCCAGCTCCGCATGGCCGAAGGCCCTTACGACGAAGTCTATTGGTGGTAGGGAGTCGCAAACCTCCAGCGCTTTGTTGATCCAGCGTTCAACCGCTTTTTTCTCGTGATTTTTGAAGGCCCAGACTTCCTGCTTGATGTCGCCTAGATAGTAGCCTAGGTGGAGTCTGTGGCCGTTCTGAATGAGGTTGGTGCGAAATTGCTTCGGCTGGTTATGACCGATGCTGGTCTCGATGCACTCAAGTATTTCGGCCGCGCTTGATCGGTGAGTTCCGATATCAGGAGCCTCTCCCCAGCCGGTTGCGAAAAACTTCACCTGGGCATTGAGTGCACACTCTCTATCCTGCTCGCTATCGCCGATATAAATCGTTTCTTCGCAGGAAACTCCGAAATGCTGTCGTATCTTTTCGACGCCGTCGCTTGCCGGCTTGCGATTCCGAACGTCGTGATACGCAACGATGTAGTCAACGGCAAGTTGAAAGTGCTTTAGAATATTCCGAACATAGTTCAAAGGAGAGTTTGTAAAAAGGGCCACCTTGATGCTGGCGGCGCGGGCTGTGTTAAGTAAGTCAACGGCTTCATGATAGGGTGTGCAGCGCTGGATATTGGACTCCACTTCCCTCCATCTTTTTTGGGCACGCAGCTCCGCTACGGCAGAGGTATCAACAAGCGTTCCATCTAGATCGACAATAATGCATTTGATCATAGAGAACTTCCTGTTTCCCTCGACCTTTCTTCAAAGGATGCTGCCAGCTGAGTGAGCTCCAGGGAGATTTCCGCGTAGGTGTCACGTGTGTATGGCGTTGCTATTCCGGAATTCACCAACTGCTGTGTGCCGCTGATCTGTTCGATGCCGAGGTCCGGATACCCGGCGGCGCTAGCATTGGGGACGTAGACCTTGCGATGCATGGAGTTGGCCGCCTTGACCGCGTGCATGGTTCCGCCGTCGATGGCCGTTTCAATGGCAAAAACCGCCCGCGTGAGTCCTGCCTGAATGCGATCGCGCTTGGCGAAGAAGGCAGGAATTACTTTGGTGCCGGGTGGGTTTTCCGAAACCAGCAGACCGCCCTGGCTAAGTATCTGTTCTGCCAAGCCACGGTGATTGGTCGGGGCTATACTGATCAAGTCGACCAGTACCGCTACGGTATGGCCATGGTTATCAAGGGCTGCGCGGTGTGCGATGGCATCAATGCCGAGAGCTAGGCCGCTGACTATGCAGAACCCTTGTTTGGAAAAGTGCTCCACCGTTTTGTAAGCGATTATTTCGCCTAGTCTGGTGTTGTTGCGGGTGCCGACGACCGCAATGGACTTGGGATATTTTATAAGGTCGCAATTGCCTTTACAGAACAGTAGCGGTGGCGGGTCGGAAAGTGAATTGAGCTGGCTGGGATATTCGGCAGAGCCGTAAACCAAGACATGGATTCCCGCTTCATTCCATTTGGAGATGGACTTCTCATAGTCCAAGCTCAACGCGTCATATTTACCGCTGGCGAATAAATCTTCGACTGTCTGCGTTATCGAGCTGCTGAGTTTTGGTACCTTAGCGAAATCTAGCTCGCGAATCGTCTTCAGGTTGTTAGCGTGGTAAAACTCAATGAGTTTCACCAAGGTGCGGTTGCCGACACCTTTCAAGCTTCGAATTACAAGAATGTCTGTTATTCGCACTGAATTTCCTTATTTCTCTCTCGCCAAACAAAGAGATGACTACCAATCCCGGCATTTTCGCATCGGTAGGATCGCTTTTTCAGATGCCAAGTGCAAATCAAAAGATTTGGGCTGTCCGCTTGCATTCACAGTGTTCATGGGGAGCCTCGTCGCGTCCAACTGCCCTGAGCTCATAGACTGTAAATGACCGTTTTTGGCCGATTCTGTTGAAAAAAGAGCTGCCGGCAGAATCGCGCTCTAAGCGAGCATGGGGGAGTCAAATCAGAACTGTGGCCCAGTGCATTGGCCGTTGAGCATCCGGCCATAGCAGGCCGCTTGGGGTTGCGCTGCGCCGGTGCTGCCATGACACTCACCATTGACCGCTGCGCCGATGCAATCCTGTGCGCGGTATACCGGATGCCTGTGGGAGTTCAGCTACCTGACTACACGTACACGAACCAGGTCATTGAGCGTTTCATCGAGTTTTTTAAAGCCTAAATCCGACATAACCGCAACATAGCTCGCCAATCCAATCCCTATACTCACGACAGCAAGGTCCGATACGTCTGGGCGCGAGAGCATGGCCAGCACTGCAAGCCGCACCACCATCTGGCTATCCTGTTGAACTACGATGCCTTCAACGCGCTGGGTAAGTTTGAGCCCGGCAGGGACAATATGTTCAACCGTCTGGTGGAGGCCTGGGCCAGCGCCTTGGGCCTATCAGTAGGGGCTGTCAGCGGCTTGGTCGAGATCCCGCCGAATCCCTACTACCACTTACGTCGTGACGACTTGGTTGGGCAGGCTGTGTTCTTCCACCGAACAAGTTATCTCTGCAAGTCGGCTACCAAGGTCTTTGTGGATGGCAGCCATGGCTTTGGCTGCAGCCGAAGCTGAGTACAAACGCTGGATCACGACAAAAAATAAGTAATTGGGGGCCGTGCCGATGACCGCCCAGGCATCAGCCAAGGGCAGTCTATCGGACGGCGTGCCTATAGAGATTACAGGTAGCCTCGTTCAGCCAACGACACGCAGCCTTCACATCCCACGACGACATGATCCAATATCTGAGTGCCTACCATGTTGAGGGCATTCTTGAGGGTTTTAGTCAGTGTGCGATCGGCTTGGCTGGGTTCTGGATCGCCAGAGGGGTGGTTGTGAACCAAGATCACGGCTGCCGCGTTGTGCTCCAGAGCGATCTTGACTACTTCCCGTGGATATACGCTGGCCCCATCCAGCGTGCCTCTGAACAGTTCTCTAAAGCCTATAACCCGGTGCTTGGTATCGAGTAGCAGCAAAGCAAAGACTTCGTGCTCATGGTATTGCAACAGTGTTTGCAGGTGGCTGAAGACCTGCTTCGGCTCAGTCAATGCTCTGCCTTTAGACAGACGGCTCATTGCCAGTTGTTGCGCCATCTGCAAGATATCGGCTTCGGTAACCGGGGAGTCCATGACATAGGTTCCGGTCGTCTCACCTGCTTTGAGCTTGTGATATTTCATGGGGATTCTCTTGAATTGGAAGACTTTGGGTCAGGTTGGAAGTGTGATCAGTGGGCGCGAGCAGAGTGGTCACTGCCGCTTTGGAGGGATTTGGATTCCAGCTTTTGTACCAGTGAGGTTTTGGCAGGGGCCGCTGGTTTGGGGGCGGCTTCTGCCTTGCTGGTCTGATCTTCAACTGCGGGGAAGAACTCCTCGACGATGGCCCCGGTGTCCTCATCGCTGTCTTCAAAGGCTCCGTTGCTAAAGCCCTGTCGTGCCGCTTGATCCAAGGCGCTCTGGTCAAATCCCGCTGCTTGTCGGGTTTCCTCCAGTTGCTTGGCTGCCAGTAAGGCGTCTTCTAGGCTTAGCCCGCTGCGTACTGTGATATCCACGTAGAAGATCGGCGTGCCATGGCTCTGACGGGTGGATTTACCGCGTAGACGCAACTCCAGCAGCAGGCAGGCCAGGCGATTGCCGGAGATGGCTTGCAGATAATGCAGGCGCGCTGCCAGGGTGCGGATGCTGTTGTAGCCCGTGGTGCGAAATACAAAGCTGCCCAGCGGATCGTCATCGCCAATCACCACGTTCAGCCGGCCGTAAGGCTTGCAGGCATTGCCTTGAGCCAGTGAACAGCCATCCGGTGACGGGCAGGGCAACGACTGGATGCCGTCCTTGGTCAGACGCTTGCAGGTCTCACCATTGCCGACGCACAAAGGCCTGCCAGTGTTTCGGTCGAACAAGCTGTAGTCAGCGCGAAAGTTCAGATCCGGCTCGTTGAACAGCAGCCGAATCGGAATACTGCGCAGCTTGCCGTCCTGGCCATTGCGCAGTTCCTCATTTAGCGGATGCAGCAACCAGCCGTCGCGGCTTTGTACCTGCGATGTAATGGTGAACTGATCGTCTTTTTCGGGCAGGCGTTTACCGTTCTTCTCGACGACCTTACCAATGGAAATGCGACCGAGCACGGGCGGGGTGATAGCCAGACCTTTGAGCATGGGAGTTCTCCTGCATCTGAAATAAAAACGCCACCGAGACCGCGCAAACGGCCAGGGTGGCGTTGGAGAGAAAGGGCATGGGAATAAGGGAGAAGCGAACAAACGTTCAGGCCAGCAGAAAACGCCGACTGCCAGTTTTGGTGGTTGCGTAGCGCACTTGCAGATGGGGCTTTTCTTTCAACAGGCGGGGGATATCCAGGGCCATGCTGTCTTTGGCTTTCTTCCAAGTGATGCAGCCGGTGGCGAAGGTCGCCCGACTGGCCTCGCCCATGGCCTGTTGCAACATTTGCTTGAGCTGAGCTTCCTGCTTCTCCTGCAAAGCAATCGATTCGCGCACGCTCTGCAGTTCAGTAAAGGTCGTACAGAGCAGTATGTCCTGGCTGAAGTCCACGCTCTGCCCACTGTCCTGTGGATAGAGACAGCGCAACGCCTGCTCCGCTGAGGTAGATCCGTCTGCCGGCGGCGGGGTATCACTGACTACGTAATCCCAGAACAGTCGCTCCAAGTCGATCAGCCGAGCAATCAGTGATTCGTCGCGTTCGATACGATGGATTTCCAGGTGCTGACCACCGAGCAGTACCGCCACATCAGCGGCCTGCTTGCCGGTGACGGCGAGCTGGTGCATGACTTGCAGCTGCACATACTCGGGCACACCCTCCTTCCAGAGGCGTGCGCCGTTTATGCCGGCGGTTTTACATTCGAGAATCTGTACTTCTGACGCGCCGATTACTTCACGGTCGATGTTGGCTAGCATCCAGGGCAGTTTGGGATCAGGATGCTGCAGCACCGCATTGACCCGCCGCACCCGATGACCACTGCGCCGGGTGTAATGGGTTGCGACAATCGGCTCCAGTATGTTTCCCCAGTAAGCAGGGCTCTCTTCATCTTGTGGATCGAGCTTGGGTAGTGAGGTATCACGGCCGGTTTTCTCCAGCCACAGCTCCAGCTGGGATTTGTAAGGGTTCAGGCCCACGGCTGCGGCGGCATCCGAGCTGCCGATACCTTGTTTACGCACGGCCAACCAGTCCTCGCGCGGCAGTTGTTTAGTCGCCACCAGACGTAAGGCAGGACGGGGTTTGCTGCTGGGATGTTGCAGAGTTTGTGTGCCCATGATGTTTTCCTGTGCGGCATAAAAACGCCCGGCCAGCAGAGCTGACCAGGCGCTTTAATCATTGAGTGGGTGAGTGGAGCTAGGCGGCGAGTTCCAGTGCGGCCTGCAAGGCGCGTTGTTTGATAACAGCACCTTGGCCAAACCAGGCCGAGTCCATGCGGTATTCAGTACTTCGGGAGCGTCGCTCGTGATCGACATACTCCGTCACGGCGTTGAGCAAGCCCCACGCAGTTCCTTGTGCTGATTCAAGCGTCGACCCACGACCTTGGCCTTCATACAGGCTCTGCACCTTGCGCAGTGCTCGCTCATTTGGCAGCACTTCGGGCAGTTTGCTAGTGGGGGCTACGTCGCAAAGTACACTCATGAAGTAGCCCGTCGCCTCAAGCCAGTGCACCTTGCGCTCCGCCAGATTTTTCATCCGGTACATGAAGTCGTCCCATTGCGAGACGGCGATGCCCAACTGCTTTTTCACTGCCTGCGGATCGAAGCGGGTGTTATGTGGCACCTTGATCGCGCGGGTGGTGCCATCCAGGGCGATGGTCAGCGTGTTGTTGCAGACCACGCGCACTGTGGTCGGAGTGGCAGTAGTGGCCAGGGTGCCATCGCAGGAAGTAGCTAGAAGCAGATAGCCATTCACCTGGTCGTTACCCTTCAACGTTGTACCTTGCCCAGTACGGGCCAGGGCCCAGAACTTGCGACCGCCTTTGAGTACTCCAGCGGTTTCCAGCTCGTAGCCCGAAACTTCGGTGAGATCTCGATAGAACTCCAATACTTCACGGGGCTGCACAACCTGGTAGCGATTGGAGACCACTGACAACGGGGCCTTGGTGTCGGAGCGATACAGCACCTTCTGTTCAGGGAAAGAGTGAATTGAGCCCAGAGCCCCGATGCTCTCGGATTTGAAATGAACGGGGCTGTCTTGGATTTTCCAGTCCATACCCGCTTCACGCTGCCAGACTTCGAGCGATTGTTTCGGGGAAAGGCGACTGCCCAGACCGTGCCAGGGAGTGTTGCCAGCGAAAGCCATAGTTTCGACGAGATGAGCCATGGGAATGATTCCTTGCGAATGAATGGTAAAAGCGTCGTTTCATCAACAAACGTCACCTGTTCACAACGGCTTAACGGTTGACGCTGAAGCTGTAACCGCAATGCAGGCATTGATAGTTGTGAAGGATTTTTTTATCAATCTGCTCACCCAGCGTGGCCCCAGCGACCCCGCCAGCCACTCCGCCAAACAGACCGCCCAGCAGCGCACCGGCAATGCTGCCAATGGCGATCCCTACCGGCCCACCGACCACTCCCAGTATGGCACCGGCCTCCGCCCCCGTTAGGGCTCCAGCGGCTCCACTGGCCGCACCTCCTGCTGCACCAATCAAACCACCCGCTTGTTTACCCACATTTTTAGTAATCACACGACCAGAGTTGCAGCTTGGGCAAGGCGTATACATAAAAATTCCTCTCTTATTACTGAGTCCACGTATCACGCAGAAATGCTGAATGACGCGCTCATCGTTGAGCGTTCATCTGGGTGATATAGGTCTGAGATTTTTTTGAATGAGGCTTGCCGAAACAACGTCTCCGCGAGGGACGTAGTGGGCGGTATCTGAATGTGAGGTTTGGCGTTATGGGCTGCTATTTTAGCTATTAATAGCTGGAATAGTGCTGGCTAAGGGGGAGAGGCATTCTGTTTTGAAGGAGTGCAGAGTTGCTGTCTGTCAAAGTGGTGAGCTCCAAAAGCGTAACGTTAGCAAGCGTTACGCTCACGTTCTTTGAGATTTGAGTTGCTGCTTATAGGATTGCCTCGTCCAGTCCTAAAGGGTGCAATGATGTTTAATGAAAAATCAGAAACATTGGTTATGCTTCGCTTGAAAGATGTTCTAAAACGAACAGGTTTTTCTAGGTCAACTATTTATAACAAGCTTAAGGTGGGCTCTAAACATTATGATGCGAAATTCCCAAGGCAGATACGTGTTGGGAAAACATCTGTGCGATGGATTGAAAGCGAAATAAATTCGTGGATGGAAGAGTATGTGAAGCTGTCTAGGCAGAGTCAAGGCTCAATGGCGGAAATTATATCTGCAATGGTTGTTTGATATTAGTTGTTTGATATTAGTTGTTTGTATTTATGGTGATTTATGTATTTTAATTTTTTTAGGCAACAAAATGCAAAAAAATCTAATTTCGGAGATGATTCATATCCGAGTTTGTCGCAGTTTCCCTTGTTGGATGCTGCAATAAATGAGGCTCAAGCAAATATTCAGGCCCCACGGGGATTGATTCAAAATGCGGCCCTAACCGCGATTTCTGCTGTCTTGCAGGGCCATGTAGATGTTCGTAAACCTAATGGTCAGGTCGGTCCGACCTCGCTAATGCTTCTTGCTATTGCTGACTCGGGTGAAAGGAAGTCAACGGTTGAGAATGTTTTCTTGAAGCCGATTAGAGCCTTTCAGGCTAAGCAGTGCGAGGAGGTGAGGGAGAGTCAGTCGGTGTGGAAGATTAAGTACGATACTTGGACGGTTCGACGTAATGGAATATTAAAAGCGATTATGAAAAAAGCATCAAAAGGTCTTCTTGCTGACGAAGAGGAGAAGGTCTTATTGGCTTTAGAGAAAGAAGCTCCAGTTAAACCAAAAGAATTTAAGATTTTGTATGAAGACTCAACCTCTGAGGCTTTGTTTCATGGGATGTACGAAAACTTACCTACGGCTGGTTTGATTTCAAGTGAAGGTGGCGGTGTTTTAGAAGGGCGCGCCTTCAATGACCTATCAAAGCAAAATGCCATTTGGAGTGGTGACTCAATCACAATTGATCGTAAGACGGCGGAAAGCTTTGAACTTGTTGACGCGCGGCTGACAGTCTCTCTTATGGTCCAGGAAAGCGTATTTTCGAAGTACATGGCTCATAAAGGCGGAGTGTCTAGGGGGTCTGGTTTGTGGGCGCGTTTTCTAATCTGTCACCCAGCTTCAACACAGGGGACTAGGTATGTAAGCACTCAGGCACCGTCCTGGTATCATCAAACACAATTTGCCTCGCGGTTGGAGCACTTTCTTGAGGCGGGACTTATTTGTTTCAGAGGAAATAAAAAAGAAAAAGAAGTGATCGGATTCGACTCCGAAGCGGCTCGGCTTTGGGTGGAGATTGCGAACGATATTGAGTCAAGGATGTGTGCAGGTGGAATACTTTATGGACTAGGTGATCATGGCTCAAAGTTAATGGAGGTGATTTCTAGGTTGGCTGCATTGCTTCATTGTTTTGAAGGGTTTGAGGGTGATATTTCGACGTCAACCTTGCAGGTGGCAACGGATCTTGCTAAATGGTACTCCAATGAGTTTATAAAGTTGTTTGGGCAGAACTCTAAAGAGAGTGATGAAGAGCAGGAGTTAAATTGCTGGCTAGATAATTTTCGTAAGGTGGGTAAACGGTTTGTTAAGAAAAATTATATTTTGCAATGCGGGCCTGGGAAGTTTAGAAAGAAAGCTGCTCTTGAGCATGTTCTTTTGCGTCTAGTAAATAACAGTGCTGTCCGGATTTTGAATTATCCTGGTGACAAAACTGTTTATGTCGATCTCTGTCCTTGGCAGGGTGGTGTGTAGATGATGCCTGGCTCTTCTTGGGGTACTAACTTTTTTGGTTGTTTTTGATATTTAGCGTTAGGTGTTTGCGAGTTGCGTGAGTTTGTTTCTCTCGTTTTTATAGAGCGCATGTTCAAGGTGGCTATTGTTTGATTATGTATTACTATTTAATTAGGTTTGTAGTTTGGTTGTTTAGTTTAATTGAATAAATTGACGAATGTTTGGTTGAATAATAAATTCAATCAGTTGTGCAGTGGTTGGTGGTTGTGATGGTCGATTGATCATTTGTCAGTAGCATGGCTCCCCAAAGTCATGCTGCTGGTTTATTGAGGGGCAATGAGTGATAAGTGAAATTGACTGGATCGATAATGAAGGTGCGTTAGATCTAATGGTTGAAGAAGTCGGAGGGGTTCCTGTTTTAAGGGTAGAGGAAGGCTTGGTGTTGGAGTTGCGTTCTATTGAGAAGTTAATGTGTGAGCTTGCTGGTAGTAAGGGGTTTTTATTCACTTCGTTTACTTGTAAGCGCGACGGGGTAAAGGTTAAGGCTGAGAAGCTTGGTCGCTATTTTGTTGGCAAGCTAAAGAGGGGGAAGGGAATGCTTGAGCAGTACTTCCCCTCTCATGAAGTTAATCCTTATGTAGAGGTTTTCTTCAGAAGCGTTGATCGAGTTAATGATCTTCATTCGCTCAAAGTCTGGCCTACGTTATGCAATGGAGCAGCTGAGGCTTTTTTAGTTCGAATGAATATTCTCGTAGAATTTGTTCGGTTGGAGCTGTCCAGCGATGCTTTTAAAGGCGTTTTGAAACGATTCCGTAAAGCGTCCCTTAAGCGAATTAACAGCTTGGAAGGTTATATAGATGCTCTTTTTGCTCAGCACTCTAGGATGCTCGTTGTGCGCGTTGATTTGTCTTATCAGTCAGGCTTTGTAAGTGGTCGTGAAGATTTTTATAGCGATGTTAAAAAGGTCAAGGCACATTGGGCGAAAATGCAGAAAGACCTTCATAAGGGCATTCCAGTCGATGGATTGTTAGGCTTTGCTTGTAAGCTGGAGTACGGTCAGCTAAAGGGGTTTCATTTTCATTTGTTGCTTTTTTATAATGGATCAAATCATCGCCAGGATGGGGTTTTGGCTAGAATGGTTGGTGAGTATTGGCGAGACTCAATTACGGCAGGAGCAGGGCGCTATTTCAATTGCAATGCTGTTAAAGAGAAATATAGATATCTTGGAGTAGGTATGATCAGTTTTAATCAGTTGGACAGGGTAAGCGCTTTGAAGAATAGGGTAGCTTCCTACCTGACCAAGGTGGACTATTGGATACGACTATCCCCTGAAAGTGGCAGATCATTTTTCCGAGGAAATATGCCTAAGTTGAGGTCTGTGAAGAGAGGGCGCCCCAGAGCCCCTGGGCCGGTTCAGACGGCTCCTCACGTGGCCATCTAGGTATGTCTCATGGCCTATTAGTTTCAGGGCTTTAGGCTGATGATGGTAGCTGCGGCAACGGCTAACTTTGCCGTGAAGCCCCAGTCTGAACTTTCTAACTCTTTTATCATAATTATTCTTTTGGCTTGAGGTTTTTTAGTTTTTTCTTGGTCTCCCTGCCAGAAGTATTTTGCCGCTTCATTGATAAGAATTAGTGCGGTGGATGCATGTTCTGGGTATTTAGTTAAGGCTTCGCCAACTGGCATCTTTGTTGACTTTATTTCACGGTAGTGCTCGTCGGGTAATATTGCGAAGGCGGATTGTTCGAGTACGTCTTTTCCCTTGAAGTTGTATTTTTTCTCTAGGTGTTTTTTTATTTTATCGATAAGCTCTTTTCGCTCCTTCTGTGAAGCGATATTTGCCTCGGGGATAAATTCATCTGAGGCTTTGTTTAACTCGAAAAGGTCGTCTGATTCCCATTCTTGGCGTTCGATATTTTTCTGCTCTTTGTCGGTGTCTGCTATTGTATCAAGGATTTTATTTGAGTCCTCTGTTCTTATGAGTATGTCAGTCTTTCTAATTGTTATTTCTTTCATCTGGTTGATTTCGGTTTTTGAGGTGATAAAGAAGTCTGCGTCTATTATGAGGGCTGGAAATGGTTTTAAGCTTGTCTTTAACAGCTCATGTGCTGAAGCTTGCGTGAGGTCTTTTCCGCGTTCGTAATAAATGGAGGAATTAAAATTGTATTTTGAAATCTCATCATAATTTACTATTTCCTCCCAGTCGGTGACGCTTATGGAAATAAACTTTATGTCTAAATCTACTTTTGAGTGATAATCGTGATCTGCGCAAAAAGGCGTACCTTTATGCTGCTTTGATAGGCTTTGTGCTGTTCTGGGCTCATTGTCATTTAGAACGATAGCCGAGCCGGATACATGAACTGCAACCGTTCTTGGGCAGCGGCATAGAAGGGGGGGCTGCAGCTTTTCAATTCTGTCTTTGAATTCACTTTCGGAGATGCTGTGCTCCTCAAGAAATTCAGTTACTGATATAACAAGCCCTTTGTTTTTCATTTGTAATCGTGTCCTTGTGTAGCGCTGCTAGTCTTTTCTCAGGGCGGTTGGAGTGGCTGTCTATATCAGGCTGGATAAATGCTTGCCGAGAACTTCCCAAGCCTCCGCCATTTCTTTAGCATAGCTATGACGCTGATAAGTGCGTTTTACCTTGTTTTCCTCTGTGTGGTTGAGGCAACGTTCAGCCACTTCAGGAAGCACGCCAATAGCAGTCATAATCGTCGCGCCTGTACGCCGCAGGTCATGAGGCGTCCACTTTCCGCCTGGTAGCAACAGTGCTTGGGCTTTGGCGCTACGTCGGCTCATTGAGCCTTGTTCCGGAAGGCGCTGGCGATCTCCCAACTGCTTGGTTACCGTTTTAGGGCATACATGGTCAGTTATGTAGGTGTTCGGGTAGCACCAAGGTGATAGGCTATTAATCTGCTTTACGCGCTTGAAGTGGTTAATGGCAAAGTCTGAAAGAATGATGCTGTGCGGTTTGCCGTTTTTACTATTCTCGGACGGAATCAGCCAAGTGCTTTGCTCTAGATCGATATGCTCCCATCGAGCGCTCAGGAGCTCACCAATTCGACAGCAGGTCGATAGGGCAATCCAGATTGCAGCTTCGGTGGTGACTAGCAGTCCTGCATCAGGGGCTTTCTTAGCAAGCAGCTTGATTTCGTCATCACTCAGTACTCGGTCGCGTTCAGTGTCTTTGCCGCCTATCTTAGCTTTGCGGATACTGGCACTGGGATCGTGCTCAATAAGGTCGCGGTCTACGGCAAAGCGGAACATTTGACGCATAAGCGAAAAAACCATCTTGGCCATACGGTTTACACCGCGAGCGAGGAGGGCATCTGTTACCTCGGTGATATGACCCTTTTTCACATCAGCGACAGCCAAGTCGCCCAAGAAGGGCAGAACGTCCTTTTCAAACATCCGACGAGCCTCTGCACCCTTGTCCTTGCGGTTGATGAGATCAACCCTAGCCCAGTGCTCGAATAGGTCGGTAACAGTCTTACGTGCCGCTTGGCGAGCTTGCTCGGCTTCGGCTTCTGCTTTCTCGGCGGTGAGGCGTGCCAATTCACCATCTCGGGCTGCGATACGGGCAGCTTCCTCGGCATCCAGATGTTCACGTAAGTTGCGAGTTCCACTTTGGTAGAGGCGTGACCACTCTCCAGCTTTAGTTCTTGCTTCCTTGAGGGTAAGCCCATCAGTGCCAGTGGCGTCATATGCGCCTATGGGCAGAAACACCCTTCCACCGCTGGTGTCGGTATACCTGAAGTAAAACAGGCGCTCGCCATCTGGGCGAAGACGTGCCATGAATCGGCCGCAGCCGCGAGGAGCATCCTCGATCAGCCAGGTAGGTTTGGCTGGTTTTGCGTTCATCTGTTTGTCGGTGATCGTCGCCACTTTCGCTTCCCCAGAAAGGCCAGGCTCCAGATGGTCACCGTTGGGTCACCGTTTCTCGCTGGCTTTGGTAGAATGCTATCGGAAGCGGTTGGACTGTGTAAACTGCGTTGGCCTAGTAAATACAATGCTTTAGGCCTTGTTCCTGGATTTTTTTAGACTGGATTGGATTGTGGTTTACCTTTATGGGGTGCTAGGGGTCGAGTGTTCGAATCACTCCGTCCCGACCATATTTTTCAATGACTTAGCCGAACTCTAACCAGTTCGGCTTTTTTATGCGTAGGGACTTTTGCGGGGGATCATCCCGTTTTTCTCCTCAAGATGGTCAGTGCCGGTCCACGCGAATCCGTGGTCGACGCTTTGTTGGCCGCTTCGATCAGTTGCCCAAGCTCTGCGGTAGAATAGTGGCTCGTAATGCTGCCGTTCTTGTGCCCAAGTAATGCCTTTCTATCCTCCAGTGTCACGCCTGCTGCACGCAACCTTCTGCCAAAGGTGTGTTTCAGGTCGTGAACCCGGATTGATATGAAGCCAGCCAAGGCCGGTTTCAGGTGCCTCTCTTGCCAGACCTTCCCGGCACGGATTCTCGCTTTCTTCCAGGCCGAGTCGTTCATGCGGTGCATTGCTGTACCGTCGTAAGGGAAAACCCACTCCTTACTCTGGCCGCGCTGTCGATCAATTACCGATCTTGCCACGCCATTCAGCACCACCAGGCGATCCTCGCCATTCTTTACGCCCGACGTAGCGTTCCGACCGCCAAAGCTGGCCGGTATCAGGAACACGCTGGTTTCAAGCTCGGGCACGTATATCTCCCAATCCCAGCGCAGCTTGCAAACTTCCTGCTCCCTGGTGCCGGTATTCACCTTGAACATGGCCATCCGCTGCAAGTGAGCGGGCAACTCGGCAAACAGCACCGACTGCTCATCCCATGAAAGCGGGTAAGGCTTTCGGCTGCTGACCTTCTCGTCCAACATTCGGATCATCGGCACCGACTCCAGCCATGGGCGCCTTTCATCGTCCCGCCACTTCCTGTGGCAAAGGTTCAAGATCCTGACGACACGCTGCAGGGCAATGTTGACCGTCCTGTTCGATACGCCTGGCTTTACCTTCCCCGTTGCCGTCCTACTCGGCGTCTGCCGCTCCTTGATGAACTTGGCCAGAGTGCCGTCATCGATGTGCGTGATTGGCAGATCACCAATGTACGGGTCGAGCTGTTCAATATGCGAGGCGGACAGGGCGATTGATGCCTGGTCCTTGAACTCCACCAGGAAGCGGGTGGCAGCTTCGCGCCAGGTTCGCACCTGGCGCACGCCGTAGACCTTCTCCTGCCTGAGCTTTTCCAGCCGATGAATCAGGTACTGCTCGGCTTCCTCTCTCTCGCTTGTTCCAGTGCTTTCTTGAAGTCGGCTACCTCTGACGACTTTGTCGATGTGCCAAATCCCGTTCCTCTCGTAGAGGCCCGACATTGTTTTTCGCGCCATTGCTTTGCTCCTTGGCGCCCACTGCGGGGCGGATTGTTGTCCTGATCGGCCTTCTTTTCAATTGCCATGCGTTCGATGTAGGCGTCTGCCCACTGGTCCAGGTCATGACGGTCGAAGGCAACACCCTGTTTTCCAATGGGGAATTCACGGACGTAGGGGCGGACGGTTTCATCGAAAACTGCTCGACACATGCCGAGGTAAGTAGGTGCGTGTTTCACCCGGATGAAGCGGGGCGCGGTCTCTAGGACCGGCGCCAGCTTTGTGTTGGCCATAGGGATGCCTCGCCACGCCGTTGCCGGGTGGATTGATTGAAAGGGGGAGGGAGTTACGCCCGCGTGAAATTCAGCAAGACCATTCACGCCGTTGATGCTGATGAGATTGAAGAGCTGCGCGGCAACCATGAAAACCTTGAGTGCAATATCGATCTTGAGGACTGCATCGATATTGAAGAATTCGAACACATCGAACTGACGGTGAAGCCATGACCACCAACCAAACGATTGACGGCGTGCCGCGTGAGCAAATGGCATGCATGCCAGTGGATCGCAGCTACGACGTCCGGGCGAAAATGATCATTGCATTCAACGAAGCCAGGAAGAGCGGCGGTGATTTGGATGACGCGCTCGACGCCGCATACAAGTCAGCCCTGCGCTATTCGCCTAACCCACTGAGCGCCGAGCAGCCCGCGCCGGTAGCGGTGGTGCTGCCCGAACAACTCACAGATGCCGAGCTTGAAGAGCTTGAAGTGATTGAAGCGCTGCTATCAGGGCACGGTCTTAGCAATCTCGCTGGTTCAATGGCCTCGGCCCGCCAGTTTATAGACGAAGTAACCCGCCTCAACACCAAGTAACCCCTCCCCCTTCAAAGTCAGCCGCTATAGCGGCAAGGACGAACTCGACCATGGAAAAGATAAAAATCGGCCCGGACCATTATCGCTACGTCGACGAGCTCGACCCTAAAGGCCTGGAAGTTACCT
Source organism: Pseudomonas sp. c313 (assembly GCF_055407145.1). Taxonomy (NCBI): domain Bacteria; kingdom Pseudomonadati; phylum Pseudomonadota; class Gammaproteobacteria; order Pseudomonadales; family Pseudomonadaceae; genus Pseudomonas; species Pseudomonas sp. c313. The sequence continues at coordinate 83,412 of NZ_JBUZRD010000009.1, read as the reverse complement.
GCAAAAAGTACGTGGTTATCGGCGAAACCGAGCAGTGCTGGTACATCGTGGACGAATTCCACAACAACCTTTTTGGTGGCTCGCAGCGTGAATCCCTGCTGAAGCAGTACCGCAAGCGCGTGCTGAAGGATGGCGGTGAGCACGGCCGGCGGTTCGCCTATACCGACAAGGCCCTGGCGCTGCGCTCTTACAAGCAGCGTAAGTCTTGGCAGGTGCGCCATGCCCAGCTATCGCTTGAGCGCGCCCAGGCCGCCATTGCGTATTTCGGCGATACCAGGGCCGACAGCGCGGTGCCACCCGACAGCCTGATTGTTCCGTGCGAATACATCCAGGCCATGAATTGGAGCGAATGCTGATGATCATCCCAGTAGCCGCCCTCCTATTCATGGCCTGGAACATCTACAAGGGGCCGAGGCCATGAAACGATTCTTCCGTCGCAAGGTTGAGGCCTGGCTGATCCTGCTGGCCGCCTGGATATTGAGCGGCCGCAACGTGCACCGTTCCGCTGTCGTGTCCCGCCGCGACAACAACGACATGTTCGGTATGGCCGAACAACTCGAAGCCATCGCCAAGCGCATCAGCAAGAACTGCCCGTACCCGCGCTTTAAAGTTGTTGGCGTTCGATTCCGCTGGTGCACCGGTCACGTCCAATCTCACCCTGGACCAGCTTGAGCAGCAACCTGCGCTGGCATTGGCGTCGGCTGCCCAGGCCGCAGCATCAGCCGCTGCGTCCGCAGCCTCGGCAGGACAATCAAATGTTAGTAAGGATGTTTCTGCCATCTACAGCGCCTACTCCCAAAAATGGGCGGTAACTCCTGAGAACGTCCAGATAACTGACCCAAATATTTCTACGCCCCCAGGTAGTTACTCGTCGCTCCACTGGGCGGCAAAGGCTGCCGCCAGTGCTCTCGCTGCTGCTACAACCCTTTTGAGTGCGGTACTCAAGACTGGCGCGCAGACCATGGCAGGGCCGCTTACGGTCACTGGCGGAATTACATCAATCCCTTTCAACAAGGTTTATGTAAGTCCGCCGCAAGCGCAGCTAAGTGCCGCCGGCGCAACTTTGGCTCACGGTCTTGGCGTGGCGCCAAAAATGATCAGGGCAGTATTGATCTGCACGGTTGCCGAGTTCGGGTTCCCGGTGGGATTCCGTATGGAGATTTCTCCGGGCGTCACATCGGCAGCTAACAGTCAGGGGATATCAGTAGGCTCTGACGCGTCCAGTTTGCATCTCCGATTCGGATCGAGCGCATCAATACATGCGGCGATTAATAACACTTCCTCGGTCACACCAGCGGCACGCAAGCGCCTACCGAAAGAATGCTTGAGGTCGTGGATGCGGATTCGCAAAAAACCGTCATGCGCTGGCCTCAAGTACTTTTCCTGCCACTTCTTCGCCGCCCTGATCCGCGCTTTCTTCCATGCCGAGTCATTCATGCGGTGCACAGTCGTTTCATTCCCTTCGCTATCTGGCTTGCCAAACGGAAACACGAACAGCGGATGCTTGCCTCGCTGCTTCTCGATGACCGACTTGGCCACGTTATTCAGCACCACCAGGCGTTCATCGCGGTTCTTCACTCCTGCCCGAGCACTCCGGCCACCAAAATTGGCCGGTATCAGGAATACGCTCGTCGCCAGTTCTGGCACGGCAATCTCCCAATCCCACTGAAGTTTGCACACCTCCTGCTCCCTGCATCCCGTGTTGACCTTGAACATCGCCATGGTTTGCAGATGAGCGGGCAGTTCGGCGAACAAGATAGACTGCTCTTCCCACGAGAGCGGGTAGGGCTTGCGACATGTCGTCTTCTCATCCAGCAGCGAGATCATTGGCACTACGTCCAGCCAAGGCCGGCGTTCATCATCCCGCCACTTGCGTGCGCACAGGTTCGGCACCCTGATCACCCGCTGAAGGGCGATATTCACCGTCCTGTTCGTTACCGGCTTTCCCATCTCCGGTGCTAGCTTCGAGCGAATGTAAGCAGCCAGACTGTTATCGTCGACGTGCGTGATCGGCAGGTGGCCTATAAACAGGTCGAGCTGCTTCATATAGGTTGCTGATATATGAATCGAAGCCTGATCCTTCACCTCAAGAAGGAACTTGATAGAAGCCTCCCGCCACGTCCGCATCGTCCTGACGCCATAGATCTTCTGTTGCCTCAACTTCTCCAGCATATGGATCAGATACTGCTCAGCTTCCGCCCGGTCACAAGTGCCAGTACTCTCTTGAATTCGCTCTCCTCGGTATTTTTTGTCGATTTTCCAGATGCCGTTCGGCATTTTTTGGAGGCCTGTAATTGCTTTTTGGGCCATGGTTCTGCTCCTTTGGCTTCCACATGGCGCTCGCTGCGAGGCCGATTGTTGTCCTGATTCGCTGCCTTTTCAAAATACGTGGACGCCATCGCCAATGCGGGAGTTCGGAAGGTGTGTTGGCGGGACGCTTACTGCTAAGGTGATGGCTTTGAGGAGCTTGAAAAGTATTAGTGTCTCGGCTTGTATGAATTTATCTTCGGAATTTATTTATTGAATATAAATATCCGTTCTTTGATCCATTTTATAAGTTCTTCTGCACCAACAGATTGGGGCTTTCTTTTTTTAACTAGAAGACGAGCATATATGTTTTGGAATAGTGGGTGATCGATTGATCGAGTCACAAGATCTCCGCTGATCATATCGTTAAAGGCGGAAAATTCGCTCATCATCGTTACCGCATCTCCGCTCATCACATAACGTCGGAGGGCGGTGAGAGAGTTCGTTACCATGGCCGGTCGAATGGATAGATTTTCTGTATGGGTTACGAGCTGAATAATCTGTCCTAATCCATATTGAAGCGGCATCACAGCTAACGGGTAATGCAGTATCTCTTCAAATTTCAGAGGTTCACTGAGATGCGTAAGCGGATGATCTGATCGCATGAGCAATCGAACAGGTTGTAGTGAGGATGCGCGGTAAATGACTTCAGGATGCGCCGGTGGATTGTACGCGAGGCCGATATGGGCAGCGCTCTGAACCACTTCCTCCAGAACGCTCTTGACCGGAAGCACATCTAGACTGATACGAATACCAGGATAGGTGGCGGTGAAATCCCTCAAAACATTGTCGATCAGCAAGTCGATGAATCCCTCGCTGGTAACGATACGGACTTCACCCTCCCTTAACCCCTTCAATCCTCGCAAGCGGTCTTCAAGATGCTCTTGTTGTGCCTGGCAGCCACGCCAGAACTCAAGGAGAAGGTGGGCTGCTTCAGTAGGAACCACGCCACGTGCTTGCCTTTCGAACAATACAGTTTCCACTTCCTCTTCCAGAAGTTGGATTTGACGGGTAATAACTGAAGGTGCCGTGTTCAGGTTTTCGGCTGCCCCACGAATTGAACCGCTGGACAGAACCTCATAGAAATACCGCATTCGGCGTTGATTCAGATCTCTCACAAAAAATCCTCCCCTTGCATAACCGTTGCCCTCAGAGCAACGATAGCATCAAAAAGTTGCTGTTGCTTGCCTTGCCATTCAGCCTGAATATCAATAGCACAATAAAAACGCCTACAGCGGAGGCAGTATGCAAAAGTGCATCAATCCATCGAGCGAGCTATCGACCATCTATCGGAAAATAGACTGGCGGTTATTACCCTTTTTGCTCCTATGTTACGTGGTGGCGTATCTGGATCGGGTAAATGTGGGATTTGCCAAGCTTCAGATGCAAAGCGATCTAAGTTTATCTGACGCTGCTTATGGACTTGGTGCCGGAATTTTTTTCATAGGCTACGCCTTGTTCGAAACCCCTAGCAATTTGCTATTGCCCAAGATCGGAGCGCGCAAGACGCTCAGCCGGGTAATGATTTTGTGGGGTATTACATCTGCATGCATGGTGTTCGTAGAAAGCGAGAGATCATTTTACGTGCTGCGTTTTCTCCTCGGAGTCTTTGAGGCGGGTTTCGCTCCCGGAATGATTTTTTACCTTACCTATTGGTATGGGCGTGAGCGGTTAGGCAGAGTGATGGCAATCGTTATGCTTGCGGGGCCTCTGGGCGGCATATTTGGGGCACCTTTGTCCGCGTGGATCATGACCACCTTCGCAGGTTTCCACGGCTTGGCTGGATGGCAGTGGATGTTTTTTCTGGAGGCATTACCGGCTGTAGTGTTAGGTCTCATAGCGTTGAAAGTTCTTAGCGATAAACCCGCGGTCGCGCCTTGGCTGAGTGCGCGTGAAAAACAAGTGCTGAATGCGCATATCGGTGAAGGGCAGGGAGCCCACCATTCATTTGTACAAGTGTTAAAAGACCCACGTGTGTATCTAATGGCGGCTGGTTATTTCTGCTTGATTTGCGGAATTTACACAATGAGCTTTTGGCTGCCATCCATTCTGAAGGACGCAGGTGTTCAAGGTGTCATGCAGATCGGCCTGTACTCAGCGATTCCATATGTGGGTGCGATGGCAGGGATGTTGGTCTTTGGTCGTACATCAGATTACTTTTTTGAGCGGCGTTGGCATACCGCTGTACCGGCGTTAATTGCAGCCATTTGTTTAATGGGGTCTGTGATTTACAAGAATGAGTTTGTTTTTGCACTCACTTTCTTGACGCTTGCTACGACCATGATGTGGGTTGCTTATACAGTGTTCTGGGCAATTCCTTCGCAATACTTCAAAGGTGACACTGCTGCGGGTGGTATCGCAGTTATTAACACCATTGGGTTAACGGGCGGCTTTCTCAGTCCCACGGTGATCGGTTATGCCAAGTCCATCACTGGCAACTCTGATGCAGGTCTTCTGGTCATGGCTGCAATTCTAATAGTGGGTTCATTGATACTTGCAGCCAACAAGCCGCAACGTGTTCAGCAAAAAGCTTGCATTACACAGCCTGTCTAAAAATTTCAACGAGGCGTTTAATAGCCATGACATATCGAATTCTGATCGCTGGTTTTCAACACGAAACAAATACGTTCGCGCCCTCCAAAGCTGAATATGAGAATTTTGTCAGGGGTGAAGGTTTTCCTCAGATGGTAAGAGGCGTTGAGATGTTGGAGCTTCGGAATGTTAATATTCCGGCAGGCGGGTTTCTGATTGAAGCAGAGCGCTTGGGCTATGAAGTAGTCCCGGTGATCTGGGCTGGAGCCAGTCCATCCGCGCATGTTACTCAAGAGACCTACGACCGCATTACCGATGAAATCATAAAGGCCGCTGCAAACGAAGCAATCGACGGTATATATCTAGACTTGCATGGCGCGATGGTTGCCGAACATACGGACGACGGAGAAGGAACGCTCCTAGCTCGGCTGCGAGCTGTTGTCGGCCAGGATATTCCGATAGTCGTATCTTTGGATTTACACGCTAATGTTACTGAGTTGATGCTCAACCACGCAGATGCAATGGTTGCATTTCGTACTTATCCCCACGTGGATATGGCTGATACTGGCGCACGAGCCGCCAAATTACTTGAATTGCGGCTCCGTTCGGGAAAACTGCATTGCGAGAGCCTGCGACTCCCTTTCCTGATCCCGATAAACGGGATGTGCACGCTCATGGATCCAGCACGAAGCCTTTACGAGCAATTAGAACACCTTGAGTCCGAAGGTCTTTCATTGTCATTTACTCCAGGCTTTCCGGCTGCTGATTTCGAGGAGTGTGGGCCGGTTATCTGGGGTTATGGAACAGACAGGCAAGCGATCAAGGCTGCTGTCGCTGTCCTTTATAAAAAGGTAGTGGGGGAGGAGGATCAGTGGGAAGTACCTTTCCTGCTCCCGGACGAAGCAGTGCTCCGAGCAATGACATTAGCAGAAACCGCTCAGCGTCCAATCGTCATTGCCGATACCCAAGACAACCCGGGAGCAGGCGGGGATTCGAACACAACAGGAATGCTTAAAGCACTCATTAAACACGGTGCTACTAATGCCGCCGTAGGATTGCTTTATGACCCGGCAGCAGTTCAGTCCGCCATTGCAGCCGGGGTAGGCGGTTTCATTGAAATAGCGCTGGGGGGACAGTCGGGTGCACTGGGCGATAGTCCTTTGCAGGGGCGCTTTGAAGTAATGCATCTATCCGATGGCCGCTGTCGTTTTGCAGGCCCCATGATGAATGGCATGGAGGTTGATGTGGGGCCTGTTGCATGCTTGAAAATCGGGGGAGTGAAGGTTGCTGTTAGCTCTGGTAAATGTCAGATGCTGGACAGGAATTTGTATCGGATAGCAGGTATAGAACCCGAGCAAATGAGTGTACTGGTTAACAAAAGCTCTGTTCATTTCCGGGCCGATTTCGCGCCGATTGCCGACCAAATACTCGTTGCCAAAGCGCCTGGGCCCATGACAGCGGATCCTGCGGACATTCCGTGGAAAAGACTTCGTGAGGGAATCCGGCTAAAACCAAACGGGCCTTCATTCCACAGCCCTGAATACCGCGCTTAATGACCATAATGCAATTTTAGGTGTTGAACGACATTAACGTAAACGGCGTAAGGGGACGTTCGCCAGGATTAAAAATACTTCCTGATCCATCTGGAGCCAGAAAGATGGATTACACCAGTAGATAAGATGAAAGGCATTCCAGTTGTGCATATTAAGTTGATGCATTCGCGTTAGCAAACGCTGCGTGGGGTTCGTGTGTGCTGCGTTGGCGTGGAAGATTTCTTTGTTGCTTCTGTTACTTAAAAATTATAAAAAATCGGAGCGTTATAAGTGAGCGTAAATAAAATATCTGCAACTTTGATGTTTGGCAGCATCCCCGGTGTCAGGATAGTTGTCGCCTCTCCGGTTTTTCCTAAAAAAGCATATCGGGGGCGGAAAGAGACTGGTCGTGCCGTACTATTCACCTGAACGCAGAGCCGCATTACTCAAGATGCTGCTTCCCCCACTGAACCTGTCGATGGCCGAGGTTTCCCGGCGCGAAGGGGTCAGCGAAATGTCTTTGTCCAACTGGCGCAAGCAGCTCAGTTCTGAAGGAAGTGCAGTGTCCGAAAACAAGCAATCGGCTCAGAACTGGTCAGCCGAAACCAAGTTTGCTGTCGTCCTTGAAGCGTCCGGTTTGTCCGAGATCGACTTGGGCGAGTACGGAAGTTAGCTCGCTTGGATTTGCGTGTATCACGCACAAAAATGACCAGCAAATATAAAACTGAAAAAAAACAGCTACATAACGAATTTGGCACTCATTGATTGGAGTTATATTGTAACCAATAGCTATTAAAAACAATTAGATAGAATGATCCCCGCGTCCGGGATACATCTGCTTTCACTGCGCAAAAATGCCTATGAATCCATAGGTCTTTTGCGTCTTAGGACCGAGCCCGGGGCCGTGAAGGTCGATTACCAACGAACTGAGTCGAGATGGATAAATCAGTTCTACTGATACCAAACCACCCAATAACCGATTGGATTGATGAGTTTGTGGTTGGCATGCTGGCGGCTTTCCTAGAGTGAGCCACCCCATGTCCGACGCCAATCTGGCCACACTGCTGGTACTGATTTCTGCCTTCATGCACGCCAGTTGGAACGCCGTTGTCAAATCCAGTAACGATCGACTCTCCTCGATGGCAATGGTCGACAGTGTCGCGTTTATTGTCGCGTTGATCGCCTTGCCCTTTGTCGAGGCACCTGCAGTGCCGGTATGGGGGCTGATCGGGCTGTCCGTCGCGGTCAACCTGTTCTATCGCTACTTCTTGATCAGGGCTTACCACTTTGGCGATTTCGGCCAGGTGTACCCACTGGTTCGCGGTTTGCCACCTTTGCTGGTGGTGGTGTTTGCGACCCTGTGGCTTGGGGAGACCTTGTCACCGCTGGGCTTGACTGGCGTAGTTATCTTGTCGCTTGGGGTTCTTAGCCTGTTACGCGTGACAGAACAGTGGCAGGCGCCGCGTAATGCTTTGGCCGCTGGCGTGTGTGTGGCCTTGTACACGGTCATTGATGCTCAAGGGGTGCGGAGCGCTCAGGGAGTGCTTTCTTATCTGGTGTACTTCACCTTGATACTTAGCGTGCCGATCCCGCTTTTTGCCGCGAGGCGACGGCGCCAAGCGCTGCTCCAGCATGTGCAGGGCCATTGGCGAGTGTCGGTGTTTGGTGGGCTGACCTACTGCGCAGCATATGCGCTGGTGCTCTGGGCGATGACTCTGGAAAACGTGGCGAAAATCGCCGCATTGCGCGAGAGCAGTGTGATCATCGGCGCGGTGATTGCCACGCTCCTGTTCAAAGAGCCATTCGGTCGTCGTCGATTGATTGCCGCCGTTGCCGTTACCTTGGGCATTGTGCTGATCAAGTTCGCCGCTTGACGAAGCGTTTTTGCGCCACTTGCAGGAAATCGTCAATCAGACGTGCAGCGCGTCGCTCTTTCAGGCAGTAGAGAAACTCGTCGAGCAAGGCGGCTTGATGAATCGTCACGATGCGTAACTCCTGACTGTCAGGCACTTCGTTGCGAGCAATGATGCTCACCCCGATGTTACGCAACACCGCCTCCCGAATGGCCTCCCGACTGCCAATCTCGATGACGTTCTCAAGCTTGATCTGTGCTTGTACAAGCATGTCTTCAGTGAGTTGGCGGGTGTGAGAGCCGTGTTCCCGCATGAGCACACAATGATGTTCGATCGAGCTTAAAGAGATGCGGCTTTGGTTCGCCAGCGGATGGCTTCGATGAGCTACTAGTACCAACGGATCTTGCCCCAATGGCAGACAAAACAGTCGCGGGTCAGTCAGTTGCTGAGAGGACGTCACCAGATCGACCCGGTACTCATCCAGCGCATTAATCATCTGTTGTGAGTTGCCCAACTCCAGACTGACTCGCACTTCATGCTGTTCGCGAAAAGCTTTTAACAGATCCAGGATGTAGTAGGGCGCGGTGGCACCGATGCGAAGTTTCCCGGCTTTGCTGCTGGCGTTGGTCAAAAAGAATTCGATGTTCAAACCATGGGAGATCATCGGCTTGATCAGTGGCAATAACCGGGTACCGGTCTCGCTGAGAGTCAGACGCCTGCCACCCCGATAAAACAGCTCGACTGCAAACTGACTTTCCAGCTGGCGAATCTGGTTGGTCACCGTGGGTTGGCTCAGCCCCAGCTTCCTGGCGGCGAGGGTCACGCTGCCTAATTGGGCAACCATGTAGAAAGCTTTGAGTTCCGATTCAAGCATTATTCGCGCTCTGGCTTTAGGTCGACCCGGTCGAATAGGCCAGGAAGTCAGTAGCTATCTTAATGCCTGAGTTTGAGTTGTGCATACGCCTGATCACTTGCGACATGCGGAGTTCGATGTCGACGATGACATTGGTAGGCAGGTCGCTCAAATCGGTTACTCCAAGGTCCGCATCGGAAAAACCAATACCATTGATGAGAGTCGATCATTACGGGACCTGAAGACAGCGTCTAGTGGCCTTGTCGCGCAGAAGACCTATGGATTCATAGGCAATTTTGCGCTGCGGAATTCGATGCTTCCCCACCAGAAAATTCTTCCTATCTCATTGTCTTTACTGACTATTAACTAACATTGCTTTCGAGCGGATGAGCGCTGAATTCATTATCGGGCTGTTTTTTTCAGTTTTCTGTTTACCGGTCATTTTTCTGCGTGATAAATCAAATCCAAGGCATCACTCCTCACAACAACAAAACCGCCGGAGAAGATCATGACCAAAGCCGAGTTCCCGATGACCCAGCCACTGGAAAAACCTGCTCTGGGTGAACCTTACCTGCTGACACCAGGCCCCCTGACCACCTCCAAAGCGACCAAAGAAGCCATGCTTCGCGATTGGGGTTCATGGGATGGTGCCTTCAACCAAGTCACCGCCGAAGTTCGCCAGAACCTTCTTGGCATGGCAGGGGTGCAGGACGACAGTTTTGCTTGCGTGCCGCTGCAAGGTAGCGGTAGCTACTCAGTAGAGGCGGCGCTGGCCACCGCCATCCCGCGTGATGGCAAAGCGCTGGTGCTGATGAATGGCGCTTATGGCCAGCGCGCCACCAAAACGCTGGAATACCTTGGCAGGGCATACATCACTTTAGACAAAGGTGACTACCTGCCGCCGCAGCCTGATGAAGTCGATGCTCTGCTCAAATCAAATCCGGATGTGACCCACGTCTTTCTGGTTCACTGCGAAACCAGTTCCGGCATCCTCAACCCGCTGCGTGAGATTTCCGACGTGGTAAAGGCCCACGGCAAAAGCCTGATTATCGACGCCATGAGCACTTTCGGCGCTGTGCCGGTAACCGTCAAAGACATTGCCTTTGATGTGCTGGTGTCTTCGGCCAACAAATGCATCGAAGGTATTCCTGGCTTCGGCTTCGTGATCATCCGCCGCTCGGTATTGGAGTCTGCCAAGGGCCGAGCCAACTCCCTGTCCCTGGACCTCTACGAGCAGTGGGTCTACATGGAGCGCACCGGTCAGTGGCGCTTCACTCCGCCAACTCACAGCGTGGTGGCCTTCCACAAAGCCCTCGAACTGCACACGATCGAAGGCGGAGTGCAGGGTCGTCTGGCGCGCTATACACGCAACCGCGACGTCCTGGTGACCGGCATGCGTGAACTGGGATTCCGGACCCTGCTGGAAGACTGCTGGCTGTCGCCGATCATCACCACTTTCTTTTGCCCCGAGCATCCAAACTTCGAGTTCATGCGCTTCTACGATGAGCTCAAGACCCGCCAATTCATCATTTACCCGGGCAAGCTGACGGAGGCCGAAAGCTTCCGCATCGGCTGCATCGGTCAGATCGACGAATACATCGTCCACCAACTGCTACGCGCCATCGCTGACAGTCTTGTCGCAATGGGCGTGGACATGCCAAAACCGGCAGCCTGATCGACCCCTTTTAAGGTCTCTGCCGGTTCGAGCCAAGGTCTATGGGTAGCGCCTTGGCGGCAGGGATCTTTTTTTTAAAACCATGGATACGGTGACTTATCGCTCGGCAGCGCCGGGCAGGAGTCAGCGACCGCAGTCATTTATAACTTAAAGCCTGATGCCACTCTCACGGTCATCTAATCGATGTCGTGCGTTTGGACAGACTTGTGCACCGAAAACAAAAACAAAAACCGACCAATTTGCGCTGTCTGGCACCACATACGGGATCAGAACACCATGAACAAAAACACCACAAGCCCTCTCGCAAGCGGCTGGAAATCTCTCCAGCGTTGGCGCGTGCAGGTTTTCCTCATCACCTGGGTGGCCTATGCCGCCTTCTACTTCACCCGCAAAGCTTTCTCTGTCGCCAAGCTCGGTATTGGCGAGGACCCAAGCTTCATGCTCGAAAAGGCCATGATGGCCAATCTCGACGCCCTCTACTTGGCCGCTTATGCCTTAGGCCAGTTTCTTTGGGGCAATTTTGCCGACCGCTTCGGACCGAGGATCGTTGTGCTCAGCGGCCTGGTTATCTCAGCGCTGGCGGCACTGCTCATGGGCACCTATGCCACTTTACCGATATTCGTCTCCTGCATGCTGGTACAGGGCCTTGCTCAGTCCACCGGCTGGTCAGGCCTATGTAAGAACCTCGGCAGTTTCTTCAGTACTGGTGAACGTGGCCGTGTAATGGGTTACTGGTGTACCTGCTACGCCTTTGGCGGTCTGGTGGCAACTCCGTTTGCCGGTTGGTGGGCCTATCAGGTCTTCCACGACTGGCGCATGTCGTTCATCAGCAGTGCTGTGGTAGTGCTGGTGGTGGCGGTATTGTTCTTTTTCCTGCAACGCAACCGGCCGGAGGACGTAGGTCTGCCTCCTGTCGAGATCGAGATCGACCCCATCAGCAACGTCATAGTTCCGCGCGAAAGTATGTGGGCTGGCTTGCGCGCAGTGATGAAAAATCGAACCGTGCTGATTCTCGGCCTTGCCTATTTCATGCTTAAGCCCGCGCGCTATGCAATTCTCCTGTGGGGCCCAGTAATCATCTACGAACGGATGCCTGAGATCGGCAAAGTCGCATCTGCCATCGTACCCACCGCCTTCGAATTGGCGGGCCTGGTGGGCCCGATCCTTATCGGTATCGCATCAGATAAGTACTTCGGCGCTCGTCGTATGCCGGCCTGTGTCCTTAGCCTGGTTGTCCTCACCATCTGCCTGGGGCTGTTTGTCCCCGCGATGCAGAGCGGCAGTCTTTACATGGTGGTCGGCCTGCTATTCATGATGGGCCTGACCCTCTACGGGCCGGATTCGATGTTGAGCGGCTCGGCTGCCATTGATTTCGGTAGCAAGGACGGAGCGGCCTCCTCCGCAGGCTTCGTCAACGGCTGCGGTTCGGTAGGTGCCATTCTTGGCGGCTTGCTGCCCGGCTACTTCGACACCACCACCATATTCCTGGTGTTCACTGCCTCGGCGCTTCTGGCCAGTCTGATATTGGTGCCCTTCTGGAACAGCCGCCCGAAAACAGTGGAAAACGCGCAGTTGGTATCGACCCCGGTACAACCGGTCATCGCCGGCACTAACAGCTGAACTCGTACTACCAACTTACCCTTCGCTGGAGCGATCATCATGCACTACAAACAACCTACCCAACTGCAAGCCGTGGTTCTGGACTGGGCGGGCACCGTCGTTGACTTCGGTTCTTTCGCACCGACTCAAATCTTCGTCGAAGCCTTCGGTGAATTCGGCGTTGCCGTCTCCCTGGAAGAAGCGCGCGGTCCGATGGGCATGGGCAAGTGGGATCACATCCGCACGCTGTGCAACGAGCCACAGATCGCCGAACGTTACCGGGCCGCCTTCGGCCGCCTGCCAACTGATGAGGATGTCACCGCCCTCTACGAGCGCTTCATGCCGTTGCAGATCGAAAAGATCGCCCTGCACTCGGCGCTGATTCCCGGTGCTCTCGACACCATCAACACCTTACGCGACAACGGCCTGAAGATCGGCTCATGTTCCGGTTATCCGGCTGTCGTCATGGCGAAGGTGGTGGAGCTGGCTCGGAAGAACGGCTACGTCGCCGACCACGTTGTAGCGACCGACGAAGTGCCCAATGGTCGCCCGCACCCGGCTCAGGCCTTGGCTAATGTTATCGCCTTGGGCATCAGTGATGTCGCGGCTTGCGTGAAGGTCGATGACACCTGGCCCGGTATTCTCGAAGGTCGTAGCGCGGGTATGTGGACCGTCGCGCTGACCTGCTCCGGCAATGCACTCGGCTTGACCTACGACCTGTACAAGGCGCTGTCCTCCGACAAGCTGGCCGAAGAACGGGCGCGCATCATCAAGATGTTCGAAGGTTCTCGCCCGCACTATCTGATCGACACCATAGTTGATTTGCCGGCAGTCATCGAAGACATCAATGCCCGCCTGGCACGTGGAGAAACCCCTCAGGGCTCCTGACCCTGTAGGGCTTGTGCAATTGACAGTGGCCGTCCCACGGGCGGTCGCAACCAAAAACAATAAGAGAACCCCACCATGAACTACGCCCACCCAGGCACTCCCGGTGCCATCGTTTCCTTCAAGTCCCGTTACGGTAACTACATCGGCGGAGAGTTCGTCGCGCCGATCAAAGGTCAGTACTTCATCACTACCTCGCCCGTGAATGGCCAACCGATTGCCGAATTCCCGCGCTCCACGGCCGAAGACATCGACAGGGCCCTGGACGCGGCCCATGCGGCGGCCGATGCCTGGGGCAAAACCTCGGTGCAGGACCGCTCTTTGGCGCTGCTGAAAATCGCCGACCGCATCGAGCAGAACCTCGAACTGCTGGCCGTCACCGAAACCTGGGACAACGGTAAAGCCGTGCGTGAAACCCTCAACGCCGACATCCCGCTGGCCGTGGATCACTTCCGCTACTACGCCGGTTGCATCCGTGCGCAGGAAGGCAGCTCGGCCGAAATCAACGAACACACCGCGGCCTATCACTTCCATGAACCGTTGGGCGTGGTCGGGCAGATCATCCCGTGGAACTTCCCGATCCTGATGGCGGCCTGGAAACTCGCCCCGGCCCTGGCCGCCGGTAACTGCGTGGTGCTCAAGCCGGCCGAGCAGACGCCACTGGGCATTACCGTGCTGATGGAGCTGATCGGCGACCTGCTGCCGCCGGGCGTGCTGAACGTCGTGCAAGGTTTTGGCAAGGAAGCCGGCGAAGCGCTCGCCACCAGCAAACGCATCGCCAAGATTGCGTTTACCGGCTCGACCCCGGTGGGCTCGCACATCATGAAATGCGCCGCCGAAAATATCATCCCGTCCACCGTGGAGCTGGGCGGCAAGTCGCCGAACATCTTCTTCGCCGACATCATGGACGCTGAAGAAACCTTCATTGAAAAGGCCGCTGAAGGCCTGGTGCTGGCGTTCTTCAACCAGGGCGAAGTCTGCACCTGCCCGTCCCGCGCACTGGTACAGGAGTCGATCTACGACGACTTCATGAAAGTGGTGATGAAAAAAGTCCTGCAGATCAAGCGGGGCGACCCGCTGGACACCGACACCATGGTCGGCGCACAGGCGTCCGAGCAGCAGTTCGACAAGATTCTTTCGTACCTGGAAATTGCCAAGGGCGAAGGCGCGGAGCTGCTGACTGGCGGCAAGGTGGAAAAACTCGAGGGCAACCTGGCGACCGGGTATTACATCCAGCCGACCCTGCTCAAGGGCACCAACAAAATGCGCGTGTTCCAGGAAGAAATCTTTGGCCCGGTGGTGAGCATCACCACCTTCAAGGACGAAGCCGAAGCCCTGGCCATCGCCAACGACACCGAGTTCGGCCTGGGTGCCGGCCTTTGGACCCGTGACATCAACCGCGCCTACCGCATGGGCCGCGCCATCAAGGCCGGTCGTGTGTGGACCAACTGCTATCACCTGTACCCGGCGCATGCCGCGTTTGGTGGTTACAAAAAGTCTGGCGTTGGTCGTGAGACCCACAAAATGATGCTCGATCACTATCAGCAGACCAAAAACCTGTTGGTGAGCTACGACATCAATCCGTTGGGGTTCTTCTAACCCCGCGCGAAATCCTGTGATGCTGAACCTGTAGGAGCTGCCGCAGGCTGCGATTTTTTTGATTTTAAAGATCAGGATCAACAGATCGCAGGCTCTTACAGGAACGGTTGCTCACGTACGAATTGATTGCTATCGAACCTTCGGAGTCCTCGATGAAAATCCGTTACAAGGTAAGCCTTGTGGCTGCCTGCGTGCTGTTCATAACAACCAGTTTGCTGTCTCTGGTCCAAGTCAGTCAGGTTCGTACCATTCTGCGCACGCAAGTCGAGGAGGGCATCTCCCAATCGAGCAATGCCGTGGCACGGCAGATAGAAAACTGGCTGAACGCGAAACTTCGGCTGATGGACCTGACGGTCCAAACCGTCGACAGCCAGTACAATCCGCAAGCCACTCAACGCATCATCAATTCCCCAACACTGAAGAATGAATTCGAGCTGGTTTTCGGTGCGCTGGAGTCCGATGGCAAACCTATCAAGAACTCTGCCTCCTGGAATCCAAAACCTGACTACGATGGACGCTTACGCCCTTGGTATGCGACCGGTAAAGGTGCTACGCAGGCCGTTCTAACCGAACCCTACAAAGACTCCACTACCGGGGACATCCTGATTTCGGCCGTTGCCAGGATCACCGATGCCAATCAGTTTGTCGGGGTGCTAGGTGGGGACCTGCGTTTGAATACGGTGGCCGAGGCCGTCAATACGCTTGATTTCAGTGGGGCTGGCTATGCGTTCCTGTTAAGTCGAAACGGCAACATCATTTCCCACCCGGACGCCCAGCTAAACGGTCAATCCTACACAGAGATTTTCGGTGGGGCCCAGCCTCCACTGAACGGTCAGATCCAAGAGATCAAGGTAGGACATAAGACACTTCTGGTGTCCTTCATACCGCTTTCCCGGCTCAAGGGTATGGATTGGTATATCGGGGTTGTACTTGACCAGGACATCGTTATGGCCGCAGCCCATGTGCTGAGCTGGCGAGCCGTCATGGGTACCGTGCTCGGTGTGATAATCAGCCTGCTTCTGTTAGGCCTGTTAGTGAAGCGACTGCTCTGGCCACTGCAGCAACTCCAAGAGTCGCTCGCCGATATCAATCGCGGGGACGGCGACCTTACCCGGCAATTACCCGTGCGTGGCGATGATGAAATTGCAAGGGTCTCCGGAGAGTTCAACCGGTTTCTGCAGAACCTGAAAACGCTCATTGGTGATGTGAAGAGCAGCTCGCAACAAGTCCGCGAGAGCACCGCAACCACTTCATCTGAAGCGGATCAGGCGGCCAACCGTGTACAGATCCAGTTGCAGGAGCTGGATCAACTGTCCACCGCCATGCAGGAGATGGCCTCGACCGCCGAAGACGTTGCGCGAAATGCTCAAGCTGCAGCTGTTGCGGCGATCGCTGCCAACGAGGAAACCGAAGACGGAGTGGCGCTGGTCTCCAAGTCAACCGGGGCGATCAAGCGTCTGGCTGAGGAGATGGACAGTACAGGTCATGCCATCAATGAGTTGTCCACGCTCAGTCAAAGCATCGAATCAATCGTGGCGGTCATCACCAGCATCGCCGACCAAACCAACCTTCTTGCGCTCAATGCAGCCATTGAGGCGGCACGCGCTGGTGAATCGGGACGCGGGTTTGCTGTGGTGGCTGATGAGGTGCGCTCACTGGCTTCACGCACTCAACAATCCACTCAGGAAATACGCCTGATGATTGATCAATTGCAGACGGGTGTGAAACACGCCCAAGTGCGTATGCAGCAGAGCCGCGACACCGCCAGTAAGACTGCAGGGGATGCCTATGCAGCAAATGAAACGCTCGAGCGCATACGTGAAGCCATTTACCGCATCAATGATATGAATCTGCAGATTGCCGCTGCCGCTGAAGAACAGAGTGCTACGACCGAGGAAATCAATCGCAACACGACCAACATCCGCGATATCAGTCTTGAAGTATTCGGCGGTGCCGAGAAGCAGGTCCGCCAATGTTCAGTGATGGGGGAACATGTAGGCGAGCAAGACAGACTTCTCAGCCGTTTCAGGATTTGAAGTACGCAATTGAATGACATTACCCCTGGCTAAATACGGCATCGGCCGCCGCGAAAGGCGGCCCGTATCAATGATGAATGACTATGTAATGCGCAGTTTCAGATCACAAAAAACAACTATTCCACCGAGGTAAGAAAGATGAGTGCGGCTTCTTTGTATCCCGTTCGTCCCGAGGTAGCAGCCAATACGCTGACTGACGAGGCCACCTATAAGGCCATGTACCAGCAGTCGGTCGTCAACCCGGACGGCTTCTGGCGCGAACAAGCCCAGCGCCTCTACTGGATCAAGCCTTTCACCACGGTGAAGCAGACTTCCTTCGACGATCACCATGTCGACATCAAATGGTTCGCCGACGGCACCCTGAACGTTTCCTACAACTGCCTCGACCGTCACCTGGCCGAGCGCGGCGATCAAATCGCGATTATCTGGGAGGGCGATGATCCGGCCGAGAGCCGCAACATCACCTACCGCGAGCTCCACGAACAAGTCTGCAAGTTCGCCAACGCCTTGCGCGGCCAGGATGTGCACCGCGGCGACGTGGTGACGATCTATATGCCGATGATCCCCGAAGCCGTGGTCGCCATGCTGGCCTGCACCCGCATCGGCGCGATTCACTCGGTGGTGTTCGGTGGCTTCTCGCCGGAAGCCCTGGCCGGTCGCATCATCGACTGCAAATCCAAAGTGGTGATCACTGCCGACGAAGGCATTCGTGCCGGCAAGAAGATCCCGCTCAAGTCCAACGTCGACGACGCGCTGACCAACCCGGAAACCAGCAGCATTCAGAAGGTCATCGTGTGCAAGCGCACCGGTGGCAACATCAAGTGGAACCAGCATCGCGACATCTGGTACGAAGACCTGATGAAAGTGGCGGGCAGTGTCTGCGCGCCGAAAGAGATGGGCGCTGAAGAAGCGCTGTTCATCCTCTACACCTCCGGTTCTACCGGCAAGCCTAAAGGCGTGCAGCACACCACTGGCGGTTATTTGCTGTATGCGGCCATGACCCACGAGCGCGTGTTCGACTACCGCCCGGGAGAAGTCTACTGGTGCACCGCCGACGTCGGCTGGGTCACCGGCCACACTTACATTGTCTACGGCCCGCTGGCCAATGGCGCGACCACGGTGCTGTTCGAAGGCGTGCCGAACTACCCGGACATCACCCGGGTGGCGAAGATCGTCGACAAGCACAAGGTCAACATCCTCTACACCGCGCCAACGGCGATCCGCGCAATGATGGCGGCGGGTAACGCTGCAGTCGAAGGCGCTGACGGCAGCAGCCTGCGCCTGCTGGGTTCGGTGGGTGAGCCGATCAACCCGGAAGCCTGGGATTGGTACTACAAGAAGGTCGGCCAGTCGCGCTGCCCGATCGTCGACACCTGGTGGCAGACCGAAACCGGCGGCAACATGATGAGCCCGTTGCCGGGCGCGCATGGCTTGAAACCTGGTTCGGCGGCTCGTCCGTTCTTCGGCGTGGTGCCGGCGCTGGTGGACAACCTGGGTAATATTCTGGAAGGCGCCGTTGAGGGCAACCTGGTGATTCTCGATTCGTGGCCAGGCCAGGCGCGCACGCTGTATGGCGACCATGACCGTTTCGTCGACACTTACTTCAAGACCTTCCGTGGCATGTACTTCACCGGTGACGGTGCCCGTCGTGACGAGGATGGTTACTACTGGATCACCGGTCGCGTGGATGACGTGCTGAACGTTTCCGGCCACCGTATGGGTACCGCCGAGATCGAGAGCGCGATGGTTGCTCACCCGAAAGTCGCCGAGGCCGCGGTGGTGGGTGTGCCGCACGACATCAAGGGCCAGGGCATTTATGTGTATGTGACCTTGATCGGTGGCGAAGAGCCGAGCGAGCAGCTGCGCCTGGAGTTGAAGAACTGGGTGCGTAAAGAGATCGGGCCAATTGCTTCACCGGACGTGATCCAGTGGGCACCGGGGCTTCCGAAGACGCGTTCGGGCAAGATCATGCGGCGGATTCTGCGCAAGATTGCGACCGCTGAGTACGATGGGTTGGGGGATATCTCGACTCTGGCCGACCCTAGCGTGGTACTACAACTGATCGACACGCACCGGAGCATAAGCGCTGCCTGATAATTCAGGCGTTTTATGGAGGCTGTTTAATCCAGGAAAAGGATTGGCACTCTCGACTATCGATTATCCGGATTGGCCGTAATATGTTTTCCGGACAGGGGCGATTGGAGCCTATCGATGTTTATCGATCACGTCACCCTGCGTACCCGAGACCTCCGTGGGACTCGCGACTTTATGATGCAAGTCTTTGATCTGGAGGAAGGTCGCCGTCCCATTGAAAAAAGCACAACCCTTGGCCATTGGTTGTACAGCAATGGTGAGCCTCTGGTTCATATCATCGAAGCGCGCGGCCAAGGCCTGCTGCGCGCCGCCGAACTTATTGACCATGTCGGTTTCCGAATGAAGGACTACGACGTGTTCAAGGCAAAGCTTGAGCACCTTGGCATTGCCTACAGAACGACTGAGATCCCGACCCTTAACGAACGGCGCATTTTTTTTACGCACCCCCGGCTGGCAGTTGCTGGAAACCGTTTTCCCTGGCCCCTCGTTGAAACAGAGTTGAAAGACGATTTTTTAAACGCTACGGGAGGCACACCTGTGACGACTACATCCAAGATACCTTTCAGGTAGGGATTCTCTTTATTGGCTATCAGAGAAGCTTTTCCAGCATCTGGTAGTACCACATCCCCACCGACAGCATCGGATTACCGAGCATATCGCCCAGCGGCACCTTGATGTGCTTGCACCCGGCAAAGGTATCAAATTTTGCCAAAGTGCCTGTCAACGCCTCTGCCATTATCTCTCCCATGATGTGGCTTGTAGCGATACCGTGCCCTGAATAGCCTTGGCAATACCAAACATTGTCCGAAACCTTGCCCAACTGCGGAATGCGATTCATCACAATCCCCATCGCACAACTCCACTGGAACTCGATGTCCACGCCCTTCAGGGCCGGGAAAGTGCGTTCGATGCACGGGCGAAGTTCGGCGGCGATGTCTCGCGAGTCGCGTCCAGAATAGTTGGCTCCGCCGCCGAACAATAATCGACCATCGTCCGTGAGGCGGTAGTAATCAAGGACGAATCGACAGTCATAAACAGCCAGGTCGTGCGGGTTGATCTTGCGCGCCAACTCGCCCAGCGGAGCAGTGGTCACAATCGCGCCCATGGCCGGAAAAATTTTGCCCTTTAGCTGTTTGCGCTCGAGCTTGTGATAGACGTCGCCGGCTAGCAGAACCTGGCCCGCATCGATCCGGCCCTTAGATGTGATAACGGCGGGTCGGTTACCATGGACGATCTCCAACACCTCGGAGTTCTCGAAGATCAATGCGCCAAGGCTGTACGCGGCGCGAGCCTCTCCCAGGCATAGGTTCAGCGGATGCAGGTGCAAATTGCGCGTGTTTTTCAGGGCGCCCAGATACAGTTCACTGTCCAAATGCTGTCGCACGCCATCCTGATCGAGCAGGGTGACCTGATCACCCATGCCGCGTCGTTGTGCTTCTTCGTGGAAGGCTTGCAGTTCCATCACGTGGGAAGGTTTCATCGCTGCATGCAGATGACCATGCTTGAGGTCGCAGGCAATTGCGTATTTGTTCACCCGGTTCTCGATGATTTGATGGCCTCGCCAGCGCAGGTGCCAGATGAAATCATCCACTTCATCGCCCAGGCGCTTGCGCATCTGTTGGCGCATGGCCGTATCGCCCGACAGACTGCCGGTGACTTGGCCGCCGTTGCGCCCGCTGGCACCCCAGCCGATACGGTTGGCTTCGACAATGGCGACCTTGAGCCCTCGTTCGGCCAACTCTACGGCGGTGGCAACACCGGTAAAGCCGCCACCGATAATCACAACGTCGACGCTGAGTTGACCTTGTAATGTTGGGTACTGGATTGGGTCATTGAGGCTGGCGGTGTAATAGGAGGCGCTGCGCTGGGCAGCACCAATGACATTGCGCATAGCTGCAGTCATGGGATCATTCCTTCTCGCATTGAAATCGGCCGTGTTCAGGCCAATGGAATCAAGTCGATGCGAGGGCTCTATCTGGTGGGCGCGCGTGACGGCAATGCCACAGCGCCCAGAAGGCCAGAATAATATTGAGCAGGGGGTTTTCGCAAAGACGGGCTCGCACCTTCGGGAGGTAAGGGCGCAGAGGGCGACGGATCAAGTGCAGGATCGAAATCATGGCTTCGAATACTCCCACCGCCCGAGTGTTCCTTAAATCGGCATTTGTGGATCTTTGGTTGTTGCTTAATTAAACAAACCCGGCAAAGCGGCCGCCCATGGGCGGCCACTGCCAGCGGCATAAGCCGCACAGGTTCAGGAACCCTGAGGCGTTTCACCACGTGCCAGACGAGCATTGATGTCTTCAATGACTGCAGGTAGATCGACGATAGTGTCGATCAGGTAGTGCGGGCGAGAGCCTTCGAACATCTTGATGATGCGCGCCCGCTCTTCGGTAAGCTTATCGGAGGGCAAGTCCTTGTATTGCTCATAAGTCAGGCCCAGAGCATTGCCGGAGCAGGTCAATGCGACCGTCCACATGCCAGCGCTGCGGCCTTCAAGGATGCCTGGCCAGGTGTCGTCGACCTTGACGCAAGCGGCGACATCGCTGATGCCCAAAGCGATCACGTTGGCCAGGGCCTGCGCCGGGTGCGGACGACCATTGGGCACTTCGTCAGTCGCTACAACATGGTCAGCGACATAGCCGTTCTTGCGCGCCAGTTCGACCACTTTGGCCATGACCACGGCGGGGTAACCCGAGCACGAGCCAATTTTCAAGCCGTTGTCGCGCAAGGTGTTGATCGTATCGAGAGCACCGGGAATCAACGCCGAGTGCAAGGCGATTTTTTCGATCTGCAACGGCATGAAGCGCTCGTAGAGGGCGGTGACATCTTCATCAGTGGGCAGGCGGCCAAAGGCGGCATGGTAGCGGTCGGCGATCTGTGGATCGTTGCACAGCGTGCGGATGTGGTCCCACTTGCCCATGCCCATCGGTCCGCGGGCCTCTTCCAGAGAGACCGCGACTCCGAACTCGGCGAAGGCCTCGACAAAGATCTGCGTCGGGGCAAAGGAACCGAAATCAACAACGGTGCCTGCCCAGTCCAGAACCACGGCTTGCAGTTGATCGGGTTGTTTGTAATGCATGGTAAATCTCCACTTTTGAGTATGGGAAGGCCGTCCCTCTCGTGACCGAGAAGTAGGCCTGTCAAATGTTCAAGTGCGTTACAGAATCAAATGGACGGCGTTGGGCTTGAGTCGAACAACTCAGCGATCATCGGCCGGTTTCTACGAATACCGAGGCAGCACAGGTGGTAGTCGATGGAAAACGGGTGGTTAACAAAGGTGATCGGTTTTGTGCCTGGTGTTTGCGCATATTCGACGGCTGACACGAAACCGATGCCGATGCCTTTGGTGATGGCATGGACAATGGCTTCGCGACTGTTCAATTGCATAATGCAGTTCAAGTCGACATCGAGGCGTTTGCAGCTTTCCTCCACCAACTGGCGAGTGCGTGAGCTTTTCTCCCGAAGGATCCATTTCTCATCGCGGATCTGCTCGACGTGCACCTCTTTCTGCGCTGCCCACGGATGGTCATCGCGCACTACGGCAATGATCGGGCAGCGTCTGTAAAGCTGTGTGTCAAAGCGTTGATCGAACTCTGATAACGCCAGAATGGCCACGTCGATGTCGAAGTTGAACAGGCGATCCAGTGTCTCTTTCTCCGGTGAGAACGAGGTTTCAAGTTCGATGTCCGGATGGCGCTGCATCAGTTCGTAAGTCAGGTTCATCGCAATGGGCGGCGAAACTGCACCCAGGCGCAACATGCCGGTTTTGCGTTGCTTGAAACTCTGCAAAAGTTGCACGGCTTCATCCTCCTGACCAAACAGGCCCTGGGTGATCGCATAGAGCTTGTGTCCCGCCGAGCTCATTTCGATAAAGCGGCCACGACGGTGGAACAGTTCCACGGAAAATTTTTTCTCCAGCGCGTTGACCTGTTCGCTAACTGTCGGCTGGCCGACGCTCAGGTACTCGGCGGCGAGGGTGAAGCTGCCGGTCTTCGCCACCGCATGAAAGGAACGTAGCCACTTGTGGTACTGGTACATAGAAGATCCCGTTCATGAGCCGGCGTTGTTGATTTAAGCCTCTGTGTAGAACACTCAACGTCTGATAAACAGCGCGACCGCGGCACTGCTCAGGCAGGCAGCCGTGACCACGATGAAGATCAAAGACGTGTTGCCGGTACTGTCGAGCATACTGCCAATCAGCGGTTCCGCCAGACCTGCGAACAGATAGGACGAGAAATTCATCACGCCGGTTGCGGTGCCGGCCCGTTTAGCCCCGACCAGGTCAGGACACAGTGCCCAGAAACTCGACGCCGGGCCATAAACGAAGAAACCGCAAAGGAACAGTGCCACCAGACCGGTTGCGCTGTGAGGTGCAAGGGTCCACATCCACAGGCTGGTTGCCGCGCCTAGGACCATGTAAAGCATGATCGCCAGGTAGCGTTTGGAACCGAACAGCTTGTCCGATATCCAGCCATTGCTGAGGGCGCCGATAGCCATGCCGACGGGCAGGGCGACGGTGATCCACTTCGGATCGATCATGCTATCGCCGCTTTTCCAATTGGCACCCAGAAAGTGCACCGGCACCCAGACGATCAAGCCGTAGCGTGCAGCGTTCTGGAAGCCCAGGGACACGGCGGCGATGATCAAACGAAAGTTCTTCAGGACGGCTTTGTAGCGTTGCGCGGAAGTTTCGACTTCGCCGTGGGCCACCTCATGGTTTTTGTCATCGGCGTTGGCGACACCCGTATCGGCGAGGGGCTCGAAACCCAGGTCCTGTGGACGTTCACGCGCCACCAGATAGAAGATGATGCCTCCTGCCAGCATCAGCAATACCGGCAAGCGGAAGATCCATCGCCATTCCAGATGCATCACCTCAAGCACGACGATGGAGGTCACGTACGAAAGAACCGAGGCACAACCGGCGGCAAAAACATATAACCCGTACACCTTGCCGCGCTCGCCGGTACTCCACCAGTTGGAGATGAGTCGGCTACCCGGTGCCCAGCCCAACGCCTGGAAGTATCCGTTGATACCCCAAGGAAGGATCAGCGCGGTAAAGTTACTGGCGAAACTGGTCACCCAGTTAGCGCCGCAGGACAGTACGGCACCCAACGTCATGATGCGGCGGCCGCCGAACTTATCGGCCAAGTTACCGTTTATTGCCTGGCCAATGGCATAGGCCCAAAGCATTGCAGCCGATACCCACCCCAGGTGCTCTTTGGTAAAACCGAACTCGGCCTGGATCCCCGGAATGGCGAAACCGAATGTTTGCCTGCCGGTGTAGAAGAACAAGTAACAGAACATCGCAGCCAGCAGCATGCGCCACTGGGCGAATCGGAAAGATGAGGTGGATGTTGTGAGAGCAGGCATGGTTTGGGCACGATTCATGATCTTTTCCTTATTATTGTTCGGTCCCGTCGATTGGCGTCGGCGGGTGCACTCTTTTGTGGGTGCAGCAGGAAATCGTCGCGGCTCGCATGCCGCTGACAGTGCTTGGTAGGATTGTCCGGCTCTAAGCAGCTTTAGAACCGATGAAGTTTTTGCCCCTGGCGCCCTGCATGGCAAAATTGATCATTTCCTCGGCTTTCGATGCCGTTACACCGTAGTCGGAAAACTCCGTTTTAACGTCCAGGCTATGCAGGAATTCACGCAACTGGCTTTGGGCTTTTTTCAGGTCGTTGCCGAATATTCGTTGAAGGGTTCGGTCGCGCGCTTCGTCGTGGCCCCAGGCAAGGCCCAGCACCAGCGGTAGGGTAAAGGAGCAGGCGATACCGTGCGGCAGACCATAGTGCAGGGTCATTTCGTAGGAAATGGAATGGGCCAACGCAGTTTTGGTATTGGAGAATGCCAACCCTGCCTTAAGAGCGGCCAATGCCATGCGTGAGCGCAACTCCTTGCTGGACAGGTCACGACGCAGCAGCGGCAGGCATTCAAGGATGTCCTCAATCGCGGAAATGGCGAAGGTGTCCGAAACCGGATTGGCATTGATGTTCCAGATCGACTCCAATGCATGCGACAGCGCGTCCAGCCCCGTAGACACCGTGACACTGCCTGGAACCGTAAGCATCAACTGCGGGTCGACGATGGCTACCTTTGGCCAGGTGCATTCCAAGTGCAGCGAGTATTTTTTGTGGTTGGCCGAATCCCAGATCGTCGCCCAAGGTGTAACTTCGCTGCCGGTACCCGCTGTGGTCGGAGCAGCAATCAGTACTTTGCTGCGTGCCGGGACGAACGGTTTACCTGCCGCCAACAACGCGAGCAATTCATCGAAGCGGCCAGACTCAGTGCCCACGATCAGCGCCTTCGCAGTATCGATGGCGCTACCGCCGCCCACTGCAATGACTGCGTGGCATTCGCCGGCCTGCTGCCAGAAACGTTCATAGGTATCACGCAGCTGAGCTACGTCTGGATTGGGTTGGACGTCCTCGACGATATACACAAGTCGATCGCCCAGCAGGTCTTGAATACGATCGACCAATCCCAGCCCACGAGCTTCGGGAAATGTCACAAGGGCGACTTTCTGGTTTTCGGTGATTTCGGCAAGCTCGAGAAGGCTGCCCCAGCCGAAACGGGTATCAACTGGATTGTGGAATCGGGCAGTCATGGCGGGTCCTTTATTTTTGTTGTTGTAAGTGGCCCCCATAGTCGGGGCCCTTCAGCAACAGCTCAAATCGATAATTCGCAGGCTTTGATCGGCTGAACCGATAGCACGTCCATTGGGACGCTTGTTGCTCGTGCAGTGTTTAGTGATGCGCCCCGCGCTGGATGGCGTTGCGCAACCTACTGGACACCGCATCGGCAACGATCACCATGAGCGTGATGACGATGATGCAGGTCGCGGTTTCCTGGTATTTGAAAAGCTTGAGGCTGCTCTCCAACTCAAATCCAAGGCCGCCGGCACCGACCATGCCGAGCACGGTGGCGGAACGCAGATTGACTTCGAAGCGATAAAGGACCACTGCAATCCAGGCCGTAATGACTTGTGGCAACACGCCAAATACGATGACCTGCAACGGCCGTGCACCAGTTGCCTGCAGCGCCTCAATAGGGCCTTGGTCGATCTCCTCGATGCTTTCGGCAAAAAACTTTCCAAGCATACCTAGGTCATGCAGTGCCAGCGCGGGCACGCCGGGGAAGGGCCCCAGGCCAACCGCCGAAACAAATATCAACGCCAGGATCAACTCGTTGATGCTGCGGGTGAAATTGAGGAACTGACGAGTGGTGTGGAAGACCAGGCGATTTCGACTGAGGTTGCGAGCCGCAAGAAACGACAGCGGAATCGCCAGCAACACCCCAAGCAATGTTCCCCAGAGTGCGATTTGCAGTGTTTCGATGGCCGGTGCTACCAGTCGAGGGAGAATGCTCAGATCGGGTGGGGCGGTGCGTGAAAGGAAGTCGCCGATTTGCGGCAAGCCGGCGGCCAGTTCACCCACGCTCAGCTGTGCGCCCGTCGCGCTCCAATGGAGTGTCAAAATCACCGCTAGCACAATGGGGGGGCACTTTTACATTGGCGGTGACACTTAGGACTCAATACGGGCGGTTCATGCGCTCATCTCACTGACGGCTCATGCCGCCCAGGCGCTGCGACAAGGCCTGCATGCCCTGGCTGAGGGTGCTTAGGCTGGCCGCGTCGCGGGCGCCTTCCTCGCTGGCGGTATGGATGCGTACGGCCAGCTCATTGATTTCCTGAGTCACATGGCTCTGTTCCTGGGCCGCCACGGCAATCTGCTGCGTGCGCTGAACGATATCGTCGAAGCCGAGCACCGTGGTGCCCAGCGAGGTCGCCAGCAGATCGGCCTGGGCCACCACCGAACGGGTACGCTCCTGGCCGGCGACCATGGTGCTGACGGCGGTGACCGAAGCCTGGCGCAATTCGGCGATCATCTGTTGGATTTCGTCCGCCGAAACCTGGGTGCGTCCAGCCAGGGTGCGCACCTCGTCGGCCACCACGGCGAAGCCGCGGCCCTGTTCGCCGGCCCGGGCGGCCTCGATGGCGGCATTGAGCGCGAGCAGGTTGGTCTGCGCGGAGATCGACTTGATTACGTCGAGTACTCCGCTAACCCCTTCGATATCCTGGCCGAGGCGGGTGATCGCGGTGGCCACGCTGCCGATGTCGCTGCTCAGGGAGACGATGGCCTGGCTGTTCTGGGTCACGTGGCCCTGGCTTTCGCGCGCTGTGCCGAGGGATTTCTCGGCAGTGTTGGAACAGTCGCTGGTGGTGTGTGCGACCTCCTGGGCACTCGACGACATTTCCGTTACAGCGGTGGCGAGCAAGGTGTTGTCCAGGCGCTGGGTCTCCGCCCGCTCGGTCATGACTACCGACAACCGCGCAACGTCGTCGGCTTGGCGCAGCAGCTTCGAGGACTCATCGGCAATTGTGCGTAGCATCAGCCGGAGGCTGCCGGCGTAGCGGTTGACCGCGCCGCGCAGCAGGCCGATTTCATCCGCACGCAGAATCTCCAGCTCGGCCGCGCCGGCGCCTTGCTGCTCGCCCAGACGGTTGATTTGCAGAGTGGTTTCGTCGATCTGCCTTAGCAACGTGCGCCCCGCTAGCCATGCCAAGCCGAAAATAAGCAGCAGCACTGGTACCAGGGTAGTGAGGATGTCGATGGTCAGGCGGCTGGCGATCGCGGTCATCTGTGCTTTCGGCGTGACTAGGCCAATCACCCAGCCACTGGCGTTGATGCCCGTCAGGCTGACGTAGCCGGCCGAGCCGAGTCGGCTGTCGTCCTCAATGGCGAAGGTATGCGCCTGCTGCTGGCCGGTCTTGCGCCATTGCGTCACGCTGTTGAACCATGGCGCGCTGTTCAGCAAGCCGGTTTCGTCGGCTACAGCCTGACCTTGGCCGACTGGGAAATAGAGCACCTTGCCTGAGGCGTCCAGGGCGAAGGCATAGCCGCCGGTCACGTTGCCGTTTGCCTTGAGAAAGTCTGCCAGACCGGTGAGGGTCAGGTCGATGGTAGCGACCCCGGCGAAGCGCTGATCGCGGGTGTAGCCGATGCTGCAGGTGGTCATCAGGATCTTGCTAACCGGGTCCTCATAGGCGTCCGACCAGTTGCAGTGGCCATCTTTGCCGGCCTTCCCCTGGGCGTACCAGTCGGCTGCATGGTAGGCCTCAGCCTGTGGCGCGTTGTATTCCTCGGAGTAGCCCAGGCTGCTCTGGTTGCGCGCCCAGTAGAAGCTCCGCCTTTCGACACCGGGAGTGAAGGCATTCGGCTCGGGCCAGAGGCCACCACCGGCCACCGCCGCGTCGCCCTGGGAGTCGATGATGCGCGCAAGGCTCGGCTTGATCAGTTCCACGTCGTTGGGCAGGGTCGCGCCGAGGCTGGCCATAGCACCCACCCGTCCGTCGATTTCGGCTAGCTTGATGCTCAACTGGCGCGCGATGGCCACCGCCGATTGCTGCGCGCTCTGGGTATTCGACGCGATCAGCTTGGGCTCGCCACTGAGCACCATCACCGCGTAGATGGAGCCGGCGGTGACCAGCACGATGGCGCCCATCGCCAAGCTGAAGCGCGGCATGATTTTTACAGGCAGCAGGCGCATGGCCGTCTCCTTGAGGAGTAAGAGAACCGGCGCCCTAGGCGAACGGCAAACACAGTATCATCTGGGGCTATCGGCGCCTTGCCAGGGATCATGAGGGCGCCGGACCAATAAACTGCACCTTTGGACGGTCATCAAGCCGCCGTGTCCGCCAATTCGAGGCCAGTTGATGGATACCCTTGCGGCCGCTGATCGGTGGTCCGATCGCGTAGGATATTTATCTCTACTTCGCAGGCTTGACCGAAACGACCTCAATGAACCTGTATTTTTTCCGTGCCATCTTCGTCGCGTCCAGTTCAGCCTGAAGCGTGCTTAACGTGTTGGCCTCGTGGGTGAACAACTCGGTCTTCCCTTCGAACTCGTTACCTACGCGCAACGTAACCTCCAGCTCAGCCACCTATAACGTCCCCTTGACCTGCGCCATGCTGTGTTTTTTCCACGGTACGACACAGATGAAAACCCTCTCAGTTCGTCGAAAACTCTAGGCCAAACATGTCCTCGACACGACCTGTAACAATGCAAGTGTCGTTATCCCGTTTGCGCAGATACCATGCCCTCTCTTATGCCTGGCGCCTATCAGGCTAAACACGACTCGAATATACAACCTGAAACAAGAGGTATTAAACGGTGAGAATTGTACTTGTGCTGCTATTGAGTGCGCTGTCCATGCAGGCCTTGGCGGCCAATATGGGTGAACGCCTGACACCCTGGACCTTACAAGATCAGCACGACCAACCCTATACCCTGGACGCGAAAACCCACGTCTTGCTGGTAGCTCGAAATATGGACGGCTCCAAGTTGGTAAAGGCCGCGTTGGAAGATCAACCCAAAGGCTATCTGGAAGCACGCAATGTTGCCTTTCTCGCTGATGTGCAGCGTATGCCTTCGTTGATCGGAAAATTTATCGCGATCCCGGCCATGCGTAATTATAGCTACCGTGTCGTCCTCGACCGCGATGGTAGTGTCGCGGTTAATTACCCAGGTGCAGAAGATAAGGTGCTGTGGCTGCAACTGGATAACGGAATCCTGGTGGCCCAGCAGGAGTTTACCAATGCTGATGAACTGCGTTCAGCGTTGGAAAAGTTGCCAGCTCAATGATTTCGATGATCTGTCCTTGGGGCAATAGGTGTAGGGGGATAAGGTCCAAAGGAATGCTTTTGGCAAGCACCCGGTAGTAGATTTTGAGCAGGTTAAATGGCTAAACAACAGCCTCAAGGCGATCATATGAAAAAAACGGCCATAATAACGGGCGCCAGTCGTGGGATTGGCTACGCTATTGCCAAATATCTGGCTTCATGCGGTATGGATCTGATTTTGATCGCCCAACATATCGACGGTCTCTCCCGGGCAAAGCAGTCAATCATGGATGCGCACCCAGAATGCTGCGTTCATGTCGCCCCCGTTGATATGGAGGACGCGGCGTTTTTCAAGGTAGTTGTCGCATCAACCGTCTAACTATGCCGCTCTTTTCTCAACCTGTTGCTCTCGATCCGGGTTCAACAGCACGGTGCCGATCGGCTCCCAGTTACGTGTTCGACCCGACCACCGCTCAGGCTTTTTCTCTTTGGCTCGTTCGTACAGCTCATGTCGCCGGGCCAAGACCTGATGGTCCAGTCCTCGATGCCGCTCAGCCGGTGTGACGAACCGGATTCGGCTATGCCGGTACTCGGTGTTGTACCAGCGCATGAAATCCTTCACCCAAGCGCGTGCGGCGTCCAAACTGGCAAAACCATCCTGCGGCCATTGCGGGCAGTATTTCAGTGTTCTAAACAGCGACTCCGAGTACGGATTGTCGTTGCTGACCCGCGGTCGTCCCCGCGAAGGCGTAATGCCCAGTTCATACATCTTGCTCAACAGCGTCACCGATTTCATCGGCGCGCCGTTGTCCGAGTGCAGCACCAGCGGTTCGCGTAAACACTGCTCGCCGATCACGCTGCGTTGTAGCAGCGCGGCGGCTTTCTCGCCGCTTTCCTCGTCGTAGACCTCCCAGCCCACGGCCTTGCGGCTGTAAATATCCTCGATCAGATAGAGGTAGTAATACTTGCCGCGTATCGGCGATGGCAAATACGTGATGTCCCATGACCACACCTGATTGGGCGCTTTGGCTGCATGCGTCGTCGGTGCTGCGTACCGCCTGGGGCGCTGACTACGGCCTCGATGTTGCTGTTGACCCGTCGCTCGCAAGACGCGATAAAACGTCGCCTCCGACGCCAGATAGCGCCCTTGATCGGCCAGGCGCGGCACGATCTGGCTCGGCGGCAGGTGGGCGTACTCCGGGCTGTTGCACAGCGTCACAATCGCCTGTCGCTCGACCTCACTCAGCGCATTACGCGGCGTTGGTCGTGTGACAGTCGTTCGGGCATCGGCCTGGATAACGTCTGTTTCAGTCCACCGCTGCAAGGTCCGAAGCGATAGACCAATTTCCCGACAGGCCCTGATTTTTCTGGCTCCCGTCGCGACCGCTTGGCTCAGCCAGTCAACGAGTAACTGCCGCTGCGGCAAAGACGTCAATTGTCCTCGTTGTCGGTCCCCCAGTAGTCGTTGAGCTTTTTTCGCAGCACCAACAACGCCGCTGTTTCAGCGAGTGCCTTGTCTTTGCGGCGCAGTTCGCGCTCCAGTTCCTGGATGCGTTTCTTATCTTTGCGAGACTGCTCCCGATCTTCTTTTTGCTGGGCCTTTTCCGATTTCTGGCCGGTGATGAAGGCTTGTCGCCAGGCAGTGATTTGCTCGGGGTAAAGGCCTTTGCGGCAGCAATACTCGCCCAGGTCGATCTCGGACAAACCGGACGCTTCAAGGACGACAGCAAACTTGGTTTCGGCTGACCAGTTCTGAGCCGATTGCTTGTTTTCGGACACTGCACTTCCTTCAGAACTGAGCTGCTTGCGCCAGTTGGACAAAGACATTTCGCTGACCCCTTCGCGCCGGGAAACCTCGGCCATCGACAGGTTCAGTGGGGGAAGCAGCATCTTGAGTAATGCGGCTCTGCGTTCAGGTGAATAGTACGGCACGACCAGTCTCTTTCCGCCCCCGATATGCTTTTTTAGGAAAAACCGGAGAGGCGACAACTATCCTGACACCGGGGCTGCGGCAGCTTTTATGCCGTTCGTCTCAGAATGATCGAAAGCCCCAAACTAACTCTACAAGTCGTTCTGCGATCAGCACATAAGCAGCGATAAGGGAAAGTTGGAGGAAAAGGGGGAACCGTAGCTTGGCGAGCCTGCGAACTCCGTCACTTATATTGAGCACCAAAAGGATGGTTGATAAAGCGATTAGGCCCCACCCAGCCATACCGGAAACCAAGACCCCAATAAAAAGATCATGCTTTCCTCTCAGCGCGCTGGTACCCGCTGCAAAAAGAAGAGCACATACAACCAAATTCTTAATATTGTCAAAGATTTGCGAACTCAGATCGAGCTCTAGCAGTTCCAGATACCTCTTCCAAATATGCCGCATAGTCGATATGCCTAAATTGAGATGTATTGCAAACGGGTGGGTATATAACGCCCAAATGTATCGCCCAATTAAATTGCGTGCCGGACTTAGCTGGCCCATTCAGACGTTATTACTGTGTCGCAGGGCAGCCATCCGATATCCTGCTGGCTGCCTCGCTGATCAACGCGGCTAGGCGTTTGACGTTGTTCTGTTGGGCTGTCACCAGATCTTCGATGGACGGTCCTGACGGCGTCTGCAACGTGCTGCGGCAGGTGACCAGCGAGTTATCGCCAGCGCCGAGTGGGCGCAGGCGCCACTTGACGTCGATCAAGCCATACTGGCCGGGAATCGAGTCAAAGCGCTGCACATCCACCCGCAACGACACTTTGTGTGGCGGGTTGGCGTTCGACAGTTGGTCCACCAGTGCACTGCGCAATTCATCCGCAAGACTTGCACCCCACCAGTCGGTTTCGAGGATCGCCAAGCTGCTATTGCCCTGGCGAATGACGATCTGCGGCCGGTCAACCTGAGGCGGCACGCTGAGGCCTTCGATCTTGATTTCGACACCACTGCCTCGCGCCGGTTGTGCCGGGGTCAGGGTGTGAAAGTGAATCGGATCGCTGCGGCACGCGGTGAGCATTAGCAGCGCGGCGACCAACGTAAACTTTGGCGAAAAAGCCATGGGTGTTGCTCCTGTGGTCAGTTACGCGGTGGCCCTTGCAGATCTGACGGCGCCGCATTGTCGGGACGGCCACGAATCAGCGATTCCGGGTGTCGTCCCAGATAATCCGAGAGTTCACGCAGGGAACGCGACATGCGTTTGAGTTCATCCAGGGTCTGGGTCAGTTGTTCACGCTGCGGCGAGTCTTCGGCCAGGGTCGAACTGGTCGACTGCAAGGTCTTGCTGACGTCCGCCAGGGTGGTTTGCACGCCGGGCAGGGTCTTGGCGTTGAATTGCGCCAGGCCTTTGCGCAACTCGACGAGGTTGCTGTCGAGGTGTCTGGCAATCCGTTCCACCGGCAGCTTGTTGATCTTGTCGACCATGGCTTGGAGTTGTTCCTGCAATTGCTCGAGGCTGCCAGGAATGGTCGGGATGCTGACCGGCCGGGCATTTGGATCGAACGTGACTTTTTCCGCTTTAGGGTAGAAATCCAGCGAGATGTACAACTGACCGGTCAACAGATTGCCGCTACGGGCTTGGGCACGCAGACCATTTTCGATGAAGGTACCCATTAGCCGTATGCTAGCGGCTTCGTCAATGGGGTCATGCTTTAGGGCTTCAATCATTTTGAGGCGGGCATGACCGAGGTGTTGCGGGTAAATCACGATGCCGACATTGACCGGGAAACTACGTTTTTTTTCGTCGAAATCCAGATTTATCGTCACCACTTTGCCGATTTCCATGCCGAGGAATTCCACCGGTGCATCGACCTTGAGCCCGCGCAGGGCCTGCTCGAATCGCAGACTCAGATACTGCGCCTTGCCATTGGGCGGGGCGAGGGCAGTTTGCTGGTCGTCGAACAGCTCGAAGGATTTCTCTGCGGTGGCCGGTTGATCGTTGGGGCTATAGTCCGGGGCACGGAAAGCGATGCCACCGACCAGCAATGACGATAGTGATTCAGTCTTCACCGCAAAGCCGTTGGCGCCGATGTTCAGGTCAATACCGCTAGCGTTCCAGAACCGGGTGTTTTCGGTGACATAGGCGTCGTTGGGCGCGTGGATGAACAGTTCGAGGTTGACGCCTTTGCCGTCGGGATCCAGCGCATAGGCCACCACTTGGCCGACCGGGATCTTGCGGTAATAAACCGGCGAGCCGATGTCCAGCGAACCAAGGTCCTGGGAATGCAGGGTGAAGCGCTTGCCCGGCTCGCCATAGGTAATGGGCGGCGGGTTTTCCAGGCCTTTGAAGTTTTTCGAGCGACCGTCGGAGTGACCGATATCGGCACCGATGTAGTCGCCGGACAACAATGTATCGATGCCCGACACACCGCCAGCGCCAATACGCGGGCGCACGACCCAGAATTGCGAGTCTTCGCTGGTAAAGGTTGCGGCCTGTTTGGACAGCTTGATCGTGGCGTCGACGCTCTTCTGGTCGTTGCTCAACTCCACGTCCGAGACTAGGCCGATCACCACATTGCGGTATTTGACTTCGGTCTTGTTGGCGGTAAGGCCGTTGCCTGTCTTGAAGGTCACGACAATGGTCGGGCCTTCCTGCATGAGACTGTGTACCACCAGGGAAATCCCCACCAGCACGGCCACAATCGGCACGATCCATACCAGCGATACGCTGAAACGACGGGTCTTGATATTGGCCTGACCTGGGGCTTGCGGCCCGTCAGTGGCTTGGGACTTCATCCGTGACCTCCTCGTTGTGTGGTTTGTCCGGCGGGTTATCCCAGATCATTCTCGGATCGAAACTCATGGCCGCGAGCATGGTGAACACCACCACCAGCCCGAAAAACAGAATGCCCGGGCGCGGTTCGATATCGGCCAGGGCTTGAAACTTCACCAAAGAGGCAACCAACGCCACCACAATGACGTCGAGCATTGACCAATAGCCGATGACCTCGACAAAGCGGTACAGTTTCGAGCGCTCCTTGCGCGCCCATTGGCTGTCGCGCTGAACGGTAATCAGCAATAGCGTCAGGGCGACGAACTTAATGCCGGGCACCGCGATACTGGCGATAAAAATAATCAGTGCAATGTCCCACGCACCATGCTGCCAAAACTCCAATACACCGCTCATGATGGTGCTGTCGGCACTGTTGCCGACCATCTTGGTGTTCATCACTGGCAGCAGATTGGCCGGCACGTAAAACGCCAGCGCGGTGAACATATAGGCCCAAGTCCGGGCCAGGGCATTGGTCTTACGCCGATGCAGCGGGGCGCCGCAACGCTCGCATTCATGAGGGGCGTGGGTGATGTCACAAGCCAGGCCACAGGAGTGACACAGGCACAGGCCGAGTTCGCTGGCGAGCGGAGGCGTTGTCATAAGGTGTCCCACAGCTCGCGAATATCGCGCCCGGCAAGGCGGATCATCATCAGGCTGAGAATTGCCAGGGCAAACAGGCCGATACCGGGCAGCACATTCAGCACCCCGGCGAGCTTGATCACCGCAACCATCGCCCCCAGCAGACAGACTTCGAGCATGCTCCAAGGCCTGAGGGTTTCGAGCCAACGCATGCAGAATTTAAAGCCGGGCGCGCGCTGGCGGGCGAGGGCGAAGCTCAATACCCAGATCAGCAGCAATAACTGGAAGATCGGCGCGATGATCATGGCAATTGCTGCGACCATGGCGATGAAGGTGATCGGTCCCAGACTCAGGGCCAGCATCGAATCCCAAAGCGTGGCGCTGTTTTTCAGGCCTTTGAGACTGATGCTCATAACCGGAAATAAATTGGCGAAAATCCACAGCACCAATGCGGTGAAGGTCAACGCCAGGCGCTGCTCCAATGTAAGGCCGTTATAGCGCTGGAGCACGCCGCCGCAGCGGGAGCACAGAGTTTTTTGATGTTTGGCGAGCATGACTTTTTCATACACGCAGTCGCAGTGCTCGCAGATGATCAGTTGGTCAGTCGTAGCCATAGGCCGCACTCGCCAGGAGACAGGAAAGTCAGAGCACTTCCTCAATATAGAAGCGCATCGCGATTGAGCAAATTCTATTGAAGGAAATAAAAAACCTAATGTCGCCTCACCACAAGTCCAAATATTTGCTATACCCCTTATGCTTCTATGCTCTTGTCTTTCGAAACTCATGAACGAGTGAAACTTGTCTGCTTTTCATTTTGCACATTGACTGAGCGGTCATTGCCATTGGCGCGGCAGTCAAGGCGATTCAAGAATGAGACTGGTTTTTTGTTGAATTCATCTGTGTGGCTTCGCTGACCACGACGGGGTGTGCGAATAAGTTAAGCGAACCTGATGAATACTCTGGCTTTCTGAAAGACTACAGCCGGTTGACAGAGTCCCAATCGGCCTCCGGCGTGCCGGTTATGCGATGGATTGATCCCAAGCTAGATTTGAGTCGGTACACCTCTTTCTATATCACGTTAGTAACAACGGCCGTCAGCACTGCCTCCGGTGCCCGTGATCAAGAAACCAATATTGCGACAGAAGCGGTATTTCTCGATGGTGCGACTCAGCAAATCGTCGCGCAGGTGGTACGCAAGGGCACGGGGGCGCCGCTGGAAAATGATAGTAAGGTAATGAAAGCCACTGATATGAAAAGGTATTGGACGGCTGGGCAAGTGACCTGAACCAAACCTACATGAAGCTCAAAGCAAAATGATACATAGCATGGATCAGCATATTTTCGATGGGCTGATTCCAACGCTCTCGCTTGGATCAGGCGACTTTACGGGTCGCCTGATCGAGAAAATGGCAAGTTACCTTGTGCCAAATGATTATCTGTAAAGTCACGCTGCTTCTACATTGGTCACTCGCGCTGTGCGAATAAACAAGGCTCGCACCTTGTCCCAAAAATTTCCACCCAGCACAAAAAAACTGCCGATCAGCATGAGATCACCCAACAGCTGAAGCTGCCAGAGGTTTGGCCGCAGCCCCGGCCAAATGCTGTCGACGTAGGGTTCAAGAAAGGCCGAGATCAGCGGCAGGCAAAACATGACGAGACCGATGTGATGCCGCATCGGGCCAACTTCAGTTTCTGAGCTGGGTGCCAGTGACGTCACGTAACCAAACACGCTGCGCTTCAACTGCTGGAACCCAGCCTTGCCCATGATGGCGATAACCAGGATCAGCAGGACCTTGTTACTGATAAACAGGACGCCCGTCAGCGCGGCGATTTTTGATCCCTGCACACCAAAGGCAGCACCCAGCGGTACCATCAGCCACGATCCCAGCATGAGACAAAGAATGACGATACCCAGTTTGAAACGCCAGCCGGCCGAATGGGGTTGGATAGTCATGATGGTTGCACCTTTTTGATGGATCGCTGCAGTTTGTTGGCACGCTGAAAAGCGTAGCAGCTGATACATGGCAGCGAGTCAAACTACGTTTGAATGACCTCCGCTCGGATTTTATTCGGCCGGCTATGCTCCAGTGATCTATCTGGTTGGAACCCGTTATGCATTCACGTGCAGTCATGCTGATCAGATCGGGGACGCTCTTGCTGCTGCTCGGCCTCTGCGGCTGCATGCGTGTAGGGCCGGACTTCCAGTCACCCGGCGAAGACTGGGTCAAACACTGGAGCACGCCGGCTTTGGAGAAGACCAGCGAGCGGGGGGCGAACCCGGATATCCGTCAGTGGTGGCAAGTTTTCGCCGACCCGGTGCTCGACCAATTGATTGTCGACGCAGATGCGCACAACTCCAGCCTGAAAATTGCCGGTCTACGGATAATGGAAGCCCGGGCGCAATTGGGCATCGCCCAGGCCGGACGTTACCCGCAACTGCAACAGGCCAGTGTTGATGGCCTCTACGTGGAACGCCGTCAGTACAGCGGCAGCAACCCGCAGAACAGCCGATTCTTGCAGTTCAGCGAAGGCGTCGACGTGGGCTGGGAACTGGATTTCTGGGGCCGCTTCAGCCGGGCCATTGAGTCTTCCGACGCCAGCTACTTCGCCGCCCAGGCCAACTACGAAGACGCGCTCGTGCTGCTGCGTGCCCAAGTGGCGGTCACCTACTTTTCGCTGCGCACCACCGAGGCGCGATTGCGCGTCGCCCGCGACAACACCCGGCAGCAAAAGCGCAGCCTGGACATCACCCGCAAACTGTTCAACAGCGGCCAGACGGCTGAGCTCGACCTGCAGCAGGCCAAGACCCAGTACCTCGGCACCCTGGCGAGCATTCCCAACCTCGAAGATCAACTGCATCGAACCCGCAATGCCTTGTCGGTGCTGACCGGGCAAGCGCCGGGGGAGTTGCCGCAAGTGACGGACAATGAAGGGCTGATCCCGCTGGTAGACCGCGCGGTGCTGCAGGATGTGCCGGCTAACCTGCTGCTGCGCCGGCCCGATGTGCGCGCGGCTGAGCTGAACGTTGCCGCCCAGTCGGCGCTGATCGGCGTGGCCGAAAGCGACTTTTATCCGTCGCTGAGTTTACTTGGGAGCATCGTATGGTCGGCCAGTTCGGTAGGAGGCACGTCCAACAACCTGGATTTTATCGGCGGTCCCAGCCTGCGCTGGAACCTGTTTGATCACGGCAAGATCAGCAACAACGTGCGGGTGCAGGACGCGCGATTACAGCAGTTGATTGAGTCTTACCGCGACACTGTGCGCCAGGCCGCCCGCGAGGCTGACGATGCCGCCAGCGGCCTGAGCAAATCCCTGGAACGTGAACGCATCCTGCGCCAGGCCGAGGTGGCGGCCAAACGTTCGCTGGTGCTGGCCAGCGCGCAGTATCGCGAAGGTTTTTCAGACTTTCAGCGGGTGCTGGATGCCCAGCGTGCACTGCTCGACCAACAGGACAATTACTTGATCAGCCGCAGCGATGCCGTGAGCAATCTGATTGCCCTGTACAAAGCCCTTGGCGGTGGCTGGTACGCCGCCCAGCCAACCATTGACAGCGCCACGCGCAAGCAAATGGAAAAACGAACGGACTGGGACGACCTGCTGGACGACCCCGCCGCTGCGCAGCCCGCCTATCCACTGCCCGACAAGGTGAACAACCATGAGTGAAGCCGCACCGCCCCCTGTCGAAGCGCCGGCGCCGAAAGCAACGGCACCGGCCGCCGACCCGGCGAAAAAAGGCATCAAGTGGGTGCTGCTGTTGATCATCCTCAGCCTCGTCTGGTACTTGCTCGCCGACCGCTTCACGCCTTACACGCAGCAGGCGCGGGTCGGGGCGTTTGTCATTCCGGTGGCGGCGGAAGTGGCGGGGCGGGTGATCCGCGTAAACGTGCGCAACAATCAGGACGTCAAGGCCGGGGACATTCTCTTCGAGGTCGATCCGCAGCCGTATCAGATCGCCGTTGATCGCGCCCGCGCGGACCTAGAATCGACCCGTCGCCAGATCGGCGCCGGCACCGCTGGCATCGCCTCGGCACAAGCGTCGCTGCGATCGTCCCAGGCCAACGAGCTCAAGGCGCGACAGGATAATCAGCGGCTGGAAGGCTTGTATCGCGAAGACCGGGGAACGGTGTCTGTGCGTCTGCTGGAAGTGTCGCGGGCCAATCTCGAACAGGCCGCCAGCCAAGTGGCGGCGGCCCGTGCCGAAGTTCAACGGGCGAAGGAGCAGGAGGGCGGTAACGAGGCGGAGAACGCACAGCTACGCAGCGCTGCGACGGCGTTGTCGAAAGCCGAGCTGGACTTAGCCAATACTCGCATCTACGCGCGTTCAGCGGGGTTGATCACTGACCTGCGCACCGACGCCGGACAGTTCGCCGCAGTCGGCAGCCCGGTGATGACACTGATCGCCATCCACGATGTGTGGATCAGCGCCGAAATGACCGAAAACAACCTGGGCCTGATCCAGCCCGAGACCCCGGTGGCTATCGTGCTGGATGCGCTGCCGGGCGAAGTCTTCGAGGGCCGTGTGCGCAGTGTCGGTTATGGCGTCAGTGTTGGCCAAGCGACAGCGCCTGGCACCTTGCCGAGTATTCAGAACAGCCGTGACTGGCTGCGCCCGGCCCAGCGCTTTCCGGTGGTGATCGAGTTCGGCGAAGACGCCTTGAACAGCCTGCGCGACAGTCGCGGCATCCGGGCCATACGCGCTGGCGGTCAGGCTGAAGTCATGGCGTTCCCGAGCCAAGGCAACCCTCTGAACCCGCTCGGGCGGGTATTTTTGAGTCTGATGAGCTGGTTGTCGTATGCCTACTGAGCGCACCGCCCGGGATCAGCGCACCCTGCGCCTGGCCACGGGTACGGCGTTGTGCCTGGCCGCCAGTTTCGGTCTGGCGTTGCCGATTCCTTTTCTCGCGCCAGTGCTGACGCTGCTGTTCCTTGCGACCCTTAATCAGCCGCTACCGTTCAAGACCGGGGTGGCGCTGGCGTTTGTGGCGATGCTGACCACCGGTATCGGGCTGTTGTTGATTCCGCTGCTGCGCTATTACCCGGTCAGTGGGCTGTTGCTGATTAGCCTCGGTCTGTTCGTGGTTTTTCGTTTTGGCCTGCGCGGTGGCAACAACCTGATCGTGACGTTTCTGGTAATTGGCTTGACCATGATTTCGGCTGCCGGGATCGCTGGTTTCGACCTGGCACTGATGGTCATCGGTGCGCTGGTCAAGGGGTTGCTGCTTGCCGTGATCGTAGTGACGTTGAGTCATGGTCTGTTTCCCGAGCCGGCCAATGCACCGCCAGCATCCGCCGCCCCGACACTGCCGGCAGAAGACGTCGACCGGGTCGCTTTGCGCGCCACGTTGATCGTGCTGCCGACGTTCCTGCTGGCGCTGATCGATCCGGCCAGCTACTTGCCGATCATCCTGAAAGCCGTCAGCCTCGGTCAGCAGAGTTCTACCACGACCGTGCGCAACACCGGTCGCGAGTTGCTCGGCTCGACGCTGCTCGGCGGCGCATTGGCGATCCTGTTCTGGTGCGCCCTGAGCCTGTTTGTGCACCTTTGGATGTTCTTTTTGTGGATGCTGCTGTTCGGCCTGGTACTGGCGCGCAAACTCTACGCCCTGAGCCCGACCCGGTTCAGCCCCGGATTCTGGCTCAACAGCCTGATCACCCTGATTATTCTGCTGGGCCAGTCGGTGCAGGACAGCGCCGCCGGCAAGGACGTCTACACTGCAGCCGCCGTGCGCATGGGGCTGTTTATCCTGGTGACGTTGTATGCCTGCCTGATGGTTCACCTGCTTGTGCAACGTAAGCAAGATCGAAGCTCCGGCAACCCTCTCACTGAGACTCAGGGATCAACCTGATAACCCCGTCCTTGCAAGCAACTTGAATAGGCTGATGAATTGGTTGTCGCGGTGGTCTTTTGCTGCGCTCGTTTGTATAGCTTTTTTGGTAGAACCTGTGGGATTTGAAGCCCCGTCCAGTCGTGCACCCTGAATACGTAACGATGGGATGTTTTAACAATGTGATGTTCATCAATCTCCTGTAAACAGATGTGAGGATTTGACCTCTATATGCGGAACGCATGCGCATGACAATAAACAGCACGAATGATCGTGGACCGCTCTCTGTATTTCTTATCTTTTTGCGTCTAGGACTGACATCTTTCGGCGGCCCAATTGCACAC
Organism: Pseudomonas sp. c313; assembly: GCF_055407145.1. Classification (NCBI taxonomy): domain Bacteria; kingdom Pseudomonadati; phylum Pseudomonadota; class Gammaproteobacteria; order Pseudomonadales; family Pseudomonadaceae; genus Pseudomonas; species Pseudomonas sp. c313. The sequence goes on along the minus strand of NZ_JBUZRD010000009.1, from coordinate 42,332 downwards.
TTAGGGTATTTTCGCGACGAGTTTGTCACTCGCCGACAATGGCTAACTGAGCGCAGTTACGCCGACTTGGTTGCTCTTTGCCAATTCCTGCCGGGACCCGCGAGTAGCCAGATTGGCATGGCACTTGGGCTTTCACGTTCGGGTTACCGTGGGGCGCTGGCTGCGTGGGCGGGATTCACATTGCCCTCGGCGATCCTTCTCATCCTGTTTGCTTTAGGTATTTCCAACTACGGTGAAATCATCGCGCCTGGTGTGCTGCATGGCCTGAAAGTCGTGGCTGTCGCGGTAGTTGCTCAAGCGGTATGGGGAATGGCTCGCAATCTATGCCCGGATGCGTTGCGGATTACCATCATGGCGATTTCGACGTGTGTGGCGTTGCTGGTGCCGTCTGCATGGGGGCAGATCGGTGCAATTGCCGTAGCCGCTGTTGCCGGCTTATTCCTGTTCAAGCCGGCACAAGCCGCCGAACATGATCCATTGCCGATCAAGGTCGGTTACCGGGCAGGTTTATTCTGGTTGTCATTGTTTTTCGCGTTGCTGGTTGGTTTACCGATCTTGAGTCAGTTGCTCCCCAGTCAGACGCTCGCCATGGTGGATGCATTCTATCGCTCCGGGTCCCTGGTGTTCGGTGGAGGGCATGTGGTCTTACCGTTGTTGCAAGCAGAAGTCGTGCCTTCAGGCTGGGTCAGCAATGAAACCTTTCTGGCTGGCTATGGGGCAACGCAGGCTGTCCCAGGGCCGCTGTTAGCGTTTGCTGCATTCCTTGGCGCCTCGATGAGCACCGCACCCTCTGGCTGGATCGGTGGGTTCATTTGCTTGCTGGCCATTTTCCTGCCGTCTTTTTTGCTGATTGTTGGCGCTTTGCCGTTTTGGGAGCAGTTACGACGCAGCGTACACACTCAGGCAGCGTTGCTTGGTATCAATGCAGCGGTGGTGGGCTTGCTGCTCGCGGCGCTTTATCAGCCGGTATGGACGAGCGCGATCCACCAACCACAGGACTTCGGCTTGGCGCTGGCGTGCCTGGTCGCTCTGATGTTCTGGAAGCTAGCGCCATGGTTGGTCGTGATCGGTGGTGGTGTGGCCGGATGGCTGCTGAGTGTGGTGTTTTGACGTTCGCTTCAGTCCGTCAGGTATTTCCAACCGGCAGGATCGCTCAGGGGCAGGCTATCGACGTTTCCTTTTCTGGCTGACGGCCAGTTCAAACAGCAATGTCGAACGTCCAGTCACTTGGTAGTGGTCGCCAAACTTGAACACTTCCTCCGCCACCAGTTCCGGCTGGTTGGTATCTAACTGTAATTTCCAATGTTGCCCTTGCGGCACTTCGGGCAAGACGAAGGCAACTACGTCGAAATGTGAGTTGACGATAATCAAGAGCGAGTTTTCTCCACCCGCTTTGCGAATGCCGGTAGGTTGCGCACGGCCATCCAGCAGAATGCCCATACATCGGTTGCTACCATCACTCCATTGCTCGTTGCCCATCTCCTGGCCATTGGGCTGTAGCCAGCTGACGTCCTTGATATCCAGATGCTCGTTGTAGACGCCTGTGAAGAACCGGTTGCGACGCAGCAACGGGTAGCGCTTGCGTAGCTCGATCAGGTATCGCGTGAAGTCCTGCAGCTCGGCGCTTTTTTCGCTGATGTCCCAGTTGATCCAGCTGATCTCGCTGTCCTGGCAGTAAGCGTTGTTGATACCGCCTTGAGTTCTTGCAAACTCATCGCCGGCGAGCAGCATGGGCGTGCCTTGAGCCAGGAACAGCGTGGCGAGTAAATTGCGCATCTGTCGGTAGCGCAATTCGATGATCTCGGGGTCATCGGTTTCGCCCTCGACGCCGCAGTTCCAGGAGCGGTTGTCCGAGTGGCCATCGCGGTTATCTTCGCCGTTGGCTTCGTTGTGCTTATCGTTGTAAGACACCAAATCGTTGAGCGTGAAGCCATCGTGGGCGGTAATAAAGTTTACAGAGGAGGCCGGCTCGCGCCCGCGTCGGTTGAACTGATCGCCAGAGGCCAGGAAGATCTTGGCGAAATCCCCGAGGCGATCATCGTCGCCTTTCCAGAAGGCGCGGGAGACGTCGCGAAACTTGTCGTTCCACTCCATCCAGCCTGGGGGGAAATTACCGACCTGATAGCCGCCAGGGCCACAATCCCAGGGTTCTGCAACCAATTTGACGTGGTTCAGGGTAGGGTCTTGGCGGCAGGCATCGAGAAAGCCACCGCCTTCATCGAAGCCGTGGGGTTCGCGGCCCAGGATGGTCGCCAAGTCGAAGCGAAAGCCATCAACGCCCATCTCGTTACTCCAGTAACGCAACGAGTCGGTGACCATCTGCAGTACACAAGGATGGCTCATGTTCAGGGTGTTACCCGTACCGGTGTCGTTGATGTAGTAGCGCGCATCGTCCGGCATCAGGCGGTAATAGTTGGCGTTGTCGATGCCCTTGAGTGAGAGCGTTGGGCCCATCTCGTTACCTTCGGCAGTATGGTTGTAGACAACATCAAGAATGACCTCAAGGCCAGCCTTGTGGAGTCGCGAGACCATAATCTTGAATTCGCCGATAGAACTGCCAGCCATGTAGCGTGCATGCGGCGCGAAGAACGCCAACGTGTTGTAGCCCCAATAATTTCGCAGGCCTTTCTCAAGCAGGTGGTTGTCATCCAGGAAGTGATGGATGGGCATCAGCTCAACCGAAGTTACGCCTAGTGACTTGATGTATTCCACTACATCACTTTCGTGGAAAGCGGCAAACGTACCGCGCGCAACTTCCGGCACACTGGGATGTTGTTTGGTAAAACCGCGCACGTGGGCTTCATAGAAAACGGTACGGGCCCATGGAATATTTGGCTTGGGCGTGTTGCCCCAGGTAAACGCTGGATCGATCACCCGGCAGCGCGGCATGAACGGCGCGCTGTCGCGCTCATCGAACGATAGGTCAGCATCGGGATGGCCTATGGTGTAACCAAACAGCGCATCGTCCCACAGCAGTTCACCCACGATCTGCTTGGCGTACGGGTCGATTAGAAGTTTGTGATGGTTGAAACGATGGCCGTTTTTCGGCTCATAACGCCCGTGCACTCGATAGCCATATAAAGTGCCAGGCCGGGCGTCGGGTAGGTAACCGTGCCACGTTTCGTTAGTGAACTCTGGCAGCTCAATTCGCTCGATTTCCTCTTTCCCGTCGGCATCGAATAAGCAAAGTTCGACCTTTGTAGCGTGGGCCGAGAAAATTGCAAAATTGACCCCGGAACCGTCCCATGTTGCTCCGAGCGGATAGGGTTGGCCTTCCTGAACACGTGAATGCATTGATGAGATCCCTGCAACATGGCGTTGGGTCGATTGACTTGGAATAGAGTGACCTTGAAGGCATTGCATTGTTTAAACCATAACAACCTATTGTTTTTTATTGAAAATTTATGCGGACAAAGAAAAAGACAACAGCGCCTTGATGCGCGATTCCAATACGCTCTCTCGCTGTTTATCCAAGGTATCGAGAGCATCACTATGAAGCAGTGCGTCACGCGTTTTTCAGGTATTGATGGTTGTCTCCTCGTTTCGGGAAAAAGTTCGAACCAAGCCAGCATGTTTCTCCGTACATATGGTGGTGTTGCAGCCCTGCTTGCGGTCACCAGTGTTTCAGCCGACCCACTGTCCGCACCTAGTCTTTCCAGCACGTTGCAGCCGAACGACAACCCTTTTGCCATTGATGCTGGCCCTCTGGGGAAAGTCTACGTAAGCGGGCAACTGACAGGGATCGCCCTGTGGCAAAACCATGTGGTCGATGCACCCGACACCGGCAATTCGCGGTCGCTGGCCGATGTCAGCAACGCCCAGGTGGAAATCCAGACGATCGAGGGGCCGCTGCAGTTCTACATTCAGGCCGGATCGTATGCGCTGCCCTCCCTTGGTACGGCCTATCTCAAGTCGAGCAAGACCGTGGACAGGCTTTACGGCGACGTCCCCGTTGGTTACCTGAAGGCAGTGATCAGCCCGGAAATCTCCGTAATGGCCGGCTCGCTGCCCACAATGATCGGGGCCGAGTCGACCTTCACCTTCCAGAACATCAACATCCAGCGTGGGCTGCTGTGGAACCAGGAGCCTGCCATCAGCCGTGGTGTGCAGGTCAACTATTCCAGCGGCAAGACCAATGCAGCGCTATCGCTGAACGACGGTTTCTATTCCGGCAAGTACAACTGGGTGACGGGCTCCTTCTCATATGCCTTTGATGCCGCCAACACCTTGAGCGTGATCGGGGGAGCAAACGTCTCCAGCAACTCGAAGTCCTCGGCCGCGACACCCACGGCGCAGAACAACAGCCAGATTTACAACGTGATCTTCACCCACACCGATGGGGCATTGACGCTCACGCCCTACCTGCAATACACCCGGGTCGATAAGGACTCGAAAGCAGGTATAGATCGCGCAGCGCAAACGTACGGGGCAGCGTTCCTTGCCAAGTACAGCTTCTCTAGCCACTGGTCGATCGGCGCCCGCGCCGAATACCTGGACAGCAACGGCGGCGGCTGCGGAGCCGACGAGGACTGCTCGCCCACCAACCTGCTTTATGGAACAGGCTCCAACGCCTGGTCGTTGACCGCTACGCCCACCTATCAAGATGGTCGCTTCTTCGTGCGCGGCGAACTCGCCTACGTGCGCGCCGAGGAGGCCACCTCTGGCTCAACCTTTGGCGACAGCGGTACCCAGCACGATCAGGTTCGTGTGCTTGCTGAGGCCGGCGTGCTTTTTTAATTGGCGTTTGGATGCTTATAAGGGGATCAAGGACTTAGGTGCTTGATCCCCTTTCTCGTTTTTAGCGTTGGCGGACTCGGCTTCAGAGGGGCCTTACGGTTGATGATCGCCAGCTATAACGGTCGAGAATACTTGACGCGGGCTTTTCTATTTTCGGGTAATGGCATGGGAGGGTAGCATCAAGCCACTTCGCAGCGGCCTATACGCTAGTTTGCAGTGCAAGGAGGATCGGCCCCTGTTGCGGGCTCGATCAGCAGGCGGCCCGTTAGCCCCACTAAGAAGAAAAAAAATCAGAAGGAGCGTTTATGTCCACGTCTACCCCCGCCACCAGAGCGGACTTTGAACACCTTGATCAAATTGATGAATTGCGCAACTCCCGTGAGCGTTTCGACTTGCCCGAGGGCGAGATCTACCTTGATGGCAACTCACTGGGCGCGATGCCGGCACACATTCCGGCGCGGATCGAGAAGGTTCTCAAACAGGAGTGGGCCCAAGGCCTGATCCGCTCCTGGAACGATGCCGACTGGTACCCTGCGCCCCAGCGCACCGGGGCGAAAATTGCCACGTTGATTGGTGCTCATGGGCACGAAGTGGTCGTTGCCGACTCGACCTCGATCAACCTGTTCAAAGTGCTGGTCGCCGCCACCCGCTTGCGTCCTGGGCGCAGCGTGATCCTGGCCGAACGCGGCAACTTTCCGACTGACGTTTACATTGCCGATGGCGTAGCCGAGCTGACCGGCAGTCAGCTGCGTTGCGTCGAGCCGGATGACATCCTTGATGCCCTGGATGAGGACGTGGCGATTGTTTCGCTGACGCATGTCAACTTCAAATCCGGCAAGCGTTATGACATGGCGCGCATCACCGAGCGGGCTCATGCAGTCGGCGCACTAGTGGTTTGGGACCTGTGCCACTCGGCCGGTGCCATGCCTGTCGCACTGAACGAGGTCAACGCCGACTTCGCCGTGGGTTGCGGCTACAAGTACCTCAACGGCGGTCCGGGTGCGCCGGCGTTCGTGTTCGTCGCCGAGCGTCATATCCCCCACATTCGCCAACCGCTCACGGGCTGGCATGGACATGCCAAACCGTTCGATTTTGACCACCACTTTCGACCTCACCCCACCATTGACCGCATGCTCACCGGCACTGCGCCGCAACTGGGTGTGCTGGCGCTGGAGGCGGCACTGGAAGTGTTCGACGGCGTCGACCTCAAGCTGTTACGGCAAAAAAGCGTGGCCCTGGGCGACCTGTTCATCTTGCTGTGTGATCAGCAATTGGCCGGTCTGGGCATCGAGTTGCGCTCCCCGCGTGACGGTGAGCAGCGCGGCAGTCAGGTGTCGCTGGCCCATGAACACGCCTATGCAGTCATGCAGGCGCTGATCGCGCGCGGCATTGTCGGCGACTTCCGTGCGCCGGACATCCTGCGGTTTGGTTTTGCCCCGCTGTACATCCGCTATGTGGATATCTGGGACAGCGTGGTTGCCTTGCGTGAAATCTTTGAACAAAAAGAATGGGATCGCCCGGAATTTCTGGCACGCAAATCAGTGACCTGAGCCCCTCCCACCGATTCGGAGCATATGTGCAATGACAAAAATAACCAGCACCTTCGAACACTTGATAGACCGTGAAAAAGGCTTGAAGCAAAGCCTCACCAGCGGCCAGTTGTCGATGATCGCCATTGGTGGCGCCATCGGCACCGGGCTGTTTCTGGGTAGCGGTTTCGCCATTGGTTTTGCTGGCCCCAGCGTTCTGGTCAGCTATGGCATCGGTGCCTTGATTGCCCTGTTGTTGATGGGCTGCCTGGCAGAAATGACCGTGCACCACCCAACCTCGGGGTCGTTCGGTTCCTTTGCCGAGTTCTACGTGGCACCGTGGTTTGGCTTCGCGATTCGCTACGCCTATTGGTCGTCGATTGTGTTCGCGGTCGGCACCGAAATCACCGCCGCTGCGATGTACATGAAGTACTGGTACCCGGACGTGCCGGGCGGTTACTGGATGGTCGCGTTTTCCATGGCCCTGATCGTTGCCAACGCGTTCAGTGTCAAGGTGTTTGGCGCCATCGAATACGTGTTCTCGCTGATCAAGCTCTGCGCCATTGTCGTGTTCATTCTGTTGGGGGCCTACGTCGTGTACGGTGCTCCGGCAGACACCAGCATCGGCTTTGCCAACTACACCAATGACCGGGGCTTTTTCCCGAACGGCTGGTGGGGGACCTGGGTAGCGGTGATCGTCGCGTTCTTCAGTTACCTGAGCATCGAGATGATCGCGGTGGCGGCCGGTGAGGCCAAGGACCCGCAACGTGCGGTGACCCGCGCGTTCCGGATCACGGTCGTACGCCTGGTGGTGTTTTACCTGCTGACCATCGCGCTGGTACTGGCAATTGTGCCTTGGGGCCAGAACAGCGGTGGCCAGAGCCCATTCGTTACGGTGATGGCGGCGACCGGAGTGCCTTACGCGGGAGCAGTGTTTAATGCGGTGATTCTGATCGCAGCACTGTCGGCGATGAATAGCCAACTCTACATAACCACCCGATTAATGTTCAGCCTGTCGCGGGCAGGGCAGGCACCGACGATGTTTGGCCGCTTGAACAGTAAAGGCGTGCCGCTGCCAGCGCTGTTGCTGTCGTCAGTTGGGATTGGTCTGGCCACACTGCTGTACCTGGCTTATCCGGAAAAAGCCTTCACCCTGATGATGTCCATCGCGATGTTTGGTGCGATGTTTACCTGGGGCGGGATTTTCCTTACGCACCTGTTTTTCCGCCGCCGTCAGGCCGGTCAACCGTTGGCCTTCAAACTTTGGGGCTATCCGTGGACCAGCCTCGCCGGATTACTGCTGATGCTGGCGGTGATGATCACCACGCTGTTCACTGAAGAGTTTGCCCCGACCTTGCTCTGCGGTATTCCGTTTCTGGTGGTGATCCTGCTTATCTACTTCCTGCGCTTTCGGCAAAAGGCCCCCGTTCTAACGGACGAGCCCAAGCCTTTGCCACTGCAACGCTAAGTGGCTCCGCCTGACCATGGAGGGTCAGGCATTTTCTTTCTGCTGATACGTTGACCAGGCACACCGCTGCCCTGGTCGACTGCGCGCGCCGATAAAACGCTTTTCGGCTCGCTTTCCAGATTGGGGTTGTCATGAATCACACCAGAATCATTGTTCTGTTGTTGGCCAGCGCCTGCGCGTTGCCTTCGTTTGCTACGCAGCCAGCGGAGTCTGGGCGCGGTTTTATCGCGGGCAGCAGTGCCGAGGTATTGTTGCGCAATTCCTATTTCAATCGCAGCAAGGAAGACGGTCGCCGCGATGCCCGCGACTGGACCCAGGCCGTGCTCGGCCAATACACCTCCGGCTTCACCGAAGGCACCTTCAGCGTTGGCGTGGATGCTTTTGCGTATATGGGTTTGAAGCTGGACGCACCTGCCGGCAAGTCTGGCACCGCCAACCTGGCGGTGCATGACGATGGGCAACCGGCGGATAGCTATTCCAAGGCCGGCGCGGTGCTGAAGCTGCGGCTGTCCAACAGCATTTTGAAATACGGCGAGCAACGACCAGAAACGCCGGTGTTCGGCGTTAGCCATTTTCGCATCGTGCCGCAGACTGCCACCGGATTGTCGCTGTTCAGTCGCGAGTTCGAAGGGCTTGAGGTTCAAGCCGGACATTTTACTTCCGCTACCAGCCCGGTCACCACCAACGCCGATGGTGATCTGTGGGCGGTGATGGCCGGGGTTACCACGCCGACGGCGGACTATTTGGGGGGCAGCTATCAGCTGGCGCCGGGACTGACCGTAAGCCTGTACGGCTCGCGTTTCGAAGACATTTGGAACCAGTACTACGCCAACCTCGAAAGTCGCACTGACCTCGATGCACTGAACCAGTTTGGCCTGGGCCTGACGGTCTACCGCACCGTGGATGAAGGGCGAGCCAAGGCCGGTGAAATCGACAACACCAGCCTTGGCTTGTCGACCTTCTGGCGCAGCGGCGCACACCGCTGGTTGTTGGGGTTGCAGAAGATCGATGGCAATACACCGTTCGATTACCTGGGCGTCGGTGACAACGACCGCAACGGCCGCAACGGCAACGATCAGGGCGCCTCGATTCTGTTGCCGAACGCGGCGCAGTTCTCCGATTTCAACGGCCCGCAAGAGCGCTCCTGGCAAGTGCGTTATGACCTGTCACTAGCGCCTTACGGTGTGCCCGGCCTGACATTCATGAGCCGCTACGTGCGTGGGTGGGGTATCGACGGCAGCCACATCGCTGCCACCGGCCCTTATTCCGGCCGCTACGGCGACGATGGCAAGCACCACGAAACCAATCTGGAAGTTCGCTACGTGGTCCAGTCCGGTCCCGCCAAAGGCCTGAGTGTACGGGCGCGACAGGCCTGGCACCGGGCGAACGGTGACCAGGGCTCAGGCGACCTGGACGACTTCCGGCTGATCACCGATTACCCCATCGACATTTTGTAAGGCCGGCGCGTGGCTTCGGCATGAGGTTTTTCAACGGTTCACAACGCTTGGCAATGACCTGTATCGCCCAACCGGGCTCAACCACTGGAGTGAATAATGAAAACAATGCGACTCCCCAACAAACCCCATGTGCCATTCCTCAAAGGCGCGCTTACCACCTGTGTGATGTTGGGCCTATGGACCAGCGTCCAGGCGGACAGCTCGGCACCGGTCAACATCACCGACCCGTTCGTCAAGCAGCAGACTGCGTTGTCTGTGGACAAGATTCCACCGATGCCGGCGCCGGGCAGCTATGGCATGGACAAAGCCACGGGCAAGTTCACCCACCCGGTTGCCACGCCGTTCAGTCACGAGGGCGAGCCGTTTGCCGGTGAGCTGGATTACTGGGATACCAAAAGCTACATCAAGAACATGACGGTCGAGGCGTACTATCCGATCACGGTAGAGCCGTTCCACACTTGGCAGAACATCGTCGACTTCGATGGCAAGCGTTACCTCTATCAGTACGTGCGCCGCAACCTGAAGGTCTTCGATATCACCCATCCCAAAGACGTGAAGCTGGTGTTCACCAAGGGCTCGACCTGGGGCCCGAAAGGTCCGAGTGCGGAAGAAAATCCGTATGCCCCGGACGATATGTTTGGCGCGGCCTCGGTGCAATGGAACAAGAAACTGGGCAAATACATCATGGTCCAGTCCTTCGAAGTTCGTCGCTTTGGCGTATTGAGTGACAAATACCGCGAGCCGGAAAAAGTCGAAGCCATCCGCAAGTCCAAACACCTTAAGGGTTTCAAAGTCTACGAGATGAACGGCCCGCTGCCGGCCGACTGGAAACTGATCGCCACCCGCACCACCGACATCGAGCATCCCGATGCCCCGATTGGTGAACAGCAGGGCTCCGGGGTGCGCGACATTCCGGCTTACTTCGGTGGCGATGTGATGTACGTGGCCGCAGCGCCAAGCGACAAATACGCACTGACTGAATACCCCAACGACCTGTACAACGCCGGCTATCAGTCCTGGGATATGTCGGACCCGAGCAACCCGAAGCTCTTGCAAATGCTTACCGTGCCGGGACAAATCGTCGGTGATCCGAAGCACGAAGCGGTGTTCAAGGCCAATTCTCGGGCGGGTAACCGCGCTTCGTGGATGGGGGCGCGAATGTCGTTGTTCATTCCAAAAACCGTCGAGCAGGGCGGCAAGTATGGCTATGCCGCCATGGGTGGGATGGGCCTTTACGTGGTCGACATCACCCAAGCCGACAATATGAAAGTGGTGGGCCATCTGGAGTTCCCGGTGAGCGTAGCGGGTACTGAAGGCGACAATATCGACGTCTCGCAAGTGGAGAAAACCGGGCTTATCTACTTCAGTGGTTATCCGCTGTCGGAAGATTGCTTCGAGGCTAAAAAGGATATTTTTGCGGTGAGCGTCAGCAACCCACAAAAGCCGTCCATTGAGTATGTGCTGCCGCGCCCGACGCCACCGAAAGAAGCGGCCTTCACCGATTACTGCCAGCGTAAAGGCAGCTTCGGGCCAAAACGTTCGGGTTACTACACCCAGCCAGGGATCTCGCGTGAGGGCATCTTGCCGTACGCGTTCTACAACGCCGGCGTGCAGGTGTTCGATGTGCGCGAGCCTGGCAAACCGACCATCGGTGCGTACTTCGTGCCGCCGTTCGATACCAAGAACGTAGCGAGTTACGCCATGGGCAACCTGACCCACGGTACCTACACCGAGTACGACCGCAACCTGATCTGGGTTTTCACCAACCACGGCTTCTACGCACTGTCGACGCCGCTGCTGGGCAAGCCAAGTTTCGACGCCCCGAGCAAACCATGGCCGGGCCGAGACTGAATACGCGGTAACTGACGACTCACAATAAAAATAAATAAGAAAAGTCTGGCGGTGGCTCGGTATCGAGCCATCGACCAGCACTTTCGCAGTGTCCGGAGTTTTTCATGCGTAAATTATTACTCGCCCTTCCGTTGATGAGTGGCGCTTGTTATGCGGAGTTCAAGGTGTCCGGGGTGGTTGACCTGACGTACGAAGTGGCGCGCTCGGGAGGCGACACTGTGGATCGGCTTACGGGTGCGGGCCTGAGTGCCAACCGCATTCAGTTCAAGTGGACACAGGAGGTGACCGATGACATCAAGCTCAATGCTGTCTACGAAGCCATGTACAACCCTCACTCTGACGACTCGACTGGTAAACGCGAAGCCTATTACCAAGTGATTTCCGAGCGCTGGGGCACCCTCAGCGTCGGTCGCCAGGACACGCCGTCGGCCAACAGCTACGGCTACGCCGACCCGCTTTACGGCAACGACTACAGCCTGATCAACAACGTCCAGGTGTTTTATGCATCGTGGCGGGAGAACGATTCGCTGATGTACATCAGCCCGCGTTACGAGGGCTATCAGTTTCGCGGCATGGCCACCCTGGGTGAGAAGGATGGCAGCCGCGACGGCGTGGTCTACAGTACCAGCATCGATTACTGGGCCGACAGCCCGTGGTATTTCGCCGCCGCCGTTGACCGCAAATACCAGCGCAACCTGTGGGACAAACACACCATGGAGCAGGCGACCGACGCCTACGTCACCGTGGTCTACAGCATGGGCACCACTGATCTGACGGCGGTCTATCACCGTTATGTCGGTTACTACGCCTATGCGCCCTGGGTGGATTTCGACTCCCGCGGCAGCGACCTGCAACTGGGCATCCGTCACAACTTCTGGGACACCCAGAACATCGCTGTCAGCGTGGTCTACAAGGACGACCGCAAGAACGAGGCGTTGAGTGACGCCAGCGGTATCAACCTGGCGTATATCTACAACGTCAACAAACAGACCGACCTCTACGCCGTGTATGGCTACGTCCACCACAACCGTGATTCGCAGGTGCGTTACCCGGTCAGCTGGAACCTGGAAAGCCCGTTACGCAACGAAAATCCCGAAGGTTTGCAGATGGGCGTGCGATACAAGTTTTGATAGTTTGCAGATTTCAGGGCGCCGTGAGGCGCCTTTTTTTGGGCCTTGAAAACCTTGGGCCGGGTCCTGCAGAGACTGGACGTTGGGCATAAAAAAGCCCCGCTGCAATCACTCGCAACGGGGCTTGATGCAACGTGAATCCTCAGAGCCCGAAGAACGCCTCTGCGTTACTCCCCAGAATGCGCGCCTTGGTCTGTTGATCCAGTTCCGGGTGTTCGATCACACCAGCGCCGATACTTTGTTCGCCCAGCGGGAAGGGTGAGTCGGAGCCGAGCATCACTCGGTCGCTGCCCATTACCTCCACCAGCAACTTCAGCGAGCGCGGGTCGAACACGGCGGAGTCGACGAAGAAGCGTTTGACGTAGCTCGATGGCAGGTTCGGGCAGTCTTCACGGACGATGTCGCGGTGTTGCCAAGCGTTGTCCACCCGTCCCAGCAGGAAGGCAAAACCCCCGCCGCCGTGGGCAAAGCACAGGCGCAGCGATTGCGGAATGCGTTCGAAGGCGCCGGACAAAATCAGCGATAAAATACCCAGCTGGGTTTCTGCGGGCATCGCCACCAGCCACGGCAGCATCCACTTGCGCATGCGCTCGCCACCCATCATGTCCCAAGGGTGCACCAGCACGGGAATGTCGTCCTGCGCGCAGTGGGTGAAAAACGTCACCAGGCCTTCGTGGTCGAGGTCGTGATTGCCAACATGATTGCCGATTTGCACACCCACATGGCCGGCGGCCCTGGCCCGACTGGCTTCGCGGCAGGCTGCGTCGATGTCCTGCAAGGGCACCTGGGCTAGCATTTTTAGCCTGCTCGGCGCTACAGCGGCCATTTCCAATGCACGGTCGTTCATCAATTGCGCCCAAGGTAGGGCGCGTTCGATGGGGGCGTCATAGGCGAACATCACCGGCGTGGCGCACATGATCTGTACGTCCAGGCCTTGCTCGTCGAGGTGTTCTATACGGCGGTTCATGTCCCACAACACGTCATGCACCGGGCGAAACGGTTTATCGCCGACCATGATCTGGCCGGTGCGCCCGCTGGTGTGCAACCACGGCCCTCGATCGCTGCTCAGGCGAGCGGCCTCGGCTTGGCTAATGGCGGGGAAAAAGTGCGAATGCATGTCGATTTTCATGGGCGTTTTACTTCTTCGAGGGTGCGGTGCCAGGTCTGCCAGTCACGACCGGGATGGATTTCGCCGCAGCCATTGCAGCGCCGTTCGGCGTCGCTGGTGGCGTAGAACTGTTCATAGACGGGCGGCAGGTCGTTGACGATGCTTTGCAGCTGTAGCTCATACCGTTTGACCAGCGTGCCGCAATGGGCGCAAGACCATTGAAGGGCGTCGAACTGACCCTCTGGTCGCGCTTTTTCGATCACCAGGCACAGGCTGCCCGGCTCTGGGCGCTGCGGTGAATGGATCACATGCGGGGCCATGAGGTACAGGTCGCCTTCGCGTAAATCGATGCGCTCGTATTGGCCACGGTCCCAGATGTTCAGGTACGCATTGCCCCTGAACTGGTAGAAAAATTCTTCCACCGGATCGTCGTGAAAATCGGTGCGTTGGTTAGGGCCGCCGACCACCGTAACCATGGTGTCGCTGTCTTTCCACAACTGACGATTACCCACCGGCGGCTTGAGCAGGTGCGCGTATTCTTCGATCCAGCGATTGAAGTTCAGGGGTGGACTGAAGTGATGCTTGTCCATCTTGTTGTCCTTAGCGATTGAGTGGGGCGTAGGCCACGCCTTTGATTTCGATGCGCAAATGCGGGTGTGGCAATTGGTGCACGGCCACGGTGGTGCGGGTGGGACCGGTTTCGTCGAAGTACTGCGCGTAGACCTGGTTGTAACCGTCGAAGTCATTCATGTCGACGAGAAAACTGCTGATCTCCACCAGATCGGCAAGACCTGCGCCTTCGCTGTTCAGAATTTCGCGGATGTTCTCGATCACGGCGCGGGTCTGTGCACGAATGTCGAGGCGAGTGGTGCCCATGGCATCGACTTCCACGCCTTCGAAGCTATTATCGGGACGGCGTGAGCTGGTGCCCGACACGTAGAGAAAATCGCCGGCACGCTTGATATGCGGAAAGCGTCCGCGAGGTTTGGCCTTGCCGGGCACTACGGTAGATCGACTGATGCTCATTTCAACTCTCCTTGCCGGGCGGAAACGCTGAAACCGCACTCGCCGAAACCGGCAATTTCCACGCTGACATGCGCACCTGGGCTCAAGGCCTCGGCAGCAGTAGCGGCGCCGGCCATGATCAAACTGCCTGCGGGCAGGGCGATTTCCGCCTTGGCCAGCAACTGCGAAGCTTGCACCAGACTGCGTAGCGGATGACCGAGGATCGCGGCGGTCGAACCGGCCTGAACCAGTCGGCCATTGATGCGCATCAGCACCCCGGCATTGGCCAGGTTGGCGAAGTCTCTGGACCAGGCACCGACCACCAGGCCGGATGAAGAACAGTTGTCGGCGACCACGTCTTCGAGGCTGAACTTGAACGCCTGATAGCGTGAGTCGATGATCTCGATCGCAGGCGCCACAGCTTCCAGATAGTCAACCGCTTCGAGCGCGGTTAACGGGCGGTCGATGGTCCGCCGAGTGAGAAAGCACACCTCCGGTTCGGCTCTTGGGTGGATGAAGCGCCGCAGGTCAACGACACCGCCATCCTCTTCGAGCATGGCATCGGTGAGCCAGCCCCAGATCAGGCTGTCGACGCCCATCTGGATCATCTTCGCGCGGCTGGTGAAACCCAGTTTGAGGCCGATCATGCGTTCGCCGGCATCGTAGCGATGCGCAATCGAGGCACGTTGAATCAGGTAGGCGTCATCGAGGCTGAAAGGGCTGTGGGTGCTGAACTGGGTCACCGGCACGGCTCTGCGTGCCGCCTGATCCAGAGCGTTGGCAATGTAGGCAATGTCGGTGCTCATGGGCGTTGTTCCTTGCGCGAGTTCAGAAGGTCTAGTGCGACATCAATGATCATGTCTTCCTGCCCGCCGACCATGCGCCGCTTGCCGAGCTCGACAAGAATATCCACGGCCTTGATTCCGTATTTGTGCGCCGCAATTTCGGCGTGGCGCAGGAAGCTTGAGTACACACCGGCGTAGCCCAGGGCCAGGGTTTCGCGGTCAACGCGTACCGGGCGATCCTGCAGCGGGCGTACGATATCGTCGGCTGCGTCCATCAAGGTGTATAGGTCTGTGCCGTGGTTCCAGCCCATACGTTCGGCGGCTGCGATAAACACTTCCAGCGGCGCATTGCCGGCACCGGCGCCCATGCCGGCGAGGCTGGCATCGATACGGTCACAGCCTTCCTCGACCGCGACAATGGAGTTGGCCACGCCGAGGCTCAAGTTGTGGTGTGCATGCATGCCTGTCTGGGTTTCAGGTTTGAGCGTGGCTTTGAGGGCCTGGAAGCGTTCGCGAATATCCTGCATGCCCATGGCGCCACCGGAGTCGACCACGTAGATGCAGGTGGCGCCGTAACTTTCCATCAAGAGTGCCTGAGCGGCCAACTGCTGGGGGCTGATCATGTGGCTCATCATCAGGAACCCGACGGTGTCCATACCCAGTTTGCGGGCGTACTCGATGTGCTGCCGCGACACGTCGGCTTCGGTGCAATGGGTTGCCACACGCACAATGCGCGCACCGGCCTGATAAGCATTTTTGAGGTCGTGCAGAGTGCCGATGCCGGGCAGCAACAGTGTCGCGACCTTGGCGTGGGTGAGCACATCACTGACCGCTTCGATCCATTCCAGATCGGTGTGGGCGCCGAAGCCATAATTGAAACTTGAACCTTGCAGGCCGTCACCATGGGCGACCTCAATCGAATCGACGCGCGCCTGATCCAGCGCACGGGCGATTGCCTGCACCTGATTCAGTGAGTATTGGTGACGGATCGCATGCATACCGTCGCGCAGCGTGACATCGCTGATGTAGAGCTTTTTGCCCGGGTTGAACGTCATTGCAAATCTCCTCAGGCGTTAAGCATCGACTGCGCCATACACTCGGCGGTGGCCAAGGCAGCGGAGGTCATGATGTCGAGGTTGCCGGCATACGCAGGCAGATAGTGGGCAGCGCCTTCAACTTCGAGGAACACCGAAGTCTTCAGGCCGCTGAAGCGTCCGTGGCCGGGAATCAGCAGTGGGGTGTCGGCGCTGATGACGTCGAACTGCACCTTTTGCTTCAGACGATAACCCGGCACGTAGGCCTGAACCGCCTGAACCATTTCTTCGATGGATGCCTCGACCTTGGCCTGCTCGACAGCCTCAGACAGCACATACACGGTGTCGCGCATGATCAGCGGCGGCTCGGCGGGGTTCATGACGATGATCGCCTTGCCCTTGGCTGCGCCACCGATCATCTCAATGGCCCGAGAGGTGGTTTCGGTGAACTCGTCGATGTTGGCGCGTGTGCCGGGGCCGGCGGACTTGCTGGCAATCGAGGCAATGATCTCGGCGTAATGCACATTGGCGACGCGGGAAACGGCGGCCACTATCGGGATGGTCGCCTGCCCGCCACAGGTAACCATGTTGACGTTGAGCTGATCCAGATTGTGCTCCAGATTCACCACTGGTACGCAGTAGGGGCCGATGGCTGCCGGTGTCAGGTCAATCAAACGGATGCCCGGTTTTGCCTTGCGCAGCAGGGCAGCGTTGTGTACGTGGGCGGCGGCCGAGGTGGCATCGAAGACGAAATCGATGTCGGCGAACTGTTCCATCTCGATTAGCCCTTCGACACCTTGATGGGTGGTCGCCACGCCCATGCGTTTGGCGCGGGCCAGGCCATCGGAATGCTCGTCGATGCCGACCATCACCGCCATCTGCAAATTCCGGGCGTTGCGTAACACCTTGATCATCAGGTCGGTGCCGATGTTACCGGAGCCGACGATGGCGATTTTCAGTTTTTGGCTCATGTTCGATTCCCCGGTCACGATTGCAGGTCAAAGGCGGCACTGACACTGCCCAGGCCCTGGATGTGGGCGGTAAATACATTGCCCGGCTGCGCCGCGACCATTGGCCCGAGAGCGCCGGTCAGCAGAATGTCGCCGGCGCGCAACGGTGTGCCGAAGCGCACCATGATGTCGGCCAGCCAAACGGCGGCGTTCAACGGGTTGCCCAGGCAGGCCGCACCGGCGCCAACCGACACTGGCTCACCGCCCAGGGTCATGCTCATGCCGCAGCGCACCAGGTCCAGTTGCGACAACCGTACCGGGCGGCTGCCCAATACAAACAGACCCGACGACGCGTTATCGGCGACAGTATCGACCAACTGGATATCCCAATTGGCGATGCGACTTGCGACCACTTCAATGGCTGGCAGCGCAAACGCGGTGGCCCGTATCAGATCGGCGATGGTGTGGCGTTCGTGGCACAGGTCGTGCTCCAGCACCAGGGCAACTTCTGCCTCAACCTTCGGTTGTTGTGTGTCGAGCCAGGCAATCGGCTGATCGTCACCGCGGGCCATGCTGGCGAACAGTTGGCCGAAGTCCGGTTGATCGACGCCGAGTTGTTGCTGAACGGAATGCGAGGTCAGGCCGATTTTGCGCCCGACAGGACGCTGGCCGGCCTCGATGGCGGCTTGGTTGTTGTACTGCTGTACGGCGTAAGCGAGGGCGACAGGGTTCGCAGAGGGGTCGGCGGCGAGGGCGCTGGCGATCAGTTCGCGGACTGGCGGGCACGGTTGCCCGCCCCGTTCGGCCTGGCGCAGCCGATAGGCCGCGTCAATGAGAGCTGCATGCATGGACGAAACTCCGGGGCTCAAGGGTTGACACAGATGGTGGTGATTTGAGAGTAAAAATCCAGGGAATGGCGCCCACCTTCTCGACCTAGTCCTGACAGGCGAGTGCCGCCAAATGGGGTGCGCAGGTCGCGCAAAAACCAGGTGTTAACCCATACCATGCCGACTTCAAAACGCCGTGAAACCTTGTGTGCGCGCTTCAAGTCGCGGGTCCACAGCGCGGTAGCCAGCCCATAGGCCGAGTCGTTGACCCGCTGCACGACTTCGTCGTCGCCGTCGAAGGGGGCGATGTGGCAAACCGGGCCGAATACCTCTTCGCGCATGCAGCGAGCATCGTCGCCGAGGCCGGTCCAAATAGTTGGTTGCACGTAGGCGCCGTTATCGCGCTCGTCGCCAAAGTTGGGTACTCCGCCGCCAGTGACCACTGTCGCGCCTTCACTGCGGGCCAGTTCGAAGTAGCTCAGAACTTTGTCGCGATGCTTGTGGGAAATCAGCGAGCCCATGTTCACTCCGTCTTCATCCGGGTAGCCGATTTTCAGCGCTTCGGCGCCAGCCTTCATGGCCGCGACAAAACGCTCGTAGATCGGTCGCTCGACATACACCCGCTCCGAGCACAGGCAGACCTGCCCGGAGTTGGTGAAGCTGGAGCGCAGGACACCGGCCACCGCCGCGTCGAAATCGCAGTCGGCAAACACCACTGCCGCGTTCTTGCCGCCCAACTCGAACGACACATCACGCATGCCTTCGGCGGCGACTTTCATGATGGTTTCTCCGGTGCGTGACTCCCCGGTGAAGGTAATGGCGTCGACATCCTTGTTGCGGGCCAGGAACTCACCAGCCGAACCCGGCCCGAAGCCGTGCACCAGATTGAACACGCCAGCGGGCAAACCGACTTCGTGCATGACTTCGGCGAGCAGGGTGGCGGTGGAGGGTGAATCCTCCGACGGTTTGATCACCACCGAGTTACCACAGGCCAGCGCCGGGGCAACTTTCCAGGTCATCAGCAGCATCGGCAGGTTCCATGGCGAGATGATCGCCACCACTCCGTGGGGCTTGCGCACCGAGTAGCTGAACACGTCGTTGCCATCGGCGGTGCGCATCTCGAAGCACTCGCTGCCGGCTTGATTGATCAGCTCGGCAAAGGTGCGGAAATTGTGAATCCCGCGGGGAATATCCAAGGTGCGCGCTTGTTGCATCGGGCGCCCGGTATCGGCAACTTCGGCGGCGACGAAGTCTTCGAAACGGCGTTCGATGGCGTCGGCGATACGCTGCAACACCGCAGCTCGCTGACTGGCGCTGTATTCTCCCCATGGCCCATGCTGCGCGGCTTTTGCTGCCGCAACGGCACGGTCAACCAACGCCTTTTCGGCTTCACAGACATGGCTGAGCGTACGGCCGTCGATGGGTGAAATGTTGGGGAAGGTCTGCTCGCCGGCGACGAATTCGCCCGAGATATAATTACGCAGCAACTGCAAGGGTGCAGACACATCAGCCTCCGAAAAGCGTGGGTAGTCGGAGGAAGTGTAGGGAAAGTGGATATTAGTGAATAATAAAAATGTCGCGCCTTTCTATATCTATTTGGAATACCAGAGCCAGGCCTTCAAAGGGTGATTTGCTGGCGCTCATCAGACTCGCAACGGGCCTGATTCAGGCACTCGCGAAACAGCCGCGCCGCGGGCCCCAGCGCCCGCGTATTGGAGAAGAAACAGCCAATATCGCCGAACTGCAAAGGCGCTCCCAAGTCGAAGGCCTTGAGCAAACCGGCACCGACAAACTGTTGAGAGGCTTCGTAGGGCATCAGCGCCACGGTCTGTTGATCCTGCATCAGGGTGATGTTGGTGAGGATCGACAGCGACTCGACCACGTTGTCCGGTGTGGCCAGATCTGCGTCTGCGAACAGTTTGTCGGCGGTGCGTCGAAGCAGGGAGTCGCGGGTTGGCAGCACCCACGGATACTCATGCAAATCGGCCAGGCTGACCGGCGACCGCTCGTGCAATGGATGGTTGGCCCCGGCGACCACACTCAACTCTTCGGCGTACAGAACCTCGACATCGAGCATGGGTGACTCATTGCGCCAGCGCCAATCGTCAGGCACCCGACCCACCACCAGATCGACTTCACCCACGGCCAGGGCCGGAAACAATTGGTCCATCTGCCCGACCCGTAACGACACCAGCACACCGGGCGCCTGTTGCTTGAGCAACTGCATAGCTCTGGGTAGTAAAGACGTCGAGGCAGAGATCAGTGTGCCAACCATCACGTGCCCGGAGGTGCCTTCCTGGAAGGCGTTGACCTCGTCGGTCAGCGAACGCAACTCTGCCAGCAACGACTTGGCTCGCCGTACCACCAGTTCACCCAGTTCGGTGGCCGTGACGCCGCGATTGCCACGGATCAGCAACGGCGCATCGAAGTACGACTCCAACTCATGAATGATCTTAGTCACCGCCGGCTGAGTCAGGTTCAGCGCCTGCGCGGCACGCACCAGCGAGCCACTTTGCAGCACCTGATCGAACACCACCAATTGGTAGAACTTCAGCTTGCGCGCAACAGAGATCGTGGTGAACTTCATGCAGAGCCTCGAGTTACGCTTGGGCGCAGTGGATAGCCTGAACCGTGGGCGGCGGAGTGCGGGAGGGCGCTATAGTAATCACAATCAGGTGGGGGCGGGGAAGAGGTTGGAAGGGCGGGGGCCGCCAATGCTCGACTCCTGGCGGCTTTAAAACTTTAGTTAAGCGGTCATCTCTTGCATTGAATGCTTCGTCGTACCTGGAGTTCGCCGCAATGACCGCATCTGGTATTGACGACAGGCAAGAACCGGCCAAAAGCAGCCATTGCGCTTAAGTGGTCTTGTGCCGTAGAGCGCTAACCCAACACAGGCAAATCACCGATATTGTTTTATGGAAGGGGTGTCCTTTTCCTGTACTGGTATTACAACGACATGATATTTCCAGCCAGTGATATGGCGACACAGGATTTAAGTAGCCTTTTGCTTGATGTCCGTTATCGTGTCGGAAAAATTACCTAGCGTTGGGCGTTCTTACCCGACGAGTGCGGCAATTTCCGCCGATGTTCATTTAGGAGCGTACACGTGATCTGGTTTCTTGAAGGTCAATCCAGCCAACGCGACATTATTATGGGCGCGCGTGAAGCATTGCCGGCGAGTGTCAGGGTTTTTGCCTCCCATCGTCAGGACCGGCCCGAAATTACAGGGCAGGCCGACGTTAGCTTTCAAGAGCCTCAAGACAACCAGGAGCGTATTGACTGGGTGATTGAAACGGCACTTGAGCACCGCATCGAGGTGGTGCTTGCTGGTCGTATCGGCAGTTTGTACGAAACGGCCCGAGATCGGTTCGACGCTGCTGGCTTGCGCCTTGTTACGGGCGGTATGTCCATGGATACCTTCAATAACGTGGACGATAAAAGCCTGTTCACTGCCGAGGCCGAGCGTGCGGGGCTCGCTTGCACGCCGGCGCTAACGGTGACCAATGCCCAGGAACTGGCCGCTGCTTATGAGGTGTTGTCGAGCCAGGGAGAGGTTTGCATCAAGCCTGTCGTCGGGATCTATGGCCAGGGGTTCTGGCGGTTTAAGTCGGGTGTCGACCCGTTCCGCTGTCTGGAAAACCCAGACGCGCGGGAAGTCGACTTTGATACCTACCTGAAGATTTACATGTCCGGCGCAGAGCGGGTGCCCATGTTGGTCATGCCTTATCTGGCCGGCAACGAGTGCTCGGTGGACATGGTTTGCGAGTCGGGCAGGCCCGTGGCATTTGTGGGCAGAAGAAAGCAGGGTGTTTACCAGACATTCGAGCGCGAGTCGGTCGCCGTGGAGTTAGCCCTCAAGGCAGCCGCGCACTTTAAGTGCGATGGTTTGGTGAACGTGCAGACACGGGATGACCACGAGGGTATTCCCCATCTGCTGGAGATCAATCCGCGCTACTCCGGAGGTATTGGCTACACCCGGGCGACAGGGGTGAACCTGGCCGGAATATTTGCCACTCGTCGGCTGGGTCTGCCGGAGCCTGCGAAGCAGTGGGTCGAGGGTGTGCGCGTGAAGCCCATCACGGTTGCCGTGATAGCCTCTTCCTGATATTACAGCGCCATACAGACAGTGAATGATTCTTGATGTGTTGGCATAATTGCCGCCACATCGTTCAAGGAAGACCAGGATGAAGGCGCTTACACCCGGGGCAAACACCGCGATTTCAGGTGTAAAGACTACATGGACACTGGACTGTAGTAACTCCAGCGCCTTCGGTGAGTACGCCGCCGTGGCGTTGCTCCCTGTCACCGAGAAGCGTATGCCGACAGGGGACCCTGCGCTGTTTCAAGTCACCCAGAAATGGATGGAGTGGAGCGGCACGCCAGCCTCAATTGGTTGCTCCCTTGATTTGTCAGCGCTGCCCGGCGGCAGTGAGGGGGTGTTGCTGGTCGTTTATACATTTGCCGCAGCAGGCCCTGTCAGTGAACTCAAGGAGTTGCGTCTACAGGTCGACAACGAGGTCGAGTTGTCCCTCGATTTGCGCAATAACGGCGAATCGGCCATTGTCATTGGCGAGTTTTATAAACGTAACAACCAGTGGAAGTTCCGCGCGCTCGCCGAAGGCTCGGCCTATGGCCTTGCCGCGATGGGGCGACGGATGGGCATTGTCATCGATGACGCACACCCGACCCGCCGTTCGTACTCAGGCGATTCACCGAGAAACCGTGGTTCTGCCACGGGCACCGGTTTTGCCGTTTCACCCAGTCATGTGATGACGTGTGCCCATGTGATTGAGGACATGCAGGAGCTGCACATTTCCTCTTTTGCCGGTCGTTACCGCGCCGAAGTGGTGGTGGTCGATCAACGAAATGATATTGCCCTGTTGCGGGTTCAGGATTGCCCGCCACTGGTGCCAGTGGTCTTCAAGGAAGGCGCCAGCGGCGCGTTGGGCGAATCGGTGATTGCCCTTGGCTTTCCGATGGCGGGCCTGGCAGGCGGTGGCGTTCATGTGACACAGGGAGGGGTGTCGGGCCTGTTTGGGCTACACAACGATGCCAGTTTGCTGCAATTCACCGCAGCGATTCAGCCTGGGTCCAGTGGTAGCCCATTGTTTGATACCAGCGGCGCGGTCATCGCCATGGTGACGTCGACCTTGCCGGACGCGCAAAACATGAACTTTGCCGTCAAGGCCGGCCTGCTTCTGGCTTTCCTGGATGCCTGCCAGGTGTCCCCTTCCAAATCGCCAACGGGCCGCCTGTATTCGACCTCGGAAATGGCCCGTGAAGCACAATCCTCGCTCTGGCGGATCGAGGCCAGAAATCCGTAGAGGCATCTTGCTTGAAACAATAGTGAGCGATGTCTGACTCACTAAAACGCCTCTTTTAGGAATGTTGTACATGGAAGCCGCAGTAGTGAAAGCACCGATCTATCGACTCAGCGCGCAGCTCAAGCGCGGGTTAATGGAAGTTGATGTAGAGCAATCCTCCATCGCCCCCGAATCCTTGTTCGGGTTCGCCGAGCGCCGTAATCCAAAGCGTGCGTTCCTGTTTGTATCCCGCGTGCTGGGCAAGCATATTCCTGTGCGCCCATCGACTATGCAGGCCAGTTACGAAAGCCTGGCCGCCAAGATTCCCGCCGACTTGCCGGGGCCAGTGCTGGTGATCGGTATGGCCGAGACCGCAGTGGGCCTGGGGGCCGGTGTACACCGCGCTTATAGCAAGACTCGCCCGGACACGGTTTATCTGGTGAGCACGCGCCATCCGGTGGGCACTGAAATGTTCGCCCGTTTTGAAGAAGAGCACAGTCACGCCAGTGCACACCTGATCCATCAGCCCACCGACCCCGATATTCGGGAAATGATGCAGCAAGCGCGCTCCCTGGTGCTGGTGGACGATGAAGCCTCGACCGGCAAGACGTTCATCAATCTGCACCGGGCACTGATAGAGGCCGGGCTGAGCAAGGTAGAGCGGGTAGTGACCTGCGTGCTTACCGACTGGTCCCAGGGCGCTGTGCGCAATGCGCTGGGCGAGACCGCCGATGAGGTGTCCCTGCTGCAGGGCACGTATCGTTTCCTTGAGGATGTGAGCGCGCCATTGCCGGAAATGCCCGATGTGGGGGCGGTTGCGGTGGGTGAGTGGCCGATCGATCCGTGCAATGACTGGGGCCGTCTGGGCGTGCGTCATGTGGATGACACGCTGGCACCGGATATTCAGGTCAAGCCGGGTGAGCGGATCATCGTTGTGGGGACTGGCGAGTTCGTGTGGCGTCCGTTCCTGTTGGCTGAGCGCCTTGAAAAGGCAGGGGCTGACGTCCATTTCAGCTCCACTACTCGCTCGCCGATTGCCTTGGGCCATGAGATCGGGAGCGCATTGTCGTTTGCCGACAACTATGGTCTAGGTATTCCTAATTTTCTTTACAACGTGCGGCCAGGGCAATTCGATCGGGTATTGATTTGTAGCGAAACACCTGTCGAAGCGGTTCCCCAATCGCTGATTGACGCACTGAGCGCAGAGGTCATTGTCGATGAGCAGTAAGCGTCCTCTGATACTCATCGACCTCGATGACACGCTGTTTCAGACTGCCCGCAAGATGCCCGAAGGCGCAGCCCGGCATACTGCGACGCTGGATGTCGATGGCCAGCCCAATGGCTACATGAGTTCGGTGCAGAAAACCTTCGTGGAGTGGCTGCTGGAGTCTGCCGATGTGGTCCCGGTCACGGCGCGTAGCGTCGAAGCCTACAGCCGCGTGCAATTGCCCTTTGTCGCGGGAGCGGTGTGCTCCCACGGTGGGGTGATCCTTCAGCCCGATGGGACGTTGGACATGGACTGGCATGGGCAGATGACTGATGTGCTCGCGGCCTATCAAAGTCGGCTGCCTGCGCTCAGCGCAGCGACCTTGGCCATTGGCCAGGAAATGGGGTTCTCCCTGCGCGGTTGGGTGGTCGAAGAACAAGGCCTGCTCAACTACGTGGTGACCAAGCACAACGAGTCCGATGACTCGGTACTGCAAAAGGTCCTGGCTGAAGTTCAGGCCCGTGGCCTGCTGGAAGGTCTGCATATTCACGGCAATGGCAACAACCTGGCCTTCCTGCCCAATGGCTTGGCCAAGCGCCAGGCGGTCCAGGAATTACTGCGTCGAGACCGAGCCGTTAATGGCGAACGCCCGGTGTTGGGGTTTGGCGATAGTGTCACCGACCTGGGTTTCATGAACGAATGCAACTTCTGGGCGACGCCGGCCAATAGCCAGCTGGCAAAGGTTGTGGAGGCGATGATCCATGCTTGATGCTTTCGCCCATCTGACAACCGTCGGCAGCGGTAGCTACCTGGCTGACGACGTGCTCTTCCTGTTGCAGCCCGTCGAGATCGAAGTGACGGATGTTCAGGAGAAAGAGCGCCTGATCCAGACACAACAGAAGCATTACTCGGAGATGATCAGCCAAGAGTCGGCGCCTACCGAGGTTCACAAAGAGCTGTACCAGCGCGCCATGCAGCAGAATGCGGCCAGGATGGCTGGCGACGTGCAGTCCCTGGCCATCGCTTTGGATCAGGCCTGCAAGGGCCCTTCGATTGCGCTCGTGTCTTTCGTTCGTGCGGGTCTTCCGCTGGGTGTGCTGCTGCGCCGCGCGCTACTTGACCTGGGGCGTGAGGCCCATCATTACGGCATCAGCATCGTACGTGATCGCGGTATCGACATGATCGCCCTGGAAGCCGTCATCGAAGCTCACGGCGCTGAAAACATTGTGTTCGTGGATGGCTGGACGGGTAAGGGCGCGATCTCTGGCGAGATCCAGCGTAGCCTCAAGGGCGATGCGCGGTTTCCTGAGCAGCCACGCCTTGTGGTGCTGGCCGACCCCTGTGGGCGCGCCTGGATGGCGGCTTCGGCCGAGGACTGGGTGATTCCATCCGGCATCCTTGGGGCTACGGTTTCCGGCCTGGTCTCGCGCTCCATCTGGCCTGCCGAGGGCGGGCTGCATGGGTGCGTGGTTTACGACCACCTGCACGAACACGACGTGACTCGCGACTTCATCGACCAGATCGAGGTCGTACGCCGTACGTTGCCTGCGGTCGAGTCTGTCGCCCCGTGGACGCAAGCGCAGCGCACCGAGTTGCAGTCTGCGGCGCTGGAGGTGATCGATGTTATTTCCGGGCGTTTTGGCATTACCAATCTGAATCGGGTAAAACCCGGTATTGCCGAGGCCACGCGGGCCGTACTGCGCCGTGTGCCGGATCAGGTTCTGGTGCGTGATCGCAGTGACCCGGACGTGCAGTTGCTGATGCACCTGACCGAACGGGCCGGTGTGACGGTAGAGGAAGTCGGTGCGGCCCTTGGCCCTTACCGTGCCGTGACCGTGATTCGGAGTTTGAGTTGATGAAAAGATTTTCGCCTTACGCCCTCGGCGCCACGCTTTACATGCCGGCCACCCGGGAGGACATCCTGGACGTGGTTTTTCGCAAAAAACTGCCTGAACTGCGGTCCATGGTGGTGTGCCTTGAGGATGCGGTTGCCGAAATAGATGTCGACACGGCATTGCGCAACCTGCACCGCCTGCTCAGTGCCATTGAACAGCAGGGCGGGCGTTCGGATGACGGGCCGATGCTGTTCGTGCGCCCGCGGGACTCGCAAATGGCCGCGGTGCTGAACGAGTGGCCGCTGATGGTCCATGTCGACGGTTTTGTCGTGCCCAAGTTGAGCCTGTCGAACCTGCGCGCCTGGGAGTCGGCGGTCACTAACCCGGAAATTCTGCTCATGCCGACCCTGGAGACCCGGGAAGTCTTCAACCCGGGGGCCATGGTCGAGTTGGGCGAAGCCCTTAAAGAAACGCTGTTCCCGCGGATCATTGCGCTGCGGATCGGCGGTAACGACTTAATGGGCTGCCTGGGTTTACGACGCAATCCGGCCACGACCCTGTACGACACACCCATGGGCTATGTAATCCCCATGCTTGCCGGTGTGATGGGGTCCCAGGGGTTTGCCTTGACCGCGCCGGTGTTCGAGCAGTTGGCGACACCCCATCTGCTGTTGGAAGAGTTGAATCTCGATATTGCCCATGGTCTGGTGGGTAAAACCGCGATTCATCCAAGCCAGATCAACACCATCCAGGACAGCTTGCGCGTTAGCCTGGAGGATCTAAATTGTGCCAAATTAATGCTGAATGAAATTGCGCCCGCTGTTTTCAAACACAATGACGCCATGTGCGAACCAGCGACTCACCTCAAATGGGCAACCAATATCCTTGAACGCGCCAAGTGGCACGGTGTCAGGCATGTCGACGCGGGTCATGCCGACCCGTTAATCCGTCTTGCAGAGGCTGGCCGATGACCCAGGAAATGCTTGAGCGTGGCCCTGCGGGAGCTAAAGTGCTATCGGTCTTTGACTTTGATGGCACGTTGACGCGCCATGACAGCTTTGTACCGTTTCTTAGATTTGCATTTGGTAAGCGAGAATTTATCCAGCGCCTGCCGCGTCTCCTGGGCCCGAGCGTGAGCTACCTGACGCGTCGTTTGTCGCGGGACGAACTCAAGGCAAGGTTGATTGCTGCTTTCCTGACCGATACCAAGGAAGAATGGGTGCGGCACAAGGCTGCAGAGTTCTGCGGCCTGTATTGGGCTCGCCTGATGCGCCCGGTCGGTTTGACCGCTGTCGCGGCCGAAAGACAGGCTGGCCATGAGGTCACGCTCTGTTCTGCTTCCCCTGCGTTAGTCTTGAAGCCGTTTGCCGATCGTCTCAATATCAAATTGATCGGCACTGAACTAGAGGTTGTTGATGGACGTCTGACAGGACGTATATCGGGTAATAACTGCCGCTGTGAAGCCAAGGTACATCGCCTTGAAGCTGTGTACGGCGACTTGACCCAATACCGGCTGCGCGCCTGGGGCGATACGCGCGGCGATCAAGAACTGTTGGCCGCAGCACAAGATCCACACTGGCGACACTTTCACCCCGTATGGCGCCGTGGGCGTATGCGGGTAGCCAAGGCCGGGGATCGAGGTGCAGGCATTATGGCCGTTGCAACTCACCCGGCTGAAGGCAACAACGATAAACACCAGAAAACGACGATCAACAAGGAGCGTACAGATGGCCCTGACTCTGACTAAAAACCAAACAATCTCCCTGGAAAAAACAGCGGGCGGTGGTGGTCTTACATCGATCAGCCTTGGCCTGGGCTGGGACCCGGAGAAGTCCGGGTTCCTGGGGCGATTGATGGGCAACAGCGGTGAAGTCGACCTGGATGCTTCCTGCATTCTGTTCGATGAAAACCTCAAGCCGATTGACTTGGTGTGGTTCCGTCAACTGCAATCGCGCGACGGTTCGATCAAACACTCCGGCGACAACCGTACCGGTGAAGGCGATGGCGACGACGAAACCATCACCGTTGACCTGCAGCGCCTGCCGGCCACGGTCAAATCGCTGGTGTTCACCGTGAACAGTTTCACGGGGCAGAACTTCGAAAAAATTGCCAATGCCTACTGCCGCATTGTCAATGCGAGCAACAAGACCGAACTGGCGCGCTTCAATCTGTCCGAGAAGGGCCGTCATACCGGTGTGGTCATGGCAAGCCTGGTGCGCGAGGGCGGCGACTGGGAATTCAAGGCCATCGGTCAAGTGACCAACGGCCGTACCGCTGACGATCTGGTCAGCCTGGCTGTTCAGGCCGTGCGCTCATGACGACCCTGGGACCAGGCGCAAACGCTCCGGTCGCCACCGGTCAGGCGCAGGTCGAGATCAGCTACTCGCCGATTCCGGGCGCTGATATTGATGTGTCTGCGTTTGTTCTGGGGGCCGCCGGGAAAGTCCGTGGCGACACCGACATGTGTTTCTACGGGCAGACCACTGTACTGGGCGGCACGGTGCAAATGACCGAGTCCTCGGCCGGTCGCGCAGTGTTCACCCTCGACTTGTCGCGCCTTGAGGCGGTGGTCGAGAAAGTGGCGCTGACCGCGACGATTTACGAGAACAAAGCCAGTTTTGATCGCGTATCTCATCTTGCGCTGACCGTTACGGGCGGTATCGAGGCGCAGATACCCACCACGGGCATGAAGGAAACCGCGTTGATTCTTGGCGAGTTTTACCGTCGCCAGGGTGAGTGGAAATTCCGCTGTGTGGCCCAGGGTTTTGCCGGTGGCCTGGAGCCGTTGGCCAAGCACTTTGGTGTGGAAGTTGCGGCGCCTGCTCCGGTCGTAACGCCTGTACCTGCTCCGGCCCCTGCGCCCGTTCCGGCAGCGGCGCCGAAGCCTTCGGTCAGCCTCAGCAAAATCACCCTCGACAAGACGCGCTCGTCGATCAGTCTGGAAAAAACGTCCGAGGGCTTTGGCGAAA
This sequence comes from Pseudomonas sp. c313, assembly GCF_055407145.1. Lineage (NCBI taxonomy): Bacteria > Pseudomonadati > Pseudomonadota > Gammaproteobacteria > Pseudomonadales > Pseudomonadaceae > Pseudomonas > Pseudomonas sp. c313. Next base: position 13,137 of record NZ_JBUZRD010000009.1, on the reverse strand, counting down.
TCAAGGTCAACCTGAACTGGAACAAAGGCAAGGGCGGTGGTGGCTTTTTTGCGCGCAACACCTCCATCGACCTGGATGTCGGGTGCCTTTACGAGTTGCAGGACGGCTCCAAGGGCGTCGTTCAGGCGCTGGGCAACTGCTTCGGCGATCTGGATTACGACCCCTACATTCAGCTCAAGGGTGATGACCGTACCGGCGCCGTCAGTGATGGCGAATGGCTTCATATCAACGGTAAACACTGGGGCAATATTCGACGGGTTCTGGTGTTTGCTTTCATTTACAAAGGTGCACCAAACTGGCGGGAGACCGATGGTGTTGTGACCATTCATGTCCCGGGCCAGCCGCCGATTGAAGTTCGGCTGAATGAAGAAGGAGGCCGTCAGGGCATGTGTGCAATTGCCCTGCTGGAAAATGTTGGCGGCGGCGTCAAGGTGAGCCGACGCGTGGACTTCCACAATGGACATTCGGCCATGGACAAGGCTTACGGTTGGGGCATGCGCTGGTCGGCAGGTTCCAAGTAATCCGATTATCAAACTAAAGTTGAATGCGGCGGGCCATTCCGGTCCGCCCTTGAGGTGAACAACATGTTGTCATGGCTGAAAACCAATGCGGCGCTTGCCCGCGAGAAACTGACCACCGAGGTGGCCAAGTTCAAGAACAAAGAGTTCATGGAAGCGGTCGCCAACAGCTGTGCCATGGTTGCAGCGGCTGATGGTGAAGTCAGCTCGGCAGAAAAAACGAAAATGGCCGGGTTCATCAGCAACTCGCCCGAACTGAAAGTGTTCAACCTGACCGACGTTATCAAGGTCTTCAACGACGCTTGTGCCAAGTTCGAGTTCGACTTCCAGATCGGTCAGGCCGAAGCCCTGAAAAACATCAGCAAGATCAAAGGCAAGGACGGTGCGGGACGCTTGCTCGTTCGTGTCGCCTGTGCCATCGGTGCCTCGGACGGCAATTTCGACGACAAGGAAAAAGCCGTTTGCCGCCTGATCTGCCTTGAGCTGGGCCTTCCCCCAGCTGACTTTGAACTGTAAGGAACGACACTGTGGAAGTTAGCCAACTGGGTTTCCCCCCGCTGACCATCGCCGTGTTCGTGGCGTTGGCGCTCGGCGCCATGATTATCGACATGTTTACCCATCGTGGTGACAAACCCATCAGCCTGGCCCAGGCCTCGGCCTGGTCGGTGTTCTGGATCCTCATCTCGTTCGCCTTTGCAGGGTTCCTGTACTTCGAGCACGGTTCAGAAGTCGCTACGCTGTTCATCACCGGTTACGCCCTTGAAAAAGTCCTGAGCGTGGACAACCTGTTCGTGTTCATGGCGATCTTCGCCTGGTTCAAGGTGCCCAATGGTCTGCGTCACCGCGTACTGTACTGGGGCATTCTCGGTGCGATCGTGTTCCGCCTGATCTTCGTGGCCATTGGTACCGGCCTGTTGGCCTTGGGGCCGTGGGTCGAGGTAGTCTTTGCCCTGATCGTTGCCTGGACCGCTGTGATGATGCTCAGAAGCGGTGGAGACGACGAAGAAGAAGAGGATTATTCCACGCACATGGCTTACCGTTTCGCCCAGAAACTCTTCCCTGTGTGGCCGAAACTGCATGGTCATGACTTCTTCGTGCGTCGCAAGACCCTGGAAGCCGAACTGACCAAGCCAGAAAACCAGGGCATGTCCCTGGCCGCCAAAGGCGGTTTGTTCGCCACTCCGTTGTTCCTTTGCCTGGTGGTGATGGAAGTTTCCGACGTGCTGTTTGCGTTCGACTCTGTCCCGGCAATCATCGCCGTCAGCCGCGAACCATTGATCGTCTTCTCGGCCATGCTCTTCGCCATTCTGGGTCTGCGGACCATGTACTTTGTGCTGGAAGCCCTGAAACGCTATCTGGTGCACCTGGAAAAAGCCGTCATCGCACTGCTGTTCTTCATTGCCGTAAAACTTGGCTTGAGTGCGACGGACCACATTTTCCAACACGGCTACACCATTGATCCGAACACCAGTTTGATCATCGTTGTCGTGGTTCTGGCTATCGGTGTTTTTGCCAGTGTGCTCTTCCCGCAAAAGGAAGAAACAGAAGCTGAAAAACCTTAACGTCAAACACATTACCCACAAGGAGTTGTACTCATGGCACTGACCCTTCAAAAAGGCGGCAACCTGTCCCTCTCGAAGACCGATCCGACACTGACCAAGATCCTGATCGGTCTGGGTTGGGATCCTCGCGCTACCGACGGTACGGAGTTTGACCTGGACGCCAGCGCGTTCCTGCTGGGTGCCAACGGTAAAGTACGTAGCGACGCCGACTTTATTTTCTACAACCAGCTCAAAAGCGCTGACGGTTCCATCGAGCACGCCGGCGACAACCGCACCGGTGCCGGCGATGGCGACGACGAAGTGCTGAAAATCGATCTGAGCCGCGTACCTGCGGATATCGACAAGATCGCTTTCACGGTCACCATTCACGATGCTGACGCTCGCAAGCAGAATTTCGGTCAGGTCGGTGGCTCGTTCATCCGCGTAGTCAACGAGATCAGCGGTGCTGAAATTGTGCGTTATGACCTCGCGGAAGACGCTTCGACCGAAACGGCGATGATCTTCGCTGAGCTGTACCGTAACAACGGTGAGTGGAAATTCCGCGCCGTTGGTTCGGGCTTTGCCGGTGGCCTGAAGGCTTTGGCCAACTCGTTCGGTATGAACTTCTAAACTCCACGTCTATTGAGCAAGGAAATTGATCATGGCTGTAAGTCTCTCCAAAGGCGGCAACGTATCCCTGTCCAAAGAAGCACCAGGCCTGACCGAAGTAGTCGTAGGTCTGGGCTGGGATCCTCGCGTCACTGACGGCACCGAGTTCGACCTCGATGCATCGGTTTTCGTCGTGGGCGAAAACGGTAAAGTGCTAGACGACAACAGCTTCATTTTCTACAACAACAAAAAAACGGCTGACGGCTCCGTTGAGCACATGGGCGACAACCGCTCCGGTGCCGGCGAAGGCGACGATGAGCAAGTGACTGTGAAACTGACTTCCCTGGCCCCGCTGGTGAAGAAGCTGGTATTCGCTGTCACCATTCACGATGCCGAAACCCGCAAACAAACCTTCGGCCAGGTTGCCAACAGCTTCATTCGTGTGGTGAACAAGGCTGACGGTAAAGAACTGGCGCGTTTCGACCTGAGCGAAGACGCTTCGACCGAAACCGCGATGATCTTCGGCGAGCTTTATCGCAGCGGTGAAGAGTTCAAGTTCAAGGCGATCGGCCAGGGTTTTGCTGGCGGCTTGAAGCCTCTGGCTGAAGCCCACGGCGTTAGCATTGGCTAACCCAAAGGGTTGAAAAAAAGCCCCGTCTTTCGAGCGGGGCTTTTTCTTGTCTGCCTTTTACGCATGCATGGCTGGTGGTGCCTGTCGTTCGATCAAGCGGCTGATCAATTGTCAGATACAAAAAATCCGGCGGATGGCCGGATTTTTTATCAAAACATGGGTCACGTCACCTGTAGGACTTGGGTCAATTTACCAAGGTCTGGTGACGTCGCTTCAGGCGACGCTTTACGAACACGGCTACAAAAATAAGCACTAGTGTCATTACGCTGAAGAACACCGTATTGAACCATGGAAATGGCTCCGCCCGGCTGTTCGTGGATTCGATAGCTGTGATGTTTGGGAAAACCGAAAGTATCTTAATGCGCCATCCGTAGTACCGAATGATCGCCAACTGCTCAGCATCACGAGAGTAGCCTTGGGCCTTCGCTTGGACGTCTGCAGAGTCGAACTTGAAATACCAGGGGAAGGACCAGCCAGTATCTTCATTGCGGTAGACCATGACTTTCTTGGAGTCTGGGTCTTCGGTGTTGATGAAATAAACGTCCCTGGTCGGGCCATCAGCTGGGTTTTCAGCATTGATGACGCCATCGTGGTCGACTCGCTTGACTTCAACTCCCGTGATCAGCACCACATCATGTTGAGGGAGGACGTAGAAAAGCCCCAGTGCGCCAGCGCTCACTATAAGCAGTACAGCAACTAGAATTACGCCTTTGAGCAACTTCATGCATTCACTCCATTTTAGAAGGTAGGAATTTTGCCCGTTTTCTTCGCAAGAGGGCATGTTTAGTTGATAGCCATCGTCAGTGTTGCATGGGGAAGATAGAGGAAGCGGAAAAATCCTGGTTCGCTAGCATTGCTGGATGAAACAGCCGCCAGTGAAGTTTTCCAGACACTGCGGGTCAATTACGCCACACAGGCATGCACCGATCATCAACCATCCAATGAGGCTGGCCGGCCTGTATGCATACGCCACCTACCCAGCGCTCCCTGGCGCCATGGTCCAGCCAATACGCCGTTCCCTTCAGCACCTGATGCCCCAGCGGTGTCAGCGTCAGCAACCTCAGGGGCCACTGCAGATGGGTATCTGACTCGGTCAACAGCGGCGTCTCGCAGTCAATCAGCGGGCGCATAAGCGCATGGAACATCAAGTCCCCCAGATACGGCAGTGGCTCGCGCTGGGCCATTAACTCGGCGAAAACTCTGGAGAATGCCACCGGGCCAGCTTCCTCTATAAATTGTAACGCCAGGTGTTCAGTCAATGATAAACCGTCCCGAACCCCCGGAAGTTCCTGCAGCTGGCGCAGCAGTGCCGGTGCTAGAAGTGGCAAGCAGCGATGCGTGCCGTGGGCGAGTTCGGCAAGTTTGACCGGTGAGCTGTCGCAATAGGCCAGCCATGCCTGCCGGGCCAGTTGCACGGTTTGCTCATCAATGGGGCGGCGCTGCGGCCATAACCAGGCCAATACGTCGGGAGCCAGTTGGCCGATGCCGATGAAGCGCTGGACGCCGGGGATACGGTCGACTTCTATCAGCTCAAGCTTGAGTGGTGCGCGCTCCAGGCCTGCCAGGGCACGAATCAGGAACAGTTGGTCGTAGGCGTCTGCCTCGCACCACAGCACGCTGTGTTCGTCGTTGGCCAATAACGTGAGGTGGTTGTATTCGTCGTCGAGCCTGCGCGCTACATCGGCGCAGTCCATCTCAAACGCCTCACTGATATAGCGGCTGCGCACTGCCCGGTATTGCTCGGCAGGCAGGTTTGGAACAGGCCCCATGCATAACGGATCGGACAGCATTCGAAAGTGGCCCTTGAACCCCGCCAACTGCAGGCTATGCGCAATATCGTTGCCACATCGCCAGTGGGTGCTCAGGGCTTCATCGCTCGCCGCAAAAACTGGATGGCGAGCAGCGAAATCAACCGCATCCACGTGTGCCTTGAGTTTTGGCCAGCTACTGAAACCCAACTGTCTGGCGATCAGCCACTGGGCGTCGGACAAAATGGGCGATGAGGATGGAGGGCCGCCAGGGATCAGGGAAAGTTGTTCGGGCGCCGCACCACTTTTCATGCGCAGCAGAAGCTCCTTGGCGCGCTTGCGTTGCTGCTCAAGGTTGATACGGCCGTCATGGGACGAGGATACTGGATGTTGCGACATACGATCTCCTTGCACAAACCTTGTCCGCTTTAAGGTTGGGAGTCGTAGAGATGTGGTATTCAGTCAAGGTCCTGGGCGCAGCCCTTTCCGCGGATGGAGGCGTAGATGGCGCCTTGCGGGAATATAGGCAGTGGCGTATTTGATTGCAAGCCGTTCAGTATAGGATTGAGTCCATGACGGACACCGTTTACCCGTTGATCGAAGCCAGGGCACTGACGCGAATGGATGAGCGCCATCAGGCTCAGCTGCTTCACACCACTGACTTCAAGCTGTACCGCACAGACCGTATCTCCATCACCGGCTCATCAGGCTCGGGAAAAAGCGTTTTCCTCAGGGCGCTTGCCTTGCTGGACGCGCCGACGTCTGGAGACATCCTGTGGAACAACCAACCCGTTCCCAACGCGCTAATACCCAGGTATCGCAGTCGCATCTGCTACCTCTCGCAGCGGCCGGCACTTATTGACGGTACGGTGGAAGATAACCTGCGCTTTCCCTACAGCCTCAAGATCTTGCAGCACCTGGACTTCGATCTGGAAACGGTAAAAGTCCTGCTGGACCATGCCGGAAAAGAGCCAGGATTCCTGTCGAAAAGGGCGGGTGATCTGTCGGGCGGCGAGTCGCAGGTCGTTTCGTTGATCAGAACACTGCAACTGGACCCGCAGGTGCTACTGCTGGACGAACCGACAGCGGCACTCGACCCTGCATCGTCTCTAGAGGTTGAGGCCTTGATACAGGCCTGGTTCGACAACGGCTCGGGATCGGCCCATGCCTACATTTGGGTTTCCCACGACCAGACCCAGGCGCAACGAATGAGTACCACCCGGTTGCACATGAGCGCTGGTGTGTTAACCGGAGCCATCCCGTCATGAACTATCAAAACCTGTCGGTGCTGGATATTTCTATCGCCGCCTCGTTGATCCTCATCAACGGTGCGCTGTCACTGCTGCTGAAGCTGGGCCTTGAGCGACAACTTCTTTGGGCCGCTATCCGCACGGTGGTTCAACTGCTGGCGATTGGTTACCTGCTGGGCTGGGTGTTCGAGTTTGCCTACTGGTATGTGGTGTTGCCGCTGATGTGCTTGATGACCCTGATCGCCGGCATGTCGGCAGCGGGGCGGGGCAAGCGCACGTATGCGGGCCAGCGTGTCGACAGCATTGTGTCAGTGTGGGGCAGTTCGTGGCTGGTGACTGCCGTGGGGTTGTTCGCCGTCATCCGCATTCATCCTTGGTACGAGCCGCAGTACGCGATCCCTATCCTGGGGATGATCCTCGGCAACACGCTGACTGGCGTGTCCCTGGGGATTGAACGCATGACCCAGGAGTTGACCTCGGGACGCAACACCATCGAAATGATCCTGGCGTTGGGCGGGTCGCGCTGGGAGGCGGCGCAGGGCGCCATCCGCCAGGCCGTCAGGGCCGGCATGATCCCGACCCTCAACCAGATGACGGTGGTCGGCATTGTCAGCCTGCCGGGTATGATGACCGGCCAGGTGTTGGCGGGAGAGAGCCCGGCGGACGCGGTTCGTTACCAGATCGTCATCATGTTTCTGATCGCCGCGTCATCGGCATTGGGCACGGTAGGTGCTGTACTGCTCACCTACCGACGGCTGTTTTCAGCCGATCATCGTTTCTTGAGGTACAGGCTAGAAGAGCGGCCTTAACCGTGTCGGTTACGCTCGTCTGCTGCCTCAGGTTTGGCGTTTGATGCTAGTGGCATCACCGAGCAATCCGCCGCCATTGTCAGTGGCCTATCGCTGCCCGAGTGGTTGATCGAGATTGAGGCGCAGGCGTTGATTCTTGACTGAGCAAGCTCCTACGGTCACCCAGGGCTCAATAGCGAATCATCACCGACTTCAGCTCGGTGTAATCCTCGATAAACGCACCGCCAAACTCCCGACCCACGCCCGAGGACTTGTTGCCACCAAACGGCACCGCTGGGTCGAGCAAGGTGTGCATGTTTACCCAAACCGTGCCGGCGTTGATTGCCGGCACCATGCGCAAGGCCTTGCCCAGATCGTTGGTCCACAGGTTGGCGCTCAAGCCGCCGGAGGTGTTGTTCATCAGCTCCAGCAGGTCTTCCTCATGGTCGTAGGGGAAGAAGGTGGCAATCGGGCCGAAGGTTTCCTCATGGAGCAAGGTGTCGTTGGCGCTGTTGGCGAGGATCACTGTGGGTTCGACATAACAACCGGGCCGATCCATCCGTTTGCCACCGTGGATGATGGTGTTGTTTTCAGCGCGTGCGGTGGCGAAAAACTCTTCGAGTTTCAACTGATGCTAACGGCGGGTGACCGGACCGAATTCGGTGCGTTCATCCAGGGGTGAGCCGATCGGCGATGCGCAGCAGGGTCAGCGGTGTGAACTCGCTGGGTTTGATAATGATGCTGCAACCGGTCACCAGCGCAGACGCGAGTTTCCAGATGGCGATCATGGTGGAGAAGTTCCACGGCACGATACCCACCACTACGCCGACGGGTTCGCGCAGGGTGAACGCGGTATAGCGTTCGCCGGCGAAGGAGGGCAGCGATGGGGTGATGGTCTGGCCGCTGATCTTGGTCGCCCAGCCGGCGTAGTAACGCAGGAAGTGCGCCGCTTGGTCGACTTCAAAGGCCCGGGAAATCTGAATGATCTTGCCCGACTGGCAGGTCTCGATCTGCGCCAGTTCCTCGCGGTGGCGCTCCAGCAGGTCCGCCAGTTTCAGCAGCACGTTGCCACGGGTTGCCGGTGCGACTTGGGACCACAGCTTGAAACCGCGATTGGCTGACTCCACCGCCGCATCGATGTCGACGTGATCGGCATCGACGACACGGGCGATAACGTTGCCAGTGGCAGGATTGATGACTTCCAGGGTCTGGCTGGAATGGCTCTGGGCATAACCACTGTCGATAAACAATCGATGGTCTCGACCCAGGAAGGCTTCGACTTGGGGTAGCAGGGAAATATCGCTCATGGGGTTTCCTGATTACGAATAAAGGAAAGCCTGAGGTTAACCAGCGGTGGCTGCCGGGGCTTGACTGTGGCTGCCGCGGGGCATGTCTGTGGCTGCCAGCTCGATCAGACCGTCAGCTGTGGAAAGTGCAATCTTGGCTGTGGAAGGTGCATTTTCGTCTCGACGGGCCGATCCCATACTTGCCCTGCATCCAGCACCGTTCCTCGATTTTGAACAGGTGCAGGACATCCAATAATAAGCAGGGCCATCCATGAAAAAGCCAAACGCGCTCCTTGAAGACCTCAAGTCCATTCTGCCGACCATCCAACTCTTGAACCGTTAACACAATGGCTTCGTCGGTGAGATCAGGCGATGTTTTGAAGCGCTCGGACTCCAGGCGCTTGAGCCAAAGGCAAAAGCCGTTGCGCTCCCAATAGAGGATTTTCACTCGGTTACGGTGGCGATTCAGGAAAACGAAAAGCACGGGATCGAACACCGCGACCTTGATATCCAATTCGACAAGGGCAGACAGGCCGTCGATAGATTTTCGAAAGTCCACGGGTTTAGGGTAGAGGTACACTTTTTCAACTTTGGCGTCGGGGCGCATCATAGTTGCTGGCTCCTGAAAGAGATCGGGAGCACAGCTTCAGGCTTCAACTGACGGATTTGAATGTGGGCACGGTGGATCGCTTACACTGGATTTTCCCCTACTTACCAAGTGGACTGATCTTCTAGGCTGGCCTTCAGGAGATCGTCTTTCCACTCCTCATTTGCGAATCTAAAGATATCTTCGAAAAAACCTCTCGGGTCATCTATCTCGGTCTCATCCCAAGCCATGCTTATATATTTGTCATGGTCGCTTTCAAATTCTTTCGAAAAATTAAACTCTGGAATTTCTAATGCGTCTTTCAATATGGTAATTAAGACAAAGCGGTGTCTGTAAGGTAGGTACATAAGATCCTTTAAAATAAACGACCTAATGATCTCTTCTCGGTCTTTAGAATCGTTAGGGTTGTATTGCCAGAGCGCTTCGCCTTTAGTTTCTTCACGGTCATATATCGAGAGCGCTCCCAGTATATGGGAGGTTTTTGGCTCGTAGGGAGCATCTATATATGGAATTTTTAACATTTTTTTTCTCACTGGAAACGCAGTGAAAGGTAAGCGACCCATAAACCACGCATGGCAAAAAACCGATGTGAGCTTTTAGCGCGAGATAGTTGCATTACAAAGGGGATGGATCTATTTTAAGATTTTATGTAAATAGGTCCATCCCCCTTATCGATGCTGTGGCTTCCGTCTGGTATCGTGTCAAGCACTCAAGTAAAACTTTCATAAAATGGCGATGATCAGAAATCTCATCATCAAAATATGTATCGAATAGGTAGAGAACGGAGTCGAAGTTGTTATAAATGGATAAGTAGTGAATTAAGGTGCTAATAAACCAATTCTGGTCGTCCTTTGTATATGAAATAAACTCTGGCTTGGTTAGTGCGTCGAAAAGTTCTGATAATTCTGTTGCGTTATTCACGTTTTTCGAGGCGATAAGTTCTTCTCTTTCTAGGTCTTTGATGTTTTCAGTGCTGTATGTGAATAGAAGGCCTCGAATTATCGAAAGGTTAGGTGGTTTTTTCATTTTACAAACTCCGTAAAGGCGGTAATGGGCTTGCCGTTTTTTGTCGAGAACCACAATTGCTTTTGTTTGCGTACCATATTTAAGGCCATCATTTTTATATCCCTCGCCAATGACTTTTTCCATGTCTATAGAAGGCATCGCACCAGCTTTGCTGTTGACTTTGTGTAACAGGGGCGATCTATTTTGTTTTTTGAGATTTTACGTAAATAGGTACGTCCCTTTTATCTTGAAGTTGTACGTAAATATATCCGCCCACTTTATGTTGAAGGTCACAAAGATTTCATGGTTGTACGCAGACCAAATGTGGGAGCTGGCTTGTCTGCGATGGCGGCCTGGCAGTCGCCAAAGATCTTGATTCTTACCAAGTAGACTGATCTTCTAGGCTGGCCTTCTGGATGTCATCTTCCCATTCCTTATTGGCTAATCTAAAAACCTCTTCGAAAAATCCTCGTGGATCATCTATTTCGGTCTCGTCCCAAGCCATAGATGTGTACTCGTCATGGTTGTCCTCAAAATAAATATGAAAGTCAAAATTTTTCGTGGTTAGTGCGTATTCTAAGTTCTCAATTAGTTTGTATTTGTGCCTATATGAAAAACTTTTGTCCGGGTCGAGGCAGTACTTGAGTATCAGTTCTTTTCTATCTTTTGGATCGTTTGGGTTGTATTTTGCTAGCTCTACACCTTTTGTCTCTTCTCGGTCATATATATCAAATATTCCTACGAAATAATTCAAGCTTACGTCGAAAGGTAGGTGGTCTGAAAGTGGATGGAACAGCATTTTATTTTCCTTCTATTGGAAATAGTGTGAAGGGGTTCCGACTTGCCGAAATTTCATCTCGGCGCCATTCATGGAGTTATTAAATACAGGATTCTGTTTATCATTTTTATTGGGTCTGTAGCCTCTTCCCGCTCCAGGTTGCTCTATTCGTACTATGTGGTTTTTCTTATCGTCAAGTCCTGTATGTCGGGTCATGCCTCTATCGGCTCTTGTGGTCGCCTCAACCCATGCATTTAACTGCATTTTCCAACTTGTGAACTGAGAGCTGGGATTGCCTTTTGATTTTGGTGGGGTGTAGCCAGTTATTGGGTCAGCATTGTAAAAGGGGACGGATCTATTTGTTTTTTTAAATTGTACGTGAATATACCCGCACCCTTTATCTTGAAAATCACAAGGATCTCATGGTTGTACGAAGACCAAATGTGGGAGCTGGCTTACCTGCGATGGCGGCCTGTCAGTCGCCAAAGATCTTGATTCTTACCAAGTAGACTGATCTTCTAGGCTGGCCTTTCCAAGGTCATTTTTCCATTCTTTATTCGCGAGTCTAAAAATATCCTCGAAGAAGCCTCTGGGATTTTCCATGGCGTCCCATCCGTAAGGTAAGGCGCAATGGGACTCGGGATCTTGACTAAGAATCTCTGAGAAGTCGTATGAGCTATCATTAAGAGCCGAACTTAAGACATCTATTAGAGATTTCCTATGCCTATGATTTAAGTCTGTGCTCCTGTCAATTATGTGGTTTTTAATTAACTCTTCTCTGTCGGCGGGCGAATTTATGTTGTAGTTTGCAAGGGCTTCACCTAAAGACTCTTCACGGTCATAGATGTCAAGTCCGCTGAGTAAATATTGCAGCTTTGGTTTGTACGGTATGTTTAGAAAAGGGTGTTTTAACATTAACGAGTGCTCACGGGGAATGCTGTGTATGGTCGTTTTGTTTCACGATCAAACTTTACGACAGCGGCGTTCATGTTTTCATCGAGTATTGGATTGTTAGGGTCTTTTTTATTTGGTATGTATCCTCTGCCGCAGCCTTGCATTTCAATCCTGACGACAGGGTTGCCATATTCGTCTTCTCCAGTGAAACGCTCCATTTTACGTGCCTCTCTTGTCATGGCTTCGTTTAAGACGTTTAACTGCATTCTCGAACTTTTAAATTGTGAACTGGGTTTCATAAAGTTCTTTCTTTGTTGATGGGTGGCTAGCTATTTTCAAACACGTTCATCCAGCTATTTGCCGTGTTCATGTTGATTCGCTCTCTGCAGCCTCTACGTGGTAACGCATAAGGCATTCGAGCAAAACCGTCATGAATTTACGCTGGTCAGCGACTTCATCGTCAAAGTACGTCGTGACTTTTGAGAAGAATGAGTCAAAGTTGTCGCCGGTGGATAAGAAGTGGTCAATTGTATTTATAAACCAATCCTGGTCATCTTTTGTGTATGAAAGGAATTCTGGCTTTGTTAGCTTGTCGAAAAGCTCTGAAAGTTCTTTTTCATCATTAACATTCTTTGATGTAATGAACTTCTCCCTCTGGATGTCATTAGTGTTTTCGATGTCATACGTAAAAAGCAAGCCGCGTATTATTGAGATATTAGGAGGTTTTTTCATGTTTAGAAGTCCGTGTACGCAGTTATGGGGTTGCCGTTTTTATCTAGGATTACTATTGCGTTGTTTTGCTTTCCATATTTAAGTCCATCTCGCTGATAGCCCTCGCCGATGGGTTTTCCCATATTAATTGGCGATACCGAATCGGTGCTTCTGTTATTTCGAAAAATAAATATTGCACGGTTAATCGCATTTAACTGATCTCGGTGACTTAGGAAGTGGGTGGCCGCAATAGGTGTTTTTGGTTGCCCGATTTTTTTTCCTGAGATGTACGTTTCAACAATGCCGGTAGTAGGGTTTTTTCCAAATTTAACTCTTTCTAGCTGAGAAGCGAGAGTTGTCTGTGCTCCATGCTTTTCCAGAAAGTGTGCTCCGGGTGTTGCTCGTTCAAGTTCAACTAGGCGGCGGTAAGCATTTGCTTCTGCAAGCTCGTCAATTCGTGCGCGTCGTTCAGCCTGTGTCAGACGAGGTAAAGCAGGCAGTCCTTCATCAACCGTTGCTTTTCCGGCTGGATTTCCAATCCCGACGTCCGGCTTACACCCATCCCCACCCGGGCACGTACTCAACCCCAACGGATCCACCCACCCCGTCGGGTTGGGCACGTATTGGTATCCGTTCAGCCCGCCCGCCAGTTTCACCGGGTCGGGCGTCAGATAGCGGCCGTTATCGGGATTGTAGTAGCGATGGCGGTTGTAGTGCAGTCCGCTTTCTTGATCGAAGTACTGGCCCTGGAAGCGCAGCGGGTTGTTGACG
>NZ_JBUZRD010000008.1:0-228383 GCF_055407145.1 Pseudomonas sp. c313 | reverse complement strand
TCCCCACTCTTGTCGTTGCTATTAGTCATAAACATAACCGTTTGCCTATCCCTTATCGTAAGGGGGAAACGGTGTCCTGTCTTTCATGGGGCTCGTCCAGGAGTATTCAGAAGGGTCTTACTGCAGTTGCGCTTTAAGGCAGTGTTCTATGATGACTTTTATCCAATGATTAAAGGGCTTTTCTCAAAAAAGGCTAAAGAATCGAGTTGCCTTTCGGCAACTCTATAAAGCGAAGTTTCTTACAATAGATTGGCGCAAGTTAGTTATTGATAAACTTGCTGAGAAATTGCCGGGTACGTTCTTCCTTGGGGTTGGCAAACAGTGCCTTGGCTTCGCCTTGCTCGACGATTACGCCCTTGTCGAAAAAGATCACCCGGTTGGCCACGTCGCGAGCAAAGCTCATCTCGTGGGTGACGATGACCATGGTGCGTTTTTCTTCGGCCAGGCTGCGAATGGTCGCCAGCACTTCGCCCACCAACTCAGGGTCCAGGGCCGAGGTCGGTTCGTCGAACAGGATCACTTCCGGTTCCATCGCCAGGGCCCGGGCAATCGCTACCCGTTGCTGCTGGCCACCGGACAGGCGCCGAGGGTAGGCGTCTTCCTTGCCCGCCAGGCCAACCCTGGCCATCAGCTTGCGACCGAGGGCATCAGCGGCTTCCCGTGGCATCTTCTTGACCACTATCGGGCCTTCGATGACGTTTTCCAGCGCCGTGCGGTGAGGGAACAGGTTGAAGTTCTGGAACACAAAGCCCACGTGCTGGCGCAGGCGCCGCACCAGGCTCTGTTGCTGGTTGAGGGGGCGGCTGCCGTCGATCTGGATATCCCCGACCTTGATCCGGCCGCTGGTGGGTTCTTCGAGAAAATTCAGGCAGCGCAGAAAGGTGGTCTTGCCGGAACCGCTGGGGCCGATGATGGCGACGACTTCGCCCTCCTTGACCTCAAGGTCGATACCGTCAAGCACCACCTGACCCTTGAATTGTTTGGTCAGTTTTTCAACCACGATCATGCTTCAAGACTCCAAGTCATGCCGGTTGACCCGTGCTTCCAGGCGATTCTGCAGGTGTGCCAGGACACTTGCGAGTACCCAGTAGATCAAGGCGGCCGACAGATACATGGTGAAAATTTCGAAGGTGCGTGCAGAGACCAGTTGTGCCTGGCGAAACAGCTCGGGCACCTGGATGGTCGCGGCCAGGGCAGTGTCCTTGACCAGCGAAATAAAGCTGTTGCCCAGGGGCGGCAAGGCTGTTCGCATGGCCTGCGGCAGGATGGCCCGACGCAAGGTCTGCGCGCGGGTCATGCCGATACTGGCTGCCGCTTCCCACTGGCCACGCTCGATGGAACTGATCGCGGCACGCAGGATTTCACAGGCATAAGCGGCCATGTTCAGCGAGAAGCCGATCATTGCCGCCGGTATCGGGTCCAGCTCTATGCCCACTTGCGGTAAGCCGTAATAGATCAGGAACAGCTGCACCAGCAGCGGCGTGCCGCGAAAGAACGACACATAGACCCGGGCGATCCAGCTCAGCAGCTTGAAGCGCGACAGGCGCATCAAGGCCAGGGCGAACCCCAGCAGGGAGCCAAAAAACATCCCGCCCAAGCTAAGAATCACCGTGTAGTACGCGCCCTTGAGCAGAAAGGGCGCGGAGTCCAGCGCGAGTTGGAAACCTGCTTCCATTATTGAGTGACGTCAGCGTTGAAGTATTTCTCGGACAGCTTTTTCAAGGTGCCGTCAGCGCGCAGTTTGTTGATGGCCTTGTTAACGGCGGCCAGCAATTCAGGTTCGCCTTTGCGCAGTGCTACGCCGGCTTCCTGGCGAGAGAAGGGTTCGCCAGCGGCGGCGGTGTCCGGGGCTTTTTTCGACAGTTCAAGAGCGGCCAGACGGTCTACCAGAATCGCGTCGATACGACCGATGCGCAGGTCCTGGTATTTGGTCGGATCATCGTTATAGGTCTTGATGATGGCTTTCGGCGCGTTGTCCTTGAGCCATTGCTCGTAGTTGGTCCCCAGGCCTACACCGACTTTCTTGCCAGCCAGGTCGGCAACGGTCTTGATGGTGCCTTCATTCTTTTTCAGGGTCAGCGCTTGAATACCGGAAACGGTGTAGGGCTCGGAGAAGTCGTACTTCTTCTTGCGCTCTTCAGAGATGGTCACCTGGTTGATCACTGCGTCCAGGCGCTTGGATTCCAGCGCTGCGAGGATGCCGTCCCATGGGGTGGCTTGTAACTTGACCTCGACCCCCAGCTCCTTGGCGAGGGCTTGGGAAAACTCGGCCTCAAAACCCGTGAGCTTGCCGCTTTCATCGACGAAGCTGAACGGTGGGTAGGTGCCTTCCAGGCCGACCTTGATCACACCGGCCTTCTTGATGTTGTCCAACTGCTCGCCAGCAACCGCCTGGCCCAGCAACCCAGCCCCTAGGCCCAGCCCCAATGTGCCAACCAGTAACGTGCGACGGAATACAGAAATAGTCATGACAAGCCCCTGTGTTTTTTATGTTGAGCGAAGCAAGTGACAGCAGTAGTCGTATCCTGCCTTAAAGCGGCGTGTGCGTCTCGCAACACGTTCGCCTTTGGCGGGACTATAAATTGGGTTTTTAAGACTTGAAAATAATATAAATCACACCTGTTATTCTTTTTTGGAATATATGGCGAGGCTGTTCAGAACAGCGAGTCATAAGCAAACAACGCCGGAGCGCCGCCGGTGTGCAGGAAGATGATCGGGCCGTCCTCAAAGCGCTGGCGGCCAATGCCATCCAGCAACCCGGCCATGGCCTTGCCAGTGTAGACCGGGTCCAGCAACAGGCCTTCCTGGCTGGCCAGCAGCTTGATCGCCGCCAGGGTGCCGGCATTTGGCTCGCCGTAGCGGGGGGCGAAGTATTCGTCCCAGAGGATCACCTTGAAGCTGGCGGGAATCTCGACACCGAGTAACTCGGCAGTCCGTTCGGCCAAGCCTTGCACCTTGGGCCGCTGGGCCTCATCGGTGCGCGACACGGTCACACCAATCACCGGCAAATCCGGCAGCGTTTCACTCAAGGCCAGGGCCAGCCCGCTATGGGTGCCGGCGCTGCCCGAGGCGAGCACCACGGCGGCAAAGGTGATGCCGCTGTCTTCGATCTGCCTGGCCAGCTCCAGCCCGGCGCGCACGTAGCCCAGGGCACCGATGGCATTGGAGCCGCCGATGGGCACCTGATACGGTTTCTTGCCGTTGCTGCGCAGGCGCTCGGCGAGGGCGCTCAGTTGTTCGTCGGCGTTGTCCAGGTTCTCCACCAATTCAACTTTGGCGTCGAACAGCTCCAGCAACAGGCGGTTGCCGTTGCCCAGGTAGTTGGGGTCTTTGGTGCCGGTGGGGTTTTCCAGCAGGGCGACGCAGCCCAGGCCCAGCTTGGCCGCCAAGGCAGCGGTTTGGCGCACATGGTTGGACTGGATGGCGCCGGCGGTGATCAGGGTATCGGCGCCTTGGGCCAGGGCATCGGCCGCCAGGTATTCGAGTTTGCGCAGCTTGTTGCCGCCCATGGCCAGTGGCGTGGTGTCGTCGCGCTTGACGTAGATATCGCGGCCCAGCCAGGCCGATAACCGATCGAGTTTTTCCAGGGCAGTGGCGCCGCCCAGCAGTTCCAGACGATTAAAACGGTCGAGCTGTTGTTTGATCATGGCTACGCACGGGAGATAAAAGATGCAGCGACTATAGGCAGGCACTTTTCATCGGGCAACCGCCAATCGCTTATGTCGGTTGGTTATGTACTCGGCATGATTAGTTCTTAAGGCGGACCCTGTGGCATGTCGTAAGGTAGCGGTCATTTCAGCTTCAAGCGGCAAGCTTCAAGCTTCAAGTAAAAGCAGGCGGGTTCTTGCTTGCAGCTTCCCACTACCGAAGGTTCCACCATGAGCGAGCGTTCCAGTCATTGGCAATTACAGACCATCGTCAGCCAGTTGCGCAGCGCCCGGGACCAGTGGCGCACCCACAATGGCCGGGTCAGCGGCGAGCAGGGCGGGCGTGAACTGCCGTCGCGGGACGCTGTGGCGCAGATTCTTGAAGCGCTGTGCGGAGCACTATTCCCCATGCGTTTGGGGCCGGTGGACCTGCGCGAGGAAAGTGAAGACTTCTACGTCGGTCATACCCTCGATGTGGCGTTGAACGCCTTGCTCGCCCAGGCCCGCCTGGAGTTGCGCTATGCCGCACGACAAGGCGGTCAACAAGACCGCGAAATCGATGCCACCGCCATCCGATTGATCCAGGATTTTGCCCTGGCGCTGCCAGCTCTGCGCAGCCTGTTGGACACCGACGTGCTGGCCGCCTACCACGGCGACCCGGCCGCCCGCAGCGTCGACGAAGTGCTGCTGTGCTATCCGGGGATTCTGGCGGTGATCCACCATCGCCTGGCTCATCATCTGTACCGCGCCGGCTTGCCGCTGCTGGCACGGATCAGTGCGGAAATCGCCCACTCGGCCACCGGCATCGACATCCACCCCGGCGCGCAGATCGGTCCGAGCTTCTTTATCGACCACGGGACGGGAGTGGTGATTGGCGAGACGGCGATCATTGGCGAGCGGGTACGCATCTACCAGGCCGTAACCCTGGGGGCCAAGCGCTTCCCGGCGGACGAGGACGGGCAGTTGCAGAAAGGTCATCCGCGCCACCCGATTGTCGAGGACGACGTGGTGATCTACGCCGGGGCGACGATTCTGGGGCGGATCACCATCGGCAAGGGCTCGACCATCGGCGGCAACGTCTGGCTGACCCGCAGCGTGCCGGCGGGGGCCAACCTGACCCAGGCGAATTTGCAGCATGATGATGGGGCGCAGAAGTAGGTTTATTTAATGATCGCTCCCACGCAGAACGTTGGAGCGATCAGTTCCAAGTTTCTGCTGAACGTTTTGTCATCCCAATGCGTCATACCTTTCCTTGAACTACCGTAAGAAAGCACGACCGCCGGGCCTTGCGATTAGTCCAAAAACGGCTATCCATGTTTAACTTGTCTGTTCGTTCAAGTTAAACCGGTGGTTCGCTGCCCGCTCACAACAGGAGGCTTGCCTTTGCTGAGTCCGCTTTTTACAGCCACATCCAACACCCCTGAGGTGCGCCCTTCATGAGTGCATCGTCCACACCTTCCAGCGGTCTGATCCGCATGAATCCGCCGGTGTTTTACTTTGCCGCGAGTTTCATTTTGCTGTTCGGCCTGACCGTTATCGCTATTCCCGAGCAAGCTGGCGCCTGGCTGCTGGCCGCACAAAACTGGGCGGCCAATACGGTCGGCTGGTACTACATGCTGGCGATGACCCTGTATCTGGTCTTCGTGGTGGTCACCGCTCTATCTGGTTACGGCAAGATCAAGCTAGGTGCCGACCACGACGAGCCCGAATTCAGTTACCTGTCCTGGGCCGGCATGCTGTTCGCTGCCGGGATCAGCATCACGCTGTTTTTCTTCTGCGTCTCTGAGCCGTTGACCCACTTGGTGCAACCGCCCCAGGGCGAGGCCCTGAACGCAGACGCCGCACGCCAGGCCATGCAGATCCTGTTTCTGCACTGGGGTCTGCACGGCTGGGGTGTATTTGCCTTCGTCGGCATGGCCCTGGCGTATTTTGCCTACCGGCATAACCTGCCGCTGGCGTTGCGTTCGGCGCTGTACCCGCTGATCGGCAAACGTATCAACGGCCCCATCGGCTATGCGGTGGATGGCTTTGGCATCATCGCCACGGTGTTCGGCCTGGGTGCCGACATGGGCTTTGGCGTATTGCACCTCAACTCCGGGCTGGATTACCTGTTCGGCGTGGCCCATACCCAATGGATTCAAGTCGGCCTCATCACTTTGATGATGGGCGCAGCGATCCTGGTGGCGGTCTCTGGTGTCGACAAGGGCGTGCGGGTGATGTCCGACATCAATATGCTGCTGGCCTGCGCGCTGCTGCTGTTCGTGCTGTTCGCCGGGCCTACCCAGCACCTGCTCAACACCCTGATCCAGAATATCGGCGACTACCTCGGCGCCTTGCCGACCAAGAGTTTCGACCTCTACGCCTACGATAAACCCAGCGACTGGCTGGGTGGCTGGACTGTGTTCTATTGGGCCTGGTGGATCGCATGGTCGCCGTTTGTGGGCCTGTTTATCGCGCGTATTTCCCGGGGCCGCACCATCCGCGAATTCGTCTTCGGCGTGCTATTGATCCCGTTGGGCTTCACCCTGGCCTGGATGTCGATCTTCGGCAACAGCGCCATCGACCAAGTGCTCAACCATGGCCTGACCGCGTTGGGGCAGTCGGCTATTGATGATCCGTCGATGAGCCTCTACCTGCTGCTGGAAACCTACCCGTGGAGCAAGACGGTCATCGCGGTCACGGTGTTTATCAGCTTTGTGTTCTTCGTCACCTCTGCCGACTCCGGCACTGTGGTGCTGTCCACCCTGTCCTCCAAAGGTGGCACCGCCGATGAAGACGGGCCGAAATGGCTGCGGGTGTTCTGGGGCGCGATGACTGCGCTGGTGACCAGCGCCTTGCTGTTTGCCGGCAGTATCGATTCGCTGAAGTCAGCGGTAGTGCTGACGTCGTTGCCGTTCTCGATGATCCTGTTGCTGATGATGTGGGGGCTGCACAAGGCTTTCTACCTCGAATCCCAGAAGCAGATTGCGCAGCTGCATTCCCTGGCTCCGGTGTCGGGCTCACGCAAGGGGCGTGGCGGTTGGCGTCAGCGTTTGAGCCAGGCCGTGCACTTCCCGTCACGGGATGAGGTGTACCGCTTCCTCGAAACCACGGTGCGTCCGGCTATCGAAGAAGTGACTGCGGTGTTTGTCGAAAAAGGCCTGAACGTAGTCACCCAGCCCGACCCGGCCAACGACAGCGTCAGCCTGGAAATCGGTCACGGCGAGCAGCAGCCGTTTGTCTATCAGGTGCAGATGCGCGGCTATTTCACGCCGTCGTTTGCCCGGGGTGGCATGGCTTCCAAGGAGATCAACAACCGCCGCTACTACCGGGCGGAAGTGCACTTGAGTGAGGGCAGCCAGGATTACGACCTGGTGGGCTACACCAAGGAGCAGATCATCAACGACATCCTCGACCAGTACGAGCGCCACATGCAGTTCCTGCACATGGTTCGTTGAAGCTCAGGCCCTGATGAACAGGGCCAGTGCCACCAATGGCGTACCGAACACCACACTGCCGATCACCAGCTCTGACACCAGGGGCTGGCCGGCGGTGATCACGCCTATCGCGCCGTTGACCACCGATAAAACCAACCAAATCCCGACGAAGCTATAAGCCAGCATGTGCCGGCTGACGCCCAGTTTTTGGCCGATCAACAGCATCAGCGCCAGCAGGGCCAGGCCGAAGGTGATGACGAGTGTGGTGTGCATGATCGATATCTCTACATCCCTGAAGGCAGACGTTAGCGTAGCAGCGGTCGAGCAGAACGAGGCCGCGTCCGAGAACGGCTACCGAGAAGTATGAAAACCGCCTCTATGTGAGCTTCGTCGTACCACCCTGATAGGCCTTTGCTGTAGAAAGGATAGGTGCACTTAAGCGATTCAGCTGCCCTTAAAAGGCCTGGGAATATCGTTATTCCTGCGCCTTATATGCCCAGACCAGAGAGGATTCGATGACTTACATTGCTGCCGAAAACCGCTATGAATCTATTCCCTATCGCCGCGTGGGCCGCAGCGGGCTCGTGCTGCCAGCACTGTCCCTGGGGCTGTGGCACAACTTTGGCGACAGCACCCCCATCGATACCCAGCGCGCCTTGCTGCGTACGGCATTCGACCTGGGTATCAACCACTTCGACCTGGCCAACAACTATGGCCCGCCTTACGGCAGCGCCGAGATCAATTTCGGTCGCCTGCTGCGCGAAGACTTCAAGCACTACCGCGATGAACTGATCATCTCCAGCAAGGCCGGCTGGGATATGTGGCCCGGCCCTTACGGCCAGGGCGGTGGTTCGCGCAAATACGTGTTGGCGAGCCTGGATCAGAGCCTGCAACGCCTGGGTGTCGAGTACGTGGATATCTTCTATTCCCACCGCTTCGACGCCGACACCCCGCTGGAAGAAACGGCCAGCGCCCTCGCCACTGCCGTGCAACAAGGCAAGGCACTGTACATTGGTATCTCATCCTATTCGGGGGCAAAAACCCGGGAAATGGCGGCGCTACTCAAAGAGTGGAAAGTCCCGCTGCTGATCCACCAGCCGGCCTACAACCTGCTCAACCGTTGGGTGGAAAAGGACCTGTTGGACACCACCGACGAACTTGGCACCGGGGTGATTGCCTTCACGCCGCTGGCCCAGGGGCTGCTGACCGACAAATACCTCAATGGCGTACCGGCCGATGCGCGGGTGAATCGGCCGGGGGGAGGTTCGTTGCAGACTTCGCACCTGTCGGAGGCCAACATCGCCCACGTGCGAGCTCTCAATGAGATCGCCAAGCGTCGTGGGCAAAGCCTGGCGCAGTTGGCCTTGGCCTGGACCTTGCGCGATCCACGGGTGACCAGCGCCTTGATCGGTGCGAGCCGGCCAGAGCAGATCATTGAAAACGTCGGGGCGTTGAAGAACTTGAGCTTCACGGCGGATGAGCTGGCGGAAATTGATCGGTTTGCCCAGGAAGGCGGGATTAACTTGTGGGAGAAGCCGTCTACCGCTGAGTAAACGGTAGTGCTCAGTTGATAACTGATCGTTCCCGCACAGGGTGTGGGAACGATCAGCGCCTTAATCAGAACGGCACATCTCCCAAAATCGTCGCCCGATGCATCACCCGCCGTTGCGGCCGGTAATCGTCAACGGCGTAGTGTTGGGTCACGCGGTTGTCCCAGAAGGCCACGTCGTTTTTCTGCCAGCGCCAGCGGATGGTGAATTCCGGGCGGGTGGCGTGGGCGAACAGCAACTTGAGGATGGCTTCGCTTTCGGCGGGTTCAAGTTCGTTGATTTTGCTGGTGAAGCCGTCGCTGACGAACAGCGATTTGCGCCCGCTCACCGGGTGGGTGCGAATCACCGGATGGGACAGTGGCGGGTTTTTGCGCCGGGCTTCTTCCCTGCGGGCTAAATCTTCGGCGGTGTTGCCGTAACGCTCCAGGGGGAAGGACCGCGTGAAATCGTGAGTCGCGGTCAAACCGTTCAACAAACTTTTCATCGGCTTCGACAACGCGTCATAAGCGGCAATACCGCTGGCCCACAAGGTGTCTCCACCAAACTCCGGCAACAGCTTGGCGCTGAGCACCGCGCCCAGGGCCGGGGTCGGCAGGAAGGTCACGTCGGTGTGCCAGATGGCGTTGTCACGCACGTCGGTGACGGCGGTGTCGAGGATCAGTACTTCGGGCTGCTCCGGCACGTTGGGGTAAATCGGGTGAATGTGCAGGTCGCCGAAATTTGCCGCGAATCGTGCCTGTTGCTGGGGGGTGATTGGCTGGTCGCGAAAGAACAACACCGAATGCTTGAGCAACGCCTGTTCGATGGCGTCGCGTTGCTCCAGATTCAGTGGCTGAGTGATGTCGACGCCATTGATCTGGGCGCCAAGGGCGATGCTTAAGGGCGTTACGGTCAGGCTGCTCATGCTGTTCTCGAAAGTGTTGGGCGCCGAGGTGTCGGCGTAGTCAGTGCGGTTCTGTTCAGTGTGCCTGGCCGTGCCATGGCACCAGTTTGCGCTGCAGGGCGCGCAGGCCCATTTCCATGGCGAAGGCAATCAGGGCGATGACCAGGATGCCAAGCACCACCACGTCGGTGACCAGGAACTGCGCCGCCGACTGCACCATGAAACCCAGGCCGCTGGTGGCGGCGATCAGTTCGGCGGCTACCAGGGTTGACCAGCCGACACCCAAGCCAATCCGCACACCAGTGAGGATGTCCGGCAAGGCGCTGGGCAGGATCACGTGGCGAATCAGTTGTGCGCGGGTCGCGCCCAACGACTGTGCGGCGCGCAGCTTGGCCGGGTCGACGGTGCGCACGCCGGTGGCGGTGGCGATGGCAATCGGTGCGAAAATCGCCAGGTAGATCAGCAACACCTTGGACAGCTCGCCGATGCCGCACCAGATCACGATTAGCGGCAGATAGGCCAGCGGTGGAATCGGGCGGTAGAACTCGATCAGCGGGTCGAGAATGCCCCGGGCGATGCGGTTGGAACCGATGGCGATGCCTACCGGCACGGCGGTCAGTACGGCAAAACCCAGGCCCAGGCCGATACGGCCGAGGCTTGCGGCCAAGTGCTGCCACAAGGTGGAATCCATGTAGCCGCTGGTCGCCAGCAGCCAGCCCTTTTGCAGCACGGCAGAAGGCGGTGGCAAGAACAATGGTTCGATCATCCCGCTGGCGGTCACGGCCCACCAGATGGCCAGCAAGGCAACCAGGGTCAGCAGGCTGATCCAGCGCGTGCTCAAACTGCGGCGCACCGGCACGGTGGGCTGGGACGCTGGCTTGGTCGCCGTGGCCGGTAATTCATAACTGCTCATGCGGACACCTGCCGTTGGGAGAATACTTTGCCCAGGACGTGTTCGCGGGTTTCGATAAAGCGCGGGTCGGACTTGATCGCCCGTGCTGGTTCGCCAGCGGCGTAGCGCTGGCCGAAGTCCAGGCTCAGGCGTTCGACGATCTGGCCCGGATTGGGCGCCAGTAGAATCAGGTCAGTGGCGAGGAAGACGGCTTCTTCAATGTCATGGGTAATCAGGAACACTGGCTTGGCGGTGCGCTGCCAGACCTGCAGCAGCAACTCCTGCATCTGTTCGCGGGTGAAGGCATCAAGGGCGCCGAAAGGTTCGTCCATCAGCAACACGCGCGGGTCGGCGGCCAACGCACGGGCCAAACCGACACGCTGCCTCTGGCCGCCGGAAAGCTGCCAGATGCGTCGGCTGTCGAAACCGGCCAGGTCCACCAGGGCGAGCATTTCCCTGGCGCGGATTTCCCGCTTGGCTTTCGGTACGCCCGCCAGCTCAAGGCCGAAGCTGACATTGGCCAGCACGTCCTGCCAGGGCAGCAGGGCATCGTCCTGGAACACTACGCCACGTTCGGCGCTCGGCCCTTTTACAGGCACGCCATCAAGGGTGATGTGCCCGGCGCTGGGTTCGACGAAGCCGGCAATCAGGTTCAACAGCGAGGTCTTGCCACTGCCGGACGGGCCGAGGGCGACCAGCAATTGCTGGGGCCCAAGGCTTAGGGAAATATCAGCCAGCACAGGCTCTGTGGCGCCTGGGTACTGTGCGCTGATGCGCTCCAGTTGTAGCAAGGCCATCGCGATGTACTCCCGATCAGTTGGTGATGAACTTGGCGCTGACGTACGGCGCGTAGTCCGCCAGCACGGCTTCGACCTTGCCCTGCTCCTTGAGGAACGCGGCGGTGTCGGTGACGGCCTTGGTGGTCGGCGCACCCAGCAGCGTTACTTGATCAGCTGCCAGCGGGTAGACGTTGCCTTGCAGCAGCAGAGGAATGTCGCTGGCCTTGGCCCCGGAGAGCTTCACCAGTTTGTCGACGTTGCCTTTGTCGGCGAGCCAGGCTTGTGGGTCTTTGCGGTAGTCGGCGTAGGCATCGAGGGTGACTTTGGCGAATGCGCTGACGATCTCCGGGTGTTTCTCGGCGAAGTCTTTGCGCACGATCCAGGCATCGAAGGTCGGCGCACCGAACTTGGCCAGTTCGCCGGAGGTGATCAGCACCTTGCCGTTTTCCTTGGCCACGCCCAGGGCTGGGTCCCAAACGTAAGTGGCGTCGATATCACCGCGCTTCCAGGCGGCGACGATGGCCGGTGGTGCGAGGTTGAGAATGGTTACTTTTGATGGATCAATGTTCCAGTGCTTCAGCGCCGCCAGCAGGCTGTAATGGCCGGTGGAGACGAAAGGCACGGCGATTTTCTTGCCGATCAGATCCTGTGGGCTATTGATCCCGGAGCCGTTGCGGGCCACCAGGGCTTCAGCACCACCGATCTGGGTAGCGACGAGGAAGGTTTCCACCGGCACTTTGCGGGTGATGGCGGCGGTCAGCGGGCTGGAACCGAGGTAGCCGATCTGTACATCGCCGGACGCGATAGCGGCGATGATGTCGGAACCGTTGTCGAATTTGCGCCAGTCGATCTTGGCATTGGTGGCTTTTTCATAAGCGCCGTCGGCCTGGGCGACTTTCGCCGGGTCCACGGTGGTCTGGTAGGCGATAGTGACATCGGCGGCCTGGGCAAACAGGCTGGCGCCGGCCAGGGAAAAAGCCGCCAGGAGGCGTAGGGGGAAGTGCAGTTTCAAGGGGAAGCTCCTCATCAGGCGGCCGAGGGTCGGCGTTTGAGGAGACTAAATGATCTAAGAACCCGAAAATAAATAACATTTTCGAATTAGCTTATGAGGGGAAAATCCATTGCCGGGAGAACACCAAACCTGTGGCGAGGGAGCGAGCTCCCTCGCCACAGGTTATTCGTTGGCCGTTAATTAGTTACTGATCGCCAAAATACTCGCCTGGTACGACCCGACAAACACGTCGAAATCCCCCACTTCGTTTTGCTCAAGCTCCGCCTGTTGCGCCAGTGAACTGCGCGCCAGTTCCTCAAAACGCGCCTGTTCCTCAGCGGCCAGCGGCTCCTTGCGGAAGAACTCGGCATGCACCTGGCTCTGATGCAGGGAGAACTGCGCAAAACTTTCTTTGCGTTCACTCATCGCTGCCAGCACCTGGGCTGATGGCGTGAGGGACGGGTCCTTGATCTTCGCCAACTGGGCGTCCAGTGCCTGGCTGTGTTCAGTGCAACCGTGGCTCTGGTCCAGCAGCGTCGCGAGAGGAGCAATCTTCGCCAGCAACTCGGCGGCCCATTCCGTCATCTCCACCGATTCACCGCGACGCTGCAATTGCAGGCCCGGACGGCGGCCTTCCTTGACCACGCTGAGGAAGTTGGACGTGGCGTTGCCGCATTCGTTATCAGCAAACAGCGGGCTGTCGTTCAGCGCGCAATACAGCAGGAATGCGTCGAGGAAGCGCGACTCTTGCAAGTCGATGCCCATTGGCAGGAACGGGTTGATGTCCAGGCAGCGCACTTCGATGTACTGGATGCCACGGGCCACCAGCGCCTGGATCGGCCGTTCGCCGGTGTAGGTCACGCGCTTGGGGCGGATGTTGGAGTAGTACTCGTTTTCGATCTGCAGGATGTTGGTGTTGAGCTGTACCCACTCACCGTCCTTGTGGGTGCCGACTTCGACATACGGGGCGTAGGGGGTTGCCACCGCTTCGCGCAGGCTGTCGGTGTAGCTGTCCAGGTCGTTGTAGCAAGGCGTGAGACCCGCCTGGGCGTTGCTTTGGTAACCCAGGTCGCTCATGCGCAGGCTGGTGGCATAGGGCAGGTACAGGGTATCGGCGTCCAGTTGCTCCAGCTGATGGGAACGACCGCGCAGGAAGCCGGCATCCAGGGCTGGCGAGGCGCCAAACAGGTACATCAGCAGCCAGCTGTAGCGGCGGAAGTTGCGGATCAGTGCGATATAGGCCGTGGACTGATAGTCGCGGTCAGTACCGACAAAGCCTTCGGCTTCCTTGAGCAGTGGCCACAAATCTTCCGGCAGGGAGAAGTTGTAGTGGATGCCGGCGATGCATTGCATGGTCTTGCCGTAACGCAGGGCCAGGCCCTTGCGGTACACATACTTGAGCTGGCCGATGTTGGAGGTGCCGTAGTAGGCAATCGGAATATCTTCCTCGGCCGGCAATGGGCACGGCATCGATGGACTCCACAGGTACTCGTTGCCGAGCTTGCTGTAGGCAAAACGGTGAATCTTGTCGAGGCTGCTCAGGGTGTCTGCCGGGTTGGGCAGGGCCGGAGTGATGAACTCCAGCAGCGACTCGGAGTAATCGGTGGTGATCTGTTCATGGGTCAGTGCGGCGCCCAAGGCCTCGGGATGCGGCGTTTGCGCCAGCCGACCTTCATGGGTGACACGCAGGCATTCACGCTCGATGCCGTGCAGGCAATGCTCAAGCAAAGAGAGGTGGGCGCGCTCGCCGAGCAGAGCCAGGCGGCGGTTGAGAAGTTCGCTCAAGTTGGATTCCTTCACGCGTCAGTCGCCCCAATATGGGGGTGGGCAAGACGGTCTACAAGGGTGAAGTTAAAACTGGCGTTATCGCCTGGCTTTCGAGCCGGATTGACCCACTCTGAAAGAGCCGCCTTCATCCGGAATCTGGCTATTGCGCACAAAAAAAATTTCGGCGCAGCTTTCACTGCGCCGAAATTAACTCAAATCGATGACAGGGAGCTATAGGACTGCGAAGGTGCCTTGCGCTTTTGCGACCAGTTTTTCGTCCTGGTACACGTCAGCCTCAACCACCAACGTGCGCCGGCCTGGGTGAATAACCCGGGCGGTGCACAGCACGTCGCCGTCTGAAACGGCCCGGATGTAGTTGATTTTGCACTCGATGGTCGCGCTCTGCTGGTCGAAACCATGGGCGCTGGAACAAGCCAGCCCCATGGCAATGTCCACCAGGCTGAAAATAGCCCCGCCATGGAGCTTGCCAGCGCGGTTGCGCAGCTGCGGTTCCAGGGTCATGGCCACTTCGGCAACGCCCTGGTCCAGGCGTTGCAGGCGGCAGCCGATCAGTTCACTGAATGCGCTGTGGGTCAAACCGGCTGGCAATTCCATTAGCGCTTCTTCAGTTGTTTGGCGTTGGCGAACAGCGACGCCATGGCGTTATTGGCCGGGGCTTCGGTGGCGGTTTCCTTGCGCGGTGCCGTATTTTGAGAGCGGTTTTGCGACTGGCGAGGCGCCGAGCCTGGGCGTGCGCCACGGGCACCGTCGATTTTCTCGCCGGGGGTGTCGCTCATGCGCATCGACAGGCCCACGCGTTTGCGCGGGATGTCGACTTCCATGACCTTGACCTTGACCACGTCACCGGCTTTCACCGCTTCGCGAGGGTCCTTGATGAACTTCTCGGAAAGCGCCGAGATATGCACCAAACCGTCCTGATGCACGCCGATATCCACAAACGCGCCGAAGTTGGTCACGTTGGTCACCACGCCTTCGAGGATCATCCCCAGTTGGAGGTCCTTGAGGTCTTCGACGCCTTCCTGGAACTCGGCGGTCTTGAACTCGGGACGTGGGTCGCGGCCCGGCTTTTCCAGCTCTTGCAGGATGTCGGTGATGGTCGGCACGCCGAAGGTTTCGTCGGTGTACTTTTTCGGGTCCAGGCGCTTGAGGAACGTGGCGTCGCCAATCAGCGAGCGGATGTCGCGATCGGTTTCAGCGGCGATCCGTTGCACCAGCGGATAGGCTTCCGGGTGGACGGCCGAGGAGTCCAGCGGATTGTCACCGTTCATCACGCGCAGGAAGCCGGCGGCCTGCTCGAAGGTTTTTTCGCCAAGGCGTGCGACCTTTTTCAGCGCTGCACGGGTCTTGAAGGCACCGTTTTCGTCGCGGTGGGTGACGATGTTCTGCGCCAGGGTAGCGTTGAGGCCGGAGATCCGGGCCAGCAGCGCCACGGAAGCGGTGTTTACATCGACACCGACGGCGTTCACGCAATCCTCCACCACCGCGTCCAGGCCTCGCGCCAGTTTCAGCTGCGACACGTCGTGCTGGTACTGGCCGACACCGATGGATTTAGGGTCGATTTTCACCAGCTCGGCCAATGGGTCCTGCAAGCGGCGAGCAATCGATACCGCGCCACGGATCGTCACGTCGAGGTCCGGGAATTCCTTGGAAGCCAGTTCCGAGGCCGAGTACACCGACGCGCCCGCCTCAGAGACCATGACCTTGGTCATCTTCATGCTTGGGTACTTTTTGATCAGCTCGGCGGCAAGCTTGTCAGTTTCACGGCTGGCAGTGCCGTTGCCGATGGCGATCAGGTCCACCGAGTGTTTGGCACACAAGGCGGCGAGGATGGCGATGGTCTGGTCCCACTTGTTGTGGGGCACGTGCGGATAGACCGTGGCGTGGTCGAGCATCTTGCCGGTGGCATCCACCACAGCGACCTTGCAACCGGTGCGCAGGCCCGGGTCCAGGCCCAGAGTGGCGCGCGGGCCGGCCGGTGCAGCCAGCAGCAGGTCATGCAGGTTGTGGGCAAATACGTTGATCGCCTCGGTTTCGGCGCCGTCGCGCAACTCGCCCAGCAGGTCGGTTTCCAGGTGAGTATAGAGCTTGACCTTCCAGGTCCAGCGCACGACTTCACCGAGCCACTTGTCCGCAGGACGATTCTGATTCTGGATGCCAAATTGTTGACCGATCATGCCTTCGCACGGGTGCATGGTGCCCGGCAGCTCGTCGCCGACTTTAAGCGCGGAGCTGAGAATGCCTTCGTTGCGCCCACGGAAAATCGCCAGAGCGCGGTGGGACGGCATGCTCTTGAGCGGCTCGTCGTGTTCGAAATAATCGCGGAACTTGGAGCCTTCCTCTTCCTTGCCGGCGATGACTCGGGCACTGAGGACGGCTTCCTGTTTCAGGTAGCTGCGCAGTTTTTCCAGCAGATTGGCGTCTTCGGCGAAGCGCTCCATGAGGATGTACTTGGCGCCTTCGAGGGCAGCCTTGACGTCGGCGATACCTTTTTCGGCGTCGACAAAGCGTGCAGCTTCGCTTTCCGGGGCCAGGGACGGGTCGTTGAACAGACCGTCGGCCAAGTCGCCGAGGCCAGCTTCCAGGGCGATCTGGCCCTTGGTGCGGCGCTTCTGCTTGTACGGCAGGTACAAGTCTTCGAGGCGGGTCTTGGTGTCGGCGAGCTTGATGTCGCGCTCCAATTGCGGGGTCAGCTTGCCCTGCTCCTGGATGCTGGCAAGGATGCTGATGCGCCGTTCGTCGAGTTCTCGCAGGTAGCGCAGGCGTTCTTCCAGATGCCGCAACTGGATGTCATCGAGGCTGCCGGTCACTTCTTTACGGTAACGGGCGATGAAGGGCACTGTGGAGCCTTCATCCAGTAGAGCGACGGCCGCTTCGACCTGTTGTGGGCGTACACCGAGTTCCTCGGCGATGCGGCTGTTGATGCTGTCCATAAAACCACCTGAAATTCTGAAAGCAGCTCGCAGGCCCGGAGAACAAGGCCCTTTGAGACTGGTTGAGCGGCCCGACTGGCGCCGCTGCCTGGGTCAAGAGGCAGCCTATTGACCCTCGAAATCGGAAAATCACTGCGTACCTGTGAAAAAAACGGCATGCAGCAAACGGTAAAGATCTGAATTTTCCCTGCACAAAGGCGGCGCAGTATAACCAGCGTTCTGCCGTTGGGGGGATTGCGCGGGATGTTGAAGGGCGCAGGTTCACTGGCAGTAGAGGAAAAATCTGCTAACAATGCACACGGTGCGTATAACGGCAGCTACGCCATAATGCGCACCGAGATAAGAGGAGCATCTAATGAGCAGCACTGCACAAACTGCTGAAGGCGAAAAAATTCTCATCGTTGATGACGATCCAGGGCTGAGCAGCCTGCTGGAGCGGTTCTTCAACTCCAAGGGCTACCGCGCCCGATCGGTGCCCAATACCGAGCAGATGGACCGCCTGCTGGGGCGCGAAGTATTCAACCTGGTCGTACTCGACCTGATGCTGCCCGGAGAAGACGGCCTGACGGCCTGCAAACGCTTGCGCGGCGCGAACAATCAGATTCCGATCATCATGCTGACCGCCAAGGGCGATGAGCTGAGCCGCATCAAGGGGCTCGAACTGGGCGCCGACGATTATCTGGCCAAGCCGTTCAACCCTGATGAGCTCATGGCTCGGGTCAAGGCGGTATTGCGTCGCCAGGCCGCTCCAGTGCCGGGCGCCCCGGGCAGTGAAGACGAAAGCGTCACCTTTGGCGACTACGAGCTGTCCCTGGCGACCCGTGAGCTCAAGCGTGGCGACGAAGTCCACATGCTCACCACCGGCGAATTCGCTGTGCTCAAGGCGCTGGTGATGAATGCACGTCAGCCATTGACCCGCGACAAACTGATGAACCTGGCCCGTGGCCGCGAGTGGGACGCTCTGGAGCGCTCCATTGACGTGCAGATTTCCCGTCTGCGCCGCATGATCGAACCAGACCCGTCCAAGCCGCGTTATATCCAGACGGTGTGGGGTGTGGGTTACGTATTTGTGCCGGATGGCACTGCGACCAAGTGACCAATGATTTGCAGGTGCGGGTATTTCGGTATTTGATCCCTTGAGGGTCAGCCGGATGCCCGGCGTCTGCAATTCTGCGAGCCCTTCTCGCTCCTGCAAGGTGTCTAGCTGTCTTCTATGAAAACCCCGCTGTGGTTCCCGCAAAGCTTTTTTTCTCGCACCCTTTGGCTGGTGCTGATCGTCGTACTGTTTTCCAAGGCACTGACACTGGTTTATCTATTGATGAACGAAGACGTGCTGGTGGACCGGCAGTACAGCCACGGTGTCGCTCTGACCTTGCGTGCCTATTGGGCCGCAGACCCCGAGAATCGCGAGAAGATCGCCAAGGCCGCGACGCTGACCCGAGTGGTGGGCGCTGGTGTACCGGAAGGGGAGCAGCATTGGCCCTACAGTGAAATCTATCAACGCCAGATGCAGGCTGAACTGGGTGAAGACACCGAGGTGCGGCTGCGCATGCATGTGTCTCCCGCGCTATGGGTGCGGGCTCCGAGCCTGGGGGATGGCTGGCTGAAAGTGCCGCTGTATCCGCATCCATTGCGGGGGCAGAAAATCTGGAACGTACTGGGCTGGTTCCTCGCCATCGGTTTGCTGTCTACCGCGTCGGCGTGGATTTTCGTTCGTCAGTTGAACCAGCCGCTCAAGCGCCTGGTGTTTGCTGCCCGACAACTGGGGCAGGGGCGTAGCGTGCGCTTGCCCATCAGTGACACCCCCAGCGAAATGACCGAGGTGTACAGCGCGTTCAACCAGATGGCGGAGGACGTCGAACAGGCCGGCCGTGAGCGCGAGTTGATGCTTGCCGGAGTTTCCCATGACTTGCGCACGCCGCTGACGCGACTGCGTCTGTCCCTGGAACTGATGGGCAATCACACTGACCTTACCGACGGCATGGTCCGCGACATCGAAGACATGGACGCCATTCTCGACCAGTTCCTCGCGTTTATCCGCGATGGCCGTGACGAAGTGGTGGAAGAGGTCGATCTGACCGACCTGGTGCGTGAAGTAGTGGCGCCCTACAACCAGAATGGCGAGCAGGTGCGCATGCGCCTGGAGCCGATCCAGCCGTTTGCCTTGCGTCGGGTTTCAATGAAGCGACTGCTGAACAACCTGATCGGCAACGCCCTGCATCACGCTGGCTCAGATGTGGAAGTCGCGGCCTATGTATCGGGCGATACCAATGCGCCTTACGTGGTACTGAGCGTCATGGACCGTGGCGCAGGTATAGACCCGGCGGAGCTGGAGGGCATCTTCAACCCGTTCACCCGTGGCGACCGTGCCCGTGGTGGCAAGGGTACGGGCCTTGGGCTGGCGATCGTCCGGCGGATTGCCTCGATGCACGGCGGCAATGTTGAGCTGCGTAACCGTACCGATGGCGGCCTGGAAGCGCGGGTGCGCTTGCCATTGGGGCTGATGTTGCCCAGGGATGCTGTGTAGGTGCAGCGGTAAGCCTCAAGCTGCAAGAGAAAAGCAGGCTGCTTTTGCTCTTTCTTGCAGCTTATAGCTTGAAGCTTGTAACTGCTCCTCTACCCCTTCCCTTTGGTCCGAGTCATATTCGGCCCGCTATTCTTCTCTAGATGCTGAATGATGATCCCCGCCACATCCTTGTTGGTGGTGGTCTCAATCCCTTCCAGGCCCGGTGACGAGTTCACTTCCATCACCAGCGGCCCGTGGTTGGAACGCAGGATATCCACACCCGCCACACTCAACCCCATGACCTTGGCTGCCCGCAGCGCTGTCATGCGCTCTTCAGGGGTGATTTTGATCAGGCTGGCGCTACCGCCACGGTGCAGGTTGGAGCGAAACTCGCCCGGCTTGGCCTGGCGCTTCATCGCCGCAATCACCTTGTCGCCGACCACGAAGCAGCGGATATCCGCACCGCCGGCTTCCTTGATGTATTCCTGGACCATTATGTTTTGCTTGAGGCCCATGAACGCCTCAATCACCGACTCTGCCGCTGTTGCGGTTTCACACAACACGACGCCGATGCCTTGGGTGCCTTCCAGTACCTTGATCACCAGCGGCGCGCCGTTGACCATTTCGATCAGGTCGGGAATGTCGTCGGGGGAGTGAGCGAACCCGGTCACCGGCAAGCCGATGCCGCGCCGCGACAGCAACTGCAGCGAGCGCAGCTTGTCCCGCGAGCGGGCGATGGCTACCGATTCGTTGAGGGGAAACACCCCCATCATTTCAAATTGGCGCAACACCGCGCAGCCGTAGAACGTCACCGAAGCGCCGATCCGTGGAATCACCGCGTCGAAGCCCTCCAACGGCTTGCCCCGGTAATGGATCTGCGGCTTATGGCTGGCAATGTTCATATAGGCGCGCAACGTATCGATCACCACCATCTCATGGCCACGCTCGGTGCCGGCCTCGACCAGGCGACGGGTGGAATACAGACGCGGGTTACGCGACAGCACAGCGATTTTCATGCAACACCTGTGACAGAAATAGTAGAGGCCGGGAACACCGGCTTGTCTTGAACGTACTTGAACCCGGGATTGACCACCAGTTGGCCGTCAATCAGGGCTTTGGAACCGAGCAGCAGGCGATAGCGCATGGCTTTGCGGCAGGCGAGGGTGAACTCCACCTGCCATACCCGATCACCCAAAGCCAGAGTCGTGCTGATGACATAGCGCACCTGCGCCTGGCCGTTGGAGCTCTTAATGGTTTTCATCGCCACCAGCGGTGCTTCGCAGCGTCGGTGACGCAGTTGCACCACGCTGCCCAGGTGTGCGGTGAACCGCACCCATTTTTCACCGTCGCGCTCAAAGGGCTCGATCTCGGTGGCATGCAGGCTTGAGGTACTGGCGCCGGTGTCGATCTTTGCTCGCAGGCCGGCCACTCCCAAGCCGGGAAGTGCCACCCACTCACGCAGACCCACAACGGTCAAATGGTCAAAAGTCTTCAATATGGGTAACCGGCATTCAGAAATAATTCGCAGTCGTCGAGGACAGTAACGTCCAACTGCTCACGGATTGTGACAATCCCCGAACTGTTACTCAGGGCTCGGGATCGAATTCGCGGTATTCACGCAGAATACTTGGCAAATGGCGACCGTTATCTATCGAGCTTCAGAAATCAGTCGGCTCAATGGAAACTCACAGAAACAGTGTAGTGACTGGCGTATCTTAGGTGAGCCCCGATGTTTATGCGTCGATGGGGTTCGACTGTTCAGTTGCGG
This sequence comes from Pseudomonas sp. c313, assembly GCF_055407145.1. Taxonomy (NCBI): domain Bacteria; kingdom Pseudomonadati; phylum Pseudomonadota; class Gammaproteobacteria; order Pseudomonadales; family Pseudomonadaceae; genus Pseudomonas; species Pseudomonas sp. c313. The sequence goes on along the minus strand of NZ_JBUZRD010000008.1, from coordinate 207,233 downwards.
CATTTTTCAGAGCGGGGAATTCAAGTGGCTCAAAAGCAGGAAGAGGACGAAAAAGTCCGTTTGGACAAATGGCTGTGGGCGGCGCGCTTCTACAAGACCCGTGCGCTGGCCAAGACCGCTATTGAGAGTGGCAAGGTGCATTGTCGTGGCTTGCGCTGCAAGCCGGGCAAGGAGCCGCGCATGGGTGATGAGTTCCAGATCCGCGTCGGTTTTGATGAGCGTACGGTGGTGGTTCAGGCGCTCTCTATTGTCCGCCGAGGCGCGCCCGAGGCACAGGCGCTGTACGCCGAGACCGAAGCCAGTATCGCCAAGCGCGAGAACGCGGCGGCGATGCGCAAGGCCGGATCACTGGGTGTCAGCACCGATGGCAAACCGAGCAAGAAGCAGCGCCGGGATTTGTTTAAGTTCCGCGGCAGCGGCAACGATGATTAACGGGCTAATCGCCCGAGGCTTCACTTGGCTTGGAACAAACCCGGTTTGTTCATAAACTGTCTCATCTTCGCTTTAAAACGCTTCGTTTTTCAGAGGAGAAATGCACCAAATCGGTGCTAAAACGCATAATTCTAGAAACATCGTCATCAATTCAGATACCCAGACCTATGACTGATCTACCGGATACCGACTTCACCCAACGCTTCATCTTCGACGACAACGACGCCCGCGGCGAACTGGTCGCCTTGGAGCGCAGCTATGCCGAAGTCCTTGCCAAGCACCCCTATCCGGAGCCGGTCGCGCAACTGCTCGGCGAGCTGATGGCCGCGGCCTCGCTGCTGGTCGGTACCTTGAAGTTCGATGGCTTGCTGATCCTGCAGGCCCGTTCCGATGGTCCGATCCCGCTGCTGATGATCGAGTGCTCCAGCGAGCGCGAAATCCGCGGCCTGGCCCGTTACGAAGCCGACCAGATCGCTCCCGACGCCACGCTGGCCGACCTGATGCCCGGCGGCGTGCTGGCCCTCACCGTCGACCCGACCCAGGGCCAGCGTTACCAGGGCATCGTTGACCTGGACGGCGCCGACCTGTCGGAGTGTTTCACCAACTATTTCGTGATGTCCCAGCAAGTGGGCACCCGCTTCTGGCTCAACGCCGACGGCAAGCGCGCCCGTGGCCTGCTGTTGCAGCAACTGCCAGCCGACCGTATCCGCGATGAGGAAGACCGCGCCGCCAGTTGGCAGCACATCACCGCTCTGGCCAGCACCCTGACTGCCGAAGAGTTGCTGGGCCTGGACAACGAAACCGTCCTGCACCGCCTCTACCACGAAGAAACCGTGCGCCTGTTCGACGTGCAGTCTCTGCGTTTTCGCTGCAGCTGTTCCCGCGAGCGCTCGGCCAATGCCTTGGTGAGCCTGGGCCTGGAAGATGCCCAGACTCTGGTGGTAGAACACGGTGGCAATATCGAAATTGATTGCCAATTCTGCAACCAGCGCTACCTGTTCGACGCTGCCGATATCGCCCAATTATTCGCCGGGGCGGGCGTCGATACCCCTTCGGGCACCCACCACTAAAACGTTTAAGCACAGGTAAATCACCTGACAAACGCCGGGTTAGCGCCGTTCTGACGGGAGGGCCCTACTTTTTTTGGGCTTTTCTGGCATAATCCGGCCCACTTTTTCTGCGGTAGTAGTGCGCAACTTTCTACTACAAAACGTTTGGAGCACTCGGCCATAGGCCGACGGGGAACCTCATGACGCAAGCCAATAACGCCGTATACACCGATCTGAGTGTTGACGATCTGGTCAAAGAAGCCCTGCAGCGCGGTGAAGGCGAGCTTGCCGATACTGGCGCGCTGGTCGTACGCACCGGTCACCGTACCGGCCGTTCGCCGGTCGACCGTTTCATCGTTGAAGAGCCTTCCACCCAGGCCGCCATCGCCTGGGGCCCGATCAACCGCAAGTTCCCGGCCGACAAGTTCGACGCCCTGTGGAACCGCGTTGAAGCCTTCATCGGCGAGCGTGAGCGTTTTGTTTCCCACGTGCATGTAGGCTCCGACCCGGCGCACTACCTGCCGGTCAAAATGACCACCGGTACTGCCTGGCACAACCTGTTCGGCCGTTGCCTGTTCATCAACCCTGAAGCTGGCCAGTACAACGCCGGCGGCAAGGGCGAGTGGCAGATCCTCAACGTCCCAGAGTTCGTCTGCGAACCTGAGCGTGACGGCACCAACTCCGACGGCACAGTAATCATCAACTTTGCGGCCAAGAAAGTGCTGATCGCTGGCATGCGCTACGCCGGCGAAATGAAAAAAGCCCTGTTCTCCGTACAAAACTTCCTGCTGCCAGCCGTCGACGTGCTGCCAATGCACTGCGCTGCCAACATGGGCGAAGAAGGCGACGTCACGTTGTTCTTCGGTCTGTCGGGTACCGGTAAAACCACCCTGTCCGCCGACGAAAGCCGCTACCTGATCGGCGACGACGAACACGGCTGGGGCGTTGGCGTGGTCTTCAACATCGAAGGCGGTTGCTATGCCAAGTGCATCGACCTGTCCGAGAAGAACGAGCCGGTGATCTGGAAAGCCATCCAGCACGGCGCCGTACTGGAAAACGTTGTCCTGGATGCCGACAAAAAGGCCGACTACGCCGATGACAGCCTGACCCAGAACAGCCGCGCCGCTTACCCACGCGAGCTGATCGAAAAACGCGCACCGAAAAACCTTGGTGGCGAGCCAAACGCCGTGATCTTCCTGACCTGCGACCTGACCGGCGTACTGCCGCCAGTGTCGATCCTCAGCGAAGAACAAGCGGCCTACCACTTCCTGTCCGGCTACACCGCTTTGGTGGGCTCGACTGAAATGGGTTCGGGCAGCGGCATCAAGTCGACCTTCTCCACCTGCTTTGGCGCACCGTTCTTCCCGCGTCCGGCTGGCGAATACGCAGAACTGCTGATCAAGCGCATCCGCGGCTTCGGCTCCAAGGTCTACCTGGTCAACACCGGCTGGACTGGTGGCGGCTACGGCGTGGGCAAACGCTTCAACATCCCGACCACCCGTGGCGTGATTGCAGCGATCCAGAGCGGCGCGTTGATCGGTGCTGAAACCGAGCACCTCGACACCATCAACCTCGACGTGCCATTGGCCGTGCCGGGTGTTGAGACTGGCTTGTTGAACCCACGTAACACTTGGGCTGACAAGGCTGCTTACGATGAAGCAGCGAAAGCGCTGGCTGGGTTGTTTGTTGAGAACTTCAAGAAGTTTGAAGTGAGCGACGCGATCAAGGCGGCTGGGCCGAAGTTGTAAGATTCGGTAGCTGTTTGAAAAAGCCGCCCCTTGTGGGCGGTTTTTTGTGGGCAAATGATTAGTCGACTAGATGTAAAACCACCGCACCCGCTAGCACCAGTACAACGCCCGTCACCTGCACCGCCGACAGTCGTTCCTTGAAAAACACAAACCCCAAAATCGCCGCGATCCCGCCGGACAGAGTGCTGATCACCGTCACCACTGAAACCGACCCAGCCATCGCGCCCCAGGAAAATGCCGAGAAACCGCCCAGGTTCATCAAGCTCGCCCCGGTCAGCGTTGCGCAGTTTTTTAGCGGTGGGATTTTCAGGCCGTGCCGTAGGACGTCACCAGAGGCGCGACGATGGCCGCTTTGCCCAGTGCGAAGGCCTTGGACAGGGCGAGGGCGCCGGAGACAGTGAGTAAGGCGGCTGCGGCGCCAAGGAGCCAGACGCTCAAGGGCGCGGCGAGGGATTTCAGGAGGAAGGCGGGGAATATGATCAGCAGCAGGGTCATGATCACGAAGCCCAAGGCTTGGCCGAAGTACACCGCGCGTTTGACGCCGACGGCTCGGGCGTTGAGGCCAACGAGAAAGTCCGTGCCACCCCAGAGCAGGGCGGCCAGCAGGCCCATTAGTACGTCCATGTAGGGTCCTTAATTGTAGGCGCGAGCTTGCTCGCGAAGGTCGTTAACGATAACGCGGGCTTCCAGGTTTAACGCGGCGCTCTCAGGTTTTTCGCGAGCAAGCTCGCTCCTACAGGTTTTCCAGGGTTTGCGTGTCCCAGCGTTGAGTCTTGATTGCCAGGTAGAGCATGCCGATGGTCAGCGCGATTTTCTCGCCGCGGCCTTTAGCTCGGTGTTTCAGGAAGACGTCGAAGACGGGAGGTTGGAAGTAACGATAAGCATCGTAGTCGTTCAAGTGGACGGCGAAGTCTTGTTCCAGCGCTTCCATGAACTGTTTGGCTTCGACGCCGTCGCAACCCAGATCGAGATTGATGGCGGTTTCAAGGCGCAGGGTCTTGTGTTCGGGCAAGCCGATTTCTTCGTGCAGCAGTTGCAGGAGCTGCTGCATGGCGGCGTCTTCGGGGAAGTTGGGGGCCAGGTTCATGGTGGGCACGCGAGAGTGGGTGGGGATGACTGACTTTATCGATGGGACTGCGATCCTTCAAACGAAACAAGTCAAATGTGGCTGTTGAGGAGGCGTTCGCTTGACGGCCTCAGCGGTGGTTAGTTGACGATCGAGGGCTAATGCGGCGAACTGATACACCGCTCAAAAATCGCCTCCAGCCCCCGGTAATCACAAGCCACCGCATCAATATTCGCGGGTATCCACGCGGCATTTTTCACCAGCCACCAGTTCACCGAAAACCCGGCATTAACGATGATTTGCTCGAACAGAATCCGCTGCGCCCGGCCATTGCCTTCGCGAAAAGGATGAATGACGTTGAGGTCGCCGTAGGCTTCGGCGATGCGGGACACCAGTTCGCCTTGGCCGAGGCCAATGAACCAGTTGGCCTGTTCCATCTGCCGGATGATTTTTGCCGATTCGGGCGGGATGCGTTCCGGGGTGCAGAACAGGGTGTCGCCTTTCTGAATGTTGACCGTGCGCAGTTCCCCGGCCCATTCGTAGATATCGCCGAACAGGATGCGGTGGATGTGCTGCAGCCGTTCAAGGTCGTAGGGCGGCGGATAGAGGGGGAGGCTGCCGACGGCAATTTCGGACAATTCCCGCTCGGCCTGGTGCAGACGCTCTTCATCAAACAAGTCGAGGCGGTTACGCAGAACGCTGCTACCGGGGTAGCAGTACGGGTCATGGCCCACCCCGTATTTGTCGAGCATCAGCGTGAGGTGTTGCGGTACTTGGCGAGGACGGCTTCGCGGGTCGGCAGGGGTTTGTCGACATCGGCGGGTTGGGTGTCGAACCCTTCCAGGCGCAGGCTAGCCAGGTAGTTGGAACGGCGGATCTTGTGGTAGTGATCCTGCTTTTGCTCAAACGTCAGTTCGCTCATCACAGCGTTCTCCAGGGTGGCAAGGCTAGAGTGTAGCGCAATGCGTCCGGGCGTAGGCGGGATAAAAACCATGTCACATTTTGCATAAATTTCCGGCAAAACCCCTGAATTCAGCGTATGTTCCACCGCGAAATCTTACAGGACGTTTCCGTCCGCATCTTAAAGGGAGTTAAGCATGGGTTTGCTTCGTGTCGCTTCGGCGATGTCATTGTGCGTGGCCGCGTTGTCGGTTCAGGCTGAGCAATTGCCAATTGAAGTGCTCAGTGCGGTGGTCAAGGACCAGAAAATTGACGACGCCGAAGTGCTGCTGCAACGTAACGGCGCGCAGAACGTAGTGGGCCGTACCAACGCTCAGGGCCAAGTCACCCTGACCAGCGAAGCCGCTGATGACGCCAGCAACCTGCTGATCATCAAGAAGCCTGGCTACTCCAACCTGGTGGTCAAGTGCCCGTGCAAGGGCATGACCTATGCCGTAAGCCCAGTGATGGAAAACCTCGACGGCCTGCGCGTGGTGTTGACCTGGGGACGGACGCCATCCGACCTCGATTCCCACATGATCTTCCCTGGCAACAACATCTACTTCCAAAGCAAGACCGGTACCGACGCCGAACTGGATGTGGACGACACTGACAGCTACGGGCCGGAAACCATCACGCTGCAGAAGAAGCATTACGGTGAAAGCTATGTCTACGCCGTGCATGACTTCACCAACCGCGGCAACCCAGGCTCGCGCGAACTGTCCGACAGTGAAGCCAAGGTATTTGTGTACATGGGCCAGTCGCTGGTGCGCACCTACTACGTGCCGCAAAGCCGCAGTGGCAACCTGTGGACCGTGTTCCGCATGACCGGCAGTGGCGATTTCCAGGACATCAACTCCTTCAGCGGCGTAAATGTCGACGCTGAGAACGTACTCAACGAAGTCAAGCCGCTGCTGGATGACAGTGTGGCGGTCGATGCGGTGGTGGTGAGTTCCTCGGCCCAGGGCGATGCGAAGAAGCTGAACACTAAAGGTGAAGCAGCCTACCAGGCCGGTAACCTGGACCAGGCGATTGACTACTTCCGTCAGGCCATTGAGCTGAACAACTCTTACGGTCAAGCCTACGGTAACCTCGGCCTGGCCTATCAGAAAGCCGGCAACACTGCCGAATCGATCTGGGCCAACCGCAAGGCAATTGCCCTGGCCAGCGGTCCTACAGCGGCTACGGTACGTGCGGGCTCCTACTACAACATTGCGCGGATTTATGAAGCGGCCGGGCAGTTCGCCGATGCGTTGCGTCACTACCAGTTGGCCAAGGAGCAGAAGGCCAGTCCGGTGTATGACAAGGCGATCGAGCGGGTGCAGAACCGCTGATCGAGCTGTAACGCAGCGATATCCACAACGCGCCCTTTGGCGCGTTGTTCATTTCTTACGCGGCAAATTGCTTATTCCTGCAACACTTGTCCAATCATCCCGATTCGGCCCAAGGCCACCCCGTACCCTGTGTATTATCTTGTCTCTTTTTTTCTGCGGCCTTTCTCGATTCGCCGAACGTGCTGGGCTATTTTTTCGAGCTGTGTTTTCGAACTATGTTTTTGCCTCGTTCAGCGGTCAATGGAGTGACAGCTTATGCACAACACCCTCCAACAGGTCTTTGGTTATCCACAGTTTCGTTTGGGCCAGGAGGCAGCCGTCAGTGCCGTGCTGGCTGGCCGTTCGGCGGCGGCGATTTTCCCCACCGGCTCCGGCAAGTCTCTTTGTTATCAGCTGTCTGCCGTGTTGTTGCCACACCTGACGTTGGTGGTGTCGCCGCTGCTGGCGCTGATGCAAGACCAACTGGGTTTTTTGCAGCGCCACGGTATCTCGGCCGGCAGTATTGACTCGGCCCAGAGCCGCGATGACGCCAATGACGTAATGGCCCGGGCGCGTTCGGGCGAGCTGAAGATCTTGATGGTTTCCGTGGAACGCTTGAAAAACGAGCGTTTCCGCAATTTCCTGCAAACCGTGCCGATCTCGCTGTTGGTGGTGGACGAGGCTCACTGTATTTCCGAATGGGGCCATAACTTTCGCCCGGACTACTTGAAGCTGCCGGACTACCAGCGCCAGTTCCGCATCCCCCAGGCGTTGCTGTTGACCGCCACGGCGACGCCCAAGGTGATCGCCGACATGCAGGCCAAGTTCGCCATTGCGCCGGAGGATGTGATCACCACGGGCTTCTACCGGCCCAACCTCAATCTGCTGGTGGAGCCCGTCACCGGTCAAGACAAGCGTCGGCACTTGGTGACGTGGATGAAGGAGCGGGCCAATCAGCCGAGCATCGTCTATGTCACCCTGCAAAAAACCGCCGAGCAGATTGCCGAGCATTTGAACCGCAACGGCATCCAGGCCGAGGCTTATCACGCGGGTTTGCCCCACGATAAGCGTGAGGGTATCCAACGACGGTTCATGGGCGGCCAGTCCAATTGCATCGTCGCTACCATCGCCTTCGGCATGGGTATCGACAAGAGCGACATCCGCAACGTCGTGCACTTCGACCTGCCCAAATCCATCGAGAACTACAGCCAGGAAATCGGTCGTGCCGGGCGTGATGGGCAGCCGTCTGACTGTCTGGTTTTGGCTAACCGTGACAGCCTCAATATTTTGGAGAACTTCGTGTACGGCGACACGCCGGAGCAGGAAGGCATTCGCTGTGTACTGGAGGAGTTGCTGGCAGCCCGTGGTGATGGGCAGTGGGAGTTTTTGCTCAGGTCACTTTCGGACCACAGCAACATCCGCGAACTGCCGCTCAAGACCTTGTTGGTGCAGCTCGAGCTCAAGGGCTTGATCGCCCCGCGCTACGCCTTTTACGCTGAGTACCGCTTCAAGTATCTGGTGGAGCCCGAGGCATTGCTTGCGCGTTTTTCCGGCGAGCGGCAGCAGTTTGTCTCGGCGATTATCCAAGTCTGCAAAAGGGCTAAAACCTGGGCGACGGTGGATTTCGACGCGCTCTATCAACAGCATCAAGCCGAGCGAAACAGGGTGGTGACGGCCCTGGATTACTTCCAGGAACAGGGCCTGATCGAGCTGGAAAGCAAGCAGATGACCGAGGTCTACAGCCTGCTCAATACCGATTTTGATCCGCAGGCCCTGAGTGCGCAACTGCACGCCAGCTTCAAACAGCACGAGGCCACGGAGGTTGCGCGGATCCACGCGATGCTGGATCTGTTCGCCACCGATCGCTGCCTGGGCTATCGCCTTGCGCAGTACTTTGGTGACGAAAAAGCGCCCCAGCAGTGCGGACATTGTTCGGTCTGCCACGGTCAGGTCGCGCATTTACCGGAGCCGCCAAGACTGCCGCCACTTGTGGATAAAAACTTCCAGGGGCTGTGCGGCGATTTTATCCACAGGCATCATCAGTACAACGGCCACTTGCCCGGAGCCGAACGGTTGACGCGGTTTTTGTGCGGTATCAGCGTTCCGCTATTTACCAAGCTGAAGGCGAGAGGGATTCCAGGTTTTGCTGCGCTGGAGGAATATCCTTATGCGGCTGTGCGGGAATGGGCCGAGACTCATTTGAATAGCGTGTAAAACCACTTTCCTGAGACTTGCCCATGTCCGACTCAATGCCCAAGCGCGCCGATTACCGTCACTTCCAGCTGATCATTACCCGTTGGCACGACAACGATGTGTATGGCCATGTGAATAATGTCACCTACTACAGCTTTTTCGACACGGCAGTGAATACCTACCTGATTGAGCAGGGCGGGCTGGATATCCATGACGGAGAAGTGGTGGGGTTTGTGGTGAGCTCGGCCTGCGATTACTTCGCCTCGATTGCCTTTCCCGACCGGATCGAGATTGGGTTACGGGTGGGCAAGTTGGGCAACAGTTCGGTGCAGTATGAGTTGGCGGTGTTCAAGGCCGGTGAGGACGAGGCCTGTGCGGCGGGGAGGTTTGTGCATGTGTTCGTGGATCGGGCGTCGAATCAGCCGGTGACGATCCCGCAAGCGCTGCGAGGTGCGTTACAGCGCTTGGTATTGTAGGAGCTAGCTTGCTCGCGAAAAACCTGAGAGCACAGCGGGGTGTCAGGTTTCCATCGTCATCGTTGACGATCATCGCGAGCAAGCTCGCTCCTACTGGGGGAAGGTCTTAGCGGTGACGGGAGTGATGCTTGTTCTTGCGATGCCCATACGCATGACCACGGCCACGATGATCATCGCGGTCATAGCGACGGTTGTCGCGACCGCGGTAACCGCGGTCGTCGTCATCGCTCTTGTTACCCATGTAGTTGCCCAGCGCGCCACCGGCGCCACCGCCTGCGGCCGCGCCGATCAGGCTGCCAGTGCTGCCGCCGACACTGCGGCCGACCACGTTGCCGCCGGCTGCGCCTAGTGCGCCGCCAATGGCTGCTTCGCCACGGCTGCGTTTGTCTGCGCCAACCGCGCTGCCGCCTGCGCCGCCGAGGGCCGCACCGATTGCCGAACCGGTGTTACCACCCAACTGCTGGCCAACAACCGAACCGAGTACCCCGCCCAATGCGCCGCCCACACCGGCTTCGGTGGTGCCACCGGCCATGGCTGCGCCACTGACCAGGCCAAGGGACAACAAGAGAATCGAGGAGAACTTCATAGGGGAACCTCAAGAGGATGACGGCGCGATCCTGAGGCCGTCTCGGGCTGGTGACAATGGGTATCCGACCAATGACACGAGTTGTATACAATAATCTAACTTACTGTTTTATATGGGGAACTTAAGTCAATTTTGTGAGTCTGTAGTTACTTCGGAACGGCCGCTTTTATGTAAAAGCGGCCTTTTTTATGCCCAAAATTCGGGTTGCTTGAGGGCGACGCTGCTGCCCACGTAGCCTCGCTAAAGCTCGACCACTGCGGGGGAGTTGCCGCCGCTTGCCACATTGCCTTACGCGGATTTGGCCATGATCAACCCTGTCGCACTGGCCGCTTCCAGCCGAATCGCCACAAACTTCGACGTCGGCGTATGGCTGCCATCCCCGGTGCTTTCCAGCGGCACCAGCGGGTTTACTTCCGGGTAGTAAGCCGCCGCCTGCCCAGCGGGAATATCAAATGCCAGCAGGGTGAAACCCTTGACCCGACGTTCACGACCGTCATCCCAGATCGACACGATATCGGCCTTCTGCCCTGGCTTGAAGCCCAGGCGGATGATGTCGGCTTCGTTGACGAACAGCACGTCACGCTGGCCCTTCACTCCACGATAACGGTCATCAAGGCCATAGATAGTGGTGTTGTACTGATCGTGGGAGCGCATCGACTGCATGATCAGGTCCGGCAACTGCCCGGTGGCGCGGGTGCGTTCGTGCACCAGGTCCTTGGGCAGGATGTTCGCGCGAAAGTTGGCGCGACCTGATGGCGTGTTCCAGCGACGGGCGCCGGCGCTGTTGCCCAGGTAGAAGCCGCCTGGGTTTTTCACTCGCTCGTTGAAGTCCTTGAAGCCAGGGATGGTGTCGGCAATCAGGTCGCGGATGCGGCTGTAATCGGCCACCAGCCAGTTCCAGTCCACCGGTTTGCTGCCCAGGGTAGCGGCGGCGATACCGGCGAGAATCGCCGGCTCCGAGCGCATCTGTTTGGACAGCGGCTGCAACTGGCCGTTGGAGGCGTGGACCATGCTGAACGAGTCTTCCACCGTCACCGCCTGCGGGCCATCGGCCTGGATGTCGATGTCGGTGCGGCCGTAGCACGGCAGGATCAGCGCTTCCTTACCGTGAGCCAAGTGGCTGCGGTTGAGTTTGGTACTGATCTGCACGGTCAGGTTGCAATTGCTCAGGGCCTGGAAGGTGCGCGGGCTGTCTGGCGTTGCTTGAGCGAAGTTGCCGCCCAGGCCGATAAATACTTTGGAGCGACCGTCGAGCATGGCGTGAATTGCTTCTACCACGTTGTGGCCGTTTTCACGGGGAACCTTGAACTGGAAGCGCCGTTCCAGGGAATCGAGGAACGCCACCGGTGGCCGTTCGTTGATGCCCATGGTGCGGTCGCCCTGCACGTTGCTGTGGCCGCGCACCGGGCACAGGCCCGCGCCTGGGCGGCCAATGTTGCCGCGCAGCATCATCAGGTTGGCGATTTCCTGGATGGTCGGCACCGAGTGGCGGTGCTGGGTGATGCCCATGGCCCAGCACATGATTACGTTCTTGCCTTTGGCGTACATGCGCGCCGCTTGCTCGATCTCCACCAGGGTCAGGCCGGATTGCTCGACGATTTCCTCCCAAGAGGTATCGTCGATGCGCCCCAGGTATTCGAGGATGTTGGCCGTGTGTTCGTTGAGAAAGTCGTGGTCGAACACCGCTTCCTTGCCTTCGGCCTGGGCCTGGCGCTCCCACAGCAGCAGGAACTTGGCCATGCCTCGCAGGATCGCCATGTCGCCGCCCAGCGCCGGACGGAAATACGCGGTGTTGGTCGGCTTGTCGCCGTTGGTAAGCATTTCCAGCGGGTGTTGTGGGTTTTGGAAACGTTCCAGGCCGCGCTCTTTGAGCGGGTTGATGCACACCACCTGGGCGCCGCGCTTCACCGCTTCACGCAGTGGCTCCAGCATCCGCGGATGGTTGGTGCCAGGGTTCTGGCCGAGGACGAAAATTGCATCGGCATGTTCGAAGTCGTCGAAGGTCACGGTGCCTTTGCCGACGCCCACACTTTGCGCCAGGGCCACACCGCTGGCCTCGTGGCACATGTTCGAACAATCCGGGAAATTGTTGGTGCCATAGGCGCGCACGAACAGCTGGTACAAATAAGCCGCCTCGTTGCTGGCCCGGCCCGAGGTGTAGAACTCGGCCATGTCCGGGCTTGGCAGCGCCTGCAGGTGCTTGCCGATCAGGTCGAAGGCCGACTCCCAACTGATGGGTTTGTAACGGTCGGTCTCGGCGTCATAGCTCATCGGCTCGGTCAGGCGGCCCTGATATTCCAGCCAGTAGTCACTCTGTTCCAGCAGCGAGCTGACGCTGTGCTTGGCGAAGAACGCGCTGTCGACCCGGCGCTTGGTGGCTTCCCAGTTGACCGCCTTGGCGCCGTTTTCGCAGAATTTGACCATGCCGCTTTCCGGCGAGTCACCCCATGCGCAGCCAGGGCAGTCGAAGCCGCCGTTCTGGTTGGTCTTGAGCATCATGCGCAGGTTTTTCAGCGCGTTGTCACTGGTCAACCAGGCCTGTGCCACGCTGATCAATGCGCCCCAGCCGCCGGCCGGGCCTTTGTAAGGCTTGTAGCGCGGGGTTGGGGGCTTGTCGGCTTGATGATGAGTGCTCACGCTTGATTCTCCATCGCAGGGCTGTAGACCCGCGGCGCACTTTTCTGCGGCAGGTGGATGAGATTGAGGTTGTGCCGGCGGGCCCATTGCAGGGCCAGGCCGGTGGGCGACGATAGGCTGACCAGGGTCTGGATGCCGGCGCGCAGGACTTTCTGGATCAGTTCGAGGCTGCAGCGGCTGGTGACAATCGCCACGCCGCCGTCGGTCGAGATGTTCTGGCGGATCAGCGCGCCGATCAGTTTATCCAGCGCGTTATGTCGGCCGATGTCCTCACGACCCAGCAGCAATTCGCCCTGGCCGTTCATGAACACCGCCGCATGCACCGCGCCGCTGTATTGGCCCAGGGGCTGGAAGGCGCTGATGCGCTGGCGCAGGCCGTCGAGCCATGCGGCAGGCGGCAAGGGCGCGCCGGGCAGCACCTTGAGGTCTGGCAGCGCCTGCTCCACCGCTTCCACGCCACACAGGCCGCAGCCGCTGGTACCGGCCAGTTGCCGGCGTTGCTGCTTGAGGTTCCAGAAGGCGCGGCTGGAAATCTGTACCTGGGCGTACTGGGCCGAGCCTGCGCCGCTGAGTTTCAGGTCATAAATATCGCTGACGTCGGCAATGATGCCGCTACCCAGGCTGAAGCCAACAATAAAGTCTTCAAGGTCGGTGGGTGTAACCAGCATGACCGCCTGGCTGATGTCGTTGTAGGCAATCGCCAGCGCGACTTCCTCGGCCAAGGCGGTGCTGGCTGATTCGGTGTGTTCGAGATTGCTGTATTGATAGCTCTGGCTGGCGGCGGGCGCTGGCATTTTGAGAGCGGGCGCCGCGCAGGCTTGGCGCTTGGCGTTCATGGGTCATACCTGCGGACTGTTCAGTACTAAGACTAGGCGCGACAAAGAGTCGCGTCTAATCGTCAGTACTGATCTACCGATAGATGACGTCGATCAGGGTTCCAGCAGCGATTTCTGGTAAAGCGCGAAACAGGCTTCCGCCAGCGCGGAGCGTGGGGCGCTGCGGCGCATGATCAGGCCCAGGTTCGCCAGGGTATGGGCATTTTCAATGGGTTGCAGGCGCAGATGCTCAGTCAAGGCGTCCAGGCCTCCGTCCAGTGGCATCACCGCGCAACACAAGCCGCCGTGTACCGCTTGCAGCAACTGATGGACAGCATCGGTTTGCAGCAGCGGTTGTGGCGTGAGGCCACGGCTGTGGAAGTTGTGGTCTATGGATTGGCGAAAATGCATGCCGCTGGTGAGCATGCCCAGGGGCAATTCGATCAGCGATTCCCAGCTCAGGGGTTTTTCACCGAAGCTGAAGAAACGCTGGTCGTAAAGCAGGCCCATGCGTGTTTCGCCCAAGGCCAGGGAGTCGAAGCGTTCGCTGTCCAGGCGTTCCAGGTACGACACGCCGAGGTCCAGGCGATTGCTCGCCAAGTGTTCGAGGATCTGTTCCGAACTCAAGGCCGACAGTTCAAAGCGTAGGCTGGGGTGTTGTTTGTGCAGCTGTTGCATCAGGGCCAAGGGATCGAAACTCGACAATGGCACCACGCCCAGGCGTAGCGTGCCTACCAGGTTGCCACGGCAGGCAGCCGCTTCGGCCTGCAAGCCGTCATAGGCCGCCAGCACTGTGCGCGCCCAGGCCAGCACGCGCTCACCGGGGGCGGTAAAGCCTTCGAAGCGCTGGCCGCGATTGACCAGTGGCAGCTGTAACTCTTCTTCCAGGCTGCGCAGGCGCATCGACAACGTGGGCTGGGTAATGTGGCAGCGCGCGGCCGCCTGGCCGAAGTGACGGGTTTCGTCGAGGGCGATGAGGAATTTCAGTTGTTTGATGTCCATCTTCGCTCCAGTGCTTATTCCAATGGCTGGGGGATTCTAGCGCGTTTGGGTCATTGGTCGGACTGGAACCAAGGTCTGTAAGACTGGTCTAGTCTTGGGCATCTGGAAATCAAAACCCAAGGAGAGCGCACCATGAGTATTTTTAGCTTTGTTAAAGAAGCAGGCGAGAAGTTGATTGATCTGTTGACGCCGGGTAATGCGAACGCGAGTGAGCAGTTGAAAGACCACGTCGCCAAAGTTGGTCTGGGGAGTCCGAATGTGCAGACCACGGTTGATGGTGACAAGGTGACCGTAACGGGTGAAGTCGCCAGTCAGGAAGAGAAAGAAAAGATCCTGTTGGCGCTGGGCAATATTGCCGGTGTGGCCAGTGTGGATGACCAGATCACTGTTTCTGGTCGGGTAGTTGCTGCGGCCCGCTTTGTTGTGGTGAAAAAGGGCGACACGCTGAGCGCGATCTCCTTGGCAGTGTATGGCAACGCCAACCAGTACAACAAAATCTTCGAGGCCAACAAGCCGCTGCTGTCCCATCCGGACAAAATCTATCCTGGGCAGACGCTGCGTATTCCTGAGTAAGCAGTACCCCTGTAAGAGCGAGCTTGCTCGCGAAGGTCGTCAACGATAACGCGGGAAGCCTGACGCCCCGCTTCGTTCTCGGGTTCTTCGCGAGCAAGCTCGCTCCTACAGTTACAGTCCGACAATCAACTCCCGATAATCCCCCACCGCCGCAAACTCCGCCGTGTCTTTAGGCCCCTTCCGGCTGTCCGGCTCTTTCACTGCCAGCAAATACCCCACTCCAAAATCCCGAGCGCTGCGCAGGATCGGCAAGGTGTCGTCGATAAACAGGCTACGGGCCGGGTCGAAGGCGATGTCTGCTTGCAGGGCGTCCCAGAACTGCGGGTTTTCCTTGGCGAAACCATAGTCATGGGAACTGATCAGCCGTTCGAAATACGGCGCCAGCTCAATGCGTTCCAGTTTCAGCGACAGTGAGTCGCGGTGGGCGTTGGTGATCAGGATCACGCGTTTTCCGGCCTGTTTGATCGCTGCCAGAAAGGTGTCGGCATCCGGGCGCAGCGCGATCAGATGGGCGGTTTCCAGTTTGAGTTCGCGCACCGGGATGTTCAGCTCGGCGCTCCAGAAGTCCAGGCAATACCATTGCAACTGACCGGCGTTACGCTCGAACAACGGCTGCAGCTCCATCTCGGCCATGGCCCGGCTCACGCCATGCAGGTCGGCATAGCGCTGGGGCAGGTGCTCCATCCAGAAATGGTTGTCAAAATGCAGGTCCAGCAAGGTGCCGTCCATGTCCAGCAGGACGGTGTCGATGGCGTGCCAAGGCAATGGGGGCATGAAAAGCTCTCATGTAAGTAAAGACATCCGACACAGACAATCGGAAAAGCCACGGTATAGTAACCCGATCACGCCAAGGAGCCGCTTATGCGCCAGAAACCCACCGTCCTCGCCCGCGAAATCGTCGCCAGCAGCCGTTTGTTCCGCGTGGAGGAAGTGCAATTGCGCTTTTCCAATGGCGTGGAACGTACCTACGAGCGCCTGGTGGGCAAAGGCGCAGGGTATGGCGCGGTGATGATCGTGGCGATGATCGATTCTGACCATGCGCTGTTGATCGAAGAGTACTGCGGTGGCACCGACGAGTACGAATTGTCCTTGCCCAAGGGCCTGATCGAGCCGGGTGAAGACGTATTGGCAGCGGCGGACCGGGAGCTTAAGGAAGAAGCAGGTTTCGGCGCCCGTCAGTTGGAACACCTGACAGAACTGTCGCTGTCTCCCGGCTACATGAGCCAGAAAATCCAGGTAGTGCTGGCCACTGACCTGTATGAAGAGCGCCTGGAAGGCGACGAACCCGAGCCGATGCGCGTGGAGCGGGTTAACCTGCGCGAGCTCTCACAGTTGGCGCAAAACGAGCAGTTCAGCGAAGGCCGTGCCCTGGCCGCGCTCTATCTGGTGCGAGACCTGTTGACCCAACGAGGAGCGTTCCAGCCATGAGCGAACTGTTCCTGGGTCACCCGCTTATTGCTCCTGTGATTGAATTGGCCCGCCAGGCGGGTGAAGTGATCCTGCCGTATTGGCGTGCCGATGTAGCCGTGACCAACAAGTCCGATGATTCACCGGTGACCGCCGCTGATCTTGCCGCTCACCATCTGATTCTCGCTGGGCTGACCGCGCTGGACCCGAGCATTCCAGTGCTCTCGGAGGAAGACGCCGACATCGATCAAAGCGTACGTGCCGGTTGGCAGCGCTGGTGGCTGGTGGACCCGTTGGATGGCACCAAGGAGTTCATCAGCGGCAGTGAAGAATTTACCGTCAATATCGCCTTGATCGAACAAGGCCGGGTGGTGTTTGGCGTGGTGTCGATTCCCACCAGCGGCCGTTGTTATTTCGGTGGTGCCCGCCTTGGGGCCTGGCGCTCTGATGTGAATGAAGCGCCCAAGCAGATTCAGGTACGCCAGATGCCTGCGGCGGGTGAGGCGTTTACCGTGGTTGCCAGCCGCCGCCACTCCAGTCCCGAGCAAGAGCGCTTGCTGGCTGGATTGAGCGAAGGACTGGGGGAGTTGAAGCTGGCCAATATCGGCAGCTCGCTGAAGTTTTGCCTGTTGGCCGAGGGCTCCGCTGATTGCTACCCGCGCCTGGCACCGACCTCGCAATGGGACACCGCTGCCGCCCAGGGCGTGCTGGAGGGGGCGGGTGGTGAAGTGCTGGAGTTGAATGGCCAGCCGTTCAGTTATCCAGCGCGGGAATCGCTACTGAACCCGTTTTTTTTGGCGTTGCCGGCGAAGGCCGCGTGGCGCGAGCGGCTGTTGACCCTGGCTAGCCTATAGCAAGCTTGCTCCTACAAGCGCCGTTGTGTGGCAAGCCTGCGTTTAGCGGTGAAGGACATATTGGCCAGTGAAGGCGACGGCACGTTCTTCACTGCCGTCATTCACAATCCACGTCTCCAGCGCCAATCGCGCCCGCCCATACCGCCGATACGTCGCCACAAAACGCTTCCACACCTTTTCCTCCGGCGCTTGGCAAATCACCGTCGCATCCCGAGTGACGGGCAACGGATAACTGATCTGCCCTTCCTGAATCACGATGTGCCCGTCCTCGATCCCTTCCTCACGCAATTGCAGGTGCAGCCAACCCCAGCCCGCCAGCACGGCACCGCAGTAGAGACTGCCGCCGAACATGGTGCTTTTGTGGTTGATATTGGCCTGTAACGGCAAGTGCAGTTGCAGTTGCCGGTCCTGCCAGCCGAGCACCTTGAGGCCCATCTCCCGCGTAAGGGGAATGTCGTGGTGGAGGATCGATTCGAGGTAACGGCTATCGCGACTCATGGGTGCCTCTTGGCAAAGTGAAGGTCATTCGTCGTCCGCACTGCTGTTGCCGCTGTCGGCGAAGTTCAGCCCGTGCTTGCGCAGTTTGTCGTGCAGGGTTTTGCGCGGCACGCCAAGGGCCTCGGCGAGGCTGCGCATGGAACTGTGGGGACGGGCCAGTTCGGCGCAGATCAGGCTTTTCTCGAAGTGTTCGACTTGCTCACTCAGGCCACCGGTCGCGATCGCAATGCCCGCCGCCGGGCCGTCCGGCGTATTGTCCAGCGCCAGCTCCAGGCCCAGGGCGAAGCGTTCGGCGGCATTTTGCAGCTCCCGTACATTGCCCGGCCAACTGTGGCGCAGCAGCAAGGCGCGCTGGCCCGGTTGCAACTCATGCAGCGGCAGGCCATGGCGAGTGCTGGCCTCGTCGGCGAAGTGCTGGAATAGCATTAACGCATCTTCGCCGCGCTCGCGCAGGGGCGGAATGCGCAGCGACGCGACGTTGAGGCGATAGTACAAGTCGGCCCGAAAGCGCCCCTGATCGGCCGACTGGCGCAGGTCTTCCTTGGTGGCGGCGATGATGCGGATATCCAGCGGGATCAGTTGATTGCCCCCCAGGCGCTCCACCACCCGTTCCTGCAACAGCCGCAGCAGTTTGACCTGCACGTCCAGGCTCATGCTTTCGATTTCATCGAGAAATAGCGTGCCACCATTGGCAAATTCGAACTTGCCGATTCGTCGTTTTTGCGCACCAGTGAACGCGCCTGGTTCATGACCAAACAACTCACTTTCCACCACCGACTCGGCCAGGGCGCCAGCGTTTATCGCTACAAACGGACCAGCACGGCGGTTCGACAGATCGTGCAGGGCGCGGGCTACCACTTCCTTGCCGGCGCCGGTTTCGCCAAGGATCAGCACGTCGGCCTTGGTCGCCGCCAGCGCCCCGATCTGTTCGCGCAGGCGCAGCATCGGTGCCGATTGCCCGACCAGTCGCGTGCTCAGTTGCTGGCGATCGCTCAGGGCCAGACGCAGGCTGCGGTTGTCCAGCACCAGCCGGCGCAAGGCCAGGGCGCGGCGCACGCTGTCGAGCAGGGCGTCGCTGGCGAAGGGTTTTTCGAGGAAATCGTAGGCGCCGGCACGCATGGCCTGAACCGCCAGCGGCACGTCGCCGTGGCCGGTGATCAGCAGCACCGGCAACTCAGGGTCCTGGCCGTGAAGTTCGGCCAGCAGCTCAAGACCGTCCATGCCTGGCATGCGGATATCACTGACCACCACTCCCGGCCAATCTCGGGACAAGCGTGGGGTCAGGCCCGTGGCTTCGCCAAGGGGCAGGACTTTCAGCCCGGCCAGGTCCAGGGTCTGGCACAGGGCCTGACGCAGATGCGGATCGTCGTCGATCAACACCACCTGAATCTGGTTATCGATACTCATACACTGCGGTCCTCGGACGGTTGCAAACTGACGCCAGGTGCTCCGGCGCGCAGTTTCAAGGTTAACAGTGCGCCACCTTCGCGGTGGTTGGCGAACAGCAGTTCACCGCCAAAGGCGCGCATCAGCGTGTCACAGATCGCCAGGCCCAACCCCAGGCCCTGGGTGCGGGTCTTGGTGGTGTAGAAGGGCTCGCTGGCGCGGCCCAGGGCTTCCATGCAGAACCCCGGGCCGTTGTCGCGAATGTACAGGTTGACGCCCTGTTCGGTGGATTGGGCACTCAACCACAATTTTCGCGGCGGACCTTTTTCGGTCAGCGCATCCAGGGCGTTGGCCAGCAGGTTGCCCAGCACCTGGCGCAGCCGTGTTTCCCCAGCCTCCACCCACAAGGTCGCCTCCGGCAAGTCGCGGATCAACTCGACTTCCATGGTTCGCCTGCGTTTGGCTAGCAGCGCCAGGGCGTCATCCAGGGCCGGTTGCAGGGCCACGCTTTCCGGTGCATGGCGGTCACGTCGAGCAAAGGCACGAAGATGGGCGATGATCGAGGCCATGCGCCCGGTCAGTTCGCTGATCAGCTTGAGGTTGTCTCGGGCATCGTCGGTGCGTTGATGGTCGAGGAGGATTTCGGCATTTTCCGCATAGCTGCGAATGGCCGCCAGCGGTTGGTTGAGTTCATGGCTGATGCTTGCCGACATGGTGCCCAGCGCTGACAGTTTGCCGGCCTGCACCAGGTCATCCTGGGCGCGCACCAGTTCCTGCTGCGCGTGCTCACGCTCCAGCACTTCCTGTTTGAGCCGTCGGTTGAGGCCTTCCAGGTCGCTGGTGCGCTCGATCACGCGCATTTCCAGTTCGCGGCGGGCCTTGGCTTCGAAGGCAATGCGTTCCAGGTAGTGGCGACGGCGCTGCATCATCAGGCCGAGCAAGAGCATCAGCACCAGCAACGCCGCGCCCCCGACCGCAACGACAGTACGCACCGGACGGTCGATCAATGTGCGTGGGGCGAGGATTTCAACGTTCCAGCCGGTTTCGGCGATTGCCGTGGATTGCCGCAGCCAGGCATTGGGATTGAGGTTCAGTGGCTGCGGGTCACGGGTCGGATAGGGCTGGATGGCGATGATGGCTTGGCGCTCCGCATCGGTCAGCGGCCGGGTAGCACGAAAGCGCCATTGTGGGCGCGAGGTGAGAATTACCACGCCGTTGTGGTCGGTCACCAGCAATTGCTCCGGGGTCTTGCCCCAGAGGCTTTCGGTGTGGTCCAGGTCGACCTTGACCACCAGCACGCCGATGATGGTTTCACCGTCGCGCACAGCAGCAGCGAAGAAGTAGCCGCGCTTGGCCGAGGTGGTGCCCAGGCCGAAGAAACGGCCCATGCGCCCAGCCATGGCTTCGCTGAAGTAGGGGCGAAAGGAGAAGTTGCGACCGACGAAGCTGTCTTGCTTGTCCCAGTTCGACGCGGCCAGGGTCTTGCCGGTGGTGTCCATCAGGTACATCACTTCCACCCCGGCCTGGGCGGCGACGTCCTTGAGCAGCAGGTTGGCGCTGACCAGGTTGGTGCTGACGTGGGGCGCGTCGAGGGCAGTACGCAGGGCTGGCAAGTCGCCAAGGATCTGCGGTAACACTTCGTAGCGGTGCAGGGTGCCCAGCAGGTTGGCGACGTACAGGTCGAGGGTCTGACGGTTCTGCCCGGCCAATTCGCTACGATAGTAGCGCTCGGCCAAGTGCTCCAGCGGCCACAGTAGCGGCGCCAGGCATAGCGCCAGCAAGGCCAGGCTACGCCAGCGGGGTCTTCGCGCAAGGGGTGGGGTCATGGGAGTCGGGCGCCTGGGGGTACAGGCGCATTATGCCTAGTGCTGCCCGGCAAGACACTCGCGCAATGCGTCGTGCCATTGTGGTTGCGAGACTTGCCATTGTTGCTGTAGACGGCTGCAATCGAGGCGCGAGTTCAAGGGGCGCTTTGCCGGCGTTGGATAGGCGCTGGAGGGAATTGCTTCCAACTTGGCGCAGGCCTTGCCTTCGGCCAGCAATTGCTCACCAATGGCCTGGGCAAAACCGAACCAGGAGGTCTCGCCCTGGGCGGTCAGGTGATAGGTGCCCCATTTGCCTGCCTGGCCTGCCTGCCAGTGCTCGATCAAGGCGCGGGTACTGTTGGCGATGCTCCCGGCCCAGGTCGGCGCGCCGATCTGGTCGGCGACGATGCGCATATGCGGTTTTTCCTGCAGCAGGCGTTGCATGGTCAACAGGAAATTTTTGCCGTGGGTCGAGTAGACCCAACTGGTGCGCAGGATCAGGTGCTCACCGCCCACGGCCGCGATGGCCTGTTCGCCGGCCAGCTTGCTCTTGCCGTAGACGCCGAGCGGGTTTGGCGCGTCGTCTTCGGTATAGGGCGCAGTTTTGCTGCCGTCAAATACGTAGTCGGTGGAGTAGTGGATCAGCGGGATGCCCAGGGCCTTGGCCTCTTCGGCGAAGATGCCTGGCGCCGTGGCGTTGATCGCAAAGGCGACATCCGGCTCGTTTTCGGCCTGGTCGACGGCGGTATGGGCTGCGGCGTTAATGATTAACCCAGGGCGATGGGCTTGCACCTGTTGGCGAATTTGCTCGGGGTACGTCAGGTCGAGCTGGTCGCGGCCCAGGATCACCAATTCGCCCAGGCCCTTGAGCCGCTGTTGCAGCTCTTGGGAAACCTGGCCGTGTTGGCCGCTGATGAGGATTTTCAGGGGGGGGTTCATGGGAACAGATCAGCCTCTTGCAGGCTTTTGCCGTTCTGGTCCTTGGCGGACAGCTGTGGCGGTTCCGTCAGTTCCCAATCGATGGCCAGCGTCGCGTCATTCCAGAGAATGCTGCGCTCGGCGCTGGGCTGGTAGTAGTCGGTGGTTTTGTAGAGGAACTCGGCGAATTCACTCAACACCACGAAACCATGGGCAAAACCTTCTGGTACCCACAGCTGGCGATGGTTCTGTGCTGACAGGCGCACGCTGACCCACTGCCCGAAGTTGGGCGAACTGCGGCGAATGTCGACGGCCACGTCCAGCACTTCTCCGGCGGTGACGCGCACCAGTTTGCCCTGGGTGTGTTCGAGCTGGTAATGCAGGCCGCGCAACACGCCTTTTTGCGAGCGCGAGTGGTTATCCTGGACGAAGTCGCGTTTCAGCCCAGAGGCCTCTTCGAAGGCCCGGGCGTTGAAGCTTTCGTAGAAGAAGCCGCGTTCATCACCAAATACCTTAGGTTCGATGATCAGCACGCCAGGCAATGTCGTTTCAGTGACTTTCATTGCGCTTCCCTGGCAATCATGAACAGGTATTGGCCGTAGCCGGTCTTGCCAAAATATTTGGCCCGTTCCAGCAAATGATCACGATCAATCCAACCATTTTGGTAAGCAATCTCTTCCAGGCAGGCCACTTTCAGCCCTTGGCGGTGCTCAATGGTCTGCACATAAGTCGAGGCTTCCAACAGGCTGTCATGGGTGCCGGTATCGAGCCAGGCGAATCCACGCCCAAAGCGCTCGACATGCAGGTCGCCGCGCTTGAGGTAAGCATTGTTGATGTCGGTGATTTCCAGCTCGCCGCGCGGCGACGGCTTGACCGCCTTGGCGATCTTGATCACGTCATTATCGTAGAAATACAGGCCGGTTACCGCATAGCTCGATTTGGGCTTGGCCGGTTTTTCTTCGATGGACAGGGCGCGGCCCTCACTGTCGAAGTCGATCACGCCGAAGCGTTCCGGGTCCTTGACCCAGTAGCCAAACACGGTGGCGCCGGATGGGCGTTCAGCAGCAGTGCGTAGTTGGTCGCCGAAATGTTGGCCGTGGAAGACGTTATCGCCCAGGATCAGGCACACCGGGTCTTCGCCGATAAACTCCTCACCAATCAGGAATGCCTGGGCCAGGCCATCGGGGGAGGGTTGTTCGGCATAGGTAAAGCGCACGCCGAATTGGCTGCCATCTCCCAGCAGGTTGCGGTATTGCGGCAGATCCACCGGAGTGGAAATCACCAGGATATCCTTGATCCCGGCCAGCATCAGCACCGAGATTGGGTAGTAGATCATCGGCTTGTCGTACACCGGCAACAGCTGCTTGGAAACGCCCAGGGTAATGGGGTGCAAACGGGTACCGGAGCCACCGGCCAATACAATTCCCTTCATCATGCAATCAGGTCCTTCATGTCGGTGGAGCCAAGTCGTTGACCTTGATAACTGCCGTCCTGGACCCTGCGGCACCATTCCAGGTTATCGAGGTACCACTGCACGGTTTTGCGCAGGCCGGTTTCAAAGGTTTCTTCAGGCACCCAGCCCAGTTCTCGCTCGATCTTGCTGGCGTCGATGGCGTAGCGCTGGTCGTGGCCTGGGCGATCCTTGACGAAGGTGATCAGGTCGGTAAATTGCGCAACACCGGCTGGGCGCTGTGGCGCGAGCTCTTCCAGCAGGGCGCAGATGCTGCGGACCACGTCGATATTCTTTTGCTCGTTGTGGCCGCCGATGTTGTAGGTCTCGCCTACGACGCCTTCGGTGACGACTTTAAGCAGTGCGCGGGCGTGATCTTCGACAAACAGCCAGTCGCGCACTTGCAGGCCATCGCCGTACACCGGCAGTGGCTTGCCGGCCAGGGCATTGAGGATCACCAGCGGGATCAGCTTCTCGGGGAAGTGGAACGGCCCGTAATTGTTCGAACAATTGGTCAGTAGCACCGGCAGGCCATAGGTGCGCTGCCAGGCGCGCACCAGGTGGTCGGACGCGGCCTTGCTGGCGGAATACGGCGAGCTTGGCGCGTAGGGCGTGGTCTCGGTGAACAGGTCATCGACGCCGTGCAGGTCGCCATACACCTCATCGGTGGAAATGTGGTGGAAGCGCAAGGCGCTCTTTTCAGGCTCCGCCAGCGTCTGCCAATAGGCGCGGGTGGCCTCCAGCAGGCTGTAGGTGCCGACTATATTGGTCTGGATGAAATCCGAAGGGCCGTCGATGGAGCGGTCGACATGGGATTCGGCCGCCAGGTGCATGATCGCCTGGGGCTCGAAGCGCGCCAAGATTGCGCTGACGGCGGCCTGGTCGATGATATCTGCCTGGACGAACTCATAGCGGGTATTGGTCGCGATGCTGGTCAGCGACTCAAGGTTGCCGGCGTAGGTCAGCTTGTCGAGGTTGAGCACTTCATGCTCGGTGTGTTGAATCAAATGACGGATTAGTGCGGAGCCAATAAAACCTGCACCACCAGTGACAAGAATGCGCATGTCGAGAGGCCTTTTCCTTAGACGGACATTGAGCGAATGGTGCATAGCTTGCGGGCATGCGGGGAGCGGTGCAAGGGGCGGTGGTCAGATTGGAGGGCGCCGGGATTCATTTTTCGCAAGACCAAGCTCTCCTGTATCGATCTTCACCATGGGTTACGGTTACGCAAAAATGGTTGGTTATCGAAGACAACAGCATTGAATGAGACATTTCATGCAGCTTCGGGGGTTGCTTAACACCCACCAACAGTGGCGATATAAGCGCCTGATAAAACACCAAGGGGTCGTCACATGCTGCTCGCCACGTTGATTCACCGCGCCAGTCTGCCGTGCCCACAGGTCGGCCCTGAGCAGGCGTTGCAATGGCTTGAGCAGCATTACGGCCTCACCGGCACGTTGCAGTCCCTGGGCAGCCAGCAAGACCTCAACTACCGGGTCGACAGTGATCGCGGCCGGTTTGTCCTGAAAATCTGTCGGGGCGACTATGCCGCTGTTGAGTTGCAGGCGCAGCACGCTGCTCTTCAGCACCTGCAGGAACACGCGGATGTGCGGGTGCCGAGGGTGATTGCCGCCCTCAATGGCGAAGAGTTGCTGACGGAAACGGTCGACGGGCAAACCGTGCGTCTGCGGCTGCTGGATTATATCGACGGCCAGCCGCTGACCCATCTACCCCATCTGGGCCGTGACGTGATCGCCGGATTTGGCCAGCTTTGCGGGCGCATGAGCCAGGCGTTGGCCGGCTTCGAGCATCCGGGCCTTGCGCGCACCCTGCAATGGGACCCGCGCCATGCCCATGAACTGATTACCTATCTGTTGTCGACCCTGGAAAACCTGCCGCAGCGTGCGGCCCTTGAGCAAGTGGCAGAGCAGGTTGAACGGCGGGTGCGACCCTTGGCCGATGGCCTGCCCCAGCAAGCGGTGCACATGGACATCACCGATGACAATGTGGTCTGGCATCGGGATGAGCAGCGCCACTGGCAGATCCAGGGCGTCATCGATTTCGGCGACCTGGTGCGCACCTGGCGCATCGCCGACCTGTCGGTGACGTGCGCCGCATTGCTGCATCACGCCGAGGGTGATCCGTTTGCCATCCTGCCGGCGATTCACGCCTGTCATGCCATCACGCCCTTGCAGCCGCAAGAGTTGCAGGTGTTGTGGCCGCTGATTGTTGCCCGTGCGGCGGTGCTGGTGCTCAGCAGTGAACAGCAGCAGCGCCTCGACCCGCAGAACCAGTACCTGCTGAAGAATGCCAAGCACGAGTGGGAGATTTTCCACGTTGCCACGTCCGTGCCTTTTGAACTGATGGATGCAGCGATCCTGACCTGCGTCGGTGGCGCCTTGCCGCCAATTGTCAGTGAGGGCTTCGCGCCGTTATTACCGGGGCTGGTGGGGCGTGAGTTCGCGCTGATTGACCTGGGCGTACTCAGCCCGCATTTCGAGGCGGGCAACTGGGAGTTGCCCGGTATTGATCGGCGACTGTTGCACGAGGCCGCGGTGGCTCATGGGCTGGCGGCCAGTCGTTATGGTCAATATCGGCTGTCCCGCACCTGTGCTGACAGTTCTGCTGAGCCAGACACCTTCCCGATCCACGTAGAGCTATGGGTGCCAGACGGCACCACCGTGGAATCACCGTTCGCCGGCACCCTGCACTATGCCGCCGATGGCAGGCTGTCGCTGCACAGTGCTCAATTGACTGTTTGGCTGTGGGGCGTGAAAGCCTTATTGCAGCCTGGCGCAGCGGTGCTCAAGGGCCAGGTGCTCGGCGAGGCTGGCGGGCCGTTGACGGTGCAAGTGTGTCGCGCCGATCTTGAGGCGCCGCTGTTCTGCTCACCGTCACGGGCGCAGGCGTGGCAGGCGTTGTGCCCTTCGCCAGCGGCGCTGCTGGGGCTGGCCTGTGACGCCGAGCCGGAGCTGGACTCCGACGCCTTGCTGGCCCGGCGCGACGCCAGTTTCGCTCGTTCGCAGAAGCATTATTACGTCGACCCGCCGCGTATCGAGCGCGGCTGGCGCAATCATCTGATCGACATGCAGGGCCGTTCCTACCTGGACATGCTCAATAACGTCGCAGTGCTGGGCCATGGTCATCCGCGCATGGCGCAAGTGGCGGCGCGGCAATGGTCGCTGCTCAACACCAATTCACGCTTTCACTACGCAGCGATTGCCGAGTTTTCCGAGCGTTTGCTGGCGCTGGCGCCGGATTCCATGGACCGGGTATTTCTGGTCAACAGCGGCACCGAGGCCAATGACCTGGCGATCCGCCTGGCTTGGGCCTACAGCGGCGGGCGCGACATGCTCAGCGTGCTGGAGGCTTATCACGGCTGGTCGGTGGCCGCTGATGCGGTGTCCACCTCGATTGCCGACAACCCCCTGGCCCTGAGCAGCCGCCCGGACTGGGTGCACCCGGTGACCGCGCCGAACACTTATCGCGGCGAGTTTCGCGGCCAGGACAGCGCACCAGACTACGTGCGCAGCGTCGAACACAATCTGGCGAAAATCGCCGCCCACAAGCGCCAACTGGCGGGCTTTATTTGCGAACCGGTGTACGGCAATGCTGGCGGAATATCGCTGCCGCCGGGCTATCTGCAACAGGTATATGCCCTGGTCCGTGCCCAGGGTGGTGTGTGTATCGCCGATGAAGTGCAGGTGGGCTACGGGCGTATGGGCCATTTCTTCTGGGGGTTTGAAGAGCAGGGTGTGGTCCCGGACATCATCACCATGGCCAAGGGCATGGGCAACGGCCAACCCTTGGGCGCGGTGATCACCCGACGGGAAATCGCCGAGGCGTTGGAGGCCGAGGGGTACTTCTTTTCTTCCTCGGGCGGCAGTCCGGTCAGTTGCCGGATTGGCATGGCGGTGCTGGATGTCATGGAAGAAGAACAGCTGTGGGAAAACGCCCAAGTGGTGGGCGGGCATTTCAAGGCGCGGTTGGAAGCGTTGACTGAGCACCATCCCTTGGTGGGTGCGGTGCATGGTTCCGGGTTCTACTTGGGGCTGGAGTTGGTGCGTGATCGGCAGACCCTGGAGCCGGCCACCGAAGAAACCGCGTTGCTGTGTGATCGGCTGCGGGAGCTGGGGATATTCATGCAGCCGACCGGGGATTATCTGAACATCCTCAAGATCAAGCCGCCGATGGTCACCTCCAGGCGCAGTGTGGATTTCTTTGTCGACATGCTGTCGAAGGTGTTGGGTGAGGAGTTGTAAGGCGATCATTCACCCGGATAACCCGATTGTTATCGGTAATTTTAGGATTTTTTTCGATGAGTGGATCTATGGGTACTTCAAAAGCCGATTTTTATCCGCTATAAAGTCGCCCATGCCCCCGACGCTATACACTGGCGTCCAGCGTTCCCTTTTCTGTCATCGATCACTGCCACCCTGATCATTGACCACCGCCCAGGAGATGATTCATGAGCCGTATCGTTACCGTCGCCGCTACCCAGATGGCCTGTTCCTGGGACCTTGAAGCCAACATCGAGACCGCTGAAAAGCTGGTCCGTGAGGCTGCAGCCAAAGGCGCGCAGATCATCCTGATCCAGGAACTGTTCGAGAGCCCGTACTTCTGCCAGAAGCCCAACCCGGATTACCTGCAACTGGCGACCACTGTTGAAGACAACGTCGCCATCAAGCACTTCCAGAAAATCGCCAAGGAGTTGCAGGTGGTTCTGCCCATCAGCTTCTTCGAGCTGGCCGGCCGTGCGCGTTTCAACAGCATCGCGATCATCGATGCTGATGGCTCCAACCTCGGCACTTATCGTAAAAGCCACATCCCGGATGGCCCTGGCTACCACGAAAAGTACTACTTCAACCCCGGCGACACCGGTTTCAAAGTGTGGAACACCCGTTACGCAAAAATCGGCGTGGGCATCTGCTGGGACCAGTGGTTCCCGGAATGCGCCCGCAGCATGGCGTTGCAAGGCGCGGAAATCCTGTTCTACCCGACCGCCATCGGCAGCGAGCCACATGACAAGACCATCTCGTCCCGTGATCACTGGCAACGCGTGCAACAAGGCCATGCCGGCGCGAATCTGATGCCGCTGATCGCCAGCAACCGCATTGGCAACGAAGAGCAGGACGGCTACGACATCGACTTCTACGGCTCGTCGTTTATCGCCAACCAGTTCGGCGAAAAGGTTGAAGAACTCAACGAGACCGAAGAAGGCATCCTGGTGCACAGCTTTGACCTCGACGAACTGGAGCACATCCGCAGTGCCTGGGGTTCGTTCCGTGACCGCCGCCCGAACCTGTACGGCGCGCTGAAAACCCTCGACGGTTCCCTGGAGTCCTGACCGCCATGACCACTTTGCACAGCACACCTCGCGCTGACGGCTTCTACATGCCGGCCGAGTGGGCGACCCAGACCCAAGCGTGGATGATCTGGCCCGAGCGCCCGGACAACTGGCGTCTGGGCGGCAAGCCGGCGCAGGCTGCCCACGTAGCGGTGGCCAAGGCCATCGCCCGCTTTGAGCCGGTAACCGTGGCGGTCTCGGCCGGCCAGTACGAGAACGCCCGTGCCCGTTTGGACGTGCCGAATATTCGCCTGGTGGAAATGTCCAGCGACGACGCCTGGGTACGTGATACCGGGCCGACCTTCGTGATCAATAACCGCGGTGAAGTCCGTGGCGTGAACTGGGACTTCAACGCCTGGGGCGGTTTTGATGGTGGCCTGTATTCACCGTGGAACCGTGATGCCCAGGTCGGCGGCAAGATCCTGGAGATCGAGCGCAGCCCACGTTACCGCACCGAAGGCTTTGTGCTGGAAGGCGGCTCGATTCACGTCGACGGCGAAGGCACCCTGATCACCACCGAAGAATGCCTGCTTAACCACAACCGCAATCCGCACCTCGACCGTGCGCAAATCGAAGCGGTGCTCAGCGCCAACCTGGCTGTGGATAAGATCATCTGGCTGCCGGATGGCCTGTTCAACGACGAAACCGACGGCCATGTGGATAACTTCTGCTGCTACGTGCGCCCAGGTGAAGTATTGCTGGCCTGGACCGACGACCCGCAAGACCCGAACTACGCGCGCTGCCACGCCGCACTGGACGTGTTGCAAAGCAGCACCGATGCCCAGGGCCGCTCGTTCACAGTGCATAAAATGCCGATTCCTGGCCCGCTGTATGCGACCGAGGAAGAGTGCGCCGGTGTTGATCCCGTGGATGGCACCCAGGAGCGTAATCCGACCGTGCGGTTGGCGGGTTCCTACGTCAACTTCCTGATCGTCAATGGCGGCATCATCGCGCCGAGTTTCGACGACCCGCTGGACAACCGCGCACGGGAAATCCTTCAGGGCCTGTTCCCGCAGCATGAAGTAGTGATGGTGCCGGGCCGCGAGCTGTTACTGGGGGGCGGCAATATCCATTGCCTGACTCAACAGCAGCCGGCACCGCACAAAATCTGAGTGCAGTTGTAACAGCCGATTTCCCCAGGAAGCGACTGTCAGCCAGGATGTTGTTCTGGCGATTGCAGCAAGCCCATGGCCCGTCAAGGTTGTGGGCTTTTTTTTGTCTGCGCGGCGACAAACTGCAGACATTGGCATCGCCCTTGTATCTGCTTTGTGACGGTTATCAAGGTGTGTGACTGCACGGTTCTGTCATAAACCTTGAGTAAGTTGACCGCTTACGCAGTAGGAGAGAACGCTGGAATGAACGCCGAAATCAACACGATCTACACGCGCACCTCCCATCCCTTGATGGTGGATGGCAACGCGATTCAGGCGCTGGCACTTTGGTTGAAGGCAAACGGCTCGCGACAGATCAGGACGCCTGATTCGCGACGGGTTATGAGTGAGCGATATCCGGTGGGGCTGTTGAGCGAGGATGAGCTGCAGGTGTTGTGTGAGTTGATGAAAGACTGAATAACAGAGCCAGATCTGCACTGACCTTGTGGCGAGAGGGCAAGCCCCCTCGCCACAAAAAGTGCGGTAGTGCCTAAAAGCTGTATGTTCCTGTCACCACCAAGCTACGCGGATCGCCCGGCTGAATCTGGAACGCACTGGTCGCTGACGCGTAGTACGTCTTGTCGCTGATGTTGTTCAGCGCCGCCCTTACATCCCATTCCTTCTGCCGGAATCCGGCCAGTGCGTCCCAGCGCCCGTAACCCGGCAGCACTACTGTGTTGGCGTTATCGGCATAACGATCGCCGACCAACGTCAACCCGGTTTCCGCGTACCAGCCCATCTCGGGCTTCCAGGTGACGAACAGGCTGGCGTTACGCTTGGCCACGTCGCTGATGCGCTTGCCTTCAAAGCCGTTGTTGTCCTTCTCGACCTTGGCATCCTGCAGCCCGACACCACCGCGCACATACCAATTACCGACGATCTTCCCGGTCGCGGTCAGCTCTACACCGCGAGAGCGTTGCAGGCCGCTGAGCAGGGTGATAGTCGGGTCCAGAGGGTCGCGAGTGCGGCGGTTGTATAGTTCCAGCTCGTACACGGCCAGGGTGGTGCTCAGGCGATCGTCGAACCAGTCGCTCTTGACGCCGATTTCCTTCTGCTTGGTCAGCTCCGGGCTCAGGTCGTTGGCGTTGCCAGCGGCGTTGGGGGTAATGCCGATCAGGCCGCCACCGGTAGGCGAGAAGGTCTTGCTCCAGGAGGCGTAGAACGAATGGTTTTCCAGCGGCGTCCAGACCAGGCCCACGCGCGGGCTGGTGTTGTGGCTGTCGACCTTTTGCCGCGTGTTGGCCACTTTGCTGGTGGTATCCACTTCAAAGCGGTCGTAACGCAAACCTGCCAGCAGTTGCCACTGATCGTTCAGGCGCAGTTGGTCTTGCACATACAGGCCCTGGCTTTCGACTTCGGTGTGGTTGTTGCTGGAAATCGTCATGGGGCCGGTGTGGCTCAGGTCGCGATTGGGCTGGTTCAAATCAAGGCCGGGCACCGCCTGGCCGCCGCTGTACAGCTTGGGGTCACGGCGTTGGCTGCCCAGTTCCACGCCGGTCAGCAGGCGGTGCTCCAGGCCGAAGGTGCTGAAGCCGCCTTCCAGTTCGACGTTGTTGAAGATGTTGCGGGTGGTCAGGTCCTGCTGCCAGCGCTGGCGCGTGACTTTGTTGGTCGACGCGTTGTAACCGGTCAGGTAGGTGTTGTCGAAATCGCTGTCGAGCTTGAACACGCCGAGGGTGTGGCGCAGTTGCCAGCTGTCGTTGAGTTCGTAGGCAAGTTTGGAGCGCAGGGACTGGGACGTGTCGTCGATATAGTCGCGATTGTCGCCATAGGTGGTGTCGCGGCCGACATCCGCCGGGCGCCCGTTGACGCCGGGAATACCGCGATCCGGCGTGCGGTTGTAGCGGCTGTATTCGTATTGCACCAGCCAATTCAGCTGCGGGGTCAGTTGCCAGCTCATGGACGGTGCAAACAGTTGTCGATTACCGCTGACACCATCGCGAAAACTGTTGTTGTCCTGGTTGCCCATGTTCAGACGCAGGCTGATGTCGTCGGAGGGGTCAGTGCTGAGGTCGGCGTACAGGCTGCGCAGGTCATTGCTGCCGCCCTGGGCTTCAATGCTGGAGGCGTGACCGGCCTGGGGCAGTTTGCTCACCCGGTTGACGATGCCCCCCTGGCCGCCGCGCCCGTACAACACTGCTGCCGGGCCTTTGAGCACTTCAATGCGCTCGATGTTGTGCAAGTCGCGCACGTATTGGCTGTCGTCGCGGATACCGTCCAGGTAGAAGTCACTGCTGGCCTCGAAGCCACGGATACGCAGGCTGTCAAAACGGGTGTCGGCGCCGCTGCTGACGTTGGGGATACCGCTCAGCGCCTGGCCCAGGTCATTGGTGCCGTAGGCGCGCAGGTTTTCGGTCTTTACCGAATTAATGGCCTGGGGCACGTAGCGCACGGGCGTGGCGGTGCGGGTGGCGGTGGTGGTTTCTTTGATGCGCGGATCGTCTTCGTCAGCTTCGGCGCTGATGGAGGTTTCGGGCAGAGTGGTCGCAGCGCAGGCAAATCCGGCGGACAGCAATACGCAAAGCCCAATGGTTATGGGCGTCAGGCGAGGGGCAGGCATCTGGGAGTGCATCCGAAAAGAAGGGTAGGAAATAGTGCGCGAATGATAATGCTTACTATTTGCTTGCGTTATTCATTCTTGCGCACGGCTTCTCGGTAATGTGTTACGGAATGTGTTTTTTGCGTGGATATTTTGTCGCACCGGGAAACTTCCCTGAGAGACAGATGGATGTTCACTCAATGAGCTGCAAATGCGCCTGCCTCATGCGAGAGATGGCCAAATAATACTACTTAGAATTTTTTTGCCTAAATACAGACGATTCACGAAATTGACATGCAGTTAAAGGCGCGACTAGGATTCGCCCCAACGCCTGTGGCTAACCGCCATGACTTCCCAATAATAAAAGGCCCGCGGCATGTTCAGTCGTCCGTGGGCCTTTTTTTATCCGTGATAAGCCGACACCAAAAGAGCTACACGGAGCCTGGTATCACAGCGCGTACTCAACCAGTAATAAGGAATATAAAAAGATGTTGAATAAACGGATGGGTCTGATTGCTCTGGGGATTTTGAGCGCAACACAGGCAATGGCTAACGATCAGGAGCAATCCAAGGGTTTTGTAGAAGACAGCCACCTGAACATCGCGCTGCGTAATGCTTACATCAGCCGCGACTACAAGAATGGCAGGCAAGACAACGCCGAATGGGGTCAAAGCATCATCGGCAAGTTCGAGTCCGGCTTCACCCAGGGCACTGTAGGTTTTGGTGTCGACGTGACGGGCCAATACGCTGTTCGTCTGGATGGCGGTAAAGGCAAAAGCGGCAATGGCGGTATCGACTTCTTCAAGCAAGGTGACAGCGGCGAAGCGGCAAGCGACCTGGCCAAGGGCGGCGCAGCCGTCAAGGCACGCATCTCCAACACCGTAATTAAGTACGGTGAGCAGATGCCAGCCGTGCCGGTCCTTCAGTACGACAATTCCCGTCTGTTGTCGGAAGTCTATACCGGTACTTCCATCGTTTCCCAAGAGATCGAAGGCCTGCAACTGGACGCCGGGCGTTTCACCAAGGAAGCACGCAAGAGTGCCGAAGGCACCGACAGCGGCGACCTGAAAAACATCACCTACATCGGTGGTAGCTACAAATTCACCGAAAGCCTGTCGGCCGCTCTTTATGCTTCCGACATGGAAAACGTGCTGAAGAAACAATACGTCAACGTCAACTACGTGCTGGCCCTGCCAGAAAAACAATCGTTGACCTTTGACTTCAACGGCTACAAAACCAAGCTGGACAAGAGCTTCGCCCTGGACAACCAAGGTGATGCCGATGCCCGCGACAACAAGATCTGGAGCCTGGGCGCCACATGGGCCTTTGGTCCGCACAGCTTGACCCTGGCCCACCAGCGCAGCACCGGTGACACCGCTTACCTGTACGGTGGCTACCGCAACGATGGCGGCTTTGGTGACGGTGGTAACACCATCCTGCTGGCCAACTCCTACTGGTCCGACTTCAACGGTAAAGACGAGCGCTCCTGGCAGGCAGGCTACGGCCTCGACTTCAGCGCCTTCGGTGTTCCTGGCCTGAGCTACAACATTGCCTACGTGCGCGGCACCAACATCGACGACGGCAGCGGCCGTGGCGATGGCAGCGAGCGTGAGATCTTCAACCAGTTCAAATACGTGGTACAAGCCGGCCCAGCCAAAGACCTGAGCCTGCGTGCCCGTGCGTCGTGGTTGCGCGTCTCCAACAACGCCAGTAAATACAACGAGGGCGGTAACGAAATCCGTCTGTACGCTGACTACCCGATCAACGTTTTCTAATTGATCTAGTGCAGTGCCTGATACAAGGCGATAAAAAACCCCGACGTGTCGGGGTTTTTTTATGCCTGTGATTAACGCGTGTTGGCGGCGAGTACTCAGGCTTTCATGGGCGCCAGCTTCTTGCAGCCGGCCTTGCGCATCGGGTATTGCTCACATTTGCGCAGCACCGTCTGCACCTGCTGAGTGTTCTGCAACTGCTGGTTGGCCAGCAGCTTCTCGGTGATAAACAGCTCTTCCGAACCCAAGTGACGCTCGGCCTTGTCGATCATCGCCAGCGCCGCTTGCCCGTCGCCGCGCTTGAGGTGGTAGCTGATCATCAAGTCATAGGTCGACGGCCCGGCCAGCGACCAGTCCTTGATTGCCTGCAACTCCTTCAACGCCTCGGCGTTTTTGCCCTGGGCCAGGCGCACGGTGTAGGCGGTGCGGCGAATGTTCGGCTGGTCCTTGACCGGCGAACTCAAGGCGCGACGGATAAAGGCGTCAGCCTCGGGCACCTTGTTCTTCTCCAGGGCGGCGGTGGCGGCGTAGGCGTCCTTGTAGCCCTGCATGGCCTTGGCCACCGGCGCGGCGTCACGCACTTTTGGCCAGCTCTGGGTGTTAACCCTGGCGCGGCGCTCCTGGCGGTACTCGCGTTGCAGGTATTCGCGCAGTTCCTTGTCACGGTCCATGGCTGACATATGGGAGCGGTTGAAATACTGGCTGGTGGCGGCGATGCTGGTGGTCAGGCCGTCCTTGACCAGCACGTCCAACTCTTGGGTGAAGCGGTTGAGGTTGAACTGCTGCAGCGAGTCCTGCATGGCGTTCTTGCGGGCAGTGAGAAAACCGCTGAGCAATGGTTTTTGCTTGCCCTGGAAATCATTCAGCCGCTCCAGGCTATGAGTCGCCGCGCGGGGTGCGTAACCGGCGCGAATCATCAAGTCAGTGCCCAGCAAATCTGCCTGGTCTTCCTGGCTGCGACCCCAGGCGGTGCTCCAGATATTGTCGGAAAAGGAATTGGCCAGCGCGGTGTACAACACAGTGTTGCCAATGGTCTTCTGCGTGCCCGCCGGGTCCTTGCTGAACAGCTTCATGGTCCCGGAGCTGCGATCGATACCTGTGTCTGCCGCCATCGTCGCCAGGGCCACGGTGGATGCGACGGTGGTGAACATTTCCTTCTGCTGCTGGAACGCCGCCGAGCGGTCATGGTGATGCAGCAACACATGGCTCATCTCATGGCCCAGCATCGCGGCGATTTCATCTTCGCTGCGCACGTTATCCAGCATGCCCAGCGGCACGAAGATATTGCCGTACGGGTCCGCCGACGGCCCGAAGCCGTAACTGTCGGTGATCTTCACCTGCAACACTGGCAACTCCCCCGGCCAGCCCTTGGACAGGCGTGTGACGATGCCCTGCAAATACACCTGCAACATCGGGATATCCACCAGGTTCTGCTGGCGCGCCTCGGCGGCGGGCACCGTGTGGCCGTCATAGCTCAAGCGCTGCTGGCCCTGGCGTTGCGGGTCGAGCTTGTAGTATTGGCGCACGTCGGTGTTATCGACATAGTGGCCCTGGACCCGCGACTGGGTCGACGGCCCCACCAGGTTCAGAAACGCCTGGTCGGCACCCTTCAAGGTGGCGCAACCACTGAGTAATGCACTGGCCAGCAATAGATATCCCTTCACCGCGATGCTCCCTTATTGATTGCAGCCAGCACCAAAACCGATGGTGGAATTGTTGTGACTGTCCTTGGCCAGACTCTTGGGCATCATCTGGCAGGGCAGATCCACCACATTCAGCGGCGGGTCGATGCGCAGGTCCATGGTGTCCAGCCAGACCTTCTGGCCCGCCAGCTCCACCTGCACCAGGTCCAGCGCCTTGTTGTACTGCAACACGGGCACCGGCTGTTTGGGCGCGTCCTTCTGGGCGATTTCCCGCTCTTGCTTGCCCTGCTCATCCAGCACCGCCACCGGGTCGGCGAGGAACGCCTTGATGGCGTGGGTTTCGGCCAGCACGGCTTGGCTGAAGAGTGCGACGAGTAACACGATGAAGGTTCTGTTCATCCTTGAGTTCCTTGAGTAAGACGAGAAAACGGCACCGTCAGCGACCACGGTCGAAAAAGGCTTCGATCCGCTCGCTGAACAGCACCAGTGACAGCAAAACAATCCCCAGCACGTTGACCGGCGTGATGTGGTTGAAGTGCAGCAGCACACACACCGCCAACAACACCAGCATCACCAATAGCCACGACAGGTAAGGCGAAGAGAAAAACCAGATCTCCTGGCGCCGCCAACGGCTCCAGGTATGCAGGCCGGCCGAGCGCCGGGCGTGCAGGGCCTTGAGCACGGCAATCAACGCCAACAGCCCAAGCTCCAGTCCGTCCAGCCAATTGATATTGAAGAACGGCAGATTCGCCGGCTCCCGGTCGTAATCCATGCCGTCGGTGATCAGGTTATCCAGCGCCATGGCATGCAGATAAATCCCTGGAACCTGCCCGTGCACCGGCGACTGCACCAAGTCGCCCGTGGAAGTAATATTCGCCCCGACCATCACCAGCCGATCACGCAGCAACTCAGCGAGCAAGGCCTGATCCTCCTCGGAACTGACCTCCAGATCACTGGCCGACAAGGTAAAACTGTAAGGGCAGCGCGCCTGGGCCGAGTCATCGAGCTTCCAGAACACCGCCTGGAAAAACTGCGCCACGCCATCCAGCACAAAATTGCGCGACGGCGTGCAATGACGAATATCGGCAATCCGCACCTGCTCCGGCGCCAGCTTCAACCCCCACTGCACCGCAATCGGCGGTAACCGCGCCGCTGCCTCGGCATCCGCCGGCAACTCATCGCACGCCAGCCCTTTGCAAAACTGCCGATACATCGCCAACGCCGGCGTCTCCATCACTCCCAACGCCGTCGGCACTGCCAGCGGATACTTGTCGTCGACGCCATCCCACACCACCAGCGCCGGCTGGCTCACCTGGGCAAAATGCTCCAGCGTATTGGCCTGCCCGTCCTCACCCCGCGCCACCCCGGTATTGGCCAGCCACAACGCAATGCCTTGACGTTGATAACGCTCAAACACATTCGCCAACAACTGACTGCCCCGCGCCGGATCACCGAACGAGTGATCGTGGCTGTACAACAAATCCACAAACAGCGCCTTGGGCTTGTACGCCAGCAAACGCTTGAACAGCTTGCTCTGCTCGCCATACGGCATCGGCCACGAGGTGTTGTTGCGCATCAGATAGGCATCGTCGATCAACACCACCGCGATCCGCTGCTGACCGTCGTTGTGGTATTTGCTGGCAAGCATACGGTTGAGCCACTGCGCGGAGGCCTTGTCGCTTGAGCTGGCCAGACCAAAAGGATCGAGCACAGCCAGCAACACAATAAGGGCAGCGAGCCAATAGCGGCGGTAGTTGAAAAGAGGGGGATTCTTCGACATCCATGTCTCGATAAAGGCGAGTAATGCAGCTGTTCTGGCTGTTCTGGCTGTTCTGGCTGTTCTGTAGGCGCTGGCTTGCCTGCGATGGTCGCGAACGATGACGCGCGCTCACGGGATAAACACGACACCCATGAACCCATCGCGCAAGCAAGCTCGCCCCACAACAGCCACAGCGAATGCATGGGTTTTTAAAGGACCAAGGGAGGGGTGTCAATTAGAAATATGGCTAAGTGCCATCCGCGTGCCCGAGATCAGCGCGTTTTTCGGCGAAAAGCTTGAAGACGTGCAGCGACGCACCGGATTCAACCTGACACAAACCGCCGAAGCCTTGGCGTGAGGACCCGCAGCATTGCCCGTTACAGCAATGGCTGTAAGGCAGTGCTCCGTATGTTTCGGAACAGGCGGAAAATCAGTTACGTTGTTAGCGAAATGAGCTGTCACGATGGGCCGAAATACGCAGCTAACGCCACTTCAACGGTATCGAATCAATAGCAAACCCTCAACGCGCCATGACGTTGACCACCGCATGCAGGCATGCGGCAGTTTGTGAAATTAACCCCATGAATGACCACTACCCTGATCCGGGGTGGTGCTGGCGCGGGGGGAATGGCAAGAACGCCTCAGTGTGATGGAAGTGCCACACGGCTCCAGCACCACCACCGAAAAAGTGTGGAGATGATCGGTTGATCTGGATTTTGATTGATCGAGGGTGTGGTGATCATGACCGCTCATTGCATCCTGATATGGGACACCTTGGGCAGTAGGAAAATATCCTCGGAGGGAGGGGACGAACACGAAACGGGGAACGAACGGGGAAAATTTAGAACTGAAAAACCCAAAAATGGAAAAGGCCCACCAAAAGGTGAGCCTAAGTCGTTGTTCTATATGGTGCGGCACCAGGAGTCGAATAAAAACTTAAGCTATTGTTATTTATTAGATTTTTTTGTTGCATGCTGATAAGTATCTCTAAATTTATCCTTTTGGAAAAACTTAGTCTCGTTTTACCAGATGTGCCAATAGGTCCGAATGACTGGCACTGTTTATGCCCGATTTTACAGCGTATGAACCTTGCAAGAATGGCACATTGCCTGCATATTAGATTGCTGCCTAACCTCAAGGAAGACAAATGAAATCGCGAGACTTACAGACCCGTCACGACGTGATTATTAGGAATTACAGAATAATTCCTCTGGCCAATGGAAAGTTTCTTCATCAATTCACCCCCTTCACGACAGATACCATCTATCAATTTGAAGCTAATAGCGCTCCCGTGTTGCTGAATGGAGAACGCTACAATATTGGATTTAGAACAATGCCCGATGGTCGAAATATTATTGACCCATCGGCAATGGGTAAAGGAGATTCTGTTAATAAAATACTAAGCTTTTTGGCAGCTAAGCAGCAGTCAAATGATATTTTAGTAGAAAATACCGCAAAAAATGACCAGCGTGTAACTCATGCTGCAACAGATGGCTATTACTGGGGTAAAAAATATGCGTGGCGTCGTTATGGTTTGGTAATGGCGGAGGGAGCTTTTCTTCAGTATTTGCAAGAAATTGGGCACGCGTCTATTCCATGTTTAACATCGAATCCTGACTTGCCGTTCTCTTCCAATGATAGATCGACTGCTTATAGAGATGACGAGCTGGAGGATAAAGTTGATGCGCTAATAGAAACAGCTGAGAAAGTTGGTCAATACTTTAAGTCGCCATTATATACGAAGAAATTTCAGATCCGGCCTATCAACTCCATTACGGATAAAAAGTAAATTGTGTGCTGCGTTTGTTGTTTAAATCAACGTGAGCTATAGCCAGTTAAACTTGGATGTGTACACTTCCAAGTTTAAAGTTTTTCGACTTTTGCTAATTAACTGCGATACCAATCAGCAAGCTGCCTGATGTAAGTAGGTGCTTCATCTATATTTTTATTGAATATGATGTTTGCTTCGTTTATGGATTGGATGTATGGGGTTATTTCCGCAACATCTTCCGGAGGGAAACCATAACGCATCAATAATGTATGTACGACATTGTTGGTCCCGAACCGAAGCAGCTCAATGATTTTTTCGGCTCGAGGATCATGAGCTTGTTTCAGATATATTTTAAAGGTGCCAGTAAAAGTGTCTGAAAGCGAGAATGATACTACCTGGTCCATGTAATCGTAGGTGTCAAATACAATTGCATCATAACTTACTTCTCTAGCCGGTATATTAGGAAAAAGGGAAAATTTTCGCTTTAATTTACTATCTGGTAATTTGTTTGCGGGTTGTGAAAACCTAGCAGTACCATTTTTTCCTTCATCCCTACGGGAAAGATAGCTGTAGCGACCGCCCACGATTTCTCTAAATGATTTACCTTGAATGGACTGTATGAATAAGTTTATTGCGGTTTCAAATACTGCAATCTCTCCGTCGTACAAAACGCGATCAAGGGAGACTTCGAATATAAATTTAAAGCATTGAACTACCTCGGTCCTAGCGCCTAGGTTCGACTGTCCCCCGATGTTATCTTTTATAGTTCCGCCAGGTCGATATATAATGTCAAGTATTCTCTTTGCATTAGCTAAAGCTTCTGCTTTTATTAACCTTTCCGCTTTCGATGTGGGGAGATGTAGGTCATCATCAAATGTTTCATCTTTGATCGAGTCAATGAGTTCTTTCGAGTCTGAGTTTTCATTGTCAAGTGGTAAGTCAATAACGGATTTTTCGTTTAGTTTGAAATTATTGTTAATTCTTTCGATAAATAGTTTCGGGTTGGCTGTGTACACATATCCGTAGTCGAATCGCTGCTCTGTGGATAAGCGGCCAGATCTACCTATGAGATTTTTAAAAGCCAAAGACTTATCATCGTCGCCGTCGCCAAGAAATCGCATATTGTCTAACCAGACAATATCGAACGGCATATTTACTCCTTGCGCCAAAGTACTAGTAGCGAAGCAGATTTTTGCGAACCCTCCTCTTATGAAGTCTTCGAGCAAAAAACGAACCTCTAATGGGACTGACCCATGGTGAATAACGATACCCTTCTTTAAAAGTGAAACCATTCTTGACTTATGGTCACTCTGGTCTGCACCGAGAAGGTGCTCCACGGTATCGATTATTTCAGTTGCCTCGGGATGAGTGATTTCAGTAAATGTATCTATGTGGCTTTGGAAGTTTTCGATGAATGTTCCATTGTAGATGGATGCCTTGGAGACATAAATTAAAATTGAGTGATGTCCGTTAAAGGCAAAGGCTTCAAAACCATCGTGAAATTCGCTACAATTTTTAAGAGTATGGCCACTCTCAATGTATGGAGAAAAATAGTAAGTTCTGCCATTTGCGTGGCGATGAATGCATAGCTTTCCAACCGCACCATGAGTATATGAGCGGGCATAGCTGTTTACTGAAGATATGTTGTGTTTCTTAAATTGTGCGTCTGGGTTGTCTACGAAAGGATGAGCAAATATTAGCTTCACAAGTGGAAATATTTTTTGGACTCTTCTTACAAGTACATCAAACATAATCCCGCGTATTTTCTCCTCTGAAACCTGAGCCTCATCGAAGAAAAACACACGTATGTTTAATTTGAGATTGCTTAAGAATAGATCTCGCGCTCTTTCGGGGGTAAGCACGAAAATGCGTCTCAAATTTCGGCTTGTAAAAATGTTATCAACAAAAGCTGAAATCATTACTCCCTTATCACCATTAAACTTCCTCTTCATGGTGTTTACATATTCAGCGATTAGGGCACGAGAAGGGACGATAACGACTGCATCTCCTACTTGGTCGGCAATGAAATCTCGTATTGAATAGGACTTGCCGGCACTTGTAGGCGCGGAGATGGACACAAATTGCTTGCTTTCGATTGCTCGCCTAACGCTAGCTTGGACCGGAGTCAAAAATTCGCCAAACTCCTTTTTGTGTTGGTCACCAAAAGCTGATAGTAGGAATGAGTATAAATTATTCGGGGACTTTACTTTGTAAAATAGGCCAAGTGCAGAAATTATTTGCTCTTCTATGGTTGCAAAAACTTTGCTATGAAACTCTTTATAGTAGCTAAGTTTTTCCAGTATTCCACCGTCGATAGGCCCTATCCTATGTAGTGTATCTAATATATCGAGTAGTTCAGAGTATGGGTCCAAGCTATTTTTGATTTCTTCAATTATCAATTGCTGACCCCTACGAGATATATATTAGATATCTTGCCAAGTGATACTATCTCGCTAGCGGTCTTTAGAGCGTTATAAAATATGGTTGCTGGATTTACTGCGTTTATCGAAAAGGCAGCAATGACTCCGAATTTCTCATTGTCAAGGTTGTCAATTGCATCTGCGGATACCAAATTTACCAAGTGCACTCGATCACGAAAATGTTTTTCGGCGTCTAAGAAATCTGAAGCTTGAGCTAACGCATTTCCGTGGGGACTTGCAGAGGAGGAATACTTTGCTTCTCCAAAATTTATCAAGCTAGATGTGCATGTAGTATGGAAATCGAAACCTTCATTTTGCTTTGCTTGCGGTTTCCATAGTTCCGCTATGGGAATTCTAGTATGATTAAAAATTAGCTCTAACGCCCTTGCTGAGCCGATGGATACCATGAGTTCGCCGAACTCCCCTGCGACGATGCTAGAACTTGCGGTGCTCTCAAATATGTTTACGAGAAGCTGAGCAGTTTCTGCGGCAGTTTTTTGATAGGATCTGCGAGTTCCTGTATCTAAATCCATAATCCACGATGTATCAATAACTGAGTTTGAGAGTTCAAACGCTATTTTTTTCACGTCACTAATTTTCACGTGACATATTTTTACGGTGCTCGCCGCTGTTTTATATAAAATTTCTGTATGTGTGCAGCCCCAAGCCAAATCGTCTACGTCGCTACCATACGAAGGTACATTGCTCATCAGACTTTTCCAGAATAGTGGGAGGCCGAGACTGGCTGAGGTCGAATAAATGAATCGAGGAGAAAGAATAGGAAATTCAAGTCTCTTAAATTAATATTGTAAGTCGCATTGCCAAGAGGATTTTCAATAGCGAGATCCCTTGGGGAGTTTTTCGAAAAAAACTCAAAAAATGGCCTGGGAGGATCGACCAGACATAGAGGGCCTAGGGATCTCGACTTCTGCGCTCTTCGAGCAGGGAGAGAGGCCGAAAGAAAATATGGGAGGGGTAGAGGAATTGGCGCCACGCATGGGAGCGACCGATACGATGACTTCGGTGTATTGTGGGCACATAGCGGTTCTTGAATACGGCTTTCCATTCCGGCTCCTTCGGCGTCCTTTCATGGCCTTAAGCCATAACAGGAGGCTATCGCGAAGAGCGAACCGTGTAAATCGCTGTTGATGAATACAAAGTGCAATTGCCATTTATGGGCAGACTCTGTTCCGTAAAAACCATTCTTTATCGAGTTTGAGCGCGATCAGTTGGATGGTTAACCAGTAGTAATATTTGGTCGCGCCAGAGCGAGTACCAATCCTGTGGCGTACGAACCACACCAAGTGTTTTTGTTTCCACTTCCATGGATTACGTATTTTCCATCGATCGGCGATAGCCGTTTGAATGACTTTAGCTTGGCGGATGTGGCGCTTACGAGTTGCGACCGAACCGGTAAGGATGCCCGCTAGAAACAGCTCCATATCGAATGCCTTACTCATGCTCGGCCACCAACGTAAGCCGACACTACGTCGATACGACCGTGTCCCAGCTCATAGCTGATTTGTGCTCGGGCCTCCTGATCGAGGTGATGATCAAGTTTGTAGCAATTGCCACCGTTGATGGGCGCAGGATGCTGGGTGATTTGCTCATAGCGTTCGCACGCATAGGTCGCCCGCAATTCGTGGAAGCCCTTGAGGTTGTGCGTATGGAGAATCTCCCGTGCGGGGCGAACGATTACCTGTTGGAAATCGAGGTAGCGTTCATTTACGGCAAGCAGGTTGTGGCTACCATCAGGCGAGACTTGAAGGGCGAATGTCAGTGCGTCGCGGATGTGCTCATCCACCGTTATCCACCGAGGGGCCGAGGCTCCCGAGCGACCACCTTTGGTGCCGTCCTGGATGTTGATCCTCCCGAGTTGCTCGGCTTCCCGTTGCAGTCGAGGAAGGTCGGCCAAAATGGCCTCGCGCAAGCGCATTCCGGCGGCTCGGGCCAAGTGCACGATGGCGGCAGCGCGTTGCATTTGGTGTTCGCAGAGTACGTCGACGATCCGTTTCACATGTTCGCGATCTTGGCCTTGCGGAACCGATTGGCGAACACTGGTGCGCCGCATTCCCAACGCCTTGCTCGGACTTACGACCTTCACATACTGATCACCGCGAAGCGCAGCCATGGTCCGGTTCGCGCTGGACA
The DNA here is from genome assembly GCF_055407145.1 of Pseudomonas sp. c313. NCBI lineage: Bacteria > Pseudomonadati > Pseudomonadota > Gammaproteobacteria > Pseudomonadales > Pseudomonadaceae > Pseudomonas > Pseudomonas sp. c313. Next base: position 163,533 of record NZ_JBUZRD010000008.1, on the reverse strand, counting down.
ATCGGTTTTGCGCGGTGGCGATGCCTATAGCGCCTTGTTCAACTTGCTGACGCAGATATTCGGTGTATTCCAGCAGGGTCTGCCGATCAATTTGTCGTGCATCGTTAAATCCTGGTCCATCCTCCGACCGGCACCACCGAACAAACGCCTGCCAGCGGTCACTGTGCGCTTTGACCGTGCCGTAGTGCCCGCCGCCAAACAGATCGCGCAATGCCTGCGGCCCGGCATAGCTCAACTGCCGACCATAGCCAAAATTGCGTCCGTCCCGTTTATCGACCAACGCCATGATCAAACTCCCCTCGAAGCCAAACCCTTAAAACCTTCCCCACGTCATCCCGCCACGAATGTTGAGTGTTATCAGGGATCAAGGCCCCTGCGACCTGTGAGGGTTGTCCACTAACGCGGGACTGGCGGCTCCTTACGACCGGGAGCTTGGGCATCTCATGATCTGGCCTCCTGAGCACTTCCGAAGAAGTGGGCGGGTGGAGGCTGCATTGACTGACGAGACCAATGACGCGAGATCCTGAGTCGGGTGAAGGCAGTGAAGCGATGACCGGGGCATGCCTGACTGTCAGTCAGGTGCAGTCCATTACTTGGGCTGCGGCACCATCATCTGCGTCGCTGTTGCTGGTGACTTCGGTGTTTGTCACGCCGATTGTCACAGAGGGAATTGCCGCAGAGCCCAATCAGACGTGGGCTGCAGCAGTGTGAGGAGCGCCCGTCTCTTTTCTGAAGAAAGAGACGGGCGCAGGTTGGCGCAATGAAATGGCCAAGCGGATAGGTTGCTGCAAGGCAGCTATGAAAGGGGAAAGTTGCCGCAGTGGGCACACTGGTAAAAGTAGGCATCCATCACATCGCTGTGACCGTGCGAGCCGCCGGACGCTAATCGCACTTTGGGAGAACCACCACGGTGTGGCGTAGCCTTAAAGGTTCTGGCTACCTGGGGTTGCTGTCAGCGACAGCGCTTTGCCCGATCTTTTCTACGCCTGTGGATAATTCGAGTCAAGGCTCGAGTTCTCGGGAGTTCTGCGGCTGTGGATGGACCCGCGTGGACAAGCGGATCGCTGAGATCTGAAGGCCAAGCGCTTACTCAGTTGCGCCACGTTTTGCTTTTAGGCGAGTAGCGTTCGCTCCGGTCTGGTTACAAATTCGTGTGGAGTGACATGCTCCTGTCGATTTGCGGGAGTAACGCGCCTGCTTTGGGTGGAAACGGTCAGGGAGAGTTCTTAATCTGTGACTGGATGACATGGTGATCGGCACTGTGATCTTAAAAGGAGCATATCAATGAGACCGAATTTCTTTCTGGACGATGAAGATGAAGCCATCGCCAAGAGCTATTTCAAGAAAGTTAATAGCATTGGTTTTGTTTGTGTTGGTTTGGCGTTGACCATAATCACAATGCCTCATCCTGAGCGCGCTGCATGGTTTGTTTTCGCGGTAGCGATCGCCTATGCGCTTAGCCACGGCGATGGTTACAGGAAGATTGTTGCCAGCTATTTATTGCGTCATAAAGGGTTCGGCGGTGGTATTCGCTTGGTGTTGAAAGTAGCTCTCTTCTTGCTGGGTACAAGTCTGTTATCGGGGATAGGGCTTCAGATCTTGACCCCTGAGGTTTTAGGTATCTTCCCATAGCGGGATTACCTCAGGGATATGGGGGCGGGCGGATTCAATCAATGATCCGCTTCACCTTCATCCGAGTAACATTCACCGGAACCCCAAAACGAAAAAACCCGCCAGAAGGCGGGTTTTTCGGGGGTTCCAGAGATTTTGAAAGCCTTCTCTGTAACCTTGTATGGTGCCGGCACCAAGAGTCGAACTCGGGACCTACTGATTACAAGGATGCTGCTCTCTGTATGTAAAACAACGACTTACGGCATACCTTGTTACGTCGAGGCAGCCGTAAGGTGCTGATTCTATAGGGGGGGGTAAATCCTTATTACGCAAGGATTTATGGAGCGGAGGGGTCTACCAGGGGCACGCTCAGGTCGTACACATCCATCATCGCTTCTACCCGATGGCCGCTGGCCTGTTGCTTGTCTGCTCGAGTGCCTACCGTGTCGGTGATTCCTCGTCGCTTCAAGTCGTGAAGGCCAAACCGGTCAGCCGCGGCTAACACGCCTGCTTCGATGGCTGCGGTGATGAAGCGCTGCCAGGCACTGTCCAGACTCGACTTTTGCAGTGCACCGCCGTGTGCAGCGACGATAATGAAGCGCTTGTCTGCAGCGATCGGCACTGGTGATGCTGTGCGTTGCCATACGCCCGATCGGTACGCCTTTGCGCCATCCCAGGCTGCGCGAAGCCGAGGCGTCCAACGGACGATGTTGTCCCGGCTACCCTTGCGACGGTTCGTCAGGATCCCATCTGGCAATTCGTTGGCATCGCTGAGGGTCACCGTTTCGATGCCGCGTAGCCGGCACAGGTAGCCCAGCTCCATCACGTAGCTCAAGTACTCCGGACAGGATCCTGGCTGGCCACGTTTGAGTTGACCCAGCACGCGGGCGCGTTCGATCAGGTCGAGCATGACGGAGGATCTCGGCAGCCGTCGCTGTTTACGCTCGACTGGGGCCTCAATGCCCAGGGCTGGGTTCACGTCGATGAATCCACGGTTGCGGCCCCACTGCAACACGCGCCGTAGGTATCTCAGAACGTGGGCTGCCTTCGAGGGTGTACCCTCGTCGGCCAGTCGATCGATGAGGCGCTGCACCAGGGCAGGCGTGAATTTTCTGACGTCCAGATCGCCCAGCGGCTTTCCCAGTTTGGTCGGGATATCCAGCAAGACGTCTCGGCTGGCAGGTGGTGTTCGGCGCAGCTCGCCCGGACTACACCGACAGCGCCGGCGTAAAGCACTACTGCGTGGCCCTTGCGGATCTGCCCAACGCCAACACCATTACCGATCGCCGCCCTATGGAGCCCATCGCGGGATCACTGGTACAGCACTTCGCCGCCCGGACGGGGGACTACGCAAGCTTGCGGGCCCGCGCTACGACCAAGGACGACGTGGGCCTGGGCAAGCTACCCAATGCGATCAGTGATGACAGTGCGAGCGATAGCAGCTCAGAGCTGGCCAGCACCAAGATGGTGGCGGGGGTAAAGCGGCTGCTGAATAAGGACATTGAGGAGAAAGCCAACAAGGCTGACGTATTCACCAAAGATCAAAGTGATGTGCGCTTTGTCCAGCAGGGTGGGGCAGTTAACCCTACGACCTATTTTTCCTCCGGTGCTTTGCCAACGCTTGCAGCAGCGGCTGATTACAGTCAAAGCCATGCCCCGATTGGCATTTTCAACGCGGATGTAGATACGGCCCCAGCGGTGATCGCATTTTACCGTGGAGGTTCGTACGCAACTTTCTTTGGCCTGGATACGGATAACCAGTTTGCCTTTGGCGGCTGGTCAGCCGGGAACAATCGCTATCGCTTCTGGACCGAGGCGAATTTCAACCCGGATGACAAGGCGAACAATGTTCAGGCTACCGAGGCAGTCCACGGAATTGCCCGAGTCTCAACGGTCGAGCAGCTCAACGTGGGCGCCGACGACACGACGTATATCACGCCCAAAAAGCTGCGGATGGGCGTGTCTTTTTCGCTTGGGGCCACGGGGTTTATTTCCTTGCCGAGCTGGTTGGGGGGACTGGTCATTCAATGGGGATGCGGCACAGAGACACATAGCGACACGGGTTTCCGGTTCTTCCCCATGACGTTTCCAACGGCGGCAATAGCCATGGTTGCCATGGCGAATTTTGCACATGGCAATAGCACCTGGGTGCTTGTCCCTGATCGTTCAAAGTATTTGATGGGGCTCGGCCCTGACTACGTTAATGGCAATGCAAACAACAGTCTTTTTTGGATCGCCATCGGCTATTAGGAGCTTGAAGCAATGAAATTTTTCTCTGCAATTGACGGTTTCTTATCGTCAAAAATTCACGGCAAGAACATCCCGGCCGACGCGGTGAAGATCTCCGACAAGGTCTACGCCGACCTCCTTGGCGCTCAGGACAGTGGCCGGGTGATTCAGCTAAACGCTGATGGCGTGCCGGTCGCTATGGCCGCACCAGGTCCAACGGATGAGCAGATGGCAATCACCGAGCGTGCATGGCGCGATCAGGCATTGTCGGCTGCTATCGGGCTGCGCGACCGTCACCGCGACCAGGTGGAAATCGACACGCCGACTACTCTGAGCGATGAGCAATTCAAAGAGCTGCTGCAGTACATGCAGGCCCTGCGTGACTGGCCCCAGACGTCAGGCTTTCCGCATGCTGCCCGCCCTTTGGTGCCAACCTGGATGGATGAGGCATGACCTGGGCACCGGTGACCATGCGTTGGCCCGAGCAGTCCACCCAGTGGATGAGCCAACTGTCAGCGGCCCAGGATCTGGCTGGCGGCGAGCTGGCCAGCACCGCGCAACGCCTGGCGGGCCTGGACGGCATGACCAGCACCAACCCGGGGCCGGTGGGAGACGCGGCCAAAGGTGCGATCGAGGCCGGCCGCGCCGCACTGGCTGGGCAGATGGGCGAGGCGCCGGCGTGCCTGGCTGTGACGCCGTTTCAAAGTGGCGTGGGCCAGGGGCGTGGCCATCAGCGTTTTCTGTCCGCACCCAACTTGCTACAGCAGTTGGCCGCCAAACTGGTAGACGCCAGCGACAACGGCCGACCGGCCGGACCTCAATATGCGTTGTCGCTGATGTTCCTGGGCACGCGCCTGGACCAGTTCGCTGAGACCCTGGCGCGCTTCAACGCGCTGTTGCCGATCCCTGACCTGGTGCGTGCTGAGCGTCGTGCACGGAACCTGTCGCGCCTTGAGGCGGAAAAGTGGGAGATCCCCAGCGCTGGGCCTTTGCCACGTTGGTCGGCGCTGCCCCTGGAGCGTTGCACGGTGGTCAAAGCGGCCAAGCAATCCATGGCCGGCCAGATCGCCGTTCTGGAGAGCTACGCGGCCGACAGCTCGCCCATGGGCGACTTGGCAGCCCTGGCCGGCCGTAAAGCTGCCCAGCAGCAGGGCCGTGACAAACAGCTGAATGATCTGAAAGCCCTGCTGGCTGACGGCAATGCCGATCACAGCATGCGTGCGCGGATCCTGGGCCCCGGCGACAACAACGAATTGCGCCGCGCTTTGCTGGAAGGCGATGCACCTGGTCATGAGTGGGTGTTGTGCGCCGGCGTGCTTCTGGTGGGTTCGTTGGATGGTTTGAGCTTTGTGAGGGAGCTGGTCGGCCTATGACGCTATTACTCGACGGTCAACAGATCTTGGGCAAACGCCTGAAAATCACGGCCAACCTGCGCATCGAAAGCGACGATCTGTCCGGACAGACCAGCAACAGCCAGACCGCGCACAAGGGCTTCAAGCCCAAAACCCTTGCCGTGAGCCTCACTATTGCGTTCGTTGACGCGGTGCAACTGCGCGACTTGATGCGATTGGCCGAGGCCACGGCCAGTGGTGGCCAGCTCAAGATGTACCGGATCGTCAACGACACCGCCGCTGCTTTCGGTATTCGCGAGGTGCAGTTCAGCGACGGCGTGAGTGCGCGGGAAGACGACACCCTCAACCAGTGGCTTGTCCAATTCACCCTGTCAGAGAAGCTGTCCAACCCCGAGCGGGTGGAGAACCGGCGCGCCGGCAAGGGCGTTACATCACAGTCCGGCCCTGGCTCGGCAGTCGGCGCCGCCGCCGCTGGTGGTGGTGACGGGACCGGCAAACCCGAGGAACTGAGCGGCTTTGAACGGACCTTGAAAAAGGTTGACGACTGGCTGGCCCCGACACCATGAAACTTCACAAGGTATTGACCATCGGCGGCACGCCTCACCCGCTGATCAAGGACGAAGTACGGCTGGAGATCAAAAGCCCCGGCCGGGCGACCTTCACCATTCAGGCGGACGCCCCGGTCAAGGGCCTGGTGACGCTCGATGTCGGCTACAACGACAACCCGCTACAGCGTCACTTCATTGGTTTTGTCGAGCGGTCGACGGCAATCAACAGCGTGCAGCAGATCCTGATCTGTCGCGAACTGGCGGCAATCCTGTCCCAGCCCATGCCGCTGAACCTGCGCCACGTCGACCTGCAGGGCGTCCTGGCCGAGGTCAGCGACAAGACTGGCCTGAGCTTCCGGGTGCCGGACAAGGCCTATGCCAAGGTCAAGGCTCCGTTCTTCTACAGCCTGGCCGCTGGCTACCTGGCCATGGACAGCCTGGCCAGCGTGTTCAGCATCCCCGACTTTATCTGGCAGCAGCAGGGCGACGGCGAGGTATTCGTGGGCAGTTGGGCCGACAGCTTCTTCGGTGTCCGCTCGCCGCTGCAACTGCCCGTCGAACTGTTCGACGGCTACCAGGGCAACCAGAGCGCAATGATCGCGGCCCTTCCAGGACTGCGCCCAGGTGCAACCATCAACCAGGGCGAGAGGATCACCAGCGTGACCCTTGCCGGCAACCAAATGGCGATCAAATGGACGACGCAATCCGTCGCAGTGTAGAGCGGCAATTCCCTGAACTGACCGGCGGCTACCACCTGCCACGTTTTGGCCGGGTGGTGGCCGTGCCCGATGCGCCGGCCGCACCTGGGCTGTGCGACGACTTCCGGCCGCGCTTTGGCGTCGACGTGGAAGTGTTGCTGCCCGATGGCGAGCCAGACCCCGCGCTGCCAATCCTGACTGGCCTACCTTTGCCGGCGCCAATGGGCGGGCAAGAGGCGGGTATGTTCGGCTTTCCGGAGGAGGGCACCACCGTGGTGGTCAGCTTTGCCTACGGTCTGCCGCATAAGCCCTTTATCACTCAGATCCTGCCACACGGCCTGAGCCTTCCCCGGGTGCCGAAGGGCGACCAGGTGTGGCAGCACAGCGAAGCCTGCCAGCAGCGCGTCGACGCCGATGGCAACTGGCTGCGCCAAACGGACGGCAAGATCCAGGATAAGGCGATCGAGCGGGAAGTGGAGGCGATGCAGAACACGGAGAGCTTCCAGAGCCACACCAGGACGGTGGACGACCATTCAACCGAATCGGTAGGGGGCATCAAGACGCTTGAAGCCCTGGGCGCGCTCAAGCTGCTATCGGGCGGGTCTGCGAGCCTGGCGGCGGTGGATGATCTGCACCAGGCCACCGGGCGGGATTTGAACCTGGTGGTGGGGCAGAAGCACAACGCCACGGTGGGTGGCGATATGGAGGAAAGGATTGAGGGGCTGCGTAAGAGCGTGGCGGCGGTCAGTCAGCGGATGGTCGCGCCCAAGACCTGGTTGGGATCCGAGGGGGTGAACGTGCTGCAGGTACTTTGTGATTTGCTCGACCTGGTGCAACAGATGAATGTCCAATTATCTGAGCACACTCACCAGCCCGGTCCAACGCCGAGCCCGACCGATGCGGCGGTATTCACGGAAAAAGCCGCACGAGCCCTTACGCTATCAGTAAAGTTAAAGTCCATTACACTCTAGAGTTTCTTGTGATGGTTTATAGATAATGTTTGGGTAAACTATTTCGAGCCATCGCAAAGGTGTGTCTGGCTTAAAGTTCCGCGATACTTCTCTTATTGATTTAATAGAAGGGAAGTCGTCAGCGGCTTTATGAAGTTGTTTTTCGGCGCGATCATTGTCACCGGAAGCTCTATATCTTTCCGCTAATGCTAAACCTAAGCATGCCTCGAATTTGTGCGAAACCCGATATCCGGTTTTTTTGAAACGTTTCTTGTAATAGTTTTCGAATTCTATCTCGTGTTCAGCAACGCTCCATTCGGTATCGTATCCCAAAACGGCATGGGCAATAAGTGACTCGGCGGACGGACCATTTATTAAGTCGTATTCTTTGTCGGAAATATCAATTTTGGGTATGTATTCATGTTTTGCAAGTTTTGAGAATACAACGCATAGGGCTAGAGCTGATCGGAACTGCTGCGTAGATAATTGGTGTTTCATCGAGTAGCCTTTCTCTATTACGCCTCTCACATCATACAGTTTTCCTTTGGGAGCATCGCTATAGAGGTTTTCGGTTAATCCTATGAAGCCAGAAAAAAAAGTGCTCAAGTTATCTTTAGTTACTTGTTGGGTGTCGCTTATCCACATGGATGGGCAGAGTGGCAGTCGAGATAAGTTGGGGTTTTCTAAATTGTAATCACACGATTCATGTTGAATCTTTTCTTGCTTCGTGATGAATTCCTTTATTACGGCCCTCGCTAGGCGAGTAAGGCCTTGGAAAGACAGTATTATTTCATTGTCAAAAACTGCTGTTTCAGACTGTCCTGAAAACTTCCCGAAATCTTTGGGCAAAGCTTTTAGCTCATGAACGTATTTAGAACGAGTCTTGTAAAGGTTTTGTAATGCACTCTCCAAGTCTTTGCGGCCGATTGGCTGGGAAAGTAGTGAGGCATCATCCGTGAAGTAATTCGCCGGCAGGTTGGCAAGTATGAAATGTTTAAACTTCTTGGCTAGCGCAAGATGTTCATTTTTAACAATTACAGCTTTCAATCTATCAGATATTTCCGGATCAACTTCTTCTAGTATTTTTTCTATTGGTTTTCTCTTGGCGTCTTCAATATCGCCCCATGAAGATTCAAAGGTGCTGAATTTCTGAACGAGGGCCTCTATCGACATTACTAAGAGCGTGTATGACAGATCCAAGTTCTCGCTTAGTCGATGTAGAGCTGTTACGTATGTTCTAATTGCTTTGATCGCTAATAGGTATTCTTTCCTCCGGAGTCCTAATAAATCCGAGGTGAATATTTTAAGGTCTTCGATCTCTTCAGGTTTGATATATACCGAATCTTCATAAATTCGATTTAGATGTTTTTTCGGTGATGGTGCGCCGGGTTTTTCTTGTTTGCTTAAGAGTCTGTTTGCAAGATCTGCATCTGGGGTGCAGATGATGTTGAGGGAGAATGATATGATGTCCGCAAAATCACTTAAGTAGATATCTATTCCATTGGAGTGCAATACTCCTGGGGCAATTCCTTCATGCTCAATATTTTCAATTATTTCGCAGGAAATGACGTTGGGGTGTCTTCGCATCGAAGATGGAAAAAACTTCCCGAATACTGTTTCTACTCCTTCTTCCCCAAACAAACTCATGTTTGTATATAGGACGCCTCGAAGTAGGTTTGAATGCCTGCATGGAAGTGTGAAATGTTTACCGGTGCTTGCCTGAAGCATGTGATGTCCTTTTCAGGAAAATAATTATTGTTTCGATAAAGAAAGTCGTAGATTGATGTTCAATCTCTATATCACATGCTCACCCAAGCCTGCACCACCAAGATTGCGCATATGCGCAGCCATCAATGAATTCAATCCCGCTCAAGACAAATCCGATCACGGCCATCCCCGCCAGCGTTGCGTCCAGCAATCGTGGTAAAGGATCTGGTTCGAGAGGCATTCCCACCTCAACGCGGGCTACATTGGCACTCCGGCCCAGCTCGGCATTGTTCTCTGAATTCACAATCACATTGCCCTTTATCGCCGGATAGAGTCGCCGCTCTTGTGGCGTCAGTGGAACACCTCGGCATCTCATTGGGGTAATCAACATATGCATACGGTAGCCCTCCTATTCGCCAAGCTGACGATCAAAAAGGGCTTCGACCGCATAGGCCAGAGCGCCATCCGCCTGCTCCAGGAAATCGCGAAGGTCGTCACGGTCGATCACGTGATCCCGGTGCAATGCGTAGGCCCATGTCAGTAGGGCTTTGTGATGAGATCCCGGATGTTCTAGCAAAGCGGCTTCATCACGTAGCAATGCGTGCCACAGCGCGACAGCGGTGGCTTGGTCCACCGACCTTTCAGAATGTTTTTCGCTCATCGCTAGCTCTTGCTGATTGCTGTATGCATGAACAGTATGTCTGCGAGGCGCGGTCAGGCTATAGCGGACCGATGAAGTGCTGGTCATTGCCGTTCAGGTCACGGCGTTAAAGAAAACAGGCTCGTGAAGAAAAAAACTCACCAAAAAGCACTTATCCCCCTCCCGCCGACGGGCTTTGCGTCCGTTTTTTGTGCAAATCTGGATGTAGTGCAAACGATCCTGCAGGCCAGGTGGGCCGTGGGGCTTCACAGGGGAATGGCCATTTCATTTTGTGCAAGGTTTTGCAAAGAAATGCAGCGCGGTTGCACAGCGGCGCTGCGGGAGGTCATGAGCGGGGCAAGCCTGGAACCCCCGGTTTCATTGGGCGAAAAATTGGAAAACGTGGGTTTGAGTGGGTTTTCGAAAACGCGCTCGATCAATTCGGGTGGGGAAATACCAACATTCGCCGAGCAGGAAAAACCGCTACACCTCAAGTGGTACAAGGCCTGCAGGCGGTTTCGGTCATTTCACAGAATCACCCGGCGATTGTGACCAGGTCATCCCTTTTTCACCGTCCCAAAAAACGTCATCGATGAGAGATCTGGGATCTTTTTTCGATGGTGGCAAAGTGGCTTTTCAGGAGGGCTGCGGGGATAGGGTAATTTGGTAATTTGGATTGGAGGTCAGTCTGCAGGCCTTGCAGGGCTTGGCTTTGAGCGATTACCGGGGACGGTAATTAGGGGTAATCTCAAAGGTAATTTATTTGTAAGCTATTGATTTATAAGGTTTTTTTGATTTTGGCAAATTACCCTAGTCAAAAGTAATAATCTTACTATTCAATTACTATAAAATTACCATTACCAATAACTCTCAAACCCTTGATTTTAAAGGCTTTCAGGGTATTTCAGAAAACCGATTACCAAAATTACCTTTTTCCGAGGGGTCAACCTGAAAGTGGAGAGCCCCTTCGGTGCGGGTTGCAAAGTCTGACGCTTGAGTGGACACGCCCGCAACTGCTTGACCCATCCACGGCTTGAAAGTTAAGCAGCCTTCAGTCGCTCTGTGAGCCATTCACATATATCCGCCATGGCAAGAGCGTCTTCAAAGCTCACCTCTTGATCATGCCTGTGCATCGCCTCGTTTCGGAGTCGGAATGCCTTAACACCAACGTCGAATACGTTTTTGTCAATGAACTGGTGCCGGCGCAGCAATTCAAAGCTCTGTCTTGGGGAGTGTATTGCTCGGTGCTTGTTAGCGCTGTCCGATTCCAATTGCTTGCTCTCGATAACTTCGCCAAGGGTTTTTTCGACCTCAAGCCACGCGGTGATAACACCTGCTCTCGGTGAAACGGCAGCCAGCTGTACCGGTATCGATGGCTTAACGTCTTGGCTGTCAGTGGAGGAAGACGGGTCGGGCGTTGCGACTGGAAGATCTTCTTGCAGAGACTTCAGCTCTTCAGAGAGATCGATGTGAAGCTCTCCATATTTAAAGCTTCGGATTTTTGGGATCGCAGCAAGAATGGGGCGCTTCAGCATGAAGATGATCCAGACGATAGCGCCTGGCCAAGCCAAAGCTGATACGAGAGCAGAGAAAAACTGCATCCAATCCATTCGCCTACTCCAATCCGTTTGGGGTGCTTGTTACGTGGCTTGTTACGTGGAGCACAAAAAACAAAGGCCTGCATCGCTGCAAGCCTTTGATTTATATGGTGCCGGCACCAAGAGTCGAACTCGGGACCTACTGATTACAAGTCAGTTGCTCTACCAACTGAGCTATACCGGCGTGTTAGGGCGCTGATTATAGCGATTGGAAAATTTCTGTAAACCCCTGAATTCTTACTATTTTTCAGACCCCCAGCTTTTCCCCCGTCCGCCCCGCAGCAACCCCTCGGATTCAACCTCACCGCCCGCGCCGTCGACACCGCGCGAAGGTGGTTTCCCAATGCACCGCAGATTCCCCGATATCCATTTTGTGGGTGGTTGCCAATTGCCGTCATGCGAGAGTCTCCCAACCCCGCGCAGGCCTCCTGAACTCGGCCAGCGCAAGCCACTGGAGGAAGCAAGGCAGTGAGGGTGTCCCATGGAGTTTCGGTTTTCCTGATGGCCGCCGGATTGGGCGGATGTGCGGTTTGTCGGCACGGTCGAGCAGGTTGAAGGGGATCGGGTGAAGGGGTTTGTCGAACGGGCGCTTTTCGTCAATGCGCCAAATTTGAGTCCGGGCGGTTTTCAGCGTTTGGGGCAGTCGGTGCTGGCCCTGGACTTGGACCCGCAGAATGCCTTGCATCATCACTTTGGCTTGAGCCACGCCTTGCCCGGTATCGGTCGCACTAGCTTGCGCAATGAGTCTTGGGGTCAGCTTGTCCAGCCGGGTTATGCCGTTACCGCCAGATGCTTATGCACAATCTGATGGTTGTAAATGGGCTGAAACAGATATTTTGTAGTGCTGTACTCATTGGGCTGCAACTGCCTGTTTTGCGTGCGTTTTATTTTTTGAACAAAAAATAACCAGTCAGCATTTTGCTCTGCAGCGCTTGCTGCTACGGCCTTCGCCAGGATTTCATCAACAGAGTTATCCACAGGCTGTGACTGGAAAGTCTGCCCCTTAATCGCGCTCGGCCAGCACCATCAGGTTGCGCGGGGTCAGCGCCGTTTCGCAGAAGCGGCCCACTTGCACGCTGTAGCCGTTTTGCGCGAGAAACAGAGCCAGATCCAGCACCAGCCACATTTCCAGCGGGCGTCGAAACAGACCGCGCACCAATTCCAGGTTTCTAACCTCGGCCAGGCGTTGCCAGCCCTGCGTTTCCAACGTCGTCCAGTCCTGTTCGCCTGTGGATAATCCCTTGAGCGCTGCCAGTTCCTGGCAGTAATCGGCGAAAGGCTTGCCCAGCCAACTGCTGGGCAGCGACGGTGTTGGTAGGTAGTCATCGCACCCGCGCAGTTGCCGTTGCAACTGATCAAACCCCAGGCGCCTGGCCATTGAGATGTCCCGTTGCTGGCGGACCCTGGCGCCGGCGGTGACGGTTTCGCTCAACGGCAAGCCGAGTTCTTCCACCGACAGGCGCAAAGCCGAGCGCCGGGCGGGGTCGGACAGCGGCTGGTACTGCTCGGCGCTGATGCGGTTATAGCAGCAAGGTGCCACGGCCATTTGATTACAACCGGCGGTGCTTGCCAGTTGCATCAAGCGTACATGCAGGTCGCCGCAAGCGTGCAGGGCTACGGGTGTGTGTTCGCGGTTGAGTCGCAGCGCGGCATCCTCGGCCATCACATCCTGCTGGCAATGACTCGTGGGCAATCGATGATGTTCGCTCAGGGCAATGCCGGCAGCGATCAGGGCGGGGTCGTATTCCAGGCATGTCAGTTGTTGTCCTGGTTGCAGCAGCCTACGGCCGAGATGGCCTTTGCCCGCGCACCAATCGAGCCAGTGTGTGGAGCTGTTGGCAAACTGCAGGGCGGCGCCGAAGGCTTCGATCTGCTGCCACTTGCGGCCGGGAACGTCGACGTTCAAGCGCGGTGGCGCAGGTGCAAGGGCAACCGTCGGCAAGTTATCCACAGCACTGAGCGTCCGGGATTGGGCTGCCAACTGAGGAAACGGTGCGGGTGCTGGCAAGGTATGTGGCTGGTTATGGCTGCTCTCGGCCTCGGCCAGGGAGCGTCGGCGCAACCATTGGGCCAGCTCGGGATGCCTGGTTTCCCACGGCAATTGCAGATGGGTAAAGGGCCGTGGCTGCCACAACCCTTGATGTTCGGTGAGGAAGGCATCCAGCGCCTGGAAGCGGGCGAGCAGGTGCTCACCCGTCAACCGGGTTTCAGCGTCCCTGGCAGGCATCGACCCGCAACCAGCGTTCCAGCAGCTTGAAGCCGCGTACCAGGATGTAAGCCATGAACAGGTAGAACAGCCCGGCGGCGAAGAAGATCTCCACCGGCAGGTAAGTGCGGGCAATGATGGTCCGGGCCATGCCGGTCAGTTCCAGCAAGGTCACGGTACTGGCCAGGGCGCTGGCCTTGAGCATCAGGATCACTTCGTTGCTGTAGGCCGGCAGGCCGATGCGCGCCGCCCGAGGCAGAATGATGTAGAACAGCGCCTTGGGTTTGGACATGCCCAGGGCCCGCGCCGCCTCGATCTCACCCGGTGGAATAGCCTGGATTGCGCCGCGCAGGATCTCGGCGATATAGGCGGCGGTGTGCAGGGTCATGGTGGCGGTGGCACACCAGAACGGGTCGCGCAGATAGGGCCACAGGGCGCTCTCGCGCACGGCGTCGAACTGCGCCAGGCCGTAATAGACCAGGAACAACTGCACCAGCAGCGGCGTGCCACGGAAGAAGAAAATGTAGCCGTAGGGCAGGGCACGCACGTACCACAGGCGCGACGAGCGAGCGATGCCCAGGGGGATCGCCAGCAGCAGGCCGAGGATTACGGCAATGGCCACCAGCTCCATGGTCAGGGTTGCGCCCTGGGCCAGTTTTGGCAGCCATTTGATGATAACGGCCCAGTTCAGGCCCAGGTCAAAATGCGACAGCCAGCTGTAGTCCCCGTTCATTGCGTGCTCCTCGCAAAGCCGCGAGCGGCGCGTTTTTCCAGGAAGTACATACCGGTCATGGCCAGGACGGTGAGGCCCAGGTACATGAAGGCGGCGACCATATAGAACGTGAAGGGCTGTTTGGAAACGCTCACGCCGATCTGCGCGTGGCGCATGATTTCTTCCAGGCCGATCACCGAGACCAGCGCGGTGTCCTTCATCAAAATCATGAACAGGTTACCCAGCCCCGGCAGAGCGATGCGCCACATTTGCGGCATGATCAAACGGGTGAAGATTCGGAGCTTCGACAGGCCCAATGCAACACCGGCTTCACGGTGGCCCTTGGGGATTGCCAGGATCGCGCCACGAAACACTTCAGTGGCGTAGGCGCCGAAGCACAGGCCCAGGGCGATCACCCCGGCGGCGAAGGCGCTGAGGGAAAGGTCGGGGTTGCCGAAAAACTCCCCCAGGGCCCGCATCATATTGACCGTGCCGAAATAAATCAGCAGTACCCACAGTAGCTCGGGGATACCGCGAACCAGCGTCGAGTAAGTGCCGCCAAGCCATTGCAGCGACTTGTACGGGGAAGTCTTGGCCAAGGCACCGGCCAGGCCGAGCACCAGCCCCAGGCACAGGGCCGTGAGTGCCAGTTTGACGGTCATCAGCGCGCCGGCTGCGAGCGCCGGGCCGAATCCGTAGAGATCGATAGTCATGGGTGTTTATTCATATCGCGGCAGGCATTGCGAAGGACCGACGCGCTCAAGCGAGCGCGCCGGGCAGGCAATTCAGGATCATTCGATACTGAAAGGGAAGTACTTGTCGTTGATTTTCTTGTAGGTACCGTCGGCCTTGATTTCCGCCAGGGCCTTGTTCAGTCGCTCGCGAAGCGGGTCGCCTTTACGCACGGCGATACCGACCTTGTCGCTTTCTACCACGGGCTCGCCCTTGAACTCGTAAGCCTTGCCAGCGTCGGTCTTGAGCCAATCGAATTGCACGTACTTGTCCGCCAGAATCGCGTCAACGCGACCGGAAGTCAGGTCGAGGTAGGCGTTTTCCTGGGTGTCGTAGAGCGTGGTTTTGATATCGTCGCCCAGGTTATCTTCCAGCCAGGTGCCGGCCAGGGTCGCACGCTGCGCACCGATGGTCTTGCCTTTGAGGTAGGCCTTATCGGTCTTGAAGTCGGTCGTGGTTTTAGGCGCGATGAACTGCAGCTTGTTGGAGTAGTACGGGTCGGTGAAATCGACGGCTTGCTTGCGCTCGTCGGTGATCGACAGCGAAGAGATCAGGAAGTCGAACTTCTTGGCGTTCAGGGCCGGGATGATGCCGTCCCAATCGGAGACGTACACTTCGCATTTCTCGACTTTCATCTTGGCGCATAGGGCGTCGCCGATGTCTTTGTCGAAGCCGACAACCTGGCCGCTGGCGTCTTTATTGTTGAAGGGCGGGTAGGCCGCTTCGATCCCCATTTTCAACGTCTCGGCTGCAGCTGTGGCGCTGAAGGCCATGGTGACGGCGGCGGCCAGGAGGAATTTTTTATAGTTCTGCATGCATGTTGCTCCGTTAGCGGTTGCTGGACATGAATTGTTTGCAGCGCGCCGAAAGCGGGTTGTCGAACACCTGCTGTGGCGATCCTTGCTCTTCGACCAGGCCCTGGTGGAGGAACACCACTTCGCTGGACACCTGGCGGGCGAAGCCCATTTCATGAGTGACCAGCAGCATGGTGCGGCCTTCTTCGGCCAGCGCGCGGATCACATTAAGTACTTCCTGAACCATTTCCGGGTCAAGGGCCGAGGTCGGCTCATCGAACAGAATGACTTTGGGCTGCATCGCCAAGGTACGGGCAATCGCGGCGCGTTGTTGCTGGCCGCCGGACAACTGCGCGGGGTAGGCGTGGCGCTTGTCGCTGATGCCAACCTTGGCCAGCAGGGCTTCGGCGACTTCGATGGCTTCGGCTTTGCTCTGGCCGAGCACTCGGCGCGGGGCCTCGATGATGTTGTCGAGGACGCTCATGTGCGGCCACAGGTTAAAGTTTTGAAACACAAAACCGATTTCGCTGCGCAGGCGGTTGATCTGTTTACCGTCGGCCGCCACCAGCTCACCGTTTTTCGCGGCCTTGAGCTTGAGCTCTTCGCCAGCCACCAGAATTTGCCCTTGATGGGGGTTTTCCAGCAGGTTGATGCAGCGCAGGAACGTGGACTTGCCGGAACCGGAGGAACCCAGGATCGAGATCACATCGCCGTCGCGAGCGGTCAGCGAGATGCCTTTAAGCACCTCCAGCTCACCGTAGCGTTTATGCAAGTTGCGGATTTCAAGCGCGGGCGTGGCCTCGGCCATGTGGGGTCCTCATTGTGTTCGTTGCGTTCCTGCTGTTGGGCCGCCTTCCTGGCGAGGCGCCAAGCTAGCATAGCCTCTGGATGACAGCCAACAGCGTTACCAGGGGTAAATCGGCGGTGTGTGGCAGGTTGTCGCATCGGCGCAGCAGTGTGTCGCGCCATCAACAACCGAACAGTCGTTTGAACCCGATTCGCCCAAGGCTTCGCGTAAAAAAAGGCGCGATGGTGCCAGCTTTGGCCGGGTGTTGGAAGGGTTAAACGGGCAAACGGTCCGCATCAGCCCTTTAATGGGGCGTCACGTACTTTTTGTGTGTGTTCTTGGTGCGCTCATTCGTTCTTGAAGTGAGTCACCGGGTAACGCTGTGGCGAATTGCCAGTAATCTCAATGACTTGCGACGGATGAAGAATCTCTTTACAGGCCACGACAAACCGGGCTTTGTTACATTTTGGCGCAAATCTTGCGTAAAGAATAAAGAACGCTCTGTTTGTTTCTTTTCACGAAAAAGACGGCAGGCCGGGTGGACCGTATTCGCAATTCCTCGCAAAGGTGTGTCAATGAGTCGTACGCAAAGCTCCAATGACCTCGAACAGGGGCTTAAACCACGGCATGTCACCATGCTGTCGATTGCCGGTGTGATCGGTGCCGGTTTGTTTGTCGGCTCCGGCCACGCGATTGCCGCAGCGGGCCCAGCGGTGCTGTTGGCCTACGCTGCTGCCGGTACGCTGGTGGTGTTGGTGATGCGCATGCTCGCCGAGATGGCCGTGGCCTCGCCAGACACCGGCTCGTTTTCCACGTACGCCGACCGGGCGATCGGCCACTGGGCGGGCTTCACCATTGGCTGGCTGTACTGGTGGTTCTGGGTCTTGGTGATTCCGCTGGAAGCCAACGCCGCCGCGACTATCTTGCATGCCTGGTTCCCGGACGTGGCGATTTGGGCATTCACCCTGATCATCACCTTGCTGCTGACCGCCACCAACCTGTTCAGCGTGAAGCACTACGGCGAGTTTGAGTTCTGGTTCGCCTTGATCAAAGTCGTGGCGATCATTGGTTTTGTAATCCTCGGAATTCTGGCGATTTTCGGCTTCTTGCCGGGCAGCCAGGTCAGCGGTGTATCGCACCTGTTTGACACTCAAGGTTTCCTGCCTAATGGCATGGGCGCGGTATTGGCAGCGATCCTGACCACCATGTTCTCGTTCATGGGCACCGAGATCGTCACCATCGCCGCCGCCGAATCGAAGAACCCTGGCCAGCAAATCTCCAAGGCCACCAACTCGGTGATCTGGCGGATTGGCCTGTTCTACCTGGTGTCGATCTTCATCGTTGTCGCACTGGTGCCGTGGAATGATCCGGCGCTGGCGGCTGTCGGTTCCTACCAGACGGTGCTGGAGCGCATGGGCATTGCGAATGCCAAGCTGATCGTCGACCTGGTGGTATTGGTTGCGGTAACCAGTTGCCTGAACTCGGCGCTGTATACCGCTTCGCGGATGCTGTTCTCGCTGAGCCGTCGCGGTGATGCTCCCGCTGTGGCCAAGCGCACCAACAAGAGCGGCACGCCTTACTGGGCGGTGTGGTTGTCCACTGGTGCGGCGTTCCTGGCAGTGTTTGCCAACTACGTGGCACCGGCTGCGGTATTTGAATTCCTGCTGGCCAGCTCTGGCGCCATCGCGCTGTTGGTGTATCTGGTGATCGCGGTGTCGCAACTGCGCATGCGTCAGAAGCGTATAGCGGCGGGCGAGGAAGTTGCCTTCAAAATGTGGCTGTTCCCGGGCCTGACCTATGCGGTGATCGTGTTTATCGTCGGCGTGCTGACAATCATGCTGTTCCAGGAAGCGCACCGCGTGGAGATCATGTCCACCGGTATCTTGAGCTTGCTGGTGGTTGCGGCGGGGCTGTTTGTGGCGAGTCGGCGCAGGGGCCAAAAGGTGGGGGCTGCAGTGCTCAACTGATGGGTTGAAATACCCTCTGCCAAGCAATGCGAAAACCTGTGGGAGCCGGGCTCCCACATTTGTTTTGTGTTAGTTCTCTGAGTTGGTCAGTGCCTGGGATGCCGCCAAGTAATCGACCTGAAACTCCGACGATTCAACCCACGCCAACGCCGCTGCTTCATCATCGCTATCGGTCGCCCACTGCCGATACTCGATCAGCGCCGCGATGATAAAGTCGGTCGCTTCTTCTTCGCCTTCCTGCTCCAACACCAGCGCCAACAATGGATGTGCCAGGAACGCCGCGCACAGCGCCTGTTGACTGGTTTCGCCAGCGTTGCGCATTTCCACAAACAGCTCGGTCAAATCCACCGATTCAAGATCAATGCGGCTGTCGTCGCCGTCAAAGGCATCCTTGGGCGCGCCGGCTCGCTGTGTGCGGTTCTGCTTGGCCTTGGCTTTTGCCCGGTGGGCGCGTTTTTGCTGTTTGTTCGGCGAGGCCATGGGCTCACGTCCTTGGTTCAGGATCTGGGTAGGCTATTGAAGCGCAGCTTTGGGAAAACCCCAAGGGTTTCTAGGTACGATCCGTCACTCGACGCCCCGGTGTATTCGCTGCCAGTTCGCCTTGTCGTAGCCACGCCAACGCAATCGGCCACAACCGATCCTGATATTGGCTGCGAAAAAACGCGAAGTGCCCGACTGCCTCTTCGCCAATATCCTGCGGCGCAATCCGCAGATGCGTGCGCTCGCCCGCCTTGAAATAACCCAGCAGACGCTCGATGGCTGCCACTGTCCCAAACGGATCATCGGTAATGCTGATCGCCAGGATCTGCGCTTTCACCCGTGAGAATGGCAGCTCGCCCAAGGCGCGCCCACTAGGCCGTCCTTCATAACCTGGCGTCGGGGTACTCCAGTCGCGCACTACGCCTGCAGGCGTGTCCTCCAGCCAGCCCAGCCGCTTACCAGGGAAGTATCCACAGAGCGCCGTCACCAACGGCATCACCACATGCCACTTGCCAAACATCCGCCAGCGCCCGCTCGCTTCATAGTCGCGCCAGTACGCAAACTGCGCGCCTACCGTCACCAGCCGCCGAATCACCGCCCCTGACGCCCCGAGCCCCGCCGCGCAGCCACCAAAACTATGGCCGACCACATCAATTGGTTGCCCTGGAAACTCCCGCTGCGCCCGCTGCAACATCGCCTCGAAATCCAGCATGCCCCAATCCGACCACGACGCCTTGAACCCGCGCAACGAGCCGCTGCGTGATTCACCGATGCCACGGTAGTCGTAGGTGATCACGTCAAAACCGTGAGTGAACAGGTAATCGGCAAAGCGCGAATAGTGACGGCAACGTACCGAAGTGGCGGCGTTGATGATCACTACGGGGCGTTCGATGTCGGTGCGAATATGGCGCCAGGTAAAGCCGCCTATAAGGTGACCGTCGGTGGCGGGCTCGCTGAATGTTTCGGGTTGCGGTCGGGTGGGCAGGTTCATGGCGGCTCGATCCCTTGCGCTTTCGGTGGGGCTACAGAAGCCCATGCGCAGTTTTATAGGAGATCGAAGCTAACAAAAATCGCGGGCCAAAGGCGTAGAGATTTTACGACGCTCGACCTTGGCCCTGCAGATGCATAGGCTGACAGCCTTTCGCCCCATCCGAGACGCCCCATGACTCGCGACACCCTCGAACAAAACCAGATCCCGGTCTACTTCGTCGCCGTGCTGCTAGCCGCCGCCCTCGGCCTGCTGGTGCCTTCGATGGCCCAAGGCCTGGGCGCGCTGGTCACGCCGGCCATTGCGGTGCTGATGTACGCGATGTTCCTGCAAATCCCGTTTCTGGACCGGCGCGAGGGCTTGAGCAACAAGCGCTTCATGTCGGCGTTGCTCTTGGCTAACTTCATCCTGGTTCCGCTGCTGGTGTGGGCGCTGACCCGTGGGCTGGTGGAGCACCCGGCGATTCTGGTGGGGGCGTTGCTGGTGTTGCTGACGCCGTGCATCGATTACGTGGTGGTGTTCACCCATATAGGCAAGGGTGATTCGCGCTTGATGCTGGCAGCAACACCGATTCTGTTGCTGCTGCAATTGCTGCTGTTGCCGGTGTATTTGAGTTTGATGCTGGGGTCGCAGTCGGGCGTGGTGGTTTCAGCGGGGCCGTTTGTCGAGGCATTCCTGTTGCTGATCGCCGCGCCGATGCTGCTGGCGGTACTGACAACTTCCTTGGCCCGGCGATCAAAAGCCATCAGCGTCTGGAACGATGCCTGGGCCTGGTTGCCGGTGCCGGCAATGGCGTTGGTGTTGCTGGTGGTGATCGGTTCGCAGATCACTTCGGTGGTGCGCGATATCGGCCTGCTGGCGCCGGTGATCCCGGTGTATATCGGCTTCGTGTTGCTGGCGCCGCTGATGGGCGCTCTGGCTTCGCGGTTGTTCGGGTTGCCTTCGGTGACGGCGCGGGCGGTGACGTTCAGTGCGTCGACCCGCAACTCCCTGGTAGTGCTGCCCCTGGCGCTGGCGTTGCCTGAAGACATTCGCGGGCTGGCCGCCGCAGCGGTGATCATGCAGACGCTGGTGGAACTGGTGGGGGAATTGATCTATATCCGCCTGATTCCGGCGCTGGTATGGCCCGCAGGTCGGTAAGCGGGTGAGTGTTCAGGATCGTTCAATGAGAGTCTGCCCTAGAGCTGGTTATGCATAGGACCTATCCAGTTGCTCTGGTATGAAGCCTTCTTCCCGAGATGAGGTGTGTGAGCCAAGGTTGAGACTTCTTGCGCATATCCGTTGCCTACCAGTGATGGCACTAAGGTCAATGATGCCATCAAGGTAGACGAGGTTTTGTTCGCGCGATTGATGAAAACTTTATCCTTACCCAGCCCCGATCTATCAACGAATACGGGCTAGTGAATCGCAGACAACAAAAAACCCGCACTAGGCGGGTTTCTTGTGTGTTTCGGATGATGCTGGCACCACCTGAAACTAATTAGTGGTGCCAGAGACGGAATCGAACCGTAGCCTACAGGCAGCGTATTTACTGGGATGTTATGGTTTTGTTTTTTGTTGATGCCCCCAAAAATGCCCCCAAAACGAAAAGTACCCCCTCTCATCGGCCCGATTTGGACTATTGATGTGCCGCAATAGTTTGCGCGGCTGGCTTATGATCTGGCGCTTGTGAGTGGGCCGGTGGCCGGGTCAGGTTTTCGCTATTGAGTTCTTTAGGCGCCACCTGGCCCGTTCGGTCAGCCAGCATCAAAGCCAGAACCAGAACGACAACCCCCAATATCACGGAGAATGACCCGCGCCAGAACGCTAGGCGTTGGCGGTGCTGGTGTGCGTTCACTTGGTTGCTCCCGTTCTGCGCTCCGGCTGAAAGCGCTCATATCCAATGTAGTCACTTCTGCTGACTGCAATAGCCAGCCCGTAAAGATTTACAGGCTAATCGTCGGCACACAATTGCAGAGGCGGGCGAATCCGAACCACTCCTAGGTATTTCCACCGCCCTTTTAGTCTGTAGCGTGCCCACGGTGAAGCTCTAACAATGAGGGCGAGAAATTGATTGATGCCATCTCACTTCGGTGATGCCAAGTCCCTCTGCAAACTCAACAATAGCCAAATAGCTGCTCTCCCAATGCGGCATTGCTTCTTGTAGAACAGCTCCTGAATCCAACAGTGCGTAGCAAACGGCGACGTTCGGAGAGAGATAATCTGCCGGATGCTCAAGCACCCTTCTTTGGCCTTTGAAGCTGTAGCAAATGGTAAAGCCCATGATGCGTCCTCGATGAAAATGAAGGCAATTGGCTATCGTTTTCATCGAGGATAGTCCCTGTACAGCAATTGCAAAGGGCAGAACGGCACCGTTTATCGGTACGCCTTCAAGCCCGGTTCAGGATGGCTCAAACTTAGCCGCTCCGGTAATTACGGGATTCCACGGCAATTAGCCTGATCTCCCATTTCGGTATGGCAGGTGCTACGACACTGGGCGGCCTTGTGTGGCGATCTGGGGTTGTCCGATTTCAAACAGGAGAACTACCCGGATTTTGGGTAGTTTATCCGCGACACAATCCGCGCATAACGAAAACGTGTCGCGGGCTAGATAGCGGGTACTTTTTCCTGCTATCTACAGACGCATTTCCCTGATGATCCGTCGCGGCTCCGAACCCTGCAAAAGCGCACGCCTGGCGTCCTTTGTTAGCTGGTCGAGCGCCTGGCTCTCGAATGCTTCGGCCATGGCGGCGGCTTTCCTGACAATCAATAGCGCCAGCTCGGGTGGAAACACCACCTTGTCGGCGGGTAGGTAGTCGCAGTCGATAACGGACATGGCTTTAACCTCTGGCGTGCGATACCGGAAAATCTGGTATCGAGGGGTGTTTGTTATCCGAAAAACGGACTTCAAGGGTCGCTCGATTATCTGATAACTACCGTGATCCCGGTAGTTTGTTGGCGAATCGGCTAGACAGCTTTTTATTATCCTGGAGAGGGTGCAAATTTATTGCACCCCCTTGATGTTTTTTTGGACGGGCCGCACTTGTTGTCGAGTCGATAAGTAAGCGCCAGCCCTTACAGATAAGGGCGTCCAGCCAGGCGCTGGCGCGTGGCGATCTGGCAATCCGTCAAGTGCCTGTCAAGAATTTCGCCCCGCCTAGGCCATTTTGGACGTGGATGTGCTGGCCGGACGATAGCCAACCGCCTGCTTCCCAGGTATGCCGCTGGCTCCCCGCCATTGCGCTCGGTGGCGCTGGCGCCGATCCGTCCAAAGCTGTCCAAAATCCGTCAGGGGTCTGTCAGGGGTATGAGACGGCCAGAGCCTCGACTTTGAGGGCCTCCCGCATAGGCCGGGCCTCAGACGCCCACCCTGCGGCAATTCCGTATCATGCCTGTCTCACACTCCGTCAAAGCGTGGTCAAAGTGGCAGGCGCTCGGCACCGTGTTGATTCCTACACAGTGTGTCGCTTTCGACACGGTGGAACCTGAGAAAACCTGAGATTCAAACCGCCAGTGGCGGGTCATTCATGGGGTGTTTTCGCAGAATGGTCTTCATTCATGGGGTTTGTTTTCACAAACCGGCATTCGTCCAGTGAAAAACACTGCCATACCGTGGAAACCACAGTGGAAACCTACGCCTAGTAACCGTGCGAACTGGTAACCATTGGTGGTAACCGCGCTTGTAATCGCCAGCCAGGTTCGCGCCTTGGTGGTTGCGAACCAGAAGTGCGAACCTAGGGTGCGAACCATAACAATTGATAACAGGCGTGCGTACCGATGGTGCGTACCAATGCCGGACAACCCTGTCTCTGAGACGGTTTCACGCACTCCAAGTGCGCGACGATCATGCGTGACGACTGCGCGAAAAACGCCGATAGGCACTTGACGCGGCTCATTCATGGGGTTGTGTTTCCCCAAACCCTGTTTGATGGTTTTGTGACCAGATGGAAGTGGTCACTGATGGTGGTCACTCGGGAACCTTGCGCGAAACAGTGCGTTTCCCTGTTACACGCTCTGTTACAGCTCGCCCTGTTACATTTCCCGGCATTCGCTTCTCGCTTTCCGTGTTAACCACGCTGTTAACCGGCGCCACGTCCCCCGCCTAGTCCCCCGTCGAGCCTTAGCGTGATATTAGTGCGATCTTTTGGATTGATGGCCGCCCAGCGTTGCCGTTACCAGCCTCGCCCTAATCTCACCCTTGTTTCGATCTAGTGGAACTTTGAACCTTACCGCGTTCTTACCGTTCGATAGAACATGCGTTCCCGGCCATATACCGGGCGTAACCAAATAGCTGTGCGAGTGATGCGCGCCACGTTTTCGTGATTCGCAAAACGTGGCGCGGAAACGGTTAGTTGTTGGTGATGAATAGGACTACCCAATCAGGTTCAGCATGATCGCCTCAGACTCCGCCATGTCATCGCGGTCACTGGCGACCAGGTAGCGGAATACAGCCAGCGCTTCGGCCTTGTCCCGTGGCCGTATCTCCGCCAGCAGGCCAAACACAAACCAGTCACGCGCTGTCGCTTCGGCTGGTCCGTCGCTGGCGTCACGGTCTACGGCGTTGCGTAGCCAATACAGGCGGCTCCAGTAATCCAGCTCATACAGGCAATCGGCCAGCGTGTGAGGCAGCAGCTCAGGGTGGGCGTTGAACCGGGCAGCCACCTGGCCCTTGTCGAAGTCACCGAATTGGCCGGTAGCCTCTAGCCCGCGCAGCGCTGCGATACAGAACGATTCCGCCTCGGTGTCGGCCAGCAAGTCATCACCGAAGCGCGCCGCGCCTTCCAGCCTCAACCGGTGCTGCTCGATGGCCCGAGTGGCCAGCGCATCCAGGTCAGCGAAGCCGAACGACGACATGGCGGCGAACGGGTGGCCGGGGTTGGTGGCCACTAGGTGAGCCGTGTAGCGTTTCTCCAGCACGTCGAGCGGCGTCTTGATCTTCTTGGCGCCTTCCATGGCCCGGTCAATGAGCGCGGCCTGGCCGGTGTTGATGATCGAGCGCAGCCACAACACGGCGTCCACTTCCTTGTCGCCCGTCACCCGCTGCTGTGGTGGCAGCTCTGGCACGCTGGGGAGCGTTTCAGCGCTGGCCTTGATCGGCGGCAAGGTGAATAGGGCGCGGTGGGCCTCGTTGTCACGGAATGCCCCCGAACGACTAATAATGGTCTTCACCGTCCCCAGTGGTAGGCCGGTTGCCTCGGCTACTTCGCGCAGTGAGTGACGGCGGCGCAGCTCCAGCACTTGGCGACGCTGCTCATCTGAAACCCGCTGTTTCACCTTCAAGGTTGAATCATCATGTTTCATCGGGTCGCCTCCATTGGCGTCCGGTCATATGCGGCGCACAGGCCAGCACCCGCCGAACAGTGGCGCCCGGTTGGCGCATGGCAGGACCGGCACGCCATCAGGTGGTTGATGTACTGGTCACGGGCTTTGCGCCACTCGGGCGTTGCATTGGCGGCATTGGTGTAGGTGCTTGCCTGCAATTGAGCGGGGCGCTCGACCATAACCAGGCGTGTACGCTCCGTGGTGGGCTTGGTAACGGTCGGTTTGTCATCGCCAGCAATGGTCGGCGGCATGTGATCGAGCAAGCCGGAAAGGAGGCTCATGGCGTCACCTCCCCCGGATTACTCATATACAAATGTTCCTGTGAATTCAAAAAGTGTGGGAACAGTGGGAACAGTGGGAACAGCCCAGTAAATACGCGGCCTCCAGGGGTGTTTTTCTGTTCCCATTTTGTACCCACTCCATTTTTTGTGGGAACTGTAATAACCAAATCATGCATATTTATCGCTCTCTTATATTGGAAAGCGATTGTGTGTTCCCACTTGTTCCCACTCTTTTTATTAGGTGGGAACGGCTGAAAGCCCCGGCCTGCCTGGCTGTTCCCACTGTTCCCACTGTTCCCACCGATTCTAGGTTCCTGTGAATATGGGCAATCGTGTTTTGCAGTTGCGACGGTCATACGGCGCCACCCTCACCGTCCAAGGCTTCCGGGTCGATCACATACAGCCAGGGCGAGCCGCCACCAGGGGCGCGGTACTTCTTGGCGTGGCGCTTTCGATCAGCGCCACGTTCGGCAATAGCGCCCGCCCCCTCCAATGCCTTGATAACGCGGCTCAGGCCATACCCGTGT
The DNA here is from genome assembly GCF_055407145.1 of Pseudomonas sp. c313. NCBI lineage: Bacteria > Pseudomonadati > Pseudomonadota > Gammaproteobacteria > Pseudomonadales > Pseudomonadaceae > Pseudomonas > Pseudomonas sp. c313. The sequence goes on along the minus strand of NZ_JBUZRD010000008.1, from coordinate 137,425 downwards.
GCCGCCTCGACCAATGCCGACTTGTTGAACAGGTACAGTTGTTTGCCGTCGGATAGTTTCCAATACCCGGCCCGGTTGAATACCTTGGTGTCGGGCGTCTGGTCGCTCACGTCTGAGAAGCGGCTACTGCCGTGCTTGTCGATAAAATCGAGAATACCGGCCAGGATCTGGCGGTCTTCTGCGTTACCACTGCCAACCCGGCTCAACCACTCGCCGTACAGCAACTGGCAGTCAGCAAGGGCGCTACCAGGCGTCCAGGGCAACAGGCCGTAGGCGATAGCCATTTCCCCAGCCAGTGCAATGACAGCGAAGCGATCCGCTACCCGTCCGGCTTGAGCGTTATCCTCGATGAACTTGGCGCGTATGCCCGCGAAGTCCTCCAGCAGTCCGGGGCGGTCATCGCTGGCGAGCATCTTTTCCACGAACGCTGGCCCGATATGCCCATGGTGCGCACCGACAGCAACGGTCAGCAGGCGGTGGAAGTCGGCGCCAGCAAGGCCGTGCAATTCATCGAAGGCCCGGTGGGTGCGGGTGCCCGCGTTCACGTCCACCATGCGCAATTCGGCGCCAGCGTGGGCCGCATTGCCGCCAATGGCTGCGTGCTCGGATAGGGATCGTTCGCCGCTGGAAAGCGCCAGCAGACGCCATGACAGCTTGGCCCTACCTTCACGCTCGCGGGTCATGGTGCCCTTGCCTTGGCCGTTGGCGAGTGAGTAGGCCATTTCCTGTACGCGCTTGGGGTCGGCACGTTTGATTTCGTCCAGGGGGAGCATGGTGTCATTGCGGCCCGATGCCTCGATTTCCAAACCGCCTTTGGTCATATCCCAGGACGCGGCGAATATGCCGGGGTCGCCCCATACGGACGAGCCAATAAGCTGTGCCAGTGACTTGCCGCTAGAACTGTCGCCCACCAGGTGAACACCACCGCCCAGCACGCCCACCAGGCTCAGCAGCGGGCCAGCCAGCGCGCAGCCAATCGCCAGCGTTAGCACCGGGTTCCCTTCGCACTTGGCCGCGACATCGGTTTTCCAGCCGTCCAGATTGCCGCGCAGGCTGAATAGGTTCTGCCCCTTGCCGCTGGCCTGATAACGCACCTTGTCGCTGCCTATGGTGCGTCCAGGCAGTACAAAGGCGCCCGACTCATGCCAGCCCGGACGGCAGGTGGTGGCGAACACCTGATCGGGGCGCTGTTCCAGTAGGTATTCCATAAATTGGCCGCGTTTCTTGAGTGCGATAATCACGCCCATGCCGAACAGCGTTCGCCTGGCGTCCTCCCCGCTACCGCCGAACACCTCCATCGGAATGATCCATTCCTTGACGCCGCTCTCAGTCACCAGGCGCAGGAAACGGCCCTCGCTGCCATCGTCGCTATTGGTGGTGCGCGCCACCACCGTCACGGGCGTGGCGATCCACTCGTCAGTGATTGGCCTGTCAGACTTGTCATCGTCGCTGTCATCGTCGGCGGCGTTGCGCTTGAAGCTATGCCAGTACACGCCGGGGCGCAGGCGACGGCCTTTCTCGTTCGTTACCCAGTGCTCATACACGCCCCAGCAAGGACGCTCGGGCTCGACCATGGGCGCTTCGGGGCGCAGGTTGATTACGTTGGCTTCAGGCGGGCGCATGGTGGCGGCTCCAGGCTGCTAGATCGTTAAAGTCGGAAAGGGTCAGCGGTGCGTCGGCGGGCCATTCCGGGAAAGTCACCAGGCCACCACACGCGGCGGCGGCGGCATTGGCGGCGGCACGTCCTGGATTGCCCTCGGTCTGTCGGTCGTCGTCGCCCGCGATGATTATTTCGGCGGTGTGGTATTCAGCCCGAAGCGCCAGCGCCACCGGCTTTAGGTTCCCGGCATTCATGGCGCAGGCGACGGTGTAGCCGCTTTCGTGGAGCGTGGCGCCCGTTGCCCAGCCTTCGCATATGCAAAGCGGCTTGCCCGGTGTGATGCGTCCCAGCGGCGAATAGGCGCCCTTGATCCGGCCCCCGAACAGGAAACGCTTATTCCCGTTCGTGGTGATCCGTTGCAGGTTTACCAGCACGCCACTGGAGTACAGCGGGATCAGCAATTCGTCACCGCGCTGGCGCAGGCCGTGAGGCCGAACGCACTTGGCGATCAGGTACGGGTGATCGGGATCGGCGCGGCGTGCGTCACGCCACCAGCGTTGTGCAACGTTCGCGGCCTTGAGCTGGCGCTTGCGTTGCTCATCCTCACGCTGGCGCCTGGCCTGCTCGATGCGCTGGCGTACTTGCTCGGCCTCGTGGTTATTGTGTGGTTCTCGGCTGCTCCAGGTATTAGTGCCGCCAGCCTTCCAGCTACCAAACGCGCCCGAGGCGATGCCGTCCGCAAACAACGTGTACCACCCATTGAGGGTGCCGGATTTGTCGCCGGGGACGTGGAAGCGGTGAATGGTGCCGTCAGGGTCGGGGAGCCAATCAAGTGGCCCGAATACTGACTGGAGCGCTTCACGGAATAGGATCGCGGGATCAGTCATGCGGCCCCCTTGGGCGGCTCAAACCGCGCCAGCACGGCGTTTAGTTTGGTGGCCGTCTTGCGCAACTGGGCGGCGCGTTCACGATTTGGCTCTCCGTCACGAAATGCCGTCAGGTCGTTAAACACTCCCACCAGGAGGGCAAAACTGTACGGGTCGATATGTGGTGGTTGGTCGTCGCGCACGATGCTGCTCAACGGGTCAAAGGGAATGACGTTACTCATGGCCGACCTCCCGGCGATCAGCGCCAGCAAAAGCCCGGCAGACCTTGCCGTTGTTCGCGCCATGCCAGTAGGTGATTTCGTCAATTGAATCGACCAGGCAGGCCGTCACTACTGCGTCGGCGCTGCGCATCACGATACGGCCACACTCCGCGTCGGCCTCAGTCAAGAATGGTCCCAGCAGCGCCTTGGGAACCTTCGGATGGGTGACGAACCAAAGCTCTGTAGCTTTCTTCGGGCAAGCCTTCGGCGTACCCGCTGTTTTGCAGATTTGGTTATTCATGGTGGGTTAAGCCCCTTTCTTGGTATCGCGATGCCGGGAGTGGTTCTCGGCCCTGACTTCGATGTTCGCCGCGCGCGAACTGAGATTCCCCAGGCTTTGCAGCAGACAGCCAATATCGACAAGGGTGTCTGCGCTCAACTTGTCGTCGTCCGTTGCGGCGCAGGCCAGAAGCACGCCAATAGCAGATATGCCGTGACTTATGGTCATGCCCAAGTCATTTGCGGCCAAACTTATGCTATCCAACTGCTCGGCGGGCAGGCTCCCTAAACCTTCGGCGTCGATCAGCAGGAGCTTTAGGCTGTTCATAGGGATGCCTCGCTCGACTCAATCACGCCGTCCAGCAGCTCGGCCCAGGCCATGGCGGTGTGCTGCGCCATAATTGCGGCAACACGAGCGACGATTACCGGAGTCTTGGGGCTGGCGATCACTGCTGATGCCAAGGCAATAAGGGTAAGAATTTCGCGCAGGTCTGCCACAAGATCCGCGTCAAGCTGTTGGGGGGTATGCAAATTCATTGCACACCTCCTGCGTTTTCCAGGGCGTTGACTTGCAGCACAAGGCGGAGCTCGTGCTTGTCTTGGTAGACCTGCGACTCGCTTTCAAAGCGCGGATCGTCCAGCTCATCGGTCATGCAGTCGTACCATTGCAGGACCGTGTCTGCCCAACTGTTGACCTCAAGAACGCCCAGCTTGGCGAAGGCATGAGCTGTGTGGCCCTCAGGGAAGTGCTCGAGCATTACCGTGAAGATTGCGTGAATGTTGTTGAATGCGTTCTGCACTGTGTGCAGGTCGCCGAGGCCCGAGCAGGCAATGTCATAGGCAGTGCGACTCACAGGACACCCCCGGAGATTTCCAGGGCGCGTGCGCGGTCCATGTGGGCGTTGTAGCGAGTGAGGCGGACGGACAGGGACGAGTTTGCGCGGAGGGCGCTCAGGGCCATTGCGCGGTGGGCGTTGGCTTTGCTGACGAGTACGGACGGATCGAGGGTGGTGGACTGCATTGGTGACGCTCCCATTGTTGAGGAGCTACCACCATTCGCGGCAAAACGAATTAGGGTGGCAGCTGTACGCGGGTTTGCCGACCGGGACAATAGGAACCCGGCACACCCGAAGGTGTCCCACGCACAGCCACCATAACGCGAAAATTCAGGCACAAAAAAAGCGTCTGTTTTCGGGACATGGACGCTGGTGCGTCTATTGTTGATCGGGCGGCAAAACCCGGTCGCTGAATTTGCAACGACGGGCGGACGATACATGCGGCTAACCTTGGATGCAACCCCCTGTTTCAGTTTGAGCAAAGGCATTGCTAGGTGGATGGCTGGCGTCATTGGTGGCCACCTTCAAGGTCGAGCGGGAGTTTCAGTTGCTCCCGCAAATGAGCGACGTGCTGATACGCGCCTGGCTTGTCGTAGCGCCAGCGGGCCAGGCGGCGACCACTGCTGCTGGCTTCCTTCTTGAGGGCCTCCAGCGTCTGGCAGGCGTGCCCATAACGAGCCTCGCGGAACGCCATGATGAGGCTCGCTTTCAGTTCCACGACGCGATCAGTGTTGCGAGATAGGGACAGTAGGAAATAGCACTGATCCTCGTTGAGCAGCGCAAACCGTTCCGGCCTGCCGCCAGCAGTACCGGCACCCGGTTTCTCCGTTTCAAACGGAACAACCCCAAACCGCTCAAACTTGCCGATGTATCGCTCGATCAGACCAAGCGTGTTCTTGGCTTTAACGCCCAGTTGTTCGGCCAGTACGCGGCTGTCGGCGCGGGCCTCGCCTTTGGATCGGATCAGGACGATAGCGTTCATGCCGCCACCTTCTGGCGTTGCTTCAAGGGCTTGCACAGCATCAACAGCACGTTGCGGGCGCGGCGACGTTCGCTGGCTGGCAGGGTGTAGCGCGTCACGGTGCAAGGTTCGCCCCAGTGGTTCGGCACACGCTCGAGCTGGCGCTGAAATTTCAGTCCGTAACCGTTCGCCAAGCTGCTGATGGTCGAATGTAGGCAGTGGTCGCCGAGGCGCTCGGCTTCAAACCGGATCAGGCTGCCGTCATACAGCATGTGCTCCAGCACGCGAGCGATCTTGCTTGGCGCCTTGCTGGCGGGAGCGGGGGTGGTAATATCGCCTTGCGATGGGCTGGTCTGCTGGTAAAGAGGCTGGCTCTTTTTCATTTAGGCCACCTCGCGGCTTTCGGCGATGCGGTCGTTCATCCAACTGTAAATTTCAGCCTCGACCCACACAACGCACTTCGGCCCCAGCATTACTTGCTTCGGGAAGTTGTCGGCGGCGATACGGCGGTAGATCTCGGTACAGGAAAGGCCGGTGATGCCCTCCACGGCCTGGCGCTTGATAAAACGAATGGCGGGCTTGTCGCCGGGAACCAGTACGGCTTGCTTGGATTGCTTGCGGATAGGGTGGGTAGTGGCTGTCATCGTCTAATCGCTCCAGGGCGGTTTGGGTAATCGACGATGAAAAGGTTGGCAGGGAGTGCGCGCAGTTAAAATTGCTGAGCGGCGCCGGATATTCTGTTATCCGGTCGGATGTGTGATTTATTCTTTTATTTTTCTTTACGAGGACGACCAGGCCGCTTTGCAAACTCCGGGGCAGAACTTGAAATCCACCTGGCCAGCGCCGCGTCATTCTTTGGCAAATTCCAATCGGGTTCCGAGTCTGCGAGCCGCCTAATAACGTTAACCATATCCGTGGTTCTATGCTTGGCGTAATCGTCATGTCGCCATAGTGATGTAGCTCGCTCCTTTACCTGTGCCTGGCACGCCCTGGCTTTTTCGTTTCGCATTTCCACATTGGATAGCTTTCTGGGCTTGGTGTCTGGCTTTCTGGTCGCGATGGGCGCTGGAGGTAACTGCGTGCTGGACCGATCTTTGCGTAGCTGGTCGTTCTCGCGTGTGAGTATTTTTATCGCTTTGTCGGACGCGTCGACTGTAGCAGCAAGGGATTTTTCCCTCGAAGTAGACGCCTCCAATTGGATTCGTAGGCGCTCAATTTCGGCGTCTCGCTCGTCGTCTGGACGTATTACCAAGCTCCGCTCTATGCGGATATTTAGTTTGCGAAGTTCAGCGCGTGCGGCTTTCGGGTCTTGGTCCGCCAGCGGTTGAATGATCGGGGTGACAGCTGCGCCATGTGAGGCATAGGACTTTAGCTCTATCTCTCGCACCACCTCAGGCTGGCGTGCGGCGTGCTCGCGCTGTTTGAGCAGCCATTCGCGATTGACCGCGACGTGCGACGACTCAATAACCCCAACCTCGGTCTCGATAAGGACCGAAACTAGCCTAGTCACAGCTGTATTCAGATATGCGCCAAGTTGCCCATAAGTGATGGCGAAGCCTGGAATGCTATCTCCGTATTTTGATCCAGTGATGGTTTCGCGGTTGAACTCGGCGTGCGGGTCTACCGAGTTAATGGCCTTTGCGATGGCCTTCAACACCTCTGGGTGGTCGCGTTTGAGCGAGACTATGGCGCGCTCAAGCGATATGTACTCTCCGGGTTGAAGCATTCACTTACCCTGTCCGCGCACTTTTGGGGTTGGCCAAGCGACTGGCCGCCTGTATTTAAGCAGTTGGCGGGATATTCATGCTGTATGAATATCCAGCGACTGCCGTATGTTACCAGCAGGAACCAGAGTTACCCAAGTGCGTCTTGTGTGGATAAGTTTTAGGCGGGCCGCTTGATGCTCACCACGTTAGCGCCAGCGCATAGCGCATCTATCGAGTCTGCCCAGGCTTGCATCATTTCCCGGCGCTGCTCGACATAGGCCGCATGGTTGTAGGTGCCGCGTATCTCGTCGCTGTCACCGTGAGCAAGCTGGCGCTCGATCCAATCCTTGTTGTACCCGCGCCCGTTCAACTCGGTGCTGAGCAGGTGGCGGAACCCGTGGCCGGTCTGTCGGCCTTCGTACCCGGCTAACCGTAAAGCCTTGTTGATGGTGTTCTCGCTCATGGGGCGCTCAGGATTGGCGCCAGCAAAGACCAGCGAGTAACGCCCGGTGATTTCGTGGATCTGGCGCAGGATGGCAACGGCTTGACGGGGCAGGGGGACGATATGCGGGCGGCGGGCTTTCATGCGCTCTTTCGGAATCGTCCAGGTCGCGGTGTCTAGGTCGAACTCAGACCACGGCGCTTGGCGTAACTCACCAGGGCGAACCGCCGTCAGCGTCAACAGTCGGACGGCGTGCTTGGTCAGGGTATGAATGTTCGCGGCTTCGACCTTGCCCAGTAGTTCGGGCAATTCGGCAAAGGTGACGTGCGGGTGATGGCGAACGGTTTTGGCTGGAGCGGCGACCACGTTTAAATCGGTAGCCGGGTTTACCTCCACTACGCCCCTTGCCAAGCCGTACCGGAATATCTGGTGTAGCCATTGGCGGATCTTGCCAGCGGCATTCAACGTGCCCCGCGCCTCAACCGTGCGCACCAGTTCCACCAGTTCGGGCCGAGTGATGGATTTTATCGGGCGGGCGCCGATGCCGGGGATGATGTCGTTGTCCAAATACAGCTTGGTCTTGTAGGCGGTGGCGTCGGCCCATCGTGGTGCGGTGTAGTCGTACCATTCCCGCGCCAGCGTCTCGAAAGTCAGCCCCTCGACCTTCTGTGCGACCTTGGCGGCTTTCTTCTGTTCGCTGGGGTCAGTGCCTTCGGCCAGCAGTTGGCGGGCTTCATCGCGGCGCTGGCGAGCTTGGGATAGGGTTATTGCTGGATAGGCGCCGAAGGCTAGCTTTTTCTCTTTGCCTGCCACTCGGTACTTGAGGCGCCATAGCTTGGAGCCGTTCGGGGTTATCTCCAGGTACAGCCCTTGCGCGTCGCTCAGCTTGTAGGACTTCTCCCTCGGCTTGGCGGTTTTGATGGCGCTGTCAGTCAGCGGCATGGCTGGCGCCCTCCGACTCAGCGAGCAGAGGGGCAGCGGCGGCGGTATGCTCTAGGATTGCGTCCATTCTGGGGGCCTATTTTTCGACCGAACTGATAGGCCACCAATTAAGCCCCCATTTGTTTGGGCTTACAAGGGGCCGCTCGGGAATCATAGGCAACAAAAAACCCGCACTAGGCGGGTTGTCTGTGGGCTTTCAGGTGTTTTTGGTACCACCTGAAAACGAAAGGTGGTGCCCAGAGACGGAATCGAACCGCCGACACGGGGATTTTCAATCCCCTGCTCTACCGACTGAGCTATCTGGGCAACGGGGCGCATTAAACTGGTTTTTCAGGGGGTCGTCAAGCAAGTTTTCAAAAAATATTTAATTATTACCGTCGCTTACGGGCCAACCCCCCATTTTGATCACTTATTCAGCAGGTGGTACGTAGCCGTCGGCCTTGGCGTAATCCTCGCCGGAAAAGAACTTGTCCATCTCGCCCTGAAGGTATTTGCGGTCTTCGGCGTTCATCATGTTCAGGCGTTTTTCGTTGATCAGCAGGGTCTGGTGCTTTTGCCAGTCGGCCCAGGCTTTGGCGGAGACGTGATCGTAGATGTCCTGGCCCTTGGCGCCGGGGAACGGGGCGCGTTCCAGGGCGGGCAGTTCTTCGTGGTACTTGCGGCAGATGATGGTGCGGGTCATGACGAAACTCCTGCGTTCAATACTTCAGCCGCGCGCTTCAGCAGTTTTTTCACCGGGGCGGCAAGGCCCAGGCGCGGCGGGGTGGCGAGGTTATACCAGAGCCAGTCGGCCTCGGCCACGTGATGAGCGGATTCCTCGACCTGGACCAGCCAGGGTTCGATAGCCAGTTGGAAGTGGCTGAAGGTGTGGATCAAGCTCGGCAGCTCCTGGTGCCTGCCCAGTGCCAGCGAGTGCTGGTTGGCCAGGTGTTTCAGGTCGCTCAGGTCATCGAGCTCCGGCAAGCTCCAGAGGCCGCCCCACAAGCCCGTTGAAGGGCGGCGGTAAAGCAGGATCGCGCCTTCGCCGTTGGCCAGCAGCGGCATCAGTGTGCGCTTTTGTGGCACGGTCTTGCGCGGCTTGGGGATCGGGTAGCGTGTCTCCAGGCCCAGCATGTGGGCTTCGCAGCCTTTTTCCAGCGGGCACAGTAGGCAACTGGGTTTGCTGCGGGTGCAGAGGGTGGCACCCATGTCCATCATCGCCTGGGTGTAGGCGTTGACACGGTCGTGAGGGGTGAAGCGCTCGGCGGTGGCCCACAGCTGCTTGGCGACCTTGGGCTCGCCTGGGTAGCCCTCCTGGGCAGTAAAGCGCGCCAGCACCCGCTTGACGTTGCCATCCAGGATCGGTGCCCGCAGGCCCATGCTCAGGCTGGCAATGGCACCTGCGGTGGACAGGCCGATGCCTGGCAGCTCGGTGAGTTTCTCGACATTCTTGGGAAACTCGCCGCCGTATTCGGCAACCACGATTTTCGCGGTCTTTTGCAGGTTGCGGGCCCGGGTGTAGTAACCCAGCCCGGTCCACAGGTGCAGCACTTCGTCTTCCGGCGCGGCGGCGAGGGCTTCGACCGTTGGCAGCGATGCCATGAACCGGTCGAAGTAGTTCAGCACGGTGCTGACCTGGGTCTGCTGCAGCATGATTTCCGAGACCCACACCCGGTAAGGGGTGATGCCCTGTTGCCAGGGCAAGTCATGGCGACCGTGGCGGTCGTACCAATCCAGCACCGCAGTGGAAAATTGCTCGGTTCTCATCGATTGAACAGGCCTTTAAGCGCGTCTTTGAGCTTCGGGTTGACCTTGTCGAGCTTCTCTTCAAGCTTTTCGCTGAGCTTGTTGCCCGCCGCCTTGACGGCGACCTGGCCCAGGCCGTCCTTGTCCAGACGGCAGGCCTTGGCGCCCAGTTCCAGCGGGCCACGGCAGCGCAACGGAACTTCGATGCCCTGGAAGTTGGAACCCACCTGGCAGGCCGGGTCCGGCATGTCGCGCTTGTCGCCTTCGACGATGATGCCGACGCGGTAATCCATGCCCAGCACCCGCAGGTCGACGTCACCGTTGCCGTTGACGGTCATGCCGGGGATGCGCACTTTCAGGTCCGGGTTGCTGGCGACGCCGTTACGGAATGTCAGGTTGCCCTTGAGTTCCTGGAATGGCGTGTCCTTGCCCCGTGGCTCGCTGGTGAGGGTTTTGCGGTTGAGCAGGGCAATGCCGGTGCACAGCTGTTGCTCAAGGTTGGCGTTAAGCAGCACGCCATTGTTGATCACAAAGCTGGCGGTGCCGTTGAGGCTGTCGATCAGCGCTTTCTGGCTGTTGCCGCGACCGCTGAGATTGCTGTCGAGGGTGATCTGGCCCTTGATCGGCGGGTTCTGCCCCTGGCTTTGCAGGATGCGTTCAACCGGTACTTGCTTGATGTGGGTTTGCAGCGCCAGTACCGGTACATCCTCACGCACATCGAGGTTGCCGTTGGCCTGGAAGGTGCCGTTATAGAGGCCACCGCTCAAGGTATCAAGCTTGAGCTGGCCGCCTTGGCCGGAGGCCTTCAGGGCGGCGTTCTGGATCGGCAGTTTGCTCAGGGTCAGTTGGCCGAACGACAGGTCGGCATCCACGTCCAGGGTGCGCAGGCGGGTCAGCGGCAGCAGCTTGTCTGTGCTCCAGGCACCCTTGGTCGGAGCGTCCGGCAGTGGCGTGGTGCCGCCGGCGGCCATGGCGCCCGCTTCACTGCTTTGCACTTCAGCCTGGCGAGCGACCGCTGCGCTGTTGGCAGCCTCGGACTTGGCCGGCAGGTAGTTGTCGGCGTTGAAGGTGTCGGCCTTGAGTTGTACCCGCAGGGATTGCTTGGCGAAATCGTCCACGGCCACGCGACCGGTGAAGGTGCTGGCGTCGAGTTTCAGGCTCAGGTCTTCCAGGGCCATGCTGGTAGGCGTGCCCTTGAGGCGGCTGACCAGCTCGACCTTGCTCAGGCTGCCCTCGGCCATGGCTGGCAGGGGTTGGCCGACGCTGTCGAGGAACTTCGCCAGGTCAAACTGGGCAACCGACAGGGCGCCGCTGATCTGCGGGGTCTTGTCCAGGTCGTTGACCTTCAGTTCGCCAAGGGCGCGCAGTTGGTTAACCGAGAACTTGAGGTTGGTCCATTCGGCAATGTTGGCCGACATGTCCACCAGCAACTGGCCCTGGGTGGCGAAGGTTATGGTCTTGCCTTGCAGCGGCTCGCCGGTGGCTTCGCCTGCGACTTTCATGTCTTCGAACTGATAGCGCTTGAGGGCGCGATCAAAGCGCAGTTCGCCGCGGAGTTCGCTCTTGACCCGCATGACCGGCTGGTTGCTGCCGAAAAACGCGGTGAGCTTGACCGGGATGCTGGTGCCTTCATGCACGGCGCCGGTGCTCAGCTGGATACTTTCGGCGCTGTACTGCTTGCCGGTTTGTTCGTCGTTGTATTCGATGCGGGCGTTGTTGACCGTCAGGCTGTCGATGTCCAGGCGGATCGGTTGCGCCGGTTTTTCCGGGGTTGGCGCAGTGGCCGGCACCGCAGCAGTTGGCGCTTCGGCGCTGGCGGCAGGTGCGGCCTTGCCGATGTCTTCCCAGTTGCCGTGGCCCTGCTTGTCGCGGTTGAGGCGCAGGTTCAGGCCTTCGACACGCACATCGCTCATCTGCACTTCGCGGCGCAGCAGCGGCAGCACCCGCACCGACAGGCCGAGCATCTGCAGGTCGGCGAACGGTTGGGTCGGGTTGCTCAGGGTCGCAACGCTGGCTTCGTGCAATTCAAGGCCCAGCCAGGGGAACAGGCTCCAGCCGATATCGCCATTGAGCGTCAGCTCGATGTGGGCCTTGTCGCGGGCAATCTGGCGAATCTCGTCTTTGTAGTCGTTGGGATCGAAGAGATGGGTCAGGGCAAAGCCTAGAGCCACAATGATCAGCAACAGCCCGAGAAGTACCAGACCCAGGATTTTGCCGAACGCTTTCATGGGCGAGTCCTTGTATGTCGATTTCAAAATTTAGCCGCAGAGTATAACGCCCGCAGGCCCGCGACTGTGCACGGATCGTTACATTGTATCTAGAGGCCCCTGCTGATCCCCCGTAGGCGCGGCAAACGGAACCCTGGCGTCAGAAAAAACAGACAGACCAAAAAAGGTGATGTCAGTTTGGTTTTTCTGTCATCCGCAGATGCTAATCTGCGCACGTTCGTCCGCCTTCTGCGACTTAACGTCGCGCGTCAATGGAGCTTCACTCAACAAAACGGCCACGCTTTGCGTGCAAGGCCGAGGGAGAGAGCGCCTGACGGACACATACTAATAACTGGGGGAAACACCAATGAGCACTAGCACTGCGGCAGGTCATATTGCCGCACAGCCTGCTTTCCTGTCCAAGGAACGCATTATCGCCAAGCCGGGATTCAACCGCTGGCTGGTACCACCGGCCGCCCTGGCCATCCATTTGTGCATCGGTATGGCCTATGGCTTCTCGGTGTTTTGGTTGCCGCTGTCCAAAGCCCTGGGCGTCACCGCGCCGGTCGCTTGTACGCCGGACATGAGTTTTATCGCGCAAATTTTCTCTTCCCAGTGTGACTGGCCCATCTCCATGTTGGGCTGGATCTACACCCTGTTCTTCATCTTCCTGGGCTGCTCGGCAGCGATCTGGGGCGGCTGGCTGGAACATGCCGGGCCGCGCAAGGCTGGCGTCGTGTCGGCGCTGTGCTGGTGTGGCGGCCTGCTGATCTCAGCGTTGGGGATCTATACCCACCAGATATGGCTGATGTGGATCGGCTCTGGGGTCATTGGCGGTATCGGCCTGGGCCTGGGCTACATCTCGCCTGTTTCGACCCTGATCAAGTGGTTCCCGGACAAGCGCGGCATGGCCACCGGCATGGCGATCATGGGCTTCGGCGGCGGCGCGATGGTGGGTGCTCCGTTGGCGGCAGCCCTGATGGGCCACTTCGGCTCCCCGACCAGCGTTGGCGTTTGGCAGAGCTTCCTGGTGATGGCTGCGATCTATTTCGTGTTCATGATCGGTGGTGCCTTGTCCTACCGCGTTCCGCCCACCGGCTGGAAGCCTGAAGGCTGGACGGCACCTGCGAAAAAAGCCAGCAATGCGATGATCACCCACCGTCACGTACACGTGAACGTGGCCTGGAAAACTCCGCAATTTTGTCTGGTGTGGCTGGTGCTGTGCCTGAACGTGTCCGCTGGCATCGGCATCCTTGGCATGGCTTCGCCGCTGCTGCAGGAAGTGTTTGGTGGCAAGTTGCTGGGTAATGACCTGGCGTTCGGCCAACTGGATGCAGGGCAACTGGCTTCCATTGCTGCCATCGCTGCCGGTTTCACGGGTCTGCTGAGCCTGTTCAACATCGGTGGCCGGTTCTTCTGGGCGTCGTTCTCCGACTACCTGGGCCGTAAAAACACCTACTTTGTGTTCTTCGCCCTGGGCTTTGCCCTGTATGCATTGATCCCGAACCTGGGCCATTTGGGTAACGTGGCGCTGTTCGTCGCAGCGTTCTGCATCATCCTGTCGATGTACGGCGGCGGTTTCGCCACCGTCCCGGCCTACCTGGCGGACCTGTTCGGTACGCAAATGGTCGGTGCGATCCATGGCCGTCTGCTGACGGCGTGGGCGGCAGCGGGCGTGTTGGGTCCGGTGCTGGTCAACTACCTGCGTGAGTATCAGTTGAGCATCGGCGTGGAACGCGCCGCGGCCTATGACATCACCTTGTACATCCTCGCCGGCCTGCTGGTGTTGGGCTTTGTCTGCAACATGCTGGTACGTCCGGTGGCAGACAAGTACTTCATGACCGACGCTGAACTGGCCGCCGAACAGGCACTGGGCCATGACAAGGGCGCCGATTCCAGCACCGTGCTGGAATGGAAAGCCTCTTCCGGCAGCGTGCCGTTGGCTGTGGCTGCCTGGCTCGCGGTAGGTATTCCGTTGGCGTGGGGTGTTTGGGTGACCCTGCAGAAGACGGCGGTACTGTTCCACTAAGCTGATCGTCAAGCGGGCGCACCATCCTGGAGCGCCCGCTTGTACTGACATGTCTATCCCCGACACCCTTCGCTTCAACTCGTCAGTCTTATCCCCTCCGATGTTTCTGTTTAGCGCCCGCGCCCCTATACTGGCTGCCTTTTTCGCCCAATGATTTTGCGGAGCTGGTGATGGCCGAACGTAAGGCGTCAGTCGAGCGCGACACTCTGGAAACCCAGATCAAAGCCTCGATCAACCTGGATGGCACCGGAAAGGCCCGATTTGATATCGGTGTTCCTTTTCTTGAGCACATGCTGGACCAAATCGCCCGTCACGGGCTGATCGACCTGGATATCGTAAGCAAGGGCGACCTGCATATCGACGACCACCACACCGTGGAGGATGTCGGTATCACCCTGGGTCAGGCCTTCAGCAAAGCCATCGGCGACAAGAAAGGCATCCGTCGCTACGGTCACGCCTATGTGCCGCTGGATGAAGCGCTGTCGCGGGTGGTTATCGACTTCTCCGGCCGCCCAGGCCTGCAGATGCACGTGCCGTATACCCGCGCCACCGTCGGCGGTTTTGACGTTGACCTGTTCCAGGAATTTTTCCAGGGCTTCGTCAACCACGCCAACGTCAGCCTGCACATCGACAACCTGCGTGGCACCAACACCCACCACCAGATCGAGACCGTGTTCAAGGCCTTCGGTCGTGCCCTGCGCATGGCCGTGGAGCTGGATGAGCGCATGGCCGGGCAAATGCCGTCGACCAAGGGCGTCCTGTAATGCAGACGGTCGCGGTTATCGATTACGGCATGGGTAACCTGCACTCGGTGGCCAAGGCTCTTGAGCACGTAGGCGCTGGCAAGGTGTTGATCACCAGCGATGCCGAGGTGATTCGCGAAGCCGACCGGGTGGTGTTTCCCGGTGTCGGCGCGATTCGCGACTGCATGGCCGAGATTCGCCGCCTGGGCTTCGACGCTCTGGTGCGCGAAGTCAGCCAGGACCGTCCGTTTCTTGGTATCTGCGTGGGCATGCAAGCCTTGCTCGACAGCAGTGAAGAGAACAATGGCGTCGACTGCATCGGCCTGTTCCCTGGGCAGGTGAAGTTCTTCGGCAAAGACCTGCATGAAGACGGCGAACATCTGAAAGTCCCGCACATGGGCTGGAATGAGGTTCGCCAGACCGTGGATCACCCGCTGTGGCACAACGTCCCTGACCTTGCGCGCTTCTACTTCGTCCACAGCTACTACATCGCCGCCGGTAACCCGCGCCAGGTGGTAGGTGGCGGACACTACGGCGTCGACTTCGCCGCGGCCCTGGCCGATGGTTCGCGCTTTGCCGTGCAGTTCCACCCGGAGAAGAGCCATACCCATGGCCTGCAGTTGCTGCAGAACTTCGCTGCCTGGGACGGGCGCTGGTAATGGCCAAGAAGGCCAAGCCGCCGATCCTCAACCTCACTCCCCAGCAGGAGAGTGAGGCCACGGACAAGATCAAGCGTTTCATGGAGGAGCGCTTCGAGCTCAAGCTCGGCTCGTTCGAGGTGGCGGAAATCCTCGAGCTGTTCACCACTGAAATTGCTCCGCACTATTACAACAGGGCGATTTTCGATGTGCAGACGCACCTTAAAGAAAGGTTCGAAAGCATCGAAAGCGACTTGTGGGCGCTCGAAAAACCCTGATTTTCCGAGCAATGCTGAATATCGAATAAGGTTTGCCAGATGCTGATTATTCCCGCTATCGATCTCAAGGACGGTGCCTGCGTACGTCTGCGCCAGGGCCGCATGGAAGATTCCACGGTGTTCTCCGATGACCCGGTGAGCATGGCTGCCAAGTGGGTGGAAGGCGGTTGCCGCCGTCTGCACCTGGTGGACTTGAACGGCGCCTTCGAAGGCCGCCCGGTCAACGGCGAAGTGGTCACGGCCATCGCCAAGCGCTACCCGAACCTGCCGATCCAGATCGGTGGCGGTATCCGCTCCCTGGAAACCATCGAGCATTATGTGAAAGCGGGCGTCAGCTACGTGATCATCGGCACCAAGGCCGTGAAAGACCCTGCGTTTGTCGCTGAGGCTTGCCGCGCGTTCCCGGGCAAGATCATTGTCGGCCTGGACGCCAAGGACGGCTTTGTCGCCACCGACGGCTGGGCTGAAATCAGCACTGTGCAGGTCATTGACCTGGCCAAGCGCTTTGAAGCCGACGGCGTGTCTGCCATCGTTTATACCGACATCGCCAAAGACGGCATGATGCAGGGCTGCAACGTGCCGTTTACCGCCGCGTTGGCCGCAGCAACGAAGATCCCGGTGATCGCTTCCGGCGGTATCCACAACCTGGGCGATATCAAGTCGCTGCTGGACGCCAAGGCGCCAGGAATTATCGGCGCTATCACGGGCCGGGCGATTTATGAAGGTACTTTGGACGTCGCCGAAGCCCAGGCTTTCTGCGATTCCTACAAAGGCTGAGGACTGACCATGGCGCTGGCCAAACGCATCATCCCTTGCCTGGACGTCGACAACGGTCGGGTGGTCAAGGGCGTCAAGTTCGAGAACATCCGTGACGCCGGCGACCCGGTGGAAATCGCCCGTCGCTACGATGAACAGGGCGCCGACGAGATTACCTTTCTCGACATCACCGCCAGCGTCGATGGTCGCGACACTACGCTGCATACCGTCGAGCGCATGGCCAGCCAGGTGTTTATCCCGCTGACTGTCGGCGGCGGTGTGCGCACCGTGCAGGACATCCGCAACTTGCTCAACGCGGGTGCCGACAAGGTCTCGATCAACACTGCAGCGGTGTTCAATCCGGAGTTTGTCGGCGAAGCGGCGCAGCACTTTGGCTCGCAATGTATCGTCGTTGCCATCGACGCCAAAAAAGTCTCAGGCCCTGGCGAACCCCCGCGCTGGGAAATCTTCACACACGGCGGTCGCAAACCTACCGGGCTGGACGCGGTGGAGTGGGCGATGAAGATGGAAGCCCTGGGCGCCGGTGAAATCCTGCTGACCAGCATGGACCAGGACGGCATGAAAAACGGCTTCGACCTGGGCGTGACCCGCGCCATCAGTGATGCCCTGGGCATTCCGGTGATCGCGTCGGGCGGTGTCGGCAACCTGCAGCACCTGGCCGACGGCGTTATCGAAGGCCACGCCAGCGCGGTACTGGCGGCGAGTATTTTCCACTTTGGCGAATACACGGTGCCCGAGGCCAAGGCCTACATGGCCGCACGCGGCATCGTCGTTCGCTAAACGTCACTGGACACCATGGCAGGCTCGCGGCACTCTTGGGCTTGCCATGGATTTCGGTAACTCTTCATGTTCAAAGACCTTCTTCTTGCCCTTGCCAGCATCTCGATTTTGTTGGCAGGTTCGGCCCAAGCTGCAGAGCGGCCTGACGCCTCCCTGGTGCTGCTGACGGAAAATTTCCCGCCCTACAACATGGCGAAAAACGGCAAGAACTTCGCCAAGGACGAGAACATCGAAGGTATTGCCGTGGACATCGTCCGCGAGACCTTCAAGCGTGCCGGTATTCCCTACAACCTGACCCTGCGCTTCCCTTGGGAGCGAATCTACAAGCTCACCCTGGAAAAACCGGGTTACGGCGTGTTTGTGATGGCGCGCCTGCCGGATCGCGAGGCGCTATTCAAGTGGGTTGGCCCCATCGGCCCAGACGATTGGGTGCTGCTGGCCAAGGCCGACAGCAAGATTCAGCTGACTGACCTTGAGCAGGCCCGGGGCTACAGGATCGGCGCCTACAAGGGCGATGCCATTGCCGAGACCCTGGAAAAACAGGGGCTCAAACCGGTGATTGTGCTGCGTGACCAGGACAACGCGCAAAAACTGAACGATGGCCAGATCGACCTGTGGGCCACCGGCGATCCGGCCGGGCGTTACCTGGCTCGGCAGGTCGGGATTACCGGGCTCAAGACCGTGCTGCGCTTCAACAGTGCCGAGCTATTCCTGGCACTGAACAAGGACGTGTCTGATGAGGTGGTGGCCAAGTTGCAGGCAGCGCTTGATCAGCTACGCAAGGACGGCGTGGTGGATGAGATCATGGCGCGGTATCTCTAGCGGTAAGCCCCATCCTTCCCGTGCCCGGCCATGGCCTTATTGCTGCGCACACTGATCATCAATTTGATATCAATCCACTCGATGCCCTGGGCCTTGAGCTTGGGCAGTTCGCGCTCAAGCACCGCCAGGGTTTGCGGGTAGGGGTGGCCGATCATCACGGCAGATCCCTGTTTATGAGCCAGCTTGATGGCGGTCTGCA
Source organism: Pseudomonas sp. c313 (assembly GCF_055407145.1). Classification (NCBI taxonomy): domain Bacteria; kingdom Pseudomonadati; phylum Pseudomonadota; class Gammaproteobacteria; order Pseudomonadales; family Pseudomonadaceae; genus Pseudomonas; species Pseudomonas sp. c313. The sequence continues at coordinate 119,374 of NZ_JBUZRD010000008.1, read as the reverse complement.
GTTGCGTGGTAATCGCCGCTTCGGTGCGCTCGTCATCAAGGAATACGTCCCGCGAAACGCTGGCCAGGCCGATCTTCTGCGCCTCGGCGGCTGCCACGGTCTTGGCACTGGTGCGGCTGTCGACGAAGAATTTGTGACGGCGCTGCAACTCACCCATCAGCCAGGCCATGGCTTCAGGTTGCGCGGTCATGCGGCTGCCCATGTGGTTGTTGATGCCGGCGGTGTAGGGCACGGCCTTGAAGGCAGCGTCCAGGCGCTTGCCCAGCTCTTCGATGGGCAACTCCGGATGCCAGGCGAAGGGACCGGTGGCGGGGTCCATGGGCATGTGCAGGATGACGATCTTGCCGGCGCGGTGGGCTTCGCGGGCGAATTCGGCGGCATGGGGTGTATCGGGCATGATCGCCGTGGTAACCGGGCCGGGCAGCGCCAGCACGCGCCGATCCCGCGGCAGGTTCTGGCCCAGGTCGTCGATGATCAAGGTCAGGTAGGCTTTGTGGGGGGAGGGTGTAACGGCAGGGTTGCCTTGGGCAACCCCCGCCACACAGCACAGCAGAGCGATGATCAGTCCACAGCGCATATCAACGGCTGCGGGTGATGCTCAAGCCCTTGAGCAGGCTCAAGGCCTGAGCCAACTGATAGTCATCGTCCTGAGGCATCGGTTTGGCTTTGGTGCCGCTGCCGGTTGGCTGGTCGGCACCGCCGTTGCCATTGCCCAGGTGGCCCTGCAAGTCGGCTTCCTTGAAGTACTCGCTGTCCTGCTCGTTGGTGATCTTGGCCCTGCGCACTTCGATGTCCGGCACGATGCCCTGGGCCTGGATCGAGCGCCCGTTCGGCGTGTAGTACAGCGCCGTGGTGATCTTCAGTGCACGCTCGTTGTTCAGCGGCAGCACGGTTTGTACCGAACCCTTGCCAAAGCTGGTGGTGCCCATCAGCACACCGCGTTTCTGGTCTTGCAGGGCACCGGCGACGATTTCCGAAGCCGAGGCGCTGCCACCGTTGATCAGCACCACCATCGGCACGCCTTCGCTCAGGTCGTTACCGGTGGCCGAGAAGCGCAGTTCGGAGTTGGCGATGCGGCCCTTGGTGTAGACGATCAGGCCCTTGGTGATGAAGTGGTCGACCACTTCCACTGCCGACTGCAGCACGCCTCCTGGGTTGTTGCGCAGGTCGAGGACGATGCCGCTGAGTTTCTTGCCGTTGTCCTTGCGCATCTTCGCCAGGGCCGTGGCCACTTCGTCGCCGGTCTTGACCTGGAACTGGGTGATGCGGATGTAACCGTAACCCGATTCCAGCAACTGGCTCTTCACGCTCTTGACCGTGATGGTCGCCCGCACTAGGGTCACGTCAAACGGGTTGCCGCCGTCGCGAACCAGGGTCAGGGTGATTTTCTGGCCGATCTTGCCGCGCATTTTGTCGACAGCTTCGGTCATGGTCTGGCCACGGGTCGGCTGGCCGTTGATTTTGACGATCAGGTCACCGGCCTGGATTCCGGCCTTGGAAGCGGGAGTATCGTCGATGGGCGAGACCACCTTGATGACGCCGTCCTCGGCGCCCACTTCAATCCCCAGGCCACCGAATTCGCCGCTGGTGCTTTCCTGCAGCTCGGCAAAGTCTTCCGGGCCCAGGTAGGCGGAGTGCGGGTCGAGGTTGCTGAGCATGCCCTTGATGGCATTTTCCAGCAGGGTCTTGTCGTCCACGGGTTCGACGTAGGCTGCCTTGATCCGGTCCATGACCTCGGCAAAGGTGCGCAATTCGTCCAGCGGCAACGGTGCCTTGGTGGTCGCGGCCGTGGCTGTCTGAGCGGTCTGGTCGGCGAATGCCAGAGGCGCGCCGATCACCAGAGCGATCGTCAGGGCCAGCGAAGTGAGGCGGGACAAATGCAGCATGTCGAACGAACTCCTAATGTAGGTACGGCCCTTATCCTTGGGCGCGACACCATTGTGCAGGGTCGCTCGGGCGGCCCTGCTGACGAATAGCGAAGTACAGCGCCGGGGTATCCTGGCCACCACTGTTACCGACAGTGGAGATGGATTCACCGGCTTTTACAAGATCACCTGCCGCTTTGAGCAAAGTCTGATTGTGGCCGTAAAGGCTCAAATAGCCATTGCCGTGGTCAAGAATCACCAGCAAACCGGCGCCGCGCAGCCAATCGGCAAACACCACGCGGCCACCGTGAACGGCGTGCACCTGGCTGCCGGCGGAGGCGCTGATCATCACGCCATCCCATTTGGTGCGGGTGTCATCGCCACGGGTTTGACCAAAGCGTGCAAGCAATCGACCATCAACTGGCCATGGAAGTTTGCCGCGAGCTGAAGCAAAAGGTCCGCCAAAGGATTCGCCTGTGCTGGAAACCAGTGGTCCAGGGGCTGCGCGCGCCGATTTACGCGGGGCGTCGGTGGCGACCGCCTCGGCCTCACGCTGGCGCTTTTTTTCTGCTTCCTGCTGGGCGATCAGCGCTTTTTGCCGCGCCTCTTCAGCCTCACGAGCCTGGCGTGCCAGGGTTTCCTCGATGGTTTTCAGTACTTTACCCAGGTCGGCCTGGTCTTGCTGACGGGCCTGTAGCTTGGCATCGCGGGCCTTCACGTCATTGTTGAGCTTGGCCAGCGCCTGCTGGCGCTCCTTGCGGACCTTGTCCAGCTCATCGCGCTGGGTGTCGAGGCTGCTTTTCTGCTCCAGCAATTGCGTCTGTTGCTGGGCTATTTCCTGCTCGACATTGGCCAGCTGGCGCAGGGTCTCGTTGAAGCTTTGCAACTGCTCCAGGCGGGCCTTGCTCAGATAGTCATAGTAAGTGAGGGTGCGGGCGAATTTTTCCGGGTTTTGCTGGTTGAGCAGCATCTTGAGGTATTCCTGGCGGCCGTTCTGGTAGGCGGCGCGGGCCTGGATAGCGATCAGGTGTTGCTGTTCAACGCGGGCGCTCTGGAGTTTTTTTTTCTCACCGTCGAGCCGCTCCAGTTCCGACTCGCTCTTCTTTAGTTCCTTTTGCAACTCCTGGACCTGCTTCTCCAGATTGCCCATCTCTGTTTCCGTACCGCGCAGGTCTTTCTGCACGCCGGATTTTTCTTCCTGGAGTTTGCCGAGGAGTTTCTTCAGCTCAGTAATATCCTGACGCGTGGCGTCCAACTGTTGTTGGGTTTGCGCGCGCTCGTCGGCAAAGGCCGGTTGGAGCAGGCAGACAAGAGCAAGGGTAATCAAGGCGCGAAGCATAGAGGCGGGCGACACCAGGGAAAGGGACGGCCTAGTATGCCCGCCAAGCGCTGCAAAAAAAACGCCTCAAAGCCAACTGCTTTGAGGCGTTCGTCATAAAAAGCCGTTTATGGCTGTTTCATTGGTCGGTTTTGCGGTTAAACCAATATCGAAGTGCCAGTCATCTCTTTCGGCTTCTCCAACCCCATCAACATCAGCATGGTCGGTGCCACGTCTGCCAGCACGCCGCCTTCACGTACTTTCAGGTCGCGCTTGCCGACGTAGATGAACGGTACTGGCTCGGTGGTGTGGGCGGTATGTGCCTGGCCGGTGGATTCGTCGGACATTTGCTCGCAGTTGCCGTGGTCGGCAGTGATCAGCGCTTCGCCGCCGACTTTTTCCAGTGCGTCGACGATGCGGCCCACGCACAGGTCCAGGCATTCCACTGCTTTGACTGCCGCTTCCAGGTTGCCGCTGTGGCCGACCATGTCGCCGTTGGCGTAGTTGACGACGATCACGTCATAACGCTGGTGCTCGATGGCATCGACGATCTTGTCGGTGACTTCTGGTGCGCTCATTTCCGGCTGCAAGTCGTAGGTGGCGACTTTTGGCGACGGGATCAGGATGCGTTCTTCGCCCGGGAACGGTTCTTCGCGACCGCCGGAGAAGAAGAAGGTCACGTGGGCGTATTTCTCGGTTTCGGCGATACGCAGTTGGGTCTTGCCGTTTTTCGCCAGGTAATCACCCAGCACGTTTTCCAGGCTGCCCGGGGCAAAGGCCGACGGGGCCGGGATGTTGGCGGCGTATTGGGTCAGCATGACAAAGTGGGCTTTTGGCTGGCGGGCGCGCTCGAAGTCCTTGAAGTGGTCATCGACAAACACATGGCTCAGCTCGCGGGCGCGGTCGGCGCGGAAGTTCATGAACACTACGGCGTCGCCGTCTTCCACTTTGACCGGCTCACCGATGGTGGTGGCCTTGACGAACTCGTCGCTCTCGCCACGGGCGTAGGCGGCTTCCAGGCCTTTCTGGGCGGTGGCGGCGTTGAACTCGGCGTTGCCGTCGACAATCAGGTTGTAAGCCTGGGAGACGCGATCCCAGCGGTTATCACGGTCCATGGCAAAGTAACGGCCTACCAGACTGGCGATACGACCCTTGCCGAGGGTCTTGAAGGCTTCGTCCAGCAGTTCGATGGACGATTGCGCGCTTTTCGGTGGGGTATCGCGGCCGTCGAGGAAGGCGTGCAGGTAGATCTTTTCGGCGCCGCGCTTGAAGGCCAGTTCGGCCATGGCGATGAGGTGGTCCTGATGACTGTGTACGCCACCGTCTGACAGCAGTCCCATGAAATGCACGGCTTTACCGGCAGCGACGGCTTTATCCACCGCTACGCAGATGGTCGGGTTCTCGAAGAACTCACCGTCGCGGATGGATTTGGTCACTCGGGTGAAGTCTTGGTATACCACTCGTCCGGCGCCCAGGTTCATATGGCCGACTTCCGAATTGCCCATTTGACCGTCCGGCAGGCCTACATCCATGCCCGAACCCGAGATCAGGCCGTTCGGCACCGTGGCGCTCAGACGGTCCAGTACAGGCTTTTTGGCCGAGTACACGGCGTTGTCGTGGTGGCTTTCACTGTGTCCGAAGCCATCGAGAATTATCAGGACCAAAGGTTTAGGCGTGGTAGTCATAGATCCTCTCGCGGCGGTATTAAAGGAAGGCAATTGAAAAGGGAGTGGCAGTTTAAAGCGAAGTTCCGGTGACGTCACCGCTTTACGGGGGTTGGCCGGCCATGGTGGCTGTGTATACTTACCGCCATTTTAACGCCCTGGAACCTCCTTGATGGTTGATCACCTGATTGCATTCGCCACTTCCCACTATTTGCTCGTCGGTGCCTTCGTCATATTGCTGGCGCTGCTGATCGCTCACGAAATGAGCCGCGGTGGCCGCAGCCTCAGTACTGCTGAGCTGACCGCGCTGGTCAACAAGGATGAGGGCGTTGTGGTCGACATTCGTCCGGCCAAGGATTTCGCCGCCGGTCACATTGTTGGCGCGCTGAACATTCCCCAGGACAAGCTGATTGCACGCCTCGGCGAACTGCAAAAGCACAAGGACAAGACCATCATCCTGGTCGACGCCCAGGGCCAGCACTCCGGTGGTCACGCCCGCGAGATGCTGAAATCCGGTCTCACCGCCGCCAAGCTGTCGGGCGGTATCTCCAGCTGGCGCGCCGATAACCTGCCATTGGTGAAGTGATATGAGCCAGGTTGTCGTGTATTCCAGCGATTGGTGCCCTTACTGCATGCGGGCCAAGGCCTTGCTGGAAAAGAAGGGCGTTGCCTTCGAAGAGATCAAGGTCGATGGCAAGCCACAGGTGCGCGCCGAAATGGTCCAGAAAGCGGGACGCACGTCCGTGCCGCAAATCTGGATCGGCGCCCGGCACATCGGTGGATGCGACGACCTGTTCGCCCTGGAGAGCGCTGGTAAATTGGATGCGCTGCTTCACGTCTGACTCCTAAACCCTAAAAGACCCCAAGATCAAGAAGGATCTGCGATGACTGACCAACAGAACACCGAAGCGGCAGCAGAAGAGGCTCAAGGCCCACAATTTTCCCTGCAGCGCATCTATGTGCGTGACTTGTCATTCGAAGCGCCAAAAAGCCCGGCGATCTTCCGCCAGGAGTGGACGCCAAGCGTCGGCCTGGATCTGAACACCCGTCAAAAGGCACTGGAAGGCGACTTCCACGAAGTCGTACTGACCCTGTCGGTCACCGTCAAGAATGGCGAAGAAGTCGCTTTCATCGCTGAAGTGCAACAGGCCGGTATCTTCCTGATCCAGGGTCTGGACGAAGCCTCCATGAGCCACACCCTGGGCGCGTTCTGCCCGAACATCCTGTTCCCGTATGCCCGCGAAACCCTGGACAGCCTGGTCACCCGTGGCTCGTTCCCGGCGTTGATGCTGGCTCCGGTGAACTTCGATGCCCTGTATGCGCAAGAGCTGCAGCGCATGCAACAGGAAGGCTCGCCGACGGTTCAGTAAGACGTCGATGTAGCCAAAAAAAAGCGCCGTTGCCGGCGCTTTTTTTATTTGAAGCCCAACTGCCGCCAACCTTCGTAGACGGCGATGGCTACGGTGTTTGACAGGTTCAGGCTGCGGCAGCCTTCACGCATCGGCAGACGCAGGCGATGTCCATCGGGCAGGGCGTCGAGCACGTCCGCCGGCAGGCCCCGGCTTTCCGGGCCGAACAGGAAGGCATCGCCTTCGGCAAAGCTGGCATCATGAAATGGCCGCGAGCCTTTGGTGGTGAAGGCGAATAGTCGTGGATAGTTCAGGCTTTCCAGGCAACTGGCGAGGTCTGCGTGGCGTTGCAGGGTGGCGTACTCGTGGTAGTCCAGGCCCGCCCGACGCAGGCGCTTGTCGTCCATGTCAAAGCCCAGGGGCTCGATCAAATGCAGGTGGCAGCCACTGTTGGCGCACAGCCTGATAACGTTGCCGGTATTCGGCGGAATTTCTGGTTGAAAAAGGATGACGTGAAACATGCACGGCTCCGAAGGCAAAGATGCGCTGCATTCTACCCCTGAAGAAGATCCCAGGCCGAAGCTATTGCCACGGGTTTTGGGCTCGTTGGCGATTGTCGGGTTGATGGTGGGTTTGATGATTGGTCGTTTGACCACTGCGGACCCTGTTGAGCTGCAACAGGTGGAGCCGACGGCCGATGGCTTGCTGGTGTGGTTCAACAGCGAACCCAAGCTCCATGGCGAGCACATTGATGGCACCGTGGCGCTGTTGTTCGACGCGCTGGGCAAGGCTCAGGGCGGACAACTGAAGGTCAGCGACAAGGATGTGAACTGGCGGGTACGCAAGACCGACGGTGGCTTGCTGCTGAACCTGGTGGCGGCTCGGCCGTTGCGCGGGGAATGGTCGGGAGAGAAGGTCGATGGCCGCTGGCGGCTCAAGATCCATCTCCAAGAGCAATAAAAGAGGGAGTTCCCGGCCTGCCTGTACCAGGGCTCCCAAAACGGTTTGAAGTGCGACGCGGATCGCATCAAGCACCCCGGATGTAAAGAAGGGGATTCTCGGCCTGCCTGTACCAAGGTCCCCGAAACTGGGTAGTGATAGAGGTATTGCAGGGGGCGTGCCAAGGTTGTTCAGGTGTGCCAAAAAATCTCAGCAAGAAGCGAAAAGCCCCGGGTTACGGGGCTTTTGCGTTTTCAGTGCTTAAGAGTTTTTAAGCAGTGCAGGCGTTTAACGCCTGGGGTTTGTGCGCGGTCCTGGATCGTGGTGCATTGAAGCAGTGCACGTTTTGATCACGGGCAAGCCCGGCCCGCCCTGGATCTTCGGTGTGGTTGAGGGCGGAAATCAGCCCTCGTCACCCTCGTCATCATCCCCGCCATCGACCTTCATCCCCAGTTCCTTGATCTTGCGGGTCAAGGTATTGCGGCCCCAACCCAGCAATACGGCGGCGTCGCGACGGCGGCCGGCAGTATGCTTGAGGGCGGTTTCGATCATGATCCGCTCAAAGGCCGGCACGGCACTGTCCAGCAGGTTTGACTGGCCGCGTGCCAGCGCCTGGTCAGCCCATTGGCGCAGCGCCTGCTCCCAGTTGGTCACGGGTGCCGAATCCTGCGGTAGGCTCAGCAGTTCTGGCGGCAGGTCGCTGATGTGCACTTCGCGCCCGGACGCCATCACCGTGATCCAGCGGCAGGTGTTTTCCAGCTGGCGCACGTTGCCCGGCCATGGCAGGTTCTTCAGGTATTCCTCGGTTTCGGTCTTCAGCAGCTTCGGCTCGACTGCCAGCTCCTGCGCGGCGCGGGCGAGGAAGTGGCGGGCCAGGGTCGGGATGTCTTCGCGGCGGTCCGACATCCGTGGGATATGGATGCGGATCACGTTGAGGCGGTGGAACAAGTCTTCACGGAATTTCCCGGCCTGCACCAGGGTTTCCAGGTTTTGGTGAGTCGCGGCGATGATCCGCACATCGACCTTGACCGGCGTATGCCCGCCGACCCGATAGAACTCGCCGTCCGCCAATACTCGCAGCAAGCGAGTCTGGGTGTCGGCCGGCATGTCGCCGATTTCATCGAGAAACAGCGTGCCGCCATCAGCCTGTTCAAAACGGCCACGGCGCAGGTTGGCCGCGCCGGTGAACGCGCCTTTTTCATGGCCGAACAGCTCGGACTCCATCAAGTCCTTCGGGATCGCCGCCATGTTCAAGGCGATGAACGGCGAAGCCGCCCGTGGGCTGTGACGGTGCAGGGCGTGGGCCACCAGTTCTTTACCGGTACCGGACTCGCCGTTGATCAGCACGGTGATGTTGGAATGGCTCAAGCGCCCGATGGCGCGAAACACTTCCTGCATCGCCGGCGCTTCACCGATGATTTCCGGGGTACGGGTCAGGGTTGGCACAACCTCTTGGCCTTGCTGTTCCTGGGCGTGCTGGTTGGCGCGCTTGACCAGTGCGACGGCTTCGTCGACGTCAAACGGCTTGGGCAGGTATTCAAAGGCGCCGCCCTGATAGGAGGCGACAGCACTGTCCAGGTCCGAATGCGCGGTCATGATGATTACCGGCAAGCGCGGGTGCTGCTCGCGAATCCGCGCCAGCAAGTCCAGGCCACTGGCGCCGGGCATGCGGATGTCGGAGATGATCACGTCGGGCTGCTGGCGGGCCAGGCGGCTCATCACCCCGTCGGCGCTGTCGAAGCTCTGGGTGGTCATGCCTTCCTGTTGCAAGGCTTTCTCAAGGACCCAGCGGATGGAACGGTCGTCATCGACGATCCAGACAGTTTCACTACGGCTCATGTCGATGGGGCTCCTTGTTCCAGTGGCAGGAAGATCGAGAACGTGGTGTGGCCAGGATGGCTTTCACATTCGATCAGGCCCTGGTGCTGGCTGATGATGTTCTGGGTAATGGCCAGGCCCAGCCCGGTACCGTCCGGGCGGCCGCTGACCATGGGGAAGAAGATGGTGTCCTGCAATTCGGCAGGAATGCCTGGACCGTTGTCGATGATCTCGACCTTGGTCACCAGGCGATGGCGCACATGGCCGATGGTGAACTGGCGCAGGGCGCGGGTGCGCAGGCTAATGCGGCCCAGGCGCAGTTCGTTTTGGCTGCTGATGGCCTGCATGGCGTTGCGCACGATATTGAGCACCGCCTGGATCATCTGTTCGCGGTCGATCAAGACGTCGGGAATACTCGGGTCATAGTCGCGCACCAAGGTGATGCAGCCCTGGCTTTCAGCTTCTACCAGATGGCAGACGCGCTCCAGCACTTCATGGATGTTGGTCATCGCAAGCGACGGTAGCTTGTTGGAGCCGAGCATGCGGTCCACCAGGTTACGCAGACGGTCGGCCTCTTCGATGATGACGTTGGTGTAGTCCTTGAGGTTCTCGTCCGGCAGCTCACGGGCCAGCAACTGTGCGGCACCGCGAATCCCGCCCAGAGGGTTTTTGATCTCATGGGCCAGGCCGCGCACCAGCATTTTGCTGGTTTCCTGCTTGGACAGTTGCGCCTCCTCCTTGGTGATCCGCAGCAGGCGGTCACGAGGATGGACTTCCAGCAGCAGCAAGGTAGTGCCGTTGCTCAGGATGGGTGTAACCGCGTAGTCGACCGTCAGGGTCTGGCCGGTGAGGGCGGTGAGCATCGCTTCGCGCTTGGTGAACGGGTGCGCCTGCTCCACGGCCTGACGCAAGGAACTCAGGGCCTCAGCCGACTCAGTGAACAATTCGCTGATGAACTGCCCATGGCTGCGCTGACCGCTGATGGCCAGCAGCATCTCCGCCGCGGGGTTCATGTACTCAAGGCGCAGTTCGTCGTTGAGCAGGATGGTCGCGGTGGTCAGGTTATCGAGTAGCAAACGGTGCAGTGCGTCGCTGATGGTCATTAGGACCTCTTTTGGAGCAAGGCGCAGGCTTGAGGCATGCGCTGATACAAGGAAAATGCAAAAACCAAACCAAGGCTCCGAAAAGAAGCGTTAAAGCCCTGAAATAAGGGTTTAAGGCGCGAAACTGTAGCGTTCTGCCAACCTGGACGGGAAGTTTCGAACCAAAATGGGCTGGTCATGTGGGAAGGGTGCAGGGTATCGCACCAATATAGTGCGACTTTGTAAGGGCTGCATGAGGCGGCTACGGGTACTTACCCTTTGTAGATACACAATTGCGCGGTGGCGCGGATCATTGCCAGTTGCCGTAATGGATCAAGGGGTTGATGAACAGCCTTTGCCAGCCACTGTGGGCATTGTGGATCGCTACGCTGGGGGGTGAAGTCTGCCAGTTGTTGCAGCAGGCGCTTTTGCAGTTGATCCAGTTGCGGGCGAATCTGCCCGACCAAGTCCGGACGCGGCTCGTTGGGCGCGTTGCCCTGCAACTGCCAATCGGACAAATGGGCGTACTGCACCAGTTTGTTCGCCTCAATCTGTGCCGAGAAAAATTGCTCGGCCTGCGCCGGCGCCAGTTTGTAGTCTGCGGCCTGGGCGACGACGCTGGCGATCACGTCCTGCTCCCGTGGATGGTCCTCGACGGGCTTGTGGCTATCCCATTTGCTCAAGGCTACCTGGTCGGCAATCGCCAGACGTTCGGCGATGCTGGCGAGCAGTGGCGCGAGGGTGGGTGGCGCGGCGGATGCGCTGGCGCTGATGGCCAGCAAGATAAAGGCGAGTTTGAATTTCAACGGAGAACCCTCTGTGGGAGCGAGCTTGCTCGCGATGGTCGTTAACGATAACGCGTAAATATTGAAGAAATGCGGCGTTCTTGAGTTTTTCGCGGGCAAGCCCGCTCCCACAGGGTTTTGCGGGCAAAAAAAAGACCTCCCGAAGGAGGCCTTTTTTCGTCACGCCACGTTAAGCAGCGCTACCGGATCAGCAGCTGTAGTACAGCTCATATTCCAGTGGGTGTACGAAGGTGCGGACCTTGATTTCTTCTTCGCTTTTCAGGGCGATGTAGGCATCGATAAAGTCGTCGCTGAACACGCCGCCTTTGGTCAGGAACGCACGGCCCTTGTCCAGCTCTTCCAGGGCTTCTTTCAGGCTGCCGCACACTTGTGGGATCTCTTTGGCCTCTTCAGGCGGCAGGTCGTACAAGTTTTTGTCGGCTGCGTCGCCTGGGTGGGTCTTGTTCTGGATACCGTCCAGGCCGGCCATTACCAGGGCAGCGAAGGCCAGGTATGGGTTGGCTGCTGGATCCGGGAAGCGAGCTTCGATACGGCGAGCGCGAGGGCTGGACACGTAAGGAATACGGATCGAAGCGGAACGGTTGCGAGCCGAGTAGGCCAGCATTACTGGAGCTTCGAAACCTGGGACCAGACGCTTGTAGGAGTTGGTCGACGGGTTGGTGAAGCCGTTCAGGGCCTTACCGTGCTTGATGATGCCGCCGATGAAGTACAGGGCGGTGTCAGACAGGCCGGCATAACCTTCGCCAGCGAAGGTGTTCTTGCCATCTTTGGCGATGGACAGGTGAACGTGCATACCCGAACCGTTATCGCCGTACAGCGGCTTAGGCATGAAGGTAGCGGTACGGCCGTAGGCATCAGCCACGTTGTGTACGCAGTACTTCAGGGTCTGAACTTCGTCAGCCTTGGCAACCAGGGTGTTGAACTTCACACCGATTTCGTTCTGGCCGGCAGTTGCCACTTCGTGGTGGTGAACTTCGATGACCAGGCCCATTTCTTCCATGGCGTTGCACATGGAGGTACGGATTTCGTGGTCGTGGTCGAACGGCGGAACCGGGAAGTAGCCGCCTTTGACGCCTGGACGGTGGCCTTTGTTGCCGCCTTCCACGTCCTGGTCGGACATCCACGAACCTTGTTCGGAGTAGATCTTGAACATCGAGCCCGAGATGTCGGACTTGAACTTCACTTGGTCGAAAATGAAGAATTCTGGCTCCGGGCCTACGAATACGGTGTCGCCGATACCGGTCGACTTCAGGTATTCCTCGGCACGCTTGGCGATCGCACGTGGGTCACGATCATAGCCTTGCATGGTCGAAGGCTCGATCACGTCGCAAACCAGGATCAGGGTTGGCTCTTCGGTGAACGGGTCGAGTACGGCGGTGCTGTCGTCCGGCATCAGGATCATGTCGGAAGCTTCAATGCCTTTCCAGCCAGCAATGGAGGAGCCGTCGAACATTTTGCCTTCTTCGAAGAAGGCGTCATCCAGCGCGTCGCGAGCCGGCATGGTCACGTGGTGCTGAGTGCCTTTGGTGTCCGTGAAGCGCAGATCAATCCATTTGACGTCATGATCTTTGATGAGTTGAACCGACTTCGACATAGTGTCCTCCGGGTGGCTTCGGGCTGGGTAGTGGAGTTAGCCCTTAAATGTGGGTGATGCCGGCGCGAATACTCTGCCAAGGCAACCTGCCTCACAAGAGAGCAAATTGCATGCCAGTGCCCCGCCATGGGTTTTTTGCCTTAAAAAGGCCCCTATAAAGGTGCAAAGGGCCAAAGCGGGGGAAATAACGCACCGCAATGTAGCGCATGAAATCACAAATGCCCCGATTTAGTGCGCGAAAAGCCGACCGCATATTAACTGGTTAAACCTTGAGCGATTTCCGCTATAATCCGCGCCCCCCTTTTTCGGCTGGGCCTGCGCGCACTGTTTTCATGAAATTAATCGTTAAAGTCTTCCCTGAGATCATCATCAAGAGCCGACCGGTACGGATGCGTTTCATCCGTCAATTGGCCAAAAATATCCGTGCCGTGCTCCGCGATCTGGACCCGGCGGTGGTGGTGAGCGGTGTGTGGGACAATATCGAACTGGAAACCCGCATTACAGACCCCAAAGCCTTGAAGGACATGACCGAGCGCCTGAGCTGTGTGCCGGGCATCGCGCACTTCCTGCAGGTCGACGAGTACCCGCTTGGCGATTTCGACGACATCACGGCCAAGTGCAAGCAGCACTACGGGGATGTGTTGGCGGGCAAGGTTTTTTCCGTGCGTTGCAAGCGTGCTGGCAAGCACACCTTCAGCTCCATGGATATCGAGAAATACGTCGGCAGCCAGCTGCGTCGTCAGTGCGGCGCCGCCGGAATTTCCCTGAAAGAGCCGCAAATTGAAGTGCGGATGGAAATTCGCGACCAACGGTTGTTTGTGATTCACAGCCAGCACGACAGCATCGGCGGTTACCCGCTGGGCGCCCTGGAACAGACCCTGGTGTTGATGTCTGGCGGTTTCGATTCCACGGTGGCGGCCTACCAGATCATGCGGCGCGGGCTTATGAGCCACTTCTGCTTCTTTAACCTGGGCGGGCGTGCACACGAACTGGGCGTGATGGAAGTCGCGCATTACATCTGGAAAAAATACGGCAGCTCCCAGCGTGTGCTGTTTGTCAGCGTTCCTTTCGAGGAAGTCCTGGGAGAAATTCTCGGGAAAGTCGATAACAGTCATATGGGCGTAGTATTGAAGCGTATGATGTTGCGCGCTGCGTCCCGAATCGCGGATCGGCTGGAAATCGATGCACTGGTTACCGGTGAAGTGATTTCCCAGGTGTCCAGCCAGACCCTGCCGAACCTGTCGTTGATCGACTCTGTGACCGAAAAGCTGGTGTTGCGCCCGCTGATTGCCAGTCACAAGCAGGACATCATCGACCTGGCGACCCAGATTGGCACGGCGGATTTCGCCAAGCACATGCCGGAATACTGCGGGGTCATTTCGGTGAACCCCAAGACCCACGCCAAGCGCAACCGCGTGGAGTACGAAGAACAACAGTTTGACATGGCGATTCTCGAGCGTGCGCTTGAGAACGCTAAACTGGTGCCGATCGATCGCGTAATCGACGAGTTGGGCCAGGATTTGCAGATCGAAGAAGTCAGCGAGGCTCTAGCCGGTCAGATCGTCATCGACATCCGTCACCCGGATGCTGCTGAGGACGAGCCGCTGGAAATCGCTGGCATCGACGTACAAACGTTGCCGTTCTATGCATTGAACGCACGTTTCAAGGAACTGGATGACAGCCGTCAGTACCTGTTGTATTGCGACAAAGGCGTGATGAGTCGCCTGCATGCCCACCATTTGCTCAGTGAGGGGCATGCCAATGTGCGCGTTTATCGACCGAGCTAAGAGCCCGGGGCTGTTCGCCTGTGGTCTGCGTCACCGGCCCCCCGACTCTGCCGTCAAGCTGTAACGGCAAGGCCTGACTCTACTGTTAATCGCTGCCACGACCTGTCAGCACACCGAATCCTCTGATCGAGATACACAAGTGATCGAAAATCTACGCAACATCGCCATCATTGCTCACGTTGACCATGGTAAAACCACCCTGGTAGACAAACTCTTGCGTCAATCCGGCACTCTGGAGCGCAACGAGCTTAACGACGAGCGCGTGATGGACTCCAACGACCAGGAGAAAGAGCGCGGTATTACCATTTTGGCGAAAAACACCGCCATCAACTGGAACGGCTACCACATCAACATCGTGGACACCCCGGGCCACGCCGACTTCGGCGGCGAAGTTGAACGCGTAATGTCGATGGTTGACTCCGTTCTGCTGCTGGTTGACGCTCAAGACGGCCCTATGCCGCAAACCCGTTTCGTGACCAAGAAGGCTTTCGAAGCCGGCCTGCGTCCAATCGTGGTGATCAACAAGGTTGACCGTCCAGGCGCACGTCCGGACTGGGTTCTGGACCAGATCTTCGACCTGTTCGACAACCTCGGTGCTACCGAAGAACAGTTGGACTTCAAAGTCGTCTACGCCTCGGCCCTGAACGGCATTGCCGGTCTGGAACACACCGACATGGCTGAAGACATGACCCCGCTGTATCAGGCCATTGTTGACCACGTCCCGGCTCCACAAGTTGACCGTGACGGCCCGTTCCAGATGCAAATCTCGGCACTGGACTACAACAGCTTCCTGGGTGTTATCGGCGTTGGCCGTATCGCTCGTGGTCGCGTCAAGCCGAACACTCAAGTTGTGGCTATCGACATTGACGGCAAGCGCCGTAACGGTCGTATCCTGAAGTTGATGGGTCACCACGGTCTGCACCGTATCGACGTTGACGAAGCAGCTGCCGGCGACATCGTCTGCATCAGCGGCTTCGACCAGCTGTTCATTTCCGACACTCTGTGCGACCCACTGAATGTTGAAGCGATGAAGCCGCTGACCGTTGACGAACCAACCGTTTCGATGACCTTCCAGGTAAACGACTCACCTTTCTGCGGTAAAGAAGGCAAGTTCGTCACCAGCCGTAACATCAAGGAACGTCTGGACAAGGAACTGCTGTTCAACGTTGCTCTGCGCGTTGAAGAAGGCGACACCGCCGACAAGTTCAAAGTCTCCGGCCGTGGTGAGCTGCACCTCTCGGTACTGATCGAAACCATGCGTCGCGAAGGCTTCGAAATGGGTGTTGGTCGTCCGGAAGTGATCATTCGTCTGGTTGACGGCGTTAAGCACGAACCGTACGAAAACGTGACCATCGACCTGCCGGAAGAATCCCAGGGCGCGATCATGGAACAGATCGGTATCCGTAAAGGCGACCTGACCAACATGGTTCCGGATGGCAAGGGCCGTGTGCGCCTTGAGTACAACATCCCGGCTCGTGGCCTGATCGGTTTCCGTAACGAGTTCCTGACCCTGACCTCCGGTGCAGGCATCCTGACCTCGATCTTCGACCGTTACGACGTGATGAAGTCCGGCGACATGTCCGGCCGTCAAAACGGCGTGCTGGTTTCGGTTGCTACCGGTAAGGCTCTGACTTACTCGCTGGAAACCCTGCAAGCTCGCGGCAAACTGTTCCTGGGTCACGGTGAAGACGTGTACGAAGGTCAAATCGTCGGCATCAACAGCCGCGACAACGACCTGGGCGTTAACCCAACCAAAGGCAAGAAGCTCGACAACATGCGTGCTTCGGGTAAAGACGAAACCATCGCTCTGGTTCCGCCTATCCGCTTCACCCTGGAGCAGGCTCTGGAATTCGTTCAAGAAGACGAATTGTGCGAAGTCACTCCTAAGTCCATCCGTCTTCGCAAGAAGATCCTGGGCGAAAGCGAGCGTACCCGCGCTGCGAAGAAGTCCGGTAACTAAGTTATTTAGTTAGCTGGCAAAAAAAACGCCCCCGACCGCAAGGTCGGGGGCGTTTTTGTTTGTCTGGGCTTTAATGGTCGGTGAATACCTTGCTCCCTCGCCACAAGGTATCGGTTTAGAACTTTTCCAGAACCCGAACCTTGGTATCGCGCACCACTTCCTTGGGCTTGTACGCACAATACCCAGGCCGCGGGCCAATCTTGGGGTGATTGCGGCAAGTATCCGGACGCTTGTCATAAATAGTACAAAAGCGGCTTTTACGATCCAGGTACAGGCAATCGTTATTGCTCATGCGCTGCAGGGTGAAGATCTCGGACTTCTGGTTATAGCGCTCGACGATCCCTTCCTTCTGCAAACGCTTGGCGATGTTCTTTGGCGGATCACCGCGCTCGAACTCATCGACGATGCCAATGCGGATCAAATCCTTGATCTTCACCTCAACTGGCAGCGTGCAGCAGCTGGACACGCAGCCGCCGCACATATGGCTGGAGTACTTCTGCCAAGTCTCGAGACGGTCGAGTTCGGCGGCGGCAATCAGTTGAGGCTTCATCAGGTTTCCAAGAGGGGCTTTGTCCGGGCGCGGGATCATACCGGGATTGGTGGTTTTTTGAACAATATTTCGAAGATTTCGGCTCAAAGGACGTTCGGGCACGGCCCCTGCATCCTTTTCGGTAAATGCGAATGAATGAAAAAACTGCCGAACCAGAGCGTCTGCGGTGGGTCAGACCGACTAGGCTCTAGCAACTCCTTCTATCTCGCCCGAGGTCGCATCAATGTCTCAGGAACCGCTTGTACGAGAAGCAGAGGTAGCCGCATTCCGCGATGCTGTCTTGACCAAACTCACCTACGCGGTGGGCAAGGACCCGGATCACGCGTTCGATCATGACTGGTTTGAAGCCATTGCCCTGGCTGCCCGGGACCATATGGTGGAACACTGGATGGACCACACCCGCAACATTTACCGCAAGGGCCAGAAACGGGTCTATTACCTCTCCCTCGAATTCCTTATCGGCCGCCTGCTCTACGATAGCCTGAGCAACCTCGGCCTGCTGGACGTGGCGCGCGAAGCGATGAGCGAGTTGGGTGTGGACATGGAGCGCATTCGCCTGCTGGAGCCCGATGCGGCCCTTGGCAACGGTGGTCTTGGCCGTCTGGCGGCGTGCTTTATGGAAAGCATGTCGACCTTGGGCATTGCTGGCCACGGTTATGGCATTCGTTATGAACACGGTTTGTTCCGCCAGGCGATTGTCGATGGCTGGCAGCAGGAGCAGACCGAGCGCTGGCTGGATTTCGGCAACCCTTGGGAGTTCGAGCGGGCGGAAGTGATTTACCCCATTGGTTTTGGTGGTGGCGTGGAAACGGTGCTGGACGCGTCCGGCAAGCCGATCCAGGTCTGGTCGCCCAATGAGACCGTGCGCGCGGTGGCCTACGACACGCCAGTGGTCGGCTGGCGTGGTGCCAGCGTCAACACCCTGAGGCTGTGGCGTGCGCGAGCGGTGGAAGATTTGCACCTTGAGCGCTTCAACGCGGGTGATCACTTGGGTGCTGTCGCTGAAGTGGCGCGGGCCGAAAGCATCTCACGAGTGCTCTACCCGGCAGACAGCACCGATGCGGGGCAGGAACTGCGCCTGCGCCAGGAATACTTTTTCGTCTCGGCCTCGCTGCAGGACCTGCTGCGCCGCCACAAGAACATGCACGGCTCGGTACTGAGCCTGGGCGAACACGCGGCGATCCAACTCAATGACACCCACCCGTCCATCGCCGTGGCCGAGTTGATGCGCCAACTGGTGGACTTGCACGACATAGCCTGGGATGCGGCCTGGCAGGTCACCGTCGAAACGCTGTCCTACACCAACCACACCTTGCTTCCCGAAGCCCTGGAAACCTGGCCAGTGGTCCTGATGGAACGCATGCTGCCTCGGCACATGCAGATCATTTACCTGATCAATGCCCAGCACATCGACTCGCTGCGGGCCAAGGGCATCCACGATTTCGACGTGCTCCGCGCTGTCTCACTGATCGAAGAAGACAACGGCCGCCGCGTGCGCATGGGCAACCTGGCGTTCCTGGGTTCCCACAGCGTTAATGGCGTATCCGGTTTGCACACGCAATTGATGCGCAGCACGGTGTTTTCCGAGATGCACAAGCTTTACCCGGACCGGATCAACAACAAGACCAACGGCATCACCTTTCGCCGCTGGTTGTACCAGGCCAACCCCAAGCTCACGGCGATGTTGGTCGAGGCATTAGGTCCGGACATTCTCGACACTTGCGAGCAGCGCCTGGTGGAGTTGGAAACCTTCGCCGAGAAACAAGCGTTTCGCAAAGCCTTCGCCGAACAGCGTCTGCACAGTAAAAGGGCATTGGCCGACATCATTCATGAGCGCCTGGGGATTTCGGTCAACCCGGCGGCGATGTTCGATGTGCAGGTCAAACGCATCCACGAATACAAGCGCCAACTGTTGAACCTGCTGCACACCGTCGCTCTGTACCAGGCGATCCGTGCCGAGCCGGAAACCGACTGGGTGCCACGGGTGAAGATCTTCGCTGGCAAGGCGGCGGCCAGTTATCACCAGGCCAAGTTGATCATCAAGCTGACCAACGACATCGCCCGTACCGTCAACAACGACCCGACCGTGCGCGGCCTGCTCAAGGTGGTGTTCCTGCCCAACTACAACGTCAGCCTGGCGGAAAGCATCATTCCCGCTGCCGACCTGTCGGAGCAGATATCCACCGCCGGCTTCGAGGCGTCAGGCACCAGTAACATGAAGTTCGGCCTCAACGGCGCGCTGACCATCGGCACGATGGATGGTGCCAACGTCGAGATGCACGAGCGTGTGGGTGCCGAACACATGTTTATCTTCGGCCTCAGCGCCCAGCAGGTAGAAGCGCGCAAACACGCCGGCGAGTTCAACGCAGGGCCGGAAATTGCCGCGTCTCATCGCTTGAACGATGTGCTGCAAGCGATTCGCGGCGGGGTGTTCTCGCCGGATGATCCGGGCCGTTATGCCGGCTTGATCGATTCTTTGATCGACTACGACCGCTTCCTGGTATGCGCCGACTTCGATTCCTATTGGGATGCTCAGGCGCGAGTCGAGGCCCATTGGCACGACTCCAAGGAATGGTGGCGCTCGGCGGTGCTTAATACCTCGCGGATGGGCTGGTTCTCATCCGACCGGACCATCAGGGAGTACGCAACAGAGATCTGGAAAGCGTTGGACTAGGACGGCAGCCGTAAGCTTCAAGCCTTGAGCGACAAATTTGAAGCTTATAACTTGCGGTTTGCGGCTCCTCCCTCGATATACTAAGCGGCGGTTCCGCCCGCTCCGGGCTGCTTAGGGATATCGACCATGCAATGGATTTTCATGCTGATTGGCCTGGTGCTCGGCTGGACACTCGATGAGTCGTTCAGTGATGCGGGCATTGGTGCGCTGCTGGGTCTGGGCATTGGCCAGGCGATTCGCCTGTCGATGCTGGCTTCGCGCACCGACGAGCAGGGCCGTCAGTTGGAGACCGCCCAAAAGGCGTTGAAGTCTCTGGAACAACGCCTGGCACAGCTGGAAAAACCTGAGGCTGTGCTGGTCGCGCCCAGTGTATTTGTTGAACCCTCGATTTCCGAGCCGCCACCTTTGCCGACAGCTCCCGAGCTGGTCTGGGAGCTGCCCATCGAGTTGGAGCCGGTCTATTCAGCGGCGGTTGAGCCAAGCCGTCCGTTGCCGGATGATGCCTGGAAACCTGCGCCGGCGACGCAACCTGCTGCGCCCGTCACCCCCCGTGGCCCCAACCTGATCGAGCGCGCCATCAGCGGCGCGCGCAGCTGGCTGTTTGGCGGCAATACGGTGCTGCGGGTCGGCGTGGTGTTGTTGTTCCTTGGCCTGGCCTTTTTGCTGCGCTACGCCACCGAAGGCATGGTCGTCCCGGTGGAGCTGCGCTACGCCGGGGTTGCCGCCTGTGCCGTGGGCCTGCTCGGTCTGGGTTGGTGGCTGCGGCTGCGCAACAGCAACTACGGGTTGATGCTGCAAGGCACCGGCATCGCCGTGTTGTACCTGACGGTGTTCGCCGCCATGCGTTTGCATCCGCTGCTTGATCCCGGTGCCGCCCTCGGTTTGCTGGTCGCGGTGACCGTGTTCTCGGCGATTCTGGCGATCACCCAGGACGCCCTCGGCCTGGCCTGCGCTGCTGCCCTTGGCGGGTTTGCCGCGCCGATCCTCACCTCGACCGGCGCCGGCAACCATGTGGCGTTGTTCAGCTACTTCGCCCTGCTCAACGCCGGCATCCTCGCCATTGCCTGGTTCAAGGCCTGGCGCTTGCTCAACCTGATTGGCTTTGTCGGCACCTTCGGCATCGGCTTCGCCTGGGGCATGCGCTCCTATACGCCTGAGCTGCTGTGGAGCACCGAACCGTTCCTGATTCTATTTTTCCTGATGTACCTGGCCATCGGCCTGTTGTTCGCCCGGCGCAAATTGCTGGAGATGACCGACGCTCCCGAGGATGAAAGCCGTGGCGCGTTGCTGCGTTGGTCGGCGGCCAAGGGTGACTATGTTGACGGCAGCATGCTATTTGGTCCGCCGCTGGTGGGCTTTGGCTTGCAGTTTGCGCTGGTGCAGCACCTGGAATTTGCCGCCGCTTTCAGTGCGTTGGCGTTGGGCATTATTTATATGGGGTTGGCGCGTCTGCTCAGCGGCGGCCGCGCCTTGCTGCTGGCGGAAACCTGCCTGGCGCTGGGGGTGATCTTTGCCAGCCTGGCGATTCCTCTCGGGCTGGATGCGCGTTGGACGGCAGCGGCTTGGGCTGTCGAGGGCGCTGGGATTTTCTGGCTCGGCTTGCGCCAGCAACGACCATTTGCGCGGGTGTTTGGCTTACTGTTGCAGATCGGTTCGGCGCTGGCGTTCCTCAGTGAGCTGCGGGTCGGCGACAACAGCCTGCTGGACGGTGCGCCATTGGGTGCATTGCTGTTGGGGGCGGCGTTGTTGTTCAGTTTCTATCAACTGCGCAAGGCCCCGTTGGAGCAGGCTTCAGGTTGGGAACGTCAAGGTTTGCCGGTACTGGCCAGTGTCGGCCTGGGCTTTGTGTATTTGCTCGCGCCACTGCTGCTGTCGACCCACGGCACTGCCATCAGTTGGGCGCTGGCCGGCCTGGTGACGTTGTTTGTCGGCCTACGCATCGGCTCGCGCACGTTCCTGTTCAGCGCATTTACCGTGCAACTGCTGGGCGGCGCACTGTTTTTGCTGCGTCTGCAAGGCGCCAGCGCAGACTCGGCGGCCGTGTTCAATGCCGGTTGGAGCGGATTACTCACGGCCTCGCTGATCGGCCTGGCCCTGGTGGGCGGCATGCTGCTGGCGGCGCGTGACGATATGGTGCGCAGCGATGTGCGTTTGTTGCGAGGCCTGTCGGTGGTGCTGTTGGCCGGATTGGTGCTGATCAATCTGGCGGTGCTATTTGTATTGCCATGGCAGACCGCCAGCGGCGTGTGGGCGGCTAGCGGTTTGTTGATCATCTGGTTGAGCCTGTACCTGCAACAGCGGGTCAGCTTTGTCTTCGGGCTGTTGCTGCAAGTGATTGGCGGTGGATCGTTTCTGTTGGCGGCGCCGGACCTGCTAGGGCCGTTGACCAGCGAAGGCTTGCGGCCTCTGGGCCATAGCGGTTTCTGGACGCCGATGGTGTTGGGGCTGGCGGCGCTGGTGGGCGCCTGGCGTTTGCAGCGCGGCCTGCATGCGCCGGTGTTCGAGGCATTGAAATTGCAGCGCCTGTCGGACCTGCTGCTGGTGTGGGGTGCGGCCTGGTGGGCGTTGGCGCTGATCGGCGAAGTGCTGCGTTTCGCGCCGCTGGCGCTGCAAGGCACCTTGCTGTTGGCAGTAGCGGCGTTGAGCGTGGCGATCTGGGCGGTATTGGCCTTGCGTCTGCAATGGGCCTCGCTGGGATGGTTGTGCACGCTGCTGATTCCAGCGGCCGGCGTGGTGTTGCTGGCGTCCTGGCATTCGCGCTATCACCCGGCTGCGGATTTCGCCTGGCTTGCCTGGGTCGCGGTGTTCGCCGTGCACTTTGTCTCGCTGCGGCGCCTGGCGCTGACACTGCCGGAAAAAGCCCTGGGCGCGGCTCATGTGCTTGGCTGCTGGTTGCTGATCGGCGTGCTGGCGCTGGAGCTGCGTTACGGTCTGTTGCTGCTGTCCGAGCAGTACAACGCCTGGCGCTGGCTGGGTTGGGCGATCCTGCCGAGTCTGTATCTGGTGCTGGCCGCCGCGCCGCGCAGTTGGCCGTGGCCGGTGTCGGCTTATCCTCGCCAATACCGTTTCTACGCGGCGCTGCCTCTGGCGGTGCTGATGCTTGGCTGGTTCTGGCTGGCCAATATCTTCAGCGACGGGACTGCCGAGCCGCTGCCTTACGTGCCGTTGCTCAATCCGCTGGATTTGGGCCTGCTGTTTGCGCTGCTGGGCGTCTACCTGTGGGCACGCAGCGCGGTTCCACACATGGGGCCGCGTGGCGAGCAGATTGCCCAGGGAATCGCTGGAGTCTCGCTGTTCGCCTTCTTCACCGCGCTGGTGATGCGCACCGCTCACCATTGGAGCGGTGTGCCGTTCCATCTGGATGTGTTGCTGGAGTCGATGCTGGTCCAGGCCGGCTTGTCGATTGTCTGGACCCTGATTGCCCTGAGCCTGATGATCGGCGGCCACCTGCGCCATCGCCGGGAAGTCTGGCTGATCGGCGCGGCGCTGATTGCCGTGGTGGTCGCCAAATTGTTCTTCGTCGAACTGAGCAACCGTGGCGGTCTGGCGCGGATCGTGTCGTTTATCGGTGTGGGTGGGCTGTTGCTGGTGGTGGGTTATTTCGCACCGCTGCCGCCCAAGCGCGCCGAACCTGTGATTGAAACTCAAGGAGCTTCCTCTTGATCGGTAAGCTGAGCGTGGCGGTATTGGGCCTGTGTATGACGTTATCCGCATGGGCTCGGGAAGCGCCCGCCGACTTCACCACCCAGGTGCCGCTAACCGTCAGCGGCGAAGGCCCATGGTATCGACTTGAATTACCGTTGGCAGTGCAACTGAGCGCCCGGCAGGTCGACCTCAGCGATGTGCGCGTATTCAACGCTGCCGGCGAACCCCAGGCCTACGCCCTGGCACGGGAGTCTGCGCAACGCAGCGAAAGTCGCAGCCTCACCAATGTGAAGTGGTTCCCGCTGTATGCCTTGGCCGATGCCAGCGAAACGGTGCCCAGCGTACGCGTGCAGTCGAGCGCCAGCGGCACTCTGGTGGAGGTGCAGCCCGCGAGCCAGGTGGAAGCCGGCGAAGAAGTGCTGCGCGGCTGGTTGCTCGACGCCAGTGCGATCAAGAGGCCGTTGCAGCAATTGATCCTCGACTGGACCAGCGAGCGCGACGGCTTTCAGCGTTTCAGCATCGAAGCCAGTGATGATTTGCAGCACTGGCAATCCTGGGGCGAAGGGCAGGTGGCACGACTGGCGTTTGCCGACGAACGGGTCGAGCAGCATGAAGTCGGCTTGCCGGGGCAGTCGGCCCGCTATCTTCGGTTGTTGTGGAAAGGCCAGGCGGCGCCGACGTTGACGTCCGTCCAACTGCAAAGCACCAGCAGCCTGCCCTTGCCCTTGGTGTGGTCCCAGCCTCTGGCGGGCAACCGCCTGAAGACGGGCGAATACAGCTGGCAATTGCCCGCCGGGCTGAACGTTGAGCGCTTGCGTATTCAGCTGAGTCAGTCCAACAGCCTGGCGCCTGTGACCTTGTACGGACGCCGTGAAAGCAGTCAGGCCTGGCAGCCATTGAGCAGCGGCTTGCTCTACCGGCTGACGCAGAATGGCCAGGAAGTGGTGCAGGACGAGTTGCAGTTACCGGGGCAGACCGTTCAACAGCTCAAGCTTGAAGTGGACGAGCGGGGCGGTGGCCTGGGCGCTGAGGCGCCAGCATTGACCTTTGCGGTGAGGGCCACGCAATTGGTGTTCCTGGCGCGGGGCGAGCCGCCGTTTACCCTGGTGCTGGGCAACCCTTCAGTCAAAGCGGCCAACTTGCCGTTGTCGACGCTGATTCCCGATTACAACGCAAAGCGCTTGGCCAGTTTGGGTCAGGCCAGGATGGTGGGGGAGCTGGTAGTCAACTCCACTGTCGCACCTGCGCCAACGGGGATGAACTGGAAGACGATAGGCTTATGGGCCGTGCTGCTGCTGGGCGTGGCGGCTCTTGGGGCGATGGCCAACAGTTTGTTGCGCAAGCCGCCGGCCAAGTCTTGACGCAGGCCCTGCATGAACTCTATCGGCGTTATCTCGTCTGATAGGAGGAAATACGCCCCGACTCGCGCTAAACTGCGCGGGTTTTTAGCCCCCCCATTCTCCGGAGCCGTCCATGTCCCGCGTTACCCTGAGTCGCTATTTGATCGAGCAGACCCGCAGCAACAACACGCCTGCCGATCTGCGCTTCCTTATCGAAGTGGTGGCGCGTGCTTGCAAGGAAATCAGCCACGCCGTCTCCAAAGGCGCGCTGGACGGCGTCCTGGGCAGCATGGGCACTGAAAACGTACAAGGCGAAGTGCAGAAGAAGCTCGACGTGATTTCCAACGAAATCCTGCTTGAAGCCAACGAATGGGGTGGTCACCTGGCCGGCATGGCGTCCGAAGAAATGGACAATGCCTACCAGATTCCGGGCAAATACCCGAAAGGCGCCTACCTGCTGGTGTTCGACCCACTGGACGGCTCGTCGAACATTGACGTCAACGTGTCGGTCGGCACCATCTTCTCGGTACTGCGTTGCCCGAACGAATACCTGACCCAGAACGAAAACCTCAACGAAAAAGCCTTCCTGCAACCAGGCACCCAGCAAGTGTGTGCCGGTTACGCGATCTACGGCCCGCAGACCATGCTGGTGCTGACCCTGGGCGACGGCGTCAAAGGGTTCACCCTGGACCGCGAAATGGGCAGCTTCGTACTGACCCACGAAGACATCAAGATTCCGGAAGATACCCAGGAATTCGCGATCAACATGTCCAACCAGCGTCATTGGGAAGCGCCGGTGCAGCGTTACGTCAAAGAACTGCTGGAAGGCGAAACCGGCCCGTTGAAGAAGGACTTCAACATGCGCTGGGTCGCCGCGATGGTCGCCGACGTACACCGTATCCTGACTCGTGGCGGCCTGTTTATGTACCCGCGCGACAGCCGCGAGCCGTCCAAGCCAGGCAAACTGCGCCTGATGTACGAAGCTAACCCGATGTCGTTCCTGGTCGAGCAGGCTGGTGGTGTCTCCACCGACGGCCATCAGCGCATTCTCGACATTCAGCCGGAGGGCCTGCACCAGCGTGTGGCGGTATTCCTCGGTTCGAAAGAAGAAGTGGAACGTGTGACCGGTTACCACAAGGACTGATTTTTTAAGGTCGGTTTTGAGCTAATAAAAAGCCCCGAAACGTTTCAGCGTTTTCGGGGCTTTTTTGTTTTCGCTTGTCGGGAACCAGACACCCCTTTTTCCTTCTAAGCTTCTGGCAGATACCCATGCTGCTTCGTCTCTCCAGGAGTTATTCCATGTCGTTACGCCGTCTCGCCCTGTTGTGTTTTTGCGTGCTGCTGGCCGCTTGCAGCAAGGTCACCCAGGAAAATTACGCGAAGCTGTCGGCGGGAATGCCCAAGGCCGAGGTGGAATCGCTGCTGGGTAAGCCGACTGATTGTTCCGGCGCGCTGGGCATGTCCAGCTGCACATGGGGCGACAAAAACAGCTTTATCAGCGTGCAATACGCCGGTGACAAAGTTCTGATGTTTTCCGGGCAAGGCCTGAAGTAAACCGGGGCGCAAGCCTGCGGGAGAAAAACAATGATGCGTTTTGTTCTATACCTCTGCGCCAGCCTGTTTTTGGCGGGCTGCGCCAGCCATTCTGGCGATGATCTGCAACCCAAGACCGTTGGCAGCGTCAACCTCAAGCGTTACCAGGGCACCTGGTATGAGCTGGCTCGATTGCCGATGTATTTCCAGCGCAACTGTGCGCAGTCTGAAGCCCGCTACTCCCTGCTGCCCGACGGCAACCTGGCGGTATATAACCGTTGCCTGACCGAAGACTGGAAGTGGGAAGAAGCCAAGGGCACAGCCACGCCGCAGGTCGAAGGCAAGACTGACAAGCTTTGGGTCGAATTCAATAACTGGTTTACCGCACTGCTACCGGGCATCGCCAAGGGTGATTACTGGGTGTTGTACATCAGCGATGACTACAAGACTGCCATCGTCGGTAGCCCGAGCCGGCGCTACATGTGGCTGCTGTCACGCACACCGACGGTCAGCGCCGAAACCCGTGAAGACCTGCTGAGCAGGGCACGGCAACAGGGTTACGACACTACCCGCTTGATCTGGCGCACGTCGGACAAGCAGATGTCGAAGACTTCGCAGTAAATAAAAAAACGCCGCCTGATTCAGGCGGCGTTTTTTTCAGCCCAGTAAATCCCGCAAGACCTGGGTAAACGCTCGGCTGCTGTCTTCTTCGCCAGCATGACGCCCGTCGCGAATCACCCACTGGCCGTTGACCAGTACATCCCGCACCTGCCGATCACCGCCGGCAAACAACCAGCGATTGAGAATCGCGTCTTCATGAGCTGTCGCCAGGTACGGGTCGTTACCGTCCAGCACCAGCCAATCGGCACGTTTGCCGACTTGCAGTTTGCCAATCGGCTGCCCCAGTGCCTCGGCGCCGCCGTCCAGCGCGGCGTCGTAAAGCGTGCGGCCGACCATCGGTTGATCACTGCGGTACAGCCGGTTACGCCGCTGATCCCGAAGGCGCTGGCCATATTCCAGCCAACGCAATTCTTCCACTACGCTCAGCGAGACATGGCTGTCGGAACCAATGCCCATGCGCCCACCCTGAGCGAGGAAGTCCACCGCCGGAAAAACCCCATCGCCCAGGTTGGCTTCGGTAGTCAGGCACAAGCCGGCAATCGCCCGGCTCCTGGCCATCAATGTCACTTCTTCCGGGTTGGCGTGGGTAGCGTGTACCAGGCACCAGCGTTGATCGACTTCGGTGTTTTCATACAGCCATTGCAGAGGGCGGCGACCGCTCCAACTGAGGCAGTCGTCGACTTCCTTCTGCTGTTCGGCGATGTGGATATGCACCGGGCACGCCTTGTTGCTGGCGGCCAATACGTCGCTGATCTGTTGTGGCGTTACCGCACGCAACGAGTGGAAGCACAGGCCCAGGTGCTGCGCCGGTTGTGCCGCCAGCTGCGATTGCAGGCGCGCTTGCAGCTGCAGGTAATTCTCGGTGCTGTTGATAAAACGGCGCTGGCCTTCATTGGGCGCCTGGCCGCCAAAACCGGAATGGCTGTACAGCACCGGCAGCAAGGTCAGGCCGATGCCCGCGCTTGCCGCTGCCTGGCTGATCTGCAGCGCCAGTTCAGCCGGGTCGGCGTAGGGCCGGCCGTCGACATCGTGGTGGACGTAATGAAATTCGGCCACCGAGGTGTAACCGGCCTTGAGCATCTCGATATACAACTGGCGGGCGATGATCTGCAACTGATCGGGGCTGATCTTGCCGACCATCCGATACATCAGGTCGCGCCAGGTCCAGAAGCTGTCATTGGGGTTGCCGGCCACTTCTGCCAGCCCGGCCATGGCCCGCTGGAACGCATGGGAATGCAGGTTCGGCATGCCCGGCAACAGCGGGCCTCTGAGCCGCTCGGCGCCGTCCGCGCTGGCGTTGGCCTCAACTTTTGTCAGCAGGCCATCGGCGCTGACTTCAAGACGTACATCATTGGCCCATCCATTAGGCAGCAGCGCGCGTTCGGCAAAGAAAGCGGACATGGTTCAAGCACCCCATCGTGTGTTATTTGTATATACATATACAGACGTTTGCCTGCTCGGTAAACTCCGGCAAGCTAGGCTTCTTTTTTCACCTGCAAGGATTTCCTGTGCCGACTCCGCCCGCCAAGTCTCCGCTGGCTGCCCACATGGACGAAAGTCCGGCGCCCTTGTATGCCCGCGTCAAACAGATGATCAGCCAACAGATCCTCAGCGGAAACTGGCCGCCGCACTACCGCGTTCCGTCTGAAAGCGAACTGGTGAGCCAATTGGGTTTCAGCCGCATGACCATCAACCGTGCCCTGCGGGAAATGACTGTCGAAGGCCTGCTGGTGCGCATGCAGGGCGTCGGCACCTTTGTCGCTGAGCCCAAGAGCCAGTCTGCGTTGTTTGAAGTGCACAACATTGCCGATGAAATCGCCTCCCGCGGCCATCGCCACACCTGCAAGGTCATCACCTTGGGCGAAGAAGCTGCCGGTTCTGAGCGCGCCGTGGCCCTGGACATGCGCGAAGGGCAGAAGGTCTTCCACTCGCTGATCGTGCATTACGAAAACGATATTCCGGTGCAAATCGAAGATCGTTTCGTCAACGCCCAGGTGGCGCCGGACTACCTGGCCCAGGATTTCACCTTGCAAACCCCTTACGCGTACCTCAACCAGGTGGCGCCGCTGACCGAAGGCGAGCACGTGGTCGAAGCGATCCTCGCTGACGCCCAGGAATGCAAGCTGCTGCAGATCGAAGCTGGCGAGCCGTGCCTGCTGATCCGCCGTCGCACCTGGTCCGGCCGCCAGCCGGTGACCGCCGCCCGTTTGATCCACCCCGGCTCCCGTCACCGCCTGGAAGGACGTTTCAGTAAATGAGTTCGATGAAAGTCTGGCGCGCCACTGATTACGTACGCATGCCGTGGAAGAACGGCGGCGGTAGCACCGAAGAGATCACCCGTGATGCGGGTGAGGGGCTGGACGGTTTTGGCTGGCGCCTGTCGATTGCCGATATCGGTGAGTCGGGCGGGTTCTCCACCTTTTCCGGGTATCAGCGGATCATTACGGTGCTGCAAGGAGCGGGCATGGTGCTGACGGTGGATGGCCAGGATACGCGTGGGTTGTTACCGCTTGATCCGTTCCCGTTCAAGGGTGAAAGCCAGGTGTCCTGCAAGTTGGTGGGCGGGCCGATCCGCGATTTCAACCTGATCTATTCACCGCAGCGCTATCAGGCGCGGTTGCAGTGGATGGATGGGGCGCAGCGCTTCTTTAGTGAGGCGCAGACCGTGCTGGTGTTCAGTGTGACGGATGAAGTGGCGGTGCTTGGTGAAGTATTGGGCCGTCACGATTGCCTGCAATTGGACGGTAACGCTGGCCTGTTGGACGTGTCCGTTACTGGCAGATGCTGCGTCATCGAACTGACTGCACGCGGTTAAAAATGTGGGAGCGAGCAAGCCCGCTCCCACATTTGGTTTCCGTTGGTCTCTCGATCTGTTTCCAGGCTCCGCACCAACTTGTTACCGAATGCCCCAGCATGGCGCAAAAGCCTGCCTGAGTGACAAGCCTCCCTCGCCGTAAAAGCCCTCTGAAAGAAAATTCATCAAGCCGCGAAGCCTTGTTTTCAAAGGCTTTCACCGCTGTCCGAAAAAATCTACAACCCTCCCCATCCAAGTTGGCCGCTTGATTGCATATGCTTGTATGTACAAGTAAAGATGTGTGCGTAAGAGTCCATGAACATCCTCTTCGCACCAATCATGTTCGCGCATTGATCGTTGAGGAGTTTTTCGTGACTGATTTTTCCGAGGCTAAGCCTACAAAGTATCGTGACGTCGAAATCCGCGCTGCTCGCGGTAACACGCTCACCGCCAAAAGCTGGCTGACCGAAGCGCCGCTGCGCATGCTGATGAATAACCTCGACCCGCAAGTGGCCGAAAACCCGAAAGAGCTGGTGGTATACGGCGGCATCGGCCGTGCGGCGCGCAACTGGGAATGCTACGACCAGATCGTCGAAAGCCTGACCAACCTCAATGACGACGAAACCCTGCTGGTGCAATCCGGCAAACCGGTTGGCGTATTCAAGACCCACAGCAACGCCCCACGCGTACTGATCGCCAACTCCAACCTGGTGCCGCACTGGGCCAGTTGGGAACACTTCAACGAACTGGATGCCAAGGGCCTGGCCATGTACGGCCAGATGACCGCGGGCAGCTGGATCTACATCGGCAGCCAGGGCATCGTCCAGGGCACTTACGAAACCTTCGTCGAAGCCGGTCGCCAGCATTACAACAATGACCTCAAGGGTCGTTGGGTTCTGACCGCAGGCCTTGGTGGCATGGGCGGTGCTCAGCCTCTGGCCGCAACCCTGGCCGGCGCTTGCTCGCTGAACATTGAATGCCAACAGGTCAGCATCGATTTTCGGTTGAACAGCCGCTATGTCGACGAGCAAGCCACTGACCTCGACGACGCTCTGGCCCGTATCGACAAATACACCAAGGAAGGCAAGGCAATTTCCATCGCCCTGCTTGGCAACGCGGCTGAAATTCTGCCGGAGCTGGTCAAGCGTGGCGTGCGTCCGGACATGGTTACCGACCAGACCAGCGCCCACGATCCGCTCAACGGTTACCTGCCGGCTGGCTGGACCTGGGACGAATACCGCGCTCGCGCCAAGACCGAACCTGCTGCTGTGATCAAAGCCGCCAAGCAATCGATGGCCGTGCACGTTAAAGCGATGTTGGACTTCCAGAAAATGGGCGTACCGACTTTCGACTACGGCAACAACATCCGTCAGATGGCGCAAGAAGAAGGCGTGGAAAACGCTTTCGACTTCCCGGGTTTTGTACCGGCTTACATCCGTCCGCTGTTCTGCCGTGGCATCGGCCCGTTCCGTTGGGCTGCACTGTCGGGTGATCCGCAAGATATCTACAAAACCGATGCCAAAGTAAAAGAGCTGATCCCTGACGACGCCCACCTGCACAACTGGTTGGACATGGCCCGCGAGCGCATTGCGTTCCAGGGGCTGCCGGCGCGTATCTGCTGGGTTGGCCTGGGCCAGCGTGCCAAGTTGGGTCTGGCATTCAACGAAATGGTGCGCAGCGGTGAGCTGTCGGCGCCTGTCGTAATCGGTCGCGACCACCTGGACTCTGGCTCGGTCGCAAGCCCGAACCGTGAAACCGAATCCATGCAGGACGGTTCCGACGCCGTGTCCGACTGGCCACTGCTCAACGCCTTGCTCAACACCGCCAGCGGTGCGACCTGGGTCTCGCTGCACCACGGCGGCGGCGTCGGCATGGGCTTCTCCCAGCACTCGGGGATGGTGATTGTTTGCGACGGTACCGATGAAGCGGCTGAGCGTATTGCCCGCGTGCTGCACAACGACCCGGCCACCGGGGTGATGCGTCACGCCGACGCTGGTTACCAGATTGCTATTGATTGCGCCAAGGAGCAGGGCCTGAACCTGCCGATGATCAAGTAACCAAAGTGGCACAGCCCGTTTTCTGAACGCTTGATCCTGCCGGTAGAGCAGGGCGCTGCACCAACAACAAGCGGGCTGCTGGCACAAGCCTGATGGGACGTGGACAAGGCAGGATGCCTTTTGACTGCCGTAATCCATTTCATGATTGGGAGCGTCACACAATGAAAATGAATAAGACCCTGCTGGCCACGTTGTTCGCCACAGGCTTGTTGGCCAGCGCTGGTGCCACTCAGGCAGCAGGCTGGTGCGAGTCAGGCAAGCCGGTGAAATTCGCCGGCCTGAACTGGGAAAGCGGCATGTTGCTGACCGATGTCCTGCAAATCGTCCTGGAGAAAGGCTACGACTGCAAAACCGATAGCCTGCCGGGCAACTCCATCACCATGGAGAACGCCCTCGGCAGCAATGACATTCAGGTCTTCGCTGAGGAGTGGGTAGGCCGCAGCGAAGTCTGGAACAAGGCCGAGAAGGCCGGCAAAGTCGTCGGCGTCGGCGCTCCGGTAGTGGGCGCCATCGAAGGCTGGTACGTGCCGCGTTATGTGATCGAAGGCGACGCCAAGCGCAAGCTCGAAGCCAAGGCGCCAGACCTGAAAACCATCGCCGACCTGGCCAAGTATTCCGCCGTGTTCAAGGACCAGGAAGAGCCGGCCAAGGGCCGCTTCTACAACTGTCCGGCCGGCTGGACCTGCGAGCTGGATAACAGCGAAATGCTCAAAAGCTACGGGCTGGAAAGCACCTACACCAACTTCCGCCCAGGCACAGGCCCGGCGCTGGATGCGGCGGTGTTGTCCAGCTACAAGCGTGGCGAGCCGATCCTGTTCTACTACTGGTCGCCTACCCCGCTCATGGGTCAGGTGGATCTGGTGAAGCTGGAAGAAAAACCCGGTGTGGATAAAAGCGTGACCATCAAGGTAGGCCTGTCCAAGGTGTTCCACGAGCAAGCGCCGGAATTGGTAGCGGTACTGGAGAAGGTCAATCTGCCGATCGACCTGCTCAACCAGAACCTGGCTCGTATGACTAAAGAGCGAATTGAATCGCCAAAACTGGCGAAAATTTTCCTCAAGGAACACCCTGAAATCTGGCACGCATGGGTGAGCGACGACGCAGCCAAGAAAATCGACGCGGCCTTGTAGGTTGAGCGTTCCCGGTTGCCCCAACAGGCAATCGGGCGGCCGGCCACAACCCACTGGATCGAGAGCACGCTATGTTTCCTGAGAGTTTTACGTTTTCCATCGCTGACTGGGTCAACGGTTGGGTTGATTCGCTGGTGACCAACTACGGTGATGTGTTCCGGCAGATCTCCGACACCTTGTTATGGGCCATCGTCAACCTGGAAGGGTTGCTGCGCGCGGCGCCCTGGTGGTTGATGCTGGCGATTGTCGGCGGCATTGCCTGGCACGCCACCCGCAAGGTGGTAATGACTGCGGTGATCGTCGGCCTGCTGTTTTTGGTGGGCGCGGTCGGGCTGTGGGACAAACTGATGCAAACCCTGGCGCTGATGATGGTGGCCACGGTGATCTCGGTGTTGATCGGCATCCCCCTGGGGATTCTCTCGGCCCGCAGCAATCGCCTGCGTTCGGTGTTGATGCCGCTGCTGGACATCATGCAAACCATGCCCAGCTTCGTGTACCTGATTCCGGTGCTGATGCTGTTCGGCCTGGGCAAGGTCCCGGCGATTTTCGCCACGGTGATCTACGCCGCGCCGCCGCTGATTCGCCTGACCGACCTGGGCATTCGCCAGGTCGATGGCGAAGTCATGGAAGCCATCAACGCCTTTGGTGCAAACCGCTGGCAGCAGCTGTTTGGCGTGCAATTGCCCCTGGCCCTGCCGAGCATCATGGCCGGGATCAACCAGACCACCATGATGGCATTGTCGATGGTGGTGATCGCCTCGATGATCGGCGCCCGTGGCTTGGGTGAAGACGTGCTGGTGGGCATCCAGACCCTCAACGTTGGGCGCGGCCTTGAAGCTGGTCTGGCGATCGTGATTCTCGCAGTGGTCATCGACCGCATCACCCAGGCCTATGGTCGTCCACGGCATGAGGCGAGCAAATGACTACCGTCAGCAAGATTGAAGTCAAAAACGTATTCAAGATCTTCGGTTCCCGTTCCAAGGAAGCGCTGGCTCTCATTGGCCAAGGCAAGACCAAGGACCAGGTACTGGCTGATACCGGTTGCGTGGTAGGTGTGAACGACCTGTCGCTGAGCATCGATACTGGCGAGATCTTCGTGATCATGGGCCTGTCGGGTTCCGGCAAGTCGACCCTGGTGCGCCACTTCAACCGCTTGATCGACCCTACCAGTGGCGCGATCCTGGTGGACGGCGAAGACATCCTGCAACTGGACATGGAAGCCCTGCGCCAATTTCGTCGGCACAAGATCAGCATGGTGTTCCAGAGCTTCGGCCTGCTGCCCCACAAGAGCGTGCTGGACAACGTCGCCTACGGTTTGAAAGTGCGCGGCGAGACCAAGCAAGTGTGTGCCGAACGGGCGCTGCACTGGATCGAAACCGTGGGCCTCAAGGGCTACGAGAACAAGTATCCGCACCAGCTATCCGGCGGCATGCGCCAACGGGTGGGCCTGGCCCGCGCACTGGCGGCCGACACCGACATCATCCTGATGGACGAAGCCTTCAGCGCCCTCGACCCGCTGATCCGCGCCGAGATGCAGGACCAGTTGCTGGAACTGCAAAAGACCCTGCACAAGACCATCGTTTTCATCACCCACGACCTCGACGAGGCCGTACGCATTGGCAACCGCATTGCGATCCTCAAGGACGGCAAGCTGATCCAGGTCGGCACGCCCAGGGAGATCCTGCATTCACCGGCGGATGAGTATGTGGACCGCTTTGTTAAACGGCGGGCCGCGGTGGTTTGATCCGGTTTTTTTGGTGACGGCGCTTGTTGTGGCAAGCCCGCTGGCCACAGGGTTAGTCATAAATTCAAGATTTGTATGAAGAGGTCAACGATGTCCCAGGTTGAAAAAATCATCATCGCCGACACCCCATTGCGCTGGCAGGACGTGGTCGCCGTGGCTCGCCACGGTGCTGTCCTCGAACTGTCGGGCCAGGCCTGGGCGCGGATCGATAATGCCCAGGCCATCGTCCAGCGCATCGTCAGCAGTGGCGAACGGGCCTATGGCGTCAATACCGGCCTGGGCGCCTTGTGCAATGTTTCCCTCAAAGGCGAGCAACTGAGCCAACTGTCGCGCAACACCTTGCTTAGCCACGCCTGCGGCGTCGGTGCGCCGCTGAGCACCGAGCAAACCCGCGCGATCATCTGCGCCGCCATTATCAACTACAGCCAGGGCAAGTCCGGTCTGCATCCGCAGGTGGTGCATTCGCTGCTGGCCCTGCTCAACCACGGTATCACCCCGCAAGTGCCGTCCCAGGGTTCGGTGGGTTACCTCACCCACATGGCCCATATCAGCATCGCCTTGCTCGGGGTCGGCAACGTCAGCTACCGGGGCCAGATTGTCTCGGCGCACGAGGCCCTGGCCGCCGAAAACTTGCAGCCGGTGGTGCTGGGTGCCAAGGACGGGTTGTGCCTGGTCAACGGCACGCCGTGCATGAGCGGCCTGAGCTGCCTGGCCCTGGCCGATGCCCATCGCCTGCTGCAATGGGCCGACGTGATTGGCGCCATGAGCTTCGAGGCGCAGCGCGGTCAGATCGACGCGTTCGACGAAGAAATCATCGCCCTCAAGCCGCATCCGGGCATGCAGCAAGTGGGCAGCAACCTGCGGGCACTGCTGGACGGCAGTGAAGTGATCGCTGCAAGCAAAGGCATTCGCACCCAGGATGCCTTGAGCATTCGCTCGATTCCCCAGGTCCATGGTGCGGCGCGCGATCAACTGGAACACGCCACACGGCAGATCGAAACCGAACTCAACGGCGCCACCGACAATCCATTGCTGCTCGGCACCCCGGACAACTACCGCGTGGTGTCCCAGGCCAATCCCCATGGGCAATCGGTGGCACTGGCAGCGGACATGCTGGCCATCGCCCTGGCAGAGATCGGCTCCATCGCTGAGCGTCGCCTTGATCGCCTGATCAACCCCCACGTCAGCGGGCTGCCGGCGTTCCTGGTGAGCAACCCCGGCGTCAATTCGGGGATGATGATCGTGCAGTACGTCGCCGCGTCCCTCTGCGGGCAAAACCGCCAACTGGCGCAACCGGCGGTGCTCGACAACTTCGTCACCTCCGGCTTGCAGGAAGATCACCTGAGCATGGGCACCAACGCCGCGCTGAAGTTGCACCAAGTGCTGGAAAACGTCACCCAGATCCTCGCCATCGAGTACCTGCTGGCGGCCCAGGCTTTCGAATTTCTCCAGGAGCAACGCTTCGGCGCAGGCACCCACACCGCCTGGCGCCTGCTGCGCGAACAGGTCCCGGCTTATGACCAGGACCGCTGGCTGGCGCCGGACATCACAGCGGCCGCAACGCTGCTCAAGAACGCCGACTTGCTGCACAACGCACTACCGAATTTGCACTGAGCAGATTTGTAATAAAAAATCCCAACAATAACCAGCGTGCCAAGCCGTCAGTCATCTAAAAGAGGACAACGGCGGATAACGGAAGCATCCGGAGCGACTGGTAGTTAACAACACTCTCAAAAGGAGCATGAATGTGACTGCGCTAAACCTGATTCCAGGCCAACTGAGCCTTGCCCAACTGCGTGACATCTACCAGCAGCCGGTAACCCTCACCCTGGATGACAGCGCCTCGGCCCAGATCGAAGCCAGCGTCGCCTGTGTGGAGCAGATTCTCGCCGAGAACCGCACCGCTTATGGCATCAACACCGGTTTTGGCCTGCTGGCCTCCACCCGTATCGCCAGTGAAGACCTGGAAAACCTCCAGCGCTCACTGGTGCTGTCCCACGCCGCCGGCGTGGGTAAGCCCATCAGTGATGCGTTGGTGCGGTTAGTCATGGTGCTCAAGGTCAACAGCCTGAGCCGGGGTTTCTCCGGGATTCGCCGGCAGGTGATCGACGCGTTGATCGCCCTGATCAATGCCGAGGTTTACCCGCACATTCCACTGAAAGGCTCGGTGGGTGCCTCCGGTGACTTGGCGCCATTGGCGCACATGTCCCTGGTACTGCTTGGCGAAGGCAAGGCTCGTTACAAAGGCGAATGGCTGGAGGCGACGCAAGCGCTGAAAGTCGCTGGCCTGACCCCGCTGACCCTGGCTGCGAAAGAAGGCTTGGCGCTGCTTAACGGTACCCAGGTTTCCACTGCTTATGCCTTGCGCGGCCTGTTTGAGGGCGAAGACCTGTTCGCCGGTGCCCTGGCCTGTGGCGGTCTGACGGTGGAAGCGGTGCTGGGCTCGCGCTCGCCGTTTGACGCGCGCATTCATGCCGCTCGCGGTCAGCGCGGCCAGATCGATTCGGCTGCCGCCTATCGTGATCTGTTGGGGGAGAGCAGCGAAGTCTCGCAATCCCACCAGAACTGCGACAAGGTCCAGGATCCGTACTCCCTGCGCTGCCAGCCGCAAGTCATGGGCGCCTGCTTGACCCAACTCCGCCAGGCGGCAGAGGTGTTGGTGGTCGAAGCCAACGCCGTGTCCGATAACCCGTTGGTGTTCGCCGCTGAAGGCGACGTGATTTCCGGCGGCAACTTCCACGCCGAACCGGTGGCCATGGCCGCTGACAACATGGCTTTGGCCATCGCTGAAATCGGCTCCCTGAGCGAGCGCCGCATCTCGTTGATGATGGACAAGCACATGTCGCAACTGCCGCCGTTTTTGGTGGCCAACGGTGGTGTTAACTCCGGCTTCATGATCGCCCAAGTGACTGCAGCGGCCCTGGCCAGTGAGAACAAGGCGCTGGCCCATCCCCATAGCGTCGACAGCTTGCCGACGTCCGCCAACCAGGAAGACCACGTCTCCATGGCCCCGGCTGCGGGCAAGCGCCTATGGGAAATGGCCGAGAACGTGCGCGGCATTCTCGCTGTGGAATGGCTGGCGGCCTGCCAGGGGCTGGATCTGCGCGACGGCCTGAAAACCTCGCCGAAGCTGGAAAAAGCCCGTGGCATCCTGCGCGGCAAAGTGCCGTTCTATGAGAAGGACCGCTTCTTTGCACCGGACATCAACGCCGCCACAGAGTTGCTGGCCACGCGCTGCCTGAATGAGTTGGTACCGGCGAAGCTGTTGCCGAGCCTGTAACCCGCAATACCCCCTGTAGGAGCGAGCTTGCTCGCGATGGACGTTAACGATGACACGGGGAGCCAGAAGAAACGCGGTGTCCTTGGGTTCTTCGCGAGCAAGCTCGCTCCTACAGAAAACAAGAACAATTAGGGACGAGAAATGCACCAGCAAGAAACGGGTTTGAAACGCGGGCTCTCCGCCCGCCATATTCGCTTCATGGCACTGGGGTCGGCGATCGGCACCGGGCTGTTTTACGGTTCTGCCTCAGCCATCCAGATGGCCGGCCCCGCTGTGCTGCTGGCCTACCTGATCGGTGGCGCCGCGGTGTTCATGGTCATGCGCGCCCTGGGCGAAATGGCTGTGCACAACCCGGTGTCCGGCTCCTTCGGCCAGTACGCCAGCACCTACCTGGGCCCCATGGCCGGTTTTGTTCTCGGCTGGACCTACGCCTTCGAGATGATTATCGTCTGCCTGGCCGACGTCACCGCCTTTGGCATCTATATGGGCTTCTGGTTTCCCGAAGTGGCGCGCTGGATCTGGGTGCTGGGCATCGTGTTCCTGATCGGCGGCCTGAACCTGTGCAGCGTCAAAGTTTTTGGCGAAATGGAGTTCTGGCTATCGCTGCTCAAGGTCGGCGCCATTGTCGCAATGATCCTCGGCGGTTTCGGCATCATGCTGTTCGGCATTCACTCAGCGGGTGACGCACCGGCTACCGGCCTGAGCAACTTGTGGGCCCACGGTGGCTTCATGCCCAACGGCGTCGGCGGTTTGATCGCTTCCTTTGCAGTGGTGATGTTCGCCTTTGGCGGCATCGAAATCATCGGCATCACTGCCGGCGAAGCCAAGGACCCGCAGCGGGTCATTCCCAAGGCGATCAACGCCGTACCGCTGCGTATCCTGCTGTTCTACGTGCTGACCCTGTTTGTGCTGATGGCGATCTACCCATGGCCGCAGATCGGCAGCCAGGGCAGCCCGTTCGTGCAGATATTCAGCAACCTGGGCATCGGCTCGGCGGCGACCATCCTTAATATCGTGGTGATCTCGGCAGCCGTTTCGGCCATCAATAGCGACATCTTCGGCGCCGGCCGCATGATGTACGGCCTGGCCCAGCAAGGGCAGGCACCCAAAGGCTTTGCGCAACTGTCCCGCCAGGGCGTGCCGTGGATGACCGTGGTGGTGATGGGCGCTGCGCTGCTGGGCGGCGTGGTGTTGAACTACCTGATCCCGGAAAACGTATTCCTGGTGATCGCCTCCATTGCCACCTTCGCCACGGTCTGGGTCTGGCTGATGATCCTCATCACACAAGTGGCGATGCGTCGCGCCATGACCAAAGAGCAGATCGCCGAACTGAAATTCCCGGTGCCGTTCTGGCCCTACGCGCCGGCAGCGGCCATCGTGTTCATGCTGTTTATTTTCGGCGTGCTGGGGTATTTCCCGGACACCCAGGCAGCCCTTATGGTCGGTGTCGTATGGATCGCCTTGCTGGTCGTTGCCTATCTGCTGTGGGTAAAACCCGCCGCCGGGCAAGCAGCCAAGGTCCATTACGAGCCAGCCTTGTCTCATCGATAACCAACGCAGGTGTTGAATGAAAACGCTTTGGCAACACTGCCACGTCGCAACCATGGCCCAGGGCAAATACTCGATTATCGAGGACGCCGCCATCGTGACATCAGGCACGCTCATCGAGTGGATCGGCCCTCGCGGCGAACTGCCGGGCGCTGACTATGCGAAGACTTATGACCTGCAAGGCGCATGGGTCACGCCCGGGTTGATCGACTGCCACACCCACACGGTGTTTGGTGGCAATCGCAGCGGTGAGTTCGAGCAGCGGCTGCAAGGCGTGAGTTACGCCGAGATCGCAGCTGCCGGTGGCGGTATCGCCAGCACCGTGCGCGCCACCCGCGCCGCCACGGAAGATGAACTGTTCGCCAGCGCCCACAAGCGTCTGCGCAGTTTGCTGCGTGACGGCGTGACCACGGTGGAGATCAAGTCCGGCTACGGCCTGGATTTGGCCAGCGAACGCAAGATCCTGCGGGTGATCCGTCGCCTGGGCGCCGAGCTTCCCGTTAGCGTGCGCAGCACCTGCCTGGCGGCCCACGCCTTGCCGCCGGAATACGTCGATCGTGCCGACGCCTACATCGAACATATCTGCAGTGAAATGCTCCCGGCCCTGGCGGCCGAAGGGCTGGTGGACGCGGTGGACGCCTTTTGCGAATACCTGGCGTTCTCCCCGGAACAAGTGGAACGGGTGTTTGTCGCCGCGCAGCAACTTGGCTTGCCGGTGAAACTGCACGCCGAGCAACTGTCGTCCCTGCACGGCTCCAGCCTGGCGGCGCGTTATCAGGCGTTGTCGGCGGACCATCTGGAGTTCATGACCGAAGACGATGCCATCGCCATGGCCGCCTCGGGCACCGTCGCGGTGTTGCTGCCGGGAGCGTTCTACTTCCTGCGCGAAACCCAACTGCCGCCCATGGACGCCCTGCGCAAACACGGGGTGAAGATCGCCATCGCCAGCGATCTAAACCCAGGCACCTCGCCAGCGTTGTCGGTGCGGCTGATGTTGAACATGGCGTGCACCCTGTTTCGAATGACCCCCGAGGAAGCGCTGGCTGGCGCGACCCAACATGCGGCTACCGCTTTGGGCATGGGTGATACCCATGGTTCGCTGGAAGTGGGCAAGGTGGCGGACTTTGTCGCCTGGCAGATCGATCGCCCCGCCGACCTGGCTTACTGGCTGGGCGGCGAGTTGGATAAACGCGTCGTGCGCCACGGCGTCGACGTCACTGTTTAAGGAGCACCGTTGTGGATAAGGTTTTGAGCTTCAAACAAGGTAGCACACCGCTGCTGATCAGCATGCCCCACGCTGGTTTGCGCCTGACCCCTGTGGTCGAGGCCGGGTTGATCCCCGAGGCGCAAAGCCTGCCGGACACCGACTGGCATATCCCCACGCTTTATGACTTCGCCAAAGAACTGGGCGCGAGCACCCTGGCCGCCGAGTATTCGCGCTTTGTCATCGACCTCAACCGGCCGTCCGACGACAAGCCGCTGTACGTCGGCGCCACCACCGGCCTGTACCCGGCGACGCTGTTCGACGGCGTGCCGTTGTTCCGCGAAGGCCTGGAGCCCTCAAAGGCCGAGCGCGCGACCTATCTGGAACAGATCTGGACGCCGTATCACCGCACCCTGCAAGAAGAGTTGGCCCGCCTCAAGGCCGAGTTCGGCTACGCGCTGCTATTTGATGCCCACTCGATCCGCTCAGTGATCCCGCACCTGTTCGACGGCAAACTGCCCGACTTCAACCTAGGCACCTTCAACGGTGCCGCCTGCGATCCTGAACTGGCTAGCCAACTGGAAGCCATATGCGCCGCTCATCCACAGTACAGCCATGTGCTTAATGGTCGCTTCAAGGGCGGGCATATCACCCGCCATTACGGCAACCCGGCAGACAATATCCATGCGGTGCAGCTGGAGTTGGGGCAGTGCACATATATGGAAGAGTTTGAGCCATTCCGGTATCGGGCGGACGTGGCTGGGCCGACACGGGTGGTGTTGAAGGAATTGCTGGAAGGGTTCCTGGCGTGGGGGCAGAAGCATTATCGGTGACTTGCGGCAGCCATAGGTATTTACACAGCGCTTGAGGTTCTGTTGACCGAGGTCTGATTCGTCAAGGACATGCTCATTGCACCATTCGGGTTTATGATGCCAGACGGCAAAATAATAGATGTCCCACCAGGGATGAACTCGACCCCTTACGGAGCGCGCAATGCAGACTTTGTACCCGCAGATCAAACCCTACGCCCGGCACGATCTGGCCGTCGATGAACCCCATGTGTTGTACGTCGACGAAAGCGGTTCCCCGCAAGGCCTGCCCGTTGTGTTCATCCATGGAGGCCCTGGAGCCGGGTGCGATGCCCAGAGCCGGTGTTATTTTGACCCGAACATGTATCGGATCATTACTTTCGATCAGCGCGGCTGCGGTCGCTCCACGCCTCACGCCAACCTGGAAAATAACACTACCTGGGATCTGGTGGCCGACCTTGAGCGGATTCGCCAACACCTGGGCATCGACAAATGGGTGCTGTTCGGCGGTTCCTGGGGTTCGACCCTGGCCCTGGCCTATGCGCAAACCCACCCTGAGCGTGTCCACGGTTTGATCGTGCGGGGCATCTTCCTCGCCCGTCCCCAGGAAATCGAATGGTTCTATCAGGCCGGTGCCAGCCGCCTGTTCCCCGATTACTGGCAGGACTACATCGCGCCGATCCCACAGGACGAGCGTCACGACCTGCTTACCGCCTTCCACAAGCGCCTGATCGGCAGCGACCAGATTGCCCAGATGCACGCCGCCAAGGCCTGGTCGACCTGGGAAGGCCGTACTGCCACCCTGCGTCCAAATCCGTTAGTGGTTGATCGTTTCAGCGAGCCGCAGCGCGCGCTGTCCATTGCCCGTATTGAATGCCACTACTTCACCAACAATGCCTTCCTTGAGCCCAACCAACTGATTCGCGACATGCACAAGATCGCCCACCTGCCTGGCGTCATCGTCCACGGCCGCTACGATGTGATTTGCCCGCTGGATAACGCGTGGGCGTTGCATCAGGCTTGGCCCAACAGCGAACTGCAGGTGATCCGTGATGCCGGCCATGCCGCTTCCGAGCCAGGCATTACTGACGCGTTGGTGCGTGCGGCGAGCCAAATGGCACGACGTCTGCTTGATTTACCTCCAGAAGAAGCATGAAGGGGCTTTTACAGCGGGTGCGAGGCGCCCGGGTCGAAGTGGCGGGGGAAGTAGTCGGCGCAATAGGCCAGGGTTTGCTGGTGCTCGTGGCCGTCGAGCCTTCAGATACCCAGGCAAGTGCCGACAAGCTCTTGCATAAACTGCTTAACTATCGGGTGTTCAGCGACGACGAGGGCAAGATGAACCTGTCGTTGAAGGACATCGGCGGCGGGTTGCTGCTGGTTTCACAGTTCACCCTGGCGGCGGATACCAAAAGTGGCCTGCGCCCCGGCTTCTCCACGGCGGCCCCTCCGGCGCTGGCAGAGGCGCTTTTTGACCACTTGT
The DNA here is from genome assembly GCF_055407145.1 of Pseudomonas sp. c313. Taxonomy (NCBI): domain Bacteria; kingdom Pseudomonadati; phylum Pseudomonadota; class Gammaproteobacteria; order Pseudomonadales; family Pseudomonadaceae; genus Pseudomonas; species Pseudomonas sp. c313. The sequence goes on along the minus strand of NZ_JBUZRD010000008.1, from coordinate 76,783 downwards.
TGTTACAAGCGCAACAATTGCATGGCACGGTGGCGGCGGGGCGTTTTGGCGCGGATATGCAGGTGCATTTGGTCAATGACGGGCCGGTCACCTTCCTGTTTCAGACCTGAATGTACTGAAAACGACTTTTAATGCCCCAAAACACAGGTTTTCACTACAAATACTTCGCTGCCCCTGATGCGTTGTCTCGCGGGCTACTAGATAATCGCGCGCTACGGGGATCAGCGTTAATTGGTCCATTTTTGACTTAGGTAGAGACTTGTCCGATAGCCATTGGGGAATCATTTAGCCCCGTGGGAGTCGGAACAATGCTCGCCAACCTGGCATATAGATAGCTGGCCGTTGGTTTTTTGATCTGTTTTCGGCGAGGGTTGCTCGTGATTGTTAGTCCCTGTAATGCACCAAAATTGTCTGCCAAGCGGTTACGAAACGCACTGGTAACGGGCTCCGCCCTGTTTTGCCTGTTCGGCGCGGGTCAACTGTGGGCATTCAGTCTGGATGATGTGTCGGCCAAGGCAAAAGAGCTGGCCGGGCAGAAATACCAAGCCCCGCGCAGCAATCTGCCAAACGAATTTCGCGAAATGAAATTTGCTGATTACCAGAAAATTCGTTTTCGCCATGAAAAAGCCGAGTGGGCCGATCAGAAAACTCCGTTCAAGCTGTCCTTCTATCACCAGGGTATGCACTTCGATACACCGGTGAAGATCAATGAAGTCACCGCCACTGACGTCCAGGAAATCAAGTACGACCCGGCTCGTTTCGATTTCGGCGACGTCAAGTTTGATCCCAAGGCCACCGAACAGCTGGGTTATGCCGGCTTTCGTGTCCTGTACCCGATCAACAAGGACGACAAGCAAGACGAAATCATGACCATGCTCGGCGCCAGCTACTTCCGCGTCGTTGGCAAGGATCAGGTCTACGGCTTGTCTGCCCGCGGCATGGCCATCGACACCGCGCTGCCGTCTGGCGAAGAATTCCCGCGTTTCACCGAGTTCTGGATTGAGCGTCCAAAGCCGGGTGACAAGCACTTGGTGATCTTCGCCCTGCTGGATTCGCCACGGGCTACCGGCGCCTACCGCCTGATCCTGCGTCCGGGCACCGACACCATCGTCGATGTCAAATCCCAGATGTTCCTGCGCGACAAAGTCACCAAGCTGGGCATTGCCCCGCTGACCAGCATGTACCTGTTCGGCGCCAATCAGCCGTCCAAGGTTCTCAACTACCGCCGTGAGCTGCACGATTCCAGCGGTCTGTCGATCCATGCCGGTAACGGCGAGTGGATCTGGCGTCCGCTGAACAACCCTAAACACCTGTCGGTCAGCAACTTCAGCGTGGAAAACCCGCGTGGTTTCGGCCTGCTGCAACGCGGTCGTAACTTCAGCCAGTACGAAGACCTGGACGACAATTACGACAAGCGCCCAAGCGCCTGGATTGAGCCTGAGGGCGACTGGGGCAAGGGTTCCGTCGACCTGGTAGAGATCCCGACTGCCGATGAAACCAACGACAACATCGTTGCCTTCTGGAGCCCGGAAAAACTGCCAGAGCCCGGCCAGCCGCTGGACGTCAGCTACCGTCTGCACTGGACCCTCAATGACGCGCCGTTCCATTCCCCTGACAGTGCTTGGGTCAAGCAGACCTTGCGCTCTACGGGTGATGTGAAACAGTCCAACCTGATCCGTCAGCCAGATGGCAGCGTTGCCTATCTGGTGGACTTCGAGGGCCCGTCCCTCAAGGCTCTGCTGCCAGATGCCCAGGTTCGCAGCCAGGTCAGCGTCGGCGACAATGCCGAGTTGGTGGAAAACAGCGTTCGCTACAACCCGCACACCAAAGGCTGGCGCCTGACCCTGCGCATGAAGATCAAGGACGCGGGCAAGCCAACCGAGATGCGTGCGGCCCTGGTCCAGGACGTTGCAGTGCCGGAACCGGAAAAGGCTTCGACCCAAGTGTTGAAAGCGGACAAAGTACTGGCCAAGCAACATGAGAAACAGGCCAAGAAAGACGCCAAAGACAAGGAAGCCAAGCAGCCAGAAGCTGCCCCAGCCACACCGGAGCCGGTCAAAACTGAACAAGTCCTGACCGAAACCTGGAGCTATCAGTTGCCTGCCGATGAGTAACTCTCAAGCCCAGCCAGAGACGCTTGCCGAGTATCTGGCGCATCTTCCGATGACCGATGAGCAGCGCGCCGAACTCGCGGGCTGCAATTCCTTCGCCGAGCTGCATGAGCGCCTTTCGTCTTCGACCTTCGACGCCCCGGCCGACGCTGCCCAAGCGTCGGTCGGTCGGCGACTGACCCTCAACACGGCCGAAGAGCTGCAAGATGCTGAGATGCTCGTGCTCGACGCCAGCGGTCGCGTCTGCCTCAAGGCCACGCCGCCGATCCGTCGGACCAAGGTGGTGCCTGAACCTTGGCGCACCAATATCCTGGTACGCGGCTGGCGCCGGCTGACCGGTCGCTCCAATCCTCCGGCACCGCCGAAGGACGAGCGTGTGCTGCCCGCTGCCCGCTGGCGCACGGTCGGTTCGATCCGTCGTTACATCCTGTTGACACTGATGCTCGGCCAGACGATCGTCGCCGGCTGGTACATGAAAGGCATCATGCCGTATCAGGGCTGGTCCTTCGTCGACATGGACGAGATCCGCAACCAGACCCTGATGGCGACCGCTACCCAGGTCCTGCCTTACGCCCTGCAAACCAGCATCCTGATTCTGTTCGGAATACTGTTTTGCTGGGTCTCGGCCGGTTTCTGGACCGCGCTGATGGGTTTCCTGGAACTGCTGACCGGCCACGACAAGTACCGTATTTCCGGGAAAAGCGCTGGCGATGAGCCAATTCCCAAGGAAGCTCGTACCGCCCTGGTCATGCCGATCTGCAACGAAGACGTGCCACGGGTATTCGCCGGCCTGCGGGCGACCTTCGAGTCGGTTGCCGCGACCGGTGACCTGGATCGCTTCGACTTTTTCGTCCTCAGTGACAGTAACGACGCCGATATCTGCATCGCCGAACAGCAAGCCTGGCTTGACGTGTGCCGCGACGCGGGTGGCTTCGGCAAGATTTTCTATCGCCGCCGTCGCCGTCGCGTCAAACGCAAGAGCGGCAACCTCGACGACTTCTGCCGTCGCTGGGGCGGTGACTACAAGTACATGGTGGTGCTCGACGCCGACAGCGTGATGAGCGGCGAATGCCTGACCAGCCTGGTGCGCTTGATGGAAGCCACGCCGGACGCCGGCATCATCCAGACCGCGCCACGGGCATCGGGCATGGACACGCTGTATGCGCGCATGCAGCAGTTCGCCACCCGCGTCTACGGCCCGCTGTTTACTGCCGGCCTGCACTTCTGGCAGTTGGGTGAATCCCACTACTGGGGTCACAACGCAATCATCCGCATGAAGCCGTTTATCGAGCACTGCGCCCTGGCGCCATTGCCCGGTAAAGGCGCGTTTGCCGGTGCCATCCTCTCTCACGACTTCGTTGAAGCGGCGCTGATGCGTCGTGCCGGCTGGGGCGTGTGGATTGCCTACGATTTGCCCGGCAGCTACGAAGAATTGCCGCCCAACCTGCTGGACGAACTCAAGCGTGACCGTCGCTGGTGCCACGGCAACCTGATGAACTTCCGCCTGTTCCTGGTCAAGGGCATGCACCCGGTGCACCGTGCGGTGTTCCTTACCGGTGTGATGTCGTACCTGTCGGCGCCGTTGTGGTTCTTCTTCCTGGTGCTGTCGACCGCTCTGCTGGCGGTCAACACCCTGATGGAGCCGCAGTACTTCATGGCGCCACGCCAGTTGTACCCACTGTGGCCACAATGGCATCCGGACAAGGCGGTAGCGCTGTTCTCCACCACCATCGTGCTGCTGTTCCTGCCCAAGCTGTTGAGCATCATCCTGATCTGGGCCAAGGGCGCGAAAGAGTTCGGCGGCAAGTTCAAGGTGACCCTGTCGATGCTGCTGGAGATGCTGTTCTCCGTGCTGCTGGCGCCGGTGCGGATGATTTTCCACACCCGCTTCGTGCTCGCCGCGTTCCTCGGCTGGGCCGCGACCTGGAACTCGCCGCAGCGTGACGACGACTCCACACCGTGGAGCGAGGCGGTCAAGCGTCACGGTCCGCAAACGTTGCTCGGCTTTTTCTGGGCGCTGTTGGTGGTGTGGTTGAACCCAAGCTTCCTGTGGTGGCTGGTGCCGATTGTCGGTTCGCTGATGCTGTCGATCCCGGTTTCGGTGATTTCAAGCCGGGTCAAGCTGGGCCTCAAGTCGCGCGACGAAAGCCTGTTCCTGATCCCTGAGGAATACAATCCGCCCCAGGCGCTGCTGTCGACCGACCAGTACACCCACGAAAACCGTTGGCACGCGCTCAATGACGGTTTCGTGCGGGCCGTGGTCGATCCTCAGCAGAACGCCCTGGCCTGTGCCCTGGCGACCTCTCGGCATGGTCACGCGGAGCCGATTGAGTTGCTGCGTATCGAACGTGTTCGTCATGCATTGAGCGTCGGCCCAGCCGGCCTCAATAACGGCGAACGTCTGGCCTTGCTCAGCGATCCGGTCGCCCTGGCACGCTTGCATGAGCAGGTCTGGAGCGAAGGTCACGCCGAATGGCTCGGTGCCTGGCGTGAATCGGTCAAGTCCGACCCCCACGCGCCGTTGCTGCCTTTGCAACCGCTGTCGTCCCAGGCTCAACCAGCCTGATTCAGACGCCCCCGAGGCTAGTCTCGGGGGCGTTCGAAGCGCCCTTCCTACAGTGTTTTTCCCTTCTGCCACATTGCGACAACGCCTTGTTATTTCGACACAAAAGCCCCTTTACCTACGAACTCCTGGCGTTTGCTTTGAAGAAAGGTGATGACGACAGCCTCACATCTAAGGAGTGCCTGGCTCTCGCAGCAGACGGTCTACCTGTGCTGTTCGCGCAGCCTTTATGGGTTTTTTCTGTCATACCCGCCAACAAATTCCGCCTAGACCTATGTGCTGGTGGGCGAGTGGGTTAGCATCGCTCCCCGAAATGGTGCAGCCCTTTTGCGCACCGACCTCACAATAAAATGAGTTCAGGGGACTTGATGATGAAAAAGTATCTTTCGATGCTGTTGCTTGGCGTTACGGCGCTGGTAGCAGTCAATGCTGCCCAGGCCGGTGCTATCGATGATGCGGTCAAGCGCGGAACGCTGAAAGTCGGGATGGACCCGACCTACATGCCGTTCCAGATGACCAACAAGCGCGGTGAAATCATCGGGTTTGAAGTCGACATCCTCAAGGCCATGGCCAAGTCCATGGGCGTCAAGCTGGAGACGGTCTCCACCGGTTATGACGGCATCATCCCGGCGCTGCTGACCAACAAGTTCGATATGATCGGCAGCGGCATGACCCTGACTCAGGAGCGTAACCTGCGCCTGAACTTCAGCGAACCCTTCATCGTCGTCGGCCAAACCCTGCTGATCCGCAAGGAACTGGAAGGCACCATCAAGTCTTATAAAGACCTGAATGACGAGAAATATCGCCTGACCTCCAAGCTCGGCACCACTGGCGAGATGGTTGCCAAGAAACTGATCTCCAAGGCCAAGTACCACGGCTACGACAACGAGCAGGAAGGTGTGCTCGACGTGGTCAACGGTAAGGCCGATGCATTCGTCTATGACGCGCCTTACAACGTGGTAGCAGAGAAAAAGGTCGGCAACGGCAAGCTGGTGTACCTCGACCAGCCGTTCACCTTTGAACCCCTGGCGTTCGGCTTGAAGAAAGGCGACTACGACAGCATCAACTTCATCAACAACTTTCTGCACCAGATCCGCAACGACGGCACCTACGATCGCATCCATGACAAGTGGTTCAAGAGCAGTGATTGGCTCAAGGACATGGAATAAGACTGACTTGTGGCGAGGGGGCTTGCCCCCTCGCCACAAAAGGGCATGCCCTCCGATCTTGATGGATGTTGAGCAATGAAACAGAAAAAAGCCCAATGGCCCTGGCACCTGCTGACAATGCTGGTTCTGGTCGGCCTGGCTGGGGCGTTGTACTACGCCACCTCGCTGATGTCCTACGAATGGCGCTGGAACCGCGTGCCGCAATACTTCGCCTACCAGGCCGAGGAATCCCAGCGAGCGGCAGATATTTCCACAGTCGTTGAACTGGTGCGCAAAGGCGATACTGCCGAAGTGACCCTGCGCAATGGCGCCGGTGACGAGCAACATCTCACTGTTGCGGATAACAGTGTGCAAGTGGCCCGCGGCGATGATGTGGCCGAGGGCGATGTGATCGGCGTGACTCGGCATTGGGCGCTGGGCCCGCTGATGTGGGGCTTGTGGACCACTCTGTGGCTGTCGCTGGTGTCAGGCATTCTGGGCCTGGCCATTGGCCTGGCGACCGGTTTGTGCCGGCTGTCGAACAACCCGACCTTGCGGGATCTGTCGACGATCTACGTCGAACTGGTGCGCGGTACGCCGCTATTGGTGCAGATCTTCATTTTCTACTTCTTTATTGGCACGGTGCTCAACCTGTCCCGGGAATTTGCCGGTATCGCCGCCTTGTCGCTGTTTACTGGCGCCTATGTGGCGGAAATCGTTCGCGCCGGGGTGCAGTCGATTGCCCGTGGCCAGGGCGAAGCTGCCCGTTCCCTGGGCTTGAGCGCTGGCCAATCGATGCGCCATGTGGTGTTGCCGCAAGCCTTCAAACGCGTGCTGCCGCCCCTGGCCGGGCAATTTATCAGCCTGGTCAAGGACACGTCCCTGGTGTCGGTGATCGCTATCACCGAACTGCTCAAGAGTGGTCGCGAAGTGATCACCACCTCGTTCTCGCCGTTTGAAATCCTGTTCTGCGTCGCAGGCCTGTACCTGCTGATCAACCTGCCGCTGTCGAAAGTCGCCAGCCGGCTTGAGCGGAGGCTCGCGCAAAGTGATTGAAGTCCGCGATCTGGTAAAAGTTTTTGACTCTCGTGGGCACGTAGTCCGCGCGGTGGATAACGTCACCACCCAAGTGGCCAAGGGCGAAGTGTTGGTGGTGATCGGCCCGTCCGGCTCTGGCAAGTCGACGTTTCTGCGTTGCCTCAACGGCCTGGAAGAGTTCGATTCTGGTTCGGTCAGCATCGACGGCCTGCAACTGGCCGACCCGAAGACCGATGTGAACGCCTACCGGCGTGAAGTCGGCATGGTGTTCCAGCACTTCAATTTGTTTCCCCACATGACTGTTTTGGAAAACCTGTGCCTGGCGCAGAAAGTCGTGCGCAAGCGTGGCAAAAAGGAGCGCGAGGCCAAAGCCTTGGCGTTGCTGGAAAAGGTCGGTATTGCCCAGAAAGCCAACGAGTTCCCGTCGCGGCTTTCCGGTGGTCAGCAGCAGCGCGTGGCAATTGCCCGGGCGCTGGCCATGGAACCCAAGGTAATGCTGTTTGACGAACCCACCTCGGCGCTGGACCCGGAAATGGTCGGCGAAGTGCTGGATGTCATGAAGACCCTGGCCCTGGAAGGCATGACGATGGTCTGTGTGACCCACGAAATGGGCTTTGCCCGGGAAGTGGCGGATCGGGTGTTGTTTTTCGATCATGGGAAGTTGCTGGAGGATGCCGCTCCGGCGCAATTCTTCGATGCGCCCAAGGACCCGCGGGCCCAGGCGTTTTTGCGCCAGGTCTTGTAGACGATGATCGTTCCCATGCTCTGCGTGGGAGCGATCTGGATGTGGGTCTGCCGGTTCATACCTTGAATTCACAAAGTGCGACGGCCATGATTGGCCGCCGCTGGGGACGGTCAGATCCGGAAGCGGCCTACCAGGGTTTGCAGGTAAACCCCAAGGCGCGCCAATTCGGCACTGGACGCAGCAGTTTCTTCGCTGGCCGCCGAGGTTTGTTCGGAGACGTCGCGTACGTTCAGCACGCTGCGGTTGATCTCTTCGGCGACCGCGCTTTGTTGCTCGGCGGCAGTGGCAATCTGCTGGTTCATCGCCTGGATGGTCGAGACCGTGCGGGTGATGTTTTCCAGGGCATTGCCAGCCCGACGGGTCAGCTCGACGCTACTGTCGGTAAGGCTGCGGCTATTGTCCATGATGGTCGCCACCTGCTGTGTGCCGCTTTGCAGGCCTACGATCAGCTCTTCGATTTCTTCGGTGGACTTCTGGGTGCGTTGGGCCAGGCTGCGTACCTCATCGGCGACCACCGCAAAGCCACGTCCAGCTTCCCCGGCGCGGGCGGCTTCGATGGCCGCGTTGAGAGCCAGCAGATTGGTTTGCTGGGCCACGGACTTGATCACGTCCAGCACACTGCCGATCTTGTCGCTTTCGCGCTTGAGGTGGCCCATGGCGTCGGTAGAGTTGCCGACTTCGCGGGCCAAGCGCTCGATCTGGGTGATGGCTTCGCCGACCACCTTGTCGCCTTCGCGAGCCTGCTGGTCAGCGGCAACGGCCGCTTCTGAGGCTTGCTCGGCGTTGCGCGCGACTTCCTGCACAGTGGCTGCCATTTCGTTCATGGCGGTGGCCACCTGGTCGGTCTCGACCTTTTGGCTGTTGACTCCGGCGCTCGTCTGTTCGGTGACGGCGGACAGTTCCTCGGCTGCGCTGGCGATCTGGGTGACGCCGTCGCTGATGCCGCCGATCAGTTCACGCAGGCCGACGGTCATGTTTTGCATGGCCCGTTGCAGTTGGCCCAGTTCGTCCTGTCGTTCTGAAATCAGGTTGTGGGTCAGGTCGCCAGCTGCGACGCGTTCGGCGACTTTCAGCGTCTGGCTCAGCGGGATGACGATCTGCCGGGTGATGGCCCAGGCGGCCACCAGGCCGCAGATCAAGGCCAGGGCTGTAGCGAACAGCAGCAGTTGCTTGGCCTGCGCGGCATCGGTGTCGCGGACTACAGTTTGCGAGATGGTCAGTTTTTTACTGCGGTCCAGCAGGATATCGCCTTGCTCGGCCATGGTTTTCACTGCTGCAGTACTGGCCCCCTGAGAGTCGCGATACTGGCTGACGGCGGCGCGGTAGGCTTGTAGCGAAACGCTGGCCTGCTGCAGGTTGGCCTGGTATTGCTCCGGCAACTGGCCGTTGAGGAGGGTGATCTGTTTCAGCGCGTTGTCGATGGCATCCAGGGCGGGCTGTTGCGCTTCAAGCTTGCCGCTGTAGGTGTAGCCGCGTACCTGAAAGCGCGCCTGTTGGATCAGTTTGCTCAGGTCGACCACGCTGTTGAACACGGTAGCGCTGTCGCCTTGCAGCAGCGTCTTCTCGACTTCGCCGACCTTGACCACGGCATTGTCGGCGGTATCGCCGAGTTTGCTGCGCGCATTTTCGCGGTTGGCGCCGGCTTGGGTCATGGTGATGAACGAGCGCTTGTACTGGTCTACTGCCGCCAACTGCTCATCGATCATGGCGATATCGGCAGGCTGTTCGATCATTGTACGGGCGGTCTTCAGCCCTGTTTCCAGCCGGCCCAAAAAATCATTGACCGCCTCTGGGCCTTGTTCGCCACGGTGCATTTCATAGTCCACGCGCGCCAGGCGCAGGTCCTTGGTCAGCTCATTGAGGCTGGAAATAAACCCCAGCTTGTCACCGCGGCTGATCACACCACTCAGTCCAGTCCAGCCGGTAAAGGTGATCAATAACGTCAGGATCAGCACCAGGCCAAAGCCTACGCTCAGCTTGCGATTGACGCTTACATTCCCCAATTTCTCGGCTAACCAACGGTACATGCTGTGAACTCCCCTAGAACAAGGCTTGGATTTATTCAGAGCGTATCGGCTCGCAATGCGAATTCTGGAGGTGAGAAGGTTTTGTGGCGAGCGGGCTTAGTTGTAACAGTGAGGTTGCGGGGTCAGAACAGGCGTGCGAGCAGAGCGGTGACGGCGGTTTCAACCCGCAAAATTCGCGCACCCAACTGCACCGGCTGCAACCCTGCCTTGGCCAGCAAGTCCACTTCATAAGGAATCCAGCCACCTTCCGGGCCGATGGCCAAGGTCACCGGCTCATCCAGCCCACGAGGGCAGGGTGGATAGTCGCCGGGGTGGCCAACCAGGCCGAGGGTGTCTTGCGCCAAGGCGGGCAAGCGGTCTTCGACGAAGGGCTTGAAGCGTTTTTCGATGATGATCTCAGGCAGCACAGTATCTCGTGCCTGTTCCAGGCCGAGTATCAGTTGCTGGCGGACCGCTTCCGGTTCCAGGAATGGCGTCTGCCAGAAGCTCTTTTCTACCCTGTAACTGTTGACCAATACCACCCGTGGCACGCCCATGGACGCTACGGTTTGCAGCACCCGACGGAGCATTTTTGGGCGCGGCAAGGCCAGCAGCAGGGTCAGTGGCAGTTTGGCCGGTGGCGGCTGATCGAGGGTGACTTGCAGTTCCGCTTCATGGGCTTCCAGGCGCAGCAGCTCGGCACTGCCCATCAACCCACCAATGCGCCCGACCCGCAGGCTGTCGCCCACCGCAGCGCGGTGGACTTCCTGCATGTGCACCAGGCGCCGATCACGCAGGATCACACGGTCGGCCGCGATAAAATCGGCCTCCTCAAGCAGCAGCAGGTTCACGGCTGGGTCGCTGGCGGCTGGTCGTCCGGGCCTTGGTCGGCGTCGGCGGGTTGATCGTCCGGATGCTCGCCGCGTTTACTCACCAGGCTGGCAAACAGGATGCCGATTTCAAACAGCATCCACATCGGTACGGCCAGCAAGGTTTGCGAGAAGATGTCCGGCGGTGTCAGGATCATGCCGACTACGAAGCAGCCGATGATCACGTACGGGCGGATCTTGCGCAGGTATTTGACGTCGACCACGCCGATCCACACCAGCAGCACCACAGCCACCGGGATCTCGAAGGCCACGCCAAAGGCGAAGAACAACGTCATCACAAAGTCGAGGTAGCTGGTGATGTCGGTCATCATCTCCACCCCGGCCGGGGTGGCAGCGGCGAAGAACTTGAAGATCAGCGGGAACACCAGGAAGTAGGCGAAGGCCATGCCGGTGTAGAACAGCATGATGCTGGACACCAACAGCGGTACCGCGATGCGCTTTTCATGCTTGTACAGGCCCGGCGCGATAAAGCCCCAGATCTGGTGCAGGATCACCGGGATCGCCAAAAACAGCGAGACCATCATCGTTAGCTTCAACGGCGTGAGGAACGGCGAAGACACGTCGGTGGCGATCATGGTCGCGCCCACCGGCAGGTAATCGCGCAGCGGCGTCGAGACGAAGGTGTAGATCTGCTGGGTAAAGGCAAACAGCCCGGCAAAGATCACGAAGATCGCCGCGACACAACGCAGCAGGCGGGTGCGCAGCTCGGTGAGGTGCGAGACCAGCGGCATGTGCTGGTCGTTTTCCGGTTTATCAGCGCTCATGGGGCTCGCGGCGGCAATGTAGGGTCGTGGGGAGCGGGCGACGCGGCAGGCGTCGGCGCAGGTTCTGTCGGGGCAACGGCTGGAGCAGCGGGCGAGAGTTCCACGACGGGCACGGCATCGACTACGGGTGTCGATACTGGCGCGACTGGCGGCGCGATGCTCTGCTCGGCGACAGGCTCAACCGGGGTAGCCGCCTGCTGTTGCGGCGCGAGAATTTTCCGCGCTTCCTGCTCCAAAGACAGAATGTGTTCGTTGTGCAGTTGCCGGCGAATTTCGTCGGCGCCTATTTCCCGTTCAACTTCCTGTTTGATGGCGTTGAAACTGCGTTTCAGGCGCCCGATCCACAGGCCGGCCGTACGCGCGGCGCCGGGCAGGCGTTCAGGCCCAAGCACCAACAGGGCGATGAGGCCGACGAGCAGCAGTTCAGAGAAGCTGATACCAAACATTAGTCAGTGCTCACGAGTCTTTGCGGATCGGCTCTTCGACTTTCTCTGCCTGGACATCGAAGGTGCGACGTTCAGTGATCGGCTGAGTGGCCTGTGGGTGAACAGGCTGCGCCGGTGGGACCGGGTTGGCGGCGGGGTCGGCCGGCTTTTCGTCGTCGTTCATGGCCTTGCGAAAGCCCTTGATGGATTCGCCGACATCGGTGCCCAGGTTTTTCAGTTTCTTGGTGCCGAACACCAGCACAACGACCACAAGAATGACGATCCAGTGTTTCCAGTCAAAAATGCCCATGCTGCAATTCCTCGGTCAAAAAGTTATTCAGGTGGACGGGCGCGAAGCCTTTTCGGCGTGTCCGGACAAGCCGAAGCGACGGTCCAGTTCATCAAGCACGGCCTGCGGATGCTGCCCCAGTTGGGCGAGCATCACCAGGCTATGGAACCACAGGTCGGCGGTTTCGTAGATTACATCGCTGTAATCGCCGCTGATCTGGGCGTCCTTGGCAGCAATAATCGTCTCGACGGATTCTTCGCCGAGCTTTTCGAGAATCTTGTTCAGACCCTTGTGATACAGGCTGGCAACGTAGGAACTGTCAGCAGCCGCGCCTTTGCGGTCTTCCAGCACCTGGGCCAGACGGTTGAGTGTATCGGTCATGTTCAGTGTCCTGCCGAATAGATAGCGTGCGGGTCTTTGAGCACGGGCTCGACGGTCTTCCACTCGCCGTTTTCAAACACACGGTAGAAGCAGCTATGACGGCCGGTGTGACAGGCGATGTCGCCGATCTGCTCGACCTTGAGGATTACCACGTCGGCGTCGCAGTCGATGCGCATCTCGTGCAGGGTTTGCACGTGCCCGGACTCTTCACCCTTGCGCCACAGTTTGCCACGGGAACGTGACCAGTAAATGGCACGCTGCTCGGCGGCAGTCAGGCTCAGGGCCTCGCGGTTCATCCAGGCCATCATCAGTACGCGCCCGGTCTTGTAGTCCTGGGCAATGGCCGGCACCAGGCCGTCACTGTCCCATTTGATTTCGTCCAGCCAGTCTTTCATCTTCGACTCCGACAACCGGGCGCTGTCAGCCTCGGCAATTTGCAACAGTGTATAACCGGACTGGCTATCGACGCACGATCAGATACACACCCACGGCGACCATGATGCCAGCCGGCCAATGCCCCAGTTCATTCAATGGACCGCCGGCAGCCAGCACTGCGCCACCGGCCAGGTGCCCGGCACCCAGCAGGCGCAGGAGCCAGTCGTCCTTGCGTTTGTGCCACGGCGCCGCCGAGTCCTTGGCGTGGGGCTGGGACATGCGCTCCAGCAAATCGCGGGTCATGTTGGCCAGGTGCGGCAGCTGTTCGACCTGGCTTTGCAGGTTGCCCAGCAGGGTTTTCGGGCTGACCCGCTCGCGCATCCAGCGCTCCAGGAACGGCTGGGCGGTGTTCCACAGGTCCAGGTCCGGGTACAGCTGGCGGCCCAGGCCTTCGATGTTCAGCAGGGTTTTCTGCAGCAGCACCAACTGCGGTTGCACTTCCATATTGAAGCGCCGGGCAGTCTGGAACAGGCGCATCAGCACCTGGCCGAAAGAAATATCTTTTAACGGTTTTTCGAAGATCGGCTCGCAGACGGTGCGGATCGCCGCTTCGAATTCGTTGAGTTTGGTTTCCGCCGGCACCCAGCCCGAGTCGATATGCAGTTGCGCCACACGGCGGTAGTCGCGCTTGAAGAAGGCGAACAGGTTGCGGGCCAGGTAATCCTGGTCTTCCGGGGTCAGGCTGCCGACGATGCCGCAGTCGATCGCAATGTACTGCGGGCTCCACGGGTTCACGGTACTGACGAAGATGTTGCCGGGGTGCATGTCGGCGTGGAAAAAGCTGTCGCGGAACACCTGGGTGAAGAAGATTTCCACACCGCGCTCGGCAAGCATTTTCATGTCGGTGCGCTGGTCGGCCAGGGTGGCCAGGTCGGTGACCTGAATCCCGTAGATGCGTTCCATCACCAGCACTTTCGGCCGGCACCAGTCCCAATACACTTGCGGCACGTACAACAGCTGTGAGCCTTCGAAGTTGCGCTTGAGCTGGCTGGCGTTGGCGGCTTCGCGCAGCAGGTCGAGTTCGTCGTAGATGGTTTTTTCGTAGTCCTGGACCACGTCCACCGGGTGCAGCAGGCGTGCATCGGCAGAGAAGTGCTCGGCGGCGCGGGCGAGAATGAACAGCCACGCCAGGTCCTGGCCGATGATCGGCTTGAGGCCGGGGCGGATCACCTTGACCACCACTTCTTCACCGCTTTTGAGCTGCGCGGCATGAACCTGGGCCACCGAGGCGGAAGCCAGTGGCTCAATGTCGAAACGGCTGAACACTTCGCTGATCTTCTTGCCCAACTGTTCTTCGATCAGTTTCACCGCCACCTGCGAATCAAATGGCGGTACGCGGTCCTGCAATAACATCAGTTCGTCGGCGATGTCTTCGGGCAGCAGGTCGCGGCGGGTGGACAGGATCTGTCCGAACTTGATGAAGATCGGGCCCAGGTCCTGCAACGCCAGGCGCAGGCGGGCGCCACGGGTAAGTGTAAGGGTCTTGCGTGGGAACCAGCGCCACGGCAGCACATAACGCACCGCCAGCAGGAACCACGGCAGAGGCAGGGCGAACAGCAGGTCATCGAGGCGGTAGCGGATTACGACGCGCTGGATACGAAACAAACGGCGGACGGCGAGCAGCTTCATGCGTTATCGCTTGAATCAAGGGATTGGCTCAGGCGCTCGAAGCGCGCCTCAAGACGTTCCAGGTCGAGTTTGGCCTGATCGAGTTCACGAAAGCGCGCTTCGGCTTCCCGTTGTCCGACCAGGGTGCGCGATTCTTCGCTCAGGTATTCGGCGAGGTTCTGGTTCAGGCTGGCAAAGCCCTGCTGATACCAGCGCGTGCGGCTGCGCAGGTGGCCACTGATCAGTTGCGTGGCCACCGGGCCGACCCAGCGGGACAGCTCGTATTCCCAATCCAGTTCCAGGTCTTGCAGCACGGCGGCCAGGTCCATCAGCACCGCGCTATCGCCCTCAAGCTCAACGTCAGGGCCGTGGAGGATCGCTGTCTTGTCCCGGCTCAACGCCAGGCGCAGCAGGCTGGAAGCAGGGGCGCGCAGGGTGCAGTCGGAATCGGCGGCCCAATGGGATGCCAGCAGCAGGCCTTCATCGCTGGGCAGGATAAACAGCTGCAAGGCGGGGCTTGTGCAGTCGACGGCAATGATCTTGCCGTTCAAGTGCGCCAGTCGCGCCAGGGCGGTGCTGTCCAGGCGCAGGACACGGTTGAGGCCGTGTTCGACGCTAGCGAGAAGGCCTGTGAACAGCATCAGGGCTTGATGCCGCGGTGCAGGGCGACGATGCCAGAAGTCATGTTGTGGTAGGTCACGCGGTCGAAACCGGCTTCTACCATCATCGACTTCAGGGTTTCCTGGTTGGGGTGCATGCGGATCGATTCGGCCAGGTAGCGGTAACTCTCGGCGTCATTGGTGATCAGCTTGCCCATCAACGGCATGAAGGCGAACGAGTAGGTGTCGTAGACCTTGGACATCAGCGCGTTGGTGGGCTTGGAGAACTCCAGCACCAACAGGCGGCCGCCGGGCTTGAGCACCCGCAGCATGGAGCGCAGGGCGTCTTCCTTGTGGGTGACGTTACGCAGGCCGAAGGCGATGGTCACGCAGTCGAAGTGGTTGTCGGGGAACGGCAGCTTTTCAGCGTCGGCCTGGACGAACTCGACATTGCCGGCCACGCCTTTATCCAGCAGGCGATCGCGCCCCACCTTGAGCATCGAGCCGTTGATGTCGGCCAATACCACTTGGCCAGTAGGGCCAACCAGTTTGGAAAACTTTGCCGCCAGATCGCCTGTGCCGCCGGCGATGTCCAGCACGCGGTTGCCGGTGCGTACGCCGGACAGTTCGATGGTGAAGCGCTTCCACAGGCGATGCATGCCGCCGGACAGCACGTCGTTCATCAGGTCGTACTTGGCGGCCACGGAGTGGAACACCTCAGCGACTTTTTCCGCTTTCTGGCTTTCCGGGACGTTCTTGAAACCGAAGTGAGTGGTGGGTTCGGCATCGCTGCCTTTGCGCTGATCAGTCATATCGCTGTCACCAAAAGAGAATGCGGGACATTCTAATCCCCAAGGCATGCTTTGTCTTGGCAAGGGTGAAGGTAAGATAGGTGGCCACCGAGACCTTTTGCCGCATGGGTGGTCAATAAGTCTCTATAAGGAGGAGTCATTCAAATGGCCCGTATACAGGTTGAGCGTGCCCACACTCTCGGTAAGGAAGCTGCCCGAGAAAAGGCTGACAAGTTGGCGCACAAACTCAAGGAACAATATGGCCTGGAGCCGTCCTGGTCCGGCGACACGCTGAACCTCAAGCGCTCCGGCGTCAAAGGCACCGTGAAAGTGGCTGAAGATTCCCTCAGGATTGAGGTTGAACTGGGCCTGTTGATGTCGGCCATGAGTGGCACTATCAAGTCTGAAATCGAGAAGGCACTGGATAAGGCGCTGGCCTGATTCACGACGTGTAGCCGCAGTTGATGACTGTGGCTATAAGCGCTTTAGTATTGTTCTTAGGGTGCCGATTCTAATTTTTCTGCCTACTTTGTGCCCAAGCCCTCAACTCCTGTGGGCAGTTCCTCCACCCTTTTATGCGTGAGGTGCACCATGGCCAAAGTTATTTTGAAGAAAAAAAACGACGCTTCGACTAACGCCCTAAGCGACGTTAAAACCTATGCCCGCAAGATCTGGCTGGCCGGCTTGGGGGCTTATGCCAAGGTTGGCAGTGAGGGCAGCGAGTACTTCAAAGAACTCATCAAGACTGGTCAACATGTTGAAAGCAAAGGCAAAAAAGTTGCGATTGAGCAACTTGATGCGGCCAACAGTCAGATTGATCAAGTCAAGAGCAATGTCTTCAGCGTCAAAGGTCGTGTCGAAGTGCAGCTGGATAAAGTCGAGAAGGCTTTTGATGCTCGTGTTGCAAGTGCCTTGAATCGGATCGGCATTGCGTCTAAACATGACGTGGAGACAGTCTCTGCTAAGCTCGATGAGCTGACGGCATTGCTCGAACGTGTCGCGCGTAAACATTAAGGAGATAACGGGATGGCTGGTAAAAAGAATACTGAGAAAGAAGGCAGCTCGTGGATTGGGGAAGTCGAAAAATACTCCCGCAAGATCTGGCTTGCTGGTTTAGGCGTGTACTCGAAGGTCAGCAGTGACGGCGGTAAATACTTCGAGACCTTGGTTAAAGACGGCGAGAAAGCCGAGAAGTTGACCAAGAGCACAGTGGGTAAACAAGTAGATGCAGCAAAGGCAACTGCAGGTTCTGCCAAGTCTCGCATCAATGCGGTTAAAAACCAGGCATTGGGCAAGTGGGATGAGTTGGAAGGCGCTTTCGACAAGCGTCTGAACAGTGCCATTTCGCGACTGGGCGTACCCAGCCGCAATGAAGTGAAGGCGCTGCACAGCAAGGTCGATACCTTGACCAAGCAAATCGAAAAACTCACAGGCGCCAAAGTGGCTCCAGTGGCGGCGAAAACCGCAGCGGCAAAACCTGCTGCCAAGCCTGCCGCTAAAACCGCTGCCGCCAAACCAACAGCGAAAAGCCCGGCCAAACCGTTGGTCAAGGCCGCCGCCAAACCAGCGGCCAAGGCACCAGCAAAAACAGCGGCTAAACCTGCTGCCAAGCCAGTGGCCAAAACCGCAGCGTCCAAGCCTGCTGCTAAACCTGTCGCGGCTAAAGCTGCTGCAAAACCAGCCGCAGCGAAGAAACCTGCCGTAGCCAAGAAGCCAGCCGCTCCAAAGCCAGTCATTGCGGCCAAACCCGCAACCCCGGCACCCGCGACCAACTCGGCCACCGCGCCGACGCAGACCGCTGCTACCCCGACTGCAACTTCGGTAACCCCGACGCCTACCAGTCAGTCCTGATTTTCACGGGACACGCAAAAACGCCCGGCCTGCAAAGGCCTGTAGGAGCCGGGCTTGCCCGCGATAGCATTACCTCGGTCTGACTGTGTTAGCGAGGTGACTGCATCGCGGGCAAGCCCGGCTCCCACATTTGGCCGGCGCTTTTTCACAGATCCGCTTCATCCAGGTAGTGCAGTGCCAACCGCTCTGTCGCCAGCCGTGCCGGCAGCAGAAGATGTGGCGCCACCAGCATCATGATCTGGTACACCACCACCCGCACCTCACCTTCGCGGTCGAGAATCCGCTGGTAGTCCAGGGAAAACAGCAGGGTCATGGTGATCTGCTCCACCAGTTGCCCCAACGCCTGGGTATCGCTGACCAATTGCCCCTCGGTCTTGAGTCGCGCCAACAGCGAGGCCAGCGTTCGTTTCAACGCATTCAGCAGGTTACGGATGCCCTTGGCCAGTTTCGGCAAGCGCCCGGCCAGGTTCGACAGGTCTTGGAACAGAAACCGGTAGTGGGCCATGCGCTCCACGATCAGGTGCAGGAACAACCAGTAATCCTCAGCGGCCAGTTGCACATCCGGCGGCGGATCGAGCAGGGGTGCCAACTCACCCTGAAAACGCTCAAACAAGCCGAGCACCAAGGGCTCCTTGCCGTGGAAGTGGTAGTAGAGGTTACCGGGGCTGATCCCCATTTCATTGGCCACCTCCATGGTCGATACGTTCGGCTCGCCCTTGTGGTTGAACAACAGCAAGGCACATTCAAGGATACGGTCGCGGGTTTTCATCCAGTCTTCTTAAGTAATCGGTGAGTCAAGTTGTCAACGGACCCGCACATACGTGCCGGGCGCAGCTTCCATTGGTGGGTAATTCTGGTTGCCCAGAGCAGTCAGCGTTTCGCGCTGGACCCCTGAACGCTGCTGTATCCACTCCAGCCACTGCGGCCACCAACTGCCCTCGACGTGGTTTGCATCGTAGTACCAGGCGCGCGGGTCGCTGCTCAGCTTGATGTTTTCGACGAAGTTAGCCTTGGGGTTGCTCGGCGGGTTGAGGATGCTCTGGATATGCCCGCTATTGGACAGCACGAAGCGTTTTTCGCCGCCCAGCAGCAAGGTCGAGCGGTAGACTGCGTCCCACGGGGTGATGTGATCGTTGATCCCGGCCACGCTGAAGCTGTCCACCGTGACCTTCTGCAAGTCGATAGGTGTGCCACAGACTTCCAGGCCGCCAGGGTGGCTCAGTGGGTTGTGCTTGAAAAAATCCAGCAGGTCGCCGTGCAGGGCAGCGGGAAGGCGGGTGTTGTCGTTGTTCCAGTACAGGATGTCGAACGCCGGCGGTTCCTTGCCCAGCAGGTAGTTGTTAATCCAGTAATTCCAGATCAGGTCGTTAGGGCGCATCCAGGCAAACACCTTGGCCATGTCCCGGCCGTCCAGTACGCCTTGTTGATAGGAGTGGCGCTTGGCGGCTTCCAGGGTTTGCTCGTCGGCAAACAGCGTGGCGGGGCTGTCGATCTGGCTATCCAGCAAGCTCACCAGATAGCTGGCGCTGGAGATGCGCCGCAACTGCCGCTTGGCTTGCAGATGGCCTTGCAACGCAGCAATGGTCAGGCCGCCGGCGCAGGCGCCCATCAGGTTAACTTCGCGAGCGCCGGTGATCGCCCGGCAGATGTTCAGCGCTTCTTCCAGCGCCGCCACATAGGTGGACAGGCCCCATTCCCGATGCCGCACGTCCGGGTTACGCCAGCTGACCATAAACACTTGCAGGCCATTTTTCAGGGAGTACTGGACGAAGCTGTTGGCCGGGCTCAGGTCAAAGATGTAGTACTTGTTGATTTGCGGCGGTACCACCAGTAGCGGCTTGGCGTACTGTTTTTCGCTCATGGGCTTGTACTGGATCAGCTCCAGCAACTCGTTGCGAAACACTACCGAGCCAGGAGTGGTGGCGACGGTCTTGCCGACCTCAAAGGCTTGCTTGGTGACTTGCCGAGGCAAGCCGTTGTTGTGCAGCAGGTCGTCAAACAGATTGCTGACGCCGCGCACCACGCTGTTGCCGCCGGAGTTGAGCAGCTCCTTGATTGCCAATGGATTGAGCAGGGTGTTGGACGGCGATATGGCGTCGTTTAGCAGGGAAAAGGCAAAGTGCGCCCGCGCCCGATCATCAGTGCTCAGGTTGCTGTCGTCGATCCAGCGCTTGGTCTGCTTTTGCCAGCTCAAATAGGCTTGCAAGCTGCGCCGGTACAGCGGGTTGAGCTGCCAGGTGGGGTCGGTGAAGCGGTTGTCGTGGGGGTTGGGTTCATGCACGATTTCCCCCAGCAACACCCGACCCAACTGCCCACCCAGGGCCAAGGCATGCCGCGCGCTATGTAGCGGGTTGCGCAGGCCATGGGCGGCAACGCTGCGCAGGGTCGACAGCAAATCCCGACCACGCAGGCCGGTGATCGCGCTTTGTGCATTGATGAACGCAGCGGGTGTGGGCACCGGGCTCGTCACGGATCTGTCTCGCATGAGTCAACACTCCTTCGTCATCTGCTAACGTGCACGCCA
Organism: Pseudomonas sp. c313; assembly: GCF_055407145.1. NCBI lineage: Bacteria > Pseudomonadati > Pseudomonadota > Gammaproteobacteria > Pseudomonadales > Pseudomonadaceae > Pseudomonas > Pseudomonas sp. c313. The sequence continues at coordinate 56,615 of NZ_JBUZRD010000008.1, read as the reverse complement.
ATTCAGAACCATAGTCGGTTCTGGCCAAGTTGCGCGGCGGGTCGTCCTGACCCGTCTGCGCAACCTTCGTTACAAAGCCGGTTGCGGGTGGATCACCGCGCGCAGGCGCTCTTCCTGGAGAAACTTCATGATGATCGGCGCCACTGCTTCGGCGCGGGTAATCAGGAACAAATGACCGTCGTCGATGATGTGCAACTGAGCATTGGGGATACGCCAAGCCAGCATGCGCATATTGACCAGCGGGATCAGTGGGTCGTCGTCGCCCGCCAGCACCAGGGTCGGCTGCTTGATCTTGTGCAGCCAGTGGATGCTGGTCCAGCCAAGGCCGGCGAACAGTTGCCAGTAGTAGCCCAACTTGCCGGCCGAACGCACTTTGCTGGCGTGTTCGGCGGCCAGTTTTGAATCCCGGCGGAACGAGCCGCCATAGATCATCGGGGCAATACGCACTACATGGGACGGTTGGATGTAACGCCGTGGGCTTGCCATCAGCCACAGCACTTTCGGTTTGCCGGGCACCATGACCGCCCCGGCGGCAGTGGCCGCAAGGATCAGTTTCTTGCAGCGTTCCGGGTAGTCATAGGCAAACTGCTGGGCCAGGGCACCGCCCCAGGAAACCCCAACCACGTTGACCTGGCCATAGTCCAGGTAATCGAGCATGCGTGCGGTGAGTTTTGCCAGGCCGGGAAAGCGATAGGGTCGTTTGGGCGTCGAGGAACCGCCGACACCGGGAACATCAAAGGCAATCACCTCCAGGTCCGGGTCCAGGGCCTGGACGAACGGAAACACTAGCTCAAGGTTGGCACCGATGCCGTTGAAAATCAGCAGCGGCGTCAAGTGAGACTTGCCCGGTCGCACCGCCGTGCGGACGGTCTGGCCATTCAGGTCGATGGTGCGGAAGATGAACGGTTGCGGCATGGGCTTACCCTGCGGGTTAGTGGAGGCAGCTTCAGGCCGCAAGCTGCAAGATGAGTGCAATCACCTTGCAGCTTGTAGTTTGAGGCTTGCCGCTATCGTTCGTGCACATAGGTTCCGGGTGCCGCTTCAGCAGCGGCGTACGTTTTATTGCCTAGCGCCGCCGGTGCTTTTTTCAACTTCCCCGACCGTTCTGTCTGCCACACCTGCCAATGCAGCCACCACGAATCAGTGTGCTTGGTGGCATTTTCCTGCCAGTCCAGTGCCTTGCTTGGCATGGTGTCGCTGGTCTGGTAGCGCGACTTGGGATTGCCCGGCGGGTTGAGGATGCTTTGGATATGCCCGCTGCTGGACAGCACGAACTCGACCTTGCCGCCAAACAGCTGCGCCGACTTGTAGCAGGACTGCCACGGGGTGATGTGGTCGTTGGTGCCTGCGAGGGAATAGATATCGGTGGTGACCTGTTTCAAGTCAATCGGCGTACCGCACACCTCCAGGGCATTGGCGCGTATCAGCGGGTTGTTCTTGAACAACTCGATCAGATCGCCATGAAACGCTGCCGGCAAACGGGTGGTGTCGTTGTTCCAGAACAGGATGTCGAAGACCGGCGGCTCGTTGCCCAGCAGGTAATTGTTGACCCAGTAGTTCCAGATCAAATCATTGGGGCGCATCCAGGCGAACACCTTGGCCATGTCCCGGCCTTCCAGCACGCCGGCCTGATAGGAGTGGCGCTTGGCCGCTTCCAGGGTCTGTTCGTCGACGAACAGCGCCACCTGGGTGTCCAGGGTGGTGTCCAGCACGCTCACCAACAGAGTCAGGGCGTTGACCTTCTTCTCCCCCAGCGCCGCGTAGTGGCCCAGTAGGGCGGTGCAGGTGATGCCGCCGGAGCAGGCCCCGAGCATGTTCACGTCTTTGCTGCCGGTGATCGCGGTGACCACATCGACCGCTTCTTTCAGCGCTTCGATATAGGTCGACAGGCCCCACTCGCGCTGGGCCTTGGTCGGGTTGCGCCAACTGACGATAAAAGTCTGCTGGTTATTGCGCAGGCAGAAGCGCGCCAGGCTCTTATCCGGGCTCAGGTCGAAGACATAGAATTTATTGATCTGTGGCGGTACCACCAGCAGCGGGCGTTCGTGCACTTGCTCGGTGATTGGCTTGTACTGGATCAACTCCAGGACGTCGTTGCGAAACACCACGGCGCCTTCGGTGGTGCCCAGGCTCTTGCCCACTTCAAAGGCACCCATGTTGACCTGGCTCGGCATGCCGCCGTTGTGGACCATGTCCTTGGCCAAGTGCGAGAGACCGTCCAGCAGGCTTTTGCCGCCGGTCTCGAAGAAGCGTTTGACGGCGGCCGGGTTGGCGGCGCTGTTGGTCGGGGCCATGGCTTCGGTCATCAGGTTGATGACGAAGTGGCCGCGGCTGATGTCCTGCTCCGATAGGTTGCTGTCGCCGATCCAGTCGTGCAGTTCCTTGCGCCACGCCAGGTAGGTTTGCAGATAACGTTTGTAGAGTGGGTTCTGGCTCCACGCCGGGTCGTTGAAGCGACGGTCGTCGCTTTCGGGCGCAAGCTCGGATTTGCCAAATACCACATTCTTTAACTCGGCGCCAAAGTGGGCGACGTGCTTGACGCTATGCAACGGTTGCTTGATGGCCAGGGTCAGCACCATTCGAGCAGAAGCCAGTAAATCCTTTTTGCGCAAGGCGATGATCGGGTTCAGCCCAAGAGTGTTTTCCGAGGCTTGGCGTTTCAAGTCATCGTTATTCTTGTTACTCATCTACGACGCTCCATTGTCCGAAAGACGAGTACCGGGTCCCGCTGTGCACCTATTCTCGGCACACAACACAAGCCTGGTACTGCTGCTCGGGTCACCGTTAATACCGCATCATCAAATGCAGAGAACTTGCCAGTTACATTGGTTACCCGAGTTTAATTTTTTTCGCAAGCAGGCCAATCGTTGGCCATGAGACAGGGCATTCAAACAGATGGAATTAGAAAATGCCCACTAATGAGCAAAAGGCTCGGGCTAGAGCATTAGCCTGACGACCGACTGACTCGGGTCGCGGGTTTTTCCGGCGGCTTTGAGCTCGGCAAGATAATCGGCCCACAGAGCGTCTTGACGCATGGCGAGCTGATAGAGGTAATCCCAAGTGAACAGTCCGCTGTCATGGCCGTCGTCGAAGGTCAGTTTCAGTGCGTACTGGCCGGCAGGTTCAATCTTGCTCAAGCCGACATTGAGCTTGCCAAATTGCAGGATCGGTCTGCCGTGGCCCTGGACCTCGGCGGAAGGCGAGTGTACTCGCAGGAATTCGGCAGGCAGGTGATAGACCTCATCCGGACCGTAGGTCAGGGACAGGCTTTTTGAGGCTTTGTGCAGGTTGATGGCGGTAGGTAGTTTGGTCATAGGAGCGCCTTGGACGGCAAGCTTTAAGCTACAAGCCGCAAGTTGAACACAATCAACTTACAGCTTATAGCTTGCCGCTTGAAGCTTACAGAATGTAACGAGACAGATCTTCGTTCTGCGCCAATTCGCCAAGGTGGCCGTTGACGTAGTCGGCGTCGATCTTGATAGCCTCGCCATTCTGGGTGCCCGCTATGTCGCCGGCACTGAAGGATACTTCCTCAAGCAAACGCTCAAGCAAAGTGTGCAGGCGGCGGGCACCGATGTTCTCGGTCTTCTCGTTGACCTGCCAGGCGATCTCCGCCAGGCGCTTGATGCCGTCCGGCAAAAACTCGATGGCCAGGCCTTCGGTTTTCAGCAGCTCGCGGTATTGCTCGGTCAGCGATGCGTGCGGCTCGCTGAGAATGCGCTCGAAGTCGCCCGGGGTCAGCGCCTTGAGTTCTACGCGAATCGGCAGGCGGCCTTGCAGCTCCGGCACCAGGTCGCTTGGTTTGCTCAGGTGGAACGCGCCGGAAGCGATAAACAGGATGTGGTCGGTCTTGACCATGCCCAGCTTGGTGTTGACGGTGCAGCCTTCGATCAGCGGCAGCAAATCGCGCTGTACGCCTTCACGGGAAACGTCGACTCCACCGGAGTTACCGCGCTTGGCGACTTTATCGATTTCGTCGATAAACACGATGCCGTGCTGTTCGACCGCTTCCAGGGCCTTGGCCTTGAGTTCCTCCTCGTTGACCAGGCGCCCAGCCTCTTCGTCACGCACCAGTTTCAGCGCGTCCTTGACCTTGAGCTTGCGACTTTTCTTCTTGCCCTTGCCCATGTTGGCAAACAAGCTTTGCAGCTGGTTGGTCATTTCTTCCATGCCAGGCGGCGCGGAGATGTCGACGCCGGAGACTTCGGCGACTTCTATCTCGATTTCCTTGTCGTCCAACTGGCCTTCACGCAGACGCTTGCGGAACAGCTGGCGGGTGTTGGAGTCCTGGCTTGGCGCGGCATCTTCGTTGAAGCCCATGCGTGCCGGTGGCAGCAGAGCGTCGAGGATGCGTTCTTCGGCGGCGTCTTCGGCGCGGTGACTGACCTTGGTCATTTCCTGTTCGCGCAGCAGTTTCAGGGCAGCGTCGGCCAGGTCACGAATGATCGACTCGACGTCACGGCCCACATAGCCAACTTCGGTGAACTTGGTCGCTTCGACCTTGATGAATGGCGCGTTGGCCAGTTTGGCCAGGCGACGGGCGATTTCGGTTTTACCGACACCTGTAGGGCCGATCATCAGGATGTTCTTGGGGGTTACTTCAACGCGCAGTTCTTCGGGCAGTTGCATCCGGCGCCAGCGGTTACGCAGGGCGATGGCAACGGCGCGCTTGGCATCGTCCTGGCCGATGATATGGCGATTGAGTTCATGGACGATTTCGCGGGGAGTCATGGACATAATAATTGACGGTCCTCAAGCCTGAAAAGCCAGCGGCTTATTCGGCGAGGTCCTGCTCCTCAATGGTGAAGTTGTGGTTGGTGAAAACGCAGATATCGCCAGCGATACCGAGGGCCGTTTCAACGATTTCACGGGCCGACAGATCGGTTTTTTTCAACAGTGCGCTGGCGGCGGCCTGGGCGTAGCCGCCGCCGGAGCCCATGGCGATCAGGCCGTCTTCCGGTTCTACCACATCGCCGTTGCCGGTGATGATCAAGGACGCGTCCTTGTTGGCGACGGCGAGCATGGCTTCCAGGCGGCTCAGGGAACGGTCGGTGCGCCATTCCTTGGCAAGCTCGACGGCAGCGCGGACCAGATGGCCCTGGTGTTTTTCCAGCTGGCCTTCGAAACGCTCGAAAAGGGTGAAGGCGTCAGCGGTGGCGCCGGCAAAGCCTGCGATGACCTGGCCGTGGTACAGGCGACGTACTTTTTTCGCGTTGCCTTTCATCACGGTATTGCCAAGGGAAACCTGGCCGTCGCCGCCCATGACGACTTTGCCGTGGCGGCGAACTGAAACGATGGTGGTCAAGGGGAGAGTCTCCACGCAGCGGGGCGAAAATGCCCTGATGGAACTCATATGGGGGTGGCGGGGAGTATTTCAACCGTAGGACTTGTGGTAAGCGGGCTTGCCCGCGTTGGGCTGCGTAGCAGCCCCAATAAGAGCTCTGCGGTTTTCAGGCAAGCGGTGGGGCAGGCTTTTTAGGGCTGCTACGCAGGCCAACGGGGGCAAGCCCCCTCGCCACAATAGGTGTTCGCCATAGGATCGACGTTCCGATCAGCGGCTTTGGCGTTGTTGTAACAACAGGTTGCTAAACCCTGCGCCGGCCAGCTGTTTCTGAGCCACGGTCAACTGTTCACGGTTGCTGAACGGGCCTACCAGTACGCGATACCAGGTCGCATCCTTCACCGTTCCCGACTCCACTGTCACCGCCTGCCCGAGCAGAATAATTTGCGCCCGCACACGATCAGCATCCGCCTGCTTGGGGAACGAACCCGCCTGCAGGAAGAATTTGGTCACCGGCGCTGCCTTGGTGGTAGTGACCGGTGGCGGCGGTGGCGGAGTGATCCCCGCCAGCGCAGCCTGGGCCCGTGCGGTATCGATCTTCGCCGCTTCGGCCGGGGTTACCGGAACTTGCGGCGTAGGCAGGGTTTTCTCCGGTACGGCGTCTTGCGGAACGATCACTTCCGATTCCGGCAGCAGGGTGTAGAAGTCATATTTCGGCTTCACGGGCGCGGTAGGGCTAGGCGGCGTCTTGTTCGCTTCGGCGATCTTGCTGGCCTTCTGTTGCTCTTGCTTGACCCGTTTGACGTCATCGCCCTGGCCCGGCTCCAGCTTCATCAGAAACACAATAAACGCACCGACCGTCAGGCCGATGGCCAGCCACATCCAGCCCGGAATCGGTTTCTTTGCCGGTGCCTGGTAGCGGCTGGCGCCACGTTTGGGTGCAGGTTTTTTCTTGGCAGCCAACTTACATACGCTCCAGAGTTTCCAGGCCCAACAGTTCCAGGCCTTGCTTGAGGGTCCGTCCAGCCAATGCGGCGAGGCGCAAGCGGCTTTGCTTTTGGGCTTCGTCGTCTGCGCTCAGGATCGGGCAGTTCTCGTAGAAACTGGAGAACAGCCCTGCAACTTCGTACAGGTAAGTGCAGAGCATATGCGGCGTGCCTTTCTCGCCGACGTTGTTGAGCACTTCGCCAAATTGAGCGAGCTTGGTGGCCAGCTCATGTTCCTGAGGCGCCTGCAGGTTGATCTGGCCTTCGACTTCGCTGAAGTCCTTGCCCAGCTTGCGGAACACACCGGCGACCCGAGTGTAGGCATACAGCAGGTACGGCGCGGTGTTGCCTTCGAAGTTGAGCATCAACTCGAAGTTAAAGCTGTAGTCGCTGGTGCGGTGCTTGGACAGATCGGCGTATTTCACCGCGCCAATGCCGACGACCTTGGCGATGTTACGCAGGTCGGCTTCGGCCAGCTCCGGGTTCTTTTCCTTCACCAGTGTGTAGGCGCGTTCCTGGGCTTCGTTCAGCAGGTCGATCAGCTTCACGGTGCCGCCATCGCGGGTCTTGAACGGACGGCCATCGGCGCCGTTCATGGTGCCGAAGCCCATGTGTTCCATGTGCATCGGGTGGGTGACGAACCCGGCCAGACGGGCCACTTCGAACACTTGCTGGAAGTGCAGGGCCTGGCGCTGGTCGACGAAATACAGGGCGCGATCAGCCTTCAGCACGCCGCTGCGGTAGCGCACGGCCGCCAGGTCGGTGGTGGCGTAGAGGTAGCCGCCATCGGCCTTGACGATGATTACCGGCAGCGGCTCGCCGTCGGCGGTCTTGAAATCGTCGAGGAATACGCACTGGGCGCCGTTGCTTTCCACCAGCAGGCCCTTGGCCTTGAGGTCGTTGACCACGTTGATCAAGTCGTCGTTATAGGCGCTTTCGCCCATCACGTCGGCCATGGTCAGCTTGACGTTCAGCCGCTCGTAGATTTCCTGGCAGTGGGACAGGGAGATATCGCGAAAGCGTGCCCACAGTTCCAGGCATTCCTTGTCGCCGGCCTGCAGCTTGACCACCAGGCTACGGGCGCGGTCGGCGAATTCTTCGGATTCGTCGAAGCGCTTTTTGGCGGCGCGGTAAAAGTTTTCCAGATCCGCCAGCTCGTTGCTGGTGATCGGGTTTTCCTGCAGGTACGCCATCAGCATGCCGAACTGGGTGCCCCAGTCGCCTACGTGGTTCTGGCGAATCACGGTGTCGCCGAGAAACTCCAGAACCCGTGACACGCCGTCGCCAATGATGGTCGAGCGCAAGTGGCCGACGTGCATTTCCTTGGCGAGGTTCGGTGCCGACAGGTCGACGACCACACGCTGCACGGGACCAGCCTTGCGCACGCCGATTTTGGCGTCGGCAAGGCCCGCGTCCAGGCGCGAAGCCAGGGCTTGGGTGTTCTGGAAGATATTGATAAACCCGGGGCCGGCGATTTCGGCCTTGCTGACTTGCGGGTCGGCTGGCAGCGCGGCGATGATTTTTTCCGCCAGGTCGCGAGGTTTCATGCCGGCCGGCTTGGCCAGCATCATGGCGATGTTGCTGGCGAAGTCACCGTGGGTCTTGTCTCGGGAGTTTTCCACCTGAATCGCCGGCGTCAGGCCTTCAGGTAAAACACCTTCGTTGACGAGTTGGGTGAGGGCTTGTTGGATCAACTGGCGAATGGCGTCTTTCATGGTGTTCTCTTTCGACCGCAAGCAGCGGCGCGCGATGCGCAGGTGGAAAAACTGGACATTATCCGTTGCGAGGGCGTGCTTGCCAACCGCTCAGACAGGTTGGCGGACCTTCGGGTTCTATCGGGAGAACCCAACCCCCAAGGAGTAAGCTTGCTCCTGCAAGGGGGTTAGTACAAATCTACTGGGTCCACATCCAGCGACCAACGTACTTGCCGCCCGCTGGGCATTTGCTCCAGGGCCAGCAGCCAACTGCTTAATAAACGATGCAACGGCGCGCGGGCGTTAGCCTGCAAGAGTAGCTGCGCGCGATAGCGACCGGCGCGGCGTTCCATCGGGGCTGGCACGGGGCCCAGTAATTCAATGCCGGTCAATCCCAGTTCACCGAGCAAACGTTCAGCCAGGCTGCACGCTTCATCGAGAAAACCCTCGGCTTGCCCAGGTTTATGGGCTTCAGCCCGCAGCAAGGCCAAATGGGAAAACGGCGGCAGCCCGGCGCAGCGGCGTTCGCTCAAGGCCTGTTCGGCAAACGCGAAATAGCCTTGTTCGGTCAGTTGAATCAGCAGCGGATGGTCGGCCAGGTGGGTCTGGATGATCACTTTACCCGGCTCCTCAGCACGCCCGGCACGCCCGGCGACCTGGACGATCAGCTGGGCCATGCGCTCGCTGGCGCGAAAATCCCCGGAAAACAGCCCGCCATCGGCATCCAGGATCGATACCAGAGTCACCCGTGGAAAGTGGTGACCTTTGGCAAGCATCTGCGTACCCACAAGAATGCACGGCTGGCCCTTCTGGATAGTGGCGAACAGCTGATTCATCGCGTCCTTGCGCGACGTACTGTCGCGGTCAACGCGCAGCACCGGATAGTCCGGAAACAGAATCCCCAGGCGTTCCTCAGCCCGCTCGGTGCCTGCGCCAACAGGACGCAGGTCGACTTTGCCGCACTTCGGGCAATGGCGCGGGACGCGTTCGACATGGCCGCAGTGATGGCAGCGCAACTCGCCGGAACGTTGGTGCACGGTCATGCGCGCATCGCAGCGGTTGCACTCGGACATCCAGCCGCAGTCGTGGCACAGCAAGGTCGGCGCAAAGCCTCGGCGATTGAGGAACACCAGCACCTGCTGGCCAGCGGCGAGGGTCTGGCCGATGGCTTGCTGCATCGGCCCGGAAATCCCGCTGTCCAGCGGACGACTTTTTACATCAAGGCGCAGGAAGCGCGGCTGCTTGGCGCCACCGGCCCGCTCATTCAGGCGCAGCAGGCCATAACGCCCGGTGTAGGCGTTGTGCAGGCTTTCCAGGGATGGCGTGGCCGAACCCAGCACAATCGGAATGTTCTCCTGGCGCGCTCGCACCAGGGCCAGGTCGCGGGCGTGATAGCGCAAACCTTCCTGCTGTTTATAGGAGCCGTCGTGTTCTTCGTCGATGATGATCAGCCCGGGATTCTTCATCGGGGTGAACAGCGCCGAACGGGTGCCGATAATAATGTCGGCCTCGCCATCCCTTGCCGCCAACCACGACTCCAGGCGCTCGCGGTCGTTGACCGCCGAGTGCACCAGGGCGATGCGCGCATTGAAGCGCTGCTCGAAACGCGCCAGGGTTTGCGGGCCGAGGTTGATCTCGGGGATCAGCACGAGTGCCTGTTTACCGGCTTCCAGGGTTTCGCGGATCAGTTGCAAATAGACTTCGGTCTTGCCGCTGCCGGTTACGCCTGCCAGCAGGAAGGCATGGAAACTGTCGAAGCCTGCACGAATGGCTTCATAAGCGGTGCGCTGTTCCGGGTTTAGCGGCAGTTCCGGCTGGGCCAGCCAGTGTTCATGGCGCTCGCCGGGGGCGTGCTTGCGAATTGCTACTTGGACCAAACCCTTGGCCAGCAGCAAGTCCAGGCTGTCCTTACTCAACAACAGCTTGCTCAGTAACTGATGGGCGACGCCGTGTGGGTGCTGGGCCAGGGTCGCCAGGGCTTCGCGCTGGCGTGGGGCGCGGGCGATGCGCGGGTCGTCCAGGCGTGCGCCGGGTGTCATTGACCAGAACCGCTCCTGGCGGGCTTCGGCCAGTTCGCCCTGGCGCAACAGCACCGGCAATGCCCAACTGAGGGTGTCACCCAAGCTGTGCTGGTAATACTGGGAAGTCCACAGGCATAGCTTGAATAATGAGGGTGGTAGCGGCGGCGTGGCGTCCAGCAGGGCCAGAGCGGCCTTGAGTTTTTCCGTCGGTACTTCGCTGTGGTCGGTGACTTCCACCAGAATGCCGATCATCTCTCGCCGACCAAATGGCACCCGCACGCGCATCCCCGGTTGCAGCTGCGACCGCAGCACGCCGGCAGGTGCGCGGTAGTCGAACAGGCGGCGCAGGGGCGAGGGCAGGGCGAGGCGCAAAATGGCGTCGGGCACGCGGGGGTTCTCATATGACAGGCGGTGAAGAAGGGCGCGAGCCTAGCAGACGAGTAGGGTGTTGGGTATGGCACGGTTTTCTGATGAAAGGAGCCTTTCTGATGGAAAACGACTTATGGTGCCGCTTGCGCGTTTAAAAAGGTCTGGTAGAATCCGCGGCCTAATTACGTGCGGTATTCAACAATAGTGTTGACTGGCGGCACGCTAGCCTGAGGAATACACCATGAAAGCCGATATTCATCCAAATTACGTTGCCATCGACGTTACCTGCAGCTGCGGTAACAAGTTCGAAACTCGTTCGACCTTCGGCAAAGCTCTGCCAATCGACGTGTGCAACGAGTGCCACCCGTTCTACACCGGTAAGCAGAAGACTCTGGATATTGGCGGCCGTGTTGACAAGTTCAAGACCCGTTTCGGTGCTTTCGGCGCTGCTAAAGTTGCTCCTGCTCCAGCAGCAGAGTAAGGCAAACGGCGTGGAAAGCCTGCCGGGCTTGTCCTCGTTGATAAAAAAGGCGTCCCTTGTGGGCGCCTTTTTTGTGTCTGCGATTTGGCTGGCGCCCGTTCAGGCCGAGGTATTTTGCCCCGCGCCGGCTGCTCTCGGTACCTTCGAGGTGCAGCGGGTGGTCGATGGCGACACGGTTCGGCTCAAAGACGGCCGCAGCGTGCGCATGATCGGTGTCAACGCGCCGGAAACCGGCAAGAAAGGTCGTTCCGACGAACCCTTCGCAGTGGCCGCGCGTCAGCGTTTACAAGGTCTGGTAGATGCCAGCGCCGGTCGGGTTGGCCTGGTGCTCGGCCAGGAGAGCAAAGATCACTACGGACGCACCCTGGCTCACCTCTATGGTGCCAATGGCGCGAACATGGAGGCGCAACTACTCGCCGAAGGCTTGGGTTTTCAGGTGTCCGTCGCACCTAATGTTGATCTGGTCGCCTGCCAGCAGGCGGCCGAACGTAGCGCCCGACAGGCCCGCCTGGGGCTATGGCGTCAGTCGCCGGTGCAGAAAGCCTCAGCGATCGAGCGTTCCGGTTTCGCAGTGGTCAGCGGCCGGGTGAGCAAGATCGAGCGCAATCGTGGCGGAGTCTGGATCGAACTGCAGGGCTCCATGGTATTGCGCGTTGCACCCAATCTGGCGGGCCAATTTGACAGTGCTCTGCTCAAGCGCCTTCAGGGCCAGCAGATCGAAGCCCGAGGCTGGGTGTTGGACCGTTCCCGCCGTGGCGGCCTGAAAAACGGTCAGGCCCGCTGGCTCCTGCCATTGACCGACCCCGCCATGCTGCAACTGGCACAATAAGAAAAAAGTGTAGACATTTTTTCGTATGATTGTGAACAGTTAAGCCCTTGTATCCCGTGGCTCTTGGCCGAAAGTCGCAGGGCCGGGCCCTTGACACCCGTGACCACCCAGTCTTGTAGGGGCTTTGCGACACGCGTATCCTCGGCGGTCCGTCGTCCAACAGTAAAAAGCGGAATGCCGATATGTCTGATTTGAAAACTGCCGCTCTCGAATATCATGCCTTTCCTCGTCCAGGAAAGCTGAGTGTCGAACTCACCAAAGCCACTGCTACTGCCCGCGATCTGTCGCTGGCGTACAGCCCCGGTGTAGCCGAGCCCGTGCGTGAAATCGCCCGCGATCCTGAACTGGCCTACAAATACACCGGCAAGGGTAATCTGGTTGCAGTCATTTCTGATGGCACCGCGATTCTCGGCCTGGGTAACCTCGGCCCATTGGCTTCCAAGCCAGTGATGGAAGGCAAGGGCGTACTGTTCAAGCGTTTCGCCGGTATCGACGTGTTCGACATCGAAGTCGATGCCGAAAGCCCGCAAGCCTTCATCGACACCGTCAAGCGCATCTCCATCACCTTCGGTGGCATCAACCTGGAAGACATCAAGGCACCTGAGTGCTTTGAAATCGAAAAGGCGCTGATCGAGCAGTGCGACATCCCGGTATTCCACGATGACCAGCATGGTACTGCGATCGTGACCGCAGCCGGCATGATCAACGCGCTGGAAATCGTTGGCAAAAACCTCGCTGACGCCAAGATCGTCTGCCTGGGCGCTGGCGCTGCAGCTATCTCGTGCATGAAGTTGATCGTGAGCATGGGTGCCAAGCTGGAAAATATCTACATGGTCGACAGCAAGGGCGTGATTCAGTCCGAGCGTACCGACCTGAACCAGTACAAGGCGATGTTCGCCCATCCGTCCGAGAAACGTACTCTGGACGACGCCCTGAACGGCGCTGACGTATTCGTCGGTCTGTCCGGCCCGAACCTGCTGAGCGCCGAAGGCCTGAAGCTGATGGCGGCTAACCCGATTGTGTTCGCCTGCTCCAACCCGGACCCGGAAATCGCCCCGGCCCTGGCTCACGCCACCCGCGACGACGTGATCATGGCCACCGGCCGTTCGGATTATCCGAACCAGGTCAACAACGTATTGGGCTTCCCGTTCATCTTCCGTGGTGCCCTGGACGTTCGTGCCAAGCGTATCAACGAAGAAATGAAAGTGGCTGCCGCCAACGCCCTGCGTGAACTGGCCAAGTTGCCGGTGCCTCAGGAAGTGTGCGACGCCTACGGCGGTATCAAGCTGGAGTTCGGTCGTGAGTACATCATCCCGAAACCAATGGATGCCCGCCTGATCACCGTGATCTCCGACGCCGTGGCCAAGGCCGCGATCGCGACCGGTGTGGCGACTCTGCCGTATCCGAAAAACTACCCGCTCAAGAGCGTGGATGATGTGTTCAACGGCTAAGTCGTTGTAGCGCACCAACAAAAAGCCCCGACTCGCAAGAGTCGGGGCTTTTTGTTGTGTGGCGGTGGACCGTCTCTTGACCGCTCCCACGCAAAGCGTGAGAGAGATCACATTAGAACAAATCGATCGGCGCCGCCTCATCCGCTGGCAGCGGGCTGCCTGGTGCGGCGCCATTGCCCAGCTCATTGACCGACGGCGGCGTGTCTTCGCTCTTGAACAGTTCGAAGTACGCATTCGGTGTGCCCGGCACAGCGGCGCGGCCACTGATCGGGTCTATCCGCAGGCTAAGAATGCCTTCCGGCTCGGCCTGGGTGTGGGCTGGCTTGTCCTTGAGGGCGGCGCCCATGTAGCTCATCCAGATTGGCAGCGCAACGGTGCCGCCGAACTCGCGACGGCCCAGGCTTTCCGGCTGGTCGTAACCGGTCCAGACGGTGGTGATGTAGTCGGCGTTGTAGCCGGAGAACCAGGCATCCTTGGACTCGTTGGTGGTGCCGGTCTTGCCTGCCAGGTCTGTGCGGCCAAGGGCCAGGGCTCGGCGGCCAGTGCCGCGCTTGATCACATCTTCCAGCATGCTGTTGAGGATGTAGGTGGTGCGGCCGTCGACGATGCGTTCGGCCACAGCCGGCGTTTGCGGGGCAGGCGCAGCGCCTGTTGGGGCTTCGCCCGGCGTCGGTTCGATGGTGATACCGCCGTTGGCTGGCGCTGCCAAACCATCCGTCGCGGCGACGCCATTGGGCACGCTCGGCGGGTTGGCGACGAACAGCGTCTCGCCGTTGCGGCTCTCGATCTTGTCGATCAGGTACGGCGTGATCTTGTAGCCGCCGTTGGCAAAGGTGCTCCAGCCGGTGGCGACTTCCATCGGTGTGAGGGTAGCCGTACCCAAAGCCAGGGACAGGTTGCGCGGCAGGTCCTGCTTGTTGAAGCCGAACTTGCTGATGTAGTCGATGGTACGGTCGACGCCCATCGCTTGCAGCAAGCGGATCGACACCAGGTTGCGCGACTTGTACAGCGCCTCACGAACCCGGATCGGGCCAAGGAAGGTGTTGGTGTCGTTCCTCGGTCGCCAGACCTTGTCCATGTACTCATCGACAAACACGATTGGCGCGTCGTTGACCAGGCTGGCGGCGGTATAGCCATTGTCCAGTGCGGCGCTGTAGACGAACGGCTTGAAGCTGGAGCCCGGTTGGCGCTTGGCTTGGGTGGCGCGGTTGTAGTTGCTTTGTTCGAAGGCAAAACCGCCGACCAGGGCGCGGATGGCGCCGTTCTGTGGGTCCAGCGATACCAGGGCGCCTTGTGCCACCGGGACCTGGCTGAATTTCAGGCTGTCGTCCTTCTGGCGCTGCACGCGGATCAGGTCGCCGACCTGAGCCACATCCGACGGCTGCTTGGGCATCGGGCCCATGCTGTTGGTGTTGAGGAACGGACGCGCCCATTTCATGCTGTCCCAGGCCACGTGTTCTTCGCCGGTGCGGGTCAGCACCTGCACGCCATCCTTCTTCACCTGGGTGACGATGGCTGGCTCAAGGCCGCTGATTGCGCGCTGTTTACCCAGTTCTAGGGTCCAGGCGCTGAGGGTCTTGCCCGGCAGGCGTGATTCGGGACCGCGATAGCCGTGGCGCTGGTCATAGGTGATCAGGCCTTCATGGACGGCGGTATTCGCCACTTCCTGCAAGTTGCTCGCAATGGTCGTGGTAACGCGGAAACCTTCGGTGTAGGCCTCGCTGCCATAACGGCCGACCATCTCGGCACGGGCCATCTCGGCAATGTACGGCGCACTCACTTCCGGCGTCGGCACGTGATAGCTGGCGTTCAGTGGTTCGGTCACGGCCGTTTCATAGGCGCTCTGGTCGATCTTGCCCAGCTTGTACATCCGCCCCAGGATCCAGTCGCGGCGCTCTTTGCTGCGAGCCGGGTTGGCCAGGGGGTTGAAGCGTGAAGGGGCTTTCGGCAGGCCGGCAATCATTGCCATCTGTGCCAGGCTGGCGTCACGAATCGACTTGCCGTAATACACCTGTGATGCGGCTTCGATACCGTAGGCGCGGTTGCCCAGATAGATTTTGTTGACGTACAGCTCCAGGATTTCATCCTTGGTCAGCTGCCGTTCGATCTGCAGCGCCAGGAGGATTTCCGTGGCCTTGCGGGAAAAGCTGCGTTCGCTGGTGAGGAAGAAGTTCTTCGCCACCTGCATGGTGATGGTGCTGCCGCCAGACTGAATGTGACCACTTTTTACCAGTTGCGTGGCTGCACGGACCAGGCTGCCGGGGTCCACGCCATAGTGATTGGCGAAGTTATCGTCTTCGGCCGACAAAAGGGCGTTGATGAAATTGGGTGGAATATCGGCGAAAAGGATCGGGGTGCGGCGCATTTCGCCGAACTCCGCGATCAGTTTTTCATCGCTGCTGTAGACCCGCAAAGGAATCTGCAACTGGATACTTCTCAGGGTCTCTACGGAGGGCAATCCCGGACTAAGGTAGAGATAGGCCCCGCTGAGAACGAGCAGCAGCCCGCAGACGATAGCGACAATGGAGTACCCGAAAAACTTCAGCAGACGAATCAAGGCTTTTGGATTTCCAGAGAAAAGAATGAGTTAGGCGTCGGGGCATGCACGGCAAACGATGGGTCGCCCCGACCTGCAGATAAAAAGCGGGAAAAAACGCTGGGCATTAAAGCATTTTTCAGCTTGGGGCGTCATGGGCGCCTCTCAATCAAACCGACCGAATGCGTCAATTCAGGCAGTAGCCAGCCCTGAGACAGGGAAAGCTTTAGGGAGTTTTATGGTAAAGGGATTTTTCAGGCGAAAAACCGATACCGTTCTCGGTATCGATATCAATGATGCGCAGGTAAGGCTGGTGGAATTGGCTCGCTCAAGCGTCGGTTACACAGTACGAACCTACGCCACCCAGTCTTTGCCGGGCCATGCAGTGATCGACAGCAATATTGTTGATCTGGAGGTTGTCGGGCAGGCGCTTTCCAAGGCACTGTTCCAGTCGCAAACGTCTGTCAGGAAGGCAGCGGTTGCGGTGGCGGGGCCGTCGGTCATTACCCGCCTGGTGGAGATGGACGCGGGGCTCGACGATGACGAGATTGCGCGTCGACTGCGGCTGGAAGCGGATCAGTACATCCCCTATCCGCTGGAGGAGGTGGCAATCGACTTTCAGGTCCAGGGCCCCTCGATCAGGGGGGCGGGGCGTATCAATGTGCTGCTCGCCGCTTGCCTCAAGGAGCAGGTCGAGGCCCGTGAGGCGGTGCTGGCCCTGGCGGGGTTGGTGACGCAAATAGTCGATGTCGAGGCGTTTGCGCTGGAGCGTGCATCCGATCAGGCCGTTGCCAGCATCACGCCGGGCAGTTGGATCAATGGTACACAATGGGCTGCTGATGCCCAGAGATTGCGGGTCGCTTGCGGTTTGGCCCTCAGGAGTTTCGATTGATGACAAGAATCAACCTTTTGCCCTGGCGCGAAGAACAGGCTGAGCGGCGGCGCAAATTCTTTTTAGTGTTTTTGCTGGTGAGCGCTCTTATTGCGCTAGCTACGGTGTGGTTGGCGGATCGTATTATCGGTCAGGCGATCGATCGGCAGGTGGCTCGTAACAACCACTTGAGCAAGGAAGTCACGGTGCTTGATTCGCGGATCAAGACTATCGACGAACTGCGCGAGCAACGCCGGCAGTTGATGGAGCGGATGAAGGTCGTGGAGGATCTGCAGGGTGATCGCTCTGCGGGCGGGCAACTGTTCGACCAACTGGCCCGTGCTGTGCCGGATGGGGTGCGGTTGCGAGAAATAACCGTGAGTGGGACCTCGGTCGAGATCAGCGCAACTGCAGCATCCAATCATGACGTCGCCCGCTTGATGCGCAACCTGGAGTCCTCTAGTGGGCTGCAAGCTCCCAGCTTGCGACATGTGCGGGCCGAAGAGACTGGCAGTGCCTTTCAGTTGATGGTTGGCCATGGAGAGTCCGGCGAGGCGGGGCAATGAGCCTGTCGTCGAGCCTGCCAAGGCTGACAACCCTCGAATTTTCCACGCTGTACCACAACGCCGCCCATTGGCCCTTGCCCCGCAAGATTCTGCTGGGTGTTGCGCTCGCCTGCCTGTTGCTGATGTTAGGCGACAGCCTCTACTTGAGTGCATTGCGCGAGCAGTTGCATCGACAGGAAGCCCGGGAAGTGACCTTGCAGCAGCAATTTGCCAATAAGGTCGGCCCGGCCGCCAATCTGGAGGCCTATGCCCGCCAGCTTGAGGTCATGCGGGGTGCCTTCGCTGAGCAGCTGCACCGGTTGCCGACGGCTACCGAGGTGCCTGGTCTACTTGAAGACATCACCCGGCTGGGCCTGGCTGGCGGATTAGTGCTCGAGGAGATCAGGCTGTTGGATGAGCAAGTTCAGCCGCTTTACATCGAACTGCCGATGCAGATCAGCCTCATCGGGGCTTATCACGACCTGGCGACCTTCGTCAGTAGTGTGTCGGGGCTGTCGCGAATCGTTACCTTGCACGACTTCGTCATCAGGCCTGCCGATCTGCAAGAAGGCTCGCCGCTGCGCTTGAACCTGCTCGCCAAGACCTATCGCTACAACGACCAGGGGGCATTGCCATGAGGTGCCTCAATGGTGTGTGCTGGTTCCTTTGCCTGGGGTCGCTGGCCGGGTGCGGCAATGGTACCGATGTGCAAGCGCTGGAAGCCCGTTTACACGCGATTCGCCAGCAGGTACCCGCGCTGGTCGAGGAACCTGTGGTCGCTGTCGTGGGGCTGCGCTTTGTCTACGATCCAGCGTTACTGCGCGATCCTTTCCAGCTGCCAAATGAGGTCCATCCAGTCAGTCGTCCATCGGGCCGGCCGGGGTTGAAGCCAGACTCTGACCGCCCTCGGCAGTTTCTTGAAGGCTTTGCCGTCGATGAGTTCGAGATGGTTGGCACACTGTCCAGTGGAGCGCAGACCTTTGTCCTGCTGCGGGGCGCTGCGGGGGTACACCGTCTGGCAGTCGGTGATTACCTGGGCTGGGACCATGGGCGGGTGATGGCCATCCACGAGGATCAAATCGAGATTGTCGAACTCTTTCCTGATGGCGAGGGCGCGTGGCTGGAGCGCTCGCGAACCCTTGCCTTGAACGTGCATTCATAACGGAATTCAAATAATGAAAAGGATTTTTTCGTCCTTCGGTGTGGCGCTATGGATAGCGTTCGCAGCACCGATGGTCAAGGCTGTGCCCAATCGGGTCGACCTGATTCACTTGCCGCCTCCCGGTGGTGCGCCCCTCAGTACCGAGCGCAGCGCGTTCAGCGGCGATAAGTTATCTCTCAACTTCCAGAACATCGAGGTCCGAGCCGTCTTGCAACTGATTGCCGACTTTGCCGGCCTCAACCTGGTGGCCAGTGATGAGGTGCAGGGCTCGATCACCCTGCGCCTCAAGGATGTGCCCTGGGATCAGGCCCTGGATCTGGTGCTGCAAACCAAGGGGCTGGACAAGCGCTTGAAAGCCAATGTGTTGCTGGTCGCGCCTGCCGATGAACTGGCTGCGCGGGAGTTGCTGGCGCTGGAATCGCGCCAGCAGTTGACCGAGCTGGCACCGTTGCGTCGCGAGTTGCTGCAAGTCAACTACGCCAAGGCGGCTGAGCTGGCCAAGCTGTTCCAGTCAGCGGCTGGCCTTGAGGGTGGGAGCAATGAGCGCGGCTCGGTGGTGGTGGATGATCGGACCAACAATATTCTCGTCTACCAGACCCAAGAGCGCCTGGACGAGCTGCGTCGTATCGTCGCGCAACTGGATATCCCGGTGCGCCAGGTGATGATCGAGGCGCGGATTGTCGAGGCCAATGTCGACTATGACAAAAGCCTGGGGGTGCGCTGGGGTGGTTTGATCCAGAACAAGGGCAACTGGAGTGGCGGCGGTATCAACAAAGCGCCGTCGGGTGAGGGCGAGCAACCCGAGGACTCGTCCAGTTCGCCTTTTGTCGACTTGGGTGCGGTCAACGGTACAGCCGGCCTGGGCATCGCCTTTATTACCGACAATGTGCTGCTGGACCTGGAGCTGACGGCCATGGAGAAAACCGGCAACGGAGAGATCGTTTCGCAGCCCAAGGTGGTCACTTCCGACAAAGAAACCGCCCGAATCCTCAAGGGCACCGAGATTCCTTACCAGGAGTCCACGTCCCAGGGTGCCACCTCCGTGTCGTTCAAGGAGGCCTCGCTGTCCCTGGAAGTAACGCCGCAAATCACCCCGGACGGCTGGGTGATCATGGAGGTCAGGGTTACCAAGGATGAGCCTGACTACCTGAACAAACTTAACGATGTGCCGCCCATCAAGAAAAACGAGGTCAATGCCAAGGTGTTGGTCAGGGATGGCGAGACCATCGTGATTGGTGGCGTTTTCTCCAATACCCAAAGCAAAGTAGTAGATAAAGTGCCATTTTTTGGCGATGTGCCGTATCTTGGCCGCCTTTTCCGGCGGGATGTGGTTTCGGAGAAAAAATCCGAGCTGCTGGTATTCCTGACTCCGCGTATTATGAATAACCAGGCGATTGCTGTGAGTCGTTGATTCTGTGCGAAATTTGATTCTTGTTGGACCGATGGGGGCTGGAAAAAGCACCATCGGCCGTTTGCTGGCCAAAGAGCTGCGCCTGCCATTCAAAGACTCCGATAAGGAAATTGAATTGCGCACGGGCGCAAATATCCCGTGGATCTTCGATAAGGAAGGCGAATTGGGCTTTCGCGACCGCGAGCAGGCGATGATTGCCGAGCTGTGTGGCTGTGATGGCGTGGTATTGGCTACGGGCGGCGGCGCGGTGATGCGCGATGAAAATCGCCGGGCACTGCATGCCGGTGGTCGAGTCGTCTATCTGCATGCGTCTGTCGAGCAGCAGGTCGGTCGAACCGCTCGCGATCGCAATCGCCCGCTGTTGCGTACGGCCGATCCGGCGAAAACCCTGCGGGACTTGCTGACGCTGCGCGATCCGCTGTATCGGGAAATCGCCGATCTGGTGGTGGAAACCGATGAGCGGCCGCCACGAATGGTGGTTCTCGACATTCTTGAGCGCTTGCAGCAACTGCCGCCCCGTTAAAGCCAGGCGCGAAATGCGCTATCCTCGGCGGCGCGTTATGACCGTCTGAGTTGTGGCGTAGAGCCATCAGGCAGCGTCAGATCGCTACGTTGCCGACAAACGTTAATGTAGGGCAAGACGCCTGCTTCCATCTTCAACGCGGGGACACATGCAGACACTTAAGGTCGATCTTGGCGAGCGCAGCTACCCGATCCATATTGGCGAAGGTTTGTTGGACCAGCCCGAATTGTTCGCACCGCATATTGCCGGGCGACAAGTGGCGATTATCTCCAACGAGACGGTTGCGCCGCTTTATCTTGAGCGTCTGAGTCGCAGCCTTGAGGCGTATTCGGTTATTTCGGTGATTCTGCCCGATGGCGAAGCGTTCAAGACCTGGGAAACTCTGCAACTGATCTTCGACGGCCTGCTCACTGCCCGTCATGACCGTCGCACCACCGTGGTTGCCCTAGGCGGCGGAGTTATCGGCGACATGGCCGGTTTCGCGGCGGCCTGTTACCAGCGCGGCGTGGACTTTATCCAGGTGCCGACCACGCTGCTGTCCCAGGTCGATTCGTCGGTGGGCGGCAAGACCGGCATCAATCACCCGCTGGGCAAGAACATGGTCGGTGCGTTCTATCAGCCCAACGTGGTGCTGATCGATACCGCTACCCTCAATACCCTGCCACCCCGTGAGCTGTCGGCGGGCCTGGCGGAAGTCATCAAGTACGGGTTGATCTGCGACGAGCCGTTCCTGACCTGGCTGGAGGAACATGTCGACGCCCTGCGCGACCTGGACCAGGTCGCGCTGACCGAAGCCATTTCCCGCTCGTGCGCCGCCAAGGCGTTGGTGGTCAATGCCGACGAGCGCGAGTCCGGTGTGCGGGCGACATTGAACCTGGGCCACACCTTCGGCCATGCGATCGAAACGCACATGGGCTATGGTGTGTGGTTGCATGGAGAGGCCGTAGCGGCCGGCACCGTGATGGCATTGGAGATGTCGCAACGCCTGGGCTGGATCAGCAGCCAGGAGCGTGATCGCGGTATTCGCCTGTTCCAGCGCGCCGGGTTACCGGTCATTCCTCCCGAGGAAATGACTGAAGCTGATTTTCTCGAACACATGGCGATAGACAAGAAAGTAATCGACGGTCGTCTGCGTCTGGTGCTGTTGCGCCGAATGGGCGAAGCGGTAGTGACCGACGATTATCCGAAAGAGATTTTACAGGCCACGCTGGGAGCGGACTACCGCGCCCTGGCTCAGCTTAAAGGTTAATAAGATCCCGATGACTAGTTTGCATGCTGACGAGGCGTTCCTTGGCCATTACCAGTTAAACCACGACCCTTTTGCTCCACGGGTGCCTGGTTTCAAATTCTTCCCTGCCCAACGCAAACCGGTGTTGGGGCAGTTGCACCACCTGGCGCGTTACAGCCAGCTGCTGCTGGTGGTCACGGGCCCGTTGGGCAGTGGCAAGACCTTGCTGCGTCAGGCGCTGGTGGCCAGCACCAACAAGCAGTCAGTGCAGAGCGTGGTGGTGTCAGCCCGTGGCGCCGGTGATGCTGCGGGCGTGCTGCGCCAGATCGCCCAGGCCCTGGACGTGTCCAATGCCGAGCCGACGGCGATCCTCAAGCAAGTGGTACAACTGGGCCTGACCGGCCAGGAAGTCTACCTGCTGGTGGACGATGCCGAGCAGCTCGACGAATCGGCCCTTGAAGCGTTGCTGGCCCTGGCGGCCGGTACGCCTGAAGGTCGTCCTCATGTGTTCCTGTTCGGTGAGTCGTCGCTGATTGCCGATCTGGAGCAGTTAAGCGGTGAGGAAGAGCGCTTCCATGTCATCGAACTGCAGCCTTACGAAGAAGAAGAAACCCGCGAATACCTGGCCCAGCGTCTTGAAGGTGCCGGGCAGGGAATCGAACTTTTTTCCGCTTCGCAGATCTCTGATATTCACGAAAGCTCCGACGGCTGGCCTGGCACCATCAACCAGGTCGCCCGGGATGCCATGATCGAAGCCATGATTGCCAGCCGCTCAGCGGTGAAGCGTCCAAAGATGGGGTTCACCATGCCGAAGAAACATGTATTGGCAATTTCCGCTGTTGTAGTGGTTGCCGTCGCCGCCGCCTGGTTGATTCCAGGCCGCAGCAAGGCCCCGACAACCGCGCCTGCCGAACAGGCACAGCTGCCATTGGGCAAACCAACCACTAACGGCGCGCCAGCTGTTGAATTTTCCGGCTCCGGCCAGCCTACCAACCTGCCGATGGTCGGCCAGCCGGTCATGCGCGGCCCGTTGGCGGAAGAAGCTGGCGCCATCTCCGAAGGCGACGACGGCGTGCCAGTGGAAGGCTCCAGCGCCACTCCGCCGACTGTTACCACCATCGCGCCACCCGCTGGCGTAGCACCGAGCCCTGTGCCCGTGCCCGCGCCTGTACCGGCTCCAGTAGCCAAGCCGGCCCCTGCGCCTGTCCAGGTGGCGACCGCCAAGCCTGCCCCGGCGCCAGTTGCTAAACCAGCACCTGCTGCCAAGCCTGCGACCGTAGCCAAGGCCTCCGCTGGCAGCAGCTGGTACACCAGCCAACCGGCCAAGAACTACGTGGTGCAGATCCTCGGCACCAGCTCCGAAGCCAGCGCGCAAAACTTCGTCAAGGAGCAGGGCGGCGAATACCGTTATTTCAAGAAAGACCTTAACGGCAAGCCGCTTTACGTGATCACCTACGGCAACTTCGCCAGCCGTGATGCAGCTGTAACCGCTATCAAGGCCTTGCCAGCGAAGGTTCAGGCTGGTAAACCTTGGCCTCGCACTGTCGCCAGCGTCCAACAGGAACTGGCAGCAACTCGCTGAAGATTCGGCGGCCTTACCCAGGCCGCCTCTCCCGGCACCTCAAAAAAAACCGTAAGTGCGTGCTGCCTTCCAGGCCGCGCGCTTTGTGGTGTCTGCGCACGTCGCTTTTGAGTCGTAGCGGTCAGAATTAAAAAAGTTTTGACTAGCACAGCATATCGCTTTAAACCTTTCATAAATGCGACATAGATTTGCGACATTTCGTCGCTAAATTTGTGAGCGTCTGTGTCGGTGTGTACAATGACCTCCCTTTTGCCCCCGCAAAGCCGGCGTACGTCCGGCGTGGAAGGTAACGGGTTGAATTGAAAAGAAATTTGCCTCGTTCAAAGAGGCAGCCTGGTGAGAAAGTGTCTATGAAAGCAGGTCTGTACCAACCCGATGAATTCAAGGATAACTGCGGTTTCGGCCTGATTGCCCATATGCAGGGCGAGCCCAGTCATACCCTTCTGCAAACGGCCATCGAGGCCCTGACCTGCATGACCCACCGCGGTGGGATCAACGCCGACGGCAAGACCGGTGACGGTTGCGGCTTGCTTATTCAAAAGCCCGACCAGTTCCTGCGCGCAATCGCTAAGGAGCATTTCGGTGCCGACTTGCCCAAGCAGTACGCCGTGGGCATGGTGTTTTTCAACCAGGACCCGGTAAAAGCCCAAGCTGCTCGCGAGAACATGAACCGCGAGATCCTGGCTGCCGGCCTGCAACTCGTTGGCTGGCGCAAAGTGCCCATCGACACCAGCGTCCTCGGCCGCCTGGCCCTGGAGCGTCTGCCGCAGATCGAACAAGTGTTCATCTCCGGCGACGGTTTCAGCGATCAGGACATGGCGATCAAGCTGTTCACTTCCCGTCGTCGTTCGTCCGTAGCCAACGCTGCCGACACCGACCACTACATCTGCAGCTTTTCCCACAAGACCATTATTTATAAAGGCCTGATGATGCCGGCGGATTTGACCGCCTTCTATCCAGACCTGAGCGACGAGCGCCTGCAAACCGCAATCTGCGTGTTCCATCAGCGCTTCTCCACCAACACCCTGCCGAAATGGCCGCTGGCCCAGCCATTTCGGTTCCTCGCCCATAACGGCGAGATCAACACCATCACCGGTAACCGCAACTGGGCCGTAGCCCGACGCACCAAGTTCGCCAATGATTTGATGGACCTCGAAGAGCTGGGCCCGCTGGTCAATCGCGTGGGCTCCGACTCCTCCAGCATGGACAACATGCTGGAACTGATGGTCACCGGCGGCATCGACCTGTTCCGTGGCGTACGCATGATCATTCCGCCTGCGTGGCAGAACGTCGAGACCATGGACCCCGATCTTCGGGCGTTCTATGAGTACAACTCCATGCACATGGAACCGTGGGACGGCCCGGCGGGTGTCGTGATGACTGATGGCCGCTACGCGGTGTGCCTGCTGGACCGTAACGGTCTGCGCCCGGCGCGTTGGGTCACCACCACCAACGGCTTTATCACCCTGGCTTCGGAAGTTGGCGTCTGGAATTACCAGCCCGAAGACGTCATCGCCAAGGGCCGCGTAGGCCCTGGGCAGATCCTGGCTGTGGACACTGAAACCGGGCAGGTTCTCGACACCGACGCCATCGACAACCGCTTGAAGTCCCGTCATCCGTACAAGCAATGGCTGCGCAAGAACGCTCTGCGCATTCAGGCGACCATGGAAGACAACGACCACGGCTCGGCTTTCTACGACGTCGACCAACTCAAGCAGTACATGAAGATGTACCAGGTCACGTTCGAAGAGCGCGACCAGGTGCTGCGCCCACTGGGCGAGCAAGGCTACGAAGCCGTCGGCTCCATGGGCGACGACACGCCAATGGCCGTGCTGTCCCAGCGTGTGCGCACGCCGTATGACTATTTCCGCCAGCAGTTCGCCCAGGTGACCAACCCGCCGATCGACCCGCTGCGTGAAGCCATCGTCATGTCCCTGGAAATCTGCCTCGGCGCCGAGCGCAATATCTTCCAGGAATCGCCAGAGCACGCCTCTCGCGTGATCCTCAGCTCGCCGGTCATTTCCCCGGCCAAGTGGCGTTCGTTGATGACCCTGGAGCGTCCAGGCTTTGACCGGCAGATAATCGACCTGAACTACGACGAGAGCATCGGCCTGGAAGCTGCGGTGCGTAACGTCGCCGATCAGGCTGAAGAAGCCGTGCGCGCTGGTCGTACCCAGATCGTGCTGACCGACCGTCATATCGCCCCGGGCAAGTTGCCGATCCACGCTTCCCTGGCCACCGGCGCGGTGCATCACCGCCTGACTGAAAAAGGCCTACGTTGCGACTCCAACATCCTCGTGGAAACCGCCACCGCCCGCGACCCGCACCACTTCGCGGTATTGATCGGTTTCGGCGCCTCGGCGGTCTACCCGTTCCTCGCGTACGAAGTGCTGGGCGACCTGATCCGTACCGGTGAAGTGCTGGGCGACCTCTATGAGGTGTTCAAGAACTACCGTAAAGGCATCACCAAGGGCCTGCTGAAGATCCTGTCGAAGATGGGCATCTCCACCATCACGTCTTATCGCGGTGCTCAGTTGTTCGAAGCCATCGGCCTGTCGGAAGAAGTCTGCGACATGAGCTTCCGTGGCGTGCCGAGCCGCATCAAGGGTGCGCGTTTCGTCGACATCGAAGCCGAACAGAAAGCCCTGGCAGCCGAAGCCTGGAGCGCGCGCAAGCCGATCCAGCAAGGCGGCCTGCTGAAGTTCGTCCACGGTGGCGAATATCACGCCTACAACCCTGACGTGGTCAGCACCTTGCAAGCCGCTGTGCAGCAAGGCGACTACGCCAAATTCAAGGAATATACCGCGCTGGTGGATAACCGCCCGGTGTCGATGATCCGCGATATGTTCAAGGTGAAAACCCTGGACACGCCACTGGCCATCAGCGAGATCGAGCCTCTGGAATCGATCCTCAAGCGTTTCGACTCCGCCGGTATTTCCCTGGGCGCCTTGTCGCCTGAGGCTCACGAAGCCCTGGCCGAAGCCATGAACCGCCTGGGCGCGCGTTCCAACTCCGGCGAAGGTGGTGAAGACCCGGCGCGTTACGGCACCATCAAGAGCTCGAAAATCAAGCAGGTGGCTACTGGCCGTTTCGGTGTGACCCCGGAATACCTGGTCAACGCCGAAGTGCTGCAAATCAAGGTTGCCCAAGGCGCCAAGCCAGGCGAGGGCGGCCAGTTGCCAGGCGGCAAGGTCAACGGCCTGATCGCCAAGCTGCGTTACGCAGTGCCTGGCGTGACCCTGATTTCGCCACCGCCGCACCACGACATCTACTCCATCGAGGATTTGTCGCAGCTGATTTTCGACTTGAAACAAGTCAACCCCAAGGCCCTGGTCTCGGTGAAGCTAGTAGCAGAAGCCGGCGTCGGTACTATCGCCGCCGGTGTGGCCAAGGCCTATGCCGACCTGATCACCATCTCCGGCTACGACGGCGGCACCGGCGCATCGCCGCTGACCTCCATCAAGTACGCTGGCGCACCATGGGAACTGGGGCTTGCAGAAACTCACCAAACCCTGCGTGGCAACGACCTGCGCGGCAAGGTTCGGGTGCAAACCGACGGCGGCCTGAAAACCGGCCTCGACGTGATCAAGGCCGCCATCCTCGGCGCTGAAAGCTTCGGCTTCGGCACCGCACCGATGATCGCCCTGGGCTGCAAATACCTGCGCATCTGCCACCTGAACAACTGCGCCACCGGCGTCGCTACCCAGAACGAGAAGCTGCGCAAGGATCACTACATCGGCACCGTCGACATGGTGGTGAATTTCTTCACCTACGTCGCCGAAGAAACCCGTGAGTGGTTGGCCAAGCTGGGCGTGCGCACCCTCGAAGAGCTGATCGGCCGTACCGATCTGTTGGAAATCCTCGAAGGCCAGACGGCCAAGCAGCAACACCTGGACCTGACGCCGCTATTGGGCAGCGATCACATTCCGGCCGACAAACCACAATTCTGCCAGGTGGAACGCAACCCGCCGTTCGACAAAGGCCTGTTGGCCGAGAAGATGGTCGAGATGGCCATTTCGTCGATCAACGATGCCAGCGGCGGCGAATTCGTCCTGGATATCTGCAACTGTGACCGTTCCATCGGCGCGCGGATCTCCGGTGAAATCGCCCGTAAACACGGCAACCAGGGCATGGCCAAGGCGCCGATCACCTTCCGCTTCAAGGGCACCGCTGGCCAGAGCTTCGGCGTTTGGAACGCCGGCGGCCTGAACATGTACCTGGAAGGCGACGCCAACGACTATGTGGGCAAGGGCATGACTGGCGGTAAGCTGGTGATCGTTCCGCCGGTGGGCAGCATCTACAAGACGCAGGACAGTGCCATCATCGGTAACACCTGCCTGTATGGCGCGACCGGCGGCAAGCTGTTCGCAGCGGGTACTGCCGGCGAGCGATTCGCGGTGCGTAACTCCGGTGCTCACACCGTGGTGGAAGGCACTGGCGATCACTGCTGCGAGTATATGACCGGTGGTTTCGTCGCCGTTCTGGGCAAGACTGGCTACAACTTCGGTTCGGGCATGACCGGCGGTTTCGCCTACGTGTTGGACCAGGACAACACCTTCGTCGATAAGGTCAACCACGAGCTGGTGGACATCCAGCGAATCAGCGGCGAAGCGATGGAATCCTATCGCAACCACTTGCAGCATGTGCTGAACGAATACGTTGAGGAAACCAACAGCGAATGGGGTCGTAACCTCGCTGAAAACCTTGATGACTACCTGCGTCGTTTCTGGCTCGTCAAACCTAAGGCGGCGAGTTTGAAATCTTTGCTCTCCAGTACTCGTGCGAGTCCGCAATAAACGACGCAGCGGCAAGCGGCAAGCTTGAAACAGTGCGCGGTGTGCCGGACTAATGTGATTTTCTTGCAGCTTCAAGCTTGTAGCTTGAAGCTGTCGTGTAAGAGGTTTTGAAGATGGCCGAACGTCTCAGCAACGACTTCCAATTCATCGATGTCGGGCGCAAAGATCCGAAGAAGAAACTGTTGCGTCAACGCAAGAAAGAGTTCGTGGAAATCTACGAACCCTTCAAACCCCAGCACTCGGCCGACCAGGCCCACCGCTGTCTGGGTTGCGGTAACCCGTATTGCGAATGGAAGTGCCCGGTGCACAACTTCATTCCCAACTGGCTCAAATTGGTGGCCGAGGGCAATATCCTCGCCGCCGCCGAGCTGTCCCACCAGACCAACACCTTGCCGGAAGTCTGCGGCCGGGTGTGCCCACAGGATCGTCTGTGTGAGGGTGCCTGCACCCTCAACGACGGTTTTGGTGCAGTGACCATCGGTTCGGTGGAGAAGTACATCACCGACACCGCGTTTGCCATGGGCTGGCGCCCGGACATGTCCAAGGTCATGCCCACCGGCAAACGTGTGGCGATCATCGGTGCCGGGCCTGCGGGCCTGGGCTGTGCCGACGTACTGGTGCGTGGCGGCGTGACCCCGGTGGTGTTCGACAAGAACCCGGAAATCGGTGGCCTGCTGACCTTCGGCATCCCTGAGTTCAAGCTGGAAAAGACCGTACTGAGCCACCGTCGCGAAGTGTTCACCGGCATGGGCATCGAGTTCCGTCTCAACACCGAGATCGGCAAAGACGTGACCATGGAGCAACTGCTCGAAGAATACGATGCCGTGTTCATGGGCATGGGCACCTACACCTACATGAAGGGCGGCTTTGCCGGTGAGGACCTGCCGGGCGTCTACGACGCTTTGGACTTCCTGATTGCCAACGTCAACCGCAACCTGGGCTTTGAAAAGTCGCCGGAAGACTTCGTCGACATGAAAGGCAAAAAGGTCGTGGTACTGGGCGGTGGCGACACGGCGATGGACTGCAACCGTACCTCGATTCGCCAGGGCGCCAAGTCGGTGACCTGTGCTTATCGTCGTGACGAAGCCAACATGCCGGGCTCGCGCAAAGAGGTGAAGAACGCCAAGGAAGAAGGCGTGAAATTCCTCTACAACCGCCAGCCGATCGCCATTGTGGGTGAAGATCGCGTCGAAGGCGTGAAAGTGGTCGAGACCCGTCTCGGCGAACCGGATGCCCGTGGCCGTCGCAGCCCCGAGCCGATCCCGGGTTCCGAAGAGATCATCCCGGCTGACGCTGTGGTCATCGCCTTCGGCTTCCGTCCAAGCCCGGCGCCTTGGTTTGAGCAGTTCAGCATCCAGACCGACAGCCAGGGCCGCGTCGTGGCTCCGGAACAAGCCCAATACAAACACCAGACCAGCAACCCGAAAATCTTCGCCGGTGGCGATATGGTTCGCGGTTCTGACCTGGTGGTGACGGCGATCTTCGAAGGCCGCACTGCCGCTGAAGGGATCCTGGATTATCTGAACGTCTGACGACGTCAGCGACAAGCTGCAAGCTACAAGTTGAGGCAACTCGCTTTTAACTTGCAGCTTGCAGCTTGCAGCTTGCAGCTTGCAGCTTGCAGCTTGCAGCTGGTCACCGGTCACCGGTCACTGTCTTTCTGCGTCTCGCTCTGAGAAAATGCCCGCACTTTTTATGCGGATGCCGACATGACTGCCCTCAAGAACGACCGTTTCCTTCGTGCCCTGCTCAAGCAACCTGTTGACGTCACCCCTGTGTGGATGATGCGTCAAGCCGGTCGCTACCTGCCGGAGTACCGCGCCAGCCGCGCCAAAGCCGGCGACTTCATGAGCCTGTGCATGAACCCGGAGTTCGCCTGCGAAGTCACCATGCAGCCGCTGGACCGTTATCCACAACTGGATGCGGCCATCCTCTTCTCCGATATCCTGACCATCCCTGACGCCATGGGCCAAGGCCTGTACTTTGAAACCGGCGAAGGCCCGCGTTTCAAGAAAGTCATCAGCACCCTGGCCGACATCGAAGCCCTGCCGATCCCCGATCCTCACAAGGACCTGGGCTACGTCATGGACGCGGTCAGCACCATTCGCCTTGAGCTGAACGGCCGCGTGCCGCTGATCGGCTTCTCCGGCAGCCCGTGGACTCTGGCCACCTACATGGTCGAAGGCGGCTCGTCGAAAGACTTCCGCAAGACCAAGGCCATGCTCTACGACAACCCGCAAGCCATGCATCTGTTGCTGGACAAGCTGGCGCAGTCGGTCATCTCCTACCTCAACGGCCAGATCATGGCGGGCGCCCAAGCGGTGCAGATCTTCGACACTTGGGGTGGCAACCTGTCGGCGGCGGCGTACCAGGAATTCTCCCTGGCCTACATGCGCAAAATCGTCAGCGGCCTGATCCGCGAACATGAAGGTCGCAAGGTGCCGGTGATCCTGTTCACCAAGGGCGGCGGCCTGTGGCTGGAAAGCATCGCTGATGCTGGCGCGGACGCACTGGGTCTGGATTGGACCTGCGACATCGGCGAAGCCCGCCGTCGCGTGGGCGGCCAAGTGGCGCTGCAAGGCAACATGGACCCGACTGTGCTGTACGCCAAGCCGGAAGCGATCCGCACCGAAGTCGGCCGTATCCTCGCCAGCTACGGCAAAGGCAGCGGCCATGTGTTCAACCTTGGTCACGGGATTACGCCGGAAGTTGATCCGGAGCACGCTGGCGCATTCATGCGGGCGGTGCATGAGTTGTCGGCGCAATATCACGAGTAACCAGATTGCGATAACAAATAACGCCCGGCCTGTGCCGGGCGTTTTGCATTAAGTTTCAATTCAGCCACGGTGTTTATGCTGACCCCATCGAAACCCAGATTGGATCACTCCCATGAAAACCCGTTACCTCGCTCTCCTGTTGGCCCCCTTGTTTAGCACCGCTGCCCTGGCGGGTGCTGGTTACACTGGCCCCGGTGCGCAATCGGTGGTCACTGTTGCTGGCGCCCAAGCTGCATCAGACGACACGCCGGTGGTATTGCAAGGTCATATCGTCAGTCGTCTCAAAGACCACGAGAAGTACGAGTTCAAGGACACCACCGGTACCATCGCTGTGGAAATCGATGATGAGGACCTGCCACCCGTTCCCTTCGATGAGAAGACCCAGGTCAAGCTGACCGGTGAGGTCGACAAGGGCCTGATGAGCCGTGAGATCGATGTTGACCGTGTGGAAATTATCAACTGACCGCTGACTCAAATCTCCACAGGGCCGCTTAGCGGCCCTTTTCGTTTTTTGCCGGCAGTTTGCTCAGGTGCAATGCCACCAGCAAAGCAATCACCAGGAGGCTGGTGATAAAGCCGCCGATCCCGCTCCACCCCGCGTAGTGCCAGAAAACCCCACCGGCCGTCCCGGCAATGCTCGACCCGGCGTAATAACTGAACAGGTACAACGACGAGGCCTGGCCCTTGGCTTTCAGCGCGCGCCGGCCGATCCAGCTGCTGGCCACCGAGTGGGCGCCGAAGAAACCAAACGTGAACATCAACATGCCGACGATCACCAGCACCAGCGGCGTAAACAGCGTCAGGGTGATGCCGGCGAGCATCAGCACGATGGTGGCCCAGAGCACCCGCCGACGGCCCAAGCGGTCGGCCAGTGAGCCGATTTTTGCCGAGCTATAGATGCCGGACAGGTACACCAGCGACAGCAAGCCCACTACGGCTTGGCTCAGGTCATACGGATCTGCCAGCAAGCGATAGCCGATGTAGTTGAACAGGGTGACGAAGCTGCCCATGAGCAGGAACGCTTCGAGAAACAGCCACGGCAGGCCGGCGTCCTTGAAGTGCATGGTGAAACCGTCCAGCAGGCTGCGCGGGTTCAGGGTACTGGCGCGGAAGTTGCGCGATTCGGGGAGGATTTTCCAGAACACTGTGGCCGCGATCAGCGCCAGGGCGCCGATGATCAACATCGCCGTGTGCCAGCTGACGAAGTCGATCAGTACGCCGATGATCAAGCGCCCGCTCATGCCGCCAATGGCGTTGCCACCGATGTACAAGCCCATGGCCAGGCCGATGTGTTGTGGATGTATTTCTTCGCTCAGGTAGGTCATCGCCACGGCGGCCAGGCCACTGAGGGACAGGCCCACCAAAGCCCGCATCAGCAAAATTCCTTCCCAAGTGGGCATCAGGCCGCTGGCGATGGTGCACAGCGCGGCACAAAACAGCGCGGCAACCATCACTCGCTTGCGCCCAAGGGTGTCGGAAATCGGACCGGTAATCAGCAAACCAAAGGCCAGCATGCCGGTGGCCACCGAAAGAATCAGGCTGCTCTGCGCGGCATTGATGGAAAACTCGTGGGACAGCGCGGGCATCATCGGCTGCACGCAATAGAGCAAGGCGAAGGTGGCGAAGCCGCCGGAAAACAGCGCCAGCACTGTGCGCATGAACATCGGCGTGCCTTTTTCGATGTACTGCTCATTGAGCTGCGCCACCACCTCATCCAGGGCAGTGGGCGGGACTTCTTGAGCGAGTGGAGCGACAGCAGACTTCACGCGGGACCTCGGGGAGGAAAAGCAGCCAGGGCTGGCGATGGGAAAAAGAATATAGCTGCCTAATGATTCTTTCCAATATATTATTCGACCTGTTTGATAGCTTTTACGACCTAATAGGATTTCCATGGAATTGCGCCATCTGCGTTACTTCATCGCCGTTGCCGAAGAGCTGCATTTCGGCCGCGCGGCGCAGGTGCTGGGCATCTCGCAGCCGCCGCTGAGCCAGCAGATCCAGGCGTTGGAACAAGAAATTGGCGCTCGTTTATTTGAGCGTACCAATCGCCGGGTCGAACTGAGCGAAGCGGGGCGACTGTTCCTGCAAGAGGCGCGATTGGTGCTGGCCCAGGTCGGTAAAGCGGCGGACGTGGCGCGTCGTGCGCAACTGGGGGAGTTGGGCGAACTGAAGATCGGCTTCACCTCTTCTGCGCCGTTCAACTCCAGCATCCCACAGGCGATCTTCGCCTTTCGCCAGGCCTTCCCGGCGGTGCATCTGAGTTTGCAGGAAATGAGCAGTACCGAGGTGGCTGAGTCGCTGGTGGACGAGTCGATCCAGGTTGGGTTAATGCGGCCGTTGCCGTTGCCGGACTCCTTGAGCGTTGTGGAGTTGATGCGTGAGCCGCTGGTGGCTGTTCTTAACGCAGGTCACCCACTGGTGGACGGTAGCGAGCGCGGTTTGCATCTGGCGCAATTGGCAGACGAGCCTTTTGTATTTTTCCCGCGCACCTATGGCAGTGGTTTGTACGCCCAGTTACTTAACCTGGCCCGCGACGCCGGCTTCAGCCCGCACTTCGCCCAGGAAGCGGGGGAGGCCATGACCATCATCGGTTTGGTCGCCGCCGGCCTGGGTGTCTCGGTACTGCCTGCGTCCTATCAGCGCATCCGTATTGATGGCGTGGTCTACCGCACCCTGCTTGATCAGGAAGCGGTGACGGCGGTGTGGCTGGTACAGCGCAAGGGCCAGCCATCGCCCATGGCCAAGGCGTTTGTCGAGTTGCTGACGCGTAAGGCAGTGGTGTAGCGACGATCACATCTCAAGTAACGGAACCGTCTTAGTAGTTTGTTGTGGATTTACGCAGAATCGCTTCTTTTTAAGCGAGTGACATGGATGGCACTTCTCTACCAACCTAAAGAAGGCAGTGTGCTGATTTGTGATTTTCGGGTCTATGAAGCTCCGGAGATCATCAAGGTCAGGCCTGTCATTGTGATACGCAAGCACAGGACCAATAAGTTGTTGGTAACAGTGGTGCCCTTGAGCACCACGGAACCGCGAACGGTGCTTGAGCACCATTTTCAGTTGGAAAGCCATTTGCAAGGAGCGAGTCCGGTCTGTTGGGCGAAATGCGATATCGTCGCTACCGTTAATCTAGGCAGGCTTGATCGGATCAAGAGCAAAGATCGGCATGGAAAACGCATTTACAAAATAGCCGAACTTACCAGTGAGCAATTCTTGGCAGTGAAAGCGGCAGTGCGCAGTGCGTTGGGGTTGTGATGAGTGTCAGACGTGACGAGCGGCGATATGACACCAATTGCCGATTACCTGTTTTCAGGCATACTGGCCGGGTTCCCGAAAGGGGCTTGTGAGACTCTGAGGATCCTGGGCAACCAGCCATCGTAGAGCCAGGCAGGAAGTGGCGATGACAAGCCAACCTGTTTGTGAAGAGGGCGCCGAAAGGCGCCCTTTGTCGTTTCAGGGGGCAAGTAGCAAATGCCTCAATTCTGCTTCGAAGTCCCGGTCTCCTTGAACAACTGCGCTGCCGGGCTCGTGCTGCTGCCACTCACACCTGTCACCCCATTGGCGCGCAAGCCGGCCAGGATGTCCCGATCCAGCATGCTGACCCAACGGTTGTAGTTGCGATGGATCTTGCCGTTCTTGTAGCCCAGGTCGCGGCTGTCGCGGTAGGTGATGGCGTAGCTGGTGCGGGTGTAGCGGATATCGATTTCAGCGTGGTACTGGTTGCGTACGGTGATCTCGGCCTGGATCAGTTGCGGATCAGCGCGCTGCACGGTCCATTCGCGTTTTTCCAGGGCCGCAAGGATCGCCTGCTTGACCTTCTCGTCGCTGACCTGGACGTTGGCCGGGATGTCGGTCTGGGTGTTGAGCACCGGCTTGCTGGTGCAGCCGGCGGCGGTCAGCAGGGTCAGGACGATGAGGGTGGCGCGTAACAGGGAAGACATTCCGTTTTCTCCAATCAGTTAAAAAAGCTTACTGCCAGCGGCGAAAGATCAGCGAAGTGTTAACGCCGCCAAAGGCAAAGTTGTTGTTCATCACGTAGTCGTTGTGCATCTCGCGGAACTCGCCGCGCAGGTAATCCAGTTCGCCGCAGCGTGGGTCCACTTCATCGAGGTTGAAGGTGGGCACGTACAGGTCGTGGTTCATCATTTCGATGCTGAACCAGGACTCCAGCGCACCACAGGCGCCCAGGGTGTGACCGAGGAAGCTCTTCTGCGAACTGATGGGCATGCGGCTGCCGAACAGGCTGCAGGTGGCCTGGGTTTCGGCGATATCGCCCTGTTCCGTGGCAGTGCCGTGGCCGTTCACATAACCAATGGCGTCAGGTGCCAGGCCGGCATCTTCCAGCGCCAGTTCCATTGCCCGGCGCATGGTGACCTGTTCGGGACGGGTGGTGTGCTGGCCGTCGGCGTTGCTGCCAAACCCCACCACTTCGGCGTGGATATGTGCGCCGCGGGCCAAGGCGTGTTCCAGTTCTTCAAGTACCAGCATGCCGCCGCCTTCGCCGATCACCAGACCGTCGCGTCCACTGTCATAAGGACGCGGGCTGGTTTGCGGAGCGTCGTTTTTCAGGCTGGTGGCGTAGAGCGCATCGAACACCATGGCTTCGGTGGGGCACAGCTCTTCGGCGCCGCCGGCGAGCATCAGCGGCAGGCGGCCGAACTTGATGGCTTCATAGGCGTAGCCGATGCCCTGGCTGCCGCTGGTGCAGGCGCTGGACGTGGGAATCAGGCGCCCGGTAAGGCCGAAGAAAATACTGATATTCGCCGCGGTGGTGTGGGGCATCATCCGCACGTAGGAGTTGGCATTCAGCCCTTGCGCCACCGAGTTGAGCAGCATATTACCGAAGGCCTTGATCTCATCGGTGCTGCCGGTGGATGAGCCGCAAGCCACACCCATACGACCGTCCTTGATCGACTCGTCGCCCAGCAAACCGGCGTCCTGCAACGCTTGCTCCGCCGCCCATACTGCCAGGCGCGAGACCCGGCCCATGCTGCGCAGTTGCTTGCGAGTCCAGTGGGCCGGCACCACGAAATCATCTATCGGCCCCGCCAGCCGTGTATTCAACTCGGTAAACCGATCCCACTCATCCATGCGCCGAATACCGCTGCGCTTGGCACGAAAGTTCGCCGCGATGCTGTCCCAATCCCGACCCAGGGACGTGATGCCGGCCATGCCGGTGACGACCACGCGCTTCATCAACACAGGCCTCCGTTGACGGCCAGCACCTGACGGGTGATATAACTCGCCTCGGCCGACATCAGAAAATTCACTGCGCCAGCGACTTCTTCCGGGGTGCCCATGCGCTGGGCGGGGATCATCTTCATCAGTTCTTCCAGTGGCACGTTTTCGTCGAGCATCGCCGTGTCAATCAGCCCGGGGGCCACGCAGTTGACGGTGATTTTGCGCTTGCCCAGCTCAATGGCCAATGCCTTGGCGGCACCGATCAACCCGGCTTTCGAGGCGCTGTAGTTGACCTGGCCGCGATTGCCGATCAGCCCGGAAACCGACGTGATGCAAACAATCCGCCCCGCTGCGCGTCGACGAATCATCGGCATCATCACCGGGTGCAGCACGTTATAGAAACCGTCGAGGTTGGTGCGCATCACCACGTCCCAGTCGTCTTCCGACAGGGCGGGAAACGCGCCATCACGAGTCAGCCCGGCATTCAGCACGACACCGTAATAGGCGCCATGTTCTTCCACGTCTGCTTCCAGAATCGCCTTGCAGCTGGCGCGATCCGATACGTCGAATTGCAGCACCCGAGCGTTGCGGCCCAAGGTCTCGATTTCGTCCCGGACGGTGTCAGCCTCGGCCCGGCCGCTTCGGCAATGCAGCACAATGTCATGGCCGGCCTTTGCCAGGCGCAGGGCGATGGCGCGGCCTATGCCACGGCTGGAGCCGGTGACCAGTATGGATTCAGTCATGAAGGGACTCCTTCGGATTCAGCTAAATAAGTAGCCGCCTGTGGCGGTCGAAATACGTTCAGGCGCGCACTGGCCTGGATACCGGGCCCGGTGAGGTGGCATTCGAACACACCCATGCCGTTGTCGTCTTCCAGGGAGCACAGGCCGTGGATGGTCAGTTCGCTGCCAGCCGGAAAACGTTCCACATTGCATTCGAATTTTCGGGTGCCCAAGAGAAATCCCAAGCCGACTTCATCACCGTTCTGCCGGGCGCGACAACCGGCCCAGGCGGCGACGCTTTGCGCCATCAGTTCGACGCCAACCCAGGCGGGCAGGCTGCCGTCGTCCAGGTTGAACAGGCCACCTGGTGTGACGGTGAGGCGGGTATGAATCTGTTCTTCATCGAACGCCAGGACCTGATTGATCAGGATCATGTCACCGGCGTGAGGCAGCAGTTCGGCGAGCGGCCAATCGATCATGGGGCGTCTCCGATAATCAGGCTGACGTTGTTGCCGCCAAAGGCGAAGGAGTTACTCATCAGGCAGCGCTTTTCCAGGGTGTCACCGGGCTCGACCCACTTTAAAGCGGGTAGCGCGGGGTCGGCCTGACCGTCCCAAACGTGAGGCGGCAAGGCGCGGGCGGTGTTCTCGGC
The DNA here is from genome assembly GCF_055407145.1 of Pseudomonas sp. c313. Classification (NCBI taxonomy): domain Bacteria; kingdom Pseudomonadati; phylum Pseudomonadota; class Gammaproteobacteria; order Pseudomonadales; family Pseudomonadaceae; genus Pseudomonas; species Pseudomonas sp. c313. The sequence continues at coordinate 19,517 of NZ_JBUZRD010000008.1, read as the reverse complement.
GCATAGGCTCAGCCAGCAGAACGCCACTTCCAGCGCACCCGCGGCGCCCAGGGTATGGCCGCTCATGGGTTTGGTCGAGGAACAGGCCACCCCAAAGGGGAACAGGCTGGCCACGGCCAGGCTTTCCATGGCGTCATTGTGCTGGGTCGCGGTGCCGTGCAGGTTCAGGTAGCCGATCTGCTTGGGTTGCAGTTTCGCGCTGGCCAAGGCCTTGCTCATCGCCTGCAGCGCACCTTTGCCAGTGGGCTCCGGTGCGGAAATATGGTGGGCATCGCAACTGGCGCCGCTGCCCAGCAGGGCGATGGGCGCCGGGGTCTTGCTCATCAGGAACAGCACCGCCGCCTCGCCGATGTTGATGCCATTGCGGTTCGCCGAGAACGGATTGCAGCGCTGCGCCGACACCGCTTCCAGGGATGAAAAACCATTGAGGGTCAGCTTGCACAGGCTGTCGACGCCACCGCACAACACCGCATCGCACATGCCCAGGTCCAGCAGGCGCTGGGCACTCATCAATGCGCGGGCGCTGGAAGTGCAGGCGGTGGAAATGACGTAGGCCGGGCCGCTCAGTTGCAGCCAGTCCGCGAGGAAGTTGGCCGGGGCGCTGAGTTCCTGTTGCTGGTAGTCGTAGTCGCTGGGGAACTGATTGTCCCGCAGGTAATGAGCGATGCCGCGGCTGGCTTCGTCGATACCCGAAGTGCTGGTGCCGAGAACGATGCCAATGCGCGCCGCACCAAAAGTCTCGATCGCTTGCTGGATCTCATCAAAGATCTGCAACGCGGCTTCCAGCAGCAGTTGGTTATTACGGCTGCTCTGCTGGCCCAGTTCTGGTGGGATCGTCGCCAGTTCACCGTGTACGCCGGCCACCGGCAGTATGCGCTCGGGCACCCAACCACTTTCCGCGCGCATGCCGGAGCAGTCTCCGGCAAACAGGTTGCGGCTGACTTCACCCTTGCCACGGCCCAGGGCGCAGATCACGCCGAGGGCATTGAGGTAGGCGGTCATGGGGCAGCCTCCAGCGGGGTGATGTGGTAGTTCAGGTCCTGGCCGGGCAGGTTCACGGTGAACACCTGAGGCGATTGGTAAATGATCTGCCAATGGGGCTTGAGCACCCTGATATCGTCGAACTCACGGGCGCCAGGATAGTTGCCGGGCACTTCATTCGCCGGGGTCAGGGCAAACAGCAACGCGGCAAACAACTCCCGCGCCTGAGGGTTGGGCGGCAGCAAGCCGTCCGCCTGCCAGGCGCCGTCGATCAGCTTTTGCCGGGCCTGGGGAATGCCTAGCGGGTCCATCATCGACCAGCGAATCGCGCCCTCTTCACGCTGGATCACCAGCAGCCAATCCTGACGCTGGCCGTTCTGCTCGCGTTCTACATGCAATTGCAGAGGCAAGGTCAGAGTTGGGTTCTTCGCCGGCAACGGTGGCTGGCTGGCGCAAGCGCTCAGCAATAAAACACAGCCCACCAGCAGCGCACGGATCATTGCTCGGGGCCCGCGAGGGGTTTGCGCGCGACCACGTTAACCAGGGTTTCTTCCCGCTCGCCGAACGGCTTGGGCCGGCGCAGTCCCCAGCGCTCCAGCAAGCCGAAATCCGTGGAGCGGCTCCACCACAGGTACGGATAGGAAACGTTTTGCAACTCGAACTCGAAGCCCTGTTCGCGAATCATCTCCAGGTACTCGGCAGCGCTTTTCTGCACATGCATCGGATGGCGGAACAGCCAGCGAATGACCCAAGTGTCGATGTACGCTTCGGTGGACTCGGCAAACAGCAAATAACCGCCGGGCTTGAGCACTCGATAGAACTCGGTCAGCGCTCGCTGCTGCTCCACCAGGTGATGGAAAGTCTGGTGACAGAACAGAATGTCGACACTGGCATCGGCCACGTCCAGTGTTGCGCAGTCGCTGCCGATCAACTCGATGGCGAGGCCCTGGCGCGTTGCTTCCGCACGGCTCAAGTCCAGGCTGTGGGGATCAGCGTCCAGACCGATCAGGCGCTCGGGGGCGAACACCTGCTGCAAATACTGGAACGACTTGCCCTGGCCACAACCGGCATCCAGCAGCACCGGCGCAACCGGCAACGGATCGCTGAACAAACTGCGCAGGTCGTTGATTGCCACCCGCAGCACATGGTGCTGCCAGGTGTGGCTACGCAGGAACCAGAAGCCGAACCTGGTTTCCTCGACGTAGTTTTTGCTCAGGTATTGGCTGCTCATACCCCATCCCCCGCGCAGATTTCCGAGAGCATCCGCAGCCGGCGTTTGGGCTCGCTGACAAACGGGTTGCGCTCATCCCAGGCATATCCGGCGAGGATTGAACTGATCATCCGACGAATGTCCGGTGAGCTGCCGGGATGGAAAATTACATCCTGGAACGTTCCCGCGTACCAGCCCTCGACGTAGCAACGGAAGGTGTCGACCCCACGCTTCAACGGCTCGGCAAACTCGCTTTGCCAGTCGACCGTTTCGCCCCGCAATTGTCGGTGCAGCAAGCCGGCGGCCATGCTCGCCGACCGCATGGCGATGGTCACGCCGGAGGAAAATACCGGGTCGAGGAATTCCGCCGCGTTACCCAGCAATGCAAAGCCTGGACCATGCAAGGCTTTGACGTTGGCCGAGTAGCCGCCGATGGTCCTGGCCTCGGTATCCCACACTGCGTTTTTCAGCACTGTGGACAGGCTTGGGGTTTCGTCGATAAAGCTGCGCAAGCAAGCGTCGAGGTCTGCATCGCGGCCGTCGAAATGCTCCTTGGCCGCCACCACACCTACCGAGCAACGGCCGTTGCTGAACGGGATGGTCCAGAACCAGATATCGCGCTTGGTCGGGTGTGTAGTGATGAGGATTTTGCTGCGGTCGAAGCCCGGATGTTCGATACGGTCCTCGACATGGGTGAATACCGCCTGGCGTAACGGGAAGTTCGACGGTGCCTCCAGGTCCAACAGGCGCGGCAGGACGCGGCCGTAACCGCTGGCGTCCAGCACGAAACAGGCCTTGAGATGGTACTCGCTGCCGTTCTCCCGGCGTATGTGCAGGTAGCGGTTGCCTGCGGCAAAGTCGACGCCGACGAGGGTCTGGCCGTAACGAATTTCCACGCCCTGCAACGCCGCTTGATCCGCCAGCAGCTTGTCGAACTCGCCGCGCTGCACCTGGAAGGTGGTGGGTTTGCCGTTGCTGAAGGTGTCGCCAAAATCAAAGGCGCTGTAGCGCTCGCCCCAGGCAAACGCGGCACCGGTTTTCACCTGGAAACCGGCAGCGTTGACCGCGTCGAGCATGCCGGCTTCTTCGATGAAGTCGATGCAGTGGGACAACAGGCTTTCGCCGATGGAAAAGCGCGGGAAGTGCTGGCGCTCGATGATCAACACATCATGCCCGTTGCGTTTAAGCAGCGCGGCAGCAATGGCGCCGGACGGACCGGCACCAATCACCACCACTTGGCGACGTTCCATTTCAACTGTGGGCACTGTGGCTCCTTGCCGGTTGGGCAATCATCAAATTCAATTCAAAGGTGTTGGTGGTCATCATTGCGCATGTTCCTGACGCCCGGCCCACGGTGCCAGCATAAAACTGAACGCCAGGCCCAGGCTTACCGACAGGCCGAAGTTACTCACCGCTGGCGTGCTGGAAATCGCCAGCAGGCCGAATGACAGCCACGTGGTGACGGCTGCCAACAGCGTGCCCAACAGGCTTACGGCGGCGCCGCCGATCTGCTCGCGCATCAGGATCGCGTAGTCGACGCTGATGGCGGTCACCAGCAGCAGGCCAAACAGACTGAACAGGGTCAGCGGTTGCCCCAGCCAACCGAGGCTGGCCAGGCTGCACAGTGCAGCGAGCAGCGGCAGGGCAACAATGCGCAAGGCGCCACCGAATCCGAAAGGCAGGATCAGCAGCAACACGATCAGCACGCAGGACATCAATTTCAATTCGGCGGCGCTAATCTGCGTGGCGGCGAACACCTGGTTCAAGTCGCCAAGGCGATCCACCAGTTGCACGCCGGGCAAGTCCAGGGCCTGCACCCGCAGCAATGCCGAGCTGTTCAGGCCTTGCAGGCTGACCATGGCTGCCACGCCATCGTCGGTTGCGCCGAGCCACAGCGTGCGCCAGGGCTCCGCGAGAGGGCCGATCAGCGCCGCGTCGATGTCTTCGATGGGCAGGGCTTGCAGTTGCGCCAGTTCCGCTTGCAGGGCGCTGGCCGGTACGCCTAGGTCCAGCAGCGGTTGCCAGAATTGCGACAGCTTGTTCAGGGCTTCGCGCACTTGTTGTTGTTCGCTTGGCTGGTTGACCAACTGATTGAGCGCCAGATAACCCTGAAGCTTATCCATGTTCACCAGTTGATCCAGACGCTGGCTCAGCGCCGTCTGACGCTCCAGCAGTTGCTGCTGATTGTTCGCACGCACCAGAAAGAATTGGCTGGTGGGTTGATAGCCGGTAATCCGTGCAATGGCCTGGGCTTCCTCCAGTAATTGCGGCGGCGCGCCGATCCATTGGCGAATATCGTTTTTGCTGTTCAGCTGCCATAAACCACCGGCGCAAAACAGCAACACCAACACCAGCAACACCGGGCTCGGCAGGCGCTTGAGCAACGACTCACGCACCCCCAGCAGAAACTCGGCAATGCGCAGCGGCCACTGGGCCGGGCGCAGGTCCATGCCCTTGAGCAAGGCCGGCAACAGGCACACCGCCGACAGGTACGCACCCACCAGCCCAGCGGCGGAGAACACGGCGATCTGGGTCAGGGCCGGGAATGGCGTCCAGGCCAGCGCCAGGTAACCGATGCAACTGGTGGCCAGGCTCAGGCTCAAACCCGGCAAGGTCAGGCGCAACGCCGGCCAGCTGCGCCAGGGTTGCAGGCTCCAGCTCTTGGACAGGTAATGCAGCGGGTAATCCACCGCCACGCCAATCAGGCTCGACCCCAGCACCAGGGTCATCACATGCATATGGCCGAACAGCGCGACACAGGCCACCGCACCAAACAGCATGCCCACCAGTACTGGTACAAACGCCAACAATACCCGCCAGCGGCGGAACGCCAGCAGCAACAGCAAAAGGATGCCAACGGTGGCGCCGCCGCCGACCCAGGTCATCTCCCGGGTTGCCTGCTGCTGACCATTGGCCGCGTACAGCAGGCCGCTGGCAGCAAGCAATTGCACGCCTTGCTTACTGGCCTGTTCGCGGCTGGATTGGAGCAAGTCGGCCACTTGAAGCGGCAACTTCATGTCGAAGGCATTGCCGTTGGTGCGCGCCCGCAGCAGCACCCAGCTTTTGCCGTCGGCATCGGCGATCAATGCGCCGCTGCCAATATCCAGCTGTACCGAACCGTGTTGCGGCTGGCTGTTCTGGATGCGTCCGGTGAGGCCGAGCCAATCGTCCTGGCTCGGCACCAGGCTGAAACCGGTAAAGGGATCGAACAGCGCCTGCACGCGTTGCTGAATAAAGGCTTGTGGCTGCTCGATCAGTTGCTCGCGGTCCTTGGCCGAGAGCATCGCCAGCCGCCCTTGCAGCAACTGCTGACGCAAGGCCGGCAGGTCTGCCTGGAGGTTCCATTGGAGCTTTTCAAACAGGCCGCTGGCTTGCCAACGCTCGCCCAGTTGTTGGGCCATGGCCACCGCTTGCTGGCGATCGGCATGGCCCACCAGCACCAGCATTTCGCGGTTCAGTGGTTCCTGCATGCGTTGTTCGGCGCGCAGCTCCAACGCATCCGGCGCGGTGCCGGGCACCAGTTCCATGAGGTTGGCCGACAGTGGCGCACCCTGGCGCCATTGCCAGCCGGCCAGGGCCAACACGGCCACCAGCAGGATCAGGAACAGGCGCGGTAGCCAGCGCTCACTGGGCAAAGTCGTGTTGCTCCGCGTCGCTCAAGGATTGCGTGCTGGTGCTGTCCTGCATGCGCAGTACGGTGCTGTCGCCCTGGGTTTCCAATAGTTCGATTTTTTGCACCAGGTCGCCGCCGTCGATATTGATCTGGGTGAATACCTGCTTGAGCAATAACGAGCGCGGAATCAGCGTCAGCTTCCACTGTGTGGCCTCGCCTTGCAGTTGCAGCTCGAAGTCGCGCTGCAAGCCGCTGCTGTCACCCTGCAACACGGCGAGGAACAAACGATTCTGCTCGGCCCCGGCGCTCTTGTTGGGCAGCGGCTGCCAGCCGTTGGCATCGCGCCGGGCAATGCCTTGGGCGCTGATGCGGTAGTCCTGTTGCAGAGGGGTTTTCAGCAGCCAAAGCAAACCGTGGTCTTTGGCCAGGACAAATGAGCCCTTGCTGGTCAGAGGCTGTGGCAGGGCGCGCAGGTGTTTTTCCTGGATGAAGTTGCCGTGGATCACAGAGGGTTTTGCCAGTTGATCGCTGAGCTGTTGGAGGTCGAAGGCGTGGGCCAAGCCAGGGATCCCCAACAGCACACACACCACCACTCCTGTAGGAGCGAGCTTGCTCGCGAAAAACGCCAAGGCACCGCGTTTAGCCAGGATGCCAGCGTTATCGTTGACGACCTTCGCGAGCAAGCTCGCTCCAGAAAACGGAGAGATCATTTCAGGGCCCTTTCGACGGCTTCGACAAACACTGTCGGCGACGCCAGTTGCATCTCGCGACTGGCAATCTCCACTGCCACTTGTACGGTGCTGGCGCGGGTCAGGCGTTCGCCGGTGGTGACGTCGCGGATCAGGTAATTGACCTTCAAGCGGCTCTCCCACTCCACCAGGCTGGCGCGCACATTGATGGTCTGGCCAAAGGTGGCGCCGCGTACATAGCGCAGCTGCATATCGATCACCGGCCAAGCGTAGCCCGACTCAAGCATGGCCGTGTAGTTGTGGCCGATCTTGTCCAGCAAGGCGCAGCGGGCGACCTCCAGGTATTTGACGTAATGGCCGTGCCAGACCACGTTCATGGTGTCGATGTCGAAAAACGGCACGAGGATTTCGGTGTCGCTGTGCAATACGCCCTGGCTACGCATGCAGCCTCCAGTGTTGCTCGGCGATGCGTTGCAGGCACAGGCGCAGTTCGCCTTCCAGGGCGCGGTCTTCGATCACGGGCGGGAAATCCCTGGCAAGTTCTTCATGCATGGTGGCCAGCGCTGGTGGTAGCGGCCGGGCATCTTCGGCCTGGGCCCGCAGCCACACGCCCTGGTTGGCGGCGAGTAAGGTGGCGGCGGCGACCTGTTCGGTCAGCTCCAACACACGGATGGCATCGCGGGCGGCGATGGTGCCCATGCTCACCTTGTCCTGGTTGTGGCACTCGGTGGAGCGCGAGAACACGCTGGCCGGCATGGTGTTTTTCAGCGCTTCGGCGGTCCAGGCGCTGGTGCCGATCTGCACGGCCTTGAAGCCATGGTTGATCATCGCGCGGTCAGCAGGGGCGCCGGACAGGTTGCTCGGCAGGCCATGGTTGTAGCGCACGTCTACCAGCAGCGCGAGCTGACGGTCCAGCAGGTCGGCGACGTTGGCGACCAGTGTCTTGAGGCTGTCCATGGCAAAGGCGATATGCCCGCCATAGAAATGCCCGCCGTGCAGCACGCGTTCGGCTTCGGCGTCGATGATCGGGTTGTCGTTGGCGCTGTTGAGTTCGATCTCGATAAATGAGCGCAGCCAGTTCAGGCTGTCGGCCAGCACGCCCAAAACGTGGGGGGCGCAGCGCAGGGAATAGCGGTCTTGCAGGCGGTGCAACGGCGCGGTTGGCGCGTCGATGGCCAGGTCCTTGCGCAACCAGGCGGCGACTTGCATCTGGCCGGGGTGCGGCTTGGCGGCGAACAGGCGTTCGTCGAAGTGCTCCGGGTTGCCTTGCAGCGCCACCACGTTCAGCGCGGTGATGCGCGTGGCCAGTTGCAGCAGGTAATCGGCGCGGGCGAAGGCCAGGCAGGCGAGGCCGGTCATGACTGCCGTGCCGTTCATCAATGCCAGGGCTTCCTTGGGGCGTAGCACCAGCGGCTCCCAGCCCAGTTCGCGGTGCACATCGGCAGCCTGGCGGCGCTCGCCACGGAACATCACTTCACGCTCGCCGGACAAGGTTGCGGCGACGTAGGACAGCGGCGTCAGATCGCCGCTGGCGCCCACCGAACCTTCTTCCGGAATCAGTGGCAGCACGTCGTGTTCGAGAAAGGCGTGCAGACGTTCCAGCAGCTCGACGCGCACCCCGGAAACGCCGTGGCACAGCGACTGTAAACGCGCCGCCAGCACCGCACGGGTTGCTTGCGCATCCAGCAACTTGCCCAGGCCACAGCCGTGGAAGGTGTAGAGGTGACGGGGCAGCGCTTCGACATGCTCCAGCGGCACCGCTACCACGCAGGAGTCGCCGTAGCCGGTGGTGACGCCGTAGATCACGCCTTCCTTGTCCAGCAGGGAGTCGAGGAACTGCGCGCCCCTGGCGATGCGCTGGCGGTACTCGGCATCGTCTTGCAGGCGAGTCGGCGCCTGACGGTTGGCGAGGGCCAGCACGTCTTCGATGCGCAAAGGGAGTTCGCCGAAGGTTACCGGCTCAAGATGCGTCGTCATCGGTCTTCCAGAAAGGGTAAAAGTTGAACCATTGTTGGGGCGCTTCCAGGCAGAACTGGCCCAGGCGTTCGGCGTAGCGGGCGGTCCATAACGCGATCACCTGCTGGCGGTCGCTGCGTTTCCATTCGATCAGTTGGGCGAAAGGCTCGATGATCAAGCGATAGCGCCCTTGGTGTTTCAGGCACATCAGCAGGTTGACCGGGCATTTCAGCAAGCCGGCCAACAGCCACGGGCCCTGGGGGAAGGCGGCGTTGTGGCCGAGGAAGTCCACCCGCGCCGTGCGCCCGCCATGCAGCGGCACACGGTCGCCAGCAATCGCCAACCACTCGCCGTCGTCCAGGCGCTGGCTGAGCAGGAGCATGATCGCCGGGTCCAGCTCGCTGACCTGGATCAGCCGCAGATTGGTCGCCCCGGCTTCGCCCAGCAGACGGTTGAAACGCTCGGCGTGCTTGGTGTGTACCAGCACGTTCATGGTGACTTTTTCACCCAGCTCGGCGAGGGCCCGGCACACTTCCAGATTGCCCAGGTGCGCGCCCACCAACATCTGCCCGCGCTCGCCGCGTAGTTGTTGGCGCAGTTGGGCCGGGTCGATGATCTCGATCTGTTCCAGGCGCAGCTTGCCGTTCCATACGTCGAGCTTGTCCAGCAAGGCGTCGGCGAAGGCCATGAACTGGCCGAATACCCGTCGACGCGTGGGGCGCAAGTCGTCACGCCTGCTCCAGTCGGCCAGGCGCTGCTGGTATTGCCAGGCGCTCTGGCGGGCGGTGCGGCCGAACAGGAAGAAGTACAGGACGATACCGTAGAGAACCGGAGCCAATGCTCGGCGCCCGAGTACCTTGGCGCCGAACGCGGTGAGTTTCATCAGCCAGAAACTGCCGCGCTCTTCACGGTCGGCCCAGTGTTTGCTGCCCTGGGTCATGCCTGCCACCGCCGCCATAGGATCATCGGCGCGCGCACCAGCATGCCAAAGAACAACCGGGTGTGCATGGACGAAATCAGGGCGTTGTCGTGGAACATGCGAAAGTGCGACAGACCATCGGCGGGGTAGTGCACTTTGGTGGGCAGCCAGCGCATTGGCTGGTTGCGCCATGACAGGCGCACCAGGATATCGGAGTCGAAATCCATGCGCTTGCCGATCCTGGCCGAGTCCATCAGTGCGAGCACCGGCGTCAGCGGGTACACGCGAAAGCCACACATCGAGTCGCGAATCTCCAGCGACAAGGTGTTGATCCACACCCACACGTGGGTCAGGTAGCGGCCGTACAGACGGCCCTTGGGTACGCTGTCGTCGTATTCGGGGTAGCCACAGATCAGCGCGCGGGGGTGGGTGCGCGAGGCGTCGAGAAAGGTGCCGACTTCCCGCAGGTCATGCTGGCCGTCGGCGTCTACTTGCAGCGCGTGGGTGAAGCCCAGGCGCGCCGCCTCACGGAAGCCGATCATCACCGCGCCGCCCTTGCCTTGGTTGGCGGGCAAGGTGACCAGGGAGACATTGTCGAGGGTCGCCAGTTGCGCCAGCACGGCAGCGCAGGCCGGGCTGCTGCCGTCGTCCACCAGCAGGCATGGCAGGCCGCTGGCTAGCAGGGTACGGACCACGGCGGGCACGGCGGCTTCATGGTTGTAGACCGGGATCAGGGCGCAGGGGTTATGCAAGGTCGGGCTCCAGGATAATTCGGCCACTGGAGCAGGCGGCAGTGTCATTGCGGTAGGTAAAGTACAACTTGCCGCGTTGCTGATCGAAGCGCAGGTGCAGTTCGATCCGGTCATCAGGCCGGACCAGTTGCTGGAACTTGAGCACTTCCATCCCGACGAATTTTTTTGGCAGATCGAGCAATTGCTGGCCAAGGCTCAGAGCCCAATCTACCTGGACAACGCCTGGCAGCACCGGGGTTTGCGGGAAGTGGCCGCTGAAGTAGGCCAAGTCCGGCGGGATCACCATCTGCAGGGTCCACTCACCGTTAGCTTCGACTTTTTCCAGTACTTGCGGTGTCTTGGGCCGGGGTGCCAGCAGCAAGGCTTCCACATCGGCCTGGGGCAACTTGCCCTGGGAGTTGAACGGCAATTGCCGCAGCAACCGCCAGCGGCGCGGCAGGGCCAGGGCTTCGCAGTGTTGGCTCAGATGCTGGCGCAGGGTTTGGGTGACGGTGCGCCGGCCTTGATTACGCAAGGCATGCAGTCCTTGCGCGCTGAGCACCACCAGGGCGCCGAGGGAGGCGCGGTTTTCCTGGACCACGCCCAGGCGGGTTTCAGTTACCCAGGGGTGGCCCATCAACGCCTGTTCCAGCATCGGCAGGGAGATACGTTTTTCTTCCAGCTTGACGATTCGGTCCAGGCGGCCCAGCAGTTCGAAGCGGCCGTCGGCGTGGATCTTCGCGGCGTCGGCGGTGTGTTCGATATGGCCGGCCGGCAGGTATGGCGAGGCGATGCGCAAGGCGCCGTTGGCATCCTGGCTCAACTGCACATCGGCAAACGGCTGCCACAGGGTTTGACCCTGGCGCCAGGCGATGCCGCCGGTCTCCGAGCTACCGAGGATTTCCGTTGGCCATTGCTGCAAGCGTTGTTGCAGGATGCTGGCCGCATCAAAAGGCAGGGCTCCGCCGGAGGAGAATACCCGCTTGACTGCACTCAAGGCCGGCCAGTCGAGGTTATCGCCCATGCGCTTGAGCAACGCCGGGCTGGCGACCCAGGCAAAGTGCGGATGCTGGAGGCTGACCCGCTGCAAGTCTTCCGGGAATGCCAACTGTTGACGCACGAAGGTTCGCCCGGCGCACAGCGGCCACAACACTCGGAACAGTAAACCGTAGATGTGCTGGGTGGCGACGCTGCCGATGATGCAGGCCTTGCCCAAGCCGGCACCCCAGAGGGATTCCAGCGCCTGGACCTCATTGGTCAGTTGGCGCAGGGTTTTGTTGATGCGCTTGGGCTCGCCGCTGGAGCCGGAGGTACACAAGCTCAGGCTGCACGCGTCCAGGTCCAGTGCAGCGGCGCTAAGGGGGGCTTGGTAAAACGCGTCCAGATCCGCAGCCTCGGTCAGCCAAGTGTCGACGGCATCGGCCCAGCGTTGGCGGGTCTGGGGTTGCAGGTCGGCGGGCAGCAATACACTGACCCCGGCGCGCCAGGCTCCCAAAAGAGCAATCGCCAGCAGGCTTGCGTCTTCCAGGTGCACGGCCAAACGCCGGATGCCACGGGCTTGCAGCCCGGCAGCCAGGCTCAGGGCTTGCTCGCATAACTGTGCGTGATTCAGATCAGGCTCGGCAGTGACCGGGCGCTGGGCAACAGGCTCAAGCAGCAAGTGCTCAAGATTCAACCAATTCATACGCGGCCTCGAACCCTTTGTCGTATCAGCCATTCCACGGCAAACAAGAGCCCCATCAGCCCGTAAGCGATCAGCCCGTTGTACAACGTCCACCAGCTCAGCGGCGCCCACAGCGTAAGGGCAGCGGCCAGCAGGCCGTTACCCAGGAAAAACACACTCCACACCACTGTGACTTGGCGGGTATACACAATTGCGTTCTCAGGTAATTGCGGCTCGCTCATGCGTGCCAGGCGCTCGACCATCGGTGGCCCATATTTCAGGCTCAAGCCAAACAGAGCCAGCATGAAGCCGCTGACGAGGCTCGGGTACCAGCGCAACAGTTTCGGGTTGTCGAACCAGGCCAGCAACAGACAGAACACAATCGCGACGACGGCCATCCACCGTGCGCCCGGGTTGCGTGCCCCCGTCAGCGCCCGCAGCAACCACAGGCTGGCCAGCAGCAGGCCGAATTGCCACGGTGCAAAATGCTCCGTGCCAAAATACACCGCGAAAGGGTACAGCAGCCCCGCCAGCAACAGGCCAAGGCCGATCAGCCGGCTCATGCGGCCGGTTGAACCAGACGGTAAACCGCCTCGACCACGTCGCTTACGGTACGCACGGCCTTGAACTCTTCGGCGGCTATTTTCTTGCCGGTTTGGCGCTTGATATGGTCGATCAGGTCGACCGCATCGATGCTGTCGATTTCCAGGTCCTGATACAGATTGGCATCCAGGGTGACGCGTTCAGGCTCCAGTTCAAACAGTTCCACCAAGGCATCGCGCAGGGTGTTGAAGATATCGTCACGAGTTTGCATGGTCCGGTCTCAAGCTGCCTGTCTGGCCGTGACGAACGCCGCGAGGCTGGCCACGTTGGTGAAGTGATTGCGAGTGTCCTTGGCGTCGGCATCAATCTTGATACCGTACTTTTTCTGGATCGCCAGGCCCAACTCCAGGGCGTCGACCGAATCCAGGCCCAGGCCTTCGCCGAACAGGGTTTGCTCGTCGCCGATGTCGTCCACGCTGATGTCTTCAAGGCCCAGGGCCTCGATGATCAGCATTTTTATGTCGTGCTCAAGGCTGTGTTGGTCGCTCATCTTCGGCGAGCTCCTTAATAAAATACTGATGCAGGTAATCGTTGAGCTTGCGTGAAGCCTGGGGCGCGGGGCCCTGTGCGGCAAACGTCTGTGGTTCTATATCGGCACCCACCCGCAAACTGAAGTGGAAACGGCGTTTAGGGATGCGATACCAGGGTTCGGCCTTGGTCAGGGTGGTGGGGCTGACCTTGATCACCACAGGGGTGATGATTGTCGCACCCCGCAGGGCAATGGCGGCGCCCCCGCGATGAAAGGCTGGCATTTGGCCCGGCGAAGTGCGGGTGCCTTCGGGAAAGATGATCAGGGTCTGGCCTTCCCGCAGGGCGCCTGCGGCGGCATCGAGCATGTCGGCGCTGCCGTCATTGCTGATGTAGCCAGCGTCGCGCACCGGCCCGCGAGTGAACGGGTTTTGCCACAGGCTCTGCTTGACCACGCAGTTGGTCTGGCGCATCAGGCCGATCAGGAACACCACGTCGATCAGCGACGGGTGGTTGGCGATGATCATCTGGCCAGGGCGGCCCAGGTTCTCGGCGCCTTCGACGCTGTAGGTGAGAATGCCCAAACGATGCATCAGACGAATAAAGAACCAGAACAGCCAACTAATGGTGTGGCGGGCACGCCGGCGATGTTGTTGAACGTCCCCCGGCAAGCAACTGAGCAGCGGAAACACCAGCAATCGCAGGCACAGGCCGCCGACGCCAAACAGGGTAAAGCTGGCCGCCGTCGCGAACAGCCGCCAGTAATAGGCATCCCGGGGCTTGCCGGTCATCGCTTGCATTGCCAGTTCCATACTCGGTTCTTCCAGGCATGTTGGCAGGCGCCCTGTTCGGTGAGCAGGGTGCGCAGCAGGTTCAGGGCGTGGGGCCACTGAGCTTTTGTGAGAGGCGTTGTGGTGGGTTGGACAGTGGCGGGCAGTAGCTCCAGTTGCCATTCGTCGCCTGGGGTCAGCAGCAGGCCGAGGGCATAAGGAAATGGCACGTCGTCGATCCAGCTGGCGTAAGCCTCAGGCGGCTGCTCTTCGGTAATCACCAGCAGAACCGCCGGTGCGCCTTCGTTGAGCAGGGCGGCGGCTTCCAGGATGCCGTGTTCCAGCCCATCGCCTGCGGCGGCGAGGGCCGTCATCTCACTGGTTTCATTGCGCAGGATCGACCACAGGCCAATCACCGCGTTGTGCACCGACAGGCTGAACTGGGTGGGCGACAAGGGTTGGTCATTGGCCAGGTCGCTGAGAATATCGAGGGTGCGCGGGGTTTCGCCGTGACGGGAAACAAACACCAGCGGCAAGTCTTGCAGGTCTTGCGCCAAGGGCCAGCCGACGCTGAAAGCCATGCGCGCCAGGCGGCTCAGGCGGCGGCGTTGCATGGCGGGCAGGAACGACACATCGGGCGCGGCATCGCTGGGGGCGAGCAACACCGGGTCCTGGCACCAGGCGCGCCAGTCGTCCACGCTGTCGAGCCCGGGGGCCCAGGCGCGCCATTGGGCGATGTTGAAGTTAATCACTGAGAATATATCCCGCCCCTGCGGGCTTCCTTGTGCAGCAATTTGCCCGCAAAACCGGGACATGGCGCAATGGCCGAGTGGCGCGCATTATCCCGGTGCTGTGGAGTTCTAGCAAACGTTGGTAAAGAATTGTTCATGGGGCATTACAAATTTACTGAAAAGACTTATGAGTTGTCGGTGATGAGGGGGGGCCTGACTTGTCGGACCTTTCCTTTTCGAACAGCCGCGACGCAAGACGCTTAGTGCGTGATCCCGTCTGCGATGCTGTAGTGCATGGATGATCAAGGTAGCTAACGGGCGCTTTTGCCCACTACACTCGGGCATTAATTGATACATGGAGGTTTTGTCATGCGGCGTGTGGTGTTCAATCAAAAAGGCGGTGTGGGCAAGTCCAGTATTGCCTGCAACCTGGCGGCGGTCAGCGCCAGTGAAGGCTATCGAACCCTGTTGGTCGACCTCGATGCCCAAGCTAACTCGACCCAGTACCTCACCGGACTGACCGGCGAAGATATCCCCATGGGTATTGCCGATTTCTTCAAGCAAACCCTGTCCTCCGGGCCGTTTTCGAAGAAAGGCAAGGTGGATATCTACGAAACCCCTTTCGACAACCTGCACGTGATCACCGCCACGGCGGAACTGGCGGACTTGCAGCCCAAGCTTGAAGCCAAACACAAGATCAACAAGCTGCGAAAGCTGCTGGATGAGTTGAGTGAGGATTACGACCGAATCTACCTCGATACCCCGCCGGCGCTGAATTTTTATGCGGTTTCTGCGCTGATTGCCGCTGATCGCGTGCTGATCCCCTTCGATTGCGACAGCTTCTCCCGTCAGGCGCTGTATGGCCTGCTGGCAGAAATCGAAGAGTTGAAGGAAGACCACAACGAAGGCCTTGAGGTGGAAGGGATTGTGGTCAACCAGTTCCAGGCTCGGGCGAGCCTGCCGCAGCAGATGCTGGATGAGTTGGTTGCCGAAGGCTTGCCAGTATTGCCGGTGTACCTGGGCAGCTCGGTACGCATGCGTGAATCTCACCAGGCGAATATGCCGCTGATCCACCTGGACCCACGACATAAGCTGACGCAGCAGTTTGTGGCGTTGCATAACCTGCTGGAAAACGCCTGATCCTGCACGCGACATAAAACAGTGTGGGAGGTTGCTGATAACTGGGGGCAGGTTCTGGCGATTGAGTACATATCTGTTGCTGCGGTAACGGCGGCTTAGGGTGGCGCCGCAGTGATTCAGGATGCCAGCGTCATCGTTAACGACCATCGCGAGCAAGCTCGCTCCTACAGTGGGCAGTGGGTCGGCTCTTGCTTTTCACCACTCAGGTCGGCTACCAGGCCGCCGTGCTTTTGATCTTGATCTAAGGCACCCCGTTAACCACGATGGCTGAACGCAGGCATTGATCCGTGGGTAAACCGGCAGGACGCCGGTTTAGCCGCGCTGGGCCAGGGAGCAATGCCGGAGTGAAGGCATGCCGAGCCACAGCGAGGCACCGAGTGGTGGGGCATGAGCGCTTTGGTTACTTTCGCGCTTTCCAAAAGTGACACGCCGTAAGGGCGTAACCCTAAGCCGCCCTGACCAAAATAACGGATATGCACCCAGCCCAGTCCAACCCAAAAATCCTACCGGCAAAGATGTGGAGATACCCATACTCATCGCCGGGCAAGCCAAATCGCCGCACCGCCGGCCTCCACACTGACCGAGCAGGTTTTGAAGTAGGGCTACACGCCCTGACTGCGCAACCAACTCATCAACTGCGGCAACGGAAACGCTCCGCTCTGACGCGCCACTTCCCGACCACTCTTGAACAGAATCAAACTGGGAATCGAGCGAATACCCAGTTGAGCGGACAGTTGCTGATTGGCCTCGCTATCGAGCTTGGCCAATCGGCATTTCCCCGTCAACTGCCCGGCAGCCTGTTCAAACACCGGTGCAAACGACTTGCACGGCCCGCACCAGTCGGCCCACACATCCACCAGCAGCGGCAAATCGCCCTTGATCTGGTTTGCGTAGTCATCCTGTTTCAGCTCAAAGGGCTTGCTCAGCAACACCGGTTGTTTGCAACGCCCGCACTTCGGCGCATCGCCCAGGCGTTCGTTGGGGATGCGGTTGAGGCCGTTGCAATGCGGGCAGGGGATTACGAGAGGATCGGACATGGTGGGCTCCGTAGAAATGGCCAATGGGTTCTATTTGGAGTCAGGCATGGGTTTTATCAATGTGCGGTATCAATGACGCATGCACTGGGTGAGGATGTCAATTAAGTCGAAGCTATGAAGAACAACTGATCTCCAAATGCTTGCCCCAATCCGGCGGTCGTTGCGCGTATTGCTCCATCCCCGGCTGCTCTTCAAAGGGCTTGCTCAGCACCTCATGCAGCCGGCGAACTTCGGTGTAGTCCCCTGATTCAGCAGCCTCGATGGCCTTCTGCGCCAAGTAGTTGCGCAGGATATACAGCGGGTTCACTGCGTGCATCCGCTCACGCCGCTGTTCTTCACTGCCATTGGCTTCCCGCTCAACGCGAGCCTTGTACAGATCAGCCCACGCATCAAAGCCCTTGAGGTCCACGAAGTCATCCCGTAACCGCGACACGGCCAGCGCAGCAGATTCATCCCCCAGTCGGCGGAAGAACAAGGTGTAGTCAACGCCACTGCCTTGCATCAGTTGCAGCAGGCGCTCCACCAATGTCTGGTCATCCTCTTCGGGGCAGGTAAAGCCTAGTCGACGTCGCATCAGGTCCAGGTAGTGGGCCTGGTACAGCGGCAGGTACAGGCCAAGGGTTTCCCGCAAGGCGTCGACGCTGATAAACGGCGTCAATGCCTGGGCCAGCGCACTGAGGTTCCACTGGCCAATCGGCACTTGATTGCTGAACGAGTAACGCCCCTGGTCGTCGGAATGGTTGCAGATGAACTGTGCGTCGAAATCATCCAGAAACGCGAACGGTCCAAAGTCGAAGGTGATGCCAAGGATCGACATGTTGTCGGTGTTCATCACCCCATGACAGAAGCCGTAGGCCTGCCACTTGGCGATCAACTCGGCGTTGCGCTCGACAATCTCGCGGAACATCGCCAGATACGGCTCGGGCTGTTCCTGGCACTTGGGGAAGTGCAGCGACAAAACGTGTTCAGCCAATTGCTTCTGCAGTTCGGGCTTCTTGGTGTAGTAGAAATATTCGAAATGCCCGAAGCGTACATGGCTCGGCGCTAGGCGCAGGACCATGGCGGCGCGCTCCTGTTTCTCGCGCCATACCGGGGTGGTAGAGCCGATCACGCACAGGGCGCGGCTACTGGCAATGCCCAAGGCGTGCAGCGCTTCAGAGGCGAGGAATTCACGAATCGATGAACGCAATACGGCGCGGCCATCGCCCATGCGCGAGTAAGGCGTTTGCCCGGCGCCTTTGAGGTGCAAGTCCCAATGTTCGCCCGCCTCGTTGTAGACCTCGCCAAGCAGCAGGCCCCGTCCATCCCCCAGTTGCGGGTTGTAGGAGCCAAATTGATGCCCGGAATAGACCGTCGCCCGTGGTTCCGCCTCGGCCCACAGCTTGTGGCCGCTGAACAGTTCGGCGAACACCGGTGTTTCGGCAACAGCGGGGTCAAGGTCGAGTAGGGCCATGGCGGCCTTGCTTGCCACGACCAAGCGCGGCTCGTCGATGGGCTCGGGCAGCACATGGGTCGAGAAGCCGTCGCCCAGGCGGGCGAAGCGGTTGTCGAAGGTCAGTTCGTCGAGGGCTTTCAACGGCCATCTCCAGCAGAATGTCCGAGCATTCTGCTGGGGATAGCACGGTTAGTCGAGTTTGCTGGTCGGCGGTTGCGGCGCATCTTCAACTTTGTCGAGTGTTGGCTTGGGCGCGTCCTGGTCGCTGGCGGGCGTCAGGATGGTTTTGCGGTCGTCTTCCACCGGCACCAGCTTGTATTCCTGGCCGTGAAGGTTTTTCAGGTAAACCTCCATCTGCCGGAATGAGATGTTGATGTGTTGCTTCTTGAACTCGCGGTTGATAAAGCGGTTGACCTCATCGAGCACCGGGTTGCGGTCCCCTAGGTCACGCACGTGCATGCGCAACTCGTGGTCGAGGGTGCTTTCACCGAAATTCAGGAAGTACACGAGGGGTTCCGGTTCCTTCAGCACCCGCGGGTTTTCCCTGGCGGCCTTGAGCAGCAGCTCTTTCACCAGATCCAGGTCGGAGCCGTAGTCCACGCCCAGTTTCAGGGTGACACGGGTGATGGTGTCGGTCAGCGACCAGTTGATCAGTTGCCCGGTGATAAAGGTCTTGTTCGGGACAATGATGTCTTTGCGGTCGAAGTCGGTGATGGTGGTGGCGCGGATGCGGATCTTGCTCACCGTGCCCGACAGGTTGCCGATGGTGATGGTGTCGCCGATGCGCACCGGGCGTTCGAACAGGATCATGATGCCGGAGATGAAGTTGGCGAAGATCTCCTGCATGCCGAAGCCCAGGCCCACCGACAGTGCCGCCACCAGCCATTGCAACTTGTCCCAGCTCACCCCGAGGGTGGACAGGGTTGAGACAAAACCGATACCGGCAATCACGTAGGACAGCAGGGTGGTGGTGGCGTAGGCGCTGCCTTGGGCCAGGTCCAGCTTGGACAGCACCAACACTTCCAGCAGCCCTGGCAGGTTACGCGCCAGGGCGAAGGTGATGCCGATGATGATCGATGCCCCCAACAAGTCGCCGATGCTGATGGGCACCATGCTGATATTGGCGCCGGTGCCGCTGGTGTATTCGTAGAGGGTGATGTTATCGAGGTAGGAAAACACCGAGATCAGGTCGGACCAGACCCAGTACAGCGCGGCGATAAAGCCGCCGAGCAGGGCCAGACGGATCAGTCGCATCGACTGTTCATTGACCTGTTCGATGTCCAGGGTCGGCTCCTCGATCACCACGTCGCCGTCACCAGCTTCCTTGGCGGCCTGGCGTTTGGCCAGGGCGCGGGAATAGGCCAGGCGCCGCGCGGCAACCCCCAGACCACGGACGAAGGTGGCTTCGATCACCAGCCAGAACATCAGCAGGTACAGGGTGTTGATCAGTCGGTCGCTGAGCTTGAGGGCGGTGTAGTAGTAACCGAAGCACACGGCGATAAACAGCGCGACGGGCAGTGCGGTAAACAGCACGCCGACGACCTTGCGAAACAGCGAGGCTTTCTCATGGG
>NZ_JBUZRD010000007.1:0-229680 GCF_055407145.1 Pseudomonas sp. c313 | reverse complement strand
CTACAACTGGATACGGCCTCATCAATTTAATGGCGGGCTAACGCCGGCTCAGGCCGAGAAAAAACTTAACGTCGTGTCCGGGATTAGTTGACCACTACACAACAATGTATACGTTGCTCGGGAATTGCCCCTTGCCCAATGAGCCATTGCGAGCGACAAACTCGCCTAGGTTCGCGTAGAACCGGCCAGACTCGTTCGATGGCAAGCGAAACTCAATATCGAGAGAGTCTGCTTCTTCAGAGCAATGCTCGAACTTGCCATAGGCTGCGGGCAGGCCATCGCACATTCGCAACGCACCGATAATGTCGGGCGTTGGCATCCCCTCATAGCGGATGACTCCGTCCTCAATGGTGGGCGCTCCAATGGCGCGGTAGAGAGCTACCACATTAGAAAACATTCTTAGCCGACCCTGGCCAGCAGTTCTTTCTCGATCACACCAACCAGTTCGGCAGTCAGATTGGACAGCGTCAACTTTTTCCGTCCCTCATCATAATAAACGTCTGCGGCCGGATCCTTACCTAACGCTCCACGCTCGAATTGCAACGACCAGTTAGCCGCGTCCCCCTTGATACGGGTCTTCTCTTTCAGCGATTTCGCATTGACCGTAAAGTCGTCTGGCACCTTATGTTTCTCGCTATTCAAATAGTCTTTCAGCCCAACAATTTCATCCACTAAGTCAGCGGGTACGTGTGCGACAGCGACGTGGCAGATAGCGTCCAAGCGCGCAGATTTGCCTGCGGCCAACTGCTCCTCCAGATACTTGATCACCGCCTCTTTGGCCTTGTAACCAAAGCCTTTTAACGTTTTGTTGTCGCGAAAAAACCGTGCAACGTTATCAATGGCATTTTTGGTAGCGCGTCCGGAAGCTACTCCTTTCGCGCATCCCAGTGCAGAGATGAAATAATCGGATGCCTGACTATCACGGCCCCGGCTGATGAAGCACAGGTAGGTTGAATCCACTTCATCCTCCGCGTCATCTTCATTCTGCTCAGGCGCAGCAGCGGCCGCAGCAGCCATAGCCTTTATGGCCACGAAACTCGCTAAATTGATCCTGGCGGCCTGCTGAACCTTGTTGAGATCGACCTCTTGAATTTCCTTGGGCACATAGTTCTCGTCCAGCTGTATACCGCCGCGTTCCTTCATGCTGGCGACCAGGAAAAAGTCGGTTGCACCTGCGGTGTACTGAGCGCAAAGGATGTGTCCACCGGTCGATAAGACTTGATTACCGGCTTGCTCCACCAACTGGTCCATTGCCAAGTGGGTCAAGTCGATAAATCGCGCTTCATCATCTTGTACTTCTACGAACGCGGTGAAGCGCTCTGGAAACGGTCCCTGACGGTCATCATTGGCAAACTGGCCGTAGACCACGCTGTTGCCTTCTTTGCCGATGAGGCCGTGGATACCATTGACCAGAAAATGCAACGCGGGATTTTCAGTATCGAGCGCCACATCCTTCTTGACCACCTCGGAGATAACGCTGGTCTTGGCCAGCTTCTTGAAGCTGTGAATAATGGCAGTTTTCAGCGTAATCATAGGTCGAATTCCGTTCCGATAGTATCAATATGGAATCACTGAAAATAGCACCTTACCCAGCAAACTTCAGGGCTTATCTCGATATCAGATATCACCTAAGGGCTCCAACACCTAGTGATCAGTAAGGCTGCACGAACCCAATAACTGTATATGCATACAGCATAATACTCTATGCCATTCATCAGCACGAGGGTCTGAGCGTCGAAACGCGGACAGCATCATCTAGGCTTGTCACAGACCATAGTCTCTAACGTAGACTCAGTCTGAAAAGTTTTTCCAATCTTATCCGTCAGCGCTGGAGCACAGCTGAAGAGCGGGGACCGCCCACGCTGGATCGATCAGATCCTTCGTTTGAAGCAATTCTTCGAAGGAATCTATCCCAAAGATTACCCGAGGTTCTAGGTAATGCGCAGGAGGCCTTTTACCTACTGAAGAACAGATTTTTGGAGGGTTTGATCTCAAGACAGGTCACACAAGAACTCGACTGTCTGGACGATAGTCCGGGTAATGGTCATGTGTCGCCACTCCGCTATAGGCCTGGTTCTGGGGACGATTGTTACGAACGCCATGTCTCAGTAAGCACCGAGACAGTACCGCGATGGTTGAGTGGGACGGCGCCCAAAACATTGAGCGTCGATAAATACCACATTACGCGTCCGTGACTCTCAGTACAGGCTCAAAGCGACATCTAGGTCCGTCTGTACCCTTCGGCCGGGTCCCATCAACACATAAACGGTATTTTTGGTCTCGAACAGGCAATCGTGGGTGAAGGAAACTCCCAATGAGGTTCTTACCCAGCGGGCGCGATGGAAACGTCCTCAGCTATCGTGGAGAACAAACAAAGTGTTGACCAGTGTAGGAGTAACTCCTCCTCTAACAACGACCTTTAACTGACGGGGGGAGACCACTAAATCAACCATTATCCAGTCAGCGACTAGGCAATAGGTCCGTCCAGGGAAGTAAGATCCGATCAGAGCCACGGCGTCTGAATGAGGAAGCTCACATCCAGGTATTTTTTCACCACCAGAAACCAGTTCTGCTAGGCCCGCCAGATTCATTCATCCCTCCGACCCACTTCATAAATCGAGTCGAATGATTAATCACACCAGTCAGCATAGCTGCCCGTAAATCGCCCGACTTAAACCCCGATGAACAGCACGCAAAACTTGGCTCATCTGCTCAAAAGCTAACGTTTAGCCCTTTAGCTATGGTCTGATTTATGCCATTGCTCATGCTTGAATCCGACGTCAAAATAGATGCCGGTGTCTGCGGTACGTGAGCGATATCTGCTTCTGCGGCATAAATCCCGTATATGCGTAAACCGCTGCTATCGGTGCACATCCAATGCCCGATCAATACGCAATAGGCGTCGGTATTAACAATGACATCCAACGCCCAGCAATAAGCCACAAAAATCACCGGATCCAGAGCAACTGCGCCACGCCATAAAAATATCTACTGGAGCTTTGAATTGGACGCGATCATCTCCATGTATGCATTGCCACCCATGGGAATATCATAACCTGGTGGCCCTTCCCATTGCCGCGAGACACCGGTATTTCTAAGCATAACGTCAACCTTAATGCCGTCCTTAACCATGCTGTCTAAATCCCACTCGAAGTGATTTATGAGAGCCTGGCAGGCCACATGAGGCACTGTTGTCAATAATCTCAAGCTGGAGTTGTTTGGGGGTAACTTAAGCCTCGCGATCTCCGACATCGTCCATATAAATCTCCGTAACCTAAAATGCCAAAGAGACTCAAGATGAAGTTCAAGTTGAGCTGACAGCAATGGGAAAGACTTACGAGTCGCACGCTCCCTACTTACTTTTCGCGGCAAAAGTGCAAGCATGTTACTGATATTTACTCGCACCTGTTTTTGGGTGATGCGGTACAAGTTCTCAACGCCCTCTATAAGAATAGTTGCGTATTTTTCGTCCTCATCATTTACCACCGGCTCGACACTACTCTTCTGCATTAAGTTCCCTGTAATTTTACTCAACAACCAGTCCTTATCGTTTTCGTTGAGCCAACGGGTTACTTGATAAGCACTTACCCAAAGATAGTCCATACCAATGCCTGGCTTCACTTCAAGTAGCATTGAGATTTTTTCTCGATAAGCCTTTTTCTTATGTTCTGGCAAAGTTTTCTCTTTAAGACGGACCGTCGGGTTTGCCGAGCTAGCAAGTAGAGACTCTTCTGCCAAGCATTTCTCAAACTTTTCTGCACATCCAAAAAGATGGAGAGATATTAAAAGATGCCTTGCCAACGGCATATCAATTTGACCTCTTGTTGTCGATAGCCTAATCCATTGACTTCGAATTCCAGCTGCGTATGCCAAATCAATTTTCGAAATAATTTCATCGCTGAACTTATCACGAATACTGCTAAATAATTTAGCTGTGCCAATTAGGTTCCCATGAACAAACCCTTGCTTCTTTGCTTGACGCCGATAACAAGCAGCCAAAACCGTATATTCTATCGATGGCAGATTGCGTTGCAGAATATCATTTACAAAAACTGCAAACTCGCGCTCTTCATTTGAGGCGAGTGAGCGGTTCGTAGGTTTAACAGCGTTCCACCCGCAAGCACAATCATCGGTCAACCCCGGTAACAATCGGTTTTTACGATAGAAAGGGTGAGAGCAATTAGGGCAAGATTTAAGAAGTTCTTCACCGTGTCGCCAGCACGCTGTAACGCCCGGTACATGATGAGCTCGGTGCCAATATGCGTAGCCACACTCTATGAGGTCGGCCTGCACACAGGCCAAGCAAATTTTAGCTCTGCTATTCCTCGTACCTTCTCTCCTAGGCACTCGAGCGACATCAGATAAAACCTTGTCAAATTCCTTAGAGGATTCTTTTGATAATCCTATAAAAGGTTTGTAGGCTGGGAACGTAGTGTTAATCTCAAGCAACTCAGCCAAGTTGCCTTCTTTAACTCCCGGCAATCGAGAAGCAAGGTTTTCTAATTGCTTTGGTATGATAGATAGTTGGAATGGCGCAACGCCAAAAAGATCACGGAAAGTTTCTGCCTCGGTTTTGTTTCCGGACAAAAAATGGTATCTCGTAATACGAGATAATAGTGTCTCGTCTGGCATAGACATTGGGAAAAACAGAATACTGGACATGAGTAGCCGACTTTCTAGCGTGGGTCTGGTAGGACGCGAGTCCTGTGGATGGTGTTCTTTTATCACATATCACCGTGTACCCGGGTAAGGATTTTAAAAATGAACGCCATACAGTAGCGAACAGCCAGCAACTGTTTTATTAGAAAACAGCAGTTTTTACGCCAAAGTCAAAATACAAGTAAGCGTCCGAACTACACCGCCTTGCATCTCAGACCTTAATCCCCTTTAACCGCTGATTGACGCGCTCACACTCAAAAACTGCGAAATTGCACCCCACTTGACCACCCATTTGCGTTGCAACTGACCAATCATTTGCATTCGAAGTGATCAGGACTCTCGGCTCTGTAGGGTAAGAGCGTGGCTAAAAGCAGACCGTAGGTTTGGCCAGTCAACGGGGCTCATTGAGCGCCGCTCTTTTCCTGTTCAAGCCGACAAACAGGGGGGCAATGAAACGGGAAATCGTAGGCTAAGGCGCGAAGTTTTCGTGGCTATCTATTCCATGCAGCGAATCGATCAGCGGGCAGCTAACCGTCCCGTGGCTCGCGCAACAGTCATCAACCAACTGCGCCAGGACCAACTCGATCCGCCGCAGATCCGCAAGTTTCCCCCGCACGTCTTCGAGCTTCTGCTCGGCGTGCACACGCGCATCATTGCAGTGCGTACCGTCATCGAGCCGCAACAGTCCGGCCACTTCATCGAGGCTGAAGCCCAGCCGTTGTGCGGACTTCACGAATTTCACCCGTGCAATATCCGCCTCGCCGTAGCGACGAATGCTGCCGTAGGGCTTGTCCGGTTCGGGCAACAGCCCTTTGCGTTGATAGAACCGAATGGTTTCCACGTTAACCCCGGCTGCCTTGGCAAAGACGCCAATGGTCAGGCTTTCCGCAGTGTTTTTCATACCGCTTGACTCCGTACCTGACTACGGAAATAACCTTAACCCATCGATCAAACATTCGAAAGGTTGAACCCATGTCTGAATCACAAAAGGGCCGTGGTGCACTCCTCGCTGGAGGTCTGGCGGCGATCCTTGCGTCCACCTGCTGCCTGGGCCCGCTGGTGCTAATTGCCCTGGGCTTCAGCGGCGCCTGGATCGGTAATCTCACCGTTCTGGAGCCCTACCGCCCGTTTTTCATCGGCGCGGCATTGTTGGCGCTGTTCTTCGCTTACCGGCGCATTTTCCGCCCGGCTCAAGCCTGCAAACCCGGTGAGACCTGCGCAATTCCGCAGGTACGAACTACCTACAAGTTCATTTTCTGGCTCGTGATGGCACTCGTGCTGGTCGCGCTCGGTTTCCCCTACATCCTCCCGTTGTTTTACTGATCAGGCAGGAGTCTCCCATGAAAAAGCTGTTTGCCGCTCTCGCGCTCATTGCCGTGGTTTCCCCGGTGTGGGCCGCCATCCAAACCGTCACCCTGTCGGTACCGGGCATGACCTGCGCCGCCTGTCCGATCACGGTCAAGAAAGCGCTGACCCAGGTCGAGGGCGTGACCAAGACCGAGGTGAGTTTCGAGAAACGCGAAGCCATCGTGACCTTCGACGATGCCAAGACCAACTCCGAGGCCCTGACCAAGGCGACCGAGGATGCCGGCTATCCATCTACCATCAAGCAATAGGAGGAAATACCAATGAGAAATCCTCTCAATCTGTTCACGCGGATCGGTGACAAAGCCAGTTCCGTCGGTGTGCTGGTTTCAGCCCTAGGCTGCGCCGCGTGTTTTCCTGCTCTGGCTAGCTTAGGCGCTGCAATCGGTCTGGGCTTTTTGAGCCAGTGGGAAGGCCTGTTCATCACCACGCTACTGCCCTTGTTTGCGGCCCTGGCGCTGCTCGTCAATTCCCTTGGCTGGCTCAAACATCGGCAGTGGCAGCGAACTGCACTCGGCCTGATAGGCCCTGTCCTGGTCTTGGCTGCGGTGTTTTTGATGCGGGCTTATGGCTGGCGGAGCGGTTGGCTGCTCTATATCGGTCTGGCCCTCATGCTTGGGGGCTCGATCTGGGATCTCGTGTCGCCCGCCCACCCCCGTTGCGCCCCGGGTGCCTGCCCACCACAGCCAAAACAGTAATGCCGCAAAGAGACCCATTTGAGGAAGTAAACGCTATGACCACACTGCGAATCCACGGTATGACCTGCGCCTCCTGTGCCGACCGCGTCAGAGATGCTCTGGAGGGAATCTCCGGCGTGCACCGGGCGGACGTCTCCTACGCCGGTGGGAAGGCCGAAATGACGGCCGACGCGGCTGTCAGCCGTGAACAAATGCAAGCCGCCGTCGAGGCCCTTGGGTATCAAGCGTCGTTCGAAGTCGCCTCGCTACAACCGCGCCCCGGCCAGCTCGATAAGGCGCTGGGCTGGTTGCGCAGCGACACCGAGGTCGGCAAAAACGGCGACGCGCTACACATTGCAGTCATAGGCAGCGGCGGTGCGGCAATGGCGGCCGCCTTGAAGGCGGTGGAAGCCGGCGCCCGCGTCACTCTGATCGAGCGCGGCACCATCGGCGGCACTTGCGTCAACGTCGGCTGCGTGCCGTCGAAAATCATGATTCGCGCCGCGCATGTGGCTCATTTGCGCCGCGAGAGTCCGTTCGATGACGGAATGCCCGCCACGCCGCCGACCGTCCTGCGCGAGCGGCTGCTCGCGCAACAGCAAGGCCTTGTCGACGAACTGCGTCACGCCAAGTACGAAGGCATTCTGGAGAGCACACCAGCCATCACCGTGCTGCGTGGCACCGCTCGCTTCCAGGACGGCCACACGCTCAGCGTCGAACTGGTCGAGGGGGGCGGGCGCGAAGTCGCGTTCGACCGCTGCCTGATCGCTACCGGCGCCGGTGCGGCCGTGCCGCCGATTCGCGGGCTGCAAGACACCCCCTATTGGACCTCGGAGGAGGCACTGGCCAGCGCCAGTATTCCGCAACGGCTCGCCGTGATCGGCTCATCCGTGGTGGCCTTGGAGCTGGCGCAAGCCTTTGCCCGGCTGGGTAGCCGCGTCACCATCCTGGCGCGCAACTCGCTGTTCTTCCGCGAAGATCCGGCCATCGGCGAGGCGCTGACCGCAGCCTTCCGCATGGAGGGCATCGACGTGCTTGAGCAGACACAAGCCAGTCAGGTGACCCACGCCAACGGCGAATTCGTACTGACCACCAACCACGGTGAACTGCGCGCCGACCAACTGTTCGTCGCCACCGGCCGCACGCCCAACACCCAAAGCCTGAACCTGGAAGCGGCGGGTGTACTGTTGGATGAACGCGGCGCCATTCAGATCGATCAGGGCATGCGCAGTAGCGCAGTGGATATCTATGCAGCCGGCGACTGCACCAACCAGCCGCAGTTCGTCTACGTCGCGGCGGCGGCTGGCACCCGTGCGGCGATCAACATGACCGGCGGCGAAGCTACGCTTAATCTCGATGCCATGCCGGCGGTGGTGTTCACCGATCCGCAGGTGGCCACCGTCGGTTACAGCGAAGCGGAAGCACAGCGCGCAGGCCTCGAAACCGACAGTCGCACGCTGAGCCTGGACAACGTGCCGCGTGCGCTGGCCAACTTCGACACGCGAGGGTTCATCAAGCTGGTCGCCGAAGCGGGTTCTGGTCGGTTGCTCGGCGTGCAGGCGGTGGCCCCGGAAGCGGGCGAGCTGATTCAGACGGCGGTGCTGGCTATTCGCAACCGCATGACCGTGCAGGAGCTGGCCGACCAGTTGTTCCCCTACCTAACCATGGTCGAGGGCCTGAAGCTCGCGGCGCAGACTTTCACCAAGGACGTAAAGCAATTGTCCTGCTGCGCTGGATGAATGGAGAGCACCATGAAATTTGCCCGCTACATTACCGAGATCGCCGAACGTCTCACCCCGACCAACCGGCCCAAAGGTTTTGCGGAGTTCTTGGTCGCGCTACTGGGTGAACTTGCCAAGGGACGCCCGATTTCGCGAACTACGCTTGCCAGGACTCTTGGCTGGCCCGCTGAGCAAGTGGCGGCTGTGCTCGAACAAGCCACCAGTACCGAATACGACAACGATGGGAACATCATCGGCTATGTCCTCACCTTGCGCGAGACGTCGCATGTCTTGGAAATTGACAACCGCCGGCTGTATGCCTGGTGCGCGCTGGACACCCTGATGCTCCCGGCGTTAATCGGCCGTACAGCTCGCGTCTCGTCGCATTGCGCTGCAACTGGAGCACCCGTTTCGCTTACGGTTTCACCCAGCGAGATACAGGCTGTTGAACCTGCCGACGTGGCAGTGTCACTGGTATTGCCGCAGGAGGCGGCCGACGTTCGTCAGTCCTTCTGTTGCCATGTGCATTTCTTCGCATCTATCCCAGCGGCAGAAGATTGGGCCTCCAAGCATCAAGGATTGACTATCGTAAGCGTCCAAGAGGCGTTCGGCGTGGGCCAGGAGCTTAATCGACATCTGTTGCAGACCCTTCCAATGAGAACATCGTGATTGGATTTCGACTCAATGTCCTACGGAGTGGGCATCGGATTTCTCTTTCCGACTTTGATCCGGTGATCCCAGCCATCGCCAAAGTCATAGACCTAGCGGAATGTCCTTTTCCCGTTCAACGCTTTGATCAGAGTCTTGCGGGTCTCCGAGTTCACGGGAGGCCCCCATCCATCGGAGTCGGGAATACCGTAACTCTCACCAGCTATTTCAAACTCATGCAGATGGTCATCGTGCCAGCCCATTGCGATCTGGATCACCGCGTGCAATTTGCCTAAGGTGATGTTCTCGGGCACCGCCACACGGCGCCAGATGGCAGGTTCGATCCACTTCAATTCAATGTGCAGTAGCAACAAATCAGGTTCGGGTTTTGGCAAGCGAACAGTTTTGACCATGGATCAGGCGGCCTCGCAGAGTTCCGTGGAGGCGAGAGAAACGTTCCAGGGCAGCAGTTCGTCGACCCGATTGATCGGGTGGTCGGCGATGCGCTCCAGCACGTGTGTCAAATAGGCTTGCGGGTTCAGGTCGTTGAGTTTGGCTGAACCCACCAGGCTGTAAATCGCAGCCGCTCGTTCGCCGCCGGCGTTGGAACCGACGAACAGATAATTTTTTCTGCCTAGCGCGACAGCACGTAGCGCGCGTTCGGCAGCGTTGTTGTCGATCTCAATTCGCCCGTCATCGCAATAGCGCACCAAGGCCTGCCACCGATTGAGGGCATAGAGAATCGCACCGCCCAATGCCGATTTTTTCGACAGTTGAGTCAGCGTCTGGTTGAGCCACGCGTGGAGTTGTTCCAGCAGCGGACTGGCTCGGCTTTGCCGAACCACTTTTCGCAGGTTGGGCGGTTGCCCTCGAATCTCGCTTTCGATGGCATACAGGGCCGCAATCCGTTGCAGCGCCTCGGCGGCAAGTGGTGAAGCCAGGTCTTTGTAGACCTCGTAAAACTTGCGCCGGGCGTGAGCCCAACACGCCGCTTCCTCAATGGTGCCCGTGGCATATAGTTGAGCAAAACCGGCATAGCCGTCCGCCTGCAAGATCCCGCTGAAGCGCTTGAGATGCGCGCGGGGATGTTGCCCCTTGCGATCCGGCGAGTAGGCAAACCAGACCGCCGCCGGTGTCGCGTCCCCCGTAGGTCGGTCGTCCCGCACGTACGTCCACAGGCGCGCCGATTTGGTCTTGCCGTTGCCCGGCGCGAGCACGCCAATCGGCGTGTCGTCGGCATGGACTTTGTGTCCGCTCATGACGTGGTGCTCAAGGGCGTTGATCAGTGGTCGCAGCAACTGACTGCTCTGGCCAACCCAGTCGGCCAGGGTTGAGCGCTCCAGCTCCACGCCCTCACGGGCGTAGATCTCGGACTGCCGATACAACGGCAAATGATCGACAAACTTCGAGACCAGCACATGGGCCAACAACCCTGGGCCGGCAAGACCTCGGGCGATCGGGCGACTCGGTGCCGGCACCTGGGCGAAGTGCTCGCAGCAGCGGCAAACCCACTTCGGACGGACATGGCGAATGACTTTGAAACGTGCCGGAACGTACTCCAGCACTTCGGACACATCCTCACCTAAATGGCGAAGCGTCCCACCGCAGCCAGTGCATTGCGACTCGGGCTGATGAACGTGGGTTTCGCGAGGTAGGTGTTCAGGCAATGGTTTACGGCGCGAAACTGCGCGAGGTGCCGGCTCGACTGGAGGTGTCATTTCGGCTTGGCTGATTTGCAGCTCATCAAGGCTCAACTGGAGCTGGTCGATCATCGCTTCCAGTTGCTCGGAGCTGCGACCGAACTGCGTACGACGCAGCTTGGCGATCATCATCTTCAAGCGCTCAATCTCTGCGTGCTGGGCAGCGATCAGCGCCTTCAAGGCTTGAAGATCATTCGGCAGGGAGTCGGTCACGAGGGTCATGCCCGAATATTACTGGGGATTTTTTCAGCGCGGCAAGTCAGACCGCGAGGACGGGTGCTGTACGAATTGGCCGGCGCCAATCAATGCCCTCCAACAGCATCGACAACTGCGCGGTCGTCAGCGACACGCTGCCGCTGGTTGCTTGCGGCCAGACAAAGCGTCCTTGCTCCAACCGTTTGCAAAACAGGCACAAGCCGTCGCCATCCCACCACAACAGTTTGATCCGGTCACCACGCCGTCCGCGAAAGGCGAAGATCTGACCGGAGAAGGGATCGGCTTCCAGTTGAGTCTGCACCATGGCCGCCAAACCGTCGAAGCCACGACGCATGTCCGTGACGCCAGCGGCGATCCAGATACGGGTTCCAGCGGGAGGGGCAATCATCGCACTAACTGCTGCAAGACGAGTTGCAGCGTCTGCGGGTCTGGTGCTCCGGTGATACGCAACTTGGCTTTTCCTACCTCAACTGCGATCTCGGAATGACACTCTGCCTGTGGCTGGAAGACTGGCGGCAGATCCATTGGCGCCTCGATCACCTGGACTGGCAAAAACGAAGCACTCTGGCTGACCGGGCCGAATAGCCCTTCTTGGTATTGCTGCCGCCAGCGAAAGACCAGATTGGCATTGACGTCATGTTCGCGAGCGATCAATGACACGGAGGCGCCAGGCTGGAAGGTGGCCTCGACGACTTGGCGTTTAAAGTCCAGCGGAAAGTTGGGGCGGCGACCGGCTCGACGGGCTGGGGCAACTGTATCCAAGATAGTGTCCACTAAAAAATGGTGTCCACTATCTTGGCCAATTTGGAGGGCTGTCAGGAGAGGGTGCTGGCCGGACGGTTACAAATACAATACACCACACATATAAATACTTTCACTGCACGCCTCGTCAAAATTCACACATCGAATCCACGCACAGCTCATATATATAGAGGCTTGTGCCGACGGCGTTACAGAGCAATATTCATACGCGGATCAGGGTGCCTTCACTCATATTTGGAGTTTTCTGAGACACGCTGTTCGATACAGCGCTGATTGAGTGATTGGCTTGCCGTCAAGTTTTAGCTTCCGCTCGGCCCAGCTCAGGCGCCGCCGATGGAATGCATCAAGGGTTTCGCATTCGGCTGCCAGTGCAGCCGCACAGTGCGGCAGCTTGTTGAGCTGCTTTTCAAACCTAGATAACACATGAAGCTCTCTGCCTATTTTTGTCCGTGAGATGCGGACAGGTTTACCTGGAAGCGCTCGTAACATTTCAGCGCATTGAACCACTTCGTTGGCAAGGTCAAGGTCGAGGTCTTTGAATCTTTCTGCCTGCTGTCCGCGCGGTCTGTGGGCTTTTCCTGGCTCTTGTGTAAGCTCGGACAGCCATTGCCGATCGTTTCGATGAAGCCACACATAATCTCGACACTCATGAGCTAGGCGAGCTCTGTATTCCCCGTCAAATCGGTTCCTCCTATCAACCAGCAGTTTCGAAAGCCTCGCCTCTTTCCATAGGTCAGGTCCATACGAAATCGCGCGTATCATTCGGTAGACGCATGTAACCGAGCTCCTTGTTTCTGACGCTATGGTCTTAGCGTTAGCCCCCATGAGCGCCAGCGTCCAGATCGTTTCAGATGCCTCACTCATATACTCATTGGTGCTTGAGCGATTGGTTGGAGATCTGTTGGCAGCTCGTCCACCAGGAGTTTCGCTATTGGCTGTTCGACTAAGCGACTCGGTAATAGGCCCGTTTGGCCGCAGTATCCTTTCCATATCGACCTTGAGCGCACAGGCCAGCAGGATGAATTTCAGCGGATGATGGGTGCCCCTCGGCTTACGCAAAAGCTTCACAATCCAGGCCGCCGGTATATCCGCAGACGACTTGCTCAGTATCGAGTATTCCCCTGAGGAGGGGAGCGCCTCAAAGAACGCAGACATGTGTCGCGCCAAAATGCCTAAGTGCAGCCGACCAGTATCGGAAGCCATTTTCAAGGCAATAGCGCTATCCAGAAACACCGAGCGAATCGCATCAGGACATAATGGCGGAACATCGGTCTCAAGCACCTGCATCGAACGCTGCGCTATTTCTTGCAGAGCACTTTGTAGATTTTGAGGGATGTCTAGCGAAATGGAGTGAGACTGAACGTCCTCATCGTCCGGTAAATGCATTCTTCGAGAGTTTCTGCTCAACCAGCGGTAATCAAGGAACCTCAACGGGGTTCCATGGTGGGGACAGATCAAAACGCCTGGAAGCTGATGCACACGGTGCCAGTACGCTGCTCCCACACAGGCCATGTCCTGTTGGACACAGTCGAAGCAAAATCGCACTCTCGAAGCAAACTCGAGTCGGCTCGCGATTAACCCCAACCTTAGCATC
Source organism: Pseudomonas sp. c313 (assembly GCF_055407145.1). Taxonomy (NCBI): domain Bacteria; kingdom Pseudomonadati; phylum Pseudomonadota; class Gammaproteobacteria; order Pseudomonadales; family Pseudomonadaceae; genus Pseudomonas; species Pseudomonas sp. c313. The sequence goes on along the minus strand of NZ_JBUZRD010000007.1, from coordinate 216,338 downwards.
AACCCCTTGCCGTTTCCCGCCATCAAGATATTGGCGTCGTCCACCTGTTGCGGGGTCAAAAAAGGTTCGTAGTAGGGCAGTTGCGTATGGCGCTTTATAACAGCGGCTAGCGATAAGCCTGTATCACACGGCAGCGCCTCGACAAGCTCAGCTAGTCGACATGGAAAAGCAACGTTCTGCGAAAAGCATTTCGCGGACTGCGCTCCATCGAAAACTGCTGCGCAACTACGTACGCCACAGAGCCGGGCGTATCTTGAGAGAACGCTGTGAAGCGTCTCATCGTGGAAAACGGCCGGAAAGAAATGGAATTTGAGCCCCATTTCGTCACCCTTAATTCACCCCTTCCGATACAACGGAGAAAACTCAAAGAGATCACTGCTTATCCAACCGGCGCTCTTCAACGCCTCAATGGAGTCTTCACTTTCACTTAGCGCCTGTGCCTCTGAGGTCTCAACCGCCACCGCCGCAGGTGACTGCGATTTGACTTGGTTAACGGCCGCCACATTAGGTTTGGTAGCACTATTGTCGCTGCGACTGATGACACTGCGCAGCAATGCCAGTCGCTCCGGCCGAGCCACACCATCGAACGCCATCATGTCGCTTAGTTGGTCTTCAATCGGAAGCAAATCATCGAACTGCCGCATCCGTTTCGGATCTCGGCTTCGCAGAGCGGACAAAGCTGGCTTCAATATCTGCATCTTGGTGTTGCTCACCAACGCAATTGTCTCGGCGGTAACGCATTCCGAACCACTCTGGATCGCATACCTTTGACTGAGCACCAAAAGCTTCACCAAAAAGTCGGTGACCCCTTGTGTATGCTCATACAGCGCATCAAACACATCCTCTGTCAGTTCGACCGGCTGCTGGTACCACTGATAGCTCCAGAGGTTTTCAACAAGCATGCGCCACTCGTCATCGTCCTTCTCAAAACGTTTAAATTCGAGTACCCCGACGCCGCAGCAACGCCTTGCGTTGCGCATGACGTCCGAAAATAGGCTGATCATCGAATTTGTCCCGATGAACACCACAGGAATTCCGATGTTGTTCACTAGATGGAGGAAGAAATTCAGCATGTTGTCCTTGCCCCCAGTTTTCGCGAGGTGCAGGTTCTGAAGTTCGTCGATCAGCAAAGCTCCGATGAAAAATGTACTCGCAACCTGTTCCATTTGTTGCAACGAGTCATTGATGTTCCGAGCCCTATACCGCTTGTAGTAATCCTCATCACCTAAAGCTCGCCCGACCGCATAGAAAAATTGCTGACAGAAGCCTGCCAGCGAACCATCTCGGGGGCAGTCAAGCTTGAGCCAGGTGATCTGGGTATGAACGAACTGCTTTCCTTCATAACGCTCGTGGCGAATCGTTTGAGGGTAGAGACTCAAAATGGCTTCGAGTGCGGTGGACTTTCCAATGCCACTAAGGCCAACCAGACTGAACGTTTCGGCAGTGGACTTAAATCCATCGTGGTAGCGCTGTGCGCCCGAAAGTGAGTGAAGATGTCTGACAGTGTCTGGAGAGGTCGGGTTGCGTCCGACGTACCCACGTCGTACCAGCAATGAAAATACGGACTCCAGATCCATGTGGACCAACAAAGGCTGGACCACCGTTCTCAACCGGTCGATGCAGTGAACCCGAGTCGATCGGTCGAGGGTCAGCTCTTCTGGATCAACAGGACGGGGGAAGTTCGAGATTAGTTGCATTGCCACCTCTTCTGAGAAGATCGGTGGCAGCGCTTCGATGAGTGGATTTCCCGCGTAGTCCGCTATCGCCTGCTTCGTGTAGCTTGCGAAAACTTGGGCGCCTTTCATGAGTTTTGTCCTGGGCGCAGGCGTTTGAGCATATCGATAACCTGAGCGCTGCGAGGGCCGGCAAAGTTTTCTGAGCGATCTTGGGAGATCTCTGTCTTGAGCACAGGCGATTCAATCCTTACACCCTCTGGCACATGGGCGGTCTCACGCTCCTTGAGGCGCTCAACGGCGCGATTCTCACGAATATTTCCAATCATCTCAGCTTTGGTCGCAGGCGCTGGCTCATCATTTCGCTCAGCGATCGCACCGCTGACGACTTGATTAACTTCCTCCAGCAGCGAAATCCGACTCTCCAACTCAGCGCGTTTATGAGTCGGTGGAGTCTGGCGGTAAGCTTCGAGCAGATCGAAAATCTCATCGGATCGATAACCAGCATACTTGCTATCAGACTTACGCAAATCGCAACGGATGAACTGTTTGTTGTCTCCCCGAATCCAGATATGTGCTGAGGAATTTGGGTCATACCAACACTCTATCGACCAAACCCCGCGGCTACGGGCCTTCGCAAACCAGTTGTTCTCGATCGCTACATCACAGACATAGTGCATCCCTCGGAATAGCACACCACCCTTTTGCACCGTCGCTTGCTCGCGCGGAAGCAAATGGAGATAGACCAGCTCGTCGGGATGATTGTTTGGTTCGACATGACCATTTTCTAATGCCCAAGTCCAGATACCTGACGGCGTCGGATCGACACCGTCGTTCATCATCTCTTGAGTGAGCCTGTCGGGCTGCCTGTTGAAGCGGTTATAGTGAAGGACACACTGGATGATAATCTTGGTGAACTCTTTAATGCTCAGCGTTGCATCGAGTCGGTAATCTCGCTCGCCACGTTCCTTCTCCCTAGCAGCTACACCACCAGGAAGCCACCTGATGCCTGTCAGGTTGTTCAGGATACCGAACCGGCTCTCAACCATCGACTTCCAGTCAGGGCGGTAAGGCGGAGCGATTCCCAGCTCGATATTCAGGCCAGTGGCAAGACCCTCAGCTGCTTTCCCCAACATCTCGCCTCGATCAGCGTAGATGTGATGTGGGAGGTGATGACAGGCCCATTCCCCTGAATCGATTGTGACCCCATTGGTAGCGCAAAACTCAACCTTCGAAGTGAAAGCGTTGAAAAGCGCTTGCCTGGCTCCGTTCAAACTCGGGCCCTCTAATCCGATGTAGAGACCGACGATCATGCCGGAAAAGCTATCAATGACGACGTACACAACCGGCCGTCCAATGAGCATTCGCCTGGAGTATCCGTTCACGAGATAAATGTCCGCAATGGTGGCATCGATCTCAAACTGATGGCAGGGGCCACGAAGCCAGTCACGGACGGTTCCAGAAAGGGGGCGGCAATCTTTTAGCCACTTACGCATTCCCTTACGGCCACGTTCAGTTTCAACCTCGTCGAAATATTGCTTTCCCCAATAATCGAACTGTCTAAAGGAAGGAATTTCCGATTCGGGTAGCAAACGACCGCCTGATTCTGGATTTTTCGACAGGTCTTTCGCGGTATAGAACCTCCTGAGCATCTCAACATAGGCGTTGGTTATCGTAGAAGTCTTATCCCCGACAAATAACGAGTAGCCGATACGGATACAGCGCTTATCCACGGCATCGATAACCTTGGTCGGTGAAACGGCAATACCTTGATACCTTGGCTTCCTACCTGGGGGCTTTGCGGGATCATACTTGCGCTCAGGAACTCCGACGCCCGCATAGTTTTTCAAGAGCGCATTTCGAACTTGGCCATTGATCCAGTAACGGTACAGAAGTCGATAGATGCTCTTGCGCTGTATACCGAGCTCAACAGCTCTAGCGCCGACCATTTGACCCATCTCACCAGGAGCGAATATCTGACCTGGATAATCTGAGTCGATCAGGGGTGCGATGATGTTCCACTTTTCATCCCTTTCCCGCTTCTTTTTCTCATCCAAGTCATCCTCTAACACTAAGAGAAACTCAGGCGTAACGACCTTGGCTAGCTTCGTATCACCTGCAATGACGGATCCGCGAAGCTCCTCCAGGCCTAAACCAATCGGCTGGCGGGGCGGATCCGTTAATTGGATCAAAACGACCGCATCGTATCGCTCATTGAGGTACAAGACCCTAACGAAGCCCGGCACGACGGAAAACTCAGTAAGCGGTTCGAAACAATCATTGACTTGGACTTTCATGATAGGCCCTCCGCCGTCAGTGAAATTTTCATTGGTTTCTCAATGATTTCAAATGTTGGTAGTGGCGCAGTCATTTGAATGGGAGTACCAACCAAATCTACCTTGATCGACTTAGCCCATATCAGGTGATGATATAAAGCCCGAGAGTCTTGATAGGAGATAAATAAACGTGCGGCAATCTTTCGCAGAGATTCAGCAGTACTCCACGGGTAGGGACGACAGCTCGCTAAGTGCCCCAGAAAATCTGTGTGTAATGATGGCTCTGCCAAGGCGCGCGGCAGTTGAGCGAACTTCCTGAGTAAGCCTAAATTCTTGATCAAATCGGGGCTGAACATTTCTTCAGTGACAATGGCCCAATCAACGTGTTGGCCAGTCCAGAAACGCTTTTCGATCTCAAATTTTTCCAACGTCCTCCTGGCTTTTTTGCCTTCGAGGTCAGTGCGGTATTTAATTGTTCTGGCTACGGATTTAAAGCTGCCATCGGGCTTTTTTATCGTTAATAAAAAATCCGTGGTCATAACGTAAGGAAGCACTGTCTTCGGATACTTCGGGTATCGCACTCCCATAGAGCTCGCGATTGCTTGAGCACTTTCTCGCGGTAGCAATGGATACTGCTCGCGTATATCCACAACATTTTCCGAAAATTCACATACCAAAAAATAGGCGCGCTCTAGGTCGGAAAAGAGGTGATGGAGGCGATCGATCTTCACACCTTGGATCTTGTGGGAGCGTCCTCTGGAAGGCACGTCTTGGACGCGCAGCCACGGCAGATAACTGGCACCAGCTCCGCTACCGAATCCATTCGAAATATGCCGCTGAATATCTGTCTCAGACGAAAACCTACGACCGCGCAATGCTACCTCCTTCGTCCGCCGGGACCGCCTCTCCTCGCCCTGAAAAATAGTTATAGGAAAAAATCGCCCACCACCTGTTCATGGTACAGCCCTCTTTAGCCTACTCCCGGAGCGGAACGAAGCGGAGAATCTAGACCGATGGCTCAGCCAAAAAATGGAAAACCCCGTAAATACGGGGGTTTCGGCCTTGTGTCAATCTATGTTACGGCGTGTCAATCTTTATTGTTAAGTGTCAATCTTTATTGTTAGTAGCCAGGGTTGTGGGATGAAAATAAAGTTTCATCCTAATACTGAGAGCAGAAGGAAACTACGACGCGCGCCTAATCACTATAAAAATCTTTAAAATTCAATCACTTAAGCGGATTAAAAACATGAGAAGGTACTTCGCTAAGTCTTTGCTAGGGTGACGACCAAAAGCCTTAAAGTACCATCCTAATTTTCGGCCAACCTCGAAAAACGCCGAAAACGTGAAAATAAAGTTTCATCCTTTCCATGGGCGACCGCAAAAACTGAGTGCAACACCCGACCTTTCCGGTGCGGTTTTGCCATGTTTTACGAACTCAGCGTCGAAGAACGCTCCACCCTTCAGGTCGGCCTGCTACGCAGGCAGCAACCTACGTGCCATGGCCGGAATGCTCAACCGCTCTTCGACGATCAGCCGCGAGATCCGGCGCAATCGCGATGCCCAAGGTACGTACACCACCCTACATGCCCAGCGGACCATGCGCAGGCACCGATTGCCCTGCCGGCCCCGAAAGAAGTTGGCTCCCGGAAGTGAACGGTTTGAATTGGTCGCCTATCTGCTGCGGCAACGCTTTTCACCCGAGCAGATTGCCCGCAAGCTTCGCCTCACCACCCAGCTTCAAAGATGCATACGTCTGCCGCGAGACGACCTACAACGAGATCGCACCCCGCCAGTCGGCGAGCTGCCTTGATGCTGGTCGCAATCGGCCTGTACACAACAATTTAAGGACTACACGCAATGAAACAGGAAGCAATCGGCACTTGGCAGCATGTGACCTTGGCGGATCTGTTTTTTGCATTCAGGAAGGCCAAGGCTGATTGCTTTTTCGAGCGATCCATCTGCATTGCCAGCCAGTTTGCCGAGTATGAGCAGGACTTAGCGAGCAGGCTGACGGCCTTGCTTGCCAGCTTGCAGGCCGGGCAGGTGGCTGAGGTACTGATACAGAACCTGGGGATAACGCGGGTGGTGGCCAAGAAGCTGGTCACTGCGCCGATGAAGGGCGCGGCACCCGACGGACACGGCTTTTTCTCTGATCCTGCCCGTGCTTTTGATCGCTTGTGTGCCTCGCATGAGCTGACGCCGGAGTTTCGACTGATTGGCGATTTCCCGGTCGATATGCACGTCTTATCAGCGCTGTGGATCAACCTGGTTGGCCACAGGTTCGACGCAGTGCTGCCCAAATAAGCCTATGGTTCGCGGCTGCGCCGCTATCGCCCCGAGCCTGGTGCACCCAAAGGCAGCGTGGGGGATTACCATCTGGAAGCGGTGGGCTCCTTCCAGCCTTACTTCGGCCCTTACAAGGAATGGCGCAGTCGAGGCCTGAAGGCTTTGCGCACCGAGCTAGAAGCTGGCAACGCGGTGGTTGCCATTTCGATGGACCTGAACAGCTATTACCACCGGATCGATCCTGCCTTTATAGCCGATAGTCGTTTCCTCGCCGAAAGCGGCATCGAACTGTCGGAATGGGAGCTCGACTTCACCAAGGCGTTCACTGCCGGGCTGGTGGAGTGGTCCAAACGTATCGCGGCCCAGATGCACGCGCTGGGTTGCAGCAAACGAGAGGTCACGGTTGGCGGCCTGCCCATTGGCTTGTCCATTTCGCGTGTGGTAGCCAACACCCTGCTGGTTGGCCTGGACCGGGACATAGAGCACGGCCTGACGCCGGTCTACTACGGGCGTTACGTGGATGACCTATTTCTGGTACTGCGCGACCCCGGCAATCTGGTGTCGGCTGAGGATTTACTGGCCTACTTCGCTGCGCGAACACGCTGCTTTCCGGCCCCTAGCGCGGTCAAAAACGGCCAGATCTTGTTGAGCCTGCCCGGTGGATTTCAAGGCAAGACCAAGTTGCTGCTGCAACAGAGTAAACAGAAGGCCTTTTTCCTGCAGGGGCACGGTGGTATCGACTTGCTGAGCAATATCGAGTCGCAGATCCGCAGTGTTTCCAGCGAGCGCAGGCTGATGCCGTCACCGGATCGGCTGGAGTCCATGGCGTCTGCCAAGGTGCTGACGGCTGCTGGCCACGCAGCCGAGGAGGCCGATACGCTGCGCCGTGCAGACGGCTTGTCTGTGCGGCGGCTGGGTTGGTCTGTGCAGCTGCGAGCGGTCGAGACCCTGGCCCGCGACCTGCGCGAAGACGATTGGCAACAAGAGCGTAAGCAGTTTTATGCGTTTGCGCACAGCCACATCCTGCGTCCGGACAAGATCCTTGACCACCTGGACTACCTGCCACGCTTGCTGTCTCTGGCCGTTGCCCTCATGGACTGGCCGGATGCGCGGCGACTGATTGAGTCAACCATGGGCGCCCTCAACGCACTGCAAGCCAGAACAGAGTCTAGAACGGTCAAGGTCAACGGAATTAAAGCCAATAAGGTCACCGAAAGCCTGTGGAACGGCCTTCGGCAGACCACGCTGGACTTGGCGCGGGACGCCGTTCTTCGAGCGCTACGCTGGAGTCACAGCAAGGGCGAGATGCGGCCGCTCGGCGACACCGCACTTGCTGTCTGCGAGCTGGTCGGCCTTGGAAAAGGTGTTGAGGCCATTGCCATGCAGGCACTCATGCTGCGTGAAACCGACTGGGCAAAAACCGCCTACAAAGATCATTTGCGCCGCCACTCGAAACGCCAGCGCCCCGCTATTCAACAGGAGCAGCTTCTGCACGGCCTCTATCCACACGAAGCTGACCTGCGCGAATTTCTGGACAAATCTATCCATGCGGGCAACGGCACAGGCGCCTCGCGTGTTTCTTCGCGTTGTACTGATACGGCAGGCGATGCTTTGGCGCCATCGCTGTTGCCATATCTGCTGCCCACCCGGCCCTACACCACACAGGAAGTGTCGTTGTTCTTGCCGGAAGAGTGCGTCTTCGACGGGCTGAGCAACGCGCCGGCACGAGGGTGGGCAAGATATGTACGCGCGATGCGGGGGGTATGGGTGTGGGGCTCGTTGGTTCAGTCCGACCACGAACCCAATGCTCAAGGTGGGGGTACGGATGAAGGAGCCTCAGGATCACCCCGCCTCGCACGAATTGGGGTGGGAAAAGCAACACCAAAAGTGAGGTTGGGCATCAGTAGCCTGCTGACCACGGACGATAGCTTCAGCGCAGGCGCGAGTGGCCGGCCCGACCTGTCTCGTGACCGTTACAAGCGCATCGAACGACTGGTCAATCAAGCCATTGATGCTAATCCGCGACCAACACACCTGTTGTTGCCTGAATTGGCCTTGCCTGAGCGCTGGATCGATACCGTATCCCGGTTGCTTCAGGACGCCGGAATCAGCCTGATCGCCGGGCTCGATTATCACCGGGGCGCTCCTCCAAATGTCCACAGCGAGGCAGTGCTGGTGCTTGCTGATGATCGCCTTGGATTTCTGTCTTCTGTGCAGATCCGACAAGCGAAGTCCCTGCCCGCAGCGGGTGAGGAGGAAACATTGTTACGTTTGTTTGGACTGCAATGGCCGGCGCATTTGGCCGGCGAACGCAAGCCCGTGTACAACCACGGCGGTTTTTGCTTTGGTGTACTGGTCTGCTCCGAGCTGCAGAACATTGCGCACCGCCAGCAGTTCCAGGGCTATGTAGATTGCATGATGGTGCTTTCCTGGAATCAGGATCTGGAGACATTTGCAGCTCTGGTCGAGTCGGCGAGCCTGGATGTTCATGCACACATCGCCCTTGTGAACAATAGGCGCTATGGCGACAGTCGAGTCAGAAGCCCCGCCAAGAAGGACTTCATGCGCGATGCCTGCCGACTGCGCGGTGGGCAAAACGAGCATGTGGTGGTCGTGGAGCTGGACATTGCCAACCTCCGGGCCTTCCAAAGTCGCGAAAAGCGCTGGCCGCGTGAGGATGACCCATACAAGCCGGTACCCGAGGGATATTCCATCGCCAAATTCCGCAAGGTGACGCAAAAGTGAAACTTGATTTGCACGCAAACGGAATGGCAGGCTGAGTCAGCTACCCCAACCCATAGAAAAGCTATGCCGCTCAACTCGACCAGTTGATCGGACGGGGTATGGACGTCACCGACCAGGCTAGGGCGCTCGATTACCTTGAGCGCATTGGCTACTACCTAGATGACTTGTTGGCCCGTGGTTTCATCGATGGATCTACTCCGGCGCCAACCTGAACAATGGATGGCGCTCGCTCCTCAAAAGCAAGCCAACAACAGCTGCCGGTAGTGCTGAGAAAAACTGACCTGATAGCTCGGCTCGGCAGAATAATCCCCCAGAGAGTAGCCGCCCGCCGCACCAGCCCTTGGAGGCCGCCCAGCTTCGCCACCACTGCGACCATCGGCCTCGCTGCCAGCCCCCATCCCACCAGCCATCGAGCCAGCAGGGGCAACGGGCATCTGCACCCGGCTCAGCACCGCCAAATCATCCGGCAGATCATCTGCAATGCGCTCAGCGAATCGCCGGAGCGTTGGCTCCGCCAGCATGAACAGCCACGCCTGGTCATCGGGCTCGCCCATGCGCCTCAGAACTCGTCCCAGCACCTGTCGGTAGTGCAGCTCGGTACGGATGCGACTGAGGTAGCAACACACCTGCAGGCGAGGGATGTCCGTGCCTTCGCTGATCATCCCTACGGCGACGATCCAGCGGCAATCACTGTGCCTGAACGCATTGATCACCTGCTGGGCATCCGGGTGTTGCAAGTAAAGCCTCGCAGATCTGCGCTGAAGTGGGATCATCCTCACCGCAGCGAGTCCGATAAAAGTAGCGTGCACGAGTTTGGTATTTTCGCGCGATCATGCTGATAGATTGTTACATCCCCGCATATCGACATCTTCTGGAGGGCCTGCCTAGATGGCAAATGGAATCGTTATCTAAAGCAGTCAGCCCTATAGAAAATTAAAGTCAGCAGAGCAGTAAATCTCTGCTGTTGAGATAACTTGGCCACATACGATGGGAATATTTAGGGTACGGCCGTGCAGGTGTAATTCATTCGATTCTATTTGCAGGCGCTATTTTGGCTAGTGCCTGATAGAGATCAGTCGGCGATATCGGTTTGTGAAGCAGTTTCAAACCGCTTTGTAGCGCTTCACGTAAGCGTTCTGGAGCTGTATCGCCAGTTATGATCAAGGCTGGAATGATGGTGCCCATTACTTCCCGTATCTGGGCAATGGCATTTGCGCCGGTATGATTTTCACGCAAGCGATAATCGCTGATGAGCACCTCTGCTGGCCACTGCTCGACAAGTTCCAACGCTCCACTAGTGTGCTCTACTGCTTTGCAATCGCATCCCCAGTCTGAAAGTAAATGTACCATGGCCTCGCGTACCATCTCGTCATCATCAATGATAAGAATACGTAAGCCTTGTAACAGCCCAGTTTGAAACTGAGAGTCTTTGGGAGAGGCGAATGTATCGCTAGTTTCACCAGATGTAGCTAACGGCAGGCTAATGCGGAATACGCTTCCGCGTCCGGGGCGGGACGATAACGTCACGCTGTGATCAAGCGATTGAGCCAGGCCTTGAGTAATTGCAAGACCCAGACCGAGACCCTTGAGCCGGTCACGCTCGGGATTACCCAACTGATGGAACTCCTGAAATATTTCACGCTGCTGCGAAGGTTCGATTCCGATACCGGTATCGAATACTTCAATCACGACTTTTTTGCCGCGTTTGCGGCACCCGACCAGCAAGCCACCTGTTTCGGTGTAGCGAATCGCGTTAGTGATCAGGTTGCGTAGCATCAATTCCAGCAGGTTCTCGTCGGAATACACCGCCAGCTGGGTCTCCCGGCAGCGATAAACGATTTTCTTGTTGTCGGCCTGACCGCCGAGCTCGTTTTCGAGCTTGTGGAGTAGTGGTTGCAGGCGGAAAGAACGTGTTTGTGGCTCGATTACCCCGGCTTCGATGCGTGAGAAGTCCAGCAAGGTGTTGAGCATCTGCGCCGAGGCTTGGCTGGCGGCGCGGGCATTGTTAAGGATTTTGTGTTGAAAGTCTGACAGATCGCTCCTGGTCAACACTTCGAGGAACAGTTCCTGGGCATGTACTGGCTGACGCAAGTCATGGCTGGCTGCAGCGAGAAACTTTGATTTCGCCAGGTTGGCTTCTTCTGCCTTGCCGCGTGCCAGTTCGGCGTTCTCGCTTTCCACCTTAAGACGTTCTATCAGATCGAGGTTCTCGAAGCGCAGTATTAATGATTGCCGGGAGGTGCGTTGGGCCAGCATAGCCTGGGCAGACTGACCGGCTACGAACAGCGCGCAGCCGACACTGAGAATGGCGAAGGAGGAATCTTCCAGTGTCAGCAGCCTACTGCTCATGGCGGCCAGTTGGGCGAGCTGCATGCTTAGGAATAAGGGAAATACGGGGGCTAGCAGCGATACGGCGTTGCCGCTGACCCCGGCCAGCGAGGCCATAGCCAGTAGTTGCTCGGCCAGGCTGGTATGACCCATCACAATCCATACCAGCGATCCCCAGGCCACGCCTTCAAGGATCTTGATGACACACATGTAATGGATGTGCCGAGATGTGTTTTCCGCGTTTATCCCGCGGCGTAAAGCAGCGCGTGCATAACCAACACTGATTACGCGGCTCACGATGACCGCTGCAAGCCAGCTTAGTACAGCGTTGTGGTTCTCCTCGCTGTGGAAAACCAGGGTGAGAGTCAGTGCCAGTGCGCTGCCCAGATACAGCGAGCTCTTCATGCTGCGGAACACCAGCCGCACCTGCTCTGTGCGGATGTCCTGTTCCAAATTGCTAGGGAGTGGCGCTGCTCTCAATTGATCAATCCCTGACGACGGGCCACGAATGCAGCTTCCGAGCGGCTAGACACCTGCAGGGTTTGAAGGATGGCCTGGACGTGACCGCGTACAGTATTTTCCGACAGATTCAGGCGCCGACCAATCAGCTTGTTGGGCAAGCCCAAGCACAACAGCTCTAGGACTTCGGATTGCCGTGGGCTAAGCCTTGGCTTCTTGTCTGGGTTGGGTACTGGGGTGCTTGCTGGCAGTTGGCCGGCAAGTACTTGGCCGACCAATTCAAGCATGCGGCTGGGCGTTTCTAATTTGCTGATGAAACCATGCGCCCCGCGTGCTAAAGCTTCGTCCTGAATGTGCTTATCCTGATTCGCGGAAACTATTACGACTTTGGAGTGAGGCCATTTGCGCTTGATCAACGCAATGCCGTCCAAACCATTCAGCCCTTGAAGTTGAAGGTCAAGCAGGACCAAGTCAAAAGCATCATCAGATTGCAGCAGTGCTTGCTCAAGTGAGGCCGCTTCTGTAATATCGATATCAACCAGCCCTGCAGCCAAGACCATACCGACTCCGTATCGGAACAGTGCATGGTCATCGATCAGCATTAGATGAGTTGTCATGATGCTCATTCAATCGCGTACTTGTGAGCCTTGGCAAGTAATCAGTCCAAATGGACTATTTGCCAAATGACCAGTCGGCGCTAATCTGATTTTTACAAAAAAAGCCATCAAAGTCTGCGAGGTCGTCATTTATGACGTGCAGCGGTATTGACTTTGTGGATGCCGTTACGAAGTGAAAGGGAAGGTGCTTTGATATGCCGGTAAACAGTCGCTCGAATGCAGTGGTCCAACCCTTGGAAAAGGTTGACTCCTTTGAGGCCTTTCGTCCGAATCGAATCACTGCAGCGTTGCTCATGGCGATCGGTGGGATCCCGGCCTGGGCGGCAGCGGACGCCGGCACTAATACCATCACCTTGCATACGGGAATGCCCACCGCCACCAGCATGGTGACCAACGGCACGGTGACCGACATCACCACCAGCACGGTGCGTGGCAATACTGGCTTCAACTCCTTCGGCCACTTTAACGTCAACGCCGGCAATACCGTCAATCTGCACGTGCCCGCAGGCAAGGCCAATCTGGTCAACCTGGTGCACGACTCGCGCACGGTGATCAACGGTACCCTGAACGGCCTCAAGGACGGCTCCATCGGCGGCAACATCATTTTTGCCGACCCCCATGGTCTGGTGGTGGGTGCCTCCGGTGTGGTCAACGTCGGCAGCCTGACGGTCACCACCCCCAGTACTGCGCAGATGAGCCAGCTGGCTGCCACCATGACCAACGGCAGCGACGCTGAGGGCACTGCGCTGGCTGCCGACCTGATGGCTGGCAAGTACAACGCCGGCGCCGGCGATATCAGCATCCAGGGCCGGGTCAACAGTGCTGGCTCGGTCAATCTGTTTGCCGCCAGCGCTATGGTGGCTAGCAATGGACAAGTGAATGCCGGTGCCCAGGTGTTCCAGGCAACCGTGAACACCATCGGCCTGGTCAACGTCACGGCGGCGCTGCGTCAGGACGGCAACATCCTGATCGTCGGCAAGGACGATGTAACCATCTCCGGCGAGCTGAGTGCGCTGATGGCCAACGGCGGTGGTGGCGGAGTGCAGGTCAACGCACCGGAACTCACCGTTGAATCCACCGGCAAGATCAACACCCGTGCCCTGGCCGGCTCCCAGGAGAAGTCCGGCAACATCAGCCTGCAGGCCAATAGTGACCTGAGCTTCAGTGCGGTCAACGCCGATGGCAGCACGATCAGTGATGTTGTCCAGCTGGAAGCAGCCATTAAGCGCCAGAGCAAGCCGAATCTGGGTTCCAGTCATAGTGTCGCGAAGCTCGATATCAAGGCCGGAGCAGTGCTGGATGCCGGTCACGCCGATGCCGGCAAGGCCGGCAATATCCGCGTCGAAGCCCTGGCTGTGGACAGGCAGCTGGGCGGCTATGCTCAGGCGCATTCTTCCGTTGACATCGCCGGCAGCCTTATCGCTAAGGACATCACGGCGCGTTCAGTCACCCAGGTCAGCGTTGACTCCGGGCTGCTTGGCGAGTTCTTCAGCGTTGGCGAGCTGGAATCCATCATTGCAAAAGTGAAGCTGCTGAACGCTGGCTGGACCGATGAGCGCGCCGCCGAGCACGTCTACACCCTGTTGGTTGATGCAATAGACAGCAGCCACGACAAAGGCACAGTACCGCCGTCGAATTACAGCGAATTCATCACCCTGCTGCCTTATGCCAACTTTGCCGTGGCTGAGGGTACTTCGCGCGTGACTGTTGCCAGTACGGCAAACATCCGGGCTTCGGGTGATCTGCACCTGGGCGCTGAAACCACCCGCAACGTCGACACGGCGAACTTCTCGCTGCCGGTGATCACCAGCAAACTGCCGTTCAACGCCGGTATCGCCTATGGCCGTCTGGCTGGCGAGACCAAGGTCGAGATTCTCGACGATGCCACCATTGAATCCCAGGACCTGAGTCTGCTGGCCCACAGCCAGGACAGCCTGAAAGTCGAAGGCACTGCTGCCACCACGCGCGATGGCGGGGGCAGCAATGCCACCACGCTCTCGGCGGCCTTCAGTATGGCCCATACCGACCTGAAGACCATTGCCAGCGTCGCCCGTAACGCGAACCTGGATGAGGTCGACGGGGATGTCAGCGTCACTGCCCTGACCGAGCAGAGCCTGAGCAATAGCGCGTCTTCCAAAAGCGTTGGCCAGGGTGCCATGGGTGGCCCGGCGGTGGCCCTGACGTTGTTCAACAGCGACACCCGCTCCCGTTTTGACGCCGATCTGGGCGCTCATTCCCTGAGCGTCAACGCGGCCAACGTGGTGTCCGAGCAATCCAACAGCGCCAGCGTTCAGGCAGGCAAGACTACGCTCGACAGCCTGAAAGCCAAGGTGCTGTCGCAGGAAGATTTCAAGAAATTCACCACTGCCATTGGTAACAAGGTCAAGACCTTCCTGGGTATGGAAATCAAGCCCGATGCGGGGCCGGTTGAAAGCCAGCTGCGCTTCGGCTCTGCCGTGGCTGTGGGGATTGCCAATCATCAGGTCGAGGCACGTATTGGCGGTGGCAATCAGGCGCTGCCGCAGAGGCTGGCGCTGGACGGCGACCTGGCGGTCACCGCATTACAGCAGCAGCGCAGCCTGCACAATGGCGCCGAAAGTAAGGTGCTGGCCGACGCCGAAAAGGACGACGGCACCAAGATCGGCATCAGTGTCGCGGCCTCCTACAACCAGCTGACCCAGCACACCCGGGCGCTGATCGCGGACAACACCAGTGTCAACGCCAGCCATATCGGCGTTGCCGCGCGCAATATGCAGGCGCTGGATCTCGCCGGCCTGGATCGCTGGAACTCGCTGGACCAGGTGTTTGAGAATCTCAAGACGCATGTCCCGGGCGCTGCGGCTATCCCGGGAAAGATCGCCAGCGTCTATGCCAATGCCACCAGCAATTCCGAGGAAACCGGTCTGGCCGGCTCGGTGGCGGTGCTCAACACCGATATCGATGCCATTGCCTGGGTCGGTGACAACGTCACCCTGACCGCAACCGCGACCGACAACAACTGGCAGGCCAATCCCTATGGCTTCCTCCCGGTCATTAGGGATAAGGACAACAACGAAGACAAGGCACGCAAGGCCTTGCGTGAGTTTGTCTGGGCCTGGGACTCGGCCGTGGATGTCAGTGCCGCCAATCAGATCCAGCAGCTGGCGATTGCCGGCAACATTTCATTAGCCCTGTTCGGCAACAGCTCCGATGGCAAGGCTGTCGGTGGCGGCGTTAACGTACAGGTCAGTAACAACCAGGCCAGCGCCGGTATTGGCGCCAACGGCACGGTCAAGGGCAAGCGGGTGGATGTGACCGCCACCCAGGAAGAACTGATCATCGGCATCACACCCTCGGCTGGAAAGGGCGCCAGTGTCGCCGGCACAGGCGCGGTGGTGGTCAGCGTAGTTAATTCCGACATCAACGCTTCGATTCACAACAGCACCCGTGTTGATGCCGAGCAAGTAGGCATTACAGCTGATCACAAGCTGGGTCTGTGGAGCGCTGCCGGTGCGCTGGCGGTTTCCAATGAAACCGGCATCGGCGCCGGGGTCGCAGTCAACGTGCTGCACACCGATGTGCAGGCGTTGGTTGGCGATAACCGCAGTCTGCGCAGCAGTGCCTTGGGTACGGGTGCCGCAGGCATTAGTAATGCCCGCTGGGTGGTCGACGAGCTGCTGGTGAATGCCGAGAGCACTGGTCAGGTCGGCGCTTTTAGTGTCGCTGGCGCTGTGGCGCGTACGGCCGAGGAGCAGGCAAAGCAGGATGAGGCTGATGCCGAGAGCGCCGATAAGGGCGTGATGGGCGCGGTCGAGGAGATTGGCAAGGGCCTGCTGCAGATGGTCTTTGGCGATGCGTCGGCGGGTCTGCAAAACGGCATCGCCGGTGCCAAGGGCGGAGCCACCAGCATCAAGGACACCATCGTCAGCGTCCCCGATAAGATCGGTGAGGTGGTTGACAAGATCAAGGGCCTGTTCGACGACAAGCCTGACCCTGGCACCGGCAAGACCAAGCAGTCGCTGGCGCTGGCTGGCTCGGCCAGCGTCAACGTGGTGGGCCAGAAGACCCGCGCTCAGCTGGGTGATATCGTCCTTGATCCGCGCGATCCGCCAAGTAAGGGCAGTAAGGTCACGGTACTGTCACTCAATCAGACCAACCAGCTCAGCGGCTCGGGCAGTGGTGCCTTCACCCTCGCCGGTGGCCAGCGCAGCCAGAGCAGCGCGGCCATTGCCGGTGCGATCGCCTACAACCACCTGTATAACCTGACCCAGGCGCAACTGAAGAACGCCACGCTCAACGACAATGACCTGCTCAAGATCCAGGCTGCCAGCGCCGGTGATCAGGTCGCCATGGGCCTGGGTATCGCAGCGGCTACCGCCGGCAATGACAATACCTCGGTGGCCATGTCGGTCTCCGGCGGGGTGATCACCAACACTACCGCGGCGTTGGTGCTAGACAGCATCGTCAAACAGCGTACCGGGCTGAATCAGGGTATTGCCGTCACAGCCTACGACCGTAGTCGTACCCTGCTGGGTGGCGGTTCCTTCTCACTGGCCACCGGTTCCAACGGCAGCGCCAGCAGTGTCGGCGGCTCCCTGGTGCTGGCGGTACAGAAGAACAAGCTGTCTGCCGATTGGCTCGGCAGCACGGCAACCGGTTTCAATCGCCTGGATGTCTCGGCTAACAGTGCCGCGCGCTTGCTGGCAGGTGCCCTTGCCGTCGCGGTGACCACTGGACAGAACAGCAATTCTGCCTCGGGCGCGATTTCCCTGGTGATCGTCGATAACGACGTGCGTGCTAAGGTCGACAAATCCGACACAGGCGATTCCTCCCTGAGAGGTGGTGACGTCAACGTTAACGCCCAGAGCGTTACCGGCCTGTCCGCGCTGGACGGCCTGTTCTCCCAGGCCGGACTGACCGCCCTGAGCCATACCGAACTGGACCTGGATGGCGCGCAGACCACCCAGCAAATCGACGGTGGGATCGATACCCAGGATGATCTGTTTGCCGAAGACGGTTCGACCACCGGCAATACCACCGAACAGAAACTGTTCAGCGGGCAGATTGCCGGTGAAGCCGTGCTGGCGATCGCCGGTAACGTGGCCGCCAGCAGCGGCAAAACCTCGGTAGGCGGCGCAGTCAGCGTGGTCTATACCGGCAGCGATTACACGGCCAGCCTGGCCAACACCGCGGTGGATCTGATCGGCGACCTGAGCGTCAACGCTGGCAACAGCACCGAGGTACTGGCCGCGGCTATCGGTGCTGCGGGTGCCAAGGAAAACGCCGTGTCGGGCTCCGCCACCGCAGTGGTGGCGCGTGGCAGCATCAATGCCAACGTCGACATGACCGGCAAGACCCTCAAGGCCAACAACCTGACGGTCAAGGCCGCCAAGGGCGGTGGCGCCTACTCGCTGGCCGGTAACATCACGGGCAGCTCCAGCAACGCCTCGGTGGGCGGTGCGATCAGCCTCAGCGACATGCAGCAAACCGCTGCCGCGACCGTCGACAACGGCAATTACACCCTGACCGGCGACGTCGACATTGGCGCCGCCCTGCAGAGCCGCATCATGACCGCGGCACTGTCCGGCCAAGTGTCCGGCAGCGGTTCGGCGGTGGGTGGTGCGATCACCTTCAACCGCATCGCCGACACCACCACCGCACTGTTGAACAACGCCAGCATGACGGCGCGTGATCTATCGATCAGTGCCAGCCAGCCGGGCCTGGGCGCTAGCATCTGGTCGATCGCTTTCAACCTCTCCGCAGCGGGCGGTCAGGCCGGCGTGGGCGGTGCCGTTGCAGTCAACCTGATTGATGCCGAGCGCAGCGCCAGTCTGACCAACAGTGACGTTGAACTGCGCGGCTCGGCCGACCTCAGATCGTCCCTGGATGGCGAAATCTGGGGTGTCGGTATTGACGCTGCCGGTGGCAACACGGCCGGTGTCGGTGGCTCCATCGTGGTCAATGTGATCGACGGTGAAGACAAGGTTCTGATCGACAACAGCCGTCTGGTGACCACTGGAATCGGCAAGACCTTGGATCTGGACGTCAGCGCTGGCAACGGACTGACCATCGCCTCGCTGACCGGTTCGGTGAAGGGTGGCGGTACTGCTGCGGTGGGTGGCGCGATTTCCGTCAATCGGATCGGCGCCGATCGCATAGCTCTGATCCGCAACAGCCGCGAGATCAGCGGTTTCTCCCATGCCAGCCTGCACAGCGGCGCGAAGCAGAACATTTATGCCATCGCCTTGGCGGGTGGCGGTGCCGGCACCGTGGCGGTCAACGGCTCCTTCACAAGCAACGTGTTGCAGGGCACCGAACGTGCAGCCATCGAAGGCAGCACCCTGAATGTGGGCGCGCTGGATCTGTCGGCGGCCATTGGCGATCGGACCATCTGGAGTTTGGCTGGTGCCTTCGGTGGTGCGGGCACCACGGCGGTGGGTATCGCCGATACTAACAACATTATCCTTTCCAAGCGCCTGGCCGAGGTCATCGACAGCGACCTGACCGTCGGAGGCCCCCTGACCCTGGCCAGCGGTGGTTCTTCGAACATCCGCTCGGTTGCAGTCGGTGCCGGTGGTGCCGGTACTGCGGCAGTCGGTGGCTCGGTTGCGATCAACGTGATCGAAGGCGAAGAGCGCGCCGAGATCAAGGAATCCGACGTTGAGGCTGGATCGGTGCTGGTCGACGTCAGCCGCGGCGCCGCCGACGTTAAGACCCTGGCCGGCAACGCCCAGGGCGCTGGCACTGCGGCTGTAGGCGCGGCCATTGCAGTCAGCACCATCAACCAGAAGCGTATCGCGCGGATTGTCGACAGCAGTCTGCTGCTGGGCGCCGGCAATGCGCTGGTCAAGGCCGCCACCGACGGCAACATCCTGACCCTGGCGGTTGCTGGCGTGGGTGGTGGCAGTGCAGGTGTCGCCTTCTCCAACACCAGCAACAACATTGCAGCGCAGACCCGTGCCGAGGTTACCGATAGTGGCGGCTCGGCCGGCAACTTCGAGATTTTGGCCAGCGACACCTCAAGCATCCACGCAGGCTCCGGCGGTGTGGCCGGTGCCGGTAGCGCCGCAGTGGGTGTGGGTACCGCGATCAACCGCGTCGACAGCGAGATCCATGCAAGCCTGACCGGCAACCTCGGTGCCGGCTGGGCGTTGCGTAATCTGCGTGTCGACGCCAACTCCAAGGCCAACATCATCGCCGGCATCCTCGCTGGCGGCGGGGCCGGCACTGCAGCGGTCTCCACCGTGGCGGCCACCAACATCATCCAGACCCTGACCCAGGCACGTATCGGCGGCGGGGCGCAGGTGCTGGCGCAGAACAATATCGCGGTCAGTGCGCGCAACCTCGACAGCATCCTCGGCTCGGCGGTCTCTGCTGCCGGCGCCGGCAACGCGGCCATTGCTGCCCTGGCCACGGTTAACGTGGTGGAGACCAACACCAAGGCGTTTATCGACGGTTCGGGCACTTCCGTCAGCGCACAGGCGGCGGATGCCAGCGATAAGCTGCTTGTGGACAGCGGGGCGCTGAACAACGCCCCGGGCGATGACTACGAGTGGATCCAGGCCGAACAGTTCAACCCTTACCCGAACCTGTCGATCCGTCAGCATCAAATTACCGGTCTGGCAGTGCAGGCCAGTTCGGTTCAACAGGTCGGCCAGATCGCCCTGTCCGCCAGTCTGGCAGTGGTGCCGCTGGCCAGTGCCGCAGTCTCCGGCGTGGTCAACACCACCGTGCTGGGCGGCAGCACCCTGGGTTATATCGACGGCGCGCGGATCAACCAGGCCGCAGGCGCGGGTACCGCCCAGAATGTCCGCGTCGGTGCCAACAGCCACAGTTACACGGCTGGCTACCTGGCTGCCGTGGCCGGCGGCCCGAGTGCTGCGGCAGTCGGTGCGGGTGTCGACAACACGATCATCAGCCGCCTGACCCAGGCGCGCCTGAGCGGCTTGCAATTGAACAGCCGGGGCTTGACCGAGGTATCGGCCGGTTCGGGCCAGTATGTCTCGACCATCATCGCCAGCATTTCCGGCGCCATCGTGGCCCCGGGTATCTCTTCCAGCCTGGTCATCCTCAAGGGTGAAACCGAGGCATTGGTCAATGGCGCCAGCCAGCTGGATGTCGGTTCGCTCAAGGTCAGCGCCAGCGCCCTGCAGCGCCTGGCACCGAATGCCACCAGCCTGACCGGAGGTGCAGTGGCGGTGTCCGGCGCCTTGGCGACCCTCTACAACCAAAGCGTCACCCGCGCCTGGCTGGGCGCAGACCTGAACGCTGCGACTGCTGCCCGCACTCGCGTGCTCAGCGGCGGCACCGAGGTGACGGCCAACAACAGCACTGGCATCGCCATGAATGTGGCCAGTGCCGGCGGCGGCGGTATGGCAGTCGGGGGTTCGATTGGCATCGCAGTGGTGGAAACCACCACCGAAGCCGGCGCCAGTCAGGTTGACTTTGGTCAGGGCGGCCGGCCGCTTGGCCACCTGTCGATCAGCGCCAAGGACAGCCTGAATGTCCGCAACACCGTCGGTGCGGCGGTGGCGGGCAGCAGCAGCGTTGGCGGCAGCGCCAACGTGCTGGTGGCCAACAGCGCCACCCGTGCACTGTTCGATCGCTCAACCCTGGTCGGCAACCAGTTCACCCTCAGCGCTTTGCGCGAGGGCGACATCCGCCTGAACACCGTCACCGGCTCGGTCGGCAGCAGCGCCTTGGGCGGCAGCATGGGCTTGGTACTGCTGGGCTCCGGCGCGACCTCCGTGAGCGCTGGTGATGAAAATTTCAACGCCATGGATGAGCTGGACAAGGGTGGTAACGGCAGCCTCAGCCAGGCCAACAGCATCAGCCAGGCCGACAAGACCGGCGATCTGACCTACGACGCCTACGAGTGGAACGACAGCACGCAAAAGTACGAGCTGGTGAGCAAAACCGATTCGGCGACCAAGAATCGCGTGAACAGCAACAAAACCGACCTGGGCGATCGTTTTGACGCAGGCAGCCTGCGCAAGCATGAGACCCTGGCCCGGGTCAGCGACAGCAGCATCACCACCACCGGCGCCAGCACCGTCAAGGCCGAGGACAAACTCTTCAGTCGCAACCTGACCGGCGCCGCGGTAGCCGGTGTTTCCGCAGTGGGCGGCGCCTTCGGCCTGACCCTCTCCAATGCCCGGGTCACTGCCGAGTTGCTCAATGGCAGCCTCAACGCTGCTTCGCTGGATCTGTCGGCCAAGTCCGGCAATCTGCGTGCCGGCAGTCCCGCGGTGGAAGTGCACAGCCTCAGTGGCGTGGCCGGCTTCGGTGCGGGCCTCGGCGCGGCGGTTGGCGTGGCAGTGATGAACAATCAGGTCAACGTCGGTCTGGACGGTGCAGTCAAGACCAGCGGCCTGCTCAAGGGCCTGGCCGAAGACAGCCAGTCGCTCAAGGTGCAGGCGCTGGGTGCGGCGGTGGGTGCCGGTGCCGGTGCCGGCCTGGTGCTGGGTGTCGCGGCGCATGACAGCCGGGTCAACCTGGACGTTGACGCCGGTGCTGCACTGGAAGCCGGTAGCGACCTGGATCTGACCAGCACCTCGCAGGGTGCCGTTGAGCTGATCGGCCGCGGCGCTGCCGGCGGGATTCTGGCAGGCATCAACGCCACCGTGCTGATCGCTCGCGACCAGAGCCGGGCGAACCTCACCGTGGGCAACGGCGCCAGCCTCAAGGCAACCAACCTGTTGACGCTGAGCGCGACGGCCAGTCCGAAAATCAAGGCCAGCAGTCAGGGTATTGCCCTGGGTGGTTATGTCGCCGCCGGGGCGTCGGTGGTCGATGCGCTGGCCAAGGCCAGCGCTGCTCTGAGCCTGGGCGCTAATGCCTTGCTGACGGCACGCAGTGCCGATATCTCGGCCAACATCGCTCGTCAGGACGGGGCCAGCAGTGCCGAGGTTGATGCGCTGGGCATTTCCGGTGGCTTCGGTGTCTCCGCCAATGCGGTGGTGGCGCGCGCCGTCAACGAAAGCACGAGCCTGGTCGAAAGTGCCAGCAGCACCCGCTTCAACGGTACCGGTGGTGATTGGGAACTGCGCGCCACCAGCGACGTACACCAGCGGGCCAAGACCCAAGGCTATGCCGGCGGCCTGCTGACCGTCGGCGCGCACGTTTCCGAAGCACTGTCGGATACCCGTACCCAGGCGCTGGTCAACGGCGTTTTCAACGGCGATATCCAGCTGCTGCGCGTGTCGGCCACCAGCCTGGTGGACAACGAGGCGCGCTCGCAGGCCGGCCAGGGTGGCCTGGTCAGTGGCGCGGCGTCGATCGCCAATACTCGCGATACCGGCACTACCCGCGCGCAGCTGCTGGCAGTGGGCAGTGGCGGCAGCGCGGCGCGCTTGCAGAACCTGCAGCTCAGCGCGCTGCACACCTCGCGCTTCAACGCCTTTGTCGACAGCGTCAATGCGTCCCTGGTGGGCGCCAGCGGTGCCCACGCCAAGAACACCCTGACCCTGACCACCGAAAGCCTGCTGGCGGCCGGTTCGAAGATCGACAGCTATGGCTACGATCAGAGCGCCCAGGCCAAGGTGATAAAGGCGGCGAGCAGCGATTACAACGTCAAGTCCGGCTCCGGCGGCGTGCTGGATGCGGCGGCCGCGCTGAGCACTTCGACCATCAGCCTGACCACCCTCAGCCGCGTCGGCAGCAATGCCCAGGTGAACCTGGTCGGCGACTTCCGCACGCCCGAGCATCTGCGTGTCTCGGCGTTCAATGATGTCTTCGCCCGTGACCGCGTCAAACTCGACAGCGGCGGTGCTATTGCCATCGCCAAGGCAGACTCCAAGGTCGATGTCACCCGCGCCAACGCAACCGTGGACATCGAAAGCGGCGCCAAGCTGCAGAGCATTGGCGACATCATCCTCAGTGCCAGTGGCGTGTACGACATCGACACCCACAGCGCCGGCAAGACCTGGGGCCTGGCTGGCGCCGCGATGGGCGACAGCCTGTCGCGCGTGGTGGCCAATTATGCGGTCAACGTCAAGGCTGGCAGCAGTATGCTCGGCTATGGCGACGTCAAGCTGTATGCCGGTCAGGACCTCGCCGGCGGTTCCAACCAGGCGACCCTGGTGGCGCGCACCGACCTGTGGAACAACACCGCCTTCCCGGTGGTGAACGATCCGGGTGCCGACGCCCGTTACCAGCGCGATGCGCGGGTCACGGTGGACGGCGGGGCGAACGTCAACAGCGTGGGCGATATCTATGCGCACGCCGACAAGGGCTACGGTAATCTGCTCGGCAAGGGCATCGCCAAGGATCTCTACACCGAGGCGCTGAACGCCATCGGCCTGTCCGTGGAGCGCTCCGGCGGTTCGGCGGTGAACGTCCATTCGGCGGTGGTCACGGTCAATGGCAACCTCAACACCGGTTACCTGAACAATCGTTCGGTCACCGTCGAAGGCCTCAGCTACTGGGTCAACGGCGTCGAAATGACCCTGCAACAACTTGCTTCGCGGACGCCGGCCCCGGGCGACACCATCGAAGTTCGTCCGGTCGTCACCACCAGCGACACCAATATCACCTACCGGTTGATCGAGGGCACCTACTCGCAATACATCAGTGCGCGGATCGATCAGATCAACAAGCAGCTGGTGGACTACGGCATCTCCGAGATCGAGCGCACGGCCATGCAGGCCGAGCGCAACCTGCTGCAGCAGACCCTGACCAAGCTGTATCGGGAAATGGGTGGCACCGGCACTGCGAGCCTGGCCAAAGACCAGAAGATCTACATCTTCCAGCTCGACCCGATCCTGGCCAAACCGGGCAACGTGCGGGTGGTTGGCGACTCGCTGGTCGGCAGCGGCAAACTCAGCGCGCCGGGCGATGCCTCGATTCGCGTGGTCAACAACAGCTCGGCGTTCCTGGACATTCGCGGTCTGGAAATCCCCTACCATGAGGGTGGCCAGCTGCTGTTCAACAACGTTTCGCTGACCACCGTCGGCGAAATCAACGCCGCCAACCGCCAGGGCAGTGCCAATTTCAGTCTGACCGTTTCGGCCACTTCGCCCGAGCCGGTGATCAGCGTGATCAACACCTACAACCCGCAGCATGGGGTGGTGGGTGTGGATGGCCTGCGTGCCCCGGCGCCGGACATCTACATCAACGGACGGATCTTCAACCAGCGCGGCGAAGTGAGTGTTACCGCCTCCTACGGCAGCATCTATTCAAACGCCGACGTGCGTGGCAAGACCATCGCCATCAGCGCCGGTCGTGATTTCGTGCTCAACTCGAGCACGCCGTTCTACCACGCCGGTGGTGATCCGGCGGGCAGCACCGGCACCACCCTGCAGGCGCCGACCAAATCCACGGTGGCAGCCAACAACGTGGTGATCAGCGCCCAGTACCTGAACATCAATGGCACCATCCAGAGCGGTGCAGCCAGTTGGGCGGCGACCATCGATGACAGCGTCAGCCTGGCCAACCGCATCAGCAACGGCCGCGCAGCCTACAACCGCGGCGGCGCGCGTTACCTGCAACTGTCGACCACCGATGCACGCACCGGCCGGCTGGGCTATAGCTACGACTTCCTGAACGAACGCCTGGTGATGGACAGCGTCGAGGTGTCCGGCGGCTATATGGAGCTGACCGGCCACATCCTCAGCACCGGCAACGGCCAGCTCAACGTGCTGGACGGCTATTCGCAGGTGCGCATCACCAATAACAGCAGCTATCAGCTGAGTCTCAACACCATCGACATCGGTATGGAGACCCACGGCACGCTGCGCATCAACGACGTGCGCACCTCGGGCAACCAGCAGTATGTCTGGTCGACGGTTTACACCCGTGATTTCGATGCGGCGCGCAATGCTTATGTGGTCAACAAGCGCGAGGGATACAGCCAGGGTGTGCTGGACGCAGCCATGAATTACGTGGCAACGGGCCGCAACGCGGTTTACAACCCGGTCGCAGGGCGTAGCTACGTCTGGCTGACCGGTCAGAAACAGGCCACCACCACCGTTGAGACCTACTACAAGGACAAGGTCTGGGGACTCTTCAATTCCGGTGAAGGTACGCTCTGGGACAGAAAAGTCTGGACCGATCCGGCCAAGGTACCCATCGACGGTGCCGACTACATGGGCACCGGGTTC
Organism: Pseudomonas sp. c313; assembly: GCF_055407145.1. Classification (NCBI taxonomy): domain Bacteria; kingdom Pseudomonadati; phylum Pseudomonadota; class Gammaproteobacteria; order Pseudomonadales; family Pseudomonadaceae; genus Pseudomonas; species Pseudomonas sp. c313. The sequence continues at coordinate 190,875 of NZ_JBUZRD010000007.1, read as the reverse complement.
TACGGCACGCCCGGGGACATCCACAGCACCAGCACCACCTTCCCCTCAGGTGATCCGCGCGTTGAAACACGTACCTGGACCACCTGTGAAGCCTGGTTCCTGTGGTGCCATGAAAAACGCAGCTGGAACGAAACCACCAGCGTCCAGGGTGAGCAGGTCATTCATCGCAATCAGGTGCGTGCCGACCGGCCGATCAATATCAGCTTCATCGGCAGCGACACCGGCCTGGTCAACATCAACTCGGGCCGTGACGTTACGCTGCTGGGCTCGATCCTGAACCAGAGCGGCAGCACCAGCATTACCACCGGTGGCCAGCTGTTGCAGAACTCCGACCAGGTCGTGGTTGCTGCGCGGGATCTGACCCTGCAAGCGGGCTACGGCATTGGTAACGATGGCAAGGGCTTCGCGGTGCAGGTGGGCAACACGCTCTCGGCTGCTTCGGCACAGGGCGATCTGGTACTGCGCGCACTGGGTGGTGGCGTAAACCTGTCCAAACTGGAGTCCGGCCGCGGCAACATCAGCCTGAGTGCCCAGGGCAATATCACTGCCGGCAACGGCGTGACCATCAAGGGTCATGCCATCAACCTGCAATCCAGCCACGGCAGCATTGGTAGCAGTGGCAGCCTGATCAACATCGACACCGGCTATTCCACCGGCGCCATGGCTGGCGCAGCGGCGCTGAATGCCGGCGCAGTGGGCGGCATCTTCCTCAACGAAGTCAGCGGCGACCTGGCGGTGGACCGGGTCATCGCTGGCGGCGACGTGCACCTGCGGGTCACCAATGGCGACCTGCTGGATGCCAACACCACGCTGAGTTACGACACCCGTACCCTTGCCGAAATGCAGGCCCTTTGGGCCGACATGGGCCTCACCGGCCCCGCTGCGCAGGCTGCACTGGACGAGCAGAAGCGTGTATTGGAGGAAAGCGGTCAGCGCAGCTACGAGCGCTACTGGCAGATGCGTACCGACGGCCTCGGCAACGTCCAGGTCTTCGACGAAAGCCAGGCGCTGCTGGGTGCCAACCAGGTTGCACAGCTCAAGGTACTGGGCTGGAGCGATGACCAGATTGCCCAGGAGCAACTGCGCCGGGTCAATGAATACAGCGCGCTGCATGACCGCTTCGACTCGGCCAACGGCTACGACGCAAGCTTCCGCTACCAGTTGAGCACGGCAGAACTCGCCAAGCTCGATGGCACCGCGGAATGGACGCCGGATCAGCTGCAGTTCTCGATCTCCTCGGCACTGCTCAACCGCGGCACCAACACCCAGGTCAAGCTTGAGCAGCTGAACATCGAAGGCAACAACGTCATCCTTGAAGCACGGCGCATCGGCAAGGTGCTGGACGCCGACGTGCTGGTGGACCTGGGCGCCGGCATCGGCAACCTGACCACCGCGCAACTGGCAGCGCTGGCAGGTGCCGAGCACGACGACGTCTACTTCGATGACATCAACGACAAAACCAAGCTGCGTATCGTCCAGCGTGACGATGTCAACATTGCGGCACGCGGCAATCTGTCTGTGACCGCCACCGGCGATGTCTTCCTCGGCGGCGAACGCGATCTCAACCTGTACAACGTGCAGGGCGACACCATTCACATCAAAACCAACGGCAACATCGAAAGTGCCAATGGCCAGAACGTGGTGCTGCGCGGTCATGACGTGCTGCTGGAATCCTCGGCCGGCTCGATCGGTGGCAACGGCGCGGTCAATATCAGCATTACCGGTGACCTGACTGCCCGTGCTCAGCTGCTGAACCTGGTGGCCCACGGCAACCTGAGCATCCAGCGTCTGACCGGCCTTAACGGCATCACCCTGGGTGTGACCGGCGGCAACCTGACCTCCGCCAGCCAGATGGGTGAGAATCTGCTGGGCGGCGACATCGCCCTGACCGTGTCCGGCGATGTCGGCAGCTTCAGTGACCGTGTCCAGCTCGGTACCTCCGGCATCGGCCAGCAGATCACGCTGGATATCGGTGGCGACGCCTACCTGGGCGGCTTGCAGGGCGCAGCCAGTGCGCCTGGCGTGCTGACGGTGGGCTCCGCCACGGTCGGCGGCCTGCTCGATATCGGTCAGACCCGCGACCTGCAACAGACCGCTGACTGGAACCTGGGCAGCCTGGTGTTGAACCTGGCTAACCAGTGGAACATGACCAGCGGCACCAGCCTGGCAACCCGCAATGGCATCTTCGCGCGGGTCAGCAATGGGGCCACCCTGGGCAACCTGTCCGCCACCGCCAGCGGCGCCAATATCGATATCCAGGCACACCAGCTGCAGGCCAATGCGGCCGGCCGCACCTGGACCGCTGCCAACCAGCTGACCCTGCTCAGCCATGGCGATATCGGCAGCCCGACCTGGAAAGTCGGCGTCGGTGGTCTCGATCTGGACATCACCAGCAGCCAGGGAGCGCTCTACCTGACCCTGCTGGGTGGTATCCAGGAAGGTTCGCTGACCAGCGCCTTGGCGCAGTTCCTCACCAGCGCCGGCAACGTCTCGCTGGATTCGGTGACCAGCCGCAACGCGCAGGTTGTGCTTGACGGTGTCGGCGCCGTGGCCATCGACAGCCTGAACGCCAGCCAGGATCTGGACCTGTCCGGTGACAGCCTGAGCCTGGGCGCCGCTAACAGCGCCCTGGGTGACGTACGGATCGACTTCAGCGGTGCGGTCAGTGCCGACGAACTGCACAGCGCCACGCGTTCCGTGTGGATCGACGCCGGCGGCACGGACCTGGGCAACGTCACCGCGGCCACTACGCTGGACGTGCATGCCACCACCAATGCGCTGCGCATCGGCACCGGCACCAGCGGCGGCAACCTCACCCTGACCACGCTGGCCGGGTCGTTGGCCGACATTCACTTTGGGCCGCTGGCCGATCCGGCCGCGCCGAACGTGCTGGTGCCGTCGCACCTGAAGTCCGGTGCGGACATCCTGGTGCGTGCCGACGGCGACGTCTTCGGCGGCAACGCCGAGGCCGAAGGGCTGCTGCAGATGTTTGGCCGCAACCTGCGCTTTGGGCGTGCCCAGAGTCTGCAGGGTGATGTCTTCCTGCAAACCAACGGTGACGCCAGCCTGGGCCACGGCAACATCGATGCGCTCAAGGTGGACGCTGCAAACGACGTCGGTATCGTCGCCACCGGCAACCTCAGCGTGGTCAACGTCGATTTCGGCGGCACCTACTCCCTGCGCGCTGGTCGCGACCTCACCGTGGGTGTCGGCGGCGACCTGAACGTCACCGGTGTAGCTGAAGCAGGCCGCGACCTCACCTTCACCGTCGGCGGCGAGATCGATCTGGAAGCCATCCGTGCCGGCCGCAATGTGCTGGTCACCTCCGGAGGCGCGGTCAACCTGACCCAGGGCGTCGATGCCGGCGGGACAGTGACCATCACCGCTTCCGGTGGTGGCATCACCATGGGTACCGGCATCCATTCCAGCGGCCTGTTCGAGGGTGCGGCAGTGAATGGCGACGTGTTGCTCAGTGCGGCGGGCGACGTCAGCGTACCGAGCATCTTCGCCGGTAACGGCCTGATCAGGGTCGCCGGCCAGGACCTCAGCCTGAATCAGCTCAATGCCAGCCACGACATCGATCTGCTGGCCAGCGGCGCCATCCGCGTCGGCACCAGCCAGAGCGGCGGCAATCAGAGCTGGTTCGCTGACGAGGACATTGGCTTCACCCGTCTGCTGGCGGCCGGTCAGGTGCTGCTCGACAGCATCCTCGACACTCGCGGCAATGAGCTGGTGGCAGATCAGGGCGTGACCATCAATGCCGGCTGGCGCAATGCTATGGCCGGTCCGGGCAGCATCGACGTCGACCGGATGCAGGCGCCGACCATGAGCCTGTGGGCGGGCAATCTGATCCGGGTAGCGGGTGCCGGCATCGGCCAGAGCGCCGATTTACATGGCCAGGATATCGAGCTGTATGGCCAGCATACCGGTGCAGGCCAGTTGAACCTGGATATCACCGGCAGCGGCGATGCCATCGCCAATCGTCTGGTTCTCGGCTTGCAGGCTGGCCAGGTGCAGATCGCCCAATTACACGTTTCGGACAGCCAGGTGCAGATGAGTGGTGCCCAGTTGGCGATCGACGATGCCCAAGGCGTGGATCGCATGCGTCTGCAAACCTCGCAGGCGATAATCCTGATGAACAACGCCAGCCCGGCTTATCTGGGCGGCGCTGACATCCAGCTCTACGAGAAGGATCGTGCCTTCAGCTTCGCGCAGAACCAACTGACCAGTACTACCAACGCCTATGTACTGCACCGTGCCTACACGCACCAAGTACTTGTGCCGAACTTCATGGAAGATCACGAAGGCGCCGGTGGCATTCAGTACCAGGGCATGACCGCGGCACGCTATGGCGAGCAGTTCCTCTCCAACGGGTTCACCTTAGCGCGACTGGCATCGCTACTTGATGCTGCTGCATTGCGCGTCCCCGGCGGTGGCTGGGTCGCCAATTGGCAGCTCCAACCTGCTGAGCTACGCATCAATCTCGACCTGCCAGAACAGCCGTCGACCAGTGAAGAGGTTAGCAAGTGGGAAATTTGATCAAGGGTCACTGGGCCGGGCTGAGCGTTGTCGGACTGTTGGTCGCTGCGCAGGCCCAGGCGGCCACACTTATTCCCGCGGGTGTGCCGGGGCAGATCAATCCAAGTCTGCAGCGTAATCAGCAGGAGCAGATCCAGCGTCAGCGTGAAATTGAGGAGCGTGCCCGGCGTATTGAGGTGCCGGCGCTGCAGGGTGAGATAGCGCCATCGCAGGAGTTGCCCTCGGGTGATGAAAGCTTTGTGTTACACGGTATTCACTTCAACCCTTCGGTCTTCATTGATAAGGCGCGGTTGCAGGCATTAGCCAGTGACTATGTGGGTCGTAGCATTAGCTTCAAAGACATCAACGAGCTGTTACGAAAGATCAATACGATCTACGAGTCGGCCGGACAACTGACCGCGCGTGCTGTGGTGCCACCGCAAAGTATCAGCAATGGGGTGCTTAGCATCGTACTGGTCGAGGCGAAGATTGATTCGCTCGGCTGGCAGAAAGCGCCTGAGTACGTAGATGAAGCGTTCTATCGGGAACGCATCGAAGTGACGCCGGGGGAAACACTGGACAGCCCTGCGCTGATGGCTGCTATTTCGCGTTTCAACAGCACTTCACCGGGGCCGCAGGTCAGTGCCAGTCTGGTGCCGGGTCAGGGCTTTGGTACCACCCGGGTCGATCTGCAGGCCTTCGAACCCGATCCGTGGCAGTGGTCAGTGTTTCTCAACAACTACGGCAGCGAAGGCACTGGCCGCGAGCAGTATGGCGGCAGTTTGACCTGGTTTTCCCCGACCGGCGTCGCCGATGCGTTGAATGCCGTAGTGGTCGCCACTTCTGGTTCGGAATATGGCAGCCTGCGCTACAGCCGTCCAATCAACCGTCACAACGGTGTTGTTTATTTCGAGGCCGGCACCAACACCATGAGCATTGAGAAGGGCCCCTTCGCTGCGTTGAATATCGAGGGTGATTCGACCTCCTACGGACTGGGTTACGACCAGCCCTGGTGGGTCGATAAGAACTGGACCTTGCTGGGTGGTATGGCTTACAGCCACCAGACCTCCGAATCGACCATAGATGGCCTGCTGCTAAGCGAGGTGGATATTGATGATGTGATCCTCAAGGGGCAGGTCGAATACCGTGACGGGCCCTGGTATGGCCGCTATGAGCAACGCCTGCGCCAGGCTTCGGCGGACAATGCCGTGAACGGCGAAGGTGATAGCTACCAGTTGCTCAATGGTCTTGGCTACTTGAGCCGCGACATCCAAACCGACTATCAACTGGTTAGCCGATTGTCTTGGCAGTTCGCCACCGACACAGAGAGTCTTCCTTCCGCGCTGCTGTATCAGTTTGGCGGCATCAGCAGTGTGCGGGGTTATGAGTCCGGGGTGATTGCTTCGCCCCAGGGAATAACCCTTAACACTGAAGCCTACTGGCGTTTCAATGACAATTTACAACCATTCGTGTTCTTCGATTACGGTCGGGCGATGGAGCTTGGTACGGCTGATGTTGACCTGATGAGCGTGGGTATTGGGCTGAACTTCAATTGGGGGCGGCATGTCAGCCTGAGCCTGGTCGCGGCCAACACTCTTAAAGATGTAACACCAGATCAGGATAGCGGCCAGGTTCTGGCGCAATTGATCATTCGATAAAAATCAAAATAGGGAGACAAGAGGTAATGACCACGATGCTGCTTTATAAGGAAATCAAGGCGCTCAACCGCGACGAGCACAAGGGCCTGAAAATCAAGCCGGCGACCGACTGCGCTTTTGCAGCGAGTACCCATCTGGTGCCGCTGGCGGGCCTGGAATTCTTCCAGGCGGCGCGACATTACCCGATCGTCTTCATCGGTTCAGACGAGCAGCTGATGCCGATTGCCCTGCTGGGTATGGCCGAAGGCCAGAACAGCTACCTAGATGCATCCGGCCAGTGGCAGGCCAACACCTATGTGCCGGCGTTTGTACGCCGCTATCCGTTCGTGCTCGCCCAGGACGAGACGGACAACTTCACCGTCTGTTTCGATGCCGCTTACGCCGGCTGGAATGAGGAAGAAGGCCGTGAGCTGTTCAACGGCGAGGGCGAGAACACCGAATACCTCAATGAAATGATTCAGTTTTTGCAAAACTTCACCCATGAAATGGAGCGCACTCGTGATCTGGTCAAGGCCCTGAACGAGCTGCAGTTGCTTGTTCCCCGGACTTTGCAGCTAACTCACTCCAGTGGCGAGAGCTTTGTGCTGCGAGACTTTCAGGCCGTTGATGAAACGCGCTTTGCCGAACTCACTGACGAGCAGGTACTAGAATTGCACAAGAAAGGAGTTTTGGGCTGGATTTATGCTCACCTGATGTCGCTGGGCAATGCCAATCAGTTGTTCGACAACTTCCTGAAAAACAAGGCTCAGGAAGATAATTCGGCGGTGCAGCTTCATTGAGTATGTCTAACCGCATCTCCTAAGTAATGGAGTGATGGGTAGGTAAATGTCTGCTCATCATCCACTAGCGATGATGGTTTTGGGCTTGCTCACCTGCGATCTTTGCTGAGTGAAGGCGCGCCACTGACTGCGTAGCGGTTTGCCTGCCGGGGAGCATCCGCGAACCAGTGCTTTCGAGTCGCGGCTGGGAACTCGATTTGACCGATATTCTTCTCCCTTCCGAAGCGGTGGGTGCTGCTCACCGAGCATGCCCCTGCCCTGAAAGCAGTGCTGGCCGGGAACGATACCCTGGAAAGCATCGAGTACACGGATCGGTACATTCGCAATCCGTTCACTGTCGCCCTGCTGGTCGAGGTCCTTGATGCGCTGAAGAAGACGGTCGCGAACGCGGCGGCAAATCCGAAAGTCGCAGTCACTGGCCAACACTACCAAGCGAACTTCCAGGGGCCGAGCCTTCTCTGGCATGACTGGGCAGATCACGAACAGCGCGACGCAGCCCTTTTGGCCGCTCTCGAGTACGTTGGATTCAACGCAGACGTCTATAGCGAGGCTGCGATCGAACATGGGCGCATGTTGCGCCTGACTTTCGAATCGGGGCACCAAGTCCGGATTCGCCTGGACCAGGGCATGTCCTACTGGCGCGCGGATCGAACCCCCGGCCAATCCTACCTAAATGCGTTCAATTTCAAGGCAGATCCTAGTGCGCAGGGAGAGGCTTTGAACCATCTGAAAGTCAATATCGTTTCGACTGACCTTGGTAAGCGTCCGGCCAACTCACCTTCCGAACTCCAGCATTAAGGGCGATGGTGTCCGCGTATTTTTAAGCGGACGCGATAGCCCTTATCGCCGGGATTTCCATGCGCCAACGAAGCTCTTACCCCAAACCGTTCAAGGCCCAGGTTGTTCAGGAGTGCCTGCAACCCGGTGCGACCGTTTCCAGCGTTGCCATCCGCCACGGCATCAATGCCAACGTCATTCGCAAGTGGCTACCGCTTTATCGAGATCAACTGCCAGCGGCGTTGCCGGCGTTCGTTCCTGCGAGAGTTACGCCCAAACGACCAGTTGAACCAGCTGTGATTATCGAGCTACCGCTGGGCGAGCAATCGATCACAGTGAAATGGCCAGCTTCCGATCCTGAAGGATGCGCCCGCTTTGTCCGGGGGCTCGCCCAGTGATCCGTATCGATAGTATCTGGCTCGCCACCGAACCCATGGATATGCGCGCGGGCACTGAAACCGCGTTGGCCCGCGTGGTGGCGGTGTTCGGTGCGGCGAAGCCGCACTGCGCCTATCTCTTCGCAAATCGCCGCGCCAACCGGATGAAAGTCCTGGTGCATGACGGCGTGGGTATCTGGCTGGCCGCGCGGCGATTGAACCAGGGCAAGTTTCACTGGCCAGGCATCCGCCACGGCTCGGAAGTTGAACTCGACACCGAGCAACTTCAGGCGTTGGTACTGGGGCTGCCCTGGCAGCGGGTCGGTGCGGGCGGCGCGATCACAGTGCTGTAGCACCGGCCATTAGCCCATCGGTGTATCTGCGCAGAGCGTCTGTTCTGGCACAATCAGCAGCATGAACTCCTCGCCCAATCTCGACCAACTGACAGCTGAGCAACTGCGCACACTGGCCGCGCAGTTGCTGACGCAGGTCGACGTGATGGGCAAGAAAATCCACCGTGATCAAACCATCATTGAGCAGCTCACACACGAAATCGCTTGGTACAAACGGCACAAGTTTGCCAAGCGTAGCGAGCAACTGAGCCCTGACCAGGGTAGCTTGCTGGACGACCTGCTCGACACTGACATCGCCGCCATCGAGGCGGAGCTGAAAGCCGTCAATCCCCCGGTTGCTCCAGCCGAACCGCGCCAACAACCCAAGCGCACAGCGCTGCCCGCGCAATTTCCGCGAACCGTGATTCGTCACGAGCCGGAGAACACCCAGTGCGCCTGCGGCTGCCAGCTGCAACGCATCGGTGAAGACGTCAGCGAAAAGCTGGATTACACGCCGGGCGTGTTCACCGTTGAGCAGCACGTGCGTGGCAAATGGGCCTGTCGCCAGTGCGAAACCCTGATCCAGGCCCCTGTGCCGGCCCAGGTGATCGACAAGGGCATCCCCACCGCCGGCCTCCTGGCTCACGTGATGGTGGCCAAATTCGCCGACCACCTGCCGCTGTACCGGCAGGAGAAAATCTTTGCCCGTGCCGGCCTGGCCATCGCCCGCTCGACACTGGCGCAGTGGGTCGGACAAACCGGCGTTCAGCTCCAGCCGCTGGTCGATGCCCTGCGCGAAGCCGTGCTGGCCCAAGGCGTGATCCACGCTGATGAAACCCCGGTGCAAATGCTCACCCCAGGCGAGAAGAAAACCCATCGGGCTTACGTCTGGGCCTACAGCACCACGCCCTTCGCCGATCTGAAGGCCGTGGTGTACGACTTCAGTCCCAGCCGTGCCGGCGAGCCTGCGCGCAATTTTCTTGGTCAGTGGAATGGCAAGCTGGTCTGCGACGACTTCGCTGGCTACAAGGCCAGCTTCGAGCAAGGCATCACCGAAATTGGCTGCATGGCCCACGCCCGCCGCAAGTTCTTCGATCTTCACGCGGCGAACAAAAGCCAGTTGGCTGAACAGGCACTGCACGCGATGGGCGGTTTATACGAAATCGAGCGGCAGGCACGGGACATGAGCGATGAAGAACGCTGGCGAATACGACAGGAAAAGGCTTCACCGATCCTCGATACACTGCATGACTGGATGCTGGCCCAGCGTGATCTTGTGCCCAACGGATCGGCCACGGCGAAAGCCTTGGATTACAGCCTAAAACGCTGGGTAGCGCTGACGCGCTACCTGGAAGATGGAACTGTGCCCATCGACAACAACCAGGTCGAAGTGCGACACGAAGTCGCTTAATGAAGTTGTTCCCCTTGGTGGGAACCACCCGTGTCACCGGGTGAATCTAGAAGGCTGAATCAAGAGCGCCTTCGACAATGGAACGAGGCATCGCAAGGTGCGGGGTACCAATCGTGAGAGGCGTACCCTTCTGGCAGCCATGGCCGGACAAGGGCTAGATAGTTGGTATGGTGAACACATGTGAATCTGCGCAACGATCGTTAAGTTGAACGAGCGGAAATGGCTTATACGCTCGAACCAAAAGGTAACGGAGGTGGGAATCGCGTCTTTCGACTACGCATTCGTGACCCACATGCCTCCCGGTCGATAGCAGGCACCTAACCCGACGCACTTCAATAAGCGGAACGTGGAAATCCCGTATCGCTCCCGCCAGGGAAAGCCGTTTGTAAAAACTGCCCATGGCGGTGCGGGCGAAGGAACGGGGAAAAAGCGAACGCCATCCTGTAATGGGCTGGATAGGAGTTGAAACATCACTTCACGCGAAAGCGGGCAGACGTCCTCATGGTCTCTCTTCACACGAGAGTAGGTAGAACCCTTTCAACGGAAGGAGAGCAAATGAACGCAGCAGCATTGGCGTGTGCACCTTCCGGCACGTCGTGGGAAGCCATCGATTGGATTGCCGTACAACGTCGTGTCAGAGGGCTGCAAGCGCGTATTGTGAAGGCTGTACAAGACGGCAGACATAACAAGGTGAAAGCCCTGCAATGGCTGCTGACTCACTCGTTCAGCGGTAAGGCATTGGCCGTGAAACGGGTGTCTGAAAACAAAGGCAAAAATACCCCAGGTGTGGACAAGGTTACTTGGAATACGCCTAGGGCCAAGATCGGTGCGATAGAGTCGTTGAAGCGGCGAGGCTACTCGCCGCTTCCGCTTCGGCGAGTTCTTATCCCGAAGAAAAACGGCAAGACGAGACCTCTCGGAATACCCGCCATGAAATGCAGGGCCATGCAGGCACTCCATCTGCTGGCTTTGGAGCCCATTGCGGAAACGGGTTCGACTTTCTCGGCTGGAACGTGCGCAAGTACAACGGCAAGCTCTTGATCAAGCCTTCCAAGGCGAATATCAGCGCTCACCTTGCCAAGCTACGAGAGTTGATCAAGGCCAACAAAACGATACGGCAGACCAATCTGATAGGTTTGCTCAACCCGGTTCTACGGGGCTGGGCGAACTATCACAGTCATGTCGTCGCCAAGAAGGTCTTCAACCAGGTGGACAGTGCAGTGTGGGAAATGCTCTGGCGATGGGCGGTACGTCGCCACCCTCGTAAGACACGCCGATGGGTGAAGGATCGGTATTTCAAAGTACAAGGGGGGCGTCGATGGGTGTTCTCATGTGCTGAAAAATCCGCCGATGGTCGGAAGCGTCAGTACACGTTATTGGACGCCTCGGACACGCCAATTGTGCGACATATCAAGATCAAGGCCGCTGCCAACCCACACGACCCCGCTTGGGATGAATACTTCGAGTCCCGCTGGGGCAAGAGGATGCTCACTTCCGCGAAAGGTCGAGCCAAGCTGTACCGGATTTGGGTGCAACAGGGCGGTCGGTGCTGCGTCTGCTTCAAGCCGGTGACCAAAGACACACCGTGGCATAGTCGCCATATTGTGAAGCTAGGTCATGGCGGAACGGACGCGGCGGCTAATCTTGAGATATACCACCTGCGCTGCCCGAGGGATGTGCAATTTGCCTATGCCGATGACGTACAACCGGGTGCCTAGAGGTGCCTTAGCGGAGGCTTGAGCCGTGTGCTGGGAAACTCGCATGCACGGTTCTTAGGGGGTTGGACGCGGGCAACCGCGTCTGACTACCCGACAACCAGATCCGTCCATGGGCCCTGGGGCGCTCGAACTGGTTGTTTGCCGGGTCGCTACGCAGCGGCAAACGCGCGGCGGCGATCATGAGCCTTATCCAGTCGGCCCGCATGAACGGGCATGATCCGTATGCCTATCTCAAGGACGTGCTGACACGCCTGCCGACGCAGCGGGCGAGTGAGGTCGGCCAACTGCTGCCGCATCAGTGGGCGCCGGCCTGAGTCGCGCAAGGTGAGTTCGGCGGACGCTTACTGACCTTGGATATACGCAGGTGTTTATCCGAACGTGATCGTGTCCCAGGAGGCGGATTCACATCCGCCGTCCTATCTCTACTGACTACACGCAGCTCGCGACAAGATTTTTCGCCGTTTAACAGCGTTTGCGATCAGTTCAGGGCAGCGCGTATGCGCTGCTTCCAGTCGAACACCCTGGCATGGTTGGCCCCAGATGAGCTTTCTTTCGGGTGATGCACAGAGTGCAAAGGCTCACAGTACTTCGCCATGGTGCCTGGCCAGCGCAACGAGCCTTTCACTGTATCCCTCAAGATCCTGTCTATGCATTTTCCTGCCTCAACACCTGCTTTGAAGCCCATGATCCGCGTTGACATGGTCTTCCGGTTGTCTGAGGTATCTATTTCTAGAAGGTAGCGTTGATCGCCGTTTTGCAGCTTGAACCTTGCCAGCAGATAACAGCGTGATTTTTCGTGATCGATCATGTGGTAGCTGCAACGTGGAACGGGCGGCAGAGGCCTCACCTCCAGTGCTACCAGCGCAACTCCAGACTCTTGGGTGATTTGTTCAAGAATCTCTCGGAGCAGCGAGAAGCGATCTGCAAGCCGCTCATGCTCGTCCCCATCACCCTCTCCCTCACCCAATTGTTGGAACTCTCCTGGCGCTATGCTGCCCCCGCTCACAGGATCAGCCACGCCAAAGAGTTGGCTTTCTCTGCTCGGGCATTGCTCGTCGTCGAGCTTCTTGCCGTAACCGTTGGCACGCTCCCCGTTGTAGGCGATCTTGGTGTGCAGCTGAGCATCAAACGTGACTCCCTCAACGGGCAGGTGAATCAACCTCTGCTCCTTGGCAGCAGTCGGCTCTTCGTCAGCATCCACCTCCAACTCCTTGGCTCCCGATGGCACGGATACACAGCCTGTGCTATCTCCCCTGACGGGTAACTTGAGAGCAGGGTGGTGGAAAAAAATATCACCGCGATGGCTAAACCGGAGCCCCTGAAGCTTTTCGATCTCCCAGACCAGCAATTCGTTGCTTTCCGGATCAAAGGGGCCTCGCACGTCCATGGTGGTACCCGCGAGGGAAGGGGGTGCCTGAAAGTCGAACTGCCACCTGGCATACGCCGAACCTTGCGGTACCCGCTCTTGCCTGTGATTGAGGCTTTGCCAGATTGACTCGAAGGATCGCTTCACATCCTGATTCAGCAGCAGCCAACTGAAATGGTCTCTGTAGCCCTTGATTTTAAGAAGCTGACTTGGCGCACCTGTCTTCGGGGGCGTATGGATATGAACAACATCGCCCTCTCTGTAGAGCGTGAAGGCCATGTCCAAGCCATTCGGTGCGAAGGCTGCACGAACGATGAAGGCAGCGTGAAAGAACATTTTTCGCGCCAGCTCGAATTTCGGCAACCAGACGGTCAGACCATCGACCTCGAACACAAAGCATCGCTGTCCAGATATCTCAGGATTTGCAGCAAGCCTTCTGGCCAGACGTGGGCACTCACCCAACTGCCGTTCCCGCCAGGTATCTATTGCAGGAATCACCACCGTCTTCTTGAAACCACTGGGACGATAAGGAGCCCCTTCTTCGCCAAGAAACTCGCGACCAACGGCCAAGACACACGACATCTCCGGTGCGAACCGCTGCAGCTGCAGCTGACCGTTACGCTCAAAGAGAGCCGCCAAGCGCCACTCGGCCGCCGAAGTCGGGGCCCTGAAAAAATTTCCAACGGCCAGCAACCTGGATCCGTTCGGGATCTGACGAAATACTGTCCTATTCAATCCAACTTCCTACCAATCGAATGAATTCAGTGGTCAGAGGTGCCATCTTGCTCTTTTCTAACCCACAACGCTTTTCCAGCTCCCAGCGCCTGGACGTTATGCCAGTCTGTACATCCTCCAGCATTGCTGCAGTCAGGCGACGGATCTGATATTCCCCGACAGACTCGGCATAGCGATCCAGGAAAGTGCGGCACAGGGGCAGTTGAGCGAGATGATGCTCGACTGATGCACGATGGGGGAGCTGCTTCAGGAACCAATTGCGACTCCTGCGAGGCAGGCTCAGGTCTTCTTCACTGTCTCTACCAATTCGGATCAGCAGGCGTACCAGCTTTCTGTCCCGCGCTTGCCAGTCAACATGGCTGTTGTTGCCCTGTCGGCGCGGTCTAGCCTGATTCGCAGCCATCAGCCAGCTTCGGTCATGACGATAGAGCCAGGCATAACATGCCTCTCCTCCGTTTTGCCTGGCAGCCTTGGCTCCACCGTGATTGTCCAGTGTCTGCAGCCAAATGGCTCGGTACTGCTGCTTTTGCTCAAACTCTGCAGGGAGCAGCGGCACCAACTGTTCGGTGGAACGGTCAACCTGGCGAGTCTTCGCCTCGCCGATCAGTTCGCCAGCGTGCTGGCCGGGGCGCAGGCTGGTCCAAACGATCAGATGCTGCAGCGCACTGAATCCCTTGCGATGCTTCCTGAACATCGCCAACAACCAGGGCGGAGGCTCTCCGGATGTCAGCAGACCGTTCGCAGCAAGCCAGTCCCTGCGATGGGATGCCAGGATCTTCTCCCAGATGACTTCAGCCCTGACCTGACGGCCGCGCCTGGCGTCGCACTCTGTTGCCAGGTACCGGTACAGGTTGGTCCAGCGTCCGTAGCCAGGCGATTGCACCTCTTCGAGCGCCAGCAGCTGCATAGCAGCCTTGGCGAGCCTGATAGCCTCCTCGCCCGCAGGACTCACGCGAAGATCAGGGGGAAGAAACAGTGGGGAGGCTGGATGAAACTCATGTCGCTGCGCTCGACGGAACAGGATAGGTGAGTTCAGGAGCTGACAGCCATGCTCGGGACAGGCATCTATCCCTTGGATCTGCCAGCTACGCTGCCAGTAGGGTTCACCGTAGCGTGCAGCCATATCTTCAAAGCAGATCGGGCAGTAACGCAGCCAATCGGGCCACTTGACCAATGCCGTCGAGGCCCCAGACAAACCAATCGTCGGCCGGTTGGAAGCGAGCATGGCCTGAAAAAGATCGGTACGGCGCTCCGGCGGAATGAAAGGGGCATAGAGCGGGAACAGCGTGTGATTCAGGATCATGCCTTCCGCATCCAAGCCCGTGTTGTTCGCCAACGCAGTCAGGTGTGTGGGCAGATCGGTGATCGCGGCGACCTTGCTGTCACCGAACAGCATGTGCAGCAAGGTCTTGTGGTTGCCGATCCCCAGATGTACCCGGCACCGGGCAATACCGCTGTAAAGCAGTTCATCCGGGTAGAGCCTGGGGAAGTACATGTCAGCTTGCCTTCAGCAGAGGCCGTAGATCGAGGATCAAGCCAGCCTGCTTGAATTTGTCATAGGCCTCGCTTTCCGGCCCATCGGCATAACGTCGGCGCAGATCCTCCTCGGACAGGCATCCCCACTCCGTCCGCTTAACTCTGGAAATGCCGGGCCTCTTGGGAGCGTCCTGCGCGAGGTAGGCCGTGGCCTTGTGAATCAGGGCCGCCAGCGGGATGTCCGGATTCTCCGCCAACAATTCGTCGGCCATGGGAATGGCGATGTCCCTCGGGATTTCCATATCTTCGAGCAGGGTGGCCAGCCGCTTCGCCTTGTCATCAGCCGGAGGGGCCGGCGGTTTCGGTTGGGGGACGTTACCCAGAGCGCGCGTCAGGGTCAGCAACCGTCCCTCGATCTCTGGCATCAGCAGGTCGTCATATTTGGCGATCAGTTCGGGCCTACCGCTCCGCAAGGCCGCCAGCATCGGATGGACCGGTTTGAACTCGTCCTCGAAAACCTTGCGCAGCAACAGCGGCTTGATGCACTCGACGCCTGTCACTATCGCCCGGATCTGCGCCAGCGCGAACAGCTTGATGACGATGTCCATGACCCCTTGGGTGAGGTCGTACATGGTCGATTCCAGCTCGTCGTCCAGCGGCGCTGCATTTCGCAGCCACTGGTACTTCCAGAGCCGCTTCAACAGGCGCTTCCAGTGCTCGTCCCGAGGCAACCTATCCCAGCGGATGCTACCCAGCCCGGAGACCCGCCGAGCAGCCCGGAACGTGCGCTGGAAGAACTTGCTGGCCCGATGGGTGCCGACCTGAATGATCGGAACACCGATGGTGTTCACCAGCGACACGAAGAAATTGTGCATCTTTTCGGCACCACCGGAGCGTGCCTCGTTGAGGTTCTGAACCTCGTCGATGATCAGCACTCCGAGCGTGTGCAGATTGGCCACCTGGCACATGGATGCCAGCAGACGTTTGGTACCCAGCTTCTTGCGTCCGTGGCTACGGCTGTAGTGGGTACCCAGGATCTTGTCTACTTCGTTGAAGAAGCTCAGGCACAGCTCATCCAAGTCACCGTCAATTGGGCAGTCGATCTTCAGGTAGACCAGTTGGGTGATGTTGTAATCAGGGTGATGGAGAGCTTGGGGGTACATGCCCAGAATCCGCTCCAGCGTGCGCGTCTTGCCGCAACCGGAGCAGCCGAACAGCGACAGGCTGTTGGCCGTAGAGGAGACACTCTGGTACACCGCCGCATCCAGATCCTCCTCCTCGACACGGCGATAGCCATTCTGCAGGTGCGCATACCAAGCACCGCTGACCGGATTCCGACCGATGTACCCTTGACGGATCATCAGGCTGATCTTGCTCTCCAGCTCCAAGTGATGGCTCAGCGGCTGGAAGAAGCCGTGCAACAGGCGGGCAATCGCATGTGCCCTGAGCCGACCATCCAGAAGCGCCTCCTGCGGCTCGAAACCGGGAAGCTGCTGCAATAGACCGACCACCTCCTGCAGATCAGGAATCGGAGGCAATGCGCTGATGAGCGGATTGTCCTGATACTCGGGAAGCTGCTGCTCCTGGTAACGCGCCAGGGGAATGACTCCGCGCTGGAATTCTTCAGTCACCCTCTTCCTCCTTGAATATCAGGTCACTGAGATCTGGGAAGGCATAATCTTCCTGCTTCTCGCCCCGCAGTGGGATCACCTCGGCTGGCTTTTCCTGCTGTGCTTTCTCCGGTTTGAATGCTGTTTTCTGGCGTTCCTGGCGCTTTTCCTGCTGCTTGTTCTCGCGGATCTGGGTTCCCAGATCCTTCGTGGTCATACCCGTTTTGACGGGACTGGCATCCTCTGCCTGGGCAACGATGGACTCGATCTGCTTCAGAAGATTGCCTCTCTCTACCAAAGCTTCCGCCGCCGCGTTGGTATCGCTACGCCGTTCCTCTCTGGACAGCAGCCAGACATCCCAGAAGGTCATCCCCCTGAAGCGTCGACTGCGGTCGGCAAGATCGCAAACCCAGTAGTCCTTGAGACTATTGGACGGCCGTAGGTAGATGTGGTCGGCGCTACGCGGATCGTATGCGACCGTTACCCCCGTCGGCCGGCGCCCCTGGCCTCGGTGAAACCAACCCTCCCTGATTGCTTCCTGGCAGGTGTAGAAGCAGCCGAACAGCCTGATTCCCAGCTCCGAAACCGTGGCCGACTCATGGGGCAAAAGATTGATCCGCACCAGCTCCTCGGGCGCAGTACGTAACCGGCCGGTCAGGTTGGCCAAGCCCCAGTTCCACAGCATGACCGGGATGGCTGGCAGATCGCCCGGCATACCAGAGGTCCTGTCGTATTTGCTCAAGGTGTGAAAGTTGTTGTGGTAGAGGATGCCGGCAATGATGATCTGGGTGAACTCGGGCAAGGTCAGACTGGCATCAAGCCTGTAGTCGTGGCCACCCCGCTTCCGGCTGGTGGTGTCCTCGACCACACCGCTGGCATAGGGCTTGAAACGCTCCTGCACCGTCCGAAAATAACGCTCGACGATCCCCTTGGCATCTCCTCGCCTGGCCGGTGCATTCTCGATGCGAACGCCGAAGGCTTGGGAAAATGCTTCCACCTTGGTGCCATTCAGTTCGCCCTTATCGGCCAGCACCACATCCGGCAAGCCTTTGACCGACCAGTCGCTGGCATCGATCTCCACGCCATACTGGCGGCAATACTCAACCTTGTCGGCGACCGTGTTGGCCAATGCCACCATGGCACTGACCCAGGAGGGCCCCTCGAATCCGACGTACATACCAACGACCATGCGGCTGAACACGTCGATCACCATGTAAACGACAGGCCTGCCGACGATAAGGCTGCGATCATGTTCTGAAACCAGATAGATATCGGCGATGGTGGCATCTATCTGGTAGCGGTATCCAGGCCCCAGTGCCTCGGTCGTCGATGTACTGCTGAGCGGTCGGAAGTCCTTGGCAAAATCCACTGCGGACACCCTGCATGGCAAGGTGTCGGTGAAGTGATATTCGCGCCCATAGAAGTAACGGAACTGCCCCAATGTAGGCAGTTCGGAGGTCGGCAGCTCCGGCAGAACAGCACGGAGCAGGTTCAGCCCGGAGGCGTAGGCATCAGGAATGGACGGATGTTTTTCCTTGAGCAAGCGTTCCTCGATGACACGGCGAAAAATGCGCTCGATGTCCGGCGTGACATTGCTCCCTTTCCCCTCCATCACCACTCTGGGCCTGCCCAGCTTGGCCTGGTTCGGCTTTCTGCGCTTGCCACGGGCGCCCGAGTTGACATAGTCCGGCAAGAGGGCATTCTTGCACATGCCTCGCTGCCAGTAGCGCCTCAGTAACCTATACACCGTCTGATTGGTGACACCATGGCGCTCCATGATGCCTCTAACAATGAACCCTCTGGGGCGCCGCACGAAAAGCTGGGGATCGTGCACAAAATTCGCCAGCATTGCCCAAGCTTCATCACGCTTCTGCTGATCAAGGGAACCTTCCTCCACCTCCCGTAGGACTGTCTCCTCGAAGGGATCGGCAATGCTCTCCAGCTCCCGCTCCATGAGCAGACGCTCCAACTCTGCAATCGATATCGGTTCGGGCAACGCCGTGTCCGAATCGATATCAATCCAGATTGCCTGCTCGGTACCGGACCAAAGCAGGCGCTTTCGCAGTTCCCCCATCCTGAACACCTGATTAACGGGCAACACTGCTCAGCTCCTGATGCATTTGATGAGAGTTGGCAACAAGGTCTTTCGGCTTCAGCTCCCGGTAAGGAGTGTCAAGATCGAAAAGGAAACAGTGCCGGGCCAACAACTGGCGTAGCCAATAGAGCGCCTGACCGGCCTCCAGCTGGCCGGAGGTATCCAGTCCTTGGGCAATAGCGGTCAGCTTCCGGTCTGGGTGACGCTGAAACTCGAGCAGAAACAGCTGCTGGTAATGGGCGAGATCGTCCTGAGCGATGTCGTCTTCAGCATGGGCAGGATAGAGCCATTGGATATTGGCAAATGCCACCTTGGATACCTCGCGCTCCGTGACGATGGCCCAGGGAATACCTTTTTCCTGCCAGTAGCGCCTTTCAAGCTCAAGCCTCTCGATAACTTCAGGCTTCTGCAGGTCGGTACTGTACTTGGCCTGAATCGCGATGCTCGGGCGCTGAGGATCTTCGAAATCCACCAGAAAGTCGCTGGTCAGTACCTGCGGGGTGCCCTTGTAACGCCCGTGGGGCAGGCCAAGCTCCTCGGCGATGCGCACCGTATCTTCGACCCGCATCGGAAACTGTTCACGGATATCGGTGACATGGGGAGACCGATCCAAGGTCAGGAAGATGGCCAGTTCAAGATCGGATAGAAGATGGTGTAAACGCCGGGTCTTGCTGCCAGGCAGGCGGTGGGAGCGCCCCAGCGAGGACACGTCCCTAGTGTAGATGAACGGCTTGTAGTCTGATCCCTGGCCTTGGCCACGCCCGTCCTTGAGCCTTCTATCGATCTGGGCCTGGGTCAGCCCCTTGAATGTTCCAGACATGAGAAAGCCTGCCCCCGCTGTGTCGATGACCTCAACATAGCGGATGCAGGCTCAGGATGAAACTTTATTTATACGGATGATACTTTATTTATACGGATGAACCTTTATTTGCATCCCACAAGGGTATGGGTAATCCCTGAATGGCTTACTCCACTGTCACCGATTTCGCCAGGTTGCGCGGCTGGTCAACGTCAGTGCCCTTGAGCACGGCGACGTAATACGACAGCAGTTGCAACGGGATGGTGTAGAGGATTGGCGACAAGATGTCGTGGATGTGCGGCATGTTAATGACGTGGGTGCCTTCGCCATTGGTCATGCCTGCCTTCTCATCAGCAAAGACGATCAGTTGGCCGCCACGGGCGCGGACTTCCTGCAGGTTGGACTTGAGCTTCTCCAGCAGCTCGTTGTTTGGCGCAACGGTGACCACCGGCATATCGTCATCCACCAGGGCCAACGGGCCGTGCTTTAGCTCACCGGCCGGGTAGGCTTCGGCGTGGATATAGGAAATTTCCTTGAGCTTGAGGGCGCCTTCCATCGCCACCGGGTATTGCGCGCCACGGCCGAGGAACAGAGTGTGGTTTTTGTCGGCAAATAGTTCGGCGACTTTCTCCACGGTGCTGTCCATGGCCAGGGCTTCGCCCAGACGGGTTGGCAAGCGGCGCAGCTCTTCCACCAGGGTGGCTTCGACGCCTTCGGCGAGTGTGCCGCGAACCTGGCCAAGGGACAGGGTCAGCAGCAACAGACCGACCAGCTGGGTGGTGAAGGCTTTGGTGGACGCCACGCCGATTTCACGACCGGCCTGGGTCAGCAGGGTCAGGTCGGACTCGCGCACCAGGGAGCTGATGCTGACGTTGCAGATCGCCAGGCTGGCGAGGTAGCCCCCTTCTTTTGTAGAGAGCAACTTGGCGTTACGCAGGGCGGCCAGGGTGTCGGCGGTTTCGCCGGACTGGGAGATGGTGACGAAC
Organism: Pseudomonas sp. c313; assembly: GCF_055407145.1. NCBI lineage: Bacteria > Pseudomonadati > Pseudomonadota > Gammaproteobacteria > Pseudomonadales > Pseudomonadaceae > Pseudomonas > Pseudomonas sp. c313. The sequence goes on along the minus strand of NZ_JBUZRD010000007.1, from coordinate 170,238 downwards.
AGGGTGTCCGGTTGCACTACCACTTTGCGATAGCGGAACTCGCTGGCCACTTCCACCTGGCACGGGATGCCGGCCAGTTCTTCCAGCCAGTAACGGGCGACCATACCGGCGTGGTAGCTGGTGCCGCAGGCGACGATCTGCACATTGCGCACTTTGGCGAACAGTTCAGCGGCTTGCGGGCCGAAGGCCTGGACCAGTACCTGATTGTGGCTCAGGCGGCCTTCCAGGGTACGTTGCACCACGGATGGTTGCTCGTGGATTTCCTTGAGCATGAAGTGGCGGAACTCACCCTTGTCGGCGGCTTCGGCACCGTCGCGGTACTGCACGGCTTCGCGTTCGACCGGCTGACCGTTAACGTCCCAGATCGCCACGCTTTCGCGGCGGATGTCGGCGATATCGCCTTCTTCCAGGTACATGAAGCGGTCAGTGACCTGGCGCAGGGCCAATTGGTCAGAGGCCAGGAAGTTTTCGCCCAGGCCCAAGCCGATCACCAGCGGGCTGCCACTGCGGGCGGCGACCAGGCGATCCGGTTGGCTGGCGCTGATCGCGGCCAGGCCATAGGCGCCATGCAGTTCCTTGACGGTAGCCTTGAGGGCGGTGGCCAGGTCGCTGTGGTCCTTGAGTTTGTGGTTCAGCAGGTGGGCGATGACTTCGGTATCGGTGTCCGAAGTGAACACATAGCCCAGGCCTTTGAGCTGTTCGCGCAGCCCTTCGTGGTTTTCAATAATGCCGTTGTGAACCACCGCCAGGTCACCGGAGAAGTGCGGGTGGGCGTTGCGTTCGCACGGTGCGCCGTGGGTTGCCCAACGGGTGTGGGCGATGCCCAGACGGCCGACCAGAGGCTCGCCGGCCAGGGCTTGTTCCAGCTCAGCAACCTTGCCCGGGCGACGCATGCGCTCAAGCTTGCCGGCGTTGGAAAAAACCGCCACACCAGCGCTGTCATAGCCACGGTATTCAAGACGTTTGAGGCCTTCAAGCAAAATGGCGGTGACGTTTCGTTCAGCGACTGCGCCAACAATTCCACACATGGTTTCTCTCCTAGATGACTGCCGCGCAAATCAGCGTAATGCCGCGGGCTTGAATCTGGTCGCGGGCCTCAAGCGGCAGGCGATCATCGGTAATAAGGGTATGGACGCTGCTCCAGGGCAGTTCCAGGTTGGGGATCTTGCGGCCAATCTTGTCGGACTCGACCATGACCACCACTTCACGGGCGACTTCGGCCATAACCCGGCTCAGCCCCAGCAACTCATTGAACGTGGTGGTGCCGCGCTGTAGATCGATGCCGTCGGCGCCGATGAACAGTTGGTCGAAATCGTAGGAGCGCAATACCTGCTCGGCGACCTGGCCCTGGAACGAGTCCGAATGGGGGTCCCAGGTGCCGCCGGTCATTAATAGCACCGGCTCGTGTTCCAATTCGCTCAGGGCACTGGCCACGTGCAGCGAGTTGGTCATTACCACTAGGCCGGGTTGATGGCCCAGTTCGGGGATCATGGCGGCGGTGGTGCTGCCACTGTCGATGATGATCCGCGCATGTTCACGCAGCTGATTCACAGCCGCACGGGCGATGGCGCGTTTGTAGACCGAGATAGGCTGGGCGGGATCACCCACCAACTCCTGGGGCATGGTGATCGCACCGCCGTAGCGTCGCAGCAACAAGCCGTTGCTCTCCAGCGCAGCGAGATCCTTGCGGATGGTCACTTCCGAAGTTTCGAAACGCTTGGCCAGTTCGTCCACGCTGACTTCACCCCGCTCGGTGAGCAAGGCAAGAATGTTGTGGCGTCGTTGGGGTGTATTTCGTTTCGACATGGTGATGATAAGTTTCGTTTCGAAAGATAACGAAGGCAATAAAAACCTATTGGAGAGAAATCGTCAAGCACAAGGCATAAAAAAACCTGTTGGACCGACGTACCGGACCAACAGGTTTGCGGGGCTGTGGATAACTCAGGTCTTCTTGGTCTTGACCGGGCGTTTCCAGCCGTCGATGTTGCGTTGACGGGCGCGGGCTACGGCCAGTTGGGACTTATCCACATCCTGATTGATGGTCGAACCCGCAGCGGTGTTGGCACCATCGCCAATGGTCACTGGGGCCACCAGAGAGTTGTTGGAGCCAATAAACACGTCTTCGCCGATGGTCGTCTGATGCTTGTTGGCGCCATCGTAGTTGCAGGTGATGGTGCCAGCGCCGATGTTGGTGCGAGCACCGATCACCGAATCACCTAGGTAGGTCAGGTGACCTACCTTGGCGCCGTCACCCAGATTGGCGTTTTTCAGTTCGACGAAGTTACCCACATGGGCTTTGGCACCCAGCACGCTGCCTGGACGCAGACGGGCAAATGGGCCGGCATCGCTACCCTCACCCATCACTGCGCCTTCGATATGGCTGTTGGCCTTGATCACCACGCCTTTGCGCAGGGTGCTGTCCTTGATCACGCAGTTCGGGCCGATGACTACGTCATCTTCAATAACCACACGGCCTTCGAGGATCACGTTGATGTCGATGAGCACATCGCGGCCCACAGTGACATCGCCGCGCACATCGAAACGCGCCGGGTCACGCAAGGTGACACCAAGCGCCATCAGGCGACGGGCTTCACGTTGCTGATAGTGACGCTCCAGTTCGGCCAGTTGCTTGCGGTCGTTGGCGCCCTGCACTTCCATGGGGTCGTGGGGCTGCTCGGTGGCAACCAGCAGGCCATCGCTAACAGCCATTTCAATCACGTCGGTCAGGTAGTACTCACCCTGGACGTTGTTATTGGACAGGCGGCTCATCCAGTCCGCCAGGCAATCAGCAGGTACAGCGAGGATACCGGTGTTGCCTTCGGTGATGACACGTTGGGCTTCGCTTGCGTCTTTATGCTCGACGATCGCAGTGACCTTGCCATCGGCATTGCGCACGATCCGACCATAGCCAGTTGGGTCATCCAGCTCAACGGTCAGCAGGCCCATTTGACCGGGCACCACGTGCTTGAGCAGGCGTTGTAGGGTTTGCACCTCGATCAACGGCACGTCGCCGTAAAGGATCAACACCGTGTCAGCCTTAATGAAAGGCACGGCTTGGGCGGTGGCGTGACCGGTACCCAGTTGCTTGTCCTGCAATACGAAATTCAAATCGTCCGCCGCCAGCCGCTCACGCACCACATCAGCTCCATGGCCAATCACTACATGGATACGTTGGGGGGCCAGTTGCCGGGCGCTGTGGATAACATGGCCAAGCATGGAGTCACCGGCGACCGGGTGCAGCACCTTGGGCAGCGCCGAACGCATGCGAGTACCTTGGCCTGCGGCGAGAATTACGATTTCGAGAGACATGAATGGCTACCAATCCTGGGCGGTCAGACTTCAGACCAAAGAAGTGTTTTGCAAATAAAGAAAAAGGGTAGCCGAGGCTACCCTTTTTAATCAATCACACATGAGGCGTGACGGCTTAGCCGCCAAACTTCTTGCGGATCTGCTGGACGGTGCGCAGCTGAGCTGTCGCCTCGGCCAGACGTGCAGCAGCAGAACCGTAGTCGAAATCTGCGCCTTTTTCATTCAGGGCCTTCTCGGCAGCCTTGACGGCGTCCTGAGCGGAGGCTTCATCCAGGTCGGCGGCACGTTGCACGGTATCGGCAAGTACCTTGACCATGTTCGGCTGAACCTCGAGGAAACCACCAGAGATGTAAAACACCTCCTTTTCCCCGCCTAGCTTGGTCAGAGTGATCGGACCTGGCTTCAAGCTGGTGATCAACGGTGCGTGACCCATGGCAATACCAAGGTCACCCAGTTCGCCGTGCGCTACTACCATCTCAACCAGACCGGAGAAAATTTCCCCTTCCGCGCTGACGATATCGCAATGGACTGTCATAGCCATCTGCTTGCCTCAACCTGAGTAGCGCCCGTTGCCGGGCGCCAGGATTACAGTTTCTTGGCTTTCTCGATCGCTTCTTCGATGCCGCCGACCATGTAGAACGCTTGTTCTGGCAGGTGGTCGTAGTCACCGTTGAGGATGCCTTTGAAGCCAGCAATGGTGTCTTTCAGGGAAACGTATTTACCCGAGGCACCGGTGAAGACTTCAGCCACGAAGAACGGCTGCGACAAGAAGCGCTGGATCTTACGAGCGCGAGATACCAACTGCTTGTCGGTTTCCGACAGCTCGTCCATACCCAGGATCGCAATAATGTCCTTCAGTTCTTTGTAACGCTGCAGCACGTACTGAACGCCGCGAGCGGTGTCGTAGTGTTCCTGGCCGATCACGCTCGGATCCAGCTGGCGCGAAGTCGAGTCCAGTGGATCGACCGCTGGGTAGATACCCAGGGAGGCGATGTCACGGGATAGTACGACGGTAGCGTCCAAGTGGGCGAAGGTGGTCGCTGGCGACGGGTCAGTCAAGTCATCCGCAGGTACGTATACCGCTTGGATCGAGGTGATCGAACCGTTTTTGGTCGAAGTGATACGCTCTTGCAGAGTACCCATCTCTTCGGCCAGGGTCGGCTGGTAACCTACTGCGGAAGGCATACGGCCCAGCAGTGCGGATACTTCAGTACCGGCCAGGGTGTAACGATAGATGTTGTCGACGAACAGCAGAACGTCGTTACCTTCGTCACGGAACTTCTCGGCCATGGTCAGGCCGGTCAGTGCTACGCGCAGACGGTTACCCGGCGGCTCGTTCATCTGACCGTAAACCAGTGCCACTTTGTCCAGAACGTTGGAGTCCTTCATCTCGTGGTAGAAGTCGTTACCCTCACGAGTACGCTCACCCACACCAGCGAACACGGAAAAACCGCTGTGCTCGATGGCGATGTTACGGATCAGTTCCATCATGTTTACGGTTTTGCCTACACCGGCACCACCGAACAGACCGACTTTACCGCCCTTGGCGAACGGGCAAACCAGGTCGATAACCTTGATGCCGGTTTCCAGCAGGTCGTTGCCGCCCGCTTGTTCCGCAAAGGATGGCGCAGGACGGTGAATGCCCCAGCGCTCTTCGGTGTCGATTGGACCGGCTTCGTCGATCGGGTTACCGAGGACGTCCATGATCCGGCCCAGGGTCGCTTTACCGACCGGTACGGAGATGGCAGCGCCAGAGTCAGTGACTTCCAGGCCGCGCTTCAAGCCCTCGGTGGAACCCATTGCAATGGTACGAACCACACCGTCGCCCAGCTGCTGCTGAACTTCCAGGGTGGTGCCGGCATCGCTTTTGACTTTCAAAGCGTTGTAGATGCTCGGTACGCTGTCGCGTGGGAATTCCACGTCGATAACGGCGCCGATGATTTGAACGATACGTCCGCTACTCATAGCTGGATCCTCTGAATATTTGAACCGTTAAACCGCGGCAGCGCCGCCGACGATTTCCGAGATCTCTTGGGTGATCGCAGCCTGACGCGCCTTGTTGTAGACCAGCTGCAAATCGCTGATCAAATCACCGGCGTTGTCGGTAGCGCTCTTCATCGCGATCATCCGCGCAGCTTGTTCAGCCGCGTTGTTCTCGACCACCGCCTGGTACACCTGCGACTCCACGTAGCGCACCATCAAGCCGTCAAGCAGCTCTTTGGCGTCTGGTTCGTAGAGGTAGTCCCAGTGGTGCTTGAGTTCTTGTTCCGGGGTCGCCACCAATGGAATCAACTGCTCCACGGTAGGCTGTTGCGTCATGGTGTTGATGAACTTGTTGGATACCACGGACAGGCGGTCAATCCGGCCTTCCAGGTAAGCATCCAGCATCACCTTGACGCTGCCGATCAGGTCATTGATCGACGGTTCTTCACCCAGGTGACTGATAGCTGCAACGACGTTACCGCCGAAGTTGCGGAAAAAGGCCGCACCCTTGCTACCGATCACACACAGATCAATCTCGACGCCGTTTTCGCGGTTTACCGCCATGTCCTTGACCAGGGCCTTGAACAGGTTGGTATTCAAACCACCGCACAAACCACGGTCACTGCTCACCACAACATAACCGACACGCTTTACTTCGCGGTCGAGCATGAACGGGTGGCGATATTCCGGGTTGGCGTTGGCCAGATGACCAATAACCTGGCGGATACGATCCGCGTAGGGACGGCTAGCAGCCATGCGCATTTGTGCCTTGCGCATTTTGCTGACCGCCACTTTTTCCATGGCGCTGGTGATCTTTTGCGTGCTTTTGATGCTCGCAATCTTACTGCGAATCTCTTTTGCGCCTGCCATGTAACACCTATCAGGTTAGCAAGCGGGAGCCTCACGGCCCCCGCTGCGGCTTACCAGGTTTGGGTGGCCTTGAACTTCTCGATACCGGCTTTGATGCCAGCGTCGATGTCGTCATTGAAGTCACCTTTCACGTTGATCTTCGCCATCAATTCGGCGTGATCGCGGTTGAAGTAAGCAATCAGCGCTTGTTCAAAGCTGCCGACCTTGGTGATTTCAACGTCGGTCAGGAACCCACGCTCAGCGGCATACAGCGACAGCGCCATGTCAGCGATCGACATTGGTGCGTATTGCTTCTGCTTCATCAGCTCGGTAACGCGCTGACCATGCTCAAGTTGCTTACGGGTCGCTTCGTCCAGGTCAGAAGCAAACTGGGCGAATGCCGCCAGTTCACGGTACTGAGCCAGAGCGGTACGGATACCACCGGAGAGCTTCTTGATGATCTTGGTCTGAGCGGCACCACCCACACGGGATACCGAAACACCGGCGTTCACTGCAGGACGGATCCCGGAGTTGAACATGGCCGATTCCAGGAAGATCTGACCGTCGGTGATGGAAATCACGTTGGTCGGAACGAACGCGGAAACGTCGCCAGCCTGGGTTTCGATGATCGGCAGTGCGGTCAGGGAACCGGTTTTGCCGGTCACTGCGCCGTTGGTGAACTTCTCTACCCACTCTTCCGAAACGCGGGATGCGCGCTCCAGCAGACGGGAGTGGAGATAGAACACGTCGCCTGGGTAAGCTTCACGGCCTGGTGGACGGCGCAGCAGCAGGGAAATCTGGCGGTAAGCCACTGCTTGCTTGGACAGATCGTCATAAACGATCAGCGCGTCTTCACCGCGGTCGCGGAAGTACTCGCCCATGGTGCAACCGGAGTACGGTGCCAGGAACTGCAGTGCAGCGGATTCGGAAGCACTGGCGGCCACGACGATGGTGTTAGCCAAGGCGCCGTTTTCTTCCAGCTTGCGAACCACGTTGGCGATGGTCGATTGTTTCTGACCAATAGCTACGTAGACGCAGAAGATCCCGCTGTTTTTCTGGTTGATGATCGCGTCGATCGCCAGAGCGGTTTTACCGATCTGACGGTCACCGATGATCAGCTCACGCTGGCCACGGCCGACAGGAATCATGGCATCAACAGCCTTGTAGCCAGTCTGTACAGGCTGGTCTACCGACTTACGCCAGATCACGCCTGGAGCAACTTTCTCGACCGCATCGGTCTCGGTGTTGTTCAGCGGACCTTTGCCGTCAACTGGGTTACCCAGTGCGTCGACAACGCGACCCAGCAGTTCCTTACCAACCGGAACCTCCAGGATGCGGCCTGTGCACTTGGCGCTCATGCCTTCGGCCAGAGTCTGGTAGGAGCCCAATACAACGGCACCTACAGAGTCTTGCTCCAGGTTGAGAGCCATACCGAAGACGCCGCCCGGAAACTCGATCATCTCGCCGTACATAACGTCGGCCAGACCGTGAATCCGCACGATGCCGTCAGATACGCTGACGACAGTGCCTTCGTTACGGGCTTGGGAGGTCACATCGAGCTTGTCGATGCGGCCCTTGATAATTTCACTTATTTCGGAAGGATTGAGTTGCTGCATTGCTCTGCTGCCCCTTCAAACTCAAGATTTCAATGCTTCGGCAAGATTCGCGAGTTTGCCGCGAATCGAGCCATCGATAACCAGGTCGCCGGCGCGAATGATGACACCACCAATCAGGGTGGCATCCTCCGCAACTTGCAGGCGCACTTCCCGGTCGAGTCGTGCACTGAGAACCTTGGCGAGTTTGTCTTGCTGTTCTTGGTTCAATGCAAAAGCACTGATGACTTCAACATCTACCGATTTCTCTTGTTCGGCCTTGTACAGGTCAAACAGAGCGGCGATCTCCGGCAAAAGCGGGAGACGGTCATTTTCGGCAACGACGTGGATGAAGTTCTGCACTTTCACATCAAACTTGTCGCCGCACACGTCAATAAACGTGGCGGCCTTGTCTGCGCTCGTCAGTCGCGGGGCCTTGAGCACGCGCTGCATGGTGTCGTTTTGCGACACTGCTGCAGCCAGGCCGAGCATGGCTGACCAAGAGGCCAGTTGCTGGTGGGCCTGGGCGTGCTCGAAGGCTGCCTTAGCGTAAGGTCGGGCCAACGTGGTCAATTCTGCCATGATCGCCCTCGCTTAAATTTCAGCAGCCAGTTTGTTAACCAGCTCCGCGTGCGCGTTTTGATCGATTGTGGCACCCAGGATCTTCTCGGCACCGCCGACGGCCAGAGCACCCAGTTGGGCACGCAGCGCATCTTTGACACTATTCAGTTCCTGCTCGATCTCGGCCTGAGCCTGAACCTTCACACGGTCAGCGTCGATACGGGCTTTTTCAACAGCCTCTTCAACGATCTGGTTACCGCGTTTCTTGGCTTGCTCAATGATTTCGGCTGCCTGAGCTTTTGCTTCGCGCAGTTTTTGACCCACTTTATCTTGGGCCAATTCCAGGTCGCGAGCTGCTCGGGCGGCAGCGTCCAGTCCATCCGCGATCTTCTTCTGACGTTCGTGCAAAGCCGCGATGACCGGAGGCCACACGAACTTCATGCAAAACAGTACAAAAATGAAGAACGCAACGGACTGGCCAATCAGGGTTGCATTAATGTTCACGCCAACACCTCGCTCGTTCGTTGTCCATCACTCTAATCAACTCGAAAATTCGAGTGATTAGCCAGCGAGTTGACCAACGAAGGGGTTCGCGAAGGTGAAGAACAGAGCGATACCAACGCCGATCATGGTCACGGCGTCGAGCAGGCCGGCGACGATGAACATTTTAACTTGCAGCATTGGAACCATTTCTGGCTGACGCGCGGCGCCTTCCAGGAACTTGCCGCCCAACAGGCCGAAACCAATGGCAGTACCCAGGGCGCCCAGGCCGATCAACAGTGCAACAGCGATAGCGGTTAGACCAACTACAGTTTCCATCTTTCCTCCCGACTTTTACGTCGTATGGTTTAGGTTTTTTAGATTTTAAAGCGGTAAAACAAATCGTTTCATAGCCCTGAAGGGCCACCTTCCCGTTTCACCGGGAAGGACATCAGACTAGTCGAGACTGGTCTTAATGGTTCTCTTCGTGCGCCATCGACAGGTAAACGATGGTCAACATCATGAAGATAAACGCCTGCAGGGTGATGATCAGGATGTGGAACACAGCCCACGCCCACTGCAGAACAATGCCCAGGCCGCTAAGCCAGAGCAGACCGCTGCCGAACATCACAGCAATCAGAATGAAGACCAGTTCGCCGGCGTACATGTTGCCGAACAGTCGCAGTGCCAATGAGATTGGCTTGGCGATCAGGGTGACAAATTCCAGCAGGAAGTTCACCGGGATCAGCAGCGCTTGCAGGAAAATGTTCTTGCTGCCAAACGGGTGCAGGGTCAGTTCGCCGATGAAGCCGCCGATGCCCTTGACCTTGATGCTGTAGAAAATGATCAACGCAAACACCGACAGGGCCATACCCAGGGTGGCGTTAGGATCAGTGGTCGATACGGCACGGAATGGAATGTGCGCATCGCCGGTGATCAGGATGGCCAACTGAGGAATCCAATCGACCGGTATCAGGTCGACGGCGTTCATCAGGAACACCCAGACGAAGATGGTCAGTGCCAGCGGTGCAATCACCGGGCTACGGCCATGGAAGCTGTCTCTCACGCTGCCATCGACGAATTCGACCAATACTTCAACGAAGTTCTGCAAAGCACCTGGCTGACCGGAAGTCGCCTTCTTTGCCGCCATGCGGAAAATCAGGACGAAAATCAGACCCAATGCGACCGACCAGCCGAGGGTATCGACGTGGAAAGCCCAAAAGCCCATTTCTTTGGCTTCTGCTGCGGTGTGAGCAAAGCCCCAGCCGCTATTGGGTAGCTGACCGAAGGTCAGGTTCTGCAAGTGGTGCTGGATATAGCCCGAAGCGGTTGTCTCTGCCATGGTTGCCTCAAACGCCCTAAGGTCTCGAAAATCTTGTTCTCATCAGCAGGGGCGAAAACCAGCTGACCAGTTGGGTCAACACGAAGACGCCGAATACAGCCAGCGGCGCCAATGGCTTTACACCTGCAAACGTCAGCGCAAAGAGCACTGCCGTCAAAATCAGTTTGCCCGCCTCACCGGCATAAAAAGACCGGACGATGGCTTGGGCTGCTCGGGCGCCGGAAAACCGAAAGGCCCTGTGAGCAAAATACATATTGGGCAGCAAGGCTATCAGCCCTCCGCAGAGTCCTGAGTATCCGGCTACGACCCCATGCCAATACCAAAGCGCCAATGCGGCGATCAGCAAAATGACAAATTGGGCCAATAACACCGGAAAAACGGCCAAGCGATGGAACGGCAACGTGTTTGGCGTGCGGTTTTCCATCACTCTTGCTCCCCAATAGTCGGCTGCCGGAAATCAATAACTTGGCATCATTTGTGCCGACAAAATGCGCGCAGAGTATAGGGGCGGTTCTGCCCCTATTCAACAGCCAGGTAGTGATTTCCGACTGTGCGCTACATAAGCAAATGTTTCAGCGGATGTGGGCAAGTACGCCCTGAAGCTCATCGAGAGAGTTATATCCGATGACCAATTGACCTTTGCCTTTCTTGCCGTGGCGAATTTGTACCGCAGAGCCTAGGCGTTCCGCCAGGCGCTGCTCCAGGCGTGCGATATCCGGATCAGGTTTGGCGGCTTCGACAGGTTCTGGTTTACCACTGAGCCACTGGCGAACCAGGGCCTCGGTCTGACGAACGGTGAGCCCTCGTGCGACAACGTGTCGCGCCCCTTCAACCTGCTGATTTTCCGGCAAACCGAGTAAAGCACGAGCGTGACCCATTTCCAGGTCGCCGTGAGAAAGCATGGTTTTGATCACTTCCGGAAGCGCGATCAGGCGCAACAAGTTGGAGACGGTAACGCGAGATTTACCCACCGCGTCGGCGACCTGTTGCTGAGTCAGCTGGAATTCCTGCTGCAAACGCTGCAAGGCCACCGCCTCTTCAATGGGATTTAGGTCTTCGCGCTGGATGTTTTCGATCAACGCCATGGCAATGGCGGTTTCATCCGACACATCGCGAACCATCGCCGGGATGGTTTCCTGGCCGGCCTGTTGGCTGGCGCGCCAACGGCGTTCGCCGGCGATGATTTCAAAGCGGCCGCCGCCAATCGGGCGCACCACGATCGGCTGCATCACGCCCTGGGCCTTGATCGACTGGGCCAGTTCTTCCAGTGCCTGGGGGTCCATGTCCCGGCGTGGCTGGTATTTGCCGCGCTGGATCAGGTCCAGCGGCAGGTGCTGCAGCTCACGCTGGTCAGCCTGCACCGCTTGTTCTTCAAGTGAAGTAACAGTCGGACCACTCAGCAGTGCATCCAGTCCACGTCCGAGACCTCGTTTCTTGACGGCCATGAGGATTCCTTAAGTTGGCTGGGCTGCAGCGGTGCGTGAGTTGCGGCGTTGGCGACGAACCATCTCACCCGCCAAGGCGAGGTAAGCAAGAGCACCACGAGATGACTTGTCGTACGCCAGCGCGGGCATGCCATAGCTTGGCGCTTCGGCCAGGCGAATATTGCGTGGAATCACCGTGTCGTAAAGCTGGTCGCCAAAGTGTTCCTTGAGCTGCGCTGACACGTCGTTCATCAGGCTCAGGCGCGGGTCATACATGGTCCGCAGCAAACCTTCGACTTTCAGGTTCGGGTTGAGCAATTCAGCGATGCGCTTGATGTTATCCACAAGATCGCTCAAGCCTTCGAGGGCGAAGTACTCGCACTGCATGGGGATAATTACCCCATCGGCGGCGACCAATGCGTTAATCGTCAGCATCGACAGCGACGGCGGGCAATCGATCAAAATGTAGTCGTAATTTTCGCGAATCGGCGCCAAGGCGCTGCGCAGACGGCTTTCTTTCATCTGCATTTCCAGCAGCACCACTTCCGCCGCCGTCAAATCGCGGTTGGCCGGCAGCAGTTGGTAACCGCCGTGCTCGGAATAGTGCATGGCCTGGGCCAGGTCGCACTCGCCAATCAGCAAGTCGTAGACCGAGTTTTCCAGGCCGTGTTTATCCACACCGCTACCCATGGTGGCGTTGCCTTGTGGATCGAGATCGATCAACAGCACCCGACGCTTGGTAGCAACCAGGGATGCTGCGAGGTTGATGCAGGTGGTGGTTTTGCCCACGCCACCTTTCTGGTTCGCTATCGCGAATACCTTAGCCATTCTTGCTTGTGTTCCCAATCATGCCGTGCGGCGCAGTATCAGCAGATGGCGTTGGCCTTGGCAACCGGGTACGGCCAAGGCGTGTTCGCTATCGAGGTGGAAGTCTGCCGGCAATGCTAACAGCTCGTCGCTTGGATGAACGCCCTTCATTGCCAGCCAACGGGTATCGCGGTCGCCAAGATGGCGGGTCCAGTTACTGAAGTTCTCCATGCTGCTGAACGCCCGCGAAACGATTCCGTTGAATGGCTGTTCAGGCGTGAAGGTTTCGGCGCGGCTGTGGATAACTTTCAGGTTGTCGAGTTTGAGTTCGAGTTTGACCTGGGTCAGGAAGCGGGTTTTCTTGCCGTTGCTGTCCAGGCAGGTCACTTGCGACTCGGGAAACAGGATCGCCATAGGGATGCCAGGCATACCGCCGCCACTGCCGACATCGAGCCAGCGGCCGTTTTCGATAAACGGCATGACGCTGAGGCTGTCGAGCAAATGCCGGGAAACCATTTCGTCGGGATCGCGCACCGCCGTCAGGTTGTAAGCCTTGTTCCATTTGATCAACAGGGCCAGATAACCCAACAGCAATTCGTGCTGGGCCTCTGTCAGGTCAACGCCCAATTGGCGAGCACCTGTGGATAACTCTTCGGCGTGTTGCAGGGTGACCAACGAACTCAAGCGCTTTGCTCCAACTGACGGCCCGCGCCGCGTTTTTTCAAATGAATCATCAACAGCGAAATAGCTGCCGGGGTGACGCCCGGTATACGGGACGCCTGGCCCAGGGTCTCCGGCCGAGTTATCCCCAGCTTGCCCTGGATCTCCTTGGAGAGACCCGAGATGTTCGTGTAATCGATATCCACAGGCAGCTTGGTGTCTTCACTAGCCCGCAGACGCGCAATCTCGTCTTGCTGGCGATCAATGTAACCGGCGTATTTGGTCTTGATTTCGACCTGCTCGGCGACCTGTGGATCTTCTGCACCACCGCCAGTCACCGAGATCAGACCAGCGTAGTCGATTTCCGGACGGGACAGCAGGTTCAGCAAGTTGTATTCGTGAGTCAGCGGCGTACCGAATTTCTCGGCAATGGCATCGCCTTGTTCGGTGCCAGGGCGAACCCAGGTGCTTTTCAGGCGCTGCTCTTCCAGTTCGACACTTTCGCGTTTTTTGCAGAACGCAGCCCAACGCGCGTCATCCACCAGACCCAGCTCGCGACCTTTTTCGGTCAGGCGCAGGTCGGCGTTGTCTTCGCGCAGGATCAGGCGATATTCGGCCCGGGACGTGAACATTCGGTACGGTTCCTGGGTACCCAGGGTGATCAGATCATCGACCAACACCCCGATATACGCTTCATCGCGACGCGGACACCAGCTGTCTTTGCCCTGTGCACGCAGGGCCGCGTTGGCTCCGGCCAGCAAACCCTGGGCACCAGCCTCTTCGTAACCGGTGGTGCCGTTGATTTGCCCGGCGAAGAACAGACCGCCGATGACCTTGGTTTCCAGGCTGTATTTCAGGTCACGCGGATCGAAGTAGTCGTACTCGATGGCGTAGCCCGGACGCACGATATGGGCGTTTTCCATGCCGCGAATCGATTGCACGATCTGTATTTGCACGTCAAACGGCAGGGAAGTAGAAATCCCGTTCGGGTACAGCTCGTGAGTGGTCAGACCTTCCGGCTCGATAAAGACCTGATGGCTTTCCTTGTCGGCAAAGCGGTGGATCTTGTCTTCAATCGACGGGCAGTAGCGCGGGCCAACGCCTTCGATCACCCCGGAATACATCGGCGAACGATCGAGGTTCGCGGCAATGATTTCGTGAGTCCGGGCGTTGGTATGGGTAATCCAGCAACTGACCTGTTTCGGATGCTGTTCCTTGGACCCCATGAACGACATCACCGGGATCGGCGTGTCGCCGGCTTGCTCGGTCATCACCGAGAAGTCCACGGAACGGCCGTCGATACGCGGTGGTGTACCGGTTTTCAAACGCCCGACCCGCAATGGCAACTCACGAAGACGCTGCGCAAGGGCAATTGAAGGCGGATCACCGGCGCGGCCGCCTGAATAGTTCTGCAGCCCGATGTGGATAAGTCCGCCGAGGAAGGTACCCGTGGTCAATACAACAGATTCTGCGAAGAAACGCAGACCCATTTGGGTAACAACACCACGTACCTGGTCCTGTTCAACGATCAGATCATCAGCGGCTTGCTGAAATATCCACAGGTTGGGCTGGTTTTCCAGGGTTTCGCGGACAGCGGCCTTGTACAAAATCCGGTCGGCTTGAGCCCTAGTGGCTCGCACGGCCGGGCCTTTGCGGCTGTTCAACACGCGAAATTGAATACCACCCTTATCGGTGGCCATGGCCATCGCGCCGCCTAGGGCATCGATTTCCTTGACCAGATGGCTTTTGCCAATCCCACCAATGGCGGGGTTGCAGCTCATGGCACCGAGGGTTTCCACGTTATGCGTCAGCAACAGGGTCTTTGCCCCCATACGTGCTGACGCCAGTGCTGCCTCGGTACCGGCATGACCGCCGCCGATGACGATCACTTCAAAACGGGAAGGGAAATCCACCACGCACCTCGTGCCTGCTTCAGTTGGGTAATTAGGAAAGGGTTGAGCTCAGGTTTTCTAACTCTGCCGGCAAGTATAGGGACTTAGCCCTTCCTAAAGAACCCTTTGCACAAAATTTAACCAGCTGTGGATGAATCACAGACAATAGAAATTAAAAGAGAGAAATATATTAAATCTTTATTTTTATGTTTATTAATACTGAGGCACTTTTCTGTGGATAGATTTCTACAGGCCTTTATTTATGTCATGTACAAGGATTCAAAAGTCTGTGGTTAGGTGCCGATAAGGCACTTGGATAAGTGCTTTAAGCCTGTGGATTAAACAGCTACTTATCCACAGGCGTGGTTTTCCTCAGTTTTCAAGCCCGGTTATCAACCGAGTACAGGGGCTGTTATTCACAGGGCTTAATCCACAGAAAAACGCTTGGTGCAGCAAATCGCGCCCACGAAAAAGCCATCGCAACCGATAGCGCTTGTCAGAAGTAGGAATTGAATGCCCTGAAGCGGGCAGAACAGACAGGCGCGAATGGCCTGTCTGTGAGTAACGAGGGTCTATTTACCGATGCAGAAGCTGGAAAAGATCCTTCCGAGCAAGTCGTCGGAACTGAATGCCCCGGTAATTTCGCCCAATAGCTGCTGTGCCTGACGCAAATCTTCGGCCAGCAGCTCTCCAGCCCCAGCCAGGGTCAACTGCGCCCGACCATGCTCAAGGGCCGTGCTGGCATGGCGCAACGCCTCCAGGTGCCTACGGCGAGCACTGAAGCTGCTCTCCGAGGTCTGCTCATAGCCCATGCACGCTTTGAGATGGTCGCGCAGCAGTTCCAGGCCATCACCTGCGGACTTGGCGCTAAGGCTGATGGTCACGTGGCCATCTTCGCTAACTTCCAGCGCTATGGGCTCACCGGTGAGGTCAGCCTTGTTACGAATCAGCGTGACCTTCGCCGGATCCGGCCGTTGTTCAAGAAACTCTGGCCACAGGGCAAAAGGATCCACAGCCTCTGGAGCCGTCGCATCCACTACCAGTAATATCCGATCAGCCTCGCTGATAGCCTTGAGTGCCCGCTCCACGCCGATTTTTTCCACTTGGTCGTCGGTATCGCGCAAGCCAGCGGTATCAACAACGTGCAGCGGCATGCCATCGATGTGGATATGTTCACGCAAGATATCCCGAGTGGTGCCGGCAATTTCAGTAACGATCGCCGCTTCCCGGCCAGCGAGGGCATTAAGCAAGCTGGATTTACCGGCATTGGGACGACCGGCAATCACCACTGTCATCCCATCGCGCAGCAACGCACCCTGTCCCGCTTCACGCTGGACTGTGGATAACTCATAACGAACTTTGTCCAGCATCGCCAGGACATGACCATCGGCCAGAAAGTCTATTTCCTCTTCCGGAAAATCAATCGCCGCCTCGACGTAGATCCGCAAACTGATCAACTGCTCGGTGAGATTATGCACACGCAGGGAAAATGCCCCCTGCAACGAGCGCAAGGCATTGCGCGCGGCCTGGGCAGAACTGGCTTCGATCAGGTCGGCAATTGCTTCGGCTTGTGCAAGGTCAAGCTTGTCATTGAGAAACGCCCGCTCGCTGAACTCACCCGGCCGAGCCAGGCGACAGCCCAGTTGCAGGCAGCGTTGCAGCAGCATATCCAACACGATCGGGCCGCCGTGACCCTGCAGTTCCAGGACGTCCTCACCGGTAAAGGAATTGGGGCCCGGAAAATATAAGGCGATACCCTCGTCCAGCACTTCTTCATCGTCATTGAAGAACGGCCCGTAATGGGCGTACCGAGGCTTCAGTTCGCGACCAATGATGGCTTGAGCCGCGATGCCGGCGAGCGGCCCGGAAATACGAACGATACCGACACCGCCACGACCTTGAGCGGTGGCGACGGCGGCTATGGTTTCACGAGGAGCGCTCATCAACGGGTACCCGGACAAAAGTGACAAAATGCAAAACGCCCCACTAGGGGGCGTCTTGAGTGGTTATCCACAGAGTAAGTTACGCCTCGGCTTTTTTGGTAGCCGCTTCGACCTTACGCGTGATGTACCACTGTTGAGAGATCGACAATACGTTGTTGACCACCCAGTACAGAACCAGACCAGCCGGGAACCACAGGAAGAAGAAGGTGAAGATGATTGGCATCATTTTCATCACTTTAGCCTGCATCGGATCCGGAGGTGTAGGGTTCAAACGCTGCTGGATGAACATGGTCGCGCCCATGATGATCGGCAGGATAAAGAACGGGTCTTTGATCGACAGGTCAGTTATCCACAGCATGAACGGTGCCTGGCGCATTTCCACGCTTTCCAGGAGAACCCAGTACAGCGAGAGGAACACCGGCATCTGCACCAGAATCGGCAAGCATCCACCCAGCGGGTTGATCTTCTCTTTCTTGTACAGCTCCATCATGGCTTGCGACATTTTCTGCCGGTCATCGCCATGTTGTTCTTTCAGAGCGGCCAGTTTCGGGGCCACGGCACGCATACGCGCCATCGACTTGTAGCTGGCGGCCGACAGAGGGAAGAAAATCCCCTTGATCAGCATGGTCAGGAAGATGATCGACCAGCCCCAGTTACCAACGATGCTGTGGATATGTTGCAGCAGCCAGAAGATCGGCTGGGCAATGAACCACAAAATGCCGTAATCCACAGTCAGTTCCAGACCTGGGGATAACTCTTTGAGCACAGCCTGGCTTTTCGGACCGGCGTACAGCGTAGCGCTGGTTTCAGCCTTGGCACCTGGAGCGACGGTCACCGCTGGGCCAGTGAAACCAATGATGTAGTTGCCTTGGCTGTCCTTGCGGGTTTGAACCAGGTTGGCTTCGCCCTTGCTCGGGATCCAGGCTGTCACGAAGTAGTGTTGCAACCAGGCGACCCAGCCACCTTGTACGGTTTCTTTCAGCGCAGCCTTGTCGATATCTTTCATCGACACTTTTTTGTACGGCTCGTTACTTGTCCACAGGGCGGCGCCCAGGTAAGTCGCAGTGCCGGTGGCGGTGCTGGAAGAAGGATCGGAGCTGCCATCACGCTTGAGCTGGGCAAACAGATTGCCGGTCCAGGCTTTGGCGCTGGTGTTGTCGATCAGGTAGGTGACTTTCAGATCGTACAAACCACGGGTGAAACTGAAACGCTTGATGTAGTTGACGCCATCGAGACTGAATTTCAGGTCGACGTTCAACTGGTTCTGGCCATCAGCCAGTTGATAAGTCTTTTGTTCGGTCGAATAAACCGGACGACCGGTAGCACGAGCATCAGGACCGTCAGTGCCGGTCAAGCCGCTTTGCGCCAAATAAGTACGTTCGCCGCCATTATCGAACAGCTGGAACGGAACATCTGGATGGTCTTGGCGACGTGGATACAGCGGCAGCTTCAGCTGGGCGATGTCACCACCCTGTGGATCGATAGCCAGGTCCAGCACATCCGTTTTGACGTGAATGAGGTCTTTACTGGTGATCACCTGTGTTTCTACAGGGGTGCTGCTATCGGAATTTGCGCTGGGTACATCGGCACTGGCGGAAGCATTGTTACCCAACGGAGTGTCCGGAATAGCCGGCGCAGCCTGATTGGTAGCAACATTCTGAGTCGGCAGGGCAGCCTGACCATAGTCCTGGTTCCACTTAAGAACCATAACGTAGGTCACGATTGCCAGGGCGACGATCAGGATCGTGCGTTTAATATCCATGATTACTCGGCCATCGAAGAAGAACGGGAGGTAGGGATAGGTGGAACCGGGTCATAACCACCGGGATTCCACGGATGACAGCGACCTAAACGACGAAAGGTCAGCCAGCCACCGCGCAGAAGGCCATGATTTTCTATGGCTTCATACGCGTAGCAGGAGCAGCTGGGGTAGAAACGACAGTGGCTGGCCATCAGCGGACTAATGGCATAGCGGTAAAACTGGATCGGAACGAGTGCCAGTTTACGCATCAGTACTGTCTACCCCTACAGTTTCGGTGCCGACTGCTGGTGCTGGCTTGTTAGTACGAGCCAGACGTTTCCAGAGCTTGCCGAAATGCTGAATCAATTCGGGGTTTTCTATGTCCCCCAAGCCTTTGCGCGCGACGATAACAATATCCCAACCAACCAGAGTGTCCTGGTGGAGGCGAAACGATTCGCGCATCAGACGCTTGAGGCGATTGCGCTCAACGGAGAGCTTTACGCTCTTCTTGCCAATCACCAACCCGAGACGGGGGTGATCCAGATCGTTGTTACGCGCAAGGAGCAGGAGATTTTTCCCCGGAACCTTGCCGGTGGGGGAGTCAAAGACTGCCTTGAAATGCCGGGGGGTTAGCAGACGCTTTTCCCGACTGAAGTCCTGACTCACCACCAGTACCGGATTATCAAACTGCCAGACGCGCACGACCTTTGGCGCGGCGACGCGACAGGACAGCACGGCCGTTCTTGGTAGCCATGCGAGCACGGAAGCCGTGAGTACGGGCGCGTTTGATGGTGCTTGGTTGGAAAGTACGTTTCATGGCGTGTTACCTGGTTCGTCCACAACGGGCCGGAATGGCCCCCGTTTTAAGAGACCGGCGATTCTAGAGAAAGCAAGCCTCTAGGTCAATTTCCAACCCGCTTTTCCTTCAATTAGATATCTGGACACATCCGGACCTATTCCGAGTCGTTCGGCTTTCGTGAGCAATGCCATAGATATAAAAATAAAGAAGGAAGTTATTTAAAGCTTTTCTGTAAAGCTTATAAAAGCTAGGGACGCCATCTTCTGTGGATAACCACCTTAAGGCCACGGTTTACTTGATGTACAGAGGATGACAACACGGGGGAGAAACGGTGCTCTACCTGTGCTGCACTGTCGGATAAGCTGTGTGTGGAATGGCTAGTTATCCACAGGCCAGTTACCCACAGACTTTCCCCCCCACTTGTACAACGGGCTTAGGGGCGCTTATCCACAGAGCTTATGCACAGACCATTGGTCGCCTTTTTTACGGTTAAGGCATTGATTCTTGGCGTCCTGTGAGCAACCTACATGTGGATAAGTAGGCGGCTGGCCGCTACAATGGCGGCTGTTTTTGCCTCACCGGCTTTCAACTTAGGGGATCTCCGTGTCAGTGGAACTTTGGCAGCAGTGCGTGGAGCTTTTGCGCGATGAGCTGCCTGCCCAGCAATTCAACACCTGGATCCGTCCGCTACAGGTCGAAGCCGAAGGCGACGAGTTGCGCGTCTACGCACCCAATCGTTTTGTTCTCGACTGGGTCAACGAGAAGTACCTGAGCCGCGTTCTCGAATTGCTCGATGAACATGGCAACGGGCAAGCCCCGGTTCTCTCCTTATTAATAGGCAGCAAACGCAGCTCGGTACCTCGTGCCGCGCCGAATGCGCCGTTGGCTGCTGCTGCGTCGCAAGCTCAGGCTGCCGTTGCACCGGTCAACCACACAGCGGTAGCTCCTGTTGCTGGCCCATCAAAGTCGTTTTCGCAAAAAAACGCGCCGAGGAACGAAGAGCCGTCCCGTGACAGCTTCGATCCGATGGCAGGTGCCAGTTCGCAACAGGCACCGATTCGCGCAGAACAGCGCACGGTGCAGGTTGAAGGTGCGCTCAAGCACACCA
Source organism: Pseudomonas sp. c313 (assembly GCF_055407145.1). Lineage (NCBI taxonomy): Bacteria > Pseudomonadati > Pseudomonadota > Gammaproteobacteria > Pseudomonadales > Pseudomonadaceae > Pseudomonas > Pseudomonas sp. c313. The sequence continues at coordinate 149,748 of NZ_JBUZRD010000007.1, read as the reverse complement.
GCTATCTGAACCGGACGTTTACCTTTGAGAATTTCGTAGAAGGTAAATCCAACCAGTTGGCCCGTGCAGCCGCCTGGCAGGTGGCCGACAACCCCAAGCATGGTTACAACCCACTCTTCCTTTATGGCGGCGTTGGCTTGGGTAAGACGCACTTGATGCATGCTGTGGGTAACCATCTATTAAAGAAGAACCCGAATGCCAAGGTCGTGTACCTGCACTCGGAGCGCTTCGTTGCCGACATGGTCAAGGCGTTGCAGCTCAACGCTATCAACGAGTTCAAACGGTTCTACCGTTCCGTCGACGCCTTGTTGATCGATGACATTCAATTCTTCGCCCGCAAGGAACGTTCCCAGGAAGAGTTTTTCCACACGTTCAACGCCTTGCTCGAAGGTGGTCAGCAGGTCATCTTGACCAGCGACCGTTATCCGAAAGAGATCGAAGGCCTGGAAGAGCGCTTGAAGTCGCGCTTTGGCTGGGGCCTGACCGTTGCAGTAGAACCGCCGGAACTGGAAACCCGCGTCGCGATTCTGATGAAGAAGGCCGACCAGGCGAAAGTCGATCTGCCCCACGACGCCGCGTTCTTCATCGCCCAGCGTATTCGTTCCAACGTGCGTGAACTGGAAGGCGCGCTCAAGCGTGTCATCGCTCACTCGCACTTCATGGGCCGCGATATCACCATTGAGCTGATTCGTGAATCGCTGAAAGACCTGTTGGCCTTGCAAGACAAACTGGTCAGTGTGGATAACATCCAACGCACAGTGGCCGAGTACTACAAGATCAAGATTTCCGACCTGCTGTCCAAGCGCCGTTCGCGCTCTGTTGCACGTCCACGTCAGGTGGCGATGGCGCTCTCCAAGGAGTTGACCAACCATAGCCTGCCGGAAATTGGTGATGTGTTTGGCGGTCGCGACCACACCACGGTCTTGCATGCGTGCCGCAAGATCAACGAACTTAAGGAATCCGACGCGGATATTCGCGAGGACTACAAGAACCTGCTGCGTACACTGACAACTTGATGAACACCAGCGCAGCTTATTAAGGCAAGGGACTAGACCATGCATTTCACCATTCAACGCGAAGCCCTGTTGAAACCCCTGCAACTGGTCGCAGGCGTCGTCGAGCGCCGACAGACCTTGCCGGTGCTCTCCAACGTATTGCTGGTTGTCGAAGGCCAGCAACTGTCGTTGACCGGTACCGACCTGGAAGTCGAACTGGTTGGTCGCGTTCAGCTGGAAGAACCCGCCGAACCCGGCGAGATCACCGTGCCAGCGCGCAAGCTGATGGATATCTGCAAGAGCCTGCCTAACGACGCGCTGATCGACATCAAGGTTGATGAGCAGAAGTTGGTAGTCAAGGCCGGCCGCAGCCGTTTCACCCTATCCACCCTGCCGGCGAACGATTTCCCAACCGTGGAAGAAGGTCCTGGTTCGCTGACTTGCAGCCTGGGGCAAAGCAAGCTGCGCCGTCTGATCGAGCGCACCAGCTTCGCCATGGCCCAACAGGACGTGCGTTACTACCTCAACGGCATGCTGCTGGAAGTCTCGGAAGGCATCATCCGCGCTGTGGCCACTGACGGTCACCGTCTGGCCATGTGCTCTATGAAGGCCGATATTGGTCAGCCGGATCGCCACCAGGTGATCGTGCCGCGTAAGGGTATCCTTGAGCTGGCGCGTCTGCTGACTGAGCCGGATGGCAATGTCAGCATCGTGCTGGGCCAGCACCACATCCGCGCAACCACCGGTGAGTTCACCTTCACTTCCAAACTGGTTGACGGCAAGTTCCCGGATTACGAGCGTGTGCTGCCTAAAGGCGGCGACAAGCTGGTGATCGGCGATCGCCAGGCCCTGCGTGAAGCGTTCAGCCGTACGGCGATTCTGTCCAACGAGAAATACCGGGGTATTCGTCTGCAACTGGCCAACGGTCAGCTGAAGATCCAGGCCAACAACCCGGAGCAGGAAGAGGCGGAAGAAGAAGTAGGCGTCGACTACAACGGTGGTTCGTTGGAAATCGGTTTCAACGTCAGCTACCTGCTGGACGTGCTGGGCGTGATGACTACCGAACAGGTTCGCCTGATTCTGTCCGACTCCAACAGCAGCGCACTGGTGCAAGAATCCGACAACGACGACTCGGCTTACGTTGTTATGCCGATGCGCCTGTAATCATGTTCAGCAGAAGCTAGATGTCCCTCAGTCGCGTCTCGGTCACCGCGGTGCGCAATTTGCACCCGGTGACCCTCTCCCCCTCTCCCCGCATCAATATTCTCCATGGCGCCAACGGCAGTGGCAAAACCAGCGTTCTGGAAGCCATTCACTTGCTGGGGCTTGCCCGTTCCTTTCGCAGTGCGCGCCTGTTGCCGGTGATTCAGTACGAGCAGTTGGCGTGTACCGTATTTGGCCAGGTCGAATTGGCGGAAGGCGGTCACAGCAGCCTGGGGATATCCCGTGATCGTCAGGGGGAATTTCAGATCCGCATTGATGGGCAAAATGCTCGCAGTGCAGCGCAACTGGCGGAAATACTGCCCCTACAATTGATCAACCCCGACAGCTTCCGGTTACTGGAAGGTGCACCAAAAATCCGCAGGCAGTTCCTCGACTGGGGAGTGTTCCACGTGGAACCGCGCTTCATGGCCACTTGGCAGCGCCTGCAGAAGGCCTTGCGGCAGCGGAACTCGTGGCTGCGGCATGGTACACTTGACGCCGCTTCGCAAGCGGCCTGGGACCGGGAACTGTGCCTGGCCAGCGCTGAAATAGATGAATACCGCCGCGCCTATATCAAAGCCTTGAAACCAGTCTTTGAACAAACCTTGAGTGAGTTGCTAGAGCTCGAAGGTTTAACGCTGAGCTATTACCGTGGTTGGGACAAAGAGCGGGAACTGAGTGCAGTGCTCGCCACCTCTCTACAGCGGGATCAGCAAATTGGTCACACCCAGGCCGGACCACAACGGGCTGATTTGCGCCTTAGATTAGGTGCACATAACGCCGCAGATATTTTGTCTCGCGGTCAGCAGAAGTTGGTGGTCTGTGCGCTGCGTATCGCCCAAGGGCATCTGGTCAGCCAGGCTCGGCGAGGCCAGTGCATTTATCTGGTGGATGACTTGCCGTCCGAACTGGACGAGCAGCACCGCCGCGCGCTATGCCGCTTGTTGGAAGACTTACGCTGCCAGGTGTTTATCACCTGTGTAGACCATGAATTATTGAGGGAAGGCTGGCAGACGGAAACGCCAGTTGCTTTGTTCCACGTGGAACAAGGCCGTATCACCCAGACCCACGACCATCGGGAGTAAGGCATGAGCGAAGAACATACGTACGACTCGACCAGCATTAAAGTGCTTAAAGGTTTGGATGCCGTACGCAAACGTCCCGGTATGTACATCGGTGACACCGATGATGGCAGCGGTCTGCACCACATGGTGTTCGAGGTGGTCGACAACTCGATCGACGAAGCTTTGGCCGGTCACTGCGACGACATCAGCATCATCATCCACCCGGACGAATCCATCACCGTGCGCGACAATGGTCGCGGCATTCCGGTAGATGTGCATAAAGAAGAAGGCGTTTCGGCAGCAGAGGTCATCATGACCGTGCTCCACGCCGGCGGTAAGTTCGATGACAACTCCTACAAAGTATCTGGCGGTTTGCACGGTGTAGGTGTTTCCGTGGTGAACGCCCTCTCCGAACTGCTGGTGCTGACCGTGCGTCGTAGCGGCAAGATCTGGGAACAGACCTACGTTCACGGCGTTCCGCAGGAGCCGATGAAAATCGTTGGCGAAAGCGAAACCACCGGTACCCAGATCCACTTCCGTCCTTCTGACCTAACCTTCAAGAACATCCACTTCAGCTGGGACATCCTGGCCAAGCGGATTCGTGAATTGTCCTTCCTCAACTCCGGTGTCGGCATCGTCCTTAAGGACGAGCGCAGCGGCAAGGAAGAGCTGTTCAAGTACGAAGGTGGTTTGCGTGCGTTCGTTGAATACCTGAACACCAACAAGACTCCGGTCAACGAAGTGTTCCACTTCAACGTACAGCGTGAAGACGGCATCGGCGTGGAAATCGCTCTGCAGTGGAACGACAGCTTCAACGAGAACCTGTTGTGCTTCACCAACAACATTCCACAGCGCGATGGCGGTACTCACCTAGTGGGTTTCCGTTCCGCACTGACGCGTAACCTGAACACCTACATCGAAGCGGAAGGTTTGGCGAAGAAACATAAAGTCGCCACCACCGGCGACGATGCCCGTGAAGGCCTTACCGCGATTATCTCGGTCAAGGTTCCTGATCCTAAGTTCAGCTCGCAGACCAAAGATAAGCTGGTGTCCTCAGAAGTGAAGACGGCAGTGGAACAGGAAATGGGCAAGTACTTCTCCGACTTCCTGTTGGAAAATCCGAACGAAGCCAGGCTGGTTGTCGGCAAGATGATTGACGCGGCGCGGGCTCGTGAAGCGGCGCGTAAAGCCCGTGAAATGACCCGTCGTAAAGGCGCGCTGGATATTGCTGGCCTGCCGGGCAAACTGGCGGACTGCCAAGAGAAGGACCCTGCCCTCTCCGAACTGTACCTAGTGGAAGGTGACTCTGCTGGCGGCTCTGCCAAGCAAGGTCGTAACCGTCGCACCCAGGCCATCCTGCCGTTGAAGGGTAAGATCCTTAACGTCGAGAAAGCCCGCTTCGACAAGATGATTTCCTCTCAGGAAGTCGGCACCTTGATCACCGCTCTGGGCTGTGGCATTGGCCGCGATGAGTACAACATCGCGAAGTTGCGTTATCACAACATCATCATCATGACCGATGCTGACGTCGACGGTTCGCACATCCGTACCCTGCTACTGACCTTCTTCTTCCGTCAGTTGCCGGAGCTGATCGAGCGTGGCTACATCTATATCGCCCAGCCGCCGTTGTACAAAGTGAAAAAAGGCAAGCAAGAGCAATACATCAAAGATGACGACGCCATGGAAGAGTACATGACGCAGTCGGCCCTGGAAGATGCCAGCTTGCACTTGAACGACGAAGCTCCGGGAATCTCCGGGCCGGCGCTGGAGCGCCTGGTAAACGACTTCCGCATGGTGATGAAGACCCTCAAGCGTTTGTCGCGCCTGTACCCTCAGGAGCTGACCGAGCACTTCATCTATCTGCCAGCAGTCAGCCTCGAACAGCTGGGCGATCATGCAGCGATGCAGGACTGGTTGGCTCAGTACGAAGTCCGCCTGCGCACCGTGGAAAAATCCGGCCTGGTTTACAAAGCCAGTCTGCGTGAAGACCGTGAGCGTAACGTCTGGCTGCCAGAGGTCGAACTGATCTCCCATGGTCTGTCGAACTACGTCACCTTCAACCGCGACTTCTTCGGCAGCAATGACTACAAGACTGTTGTCACACTCGGCGCGCAACTGAGCACCTTGCTGGACGACGGCGCTTATATTCAGCGTGGCGAACGCAAGAAAGCGGTCAAGGAGTTCAAGGAAGCCCTGGACTGGTTGATGGCGGAAAGTACTAAGCGTCACACCATTCAGCGTTATAAAGGTTTGGGCGAAATGAACCCGGATCAGCTCTGGGAAACCACCATGGACCCTAGCCAGCGCCGGATGCTACGCGTGACCATCGAAGATGCCATTGGCGCGGACCAGATTTTCAACACCCTGATGGGTGATGCGGTTGAACCTCGTCGTGACTTCATCGAGAGCAATGCCTTGGCGGTGTCTAACCTGGACTTCTAATCAGGCTGCTGTAGGATCACAGAATAGTTGCTTATTTTCACAAATAGATGGTTTACCTATCGGTTTGTCTGGTAACCATTAAACAGAAGCCCGCTTAGAAAGCGGGCTTTTTTTTGCTCCGTTAAAAGCTGGAACTATCGATTCGGTAAGTATCGGAACCAAAAATAAGTAAAAAAACCACAGGTCAAAAAACGAGCAGATATCTTCGAGAATTAGTGATCTAGATTGAGTTAAAGCCTGACCGAATCAGTTGGCTACATAGGCCAATGAGTTCACTGAAGGATATATAAGATGAAAATATTAACTCGTAAAAGCGCTCGGTTTGTTTGAAAAACAGCATCTGCAGACAGTTAGCTATTTTGAGTAATATTATACATTGCAAACTTAGGATGAATGCAAAAGTTGCCTGTCTGATACTAAAAAAGTGCAGGATTTTGGTTGGCAAAACGTAGATTTTACGAGTACCGTGGAATACTATTTGAAGGCGATATTGTCGTTAGAAATACGTCTTTTTAAGGTAAATCAAGACGTTATTTAAAGGAGCTCGCATGAACCGTGACTTGGCAACAGTTGAAGCCTACAGGTTTAGAGCAAAACTCTATAAATGAAAAGGAGCTTAAATTAAAAAGCTATCAAGCCCACAGAAGAGAAAATATGAAAAGTAGGAGGCGTGAAATGTAAAACGCGACCAAAACCAAAGGGTTTTGACCGCGCAGATTTGAAGCGATATTGCTGGCTTGAGAACCGCAATTTCGGCTTTTTTTCAGCGCCTGTCAATCCCCTCCCATCATTTCGACTTTATCGAGGCCGCTCGACGGGAAAGTGTTGCCTATCGATGTGGATCTCGAGCAACGGTCTGTACCTGGCTTCCTAGGTGCAGCGATGGTGCACGTCTGTGGAGGTGTGCGATGGCAGTACGTAAAGTAGTTACCCGCAGCTCATGTCATTTCAGGGGGTATTTTCCTTCCCTGAAAAATGGCCATTCTGTGGCCTGGGAGTCCCAGTTGGAGGGCGGTTTGTTCCGCCTGCTGGAGCTTTCCCCGTTCGTACTCCGCTATGAAGTGCAACCTTCTAGGGAGCGACTGCCTTTGGGCGATACATTCGTAGATTACATCCCTGATCTGCGTGTATTTCTAGGAAATGGGAGCGAGTGGTGGATCGAAGTCAAACCAGCAAGCAAGCTTTCAATCCTTAGTGTTAAGCAAAAGCTCAGTGCAGCCTCTATACATTTTCCCGCCACCAATCGAAATTTTTTGGTTGTAACGGACGAGCTTATTTGGCGAGAGCCATTGGCGACAAATCTGCAAAAAATCCTATATCACCGGCGTGGACCATTGTTGTCGCCGGCGGAGCGCGCGGAAGTTAGCTTAAAACTTAGCAAATACAAACCTCAGGTTTTATACGACCTGATTTCAATATTCGGGCGAATGGAAGCTTGGCGTTTGTTGGGACTATGCGTTATTGGGATAAATCTAGAAGAACCCTTGGTCGAAGAGTCACAGGTCTTTCTGTCAGGAGGACATCGCCATGCAAATATTTTCGCTTAAGTTGAGGTTGGTTGTGGTTATAAACCACACGAGAATGACTTTACAGCGACGCCTTGTGAACAGACGCTTACTCTTTGTTGATGAACTCGGAGAGCCAATAAAGCTTGAGGAAAGTGAATTCTATATCGGTTATGAGCGCCGAGAGATAGAAATCTGTGAAGATCAACCTTATCTCGGAGAAATTCCATTTGTCAAAAATGTGGCTCCGGATCTAACTTGTTTTCCAACCAGCCACAGTAAAGAGGCTTTACGTCGCCGTACGTATTTAGAAAGCCTTACAGAAGGGAAAACCATGTTACCTAGCTTAAGTATTTTACGTGAAAAAATAAACGTAATAGCAAAAGGCTTGGAAGATATTCGTGCGCCGTCAATATCAACAATTAGAAGATGGTACTCAATATTTTCCGGCGGGGACGTTGTAAAGCTGGTTCCGAAACATTCGAAAAAAGGGAGGGATAAGGCAATATGTGATGAGCTAGAGGAGATATTGATGGGTGTGATTGAGGATATTTACCTCAAGCCTGAACGTATAGATATCTCAAAGGTAATCATCGAGTATCAAAAACGTGTGGATGAAAAAAATGCCACTCGCCTTTCCTCACGTCAATTAAATAAACCAAGCGGTATGACCATTCGTAGGTACATCGCAAAGCTCGACCCCTATGAGGTTGATATACATCGGTTGGGCAAACATGCAGCGAAAAAAAAACATCGGATGGCAACCGAAGTACTCGTGGTCATGGACATTCTGGATCGATGGGAAATCGATCATACGCTTTTGGATGTACTGTTGGTGGACGAAGAAACAGGATTAATTATTGGACGTCCTTACATTACTGTAGTACTGGATAAATTCTCGCGGATGATTATGGGGTACGTTATTCATCTAGCTGCGCCCAACACTGAGACCGTTCTTCGTGTCATCGAACGCTCCATTCGCCCAAAAGCGGAATTTTTGAAACGCTTTCCGGAGGTAAAGGATGAGTGGCGAGCACATGGACTACCCTCGCGAGTCGTACCTGATAACGCGGCTGAATTCCATGCAGACGATCTGATTGCTGGGTTTAACGAACTTGGGATTGAGATTATGTATCCTCGATCTAGAGGTCCAGAGATGAAGGGCTCGGTCGAAAGATTCTTTCGCACTCTCAATACTGGGTTGATTCATAACCTTCCTGGAACAACGTTTTCGAATGTTCAAGAAAAGGGAGATTACGAATCGGACAAGCATGCTTGTTTGACATTAGCTCAGCTAGAACACGGCGTCGTTAAATGGATTGTCGACGGATATCATCAAACCCCTCATCGTTCTCTTGACGAAAGGACGCCTTCTCAAGTTTGGGCTTCGGCCGAGGAGAATCGACTGATCAAACTGCCTGTTGATCTAGATGAACTTGAGTGCATTCTCGCGCGCCGAAGGTCTGTGTGTATCCATCACTACGGTATTGAGATAGATGGTCACGGTTATCATTCACCTGAACTTGCTCAGTTGAGTATGCGGATGGCTCCTAAAGAAAAAATCAGTGTCCGATTTCGTGACGAGCTAAGCAATGTTTGGGTACACGATCGTTTTAGAAATGTCTTTCTACAAGTGCCGATTAAAGATAAACGCATGCTCGGAGTGAGCCGGGATCTATGGAAAGCGGCAAAAAATGCATTGCGTGCGAAAGGCGAGGACAAACCTAATCTTGAAAAGATCAATCAGTGCTATCGCGATTTAGAAATAGATGTTGACTACGCTCGCCATTCTCAGAAGTTACGGCTACGTCGATCAGTAACTCGTGCCAAGTTAGATAAAAACGGTTGGAAGCTCCCCAAGGTTAAGTTGCCAATTGCTCCGGCCAGCATGGAATGGTTGGACGTGCCTATTACAACTGATGTACCCACATTCAGAGTTGTTCATCGTCAACCTAGGGGGGACTGAGTAATGATCAGTCGTGAGGAAGATCACATCCAGTTTTCTTTGAGGCATCACTTCATCGTCAGTCCGCAAGCGGAGCGGGCCCTGACTAGACTTATGGAGGTACATGGAGATACACGTCGCACTGGTGCCAGCAAGGGACTTGTTATCCAGGGGCCAAGCGGTGTGGGGAAAAGCACATTGATCACGGAGTATGTCAGGGAGCTAGAATCTACCAACCCTCCTAAACCTGGCCACCGCGCTGTGCTCAGTGTGGAAATTCCCTCCTCTCCAACCAAGAAGAATTTGGCAACGGCTTTGCTGACCGCAATGAACGATCCTTACGCAGATTCCCGTAGCCATTCTGCGGAAACGAAATTTTCGAGGATTGTTCTGCTTTTGGGGAGTCTCGGCGTTGAGGTCGTCGTCTTGGACGAGGCTCAGCATCTCGTGGATTACAAGCGTGATGCATACGAGGCGGCGGATTGGATCAAGAGTCTGATGAACGAAACAAGCATTACGTTTGTCCTGGTTGGCCTAAAACGAACTGAAAACCTGCTTTTGGCGAACGAACAACTACGACGAAGATTCTCCGCCATAGTCGATTATAACCGGTTCATGATCACGGAAACCTGTTGGGCCCAATTTGCGACGCTGCTCCGGGTAATACGCGATTTACTGCCGGTGAAGTCCATTAATTTTTCAACTAATGAAATGATTCAACGTTTCTACCTAGGTTCGTTTGGATTGATTGACTATCTAATAAAAGTCTTAGATCGCTCTGTATGGCTGGTTCAGTATCGACATGCTGAGGGTATTAACTTAGAAATACTTTCTGAAGCTTTTAAGGATGAGGTTTGGAGTTCTGCGCCGAATGAGCGTAATCCATTCGATCTTGCATTTGATTTCAGAGATTTAACTGGCCAGCGTGAGCCTTTTGAGAACTTTGACATCATTGCAGCTTGATTGAATTCAGTGCCAGGAATTTAGTTTCTGGCACTGAAGTTTAACGATTTGTCGCCAATAGGGTTTAAGGAAATATTCTATGTTTGGCCTGTTGATAAATCCTGTCCCGGAGCATGACGAAAGTTTGCTGGGTTACCTGTATCGCTTAGGGGTTTTTAATGGCTTATGGAATGGTGAGCTCGTCAAGCGATTTAAAGGTCTTACAGATGAGCAAGTAAGTACGTGGTTGGGGCAATGTTCTAGGCCCTCAAGCTGGCATGATGTTGTTAAGGAAATCAGAAGTCCAAAATTCAACACTCAGAAAGTTTGGTCTTTAGCTTACTCTAAGTACTGTCCAGATTGCCTTGCTTCTAGTTGTTATTGGCGTGAGCTATGGGATCTTAATTTATATACGGTCTGTACAACCCATGCAGTCGAACTTCTGTATGAATGCTCTATTTGCCAAGCAAGGGTAACTCCCAAAATACTGAATACAAAAGCCTGTGAAAAATGTGGGTCATCCGTGTTTTCAGAAAAAGCAGCTATTACGGATGTAGATGAATCGAAACTATGGCTTTCGAAAGAGCTCAAAACGCGTTTGAATTCTAAGGCTAATGAAAAGTCGATAGATATAAACTCCTTAACATATGGTCAGCTTCATTTTTTAGCTGTTCGTTTTGGTGTGCGAGCGTTAAGTCGTAAATTGCATATGAATATGACAGTGGCGTCAATGGCTTCTCAAAACGTAGTTCCTGTTCTAGCCAAGTCGGCTGGACAAATTCTGATGGGCTGGCCTAAATCATTTCATGATTTGCTTACTGATCTGATGCAATACCGGCAATCCAATATTTCATCAAAATTAGGCGCTGCATTTGGGCCAATTTACAGTGATGTTTTTTTATTACTGACTGACCCATGTTATGATTTTGTTCGTCTTGAATTCGAGAATTACATTGTTAAAAACTGGACGGGCCCACTTGCTTTGAGGAATAGGAGGTTGAGCGAATGTACGCTGCTTGAGCATCGCTGGCTTCCATATAATAAAGCAGCGGAAATAACGGGTCTCCCCAAAAACTTTCTTCGGAGAATGCATTCTTCAGGTGAACTCGACTCTCGTGAATTTAGCTATTCTTGTGGTAAAACAGTTACGGTTGTAGACATTGAAGAGGCACGGAATCTCTCTTCAGTTGCACGTGAGCCCCTAAACTTGCGTGAGGTATCTCGCTTGTTGTGCCTGAGCAAAAAACGTGTTCAACAACTCATAGCCGCTAGGCTATTAAAGTTTGTCGGTGGAGTCCCGCAAGCTGGTGAAAGGTGGCTGATCGACTCTGCTTCTGTAGCTGCTCTAGCTCCTGATAATTTTCTACTATTTTTACGCGATGACTTCAAAACTATATCGCAAGTCGCAAAATACTACCTTCCGTCATCTGGTGGTTTGGTAGAATTAGCTAAAGCGATTAAGTCAGGGGAAATTTCAGTTTTTTGCAAAACCGAATGTGAACGTTTGAGTTTTGGCAAATGGCTTATTGATCCTGGCGAGCTTGAACGAAAATCTATCACACACGCTACGTCATCACACACACGGAGTATGTCCATCACCGAAGCGGCGAAGATGCTGGGTGTAAAATCTGAAGTGTGTTACGCCCTCGTCCGTCTCGGCCGGCTTCGTAGCGAAACTGTTCAATGCTCTAGGCGGGCGGCAAAGGTCATAACGCTTGGAGCAGTTCAACACTTCAAACGTAACTATATTCTTGCTCCGGAAGTGGCGAAGATCCTAGGGATATCCGTCGTGAATACCTTATCTCATTTGCGGAAAAAACGATTTGTCCCCATCGTTGGTCCGACTCTTTCAGATGCACCCTGTCGGCAGTATGTTTGGCGACGGAGTAAGAAGCTGGTAGCTTTTTTATCTTCGACAGCTTCACTCTGAGACTCGGTTGTGAAAACAGCCACATGGGATTGATATGGGACTGGCGCACTGCTCTGGTGCGAAAAATAGGCTTGCTGAATGAGCGTTTGGCCACTCTGAACCGGCCGCATGAACTAGGCTTTCCAAACCCCTCGTTCCAGGACGGATCCCATGCCAGATAACTTTGAATCCAACATCGCCACGGCGGATGCACTGACGCTGCTTCTGCACAACCAGCATGCGATCGGAGCGGCAATAGATGAGCTCACGAAGTGGCTTTCAGAGAATGGTGTAAAGGAAGTCGCTCTTAACTCTGTCATGGCTATGGCAACGCTGGACACAAATGCTCAGGCGCTAACAGATGCGATCCTGCGACTACGCCGGTCGTAGGAGTCGCCTCTTAATCTGCAACGTGGGTGGCTGGCCACCAGAAATCTTTTCAGACCTTCACGGTAGTCAGCAATCGGCCAAGAGGAGTCGCTAGCGACTAACCCCTAATGGACGAGAAGCTGGGCTGGATCGTTAAAGTGTTGTCTGAAGCTAGCTGCCTTTTATTGGACTGATGATCACAGCCGTTGGAGGATTAAATGACGATGCCATTTGAACGGACCAGATCTGTCGCACAAACTCACGCTTTCCTAACGGAGCTTGCATGCGACACAGAAGTGCCCGAGCGCATTAGACAAAACGCTCAATTCCTTTTGCGTCATTTTCCTACTAAGCGCGACGTTCTACTGGCTGGCCGAATTGAAGAGGAAGCAAGAAAACTAGGCTTAGGCGCATTTAGTACTGTGTTTAGCTCCTCAACTGAAGACTGGTAGTCGCTCGTGAAAATAGGCTGCTAGCGATGGGTCGGCTTTGGGGCGGAGTCAGCCTTTCGTGACGGGCAACAATCGGCCAGAAGCAGACTGTTGATACCTAAACATCGACTCCGCAACGTAATTATCTGCCAGACACGTCTCCCTCTTAAGCAGTCATACAGCTTGCAAAAATTGTGCGAATGGGGATAGATCGACTGTAAATATGAACTCATTCCATTTCTCATCGTCAGCGTAAATTTATGTCGCTGGGGTTTCATAAAATGCACACCAAATTGCGATGACTTCGCTATCGTGGAGGGGGCTCATAAGATGGCGCCCTTAAGACAAACACTAGATCTGTTCCATTCACCGGAAGCTCATTTTTTGGTATCTTCCGGTAGGTACACCCAGTGTGATAGAAGAACTGCCATAGTGAAGTGATACAATCCGTGATAAAGCGTATATAGTAAAAACACGTGAACACCTCATAATTATATTAACGAGACGAACGGATGCGACTATTAAGTTTAGAAAAAATATTCGAAGAAGCATGTGACAAACACGACCACCTTAAGCTTTTAGCGTCACAGTGGAGATTCGACAAGGAACTCATTTCGAAGGCCCTTCAAAATATAAATTCACTATTTCCACATTACAGTAGGCACGACGCGTCACACTCCAAACAGATAATCGTAAACATTGAACGAATGCTGGGAGAGCGCATCCTCCATTTAACAGCAACAGATATGTGGTTGATTCTAGAATCCGCCTATAGCCATGATATTGGAATGGTGATAACACATAAACAAATCCAAGATATGAATTCACCGGAATTCAATACTTTCGTTCAGGACATAGCAAATACACCAGAGCACGAACTTCATGACTTTTCAGTAAAGTGGATCAACGGAGATGCTACTCTTCCGAATGGCGCTGATGCTCACGTTTTTTTTGATGAGTATCGACAAATCCTGGCAGAATGGTATCGAAGAAAGCATCCAGAAAACGCGGCAAATATTATAAGAAATCCATTTGAGGAAATTGGACTATCGTCTCCTCGAAATGAACTACTACCTAAGCGTTTATTTGGAGCTTTAGCAGCAATCTGCAATGCTCACGGTCAGCCTTTCGATGAAGTGATGGAACTTCCTTTCTCAGAAGCAGGTATGGCCACGGAAGATTGTCATCCTCGATATGTCGCATTTTTGTTAAGAATGGCTGATTTGTTAGACGTGGACGACAACCGATTTTGTCCTGTAATGATGAGAATGTGCGGCACATCATTGCCTGCCAGCAGTCATGTTCATTTAGAAAAACATCAAGGCATCAAACATTTTCGATTAGACTCTGAGCGTATAAAAATTGAAGTTGTATGCCCTTCCACAGACTCGTACGAAATTGCGCATGATTGGTTTAAATGGTTGGAGAAGGAGTATCACAGCCAATCTCAACATTGGCCAAAAATCGTACCAAGCAAAAAATTAGGAAGACTTCCAACATTATCCCCACCCAAAGTATCACTTCAAAAACCATATCTGATTATTAATGAAGGTAAGAAACCGACATTTGATTTGGATCAGTCGGCAATTCTAAAATTACTCAGAAGCACAGGACTGTACACTTCAAAAGTTGACAGCATACGTGAGATATTACAGAACGCTGTAGACTCAACAATAATAGCCACTTGGGAAAGCCATAAAGAAAAAATAGCCAATCTCGAACCTTCATCTATGGAGCTATTCAGCCTCTATGACGAAAAACCAATTATTATCGACTTCCTGCCCAACGATTCCAACCCCAAGACATTCACGTTAACGGTTAAAGACTCAGGCACCGGAATTAGCAAACTAGATATTGAGAGAATGCTTAAAGTTGGGAACTCGAACAAAAACAGCAATCGTTCAAGATTAATACGAGATATGCCCGAGTGGTTTAAGCCTTCTGGTAATTTTGGGATTGGTCTACAAAGCATTAGCTTACTCTCTGATAGCTTTACCATTACTACTAAAAGCAGAAATTCGCAAGAAGCTTTCAAGCTGACGTTCAACTTGGGCAAAGGCAGCTCAGTAGTTATTGAAATCCTTGACGGCGAGACCGTTGATTACGGTGCTACAATTGCTGTTGGTATAACAATTGAGGACTTCCCGAAAAGTATTTCAATTCCTTGGGGTGAAGACCGCAGCAATTTGATTAAAAAAATGAACGATTATGATTTCACTGAATCTGGGTCTGATCTTAAAATCTATGAACAAATAAAAATCTTTCAAGCAATCCAAGAATTTAATGATGGTAGCCCTATAAAAATATCGTCAGCACAGCACTCTCTTTCTACTGTAAGGGCAGATGTTTTTTTTGCACGCGCAGAAAACATCTGTCTTAGCCATATAAGATTTAGTGATGGCGATTATGATGGTCTACGAACTCTATTTAGAGGCCAAAAATTTACTGATTTTAACATGGGGTCTACTCTTGTATCAGGTAAGGTTGATTTCTATGGATATCAAGCCATGGATTTCTTGACTTACAATCGAGAAAAAATCCTACCTCATATGAAAACCGAAGCTGTTGGGAAGGTAACGAAGGCCCTGCTAGAGTTCATCAGGGTTAAATTTGACAGCATGGATGAGCTTGAGCAGCCGTACGCAGCTGCATACTATTACCTTTATGCAACCAAGGAAGGTTTTGAGAACAAACATCACAATGCGTTGATGAAATTTTTGGTAGATATCGAAAACAGAGAAACCTTGTCCCTCGCCTCGATTCTTGAATGTATTGAACGGAAAGAGCTAGTGGATTTTGAGGTTCGCCAAAGGGATAATAGATCTCAAAAAAACGTTGTTACATCCGAACTTTCATCGCCGGATACGCTAGCAGTTTTGATTGATGGCTGCCCAAATACAAGTCTCGACTTGATCAAGCTACTTGCAACTAATAAAGGCTATTACTGGCAAGAGCAGCAAACAGCCTCCAACCTTGTAAAGCGCTGCCATTGGTCACATGAAGATATATTCCCTGTCGACCAAAAAACACTTAAATCAATCATGTCTGGCCCTCATGGCGTTTTTGACATTGGCAAAAGAAGTTTATTCCCAGGGTGGAAGTCTTATCGAAGACTTGCAATCACCGCCAATATAACTTGGGCCAGAGCGGTCGATCATCTGTCTGACAGAACAGATATGTTAGTTCTTCCCTATGCGTTCGATTACGAGGGGACTGCTCATATTGACAAAAGTAAAAACTTAATTGACTGGGTTCACGCTCACAGAACCAATAAAGATTTAACTGTTAGCGAAATCGAGACGCTATATGATGAACTAATCAGAGAAATAAGCTTTCTTTGTGAAACGTGAAAACCTTTAGTTTTAAAAAATGCTGCCTGTAGCGACTGGCAGCAATCGGTAATTTTTTGGCAATAACCGCCTTGCCATCGGAAGATGGAGCGCGCGGCCATTATCGGCGACAAACTCTGCTGATAAGTAAAACGGCCCAGAGACCAGAGATGCTTCTGAGCGTCTCCTTTGGGTCGATAGCTGTCAGTCACTAGCTTCCGATTTTGGCCAGAAGTGGACAATAATTCACGCATTGCCTGCTCGTAGCGAGGTCATCGAGCACTTTAGGGAGCAGATATGAGTCGAGAAGAAATCGAACACGTACTGGCATTGAAGAGCTTAATGCAAGCGGCGATAGACTCGGGGGAGATCAAAAGCCGCGAGAACCTGATGGAGGTAGCGGCCAGCCACGGTTTGACAGTCACGAGAAATGGTAGCGATTACTCTGGCTTTCAGTGCGAGAGTGGTAAACGGCTGCGAGTTCACTTCCAGTTCAATGACCGCCCACCGAGAGTACCCAAGGTGAAAGGTCCTAAACCTCTCAAGATTAAGGACGGGTTCTGGATCTACGCGCTCACTGCTCATAGCAAGGACGGCAAGCGAAAAGCCTGCTACGTGGGACAGGCTGCCAATCCACCCAAACGATTTCGAGAACATTTTCGCAGTCAACGAGAGGGGCGCGGCTCCTACGCGCTATTCCGGTGGGCGGCGCTTGAGCAAGTCGATGTTCAAGCTGTTGTGCTCACCTGGGCGGCAGGAACGCAAAGTAACGCGACTTACTTCGAAGGCTACTGGCTCCAGCGGGCTCAGAATGCCGGTTTTGAAACTCCGGACTCGCAGAACTGGGGCCAACTACCAAGACCTGAGAGCTTGCCCGGCCAGCCTCTCCACTGGCCAACAGCAGAGGTGCAAGCCAACTCAATGCTTCTTTCTGAAGTGGTCCTTCAGAGAATTACACCTGAGGTCCTCAATTTTGAGACCTCACTCTTAGAAGCAGGGCTGACGGGTGTTGAAATCTGACGCTCAGCGTCGATGACGCCCTCATGTAGCTTCAAGGCTCGAACCTCTCGGCGTGCCCGGCGCTATGCTGTCTAGAAGCATCGGCAGTATTACCGCTGCGGTCCCCACAAGCATGTATTCATTTTGCTCGCCCATTGAGACGTCCGTCTTGTTCACGTGAATGACTGATGCTCCGGAACCTAACGCAAGGTCCGGAATGTTGGCAGCGGGCATGACGATCCCAGATGTACCCACTGATATCAAAAGATCGCAACTCTTCACCAAATTCACGGCTGTCTTCCAAGCCTTGGGAGGTAAATCCTTGCCGTACCAGACTACTCCAGGACGCATTCTGCCGTTACAACGCTGACACCGAGGAGGCTCGATCAGTGCGCCCGCATCTGGCAATGCTTTTTGATCTGGTGGCACTGGGGTGTGTCGATGGCAGGCATAGCACTCTGGTATTGCAAGGCTGCCATGCAAATGCACTACATTTAGCGAGCCTGCTCGTTCATGAAGGTCGTCAACGTTCTGGGTAATAACAGAAACTTGGCGGTGTGAGCTAGCCATGCGGGATACTGCATGATGGCCTTCATTTGGCTCTGCCTGAGCAACTCGTTGCCGTCGCCACAGGTACCAACCCCAGACTAACGCTGGATTCTGTCTGAAGGACTTAGCCGTCTCCAGGTCCCTAGGGTCGTAGCCTGACCATATTCCAGATAGCTTTTCTCGGTACGTGGGAATACCGCTATCAGCAGAGATGCCTGCACCCGTGAAGAACACTACCTTTTCAGACTTCTGAAGTAGGTCTGCAGCTTGCTGAATGACATTCATAGCCTGGCTCCTTTCCTCCTTAGCTTTTCCAGCACGAGCCGCTTAACATTATGTGACGCGGTTCCGCCGTTAGGACGCCGGTCGGGCTCTGAGATCGATGCACATGCATGGCAAGAGGAAATGGGAGAAAATGTTTTGCCCATCGAAGTCGATCTAGACATGGGCCCCACGGGAGAAGCTTCGGTGCAAAAGAGTACCCACATACTATTCCTAGATTTTGACGGCGTCTTGCACCCCGACGCGGTTTATTTGAGGCGCCAAGGGCCTACGTTGAAGGCCGACGGCGCGCTTTTCATGTGGGCACCGATTCTTGCGGAATTACTCAATGGTTTCCCGGAAGTCTCGCTGGTTTTAAGCACCAGTTGGGTGCGGCATCTGGGCTATAAGCGCACGCTTAGCTATCTGCCTCGTGAGCTCCAAGAGCGTGTAATCGGCGCCACTTGGCACAGCTCTATGGATAAGGGCTGGGTAGACGAAATCCAGTGGGACGGGAAGACAAGGTACGATCAGATTTGTCGATACGCTGCTCGCTCACAGCTTCAACACTGGATCGCCTTGGATGATGATGTGCAAGGCTGGGCCGAGGGCCTGGCGGAAAAACTGATTGCCTGTGCGCCCGAATTTGGGCTCAGCTCCCGTGAGACTCAAGCGGAGCTTCAAAGGGGGTTGAGTGAGATGTGTCTGCTATCAGGGCGTGCTTAAAGCTTCTTCACACAAACTTCTGTTCTTGCTCTGTGCTGAGTATTTACTTATTTAAGTTGAGGCAATCTTGCCCCAGCAGGTGGGGCAATTCCACATAAGCGCCTACATGGAGCCGCTTGCCAGCGACAAAAGTGGGCTATAGGGGGCTCTTGCCGTCGTGATTGATTAGCAGTGCAATTCGACTGTCACAAGAATTAGATTTGGGGGCGAGCAATAGACGATCAGACGATGGCAATGTTTAGCGCGCCGTGATATTTCTTTGCCACCAAGGTGCACCAAGGAGCGGTAATAGCATGGCGATAAATTTCCCTGACCATCCCCCGTATATTCCCATCATTAAATGGCAATCCTACGAACAGAAGGCGCTAAAAAAAGTAGCTGCTGACGTAGGGAGGCACGTGCTTCCTTGCGTAGAAGTCAGAGACTCTGCCCAACACATTAATCTCATGGGCGCATTTCACGGCACGTGGGGCAGTTCGGCAATGGTCGATTATGCCGATCCTAAAGGAGTCTTAACGGCGAACCGAAAGCGTGAGTTCCATGAATTTCTGGCCTCGGCAAACGGGCTGGGCCTCCCGATCGTTCCTGTGTTCAATCCTTACGATGTACTAGGGCTTGGTGTACCACTCCAGACCTTGGCAGCCTCTTTTGGTGAAGCGGCACTGCGCTTACGGGTAGCTGCGCTATCAATCACCGCTGATCACCTGGCCAATGTTACGACGGCATACAACGCCTTAACTGCTCATGGATTGCGGATGAGTTTGATCATCGATCTCGGTGTCGCTCCGCAAACATGGACAAACGCAGATACTCAACGGTTTTCCACCGAGTTGTCGCTGTTTCAACAGCTAGGCTTCACCAGCATCCATGTCGCATCAGGTGCCTACCCTGAAAGCCTAGCGGCGGTAAAAACAGGGGTGGGTGTTTTTAACCGGCGAGATTGGTCGTTCTGGAGTGACCTCAATGCCGCAGCTCCTGGCATGAAAATCGGCTTCAGCGATTACGGAGTTCTTTCTCCCGTTTGGACTGAAGAGGCGTTAACGCGGCGAGGCGCACGAGTGGCAATCCGTTATACGCGGAATAATGATTGGCTCATTCTGCGTGCCGACGGTAAAAAAAAACGGACTCTGTCGCTATTTCTGAAATCATGGTCAACGCTTATGCGGCTGATTTTAAAGGACCGACATATTCATTTGGTGACGAGCTCTTGGCTGAGCGCGCAGACCCCACTGTACTGCTTACCAAGAAACGCTGTGGTCATTACCACATCACGGAAGGTTGGAGTCATCACATTGCGGTAGTGGTGAAGGAGCAGTACTGACCTGGCCTACACGGCGCGAAGATCGATACGTTTAGCGCATTCCCCGAGAGCTAAGAACCGTGTTGTCGCACTGTGGTCAGATTCCTGACTTATGCCTGCTGGAAGCTTTCCGCGCAAAGGGTGAGTTCTTTACATATAGAAGGAGGGGTGTTCCCCTCCTTTTAGATAGAAAGAGTGCAGGCTTTTTCGTACAGGTCGGCAGGGGGCAGATCCGTCGTGAGGTTTTCGAGCTCGACGATAAGCTCTTCTTGGCAGTGGATAGATCGAGAAAGACCGACCCGCTTAAGAAGATACTCTCGAACATGGTGCCTTAATTCATCAAGGCTCAGTATCTGGGCGATATGGGCTTGAATCTGGTAAAGGCTTTTACTTTTCCATCCCCGTAGCTGGCCAAGCTTATCGAGGAGGTGAAGAGCCTCATCACGCTTGAGCAGTGTGGCAAGCACATCAGGTTCGTGTCGTTTGTTCGGTTTGGCTGATCGGATTTGTTTGAATTTGTCTGTGGTTTCGTCCGGTAGGACGAGAATTCCCCACCAAGAGGGAAGAATCGGCAGGGCTTTCTTCAAATGTCGTTCTGCAGTTACCAGCGTAACTCGATCGAAAACTCGTGCGTAACGAGCCCCCTGACCAATCAAACGTTTGAGAGTGTCCGCTTCGCTTTTGATTTCATAGCAGTGCATATCCATCACGTGCACGAGATCGGCACGTATCTCACCGCCGCTTAGCTCGACCTCTTCAAGGAATGAGCCAGGAAGATTTTCCGGCAAATTGTTGAGGTGCAGTGCCAGAGCTCGTTTTATCTCGGCTTCGCGCATTTCATGTCCCAGAATTTGGCAGGGCGCCAAAAAAGCGGGTCAGCATAACCCAATTAGGCATTTTTGATTGATACCTGAGCATCTTCAATTTTATGCAAATATGCTAATATTGTTGCATGAATATGCATAAATCTACAGCGCAGGTAGTCTCAGATCTTCAGAAATTCTTTGCTGACCAAGGTGTGACATCCAGTGCCGGGATAGCTAAGCTCACAGGAATTTCTCAGTCTCAGATCTATCGCAATCTGTTCGGTCAACCCAAGAGACTAACGAAAACCATCCGTCAGCTATGCATTTATGCGAATGTTTCAATTGTGGTTGATCCCGTCAATCCTGCAACTTCCCATGTCCTAATGGATGCCCTAGGTGTTGTCTGGGACGGAAGTGAAGAACACGCTCGTCGCTTAGCGGACCTGCTTTTCGCCCATCGTCGAGCGAGTATGGGAAAATGATTTTCGAAAAATGCGTTATAGGAGGATGCAATGCGTGAGGCCACGACTCCAATAACGGTGAAATCTGCGTTTGATAGCTTGAAAGCAGCTGGATACCCACGTCCCTATGTAGAGAAACTGTTGCCTGATTGGTGGGATAACAGTCTTTTCAAAACGAGTGCGGGCGCTTTCCAGTTCGCGATGATCTTGAAGCAGCGGTTGGGTCTGAACGTTCAGTTTGGTCAAGACGGAGCGCTGGAGATCCAAATGGCAGCGCCACAGGCGCGCTACAAACGGCGTAGTGACACCCATGAAGAAGAATTGAACATAGCTGCCAGCTTGGGCATAGCTCTAGCGAGGCTAGCAATTTTCTGCACGTCTATACCGTATGAACCTCCACAAGCAGATCCATTGGCTATTCGTGCGCTGGTGCTGTCTGAGTCGAAAAAAACCTTTGTCGATTTTGAGGGGCTTTTGGACTTATGTTGGTTCTGTGGGATTCCAGTTCTGTTTTTAAAAGGAATGCCAAAAAACACAAAACGTATGACCGGAATGACGGTGAACGTAGACGGTCGGCCTGCAATCATTTTGGGCTTCAATACCGCTCAGCACTCCAGGCAGCTCTTTGTTTTGGCCCACGAGTTGGCTCACATTCTATGCGGCCACCTTGAGGATAATGGTGTCCTTATTGATGAGGACATTTCTGGTGTTACCGATACCCTCCTGGGCAGCCAGGTGGTTCGAAAGGATGGCGAAGAGCGTGAGGCTGATGCATTTGCTCTCGCTTTATTGAGAAACGGGCACCCCAACCCCGTACGTGAAATGGGTCGTCCAGATTCTGCTGCGACGCTCGCATCGAGCGCGATGTCGGTTGGTCGAGCGCACGCGATTGATCCGGGTCATCTGATTCTTTCTTACGCCAAGGAGCATGATGACTGGGCCAGAGCCAACCAAGCACTCAACTTTATACCCAACCCGATTGGTGCCATTGAGCTTGTGGAGCAAAAATTCAGGGCTAACACGGTCTTAGAATCGCTGAGCGAAGAAAACCAGGAACATGTTTTGTTCATCCAAGGATTTGGGGGGTAGGTATTCCTTGTACTTACTCGACAGCGACGTGGCCCGCAAAATCTGCCAATACCATCTGCTAAATGAGCTGGCTATGGCTCTGGGATGCGGGCTTGAAGGATTCGCTGTCCTCCCTCAGCTTCGATTCCAACTCAAGTTGGCCAACCCGGCTTCCGCTTTATCCAGATTGGGCTCGGTTGAAGCGTTTGAACTCGCCAACCAATTGATCGCCGCTGCATCGGAAGTAATCGTGGTAGCTGATACTGCGAATCCCATACTCGGCTTGAATCGACCTGATTTGGATTCTGGAGAAGCAGCGTTGTTTGCTGCGCTGCATGAAGCCGAAGAGGATTCAGTAATCAGTGGCGACAAGAGAGCATTCGTCGCTCTCGCCCAGGTTGATGATGAGCCTGTGATCGATGCGCTTTGGGCCCGTTTGATTTGCCTTGAGGAAGCGCTGTTTCTCATTTTGGAATGTGTGGGCCTCGCCGTTGTGTCGGAAAAAATCCGAGCGAGACCTGAGGTTGACACTGCATTGAGCATCATTTTTGGGCGGGCTGCGCCTAATGACTACGCATGCGTTAGAGCTGGGCTCGAAAGCTATATGGAAAATCTACGCTCCTCCACAGGTGGAAAGTATGCTCCCCATATGAGGGTCGAGCGTAAGTGAGGGAGACTTGGTCTTCCTCGCAAGGTGATCTCGATATCCGTTTACAGCACGATAGCGAACTTGGTTGAATGAAGCTCGTAGCGTTCGATTTTCTGAGCTGGGTGATCCTGGTCCCCTCTGACGCTGCTTCCTTCTATATCTAATGTAGTGGTCTCGCAGCCGAGTTTGATGCCAGTACTGGGTTGCAGCAACCACACCCGGCCATTGTATCTGCCTTGGATCGAGCGTTTTCGGACCCTCGCCTGGCGGTTAGAGGTCGGGCTGCGCTCGCTAGTTTGCTAAGCCAGAGACCACAGTACCTGCGTCAAGCTCTGGATATTCTAAGCGAGCTATACCGGAAAAAAGCGGCCCAGCCAATATGGGTACACGCACTGGAAATCACGGACCTGTTTGCCCAGAGAGGCATCGTCTGCGAATGGTTAGGTTCACCAGGGACGGAGTATCTCCTTGACGCCATTGCCAGAACAGGCGGTGCTAACTGGGTTGATTGGCTGGAGCAGATGGCGTCAGCTGGCAAAATCACCTGGGAAGAAGCACTGGCCACCGCGCTTGCCTGCAGCCATGAAATACCGCGATGGGGTATCCATCGACTTGACGATCTGTACAGAGATGCTCCCTGGAAGCTTAAGCTCGCCGCCAAGCGACGCTCCAACGCAGCATTGGCAATGACGATCGCGCAAAACTATGGCCGCATCATTGATGAAGTCATTTCGCGAGGCTCCAGCGGCTGGCTCGACATCAATCAGGTGATTTTGGACTGCGGCGAGGATCGAGCGTTCGACGTTCTGTTGGCAGAATTTGGCAATATGAGCCCGGACGCTCAAAGCTGCTGGCGTACGTGATCGTAGATCTGGGGGACAGATGGGTCGCGGAATTCCAAAAAGTCGCCTTCGCCCGGCCTGGTAAAACCCACCACCACAAATTGGAAGAAGTCGTATCGCCCGATATTGATGATGAAACTGCGAGACAATGGATCGCAGCAGGCCATCACCACATCGGCTGGCGAGTGCTCATTGCACGCCACGGGGTAACAATGCTGCCGGCCTTGATCGCCGACTTACCGCCCACCTTCGACAATGTTCATGTAATTCCTGCTCTGGAGCACATGGCGTATCTAGATAGTGCGCCCGATACGCTCATCCCTGAAATTTGGAGCCGCTTCAAAGGACAGATGCAACCTAAAGCAGTCCAAGATGCCCTAGCTGCAGTCGCCAAAGCAAAACCAGGCGGAATGCGCAGCATCGTTGATTTTTTAAGCCGTGCGTCTTTTTCACTTCCGCAGATTTACCTAGAGCAAGTGCTCCGGCTCTATGCAGCCTGGCAACGAGAAACACATTCGCAAATCCAGATCGATACCGGCGCGCACTCATTTCCTTTTGATGTTTATGTTGTGTCCCATGTGGCGTATCGCCATTGGGACAGTCATTTTGCTCCAGGTATGCTGGCAAGGATTCCTGAACTGGCCATCGATTTCGTCCTTAACCATTGCTCAGCTGACGATGGTCGAAAGGAAGAGGTCTTAACGGCCCTTAAAAGCGTCAAATCCTACCATCCCGAACTTTTCGAAGAGATGGTTGCGACCCCCAAGCTAGCTGCGCTGATCCCGAGAGTGTTCAGCGAAAGCTTTGAGTCTTTTCCTGAGTCGGCTGTGATCAGGGCCATAGATTGCGAAGACATCAACCAAGAACAATTACTGTATCAATTAAGTAAATCGAGCAACCCGCTACACCGTCGCGCGCACGCCGTGTTGATCGAGCGAGTGCTAGAGAATGAAATAAACCTGAACCATTATCGCTATGTCGGCAATTGCCTCAGAGCGCACCCACGTTACGATTTGATCAACCTACTCAAGGACACGGTTCATCTGAAGAATGAAAACGCCGTGTGGTTCATCCGCCAGGTAGAAGCTGTGCGAGGGGAGCTTTTCATCGACGAGTCAGGGCAGTTTCTTGCGTGATGAACTGCGCCGCGGGGACGTAACGGCTGTTGACCAAATTCCCACCTGCAGACTTGCGATTCGGGGTTGGGTTTCAGCTGTCCCAATCATTCGCTTTATCTCTCGTGGTGTACGCACGACACGAATGAGCTGTTCATAAGTTTCAGCTTGGTAAGGAAGATCCGACGCCGGCATCTCGATTCCGTTGTTTCGCATAGCGCGGAGCAAAAGAGCTTTGACCTCGTCCTCAAACATTGGCATCAGCGGGATACGCTAGGGACGACGTTGCCTTTCGACCCCGAAATCTCATCAGAATTTGTGAGCCGGGTCGTGCGATTATAATATTCCAAATATTGCATTCGTTCATACCGAGCTGATTGGTAGGATTGCAACACTCCGAAGGCATGAGATTCGAGTCCCGTCTGCAACCCGGACGACAAAATACCGTCTGCAACCTGCAACTCTGTGACTCATCCCCTGAATTAGAATCGCGGATCAATGTTATGCCTACGACCACCATCATGCATTTGTCGGACTTACACAGGGACGCTGAGAGCCGTATCCGGACAGCGACGTTGCTGTCCTCGCTTGGCCGGGATATGGATCGGTACACTGCTAATGAAGGGATTCCCAAGCCTGACCTTGCGGTTATCAGCGGCGATATCGTTTATGGCGTTAGAGGCACCGATACTGACGGTGATACCCAGCTCGCAAAACAGTACGACGAAGCGTATGAAACGTTAACAGGGCTGGCTGATCGTTTTTTTGGTGGCGACAGGGAGCGCGTCATTCTGGTACCAGGCAACCATGACATCAGCATGCCTCACGTCAGCAGGGCTCTGGTACCTGTTGCCATGCCCGAGGATGCCGAAGGGAAGAAAAAACTTGCCCGCGAGCTGATGGAGCCCGAGTCAACTTTAAGGTTAAACCTCGATGCATTTGAGGTGCTGAGGATTGCAAACCTGACGCTCTACAACCAGCGCCTTGAACCGTATGCGAAATTTTACGAGCGCTTCTACAACGGGGGACGAAAGTTTTCACTCGTGCCGGAGGAGCAATACTCGACACACGACTTCCCAAAGCTCGGGGTGTGCATCGTGGGTTTTTCGAGCTGCCATGACAACGATCTCTATAATCGCACAGGCCATATTTCGGTAGAAGCCATCACGCGGGCGATGGATGAAGCCAATCCCATAGTCAAGGATGGTCGCCTGATCATAGGCGTTTGGCACCACAGCATTCAGGGTGGGCCCAAGGAGAATGACTATATCGAGTCCGGATTTCTGCGGCACCTTATGGATGCGAACTGCTCCATCGGAATGCATGGCCACCAGCACCGCCCTGAACTCCTTGAAAACCGTTTCTCCGCAGACAGTCATCGCCATATATCCGTGATCAGCGCTGGCACACTTTGCGGTGGCCCCCACTCGCTGCCCAGTGGACGGATGAGGGCCTACAACCTCGTTGTGCTGGACCAAGACGAAGGGGTCGGTACGATTCACGTAAGGGCCATGACCAACTCGGACTTCAGCTCGCCTATCTGGGAGCGAGGTCATGTTGCCGAATTCGGCGGCAGCTCCATGAAGTTTAAGCTCGCACAGCGGAAGGCGCAGGGGCGTTCAGCCTTCGACGCTGCCGGTAAGGCAGACCAACTTATCCATCAAGGCCAGCCTGTAGATGCCTTCGAACTGGTTCGGATGCACCTGAGTGATCCGTGGGCTAGGCAGATTGCTGCTACTGCATTAGCGGCATCAGAGAACTGGAAAGAGGCTATCAACCTGTTTAGCCCTCCCTCCTCTACTGCAGATTTTTTATTGCTATGTGACGCCTACGAAGCCTTGTGTGATTGGGCTTCGCTTCGGGCGCTGATTTCTTCAAGCTTTGCGCGGGAATGCCCAGAGCTGGCTGTTCAGCAGCGTATCCAAATATCTGAAGCGACTCTGAAAGGTAAGTGAACATGTCGACGAGTATTCCTTTTCAGGTTGAGACTGATCGTGTGCTTGAGATTCTCTCAAAGCAGATTTACGACTCGCCATTCGCCATGGTGCGAGAAAATGTTCAGAACAGCTATGACGCCATTCTCATGCGGGCCGACTTAGAGGGCCGGCCGCTTACCGAGTACCTGATCGAGGTCAAGGTGGCTCCCGGGACGATTTCGATAACCGACGACGGGATCGGGATGTCCGAATCCGTGTTGCGAGACAACTTCTGGAGAGCTGGCTCCTCTGGCAAGAATACAGAGAGCGCACGTAAAGCAGGCGTAATTGGTACCTTTGGCATAGGCGCGATGGCCAACTTCGGCGTGTGCGCTGAACTCAGCGTCACCACTCGCACATCAACCGACGAGGTTGGCTATCGCACCACAGCACAAAAACAAAACCTCAAGATTGGCCAGGACTGCATCACTTTCGAGGAGCTCGACGAGTCAACACCGATTGGTACGAGCATCCTGGCGACACTGGATGGGAACACGCAGCTCGATTTGCTGGGATTGAAAGCGTACGTAGGTCAGTTCGTCAAATTTCTTCCTGTTCCGGTTTTCATCAACGATGAGCTGGTTAGTCAACAGGATCAAATGGCATCGATTGGCATCAGTGGGTGGCAGTCCATCGGCAAAACCAAAGTGCAAGCGGACGCGCTGACATTCGAACTGGAAGCTTACATCTCAGGCAATATCGGCGTTGGCGTCGTATGCACTGAGTTCTGCCTTGACGGTACTCCAATCAAGGGATCGCTGTGCCTTCGCAATGGCATGGGTTCTATAATGGGATTGCGTTCCAGCTTTGGTCTTGCGCCCCTCCCTGTTGCCAGCACCTATCAATTAGGCGGGGTTGCGGATTTGCCGTTTCTGGTGCCTACCGCAGGCCGTGAGGCGTTAACTCGCGAGTCGATTGCAGAGGCTTCGAGGATCTTTCCCCCACTGGAGCTTCATCTCACTGAGCTACTCGCAGTCCACCCTATAGCGGACAGCTTGGCCGCGTTTCAACAGTATGCGGTGAATTCAAACAGGACTGATTTAGCGACGCGGATAAAAATCCAGGTGCAAGATGGGGAGGATCAGATCGAATTGGGCATGCTGCAGACTCATTTTGCAAATATTGAGATGCAGTCCTATGAAGGTACCGACCCTGATCTGATCAAAATGTTTTCAGGCTCAGATATACCGCTGCTTCGGATCAGCCAAAATCAACCTCGTCGCGAACTGCAGCGGCGGTATCTGAGCCAGATCCTGAAAGTCCCGAGCATCCCCAATCATGCAACGGTGACGAAAGAGTACGGGCCTAGCGAGCTTACGCGTGATGAGGTGAGTTTGACGTTCGCTCTGGCGAAGGTACTGCGGAACGACTATATGCTCGACGATGTGAAGATCATTTGGGCAGATATCACTCATGGCGTGCCCCTGATCGCCAAGATTCTTGGCGATCAGGTGACACTCACGCTATCCAGAAAATGGGCGCCCCTGCGAGCGATACTCAGCCACATCCATACATCCTTTGACCTTTTGGAGAGCTTCACCAAGGATCTGGTAAGGGTACATATCTACTCGCATATTCAGTCTTTCGTGCCCAGCTCTCAGCGGTCTGGACTTGATGCCCTGCAGCGCTCGCTGGAGCGCAAGAGAGAGCTATACCGGCTCGATCGCGAGGATAACGGCGCTCTAGAACCACTGATTGCCGATTATTTGAGCGGCAAGGTTGAAATCACCCAGGTTCTGAAAGCGGCTGTGGCAGCGACGGCCGTGCAGACCCAGCATGTAACCCCGCGCCAAGTAGGAACGGTTGAGAAGGTTTTACCAGATGTCATAAGCGCGGCAGTACCTGCAGCGACTGGTCAAGCCGTCGCGGCTCCGGTCGCAGGCTCGCCAATTTTGCGACTCGACACCAGCATTGATGAGCGCTTATTGACGACAGATCAAGAGCTGCCACATCTCAACAATTACAAAATGTTCTTGGCACTGTCTGATCGATTATTCCAGCAAGAGCTTGAGTTCTTCAAATGGCCACACTCGACCCAAGTGGCATGGGCTGGGCGTCGCATTGTCTACTTGTTCTCGGGAGCAAATTCGGGAATAAGCCTGTATTACGACATCGAGCTTCGAGGGCTGCGAAACGCCGGTGATGCGGGTGGTAGTGCGTTAACCACGACGACCATAGTCGCCAACAATCGTATTCTTGTCCCAGTACCATCGGCGTTGACAGAATGTTTCAAGGTGACGGATGGGCCGGTCGAGTTTTACGTGAGGTTCGATCTACTCATGCACCATGAACCGTTGGCGACAGGCTCCATTAGAGAGCCGGCATAGCAAACTGCTATTAGGCACACCCAAAGCCAAGGATCTAATTGCTCTGCTTTGGGACTGAGAGATCCAGACAGACAACTTGGCCCAAGAAGTTGGGTCAGGCTTGGCCGATAGGCATTATGAGATCTAGCTCATGCCGACATCGAGCTTACTTAGCCCCCCGTCTGCGCTCAGGATTTGATCAAGGCGAACTATTCGAGAGATGCTGTTGACGCCGACGCCGAATTGACCCACTGGGTCAGTTTTCGGTCAGCGGCAACACCCCGTGCTTTGGAAAGCGTTCTATCAGAACTGTATCCGTCTGGTCCGTCAGAAATGGAGATTTGGAGTCGTGCAGGTGGAGAGCTGTCTTTGTTGAAGCAAGGGCAACCGGGTCGTGCAGTGAACGAGCCCCATGAAAGACAGGACACCGTTTCCCCCTTACGATAAGGGATAGGCAAACGGTTATGTTTATGACTAATAGCAACGATAAGAGTGGTGAGCTTTTGGGGGGATGCGGCGGAAGTCTTGGACTACCTGAAGGTAGTTCATGTATTCATACGAAGACCGTATCCTAGCGGTCAAGCTCTACATCAAACTGGGCAAGCGAACCGGGACAACGATTCGTCAGTTGGGCTATCCGACGAAGAACTCTTTGAAGAGCTGGCACGCATCGTATGAACGATGCCTCGACCTGCCGCGTGGCTACGAGAACTCGACGTCGAAGTACTCACTGGCCCAAAGGGAAAAGGCTGTCGGGCACTATCTCGAATACGGTCGCAACATCGCCGCTACCATCAAGGCGTTGGGCTACCCCGCGCGGGATTCGTTGCGTGCCTGGATTTACGAAATGCCCCCCGAGTTGTATACGCGTATTGTCGGTCGATCAGACGGGTTAGCCCGGCCGCCAGCGGTGAAGCAGGCAGCGGTCATCGCGCTGTGCACGCGAAAAGAAAGTGCGAAAGCCCTGGCTCAAAAGCTGGGCGTGTGCAGGCCGACCTTGTACAACTGGAAAAACCAGCTACTCGGCCCAGAGGTATCCCCATCCATGAAGTGTCGGCTTAAACCCTCATCGTCACCGGAACGAGAGGAGTTGCAGCGGCAACTCGAATCTCTCCAGCTCGATGTTCGCCGTTTGCAGCTTGAACATGACCTGTTGATGAGGGCGAATGAACTCATAAAAAAAGAGACGGGCATCAACCGGCAAGTCCTGAGCAATCGGGAGAAGACATTGCTGGCTGATGCCCTAAGGCAGAGGTACTCCTTGCTAGAGCTGCTTGACGCTTTGGGCTTGGCCCGAAGCTCCTATTTCTATCATCGAGCCTGAATGCAGGTCGCGGAAAAATACACCGAAGTGCGTCGTGCCATGGCGGACATATTCGAGCGCAATCATCGTTGCTATGGCTACCGTCGGATGCGAGCTTCGTTGAGCAGGCAGCGTGTGTGCCTTTCAGAGAAGGTGGTGCAGCGCTTGATGAAGCAGGAGTGCCTAGTCGTCGCCAAGCCGAAACGGCGTCGATACGGTTCCTACCTCGGGGAGATCAGTCCGGCGCCGGAAAACCTCCTCAACCGCGACTTCACGGCCCTAGCTCCGAATGAGAAATGGCTGACCGACATCTCGGAGTTCCAGATCCCGGCTGGCAAGGTGTACCTGTCCCCCATGATCGACTGCTTCGATGGGAAGGTAATCAGTTGGTCGATCGGTACGCGTCCCGACGCCGAGCTTGTGAACACTATGCTGGATGCCGCTGTCGAAACGGTGGCCAGCAACGATAAACGGCCTGTTGTTCACTCCGATCGAGGTGCTCACTACCGCTGGCCCGGCTGGTTATCGCGCATCGCTGATGCGAAGCTGATTCGTTCGATGTCGCGCAAAGGCTGCTCACCTGACAACGCGGCTTGTGAAGGTTTCTTCGGCCGACTGAAAACGGAGCTGTTCTATCCTCGCAACTGGCAGTCAACGAGCATCGAGCAGTTCATTCAGGCCTTGGATTCATACATTCGCTGGTACAACGAAAAACGTATAAAGATTTCCCTCGGCGCGCTCAGTCCCATTGAGTATCGTGAAAGCCTGGGCTTCGCAGCATAACCAGTCCAAGTTTTTGTCCGCATCCCCCGTAGTACCTCTCGGATTTTACGCATGGATATACGCTCCACGACGACCTCTTAGCTTCGAGAAAAGAGGTCGATGGTAGTGAATAATCCTGTGTTGCTGCCTGCCTGAGCTTGGGTCGGATCAGTGAGAGATCACTGTCCAAGTGCGCATGGAATCCCCAGTCGAGGTACTTAATACGAATCTTCTGTCGATTAACGCGAGTTTTCGCGAAGGTTTCACAGCACCAAAACCGCGGCTGAAAAACAGGTTTAGAAAGCGGCTTGTAGCCGTCAATTCACTTTGACGTGTGATGGCTTAGTAAAGACCTGGTGTTGGGTTCGGTTGTGGTACCGTTTGCGGTGTTTGATGAGCGGCCATTGACAGCTTAGCGTTTTCCGGTAGGCTGGCGCTGCGGCGCCAGCCTACCGGTAAACGCTAAGCTAGACTAGATAAAATTTCTGTATGGTCTAATCTTGAGTTTATGTCGGTATAGCGAAAGCTCAGTTGGACACTAAAACTAAGGAAACTTCGCCGATGAGAACTGAAGAGCGCGCTGAAAAACCTGTGGCCAAGGTCGTCCGCGGTGAGGAGCCTCACCGCTCCGTAATTTTCTCGGACGCGTTCACGCAGCGTAGAAAGCAAAAAGAATACCAACACGCGATCATACAAATTGCTGAGCGCGCTAAAAAACTTGACTGGTAGTTTTAAATAATGGCGACAGGGATAGTTAAGAGTATTGTTAACACAGGGATGTCAGAAAGCAATTACGCTGACAGGGACCAAAACTTAAAAGAAAAAATCAAGTCTCGTCGCACTAATGAAATTGTGATTGGAGTGTGCGGCGCAGTTGGTTGCAATTTGCAAGACGTAGTTTCCGAACTAAAAGATCAATTTGGTGCATTCTCTTACGAGGTGACTATTGTCAAGGTAAGTAGTCTGATCAAAGAGCTTGCAGCAAAGCATGACAATCTTTCTGAGGTTGGTCCGGATATTGGATCGATTGAGGCTCTTGATTTTTTCTCACGCTATACCGCACTTCAGGATCTTGGTAATGCAATCCGTGATAAGTTCACAGATGATACGTTAGCCACTCAAGCCATAAAATTTATATCTGCCAATCGTCAAGTAAAAATGAACGAGAGCGGTGATGCAGTCCCTCCTCGGGCGGTCTATATCGTCGATCAGCTTAAACACCCGGCAGAAGTAGAACTGTTTCGTCTCACCTATCGAAATGCTTTCTTTCTCGTAGGCGTGATGAGCCCTCAGAATGCTCGTTTAGAATATCTGCAATCGGAGGGTTTGAGCCCCGTCGACGCGCAGAACTTAGTTGAGCGTGACCGGAAAGATAATGTCACTCATGGGCAGCAGTTGGAAAAGACGATCCACAAATCCGATTATTTCGTCAAACATAGCTTGAAGAGCTCTGGCAATATTACTAAGCCGTGCAAAAGATTTGTCGGATTGGTCCACGGTGAGAATGGGATTACACCTACCCGGGACGAAGCGGGTATGTACGCAGCTTATGCAGCTTCTTTAAAATCAGCATGCCTAAGCCGCCAAGTCGGCGCCGCCATTGCTAATATCTCGGGTGATGTTATCTCTGTCGGTTGGAATGACGTTCCTGCTGGAGGCGGGGGGCTCTACAACGAAGATTCCGAAAATGACCAACGCTGTGTAGTACATGGTAAAAAGTGCTACAACGATGATACGAAGCAACGATTAGCTAAAGATATTGTTGCGATACTATCCAAATTAAAAACCAGTGCGAAGCTTAGTACAAAAATGGTGGATGAAGCTTCGCCTGTACTCATACCAGCCAAAGCTGTCGGGGAAACCGCAAAGATTAGCGGTGAAAAATCTCTTTTAAGTTCGGCAGATGCGTCAAAATTAGCCACTCAAATCCTTGAGATCACTGCACTTGGATCGATTATTGAGTATTCTCGGGCGATTCATGCAGAGATGGAAGCAATCCTTAATATCGCTCGAAGTGGAAAAGTTTCTACTCTGGGTTCAGTAATGTATACAACTACTTATCCGTGCCATAATTGTGCTCGACATATCATTGCTTCTGGGATCTCGCGTGTAGTGTATATTGAGCCCTATGAGAAAAGCCTAGCGATGAAGTTGCATTCCGATGCCATTTCAGTGGACGAGTCCTCCTCGGGGAAAGTTTTATTTGAAAACTTTCAAGGTGTTTCCCCGACTCGCTATACTACGTTGTTCGCATTTAGCCATCGCCGTAAAGATAGTAGGGGTCAAGCCGTACGTATAGTTGGTAAAGATGCTTCGCTGATTTCTCACGAATACCTAGATTCTTACCTAGATGTAGAGAGTAAGGTCGCTCTCAAGGGGTTAGAGGACAGTGGCGAATATCCTAATCAATAAATATATTCAGCTCTTTTTCAACTCATTCGTGACGGGCTGAAGCTCTTTAAGGCGTTCAAGCATTAAGGTTGGCGCCTATCGAGTATGGCCAAGAAGGCTGGGGACTAACTTTTAGTATTCGGAGTCAGTTTTCAGACGTTTCGTAGGCTACGAAGTAGGTTTAACGCAGAATCCTATAAATGTCGAAGCGTTTGTAAATAGATAGGCCGGAGCTCTTGAGGCCTCAGTGGTTGCTCCGGTTAACCTCCAGCTACCCCCTTGGCTAGCATCCGCCTCTACGTGAGAGTGGATGGCTAACCTTTATTATCGGTCCGAGAGATGCCTGTGTATAAGCGGAAACTCAGGAAAACAATCTAACGATTCTCGTTATAAGCAAATTACCAGACCGGTTTTTTCGCTATGGGGTGCCACAATGCGCCGCCGGGGCTCGAATCTTTTACGGCTTGGCACAAGTCATCGTCTAGTAGCGGACCTGGTGCGTGTGTAGAGGCTCCGTCGCAAACGACCACAACCTTTGCTGGGAAGCCATTCAGTTTGTCTATTGCTTCTTTAATGAATGAAGGGACGGGTTGCGACCCCTCAACCTCTACGCAAACAGTCGTTCCGGCCGCAAACCTGTCCAAAGCTTCAATTGCGTTGGCTAAGATGGTAGCTGGCTCGCTGGTGTTTAGAGTTCGCGGACAAATCATAGTGGAGAGGATATGGGAAGGATCAACGATGTCGTTGCCTTTCATAATTATACCAGCCTGACTTGCAGCATTTAGCGCAGCGCTGTCTTGTGATTCGAATGCCATGAATGAGGTTCCTCTTTGATTATCTTCACATCCGTTATCGGCACGGATGATTACAACTGGAAATTAGATAGCGGGTATATATTCGCTACGTTCGGCGCCTTGATATCGCAGCTCCGAACATCTGGCCAATTCTTGCCAATGTCACGACTTCGCCAACCCTGAATGCACGTAAAAACAAATCTCTTTAACTAGTTTGGCGCAGTGACGGTACTTCTAATTACGATGCGATACGTATGCCTGTCGCACCGTAGTGATGCTTTAGATCTTGATCAAGTATCGCCACAAAACGGTCAGGGCGTATTCCGTGCAACGTCGAAGTGAGCTGCTGCACCGCTTCGACATTCTTTGCTCTCAGCGCCTGGTTTTTAACCAGCTGCACGGTCAAGAGCAGGTTGGTGGGTTCAAGGAAATCAACGAGCATTTTTTGTTGATTACCGATCTCTCGTTCAATAACTGAGACTGCGCCAAGCTCTCGGAAAACGGCCTCAGAGGCGTTCAGCTCAGCCTTGGATAGGTTTTTTTTTGTAGGTAGGGCTTCGACCTGATGTAGAAATGCATACAATTTTTCTTGGTATTTTTGTGAATCCAAGTCCAGCCAAAGACCTAGTCCTTTTATAAAACCGCATATATGCGGATACCACCGGCGTTCGGTCGCATCCTTGCCTTTCGCATTTTTGTCCTTTTTGGTGATCTGGTATTCCCATGTCACCTGGAGGGAATCACGACGCCAGCGCTCAACTAGGTTTTCGATAACCGAAGGTGGAAATGCGTCGTGTATTTTATATACGTCTAGCTGTAGCGAACGCAGCTGTTTGAGAGCACCTTTAATACGAGAAATAAGTTCAGACCTCTGTCCAAGCATTTCACTTATTCTGTGGCTGCGAATGGACATGCGTTCTGCGGAGGACAATTCGCGAAACGTATTTGTAACTTGATCGTCATCGATACCTAGGTGATTAAAGGCGCAGCATTTACCGATTAAAACGTGCTGCCCGCCTTTGCATACCACTGCGAAACCATGTGAATGCTCCTGTCCGCACCGGCTGCCTTTCTTGAGAAACTGACACCGTGCTTCTGACCTGATCAAATGATATGAGCGCAGGGGATGGCTGTATGTTTCCTTGGTCAATAGTCCTTCAAAATCAATAGCGAAAAGACTTTTGATTTCGTCCAGATATTTTATTTCGTGAGTTGCTTTGAGCGATGAGGACATGGACTACTCCACAATTCATGGGCGAGACGTTACCACGAAGTATGATATTAATCTGCCAGATAGTGGTTATGCAACCAGCCTGTGCGCACATCCAGTGCGCGGGGCAGTCATTATGAAGATCGCTTTTGATGATTTGCGGGAGGTGCAGGGTTTCCAGCTTCTCGCGGCTATCCCTATCCCCACTTCGATTGCGCGAAGTCCTGCTAGGAATGAGATGTAGTGAATGCTGAATTGATTGAATTGCTGCGTGCTATTAGAACTCTTGAGGTGACCCCAAAGATGTCTGTCATTGGTCTTTTGCCGGTAACAGCAAGCTGGATACTTTAGCAGCCCCCACATTGGCAAAATATCGGCCGAACACTAGCTATGGTGAAGTTGGGCATTTTCTTGCCTGAATTTAAAGAATAGGCCGGGCCCCTTAGGTCTACACGACCCTATCCCACCACCAATGGTATTGGCAGGACCAAGCTCAAAAGCTTGGCGGCATGGGCACCCACCTTACGGCATCACCGGCATGCGCGCTCCACTGCCAGAGTTTATGGTGCCCTCTGTTGAGAGCGAAAACCTTGTTGATGAGCGGCCAAGCTGAGAAAGCTGTGTCTGTTCCGAGAGCTCATCTATTTTGTTAATCCAGTAGGCTTTTCTCATCTTTTCTGTGACTCCTCCGCCAGGCACTCACAGAAAAGATGATTTTCTTCCAGCGTTTGCTGGGCGTCCGGAATCATCTATTTTGCGAACCTACAGCTGCGAAGCAAAACAAAAAAAGGCCAACGCTTAGCGTTGGCCTTTTTTATTGAGCAAAGAATCGCAAATTTTCTAAATGCTCCACGTGGAACATCTGAGAAGGTGCCTTCTTCTTAAGCGCTAGCGGCTGCCACACTCTCCAGCCGATAGCCATATCCGTAGATAGTCAGCAACTGCCATCCCCGATCAGCCGTCAATCCCAGCTTGTTACGCAGCCGATAGATATGAGTATCAAGCGGCCGTGAAGACACCATTTCCTCATGGGTCCAAAACCGCTCATAGAGGTATTCACGAGACAGTGGCCGCGCCAGGTTAGCGAATAGGCAGCGTGCCAGTCGGTATTCACGCTCGGTCAAGTTGATAGGGTTCCCGCCCCGTGTGACCGTCAACTCTGCGTCATCAAACGTCAGGTCATTGAAGGTTAATACTTCGCTTGCTGCGGATTTCTGTAAACCGTGGCGCCGCAGGACCGCTGTGACCCGTGCCTTGAGTTCATTGGGACGAAAGGGTTTGCTGACGTAATCATCCGCTCCGCTGTTCAACGCTTGGACGATGTCGCTTTCGGCATCGCGGCTGGTGAGCATTATGGCTGGCGGTGGTGCGTCCAGGTGTTCGCGGGTCCAGCGCAGGATCGCCAGGCCGCTGAGATCAGGCAGCTGCCAATCGAGCACCAGCAAGTCAAAGGTTTCTCGGCGCAGTTGGCGTAGCAAGTCTTCACCGCGCTCGAAGCAATGCAGCGTCCATGGCTGCTCCGAAGCGCTTGGGATTTGTCGCAGTGTCTGTTCCACCCGCCGTAATTCGGCAGGTTCGTCATCCAGTATAGCGACACGCATGGGAGGGTCCTTTCTTCTTGAAGAGTACTGCAGAGGCGTCGGCTCGATTTCATGAGGGGCACTACTGCGCAGATGCCGACCATTGAATCTGAACAATTATGGCCAAATTCTCTGATCCCTGGATCTCTCGGTACGCTGATATCAAATAGCCGTTAGGCAGTTGAATCTCGCGAGTACCCAGCTGGAAAGATACCGGCTCAAGACCTTCAGGAAAAGGATCAATGGCAATCAGGTTTTATGCTATGTCGGGACGAGAGGTCGTCATGCAGAAGGTCAGTGTGTGGGGAACAATGTTGATGATGGCCACCGCGGCAAGCCTAGGCCCGGAAACGGTTGATGCCTGCAATCCGGTACAACCCATTCCATTCGATGAGTTGCACATGCCCAGTGAGTCAGGTGACTCTCTGGGATACGCAGGGTTGCGTAACGTAGAGGCGCCCCCGCAGTTTCAACAAGCCAGCGTACGTTTGCAAAACCAACGGTGGATATTCTAAATCTGAACAAATGTTGCAAATCCCCCTATGCGCCGTCGCTGTAGGTAAATTCTCTATTGCTGTGTAACAAAAGCAGGCGTGCGGGATGCACCTGCGACACTTGGACGTGTCAACCGCAGTGCATGGTTCGCCGTGAACTGTCGTCGCAGGGATATGAGGGACAGTATCTCTTCGATGTACACCCCGGATCGACACTGTTGATCTGGTCGACACATGGACGTGTCATCCTCTTCAATGGATCACCGGCCAGCCGACGATCACTTCCAATGCGCCAGACATTACGGCTATCGAGTGCGATGCGTCATCGGGTATCGTAGGCAGCATTCAAGGTCCCTGCCGCCGCAAGACGCTTTCTAAACGTGCTTTCTGATGAACCATTAGAATTAGAATCTTGATGAGCACCATGACCTTCTTTCCCTGCCGATATCGTTCTGCCCTCTTCTCGTTGTTGGGCTCAGGCCTGATTTTTACGCTCTGTGTCAGCAGCCTGTCTGTCATGGCGCGGCCCGCCCCTGTCCGTGCGCCTTACATCGATGACAATCATTTATGTCGCGCACAGCCCTTGCCTGCGGTTGTCCAGCACCTTACAGGCGAAGCCTGGAAGCTGGATGCCAAAGGGCGGTCGAGCGTGCTGGAGGAAGGCATGCTGATTGATGAGCAGGAAAGCGTGAAAACCTCCCCATCGGCGTTTGTCAGTCTGCTGCTGGGGGATGGTTCGCGAGTCGTGTTGCCATCCAGTTCTCAAGTTCGATTGAACCTGGTGCAAGAGCAGGCAATTCCCCAGGTGTTCCTGGAGCAGGGTCAGGTTGAGGCGTATGTGCTCAAGCGCGCCAGCGACTATGATCGTTTTCAGATCGTGACTCCGGTGGGTGTGCTTGGGGTGCGTGGCACCCACTTTCGCGTGCGTAACGATGACGAGCAATCAGTTGTCGAGGTGCTCAATGGTCAAGTGGCGGTTAATCGCACAGAACCGCCGACGGCCGGGCGAACAACGAAAAAGCAGCTGCCGGTAGGTCCTGTGGAAGGCGAAGTGAAGGTTGGTGCCCGCCAAGGTGTACTGCTCAAAAAACAGGGCGAGCTCAAGACTGTAGAGTTGCTGGATGCGCCCAGACTGATCGGCCAGGACGGCCAGAAGGGCAATGCGCCGGTCTGGACCCTGTACCTGCGCCCGCAACCGGGTGCCCAGCGTTATCGTGCCCAAGTGGCCACTGATAAAGCGTTTATGAACATCAAGCAGGAAAACTTTTCCAGTGAGCCGCACTTGAGCTTCACTGGATTGAAAGCATCGTTTTATCACGTTCGCGTATCTGCTTTTGATGAACAGGGACTGGAGGGGGAAGCCGGGGTCTATGACATTTTCTATTACCCGCCCGCTACCCGTGTGCAGTAGCGTTGTGGCGACCGGCCGGTGAGGTTTTGGCGCAGGGCTGAAAAGCGCCAGCCGACTCAAGCTCAGCGGCTGTTTTACGGCCTGGTACGGGAGTGGCTGTGCATCAGCCTGCTGCTGCTGCCAATGACAGCATTCCTGTCTCTGAGCCCTGGCCTTGCGCTCAATAATCTGTTGTATGACAGCCTGCGCCGCTTGGCTCCCTTACCGGTTGATCCGCGTATTCTGCTAGTGACCATCGATGACCTCAGCCTCAAGCAGCTGGGTCAGTGGCCTTGGTCACGCCGCCTGCATGCCGACCTGATTGATCAACTGAGCGCCGCTAAACCTGCCGGTATTTTGTTCGATGTGATTTTCAGCGAAGCGGCTCGTGATCCCGCCAGCGATCAACGGCTGGCCCAGGCGCTCTGCAATGCCGGCAATGTGTTGCTGCCGCTGATCCGAGAAGGCACGCCGCGCTACGGTCAACCGGTGGTGCAAATCCTGCCCGTACTGCCCCTTCGCGATTGCGCCAGAGGCGTCGGCCATATCAATGTTGAAGCGGACAGCGACGGCATTGTCCGCAGCCTTTATCTGCGTGAAGGCCCGCCGGGACGAATGACACCTCAATTGGCATGGCTGGCGTTCGAACTGACCGGGCGGCAGGCGGTAATGCCCGGGTTGTCTGCCCCGTCAGACAGGGCCGATTGGCAGCGGGAAAATGCCATTCGGATTCCTTACATCGACACCGACGATGGCTTTCCCAGTGTGCCCTACGTCAGCGTCTTGCGCGGTGAAGTCCCGCCTGAGTTGTTGCGTGATCGCCTGATTCTGGTGGGTGCCACCGCCCCAGGCATGGGGGATCGATACGTCACGCCATTGTCGGCCAGCGTGGGTAC
Organism: Pseudomonas sp. c313; assembly: GCF_055407145.1. Classification (NCBI taxonomy): domain Bacteria; kingdom Pseudomonadati; phylum Pseudomonadota; class Gammaproteobacteria; order Pseudomonadales; family Pseudomonadaceae; genus Pseudomonas; species Pseudomonas sp. c313. Next base: position 109,736 of record NZ_JBUZRD010000007.1, on the reverse strand, counting down.
CACATCAGGTGTCGAGATCCAGGCCAATATCCTTAATGGCCTGTTGCAAGGGCGCAGCATCACCGTCTTGCCCGTTTGGCTGGCTACGTTGATGGGCACCTCGATGGTTGCGCTGCTATTGGGCCTGCTGCTGTTTCGCCCGCGTTATGCATTGTGGTTGACCCTGGGGTGCATGAGCGCCGCGCTCCTTGGTTCCTGGGGGCTGTTGCGCCTTGGTGGCTGGTGGTCGCCGGGGGCATGCCTGATCGGTTTGCTGCTTGGCTACCTGATCTGGAATTGGCGTCGCCTGAGCGTAATCCTGGCCTATTTCGGCTGGGAGCTGGCACGCCTGGACAGCGAGCCCAACGTGCTGCCGGAACGTCGTCGTGCGCCCGCCAGTAACGGCGATGTGTTGCAGGGGCGGATCTTCGCTCTGGAGCAAGCTGTCAGCCGTACTCGCGACACCCGGCGTTTTATGGCCGATGGCCTGGAGTGTTTGCCGGTGGCCACGCTGATCACAGACCCGAGGGGCGGCATCCTGTTGGCCAACCGCATCGCCCGTGATGTGTTTGGTAGTGAACTGGTTACTGAGAACCTGCTGGAACAGCTCGCCGCGCTGGGCTATCCGCCTTTACTGGACGGCACTCGCCCGCCCCTGTCTGCCCTGGAAATTCTCGAATTTCGTGACACCCAGCAACGCAGCCTGCGCCTGGACCTTGCCCCGCTTCTGCCGGCGGATGGCGATGTGGCCCTGGGCTGGCTGCTGAGCCTGACAGACTTGAGCATTGAGCGTGATGCCCAGCTGCAGCGGGAAACCCTGTTGCGCTTCCTGTCTCACGACCTGCGGGCGCCTCATTCGGCGATTCTTGCGTTGCTGGATGTCCAACGCCATGAATCCCCAGAGGTCGCGCCTGTATTTGTGCAGATAGAACAACAAGTGCGCCGCGCCTTGAACCTGACCGAGTCGTTTGTCCAACTGGCCAAAGCCGAATCCGACGGCTATCAGTTCCAGTCCAGTTTGTTCGCCATGCTGGTGCTCGATGCGTTTGACCAGGTTGCGCTACTGGCCCAGTTGAAAGGCATCCAGTTGGTTCATGACCTGGATGAGGCCGGTGAGGAAATGGTTTGGGCTGATCAATCGCTGCTGACTCGCGCCTTGTTCAATCTGTTGGAGAACGCGATTAAATACAGCCCGTCCGGTACGACCGTCACCTTGAGCCTCGAAAGCACAGGAGAATACTTGGAGTGCCACATCAAGGATCAGGGCCCAGGCATCGCGGCTGAGAATTTACCTGATCTGTTCAGCCAATACCGACGCTTCGCCTCTGCCCAGGGCAGCGAAGGATTGGGGCTGGGCCTGACCATGGTCAAGGCGGTGGTGGATCGTCATGCTGGCCGTATCGGGTGTGAGAGCGTCGTGGGCGAAGGCACTGTGTTCAGGCTGCAACTGCCTCTCTGGAAAGACTAAATAGCAGGCTTTTTACCTGTGCATAAAAAACCGGCCTTAAGGGCCGGTTTTTTACTGCTGAAAAAACTTATGCACTATTTCAGTTGTTTTATGAGCTTGAGAAATATGTAGGTAAATCATCGACCTACAATCAAAAAACTACAATTTTTCAACAAACCGTACACAGCTTATCCACAGAAACTCAAATCACCGTCTGATCTTCTGCAACCGGTAAAGGCGGCAGCGAACCCATGGCTCTTTGTTGTGCTTCATTCCAGGCCGCAGCACGGTCATTGAGCGCGGCAATGGCACGCGGGCCGCTGCCATCGGCGTACATCGGTTCGCCGATCACCACGGTAATGGTGCCCGCGAATTTAGCCCAACCCGTCTTCGGCCAGAACTTGCCGGCATTGTGGGCAATCGGCAGGACCGGCAGGTCAGCGTTGACCGCCAACGCCGTACCACCGCGTGAAAATTTGCCGACCGTACCGAACGGCACGCGAGTACCTTCGGGGAAGATCAGTACCCAAACCCCGTCCTTGAGCAGCTCGTTACCCTTCTTCGCCACGTGTTTGAGCGCGGCCTTGGGGTTGTCGCGGTCGATGGCGATCGGCCGCAGCATAGCCATGGCCCAGCCAAAGAATGGCACGTACAACAGTTCACGCTTGAGCACCTGGCTCAATGGCGAAAAATACGCCGACAGAAAGAAGGTTTCCCAGGTGCTTTGGTGGTTCGACAGAATCACGCAGGGTGTGTCCGGGACATTTTCGGCGCCCTTGATCTCGAAACGAATGTTCAGGAACACCTTGGTCAGCCACAACGCGCAGCGGCACCAAAAAACATTAATGAAACGATAGCGCGCCTTGAATGGCAAAAAAGGCGCGATAAAAAAGCTCAGGGTGCACCAGAGGAAGGAACTGGTGCCCAGCAGCAGGTAAAAGAAGAAGGTTCTGATGGCCTGCAAGATCGACATGGCGGCATTTACCGTTGCGGGCCGAGGCCCGCCTGTTAAAAGCGCGCTCCCGAACAGTCCTTGATCAGGAAGTCAGAAGTGCTGCTAGTTATTGATAAGTTCTGTGGCAACCGCCGCCAGATCGTCAAAAATCAAGGTGCCTACCGGCAGGTTTTTACCCTGGGTCTTTTCGCCTTTTCCGGTTTTTACCAAAACTGGTTGTGAGTCGACGGCTTTGGCCGCCTCCAAGTCACCGAGACTGTCCCCGACGAACCATAGGCCCGTCAACGGCACATTGTAATATTCTGCAATGATTTTCAGCATGCCCGGTTTTGGCTTGCGACAAGCGCAGCCCTCATTCGGCCCGTGTGGGCAGTAAACCACCAGCCCCACTTCACCGCCCTGCTCAGCTACCAATGTGCGCAAACGCGCGTGCATGGCATCGAGGGTGGCAACATCGTAGTAGCCACGGGCGATGCCGGACTGGTTGGTAGCGATTGCCACCGTCCAGCCCGCCTTGCTCAACTGCGCGATGGCCTCGATCGAGCCGGGCAATGGAATCCACTCCTCCACCGACTTGATGTAAGCGTCGGAGTCGTAGTTGATCACCCCGTCACGATCGAGAATCAGCAGTTTCAACATGATCAGCCCAGTACGGAAATGTCAGCGATATTGATAAACAACCCACGCAGACGCGCCAGCATGGCGTAGCGGTTTTTCCGCACGCCCGCATCTTCGGCATTGATCATCACCGCTTCGAAGAACGCATCGACCGGCTCACGCAAGGTGGCCAGGCGCGCCAATGCTTCGGCGTAGTTGCGTTCAGCGATCAGCGGCTTCACCGCGTTTTCCGCCTTGGCGATGGCTGAGTTCAGCGAGAACTCCTTGGCATCGGCGAACAGGCCCGGGTCAACCTCAGCATTGCCGAGGTTGTCGGCCTTGCTCAGCAGGTTCGACACGCGCTTGTTCACGGCGGCCAGTGCATCGGCTTCCGGCAACTTGCGGAAGGCCTGTACGGCTTGCACACGCTGATCGAAGTCCAGCGCCGAACCCGGTTGCAGGGCACGTACCGACAGGTACACCGAAACGTCCACACCTTCGTCTTCGTAACGAGCACGCAGACGATCGAAGACGAACTCCAGCACTTGCTCGGCCAGGCCGGCTTGCTTGACGTTGGCGCCGAACTGGCCGACGGCAAACACCACGGCCTGGGTCAGGTCGAGGTCGAGCTTCTTGTCGATCAGAATCCGCAGCACGCCCAGAGCCGCACGGCGCAGGGCGTACGGGTCTTTGCTGCCGGTAGGCAACATGCCGATGCCAAAGATACCCACCAGGGTGTCCAGCTTGTCGGCGATGGCCACGGCCGCACCAGTCAGGGTGGTCGGCAGTTCAGCACCGGCACCGCGTGGCATGTACTGCTCGTTCAGGGCCAGGGCGACATCTTGCGGCTCGCCGTCATTGAGGGCGTAGTAGTAACCGGCAACACCTTGCATCTCCGGGAACTCGCCGACCATTTCGGTGGCCAGGTCGCACTTGGACAGCAGGCCGGCTCGGGCGGCGAGAGTGGCGTCGCCGCCAACGCGCGGGGCGATGTAGGCCGCCAGCTTGGAAACCCGCACAGCCTTGTCGTAGACGCTGCCCAGTTTTTCCTGAAACACCACGTTTTGCAGGCGCAGGTTGAAGTCTTCCAGCTTCTGCTTCTTGTCTTGTTTGAAGAAGAACTCGGCATCGGTCAGGCGCGGGCGAACGACTTTCTCGTTACCTTCGATGATCTGCTGCGGGTCCTTGCTCTCGATGTTGGCCACGGTAATGAAACGCGGCAGCAACTTGCCGTCGACGTCCAGCAGGCAGAAATACTTCTGGTTGTCCTGCATGGTGGTGATCAGCGCTTCTTGCGGCACGTCGAGGAAACGTTCTTCGAACGAGCACACCAGCGGCACTGGCCACTCAACCAGGGCGGTCACTTCGTCCAGCAGGCTTGGCGGCACAATGGCAGTGCCTTCCTGCAAACGGGCCAGCTCTTCAGTGCGCTTGCTGATCAGCTCGCGGCGCTCATTGGCATCCGCCAGCACATAGGCCGCGCGAAGGTCATTGAGGTAGTTGGCCGGCGCGGTGATGCGCACGCTTTGCGGGTGATGGAAGCGGTGACCACGCGAATCTCGGCCGGCCTTCTGGGCGAGGATGGTGCAATCGACGACCTGGTCACCGAGCAGCATTACCAGCCATTGGGTCGGACGCACGAACTCTTCCTTGCGGGCACCCCAGCGCATGCGCTTGGGAATCGGCAGGTCGTTCAGGGAGTCTTCAACGATGGTCGGCAAGAGGCTTGCGGTCGGCTTGCCCTTGATGACCTGGCTGAAGCGCAGTTTCGGACCGCTCTGGTCGATTTCGCTCAGCTCGACGCCGCACTTCTTGGCAAAACCCAAGGCTGCTTGCGTCGGGTTGCCTTCAGCATCGAAGGCGGCCTGGCGTGGCGGGCCGTCGAGGTTGATGCTGCGATCAGGTTGCTGAGTGGCCAACGCGGTGATCAGGACGGCCAGGCGGCGTGGTGCGGCGTAGACCTTCTTGGCTTCATAACCCAGGCCAGCGGCTTGCAGGCCCTTGTCGATACCGGCCAGGAACGCGTCGGCCAGGGTATTGAGTGCCTTGGGCGGCAGCTCTTCGGTGCCCAGTTCAACCAGGAAATCTTGAGCACTCATTGTGCAGCCTCCAGCTTAGCCAACACTTCATCACGCAGGTCTGGGTGCGCCATCGGGAAGCCGAGCTTGGCGCGAGCCAGCAGGTAGGCTTGGGCGACGGAACGCGCCAGGGCGCGTACACGCAGAATGTATTGCTGGCGCGCGGTAACCGAGATGGCTCGGCGGGCATCCAGCAGGTTGAAGGTGTGGGATGCCTTCAAGACCATCTCATAGCTTGGCAACGGCAGCGGCTGATCCAGTTCGATCAGGCGCTTGGCTTCGCTTTCGTAGAAGTCGAACAGCTCGAACAGTTTCTCGACGTTGGCGTGTTCGAAGTTGTAGGTCGACTGCTCCACTTCGTTCTGGTGGAACACATCGCCATAAGTGACCTTGCCGAACGGACCGTCAGCCCAGACCAGGTCGTAGACCGAATCCACGCCCTGCAGGTACATGGCCAGGCGCTCAAGACCGTAAGTGATCTCGCCGGTCACCGGGTAGCACTCGATGCCGCCCGCTTGCTGGAAGTAGGTGAACTGGGTGACTTCCATGCCGTTGAGCCAGACTTCCCAGCCCAAACCCCAGGCGCCCAGGGTCGGCGATTCCCAGTTGTCTTCGACGAAACGAATGTCGTGGACCAGCGGGTCCAGGCCGACATGTTTCAATGAGCCCAGGTACAACTCCTGGAAATTGTCCGGGTTAGGCTTCAAGACCACCTGGAACTGATAGTAGTGCTGCAGGCGGTTTGGGTTTTCGCCGTAGCGGCCGTCAGTCGGGCGACGACTGGGCTGCACGTAAGCGGCGTTCCAGGTTTCCGGGCCGATGGCCCGCAGGAAGGTAGCGGTGTGGAAAGTGCCGGCGCCTACTTCCATATCATAGGGCTGAAGTACCACACAACCTTGCTCGGCCCAGTATTGCTGGAGGGCGAGGATCAAGTCTTGGAAGGTACGCACGGCTGGCGTAGGCTGGCTCACGAAATTCACCTGTTACTTGGGCTGCGATTTAAAGAGCGGGAGTATACCCGATTCGGCCGCGCCACCATCCCCTGGAGCCTTATGCCACGCTGCTTTTGGTGTTCTGAAGATCCGCTGTACATGGCTTATCACGATCAGGAGTGGGGAACGCCGCTACGCGATGCGCAGGGTTTGTTCGAGTTGCTTTTACTCGAAGGGTTCCAGGCGGGCCTGTCCTGGATCACCGTTTTACGCAAACGCGAGCACTATCGAAAGGTGTTGTTCGCTTTTGATGTACAGCGGGTGGCGCAGATGAGCGATGCAGAAATCGAGGCATTGATGCTTGATCCGGGGATTATCCGCAATCGTCTGAAACTCAATGCCGCCCGGCGCAATGCTGTTGCCTGGCTGGCTTTGGAGGATCCGGTAGGGTTTCTCTGGTCGTTTGTCGGCGGTGTGCCGAGCATCAATCATTTCAAGGATCGCAGCGAAGTGCCGGCCGTCACGCCCATCGCAGAAGCCATGAGTAAAGGCCTGAAAAAAGCCGGCTTCACGTTCGTCGGACCGACCATCTGTTACGCGTTTATGCAGGCCTCGGGTATGGTCATGGACCACACCCTGGACTGTGATCGTTACGCTACCCTCGCCAACGGCGGTTAGAATGGTCGCTTTGCGCACTGCACAACATCAGGAGTGACCTGTGGAAAAGATTAAAGGCGCCTTGCTGGTAGGCGCTCTGAGGGTGTTTGCCTTGCTGCCTTGGCGCGCTGTGCAAACCGTGGGGACGGCCATTGGCTGGATCATGTGGAAAACCCCCAATCGCTCCCGTGACACGGTGCGGATCAACCTGTCCAAATGCTTCCCGGACATGGACCCGGCCGAGCGAGAGCGCCTGGTGGGGCAAAGCCTGATGGACATCGGCAAGTCCCTGACCGAAAGCGCTTGTGCCTGGATCTGGCCGGCCCAGCGCTCCATTGACCTGGTGCGCGAAGTCGAAGGCCTGGAAGTGCTGCACGAAGCGTTGGCTTCCGGCAAAGGCGTGGTGGGCATCACCAGCCACCTGGGCAACTGGGAAGTGTTGAACCACTTCTATTGCAACCAGTGCAAGCCGATCATTTTCTACCGTCCGCCCAAGCTCAAGGCGGTGGATGACTTGCTGCGCAAACAGCGGGTGCAGTTGGGCAACCGGGTGGCGGCGTCCACCAAGGAAGGCATCCTCAGCGTCATCAAGGAAGTGCGCAAAGGTGGCCAGGTGGGTATTCCTGCCGACCCGGAGCCGGCAGAGTCTGCCGGGATCTTCGTGCCGTTCTTCGCCACTCAGGCGCTGACCAGCAAGTTTGTGCCGAACATGCTGGCGGGCGGTAAAGCCGTTGGCGTGTTCCTGCATGCGCTACGGCTGCCGGACGGTTCAGGGTACAAAGTGATTCTCGAAGCGGCGCCAGACGACATGTACAGCACCGACACCGCAACTTCCTGCGCAGCGATGAGCAAGGTGGTGGAGCGGTATGTGAGGGCGTATCCGAGCCAGTACATGTGGAGCATGAAACGCTTCAAGAAACGCCCGCCGGGTGAGGCGCGGTGGTACTGATGTACGGCTGACTCAAGGTTGGCACAAAACAATGTGGGAGCGGGCTTGCTCGCGAAAGCGCAGTGTCAGTCACTGAATGTGTACCTGATACACCGTCTTCGCGAGCAAGCCCGCTCCCACATTGGGTTCCGCTTAAGCCTGACGATCGAGTTTCTTCAGAAACACAGTCATCTCTTTCTCTGCCTGTTTGTCGCCATGGGCCTGCGCGGCTGCAATCCCCTGCTCCCAGGCCAGTCGCGCCGCTGCGCGATCATCCAGTCCCAACTGCGCCTTACCCAACAGCTTCCACGCCGCCGAATACTTTGGATCAAACGCCACGCACTGCTGTAAATGCTCGGCCGCCTTGGCATTGTCTTTCAGGTCCAGATAACCCTTGCCCAACCCAAAGCGCAGCAGCGAGTTATCCACACCCTTGGCGAGCATTTTTTCCAGGGATTCGAGCATATCGGTCACTCCGGTTGATCAGAAAAAGCTCAGTCCCACGTGGAACAGCTTCTCCACATCGCGGATATGTTTTTTATCCACAAGGAACAGAATCACGTGGTCGCCGGTAGCGATCACCGTGTCGTCGTGAGCGATGATCACCTCTTCATCACGGATGATCGCGCCGATGGTGGTCCCAGGCGGCAAGCCAATGTCGCGGATCGCCTTACCGATCACCTTGCTCGACTTCGAGTCGCCGTGGGCAATCGCCTCGATGGCTTCCGCTGCGCCCCGGCGCAACGAGTGAACGCTGACGATATCGCCGCGCCGCACGTGGGCCAACAAGGTGCCGATGGTTGCCAGTTGCGGGCTTATGGCAATGTCGATATCGCCGCCCTGGATCAGATCGACATAGGCCGGGTTGTTGATGATGGTCATCACCTTCTTCGCCCCCAGCCGTTTAGCCAGCAAGGACGACATGATGTTGGCTTCATCATCGTTGGTCAGGGCCAGGAAGAGGTCGGCGTCGGCGATGTTTTCTTCCAGCAGCAGGTCGCGGTCCGATGCACTGCCTTGCAGTACCACGGTGCTGTCGAGGGTGTCGGACAAGTACCGGCAGCGCGCCGGGTTCGTCTCGATGATCTTCACCTGGTAGCGGCTTTCGATGGCTTCGGCCAAACGTTCGCCGATCTGCCCGCCACCGGCGATGACGATGCGTTTGTAGCTCTCATCAAGCCGGCGCATTTCGCTCATTACCGCACGAATATTTGCCTTGGCGGCGATGAAGAACACTTCGTCGTCAGCCTCGATCACTGTGTCGCCCTGGGGCAGAATCGGCCGGTCGCGACGGAAAATTGCCGCCACCCGCGTCTCGACATTTGGCATGTGCTCGCGCAGCTGGCGCAGTTGCTGACCCACCAGCGGCCCGCCGTAGTAGGCCTTGACCGCCACCAGCTGCGCCTTGCCTTCGGCAAAGTCGATCACTTGCAGGGCGCCGGGATGTTCGATCAGGCGCTTGATGTAATGGGTGACCACCTGTTCCGGGCTGATCAGTACGTCTACCGGAATCGCGTCGTTGTCGAACAGGCCGGCGCGGGTCAGGTAGGCCGCTTCCCGCACCCGGGCGATTTTGGTCGGGGTGTGGAACAGGGTGTGGGCGACCTGGCAGGCGACCATATTGGTTTCGTCGCTGTTGGTCACGGCCACCAGCATGTCGGCGTCGTCGGCGCCGGCCTGGCGTAGCACCGTCGGGAACGAGGCGCGGCCCTGCACGGTGCGGATATCGAGGCGGTCGCCCAGATCACGCAGGCGCTCGCCGTCGGTGTCGACCACGGTAATGTCGTTGGCTTCACTGGCCAAATGCTCGGCCAGCGTGCCGCCGACCTGCCCTGCGCCGAGGATGATGATTTTCATCCGGTCACTCCTTTAAAACTATTTCAGCCGCGTGCGGCGGCAATCTTGATCAGTTTGGCGTAGTAGAAGCCGTCGTGGCCGCCCTCTTGGGCCAGTAGCTGGCGGCCATGAGGCTGCTTGATCCCAGCCTGGATGTCGAGGTCCAACTCCCGCGCGCCGCTGGTGCGAGCGAGGAAGGCTTCGATCACTTCGGTGTTCTCGGTGGGCAGGGTGGAGCAGGTGGCGTAGAGCAAGATGCCGCCCACTTCCAGGGTTGGCCACAGGGCATCGAGCAACTCACCTTGCAATACGGCCAGGGCGGCGATGTCTTCGGGCTGGCGGGTCAGCTTGATATCCGGGTGGCGGCGAATCACCCCGGTGGCCGAACACGGTGCATCCAGCAGGATGCGCTGGAACGGCTTGCCGTCCCACCAAGTGGCGGTGTCGCGGCCGTCGGCGGCGATCAGTTCGGCGCTCAGGCCAAGGCGCGCAAGGTTTTCCCGCACCCGTACCAGGCGCTTGGCTTCCAGGTCCACCGCCACTACGCCGGCCAGGCCAGGCTCGACTTCCATGATGTGGCAAGTCTTGCCACCCGGTGCGCAGCAGGCGTCCAGAACCCGTTGACCAGGCGCCAGGTCCAGGAGGCCTGCGGCCAGTTGTGCGGCTTCGTCTTGCACGCTGATCCAGCCCTCGGCGAAGCCTGGCAGATTACGCACATCGCCAGGTTCAGTAAGGACGATACCGTCCTGGCTGTAGACGCAGGCGGTGGCGGCAATGCCTGCCTCGCTCAGTAATGCAAGGTAAGCGTCGCGGCTTTTATGGCGCCGATTGACCCGCAAAATCATCGGAGGATGAGCATTGTTGGCGGCGCAGATGGCCTCCCATTGCTCAGGCCAGAAGGCTTTCAGGGATTTTTGCAGCCAGCGCGGGTGGGCGGTGCGCACCACCGGGTCATGTTCCAGCTCGGCCAGCAGCGCTTCGCTTTCCCGTTGGGCGCGGCGCAGCACGGCGTTGAGCAGGGCCTTGGCCCAGGTTTTTTTCAGTTTGTCGGCGCAACCGACGGTTTCACCGATGGCGGCGTGGGGTGGCACTCGGGTGTAAAGCAGTTGATAGAGGCCAACCAGCAGCAGCGCCTCGACATCGGCATCCGCAGCCTTGAACGGCTTTTGCAGCAACTTGGCCGCTAACGCCGACAATCGCGGCTGCCAGCGAGCGGTACCGAAGGCCAGGTCCTGGGTGAAGCCGCGATCACGGTCTTCGACTTTATCCAGCTGGATCGGCAACGAACTGTTGAGGGAAGCCTTGCCGTTGAGCACGGCGGCCAGGGCCTTGGCGGCGGCCAGACGCGGGTTCATTGGGCGTCCACCGCAAGGCCCAGGACGATGCCGGCTGCAAATTTCTCACGACGGCTGTTGAACAAATCGCTGAAGTTCAGCGCCTTGCCACCGGGCAATTGCAGACGGGTCAGACACAGCGCCTGCTCGCCGCAGGCCACCAGCAGGCCGTCTTTGCTGGCGCCAATGATTTCGCCCGGCGTGCCCTTGCCTTCGGCCAGGGTAGAGGCGAGGACTTTCAAGGCTTCGCCATTGAGGGTGCTGTGGCAAACCGGCCATGGGTTGAAGGCGCGAACCAGGCGCTCCAACTCCACTGCCGGGAGGCTCCAGTCGATGCGGGCTTCGTCCTTGTTCAGTTTGTGGGCGTAGGTGGCGAGGCTATCGTCCTGCACTTGGCCCTCCAACATGCCCGCTGCCAAACCGGCGATGGCCTGGACGACGGCCGCAGGGCCCATCTCGGCCAGGCGGTCGTGGAGGCTGCCACCGGTGTCTTCATTGCTGATCGGCGTGGTGACTTTCAGCAGCATCGGCCCAGTGTCCAGGCCCGCTTCCATGCGCATCACGGTCACGCCGCTCTCGGCATCACCGGCTTGCACCGCGCGCTGGATGGGCGCCGCTCCACGCCAGCGCGGCAGCAGCGAAGCATGGCTGTTGATGCAACCCAAGCGAGGGATATCCAGCACCACTTGCGGCAGGATCAAACCGTAGGCCACCACCACCAGCAAATCCGGTTTCAGTGCAGCCAATTCGGCCTGGGCGTCGGCGTTACGCAGGGTTGGCGGTTGCAGCACGACGATGTTGTTCTCAAGTGCCAGTTGCTTGACCGGGCTGGGCATCAGTTTTTGCCCGCGACCGGCCGGGCGATCCGGTTGGGTGTACACCGCCACGATCTCATAGGGGCTGGCGAGCAGGGCCTTGAGGTGTTCGGCGGCGAATTCGGGGGTGCCGGCAAAAACGATGCGCAGTGGCTCGGTCATGGGAAACATCTCACAAAAGAAAAAGGCTTGCCGCAGCAAGCCTTTGAAAGAGGGGAATCAAGCTTGCTGGCGATGCTTCTTTTCCAGCTTCTTCTTGATCCGGTCGCGTTTAAGCGTGGACAGGTAATCGACGAACAGTTTGCCGTTGAGGTGATCGCACTCATGCTGGATACACACCGCCAGCAGGCCTTCGGCAATCAGCTCGAACGGCTTGCCGTTAGGGTCCAGGGCCTTGATCTTGACGCGCTGCGGACGATCGACGTTCTCGTAGAAGTCAGGCACCGACAGGCAGCCTTCCTGGTACTGGCCCATTTCGTCGGTCAGGGTTTCGAACTCTGGGTTGATAAACACCATCGGTTCGCTGCGATCTTCGGACAGGTCCATAACCACGACGCGCAGGTGCACGTTGACCTGGGTCGCGGCGAGGCCGATGCCCGGAGCTTCATACATTGTTTCAAACATGTCATCGACCAACTGACGAACTTCGTCGTCCACTACGGCCACCGGTTTGGCGATAGTGCGCAGGCGCGAGTCCGGGAATTCGAGGATGTTCAAAATAGCCATAAGCGTAATTGCTGCACATGTGAGGTAAAGGCAAGTCGGCACCGGGATGGACCCAGGTTGCCGGTGTAAACGCTGCAAAGCCGCGAAGGCCCTAGCGTTTCACGCGAACGTACATAATAAAGGAGATTCACCCCATGAGGAAATCGCTACTCGTCTTGCTGGTGTGGGCACAGGCCGTCACGGCCAATATACAGGCCCCGTCCATCGGTAATTACCCACAACACCCGCAACCGCTGGGCAGCGAGACGCTGAAAGCTATCCAGCGTTTTTTACTGCATGACCGCATCCTCGATACGTCGCAGGAGTTGGACAGCGCGCCTTACATTGTCGGGGCGCAGGCCGGGCGTGTGCTGGGCGCCAACGGCGAACGCATTTATGCCCGGGGCGCCCTGGACCCTGCGCAGCCCAGCTATGGCATCTTCCGCCAGGGCAAGGTCTTTACCGATCCCGACAGCCAGGAGCTGCTGGGGATCAACGCTGACGATATCGGCACTGCCCGCGTGGTGATGGTGGGTGATGTCACCACCCTGGCTGTGCAACGGGTCACCCAGGAGGTACGACCGGGGGATCGTCTGCTCAGCACTCAACTACCCGAAGTTATGTCTAATTTGCTGGCTTACGCGCCTACTCACGCCATTGCAGGACAAATTATCGATGTTCCCCGTGGCGTCACGCAGATTGGGGTGTTTGATACGGTCATTCTGAACAAGGGGCGTCGCGACGGTCTGGCGCAAGGTCATTTGCTGGCCGTGACGAAAACCGGAGAAACCGTCCGTGACAGGGTTACAGGCACACCGGTGAAGATTCCCGACGAGCGCGTCGGGACTCTTCTGGTGTTTCGCACCTATGAAAAGCTCAGTTACGGCTTGGTCCTCAGCGCGTCGCGCTCACTGGCTGTGATGGACCGATTTCAGAGTCCTGGCGCGGTGCAATAATTAGTCTGCTAAATAAGTTACCAACAGAGTTATCCACAGCTTGTTCATGATCAAGGATGATCAAATGTTACCGACGAATAACCGCGAAGTTTCACCGGCAGAACTGGAAGCTCGACTACGCTTGCACAGGCTGCCGGAACTGGGCCCCAGGGGTTTTCGAAAACTCATCGAGGCGTTTGGTTCGGCATCAAAAGCCATCAGTGCACCGGCCAGTGCCTGGCGCTCCCTGGGCCTCAAGGCGGCTAGCGCCGATGCTCGGCGCAGCGAGGAAGTGCGTGACGGCGCCAGCGCGGCATTGACCTGGCTAGAGCGTCCGGCCCAGCATTTGCTGATGTGGGACCATCCCGACTACCCGGCGCTGCTCGCAGAATTGGATGACGCGCCACCGCTATTATTCGTCGCCGGCGACCCGGGCATTCTGGAAAAGCCACAGCTGGCGATGGTCGGCAGCCGCCGTGCCTCCAGGCCAGGAATGGACACCGCCGCCGCGTTTTCCCGCAGCCTGGCGAGTGCCGGTTTTGTCATTACCAGTGGCCTTGCCCTGGGCATCGACGGCGCCGCTCACCAGGCGGCTTTGGATGTTGGGGGGCATACAATCGGCGTGCTGGGCACCGGGCTGGAAAATTTTTATCCACAGCGCCACCGACGCTTGGCCGAGGCGATGATTGCCCAAGGCAGTGCCGTGGTTTCCGAATTTCCGTTGGACGCTCCGCCCCAGGCCGGTAACTTTCCACGGCGCAACCGGATTATCAGTGGCCTGTCCCTTGGTGTGCTGGTGGTGGAGGCCGGGATGGCCAGCGGTTCGCTGATCACCGCACGGTTGGCGGCGGAGCAAGGGCGCGAAGTGTATGCGATTCCCGGTTCTATCCATCATCCGGGGGCCAAGGGCTGCCATCAGTTGATTCGTGATGGTGCAACACTGGTGGAAACCGTCGAACATATCCTTGAAGGCCTGCGCGGCTGGCAAGCACTGTCACGCCCGGCGCCGATCCCTGTTGTTCACCCGCTGGTGGCGCTGCTGCACGCCGCGCCCCACACCAGCGAAGCCTTGGCGATTGCCAGCGGCCTGGCCTTGTCCCGGGTGCTGGCAACCCTTACGGAACTGGAGCTGGAAGGCCGGGTGATCTGCGAAAGCGGTCGCTGGCTTGCGCGCAGTTAGGTTTTGTAACGAAGATCGGTAAACTGCGCAGAGCTTTAGTCCGGAGAGTGAGCAATGGTCAACAGGTGGCGTGTGCAAGAAGCCGCACGAGAAATTCGCGCAGGCGCGGTGATTGCCTATCCAACCGAGGCGGTGTGGGGCCTGGGCTGCGACCCATGGAACGAGGAGGCTGTGGATCGTTTGCTGGCGATCAAAGGCCGGTCTGTGGATAAGGGCCTGATCCTGATTGCCGACAATATCCGGCAGTTCGATTTTCTCTTCGAGGACTTCCCGGACCTGTGGATAGACCGCATGGCCAGCACCTGGCCGGGGCCCAATACCTGGTTGGTGCCTCATCAGGACTTGTTGCCCGAGTGGATTACCGGTGTGCATGACACGGTGGCGTTGCGGGTTAGCGATCATCCGCTGGTGCGGGATTTGTGTTCGCTGGTGGGGCCGTTGATCTCCACCTCGGCCAACCCTCAGGGCCGCCCGGCGGCGCGCACGCGGATTCGCGTGGAGCAGTATTTCCGTGGGCAGGTGGATGTGGTGTTGGGCGGTAACTTGGGAGGGCGCAAGAATCCGAGCCTGATCCGCGACCTGGCGAGTGGTGAGGTGGTGCGGCCTTCGTAAGACCGAGTTGCGGCCATCGCGGGCAAGCCCGCGCTGGCCGCAATGAGGCCCTCATAGGCCCCAGAGACCTAAATCCTTACGGCAACAAAATCGTCGACCCCGTAGTACGCCGCGCCGATAACTCCGTCTGGGCCTTCGCCGCTTCGGCCAGCGAATAGCGCTGGTTGATATCAATGCGCACCTTGCCGCTCTTGATCATCGAAAACAGATCATCGGCCATGGCCTGCAAATCCTTGGGATTGCTGGCGTAGGTCGCCAGGGTCGGCCGGGTTACGTACAGCGAGCCCTTGGCTGCGAGAATCCCCAGGTTGACCCCGTCTACCGCGCCCGATGCATTGCCGAAACTCACCACCAAACCCCGTGGCGCCACACTGTCCAGGGACGTCAGCCAGGTGTCTTTGCCGACACCGTCGTACACCACTGGGCATTTCTTGCCGTCGGTTAACTCCAGCACTCGCTGTGCGACGTTTTCCTTGCTGTAGTCGATGGTTTCCCAGGCACCGAGGGATTTGGCCAGGGCGGCTTTTTCCGGCGAACTGACGGTTCCGATCAGCTTCACGCCCAGGGCTTTGGCCCATTGGCAGGCCAGGGAGCCGACGCCGCCAGCAGCGGCGTGGAACAGAATGGTTTCGCCACCTTTCAAGTCATAGGTCTGGCGTAGCAGGTACTGCACGGTCAGGCCCTTGAGCATGGCGCCGGCGGCCTGTTCGAAGCTGATGTCGTCCGGCAGATGAATAAGGTTGGCGGCAGGCAGCACGTGCAATTCGCTATAGGCGCCCAACGGACCGCTGCCATAGGCCACACGATCGCCGACCTTGAACTGAGTGACTTCGTTGCCGACCGCATCGACCACCCCGGCGCCTTCCGCGCCCAGGCCCGATGGCAAGGCTGGTGGCACATAGAGGCCGCTGCGCAAATACGTGTCGATAAAGTTCAGGCCAATGGCCTTGTTGCTCACACGAACTTGCAGCGGGCCGGGTTCTGCCGGGGTGTAGTCGACATACTCAAGTACTTCGGGGCCGCCATGGGCACTGAACTGGATACGTTTGGCCATCTGCACTGTCCTCTAGTCGGTTTCGCGAAGGCCTATCGGACTCCTAAGCTTGAACTTCGTCAACTGTGGCTGTTCCCGGTGGGGTGGTATCCTGTGTGCCCATTTGCCGCCGACGCCCCACGGCTTCGAGTAGCTTTGCCCGATTCAAGGTGATGCCATGACTACCCGCACCGAGGCTGTTAAAGCCTACCTGCTCGACCTGCAAGACCGCATTTGCAGCGCCCTGGAAACCTTCGAGGCCGACACTCGCTTTATCGAAGACACCTGGACCCGGCCTGCCGGCGGCGGCGGTCGCACGCGAGTGATCGAGAACGGTTCGGTGATCGAAAAAGGCGGCGTAAACTTTTCCCACGTATTTGGCGCCAACCTCCCACCGTCCGCCAGCGCCCATCGCCCGGAACTGGCCGGTCGTGGATTTGAAGCCCTGGGCGTGTCCCTGGTGATCCATCCTCACAACCCTCATGTGCCGACGTCCCACGCCAATGTGCGGTTTTTTATCGCCGAAAAAGAAGGTGAAGACGCCGTGTGGTGGTTCGGTGGCGGCTTCGACCTGACGCCTTACTACGGTAACGAAGAAGATTGCATCCACTGGCACCGGGTTGCCGAACAGGCCTGTGCGCCATTCGGGCCGGACGTGTATTCGCGCTACAAGGCCTGGTGCGACAGCTATTTCCACATCAAGCACCGCAACGAACCCCGAGGCATCGGTGGTTTGTTCTTCGATGATTTGAACGAGTGGGACTTCGACACCAGCTTCGCCTTCATGCGCGCCATCGGCGATGCCTACATCGACGCTTACCTGCCCATCGTCCAGCGTCGCCAGACCCTGGCCTATACCGAGCAGCAGCGTGAATTCCAGGAGTTTCGCCGCGGGCGCTACGTTGAATTCAATCTGGTGTATGACCGTGGCACCCTGTTTGGCCTGCAATCGGGCGGGCGTACCGAGTCGATCCTGATGTCCCTGCCGCCGCAAGTGCGCTGGAGCTATGACTGGAAAGCCGCGCCGGGCAGCATCGAGGCGCGTTTGACCGATTACTTCCTGCAAGACCGCGATTGGTTGGGCATTGCTGCGCCCAAGGCAGCGATCTGATGGATCGCTACGTTGTGTTTGGTAACCCCATCGGCCACAGCAAGTCGCCGCTGATCCATCGTCTGTTTGCCCAACAGACCGGCGAGCAACTGGACTACAGCACCTTGCTGGCGCCGCTGGACGACTTTACCGGCAGCGCCAAGGCATTTTTTCTTGAGGGCCGTGGCGCCAACGTCACTGTGCCGTTCAAGGAACAAGCCTATCGCCTGGCCAACACCCTGACCGAACGTGCCCTGCGTGCCGGAGCGGTGAATACCCTGAGCAAGTTGGCCGATGGCAGCCTGCTGGGAGACAACACCGATGGCGCCGGGCTGGTGCGAGACCTGACAGTCAATGCCGGGTTCAGCCTGCAAGGCAAACGCATACTGCTGCTTGGCGCGGGCGGAGCGGTGCGCGGAGCGCTGGAGCCATTGCTGGCGCAGCAGCCGGCGTCGCTGATCATCGCCAACCGCACTGTGGAAAAGGCCGAATTGCTGGCTGGACTGTTCGACGACCTTGGTCCGGTTTCCGCGAGTGGTTTTGACTGGTTGCGCGAATCCGTGGACCTGATCATCAACGCCACGTCCGCCAGCCTGTCAGGGGATGTGCCGCCGATTGCCAGCAGCTTGATCGAACCCGGTAAGACTTTTTGCTACGACATGATGTACGCCAAGGAACCTACCGCGTTCTGCCGCTGGGCCAGTGAAAACGGCGCAGCGGTAGCGATGGATGGTTTAGGCATGCTGGTGGAACAGGCGGCGGAAGCCTTCTTGCTGTGGCGCGGCGTGCGGCCGGATTCGGCACCGGTGCTGGCTGAGTTGCGCCGGCAGTTGGCCCTTTTGTAGGAACTAGGCGTCCCCTCGCTCCTACAGTGGGCGGTATTCAATCTTCAAAGTTGATGGGGCACTTATCCGCCCCTTCCAGCTTTTTCAATTCTTCCACCACCTGCGGCCTGGCCCGGCGCAACGTCAGGCTACGCCCCAAATCCCTCAATCGCCGTGCTTCCTGGTGCAGCATTTCCACCCCGGAATAGTCGATAAAGTTAATCTGCTGCGCCTCGATCACCACCCGTTCGCCGTGCAAGCGTTGCAGTCGAACCTGCAGGTAATGGCTAGCGCCAAAAAAGATCGACCCGCCGACCCGCAGTACATCATCGTCACCGTCACGCCACTGTTGCACCCGTGGCTGCGAAGTCCGCTTGAGGTAGAAAAACAGCGACGCCAGCACCCCGGCGTAGATCGCCGTTTGCAACTCCAGCAACAGTGTGGCAACGCACGTCAGGCTCATCACCAAAAACTCGGCATGACTGACCCGGAACAACGCACGAATGCCCCGATGATCCACCAGCCCCCAGGAAATCAGCAGGATGCTGGCGGCCATGCTCGGGATCGGGATATGCGCGATCAGCGCCGCGCCGAACACGGCGAACAGCGCCACCCACAGCGCCGAAAATACTCCCGCCAGCGGTGAGCGTGCGCCCGCCTCGTAACTAAGCCCCGACCGGGTGAAGGAACCGGCCGACAAATAGCCTGAGAAAAATCCTCCTGCGATGTTCGACAGTCCCTGGGCGCGTACTTCCTGATTGGCATCGAGCAATTGCTGCGAACGGGCCGACAACGAGCGGGCAATCGACAGGCTCGTCACCAGCCCCAGCATGCCCACCGCCACGGCACTGGGCAGCAGGCGCAGGATCGTGTCCAGATCCAGTGGCAACGGGCTAAACGGCGGCAGTTGGCCAATAAACGAACTGACCCGCGCAACATGACCGAACAGCGCCGGCCACAGCCACGCCACCAGCGTGCCCAGTGCCAAGGTGATCAACAGCGTCGGCCAACGCGGCAGCAGGTATTTGAGCAGTACGCCCACCACTAGGGTGCCCAACCCCAAGAGCAGCGACGAATGATCCCAGTCCCCGGCGTGGTTGATCAGCGACAGCAGGCTGTTCATTGCGGTGGCTTGGCTCGGCAGGTCCAGGCCCAGCAGGTTGGGCAACTGGCCGAGGGCGATTACCACTGCGGCGCCCAGGGTGAAACCGAGCACCACCGAATGGGAAACGAAATTGACGAGGGCGCCAAAGCGCAACATGCCGAGCAACCACTGGAACACGCCAGCCAGAAACGTCAGCAGCAGAATCAGGGTGATGTAGTCCTGGGAACCGGGCACGGCCAGCGGGCTGACACTGGCATACAGCACGATGGAAATCGCTGCTGTCGGGCCGCAGATCAAATGCCAGGATGAGCCCCAGAGGCAGGCGATCAGCACCGGAATGATCGCGGCGTAAAGCCCGTATTCCGGTGGGAGGCCGGCGATCAGCGCGTAGGCAATGGATTGCGGCAATGCCAGAACCGCGCCACTCAAGCCGACGATAGCGTCCCGCCCGACGCTGGCGCGGGTTTGGCGGGGGAGCCAGCTCAGGAAGGGAAAGAGTTTATGGCGGTTGGGCCAAGGCATGGCGGGCTCGGGTTAAAAGGTTTGGGTCAGGGTATCAGTTGGCTATGCGTAGCAGCAGTCGAGCCCAGGCGAGGCTGCGTTTGCGGTGTATCTGACACACCGTAGACGCAGCCTGGGTCGTTAGAGCTTGGCTTTAATGGCGGCCAGCGCGTCCTGGCCATCCAAGGTCTTGACCCCTTCCAGCCACTTATCCAAAACCGCCGGATTGGCCTTGATCCACGCCTTCGCCGCACCAGCATTACTGACTTTGTTGTTCACCACCTCAGCCATGATGCTGTTCTCCATCTCCTGGGTAAAACTCAGGTTGGTCAACAGCTTGCCGACGTTGGGGCAGGCCTGCGCATACCCCTTGCGGGTCAGCGTATAGACGCTGCCCGTATCGCCAAAGTACTTTTCGCCGCCCTTGAGGTAATGCATTTTCAACTGCACATTCATCGGGTGCGGGGTCCAGCCGAGGAAGGTAACGAAGCGCTGTTTTTTTACCGCCCGAGATACTTCGGCAAGCATCGCCTGTTCGCTGGATTCGATCAGTTTCCACTGGCCGAGGTTGAAGTCATCCTTCTTGATGATCTCTTGCAGCGAGATGTTCGCTGGCGCACCCGAACCGATGCCGTAGATTTTCTTGTCGAACTTTTCTGAAAATTTATTCAAATCGGCAAAATCATGCACCCCGGCGTCCCACACATAATCCGGCACGGCGAGGGTGAACTCGGTGCCGGCGAGGTTCTTCGCCAGTTGCACCACATCGCCATTGGCGACGAACTTGTCATAGAAACCCTGCTGCGCCGGCATCCAGTTACCCAGGAACACATCCACCTGGCCGTCCTTGAGCCCGCCAAAGGTGATCGGCACCGCCAGGGTATCGACCTTGGCCTTGTAGCCCATGCCGGTCAGCAAAAAACCGGTAATGGCATTGGTGGCCGCAATATCGCTCCAGCCCGGATCGGCCATCTTCACTGTCTCGCAACTTTGCTCGGCATACGCGCTGGCACTGCTCAACGCCAGTAGCCCGACGCCCAATGCTTTTGATAACCGGAGTGTGGATAACTTTTGCATGGCTTCCCCTAGGTTTTATTGGTTTTGGCAGGGTTGTGGATAACGTGCCTTGCGCTCCAGATCGTCCAGGTCGATGTGGTTGCGCATGTATTGCTGACTGGCGTCCACCAGTGGCTGGTGATCCCAGCTCTTCAGCTTGCCCTGGGCTAGCGCCTCGCTCACCAAGCGGCGACGGCGTTGACTGGCGAGCACCTGCTGGTGGATCGCCGGGATGTCCCATTTAGCCCGTGCTTCGGCCAGGAAAGCGTCGAACAGCGGCCGATGCACTGGTGAGTGGCTGAGTTCTTCCTGTTCGCGCGGGTCGTTGTGCACATCGAACAATAGGCAGGGATCGTCTTCGCTGTAGATGAATTTGTAGGCACCACGGCGGATCATCATCAATGGGCTGATGGTGCCTTCGGCCATATATTCGCCGAACACTTCGTCATGCCCGCCCTGCCCTAGCAAGTGCGAGACCAGTGAGCGACCGTCCAGTGGCAGACGGGCGTCAAGCTCGCCGCCAGCCAGTTCCACCAGGGTCGGCAACAGGTCGGCGGTCGATACCGCCGCACTCACACGGCCGGCCTTGAATTGCCCCGGCGCACTGACCAGCAGTGGCACCCGGGCGGCCATTTCAAACCAGTGCATTTTGTACCAGAGCCCACGCTCGCCGAGCATGTCGCCGTGGTCGCCGGAGAAGATGATGATGGTGTCGTCGGCAAGGCCCGTGTCTTCCAGAGTTTGCAGCAGCTTGCCGACGTTGCTGTCGATGTAGCTGCAGGCGCCGAAGTAAGCTCGGCGCGCATCGCGGATCTTGTCCACCGGCAGTGGCTTGTCCCACAGGTCGTAAACCTTGAGCAGACGCTGGGAGTGAGGGTCGAGATCGCCCTGGGGTGGCGTTGTGGGCAACGCAATGTCGTTGTCGTCGTACAGGTCCCAGAACGGCTTGGGAATGGTGTACGGGTCGTGCGGGTGCGTCATGGAAACAGTGAGGCAGAACGGCTGGTCGCCATCCTCGCGGATATGGTCGAACAGATACTGCTGGGCCTTGAACACCACCTCTTCATCGAAATCCAGCTGATTGGTGCGCACGCAAGGCCCAGCTTGCAGTACCGAGGCCATATTGTGGTACCAGGTCGGCCGCACGTCTGGCTCATCCCAGTTCACCGCCCAGCCATAGTCGGCCGGGTAGATGTCGCTGGTCAGGCGTTCTTCATAGCCGTGCAGTTGGTCGGGGCCGCAAAAATGCATCTTGCCGGACAGGGCCGTGCGGTAGCCGAGGCGGCGCAGGTAGTGGGCATAAGTCGGCACGTCAGCTGGGAAATCCGCCGCGTTGTCGTAGGCGCCGATCTTGCTCGGCAGTTGGCCGCTGACCAAGGTAAAACGCGACGGCGCGCAGAGCGGGCTATTGCAGTAAGCAGCGTCAAACACCACGCCCTGTGCGGCGAGGCGGCTCAGATTCGGCAATTTGATAGGCGAAGAACCGTAGAACGGAAGCATCGGTGCGGCCATTTGATCAGCCATGATGAAAAGAATGTTCTTGCGCTTCATGGTTTCGCGGCATTCCATAGTCGATGTTTATGCGAATGAGCATGCAGGCCATGGAAAACGTGGTAAAGCCCATGTAAAGCAATGTCTAGGATAAGCACCGCTTATGTATGAATCCCTTGGTAGCCTGTCACTGGACCTGCTGCGTGCCTTTGAAGCGGCGGCGCGCCAACGCAGCTTTACGGCAGCGGCGATGGAGCTGGGCACCACCCAGCCGGCCATCAGCCAGCAGATCAAGCGCCTGGAAGAACAACTGGCGGTTCGCTTGTTTGATCGCATCTACCGGGGTATCGAACTCACCGATGCTGGCGCTCTGCTGTTCGAGCAAGTGCAGGCGGGCTTGCAGAATATCAACCAGGGCCTGAGTGCCATCGCCCAGCAGGACCAGCACGAAGTGCTGCAAGTGGCGACGGACTTTGCCTTCGCTGCCTACTGGCTGATGCCGCGCCTGCACCGTTTCCATGAAGCCAACCCGCAAGTGGATGTCAGCCTGGTCACCAGCGAACGCAATCACGCCACCTTGCGCAGCGATATCGATGTGGCCGTGCTGTTTGGCGACGGTCGCTTCAAGCAAGGCGATAGCCTATGGCTGTTCAATGAACAAGTGTTTCCGGTGTGCAGCCCGCAGCTGCTCAAGGACCGCGCCTTACCGCTGCCCACCCAAAGCCTGCTGGAATTCCCATTGCTGCACCTGCGCCAGGAAAACAACAGCCAGTGGTTTGACTGGAGTGGCGTGTTCCGCGAGTTGGGCATCACCACCGCGCCGACACCGGGGCAATTGCGTTTCGATAATTACACCCTGCTGATTCAGGCGGCAATTGCCGGCCAGGGCGTGGCCATCGGTTGGCGACACCTTGTGGATAACTTGCTGGAGCAGAAGTGGTTGTGTCGGCCGATTGGCGACACGGTGATTTCGCGTTTTGGTTATTACGTGGTGCTGCCCCAGCGCAAACGCCGTGGCCAGTTGATCGAGCGTTTCGTCGACTGGCTAATGGCGGAGCAGGCCAGCAGTGCGCAATCGCTGACCGGTCTGGCCCTGCCGTCCATTGCGGTCTAGGATCTGCCGATCATTGAGTTCGGAATTCGTCATGCAACGTATCAAGGGCTACCACGCCCACATTTATTTCGACGCCAGTACCCTCTCACAGGCGCGCAAGCTCTGTGAGGAAGCGGCGCAATTGTTTCCGCTGCGCATGGGCCGCGTGCATGAGCGCCCGGTGGGCCCGCACCCGGACTGGAGCTGCCAGCTGGCATTCGATCCGGAATATATTGGCGTAGTCCTGCCATGGCTGGCGCTTAATCGCAAAGGCTTGGTGGTGTTCTTGCACCCCGAGACCGGCGATGACTTGAAAGACCACACCGAGTACGCGATCTGGATGGGCGCGATGCGTACTTTGGATCTGTCTATTTTTTAACCACCTTCTTGTCACGTGAATCCCCTTTTTGCTCGCGGTAAAAGCGCAAAGAGTTGTAGGATTTCGCTTGCCGCCTCCCAATATATGGGACTGTTATTTATATATTGAGATTTTGCCTCCCCTAGGTTTATATTCGCTCATCTGCTTTTTCAGCACCCACACACTTCAGGTGAAGCGATGCCGGCGCAATTGATCGCGCTCGATTGGGGAACAAGCTCCCTTCGTGCTTACAAACTCGGCCCAGGGGGCCTGGTCCTCGAACGACGCGCCCAGGCGTCGGGGATCATGCATTTGCCCAGCGAGCCTCGGGTCATCGCCGGCATTCGCTGTACCGATGGTTTCGAGCTGGCATTTGATGCGGCCTGCGGCGACTGGCTCGATGCCCAGCCCGGTCTTCCCGTCATTGCTTGCGGCATGGTCGGCAGCGCCCAGGGCTGGAGCGAAGCGGCCTACCGCGACACACCCGCCGATGTCGCCACCCTTGGCCAGGCACTGCAGGTGGTGCGCAGCCTGCGGGGTGTCGATGTGCATATCGTGCCTGGTGTGATTCAGCGTTCGAGTTTGCCCAATGTCATGCGCGGCGAAGAAACCCAGGTGCTCGGCGTGCTGCAAAGCCTGTCCGCCGGCCTCGACAGCCAACTGTTGATCGGCCTGCCCGGCAGTCATTCCAAATGGGTCGAGGTGGCGGGTGGCTGTATTACCCACTTTGACACCTTCATGACTGGCGAACTGTTCGCCGTGCTCAGCGAGCACAGCATCCTGGGCCGCACCCAACAACCGTCAAAACACTTCCAGACGGCCGCCTTTGATCGAGGCGTACAGGTGGCGTTGTCGGCCGCCGGCCAGATGGGCTTGCTGTCGACCTTGTTCAGCGCCCGTACCCTAGGGTTGACCGGTGAACTGGCGCCGGACGAGCAACCGGACTATCTGTCCGGGCTGCTGATCGGCCACGAATTGTCCGGGCTACGCGTTCGGTGGCCGGACATCGTTCTGGTGGGCAACTCTCAACTGTGCGCCCGCTATCAGCGTGCCCTCGAACTCTGCGGCTTCCCCCGCGTGACGCTGGCACAGGAGGCCACCGAGCGTGGCCTTTGGCAGTTGGCAGTCGCCGCAGGGCTGCTGCCTGCATCCGTTCAACCTGTACTGGAGGCCTGACATGCTCAAGCAAGCACTGACACACAACGGTTTGATCGCGATCCTGCGGGGCCTGCGCCCGGATGAGGCAGCAGCTATCGGTCAGGTGCTGTACCAGGCCGGTTTTCGGGTCATTGAAGTGCCGCTTAACTCGCCAGATCCCTACACCAGCATCCGCATCCTGCGCGACACCCTGCCGGCCGATTGCCTGATCGGCGCCGGTACGGTGCTGACCCCTGAGCAGGTGGAGCAGGTCAAGGCCGCTGGCGGCCAGGTGATCGTCATGCCCCACAGCGATGCGAAGGTACTGCGCGCAGCGAAAGCCGCGGGCCTTTATCTGTCGCCCGGCGTCGCCACGCCGACCGAGGCCTTTGCGGCGTTGGCCGAAGGCGCGGATGTGTTGAAGCTGTTCCCTGCCGAGCAAATGGGCCCGGCGGTGATCAAGGCCTGGCTTGCAGTATTGCCGGCGGGCACGGTGTTGTTGCCCGTGGGTGGGATCACGCCGGACAACATGCAGGTGTTTGTCGAGGCCGGGGTCAAAGGCTTTGGTCTGGGCTCGGGGCTGTTCAAGCCGGGTATGACCGTCGATCAGGTAGCGAGCCGCGCCCAGGCTTATGTCGCCGCCTGGAACGCCTTGAACTGAATGTGTTTGGCGCCCCGGCGCTGCATCTGACAAGAGAGATAAAAAGATGAAAATCACCAAACTGACCACCTTCATCGTGCCGCCGCGCTGGTGCTTCCTCAAGGTTGAAACCGACCAGGGCGTGACCGGTTGGGGCGAGCCCGTGGTTGAAGGCCGCGCCCATACCGTAGCGGCCGCCGTCGAAGAACTTTCCGACTACTTGATCGGCAAAGACCCACGCAACATCGAAGATATCTGGACCGTACTCTATCGCGGTGGCTTCTACCGTGGTGGCGCGATCCACATGAGCGCTCTGGCCGGCATCGACCAAGCGTTGTGGGACATCAAGGGCAAGGCGTTGGGCGTGTCGGTCAGCGACCTGCTGGGCGGCCAGGTGCGTGACAAGATCCGCGTGTATTCGTGGATTGGCGGCGACCGTCCGGCGGACACAGCCCGCGCTGCCAAAGAGGCCGTCGCCCGTGGTTTCACTGCAGTGAAAATGAACGGCACCGAAGAGCTGCAGTTTCTCGACAGTTTCGAAAAAGTCGACCTGGCCCTGGCCAATGTCGCTGCCGTGCGCGATGCGGTGGGGCCGAACGTTGGCATCGGTGTCGACTTCCATGGTCGAGTGCACAAGCCCATGGCCAAGGTGCTGATGAAGGAGCTGGACCCCTACAAACTGATGTTTATCGAAGAGCCGGTGCTTAGCGAAAACTACGAAGCGCTCAAAGAGTTGGCGCCGCTGACCAGTACCCCGATTGCCTTGGGCGAGCGGCTGTTCTCGCGCTGGGATTTCAAGCGGGTGCTCAGCGAAGGCTACGTCGACATCATCCAGCCGGATGCTTCCCACGCTGGCGGCATCACCGAAACCCGCAAGATCGCCAACATGGCCGAAGCCTACGACGTGGCCCTGGCGCTGCACTGCCCGCTGGGTCCGATTGCCCTGGCGGCGTGCCTGCAATTGGATGCGGTTTGCTACAACGCGTTTATCCAGGAGCAAAGCCTGGGCATCCACTACAACGAGAGCAACGACCTGCTCGATTACGTTCGCGACCCAGGGGTTTTCGATTACGACCAGGGCTTTGTGAAAATTCCTAATGGGCCAGGCCTGGGCATTGAGATCAACGAGGAATATGTGATCGAGCGTGCGGCCATTGGTCATCGCTGGCGCAACCCGATCTGGCGTCATGCCGATGGCAGCTTTGCGGAGTGGTAAGCACACCATTCAGTTGCTGAAAAAGTGCGGTCAATGTGGGAGCAGGCAAGCCAGCTCCCACATTCAATCCGGTTTATTCAGTAAGTCCGGCATCAGCCCTCAATAACCATAAGAAGAGGCACCCCATGCAACCTGAATCCTTCACCGGGAAGGCTTCTTTAGTCACGCCTACCCGCAAGCGCTATTTCATCATGGTCCTGCTGTTTATCACCGTGGTGATCAACTACCTGGACCGTAGCAACCTGTCGATTGCCGCCCCGGCCCTGACCTCTGAGCTGGGCATCGACCCGGTACATGTCGGATTGATCTTCTCGGCATTCGGCTGGACCTACGCCGCCATGCAAATTCCTGGCGGCTGGCTGGTGGACCGAGTGCCGCCACGCATTCTGTACACCGTCGCCTTGCTGCTGTGGTCCATTGCTACCGTGATGCTCGGTTTTGCCGCCAGTTTCATCGCCCTGTTTGTGCTGCGCATGGCCGTCGGCGCCCTGGAAGCGCCGGCCTACCCTATCAACAGCCGAGTGGTCACCACCTGGTTTCCCGAGCGCGAACGGGCCACCGCTATCGGCTTCTACACCTCCGGGCAGTTTGTCGGCCTGGCGTTCCTGACGCCGGTGTTGGCGTGGTTGCAGCATCACTATGGCTGGCACATGGTGTTTATCAGCACCGGTGTCGTTGGCATTCTGTGGGCGGTGATCTGGTACGCGGTATACCGCGAGCCTCGGGATTTCAAAGGGGTCAACGCTGCCGAGATCGAGCTGATCCGCGAGGGCGGCGGGCTGGTGGATATCCAGGAGCAAACCGCCAAACGCAAGGCGCCTTTCAGTTGGGTCGACCTGGGTATCGTGCTGAGTAAGCGCAAGCTTTGGGGGATTTACCTGGGGCAGTTCTGCCTGAACTCGACCCTGTGGTTCTTCCTGACTTGGTTCCCGACCTATCTGGTGAAGTATCGCGGCATGGACTTCATCAAGTCTGGCTTGCTGGCTTCGCTGCCGTTTCTGGCGGCATTTGTCGGCGTGCTGTGCTCCGGGCTGTTTTCCGACTGGCTGATTCGCCGTGGCGCATCGGTGGGTTTTGCCCGCAAGTTGCCGATCATTGGTGGGCTGCTGATCTCCACGGCGATCATCGGCGCCAACTTTGTTGATTCGACGGCATGGGTTATCGCCTTCCTGGCCGTGGCGTTCTTCGGTAATGGCCTGGCTTCGATCACTTGGTCGCTGGTGTCGACCCTGGCGCCAGCACGGTTGCTGGGGCTGACGGGGGGTGTGTTCAACTTCATCGGTAACCTGTCGGCGATCACCACGCCTATCGTCATCGGCTTTTTAGCCAGCGGCGATTCGTTTGCTCCGGCGATTACCTACATCGCGGTGTTGGCGTTGCTTGGGGCGTTGTCCTACATCCTGCTGGTGGGCAAGGTCGAGCGGATTGAGCTGTAGTGGTGGTTGGGTATTTCTCATTGCGCAAACAACAAAAAGGGATTTCGAACGAGGTTCGAAATCCCTTGGTCTTGCTGTTTAGGCCGTAATTGTGCGGCTTGACTCCTGTGTCTCAGGAGCTTTACCTACAGCTACGAGGCGCTTACTTGCGCGCGTTACGTACACCTTCTGACAGCGCCGCGCACAGGGTCAACACGCCATCAATCGCTTGTTGGTCGTTGCTGGCGTTGGCGATGTGATCGATCAGCGCCGAACCCACTACCACACCGTCCGCCAGGCGGGCGATGGCGGCGGCTTGATCCGGGGTGCGGATGCCAAAACCGATACTGATGGGCAGGTCGGTATGGCGACGCAGGCGAGTGACCGCTTCTTCGACGTGCTCCAGGGTGGCGGCACCGGCACCGGTTACCCCGGCGACTGACACGTAGTACACAAACCCCGAGCTTCCGTTAAGTACCGTTGGCAGGCGCACATCGTCGGTGGTCGGCGTGGTCAAGCGGATAAAGTCGATACCGGCGGCCTGGGCGGGGTCGCACAGCTCGCTGTTATGTTCCGGTGGCAGGTCGACCACGATCAGCCCGTCGACACCGGCTTCCTTGGCGTCGCTAATAAAGCGCGGTACGCCGTACATGTGGATCGGGTTGAAGTAGCCCATCAATACCAGCGGCGTATCGCTGTTGCCCTGGCGGAACTCGCGGACCATCTGCAGGGTTTTTGTCAGGTTCTGCTTGGCCGTCAGCGCACGGATGTTGGCCAGTTGGATGGCTGGGCCGTCGGCCATCGGGTCGGTGAAGGGCATGCCCAGCTCGATCACGTCGGCGCCGGCACCCGGCAAGCCCTTGAGGATTGCCAGAGAGGTGCCATAACCCGGGTCGCCGGCGGTGACGAAGGTCACCAGGGCGGCGCGGTTTTGTTCCTTCAGTTGGGCAAAACGCGTTTGCAGGCGGCTCATCAGTGTTTCTCCTGCTGGGAGTGCTCTTGTTGAGAATGTTCCATGTGGTGCATCACGGTTTGCATGTCTTTGTCGCCACGGCCGGACAGGTTGACCACCATCAGGTGATCCTTGGGCAGGGTCGGTGCGCGCTTGAACACTTCGGCCAGGGCGTGGGCACTTTCCAGTGCAGGAATAATCCCTTCCAGGCGGCAGCATTTGTGAAAGGCGTCGAGGGCTTCGTTGTCGGTGACCGAGGTGTACTGGACACGGCCGATGTCATGCAACCAGGCGTGTTCAGGACCAATACCTGGGTAATCAAGACCGGCGGAAATCGAGTGGGCGTCGATGATCTGGCCGTCGTCGTCCTGTAGCAGGAAGGTGCGGTTGCCGTGCAGTACGCCTGGTACGCCGCCGTTGAGGCTGGCCGCGTGCTTGCCGGTTTCGATGCCGTAACCGGCGGCTTCGACGCCGATGATTTCGACGCTGGTGTCATCGAGGAACGGGTGGAACAGGCCCATGGCGTTTGAGCCACCGCCGATGCACGCTACCAGGCTGTCGGGCAGACGGCCTTCCTGGGCTTGCAGCTGAGTACGGGTTTCCTTGCCGATCACGGACTGGAAATCGCGGACCATTGCCGGGTATGGATGTGGGCCCGCTACGGTGCCGATCAGGTAGAAGGTGCTGTCGACGTTGGTTACCCAGTCACGCAGGGCCTCGTTCATCGCGTCTTTGAGGGTGCCGGTGCCTGCGACCACCGGGATCACTTCGGCGCCCAACAACTTCATGCGAAACACGTTGGCCTGCTGGCGCTCGATGTCGGTGGTGCCCATGTAGATCACGCATTGCAGGCCAAACCGTGCGGCGACGGTGGCAGTGGCCACACCGTGCATGCCGGCGCCAGTCTCGGCGATGATGCGTTTTTTACCCATGCGCCGCGCCAGCAAGATCTGGCCGATGCAGTTGTTGATCTTGTGGGCGCCGGTGTGGTTCAGCTCTTCGCGCTTGAGGTAAATCTTGGCGCCGCCGCAGAATTCGGTCAGGCGTTCGGCGAAGTACAGCGGGCTTGGGCGTCCGACGTAGTCGCGCTGAAAGTAGGCCAGTTCTTCGTTGAAGGCCGGGTCGATCTTCGCTGCTTCGTATTCGCGGGCCAGGTCGAGGATCAACGGCATCAAGGTTTCCGCCACGTAGCGGCCGCCGAACGAGCCAAACAGGCCATTGGCGTCAGGGCCGTTGCGTAGATCGGTCTGGGACTGAGTCATGGGGCGCTCCAGGAAGAATTCGTGTGAGAGGCAATGACGGTCACTCTACCCCTGACGCTAGGCTGTGAAAACCGATAAGATCGCCACAACATGTCAGGAAAACTCACAGGTATCATGAGCCGAGACCTTCCCCCGCTGAACGCCTTGCGCGCGTTCGAAGTCACCGCCCGGCTCAACAGCGTCAGCCAGGCCGCCGAGCAATTGCACGTTACCCATGGTGCGGTCAGCCGACAGTTAAAGGTGCTGGAAGAACACTTGGGCGTGAGTCTTTTCATCAAGGACGGGCGCGGCCTCAAACTCACAGATGCCGGCATCAGGCTGCGGGATGCCAGCTTTGAGGCGTTCGAGCGGTTAAGGGATACCTGCGCAGAACTCACACAAAGCAGCGCCGATGCACCGTTTGTCCTCGGTTGTTCAGGCAGTTTGCTGGCGCGTTGGTTTATTCCACGTCTGGGCCGTTTGAACGCTGAGTTGCCGGACTTGCGACTGCACCTGTCGGCGGGCGAAGGCGATCTCGACCCACGGCGCCCCGGGCTGGACGCCCTGCTGGTGTTTGCCGAGCCACCGTGGCCGGCGGATATGCAGGTTTATGAATTGACCAGCGAACGCATCGGCCCGGTCATGAGCCCGCGTTTTGCTCACTACGAGCGTTTGCGTCAGGCGCCTGCCGAGGCATTGCGTAACGAAACTTTGTTGCACACCACTTCCCGTCCTCAAGCCTGGCCCAGTTGGGCGCAACGTCACGGGATTGAGCCTGGCGCATTGAAGTACGGGCAAGGTTTCGAGCATTTGTATTATTTGCTGGAAGCGGCCGTGGCAGGTCTTGGGGTGGCGATTGCGCCCGAACCGCTGGTTGCAGAGGATCTGCGGGCGGGGCGCCTGGTTGCGCCGTGGGGCTTCAGTGAAACCCCGGCGCAACTGGCGTTGTGGCTACCCAAGCGCGCCGCAGACGGGCGCGCCCGGCAACTGGCGCAGTGGCTCAAGGCTGAGCTGGCGCGCCAGGACGTTTAGTCGCCGCGTTTGCACAGCAAGTAGGCTGCCAGCAGACCCAGCGCGCCAACGGCGACGCCAGCGGTAGTCCATGGGTGCTCTTGTGCGTAGTCCCGCGTTGCAACACCGGTTTCACGGGTTTTGACTTTGACTTCTTCGTAGGCATCGCTGATCAGGTGGCGAGAATGTCTCAGGGCGTTCTCGGCATTGCTTTTCAGGGCCTTCAGGGTTTTTAGCGACTCATCCGATGCATCGTCCTTGAGGCTTTCAAGGGATTTGAGCAGGCTCGAAATCTCGGCTTCCATGCTTTCCAATGACGCTTTGCGTAAAGAGGTGTTGGCCATGTGGGCTCTCCTGGAGTGATTGAGTGGCGTGTGTTGATTCCGACTGCGGGGGTTTCAGAAAGTGCAGTAAATCTGAACTTTCGAGTGGGGATAGTCGCCAGAAGCAGTACGAGAATTCACTGCTAGGCTTCATTTACGCCCCTTAGGAGAAGCACCATGACTGATCATCACACTTACAAGAAAGTCGAATTGGTGGGCTCGTCGCCAACCAGCATCGAGGACGCCATCAACAATGCCTTGGCCGAGGCCAGCAAGAGCATCAAGCATCTGGAGTGGTTTGAAGTGAGCGAAACCCGTGGGCACATCAAGGATGGCAAGGCTGCGCACTTCCAGGTCACGCTCAAGGTGGGTTTTCGTATTGCCAACAGTTGATCGAACCAGTTGAACTTGCGCGCTGGCCGATTGCCATAAACTTCGTTACAACCTTTTAGATGCGCCGGCTCGACGAGGGCCGGCGTACTTTTTTCGATCAGCGCAAGGAATGTGACGGATGAAGAACTTTTTGTTGGCGGTAGGTTTGTTGAGCATCGCGGGTACAGCCCTGGCGGCGGGCAAGCCTTGTGAAGAACTGAAAAACGAAATTGATGCGAAGATCCAAGGTAATGGCGCTTCGGGGTATACCCTTGAAGTGGTGGACAAAGGTGCAGCGGCTAATGGCGAGGTCGTCGGCAGCTGTGAAGGTGGCACCAAGGAAATCGTCTACAACCGCGGGTGATTCCGTGTGCTTGCAGATATAAAAACCGACGCAAGTGCGTCGGTTTTTTTACGCCTGGGGGTTTAGCCCTTCATGACCTGCGCCAGCAGTTCGTAGGAATGAATCCGGTCGGCGTGCTCGTATAGGTCGCAGGTAAAGATCAGCTCATCAGCACCGGTCTGCTCCACCAGCACTTGCAGCTTGGCGCGGATCTTTTCCGGGCTGCCGACCATGGCCAGGCCGAGGAAACTGCCGACGGCGTCTTTTTCATGGGGCAGCCACAGGCCGTCCATGGTTTTAACCGGCGGGCGCTGCACCAGGCTTTGCCCACGCATCAGCGCGAGGATTCGCTGGTACACCGAGGTTGCCAGGTAGTCGGCTTGCTCATCGGTGTCGGCGGCCACCAGCGGAATGCCGAGCATCACGTAGGGCTTGTCCAGCACCGCCGAAGGCTTGAAGTGGTTGCGGTAGACGCGAATCGCCTCATGCATCAGGCGCGGTGCGAAATGTGAGGCAAAGGCGTAAGGCAAACCGCGCTCGCCTGCCAGCTGTGCGCTGAACAAGCTGGAACCCAGCAACCAAACAGGTACGTTGGTACCGGTGCCGGGTACGGCGATCACCCGTTGGTCGGGCGTGCGTGGGCCTAGATACGCCATCAACTCGGCAACATCGCTGGGGAAGTCGTCGGCACTGCCCGAGCGTTCGCGGCGCAGGGCGCGGGCGGTCATCTGGTCGGAACCGGGGGCGCGGCCCAGGCCCAGGTCGATCCGGCCGGGGTACAGGCTTTCCAGGGTGCCGAACTGCTCGGCGATCACCAATGGCGCGTGGTTGGGTAGCATCACGCCGCCAGAGCCGACGCGAATGGTCGAAGTGCCGCCGGCCAGGTAGCCCAGCAACACCGAGGTCGCCGAGCTGGCGATGCCATCCATATTGTGGTGTTCGGCCACCCAGAAGCGGTGGTAGCCGAGTTTTTCCACGTGCTGGGCCAGGTCCAGGGAGTTGCGCAATGATTGCGCCGGGCTGCCGTTGGCGCGCACAGGTACCAGGTCAAGGGTCGAAAACTTCACGTCAGACAGGGAGGTCATAAGCCTGCTTCTCCAGTTGGGGGGCGCAGGCTTTTTTGGACGAGCCAAAACCTGCCGCTTCAGATGCGTGTTCTATGCAATGAGGGCATATACCCGAGATTCAATAGCTGACGTGAATTTGCCCACCCGATAAATGGCTTTGTCCGACAGGGTGAACTTTGCCAGAGCTTCTATCCTCAGAACCCTAAGCAACCGAAAACCACAGGCACGAGGAGACTGCTATGAGCATCAAAAAGAAAGCATCGGCGCATTGGGAAGGTGATCTGAAAACCGGCATTGGCTCCATCTCCACCGAAACCGGGGTCCTGCGCGAAGCGCCCTACGGCTTCAAGGCCCGTTTTGAAGGTGGCAAAGGCACCAACCCTGAAGAACTGATCGGCGCGGCTCATGCCGGTTGTTTCTCCATGGCTTTTTCCATGATCCTCGGCGACGCCGGGCTCAAGGCCGACAGCATCGACACCCAGGCCGAAGTGACCCTGGACCAAGTGGACGGTGGGTTTGCGATCACGGCGGTACACCTGATCCTCAAGGCGAAGATTCCGGGCGCCAGCCAGGCGCAGTTCGATGAGCTGAGCAAAAAGGCCAAGGAAGGGTGCCCAGTGTCCAAGGTGCTGAATGCCACGATCACCCTGGATGGCACCCTCGTAAGCTGATCAACTCCCCCGACCCTGGGAGCGACCTCCCAGGGTCTTTTGTCTGCGTTAAATCAGAACTCGCGTTTCATAACTGTGGTCGAATACTCGACTGCAGCTTTGGCGCACACCCGTGCGCAATGCATTTAGGGAGCTTCACTCATGAAACGTTTTGCCCTGGCGATTATGTGCGGTGTGCTGGCCACTTCGGCGCTGGCAGCCCCGAAAGACTGTGAAGAGCTCAGGAAAGAGATTGAAGTCAAGATCCAGGCCAATGCGGTTCCGTCCTACACCCTGGAGATCGTGACCAAGGAAGAAGCCGACAAGCACGACATCGCCATGGTCGTCGGCAGCTGTGAGAACGGTACCAAGGCCATCATCTACCAAAAAAACAACGACTGATCAGGGAATGCAGTTGATGCTGCGTTCTTCGGCCAGCAATTGCCGTGCGGCGTTGTACAGCCGAATATTGGGGGTGAAGGCCAACGAGCGCCCTTCCAGGCGATAGCGTTGGCCCGCCTCGAAATGGTCGTACTGCAAGGTGATGAAGCAGGTTCGGTCTTGAGGTTGGCTCAGTCCGCCGCCCAGGCCGCCGCCGGAATACACCTCGAAATCAAAGCGCACCATCAACTCGTGGCTGCCGGGTGGTACCTGGAAGTAGCGCCCGTCGTTCAGGGACTTACCGTCCAAGCGTTGGGCCATTACCAGTTTGGCACCCGGAGTCGGGGTCGCGAAGTCGACCCAGGCTTGCTGCGGGTCAACAGGAGGGATGGGGGTCGAGGCGCAGGCGCTGAGTAAAATCGCGGCGATGGGTAACAAAAGCTGACGCATGGCGGGCACTCGACTGTAGAAAAGAATCCAGCATACAGCTGATCAACTTCGCTGGCAGCCAGCGGGCTGTGCCAGGGCAATGACTCTGTGATTACGGTCATACAGTTTGGCCCAAGGCCTGAAACCGGTGCTCCCAGCCTGTATCTGGTAACGCTCTGCAGCGCTGAAATCCTTGAATGTCAGGTTGAGTTGGCAATCTCGCCATAACGGCTGGGCGTCCGGGCCGATATTCGTGGTGTCTACGGCGAACTGATAGCGAACAGTCAGTTGGTGGCGACCAGGCGGCACTTCAAAAAAGCGTTTATCTACCGCCGCCTTGTCGTCGACTTCCAGCGCATGCAGCGCCGTGTTGTGACCACTATCGAGGTCAATCCAGGCCTGGGCCGGGTCGGGGTCGGGCAATCCGGCGCAGCCTGTCAGGATCAGCAGGCCCCCCGTAAGCATGAACATGCGCATGGCGAAACTCCGTACAAGC
The DNA here is from genome assembly GCF_055407145.1 of Pseudomonas sp. c313. Lineage (NCBI taxonomy): Bacteria > Pseudomonadati > Pseudomonadota > Gammaproteobacteria > Pseudomonadales > Pseudomonadaceae > Pseudomonas > Pseudomonas sp. c313. Next base: position 74,522 of record NZ_JBUZRD010000007.1, on the reverse strand, counting down.
GAGATAGTCTGGCGGGCAGACTCTGCGAGGAAGGGCGGTAATGGTTGGACGTTGGTGTTCACGTCATGGGGTACTTGATCGTCATTTCCGGCTTTTGTTTCCGGGGCTGATATTTTTGTTGCTCAACGGTTGTTCAAGCGTCGGCTATTACACCCAATTGGCCAGTGGCCAATGGCAACTGCTTCGGGCCCGTGAGGCGGTGGCTGAGGTGATCGCCGACCCTTCCCGGCCCCAGGTGTTGCGCGAACACCTGGTCCAGTCGCAAAAAGCCCGCACCTTTGCCAGCCAGCAGCTGCACCTGCCGGACAACCAAAGCTATCGCCTGTACGCCGATATCGGTCGGCCTTACGTGGTCTGGAATGTCTTCGCCACGTCGCAATTTTCCCTGTCACCGCAGAACCATTGTTTCCCGATTGCCGGCTGCGTGGCCTATCGCGGCTACTACAGCCAGGGCGCTGCGCGGGGTGAAGCAGCGTTGTTGCAGCAGCAAGGCATGGACGTGTCGATTGGCGGCGTCGAGGCCTATTCCACCTTGGGCTGGTTCAATGACCCGATCATGAGTTCGATGATGGGCTGGGGCGATGAGCGCCTGGCCACGCTGATTTTTCATGAATTGGCCCATCAGCGGTTTTATGTGAAGGACGACACTGAATTCAACGAGTCGTTTGCCACCTTTGTCGAGCAGGAGGGCTCTCGCCAATGGCGTGCGGCCCGTGATTTGCCGCCGACCAGCAGCGCTGCGCTGAAGCAGCGTGATCAGTTTATCCAACTGATTCTCGACACTCGCAAGCGCCTGGAACTCGTATATGCGCAGCCGTTGGCGGCGGACACGATGCGTCAGGCCAAAGCTGCTGAATTTGAGCGGTTGCGCAGTGATTACCGGCAGGTGCGCGACAGCCAATGGCAGGGCGACAAGCGCTATGACGCCTGGATCAATGCGCCGATGAACAACGCCCGGTTATTGCCGTTTGGCTTGTATGACCAATGGGTGCCGGCGTTTGCAGCGTTGTTCCGGCAGATGGGTGGGGATTGGCTGAAGTTCTACGGGGCGGTGGAGACGTTGGGTGGGTTGCCGATGGATGAGCGCAAGGCGGCGCTGAGGGCACTGGAAGGTCCGTAGTTGTCGAGCACCAGCGAGGCTACGTCGGCCGCACCGCAGCTCTCAAACCTGGGGACCGAGGTGCTCCCGCCGCAGCCTCGCTGGGGCTCGACAGCTTGCTACGAGATTACTTCAAGAGCGAGGCAAAAACGCCTGATGCATCTCGGCCAAGGTTTCAAAATGCCAGGCCGGCGCCTCGGCACTCAGCTCCTCATGACTGCCAAACCCATAACCCACCGCCGCCGCATCCAGTCCATTACTGCGGGCGCCGATCAGGTCGTGCTTGCGGTCGCCAATCATCAGGGTGCTGGCCGGGTCCAGGCCTTCTTCGGCCATCAGGTGGGCGATCAGCTCGACCTTGTTGGTGCGCGAGCCGTCCAACTCGCTGCCGTAGATCACCTTGAAGTGTTTGGCGAAATCAAAGTGCCGGGCGATCTCACGGGCAAACACCCAGGGCTTGGAGGTGGCGACATATAGCTGCCGGCCTTGGCCATTAAGGTCCTCAAGCAGCGGCATGACCCCGTCGAACACGCGGTTCTCATACAGCCCGGTGACCTTGAATCGCTCGCGGTAAAAATTCACGGCCTCCCACGCCTTGGCCTCATCGAAGCTGTAGAACTGCATGAAGGCCTGGAGCAGCGGTGGGCCGATAAAATGTTCCAGCTTGGTCAGGTCAGGCTCATCGATCCCCAGTTTGGCGAGGGCGTATTGGATCGAGCGGGTGATCCCTTCCCGAGGGTCGGTGAGGGTGCCGTCCAGGTCGAACAAAACAGTTTTGTAGTGCATGGGTGTCCTTAACATTCGTTGAAACCTTCGGCCAGATGCAGGTCCTTGAGCTTCACGTAGTTCGCGGCGCTGTAGGTGAAAAACGCCCGCTCCTTGTCAGTCAGCGGACGGATTTGCTTTACCGGGCTGCCGACATACAAAAAGCCGCTCTCAAGCTTTTTCCCTGGTGGCACCAGGCTGCCAGCACCAATGATTACCTCGTCTTCCACCACCGCCCCGTCCATCACGATGCTACCCATGCCGATCAGAATCCGGCTACCCACCGTGCAGCCATGGAGCATGACCTTGTGGGCAATGGTCACATCGTCGCCGATAAGCAGTGGGAAACCGTCAGGATTGAAGGGCCCGGCATGGGTAATGTGCAGCACGCAGCCGTCTTGCACGCTGGTGCGCGCCCCGATGCGGATGCGGTGCATGTCGCCGCGAATGACCGTTAGTGGCCAGACCGAGCTGTCGGCGCCAATTTCGACATCGCCGATCACCACCGCCGATGCATCGACAAAAGCCCCGGCGGCCAAGGCCGGCGTGTGATTCTGGTAGGTGCGAAGGGTCACGATAGGCTCTCTCTCTTCTGCTGATAGCTGCGGTGGGCGTTGATTGTAATTAAGATGGCCCCATCTTTGTTCTTACATGTTTCTTCAGCCAAGGTGCCAACCGTGAGCGCGAACAACCCTCTTCTGCAGTCCTACGACCTGCCGCCGTTCTCGGCGATCCGTGCCGAGCACGTGCAACCGGCCATCGAACAGATCCTGGCCGACAACCGTGTCGCCATCGAAGGCATCCTGCAAAGCCAGGGCAAAAATCCGACCTGGGCCGGCCTGATCCTGGCCATGGACGAACTCAATGACCGCCTGGGCGCCGCCTGGAGCCCGGTCAGCCACCTCAATGCCGTGTGCAACAGCGCCGAGTTGCGGGAAGCCTACGAGGCTTGCCTGCCGGCGTTGAGCGCTTATTCCACCGAGATGGGCCAGAACCGTGAGTTGTTCCAGGCTTTCGAAGCCTTGGCCAGCAGCCCGCAAGCGGCTGGTTTCGATGTGGCGCAAAAAACCATTCTTGAGCACTCGCTGCGCGACTTCCGCCTGTCGGGTATCGACTTGCCGCCAGAGCAGCAAAAACGCTACGCCGAAGTGCAGAGCAAGCTGTCGGAGCTGGGCAGCCGCTTCTCCAACCAGTTGTTGGACGCTACCCAGGCCTGGACCAAGCACGTCACCGATGAAGCCACCCTCGCCGGCCTGACCGATTCTGCCAAGGCACAGATGGCCGCCGCCGCCCAGGCCAAGGGCCAGGACGGCTGGCTGATCACCCTGGAATTCCCCAGCTACTACGCGGTGATGACCTACGCCCACGACCGCGCCCTGCGCGAGGAAATCTACGCCGCCTACTGCACCCGTGCATCGGACCAAGGCCCGAATGCCGGTCAGAACGATAACGGCCCGGTGATGGAACAAATCCTCGACCTGCGTCAGGAGCTTGCTCAACTGCTGGGTTTCGCCTCGTTCTCCGAACTCAGCCTGGCCACCAAAATGGCTGAGTCCAGCGATCAGGTACTGAGCTTCCTGCGCGACCTGGCCAAGCGCAGCAAGCCGTTTGCTACCCAGGACCTGCAGCAGCTCAAGGCCTACGCCGCCGAACAAGGCTGCCCGGACCTGCAAAGCTGGGACAGCGGTTTCTACGGTGAAAAGCTGCGTGAACAGCGTTACAGCGTGGCCCAGGAAGCCCTGCGCGCCTACTTCCCTATCGACAAGGTCCTTGGCGGCCTGTTCGCCATTGTCCAGCGTCTGTATGGCATTGAGATCGCCGAGCAGAAAGGCTTCGACACCTGGCACCCGGATGTTCGCCTGTTCGAAATCAAGGAAAACGGTCAGCACGTCGGCCGCTTCTTCTTCGACCTGTATGCCCGCGCCAATAAGCGTGGCGGTGCCTGGATGGATGGCGCCCGTGATCGCCGCCGCACTATTGATGGCGTGCTGCAGAGCCCGGTGGCCAACCTGGTGTGTAACTTCACCCCGGCCGACAGCGGCAAGCCTGCGCTGCTGACCCATGATGAAGTGACGACGCTGTTCCACGAGTTTGGCCACGGCCTGCATCACCTGCTGACCCGCGTCGAACATGCTGGCGTGTCCGGTATTAACGGCGTGGCCTGGGATGCGGTAGAACTGCCGAGCCAGTTCATGGAGAACTGGTGCTGGGAGCCAGAAGGTTTGGCGCTGATTTCCGGTCACTACGAAACCGGTGAGCCGCTGCCTCAGGACCTGCTGGAAAAAATGCTCGCGGCGAAGAATTTCCAGTCCGGCCTGATGATGGTGCGCCAACTGGAGTTCTCCCTGTTCGACTTCGAACTGCACGCCACCCACGGTGATGGCCGCAGTGTGTTGCAAGTGCTCGAAGGCGTGCGCGACGAAGTCTCGGTGATGCGCCCGCCCGCCTACAACCGCTTCCCTAACAGCTTTGCCCACATCTTTGCCGGCGGTTACGCGGCGGGTTATTACAGCTACAAGTGGGCAGAAGTACTGTCCGCCGATGCCTTCTCCAAGTTTGAAGAAGACGGCGTGCTCAATGCCGAGACTGGCCGGGCATTTCGCGAAGCGATCCTGGCTCGTGGCGGTTCACAGGCGCCGATGGTGCTGTTCGTCGACTTCCGCGGACGTGCGCCCTCGATTGACGCACTCTTGCGCCACAGCGGCCTGAGTGAGAGCGCGGCAGCATGAGTGACGGACCTGTGAAAACCAAAAAACGCTTTATCGCCGGGGCGGTCTGCCCGGCGTGCAGCGAGCCAGACAAGTTGATGATGTGGAGCGAAGACGACGTACCGCACCGCGAGTGCGTGGCCTGCGGTTACTCCGACACGCTCAATGAACAAGGCCTGTCGGTGCCCAAGGAATTGGGTACGCGGGTGAACACATTGGCGTTGAAAGTGCCGGATGCCAAGGTGCAAGCGGTGCAGTTTTTCCCCAATCCGAAACTGAAAAAACACTGATCCTTGTAGGAGCGAGCTTGCTCGCGATGGACGTGAACGATAACGCGCTGTGCCTGGCAAGGCGCGGTGTCCGTCCATCGCGAGCAACTCTCATTAACCCGAACTCCCCGTATTAATCCAACTCTTCATCGAGCACAGCGCAAACGCGCTGGTGCTGCAATCACCATTGGCCAGCGCTGTACGCAGTTTGTCGACATCGGCCTGCATCATGTAGCGAACGCCGTCCTTGAAGCCTGCACTGTTGCCAAACCCTCCTTGGGTCATTTCGCTCAGTGCCTCCTCCTTGCTCCAGCCTTGCACCACTACCCGATACATCGCGGCCATCAAACCGGTGCGGTCCGAGCCGTGCTTGCAGTGGATCAATACCGGGCCGCTGGCCTCGGCGGCCCGTATGGCGCGCAGGGTAGCCAATACGTCGGCATCGTCGACATGATTGGTGCGATAAGGCAATTGCACCTGGTTGATGTCGGACTTTTTCAGCCAGTCGGCGTCGGACTCGGGCAGGAAGTTGATCACGGTGCCGATCTTGAGCGTTTCCAATAGGGCTACAGCACCGCTGTCGGGCAGCGCGCTGCGGTAGAGCGTGGGCGACATTTGATAGAAGTTGTAGCGCGTTTCCAGCGGTTGCGCCCATTCCGGTGGCCGGGTCGGCGATGTGTCCGCGGCTTGGGCGTGGGCGATCACCAGCGATGTCATGAAGGACAGGCAGAGTGCAGAGAGGTGGCTGATCTTCAACATGCGAATGGCGACCGGGGAGGAGTTGGCTGATGCGCACATCTTTGCGGCGGCGGGGTCAAAAGGCTGTGAGGGCACTGTCAAAGATTTGTAAATCGCTGCTTCTTGATTTGGGCTCTCGATATTTCTCTGCTGAATCGGTTCGCCTTAATGCTTAGCCTGCTATCATTTGTAACTATTGATTGCCGCTGCGTTCTATCCCCTTGGGTCCTTTGGATCCCCATTTTCTGCCAAAACGACAAGTCGCTCCTTAGAAGCGGCTGACAAACCCGTGACCACATGATGAGGTTCCACCATGTCTGATCAAGATCGAGACAACCCCCGGCGTGAGTTTTTGCGCAAATCCTTGACCTTGATCCCGGTGGTCACTGTTGCCAGCACGGGCCTGGGCGGTTCGGTGCTGATGGCTACGTCCGAGCCTGCTCAAGCCAGTCCGGCCAAGGCCTCTGTCAGTAGCAAGGCTTACGAGCCGAGCTATTTCACTGCCGAAGAATGGGCCTTTATCAATGCCGCTGTCGCTCGCTTGATCCCAGCTGATGCGCAAGGCCCTGGTGCTCTGGAAGCCGGTGCGCCGGAATACATCGACCGCCAGATGAACACCCCATACGCCAGCGGCGCCCTGTGGTTTATGCAAGGTCCGTTCAACGCCGACGCGCCGCCGGAGATGGGTTGGCAGAGCAAATTGGTGCCCAAGGAAATCTATCGGCTAGGCATTGCTGCCACGGATGCGTGGTCGAAAGCGTTCAACGGTAAAGCTTTTGCTGCGCAAGACAGCGCTACCCAGGACGATATGCTCAAGCGCCTGGAAGCCGGCGGCGGTGAATCCGCTGTGCATTTTGACGCCGTGCCGTCGAAGATTTTCTTCAACTTGTTGCTGCAAAACACCAAGGAAGGGTTCTTCTGCGACCCGATCCACGGTGGCAACAAAGGCATGGTCGGCTGGACCATGATCGGCTTCCCCGGCGCCCGCGCCGATTTCATGGATTGGGTTGAACGCAACGAGCAATACCCCTTCCCGGCTGTTTCCATCCGTGGCGAGAGGGCATAAGCGTGGCGACCATCATGAAGAAAGTGGATGCGGTCATCGTCGGCTTCGGCTGGACCGGCGCGATCATGGCCAAGGAACTGACTGAAGCGGGCTTGCACGTTGTTGCGCTTGAGCGTGGGCCGATGCAGGACACCTACCCGGACGGCAACTACCCGCAAGTTATTGACGAACTGACCTACAGCGTTCGCAAAAAACTCTTCCAGGATATCTCCAAGGAGACGGTGACTATTCGCCATAGCGTGAATGACGTCGCCTTGCCTAATCGTCAGTTGGGCGCCTTCCTGCCGGGTAATGGTGTCGGCGGTGCGGGGTTGCACTGGTCGGGCGTGCACTTTCGTGTCGACCCCATCGAGTTGCGCATGCGCAGCCACTACGAAGAGCGCTACGGGAAAAGCTTCATTCCCAAGGACATGACCATCCAGGATTTCGGCGTCAGCTATGAAGAGCTGGAACCGTTCTTTGACTACGCCGAGAAAGTCTTTGGCACCTCTGGCCAGGCCTGGACGGTGCAAGGTCAGTTGGTGGGCGAAGGCCGTGGCGGCAACCCCTATGCGCCAGACCGTTCGAACCATTTCCCCCTGGAGTCGCAGAAAAATACCTACTCCGCGCAGCTGTTCCAGCAAGCGGCCAATGCCGTGGGCTACAAACCCTACAACCTGCCATCAGCCAATACCTCGGGGCCCTACACCAACCCCTATGGCGCGCAGATGGGCCCGTGCAACTTCTGCGGCTTCTGCAGTGGCTACGTTTGCTACATGTACTCCAAGGCCTCGCCGAACGTGAACATCCTGCCGGCCCTCAAGCAGGTGCCGAACTTTGAACTGCGGCCCAACTCCCACGTGTTGAAGGTCAATCTCGACAGCACCAAGAGCAAAGCCACCGGTGTGACCTACATCGACGCCCAAGGCCGGGAAATCGAGCAACCAGCGGACTTGGTGATCCTCGGCGCGTTCCAGTTCCACAATGTGCGCTTGATGCTGCTCTCGGGTATCGGCAAGCCCTACGACCCGATTTCCGGGGACGGCGTGGTGGGCAAGAACTTCGCCTACCAGAACATGGCCACCATCAAGGCCTTCTTCGATAAAGACGTGCACACCAACAACTTTATCGGCGCCGGCGGCAACGGCGTGGCGGTGGATGATTTCAACGCCGACAACTTCGACCACGGGCCTCACGGCTTTGTCGGTGGTTCGCCGATGTGGGTCAATCAGGCCGGGAGCCGACCGATTGCCGGCACCTCCAACCCACCCGGCACCCCGGCTTGGGGCAGTGCCTGGAAACGCGCTACCGCCGATTACTACACCCACCAGGTGTCGATGGACGCCCACGGCGCCCATCAATCCTACCGAGGCAACTACCTCGATCTGGACCCGGTTTACCGCGATGCCTACGGCCTGCCTCTGCTGCGTATGACCTTCGACTGGCAGGAAAACGACATCAAGATGAACCGCTTCATGGTCGAGAAAATGGGCAAGATCGCCGAGGCGATGAACCCCAAGGCCATCGCGTTGCTGGGTAAAAAGGTGGGTGATCACTTCAACACTGCGTCCTACCAGACCACCCACCTCAACGGTGGCGCAATCATGGGCACCGACCCGAAAACCAGTGCCTTGAACCGTTACCTGCAGTGTTGGGATGTGCACAACGTGTTCGTCCCTGGCGCGTCTGCGTTCCCACAAGGCTTGGGTTACAACCCTACGGGCCTGGTAGCGGCGCTGACCTACTGGTCGGCACGGGCGATTCGCGAGCAGTACCTGAAAAACCCCGGCCCGCTGGTTCAGGCATAAGGAGCGATGACCATGAAAGCATTCGTTATCGCCTCCCTGGCCTTGTTCAGCAGTTGCTCGGTAAGCGCCGCCCAGGATGATTTGATCAAACAGGGCGAATACCTGGCCCGCGCCGGTGACTGCGTGGCCTGCCATACCGCCCAGGGCGGAAAACCCTTCGCCGGTGGCCTGCCGATGGAAACCCCCATTGGCATCATCTATTCCACCAACATCACCCCGGACAAGGCTGGCCTGGGCGACTACAGCTTTGAAGACTTCGACAAGGCCGTGCGCCACGGCATCGCCAAAAGCGGTAGTACTCTTTACCCGGCGATGCCCTACCCATCTTATTCACGGGTCAGCGAAACCGACATGCAGGCGTTGTATGCCTACTTCATGAAGGGTGTTGAACCGGTCGCCCAAGAGAACAAGGACAGCGACATTCCCTGGCCGCTCAGCATGCGTTGGCCGCTGGCAGCCTGGCGCTGGATGTTTGCGCCCGATGCTTCGGATTACCAGGCGCAGGCCGGGGCAGATCCAGTGATCAGCCGAGGCGCCTATCTGGTGGAAGGCCTCGGCCATTGCGGCGCGTGCCATACGCCACGCGCCCTGACCATGCAGGAGAAAGCCCTGAGTGCTTCTGAAGGGGCTGAGTTTTTGTCCGGCAGTGCGCCGCTGGAAGGCTGGATTGCCAAGAGCCTGCGGGGCGATCACAAGGACGGTCTGGGCAGTTGGAGCGAGGATCAACTGGTGCAGTTTCTCAAGACCGGTCGCAGTGACCGCAGTGCAGTATTTGGCGGCATGAGCGATGTTGTCGTCCATAGCATGCAATACATGTCAGAAGACGACCTGACCGCGATCGCCCGTTACCTCAAGAGCCTGCCGGCTGTTGATCCAAAAGATCAACCTCATCAGTACGACAAACAGGCCGCCGAGGCTTTGTTGAAAGGTGACGACAGCCAGCGCGGAGCGTCGGTCTACATCGACAACTGCGCGGCGTGCCACCGTACCGACGGTCATGGCTATACGCGGGTATTCCCGGCGCTGGCGGGCAACCCGGTCGTGCAGACGGCGGATGCCACCTCGTTGATCAACATCGTATTGAATGGCGGCACCTTGCCGGCCACTCATGCGGCGCCGTCGACCTTCACCATGCCGGCTTTTGCCTGGCGCTTGTCGGATGAGGAAGTGGCGGATGTGGTTAGTTTCATTCGCGGTAGCTGGGGGAATAAAGGTGCACCGGTGAAGGCCGGCGAAGTGGCGGACTTGCGCAAGAGCGACATGCAGACCACCTCGGGTGACGACCTTGGCCAGGTGACGCAAAAACACTGATTGGTGCTTGCCGCTCAACGGCACTGGTCAGATACCTTGCGCCTCTGTACTGTATAAAAAAACAGTATATAGGCGCTTTCATGTTCACTCCTCTGCCGCCACGCGGGCGGGGCACCGCCACTAACCTGCACAATCGTTTCGCACCCACCGTCAGCGTGGCCGAGGATGACGGCTGGTACCAGGAAGTGCCACCGACCCAGGGCACCGAAGTCCGTATCGAGATGGCGAAAACCATCATCACCCGCAACAACTCCCCAGACTTGCCGTTCGACCGCTCCATCAACCCCTACCGAGGCTGCGAGCATGGTTGTATCTACTGCTATGCGCGGCCCAGCCACGCCTATTGGGACATGTCCCCTGGGCTGGATTTTGAAACCAAATTGATTGCCAAGACCAACGCCGCCGACGTGCTGGAGCAGCAACTGTCGAAACCGGGCTATACCTGCGCGCCGATCAACCTGGGGTCCAATACCGACCCGTACCAGCCTATCGAACGCGAGTACAAGATCACCCGGCAAACGCTGCAAGTGCTGCTGCGCTATCGCCATCCGGTGACGATCATCACCAAGGGCTCGCTGATTCTGCGGGACCTCGACCTGCTCACCGAGCTGGCGCAACAACGGTTGGTGGCAGTGATGATCAGCCTCACCAGCCTGGACGACGAACTCAAGCGCATTCTGGAACCGCGCACGGCGGCGCCCAAGGCGCGGTTGCGGGCCATTCGGGTGATGCGTGAGGCGGGAATTCCGGTGGGGGTACTGTGTTCGCCGATGATCCCGATGATCAACGACAGCGAACTGGAAAGCCTGCTGGCCGAAGCCCATGCGGCTGGCGCACAGAGCGCGGCCTACATGATGTTGCGCCTGCCCCTGGAGGTGGCGCCGTTGTTTGAGGAATGGCTGGCGGCCCATTATCCGCAGCGGGCAGCCCATGTGATGAGTCTGGTGCGTCAGGTACGGGGCGGTGAGGTCTACGACAGTCGCTTCGGCGTGCGCATGCGCGGTGAAGGGCCATTTGCGGATCTATTGGCGCAGCGGTTTGCCAAGGCGATCAAACGACTTGGGCTCAATCGTCGGGAAGGGTTTAATCTGGACTGCACAGCGTTTTGTCCGCCCGGCAGGCAAATGGCATTGTTGTAGACTCATGCAGGTACGCGGACTATTTACGGTTGAGTAGTCGCGCTTTGACATCACTGAGGCCCGCGAGATAGAGCGGTTGATTCAGTTTGAGTTAAGTTTCGGTAGTTAACGTGTTCATCGAGTGACTAATGAGTCGGCGCCTCTGGTTTTGCAGCTTTCCAACTATTGCACTGGTTGCGCGCCGAACAGAACTGGAAAGCTCCCCTGCTCCAACCAAGAGGATGAATCATGAGTGACAAGGATAAACAGCCGTTGGCTGCGTCGGCTTCAGCCCCTCACGAGGCGGAGACCGCCGATGCAGCGCTGCAACACATTGTTGAAGGTTTTTTGCATTTTCATCACGAGATCTTTCCGCAGCAGGAGGAACTCTTCAAGAAGCTCGCCACGGCCCAGAGCCCTAGGGCGATGTTTATTGCCTGCGCCGATTCGCGCATCGTTCCGGAACTGATCACCCAAAGCGCCCCTGGCGATTTGTTTGTGACCCGTAACGTCGGCAACGTCGTGCCGCCTTATGGGCAGATGAATGGCGGTGTTTCCACCGCCATCGAATACGCGGTACTGGCTTTGGGCGTGCAGCACATTATCATTTGTGGCCATTCCGATTGCGGCGCCATGCGTGCGGTGCTCAACCCGCTGAGCCTGGAAAAAATGCCCACGGTCGCAGCCTGGCTGCGTCATGCCGAGGTTGCCAAGACCATGGTCCAGGACAACTGTCATTGCACCAGCGAAGTCGAAAGCATGCATGTGCTGACTGAAGAAAACGTGATTGCCCAGTTGCAGCATTTGCGCACTCACCCGTCCGTGGCCTCACGCATTGCCAACGGTCAGTTGTTTATCCATGGCTGGGTCTACAACATCGAAACCAGCGAAATCAAAGCCTACGATGCGGAAAAAGGGGCGTTCCTGCCGTTGAACGGTACCCAACCTATCCCTTCGGCGACGCCTAAAGCGCGCTTCTAAAACATTCCCAATGTCGGGTAACGCGATGGCTGCCGTTGAAGCAGCCAGGCCTTTCCATGCCCGGCGAATGCCTCGGGAGAGTCATCATGCGTGCTGCTCAATTAAAAGCTGTACTGCCACGGGAGCTGTTGGCCTCCGTGGTTGTGTTTCTGGTCGCCCTGCCCTTGTGCATGGGGATTGCCATTGCGTCGGGGATGCCACCGGCCAAAGGTTTGATCACCGGTATTATCGGTGGTCTGGTGGTGGGTTGGATGGCTGGTTCGCCACTGCAAGTCAGCGGCCCGGCGGCGGGCCTGGCGGTGCTGGTATTCGAAGTGGTGCGCCAGCATGGCATGGTCATGCTCGGGCCGATCCTGCTGTTGGCGGGCTTTCTGCAACTGGTGGCCGGGCGTTTGCGCCTGGGTTGCTGGTTCCGTGTTACCGCGCCAGCGGTGGTGTACGGGATGCTGGCGGGGATCGGGGTGTTGATCGTGCTGTCGCAGGTCCATGTGATGCTCGACGGCGTACCGAAACCCTCTGGGCTGGATAATCTCGCCGGCTTCCCGGCAGCGTTGATCCAGGCTATCCCGACGCTGGGCGGCGGGTTGGGCTGGCAGGCCGGTCTGCTCGGATTATCGACGATCCTGGTGATGTGGCTATGGGACAAGTTTCGTCCGCAAAAGCTGCGCTTCGTGCCAGGCGCCTTGCTCGGTGTGGGATTGGCGACGGTGACCAGCCTGGTGCTGGCATTACAGGTAAAGCGGGTGGAAGTGCCGGAAAACCTGGCGGACGCCATTGACTGGCTGCGCCCCAGCGATCTGCTGAACCTGGCCGATCCCAATCTGTTGATCGCAGCCTTCGCGGTGGCCTTTATCGCCAGCGCCGAAACCCTTCTGTCGGCTGCCGCTGTCGACCGTATGCACAATGGCCAGCGTTCCGACTTCGACAAGGAACTGTCGGCCCAAGGTGTGGGCAACATGCTCTGTGGCTTGGTCGGTGCGTTGCCGATGACTGGCGTGATCGTGCGCAGCTCGGCCAACGTCCAGGCCGGTGCCACTACGCGCTTGTCGGCGATGTTCCATGGCCTGTGGCTGCTGGCGTTCGTCTTGCTGCTGTCCAGTGTGCTGCAAAGCATTCCGGTGGCGAGCCTGGCGGGTGTGTTGGTGTACACCGGTATCAAGTTGGTGGACATCAAGGCTTTCCGTGGCCTGGCCCGTTACGGTCGGATGCCGATGTTCACTTATGCGGCCACTGCGCTGGTGATCGTTTTCACCGACTTGTTGACCGGCGTACTGGTGGGCTTTGGGCTGACCCTGGCCAAACTGGCGTGGAAGGCTTCACGGCTGAAAATCAGCCTGATCGATCTGCCCAAGGACGGCGAAATGGAGTTGCGACTGACCGGTGCGGCAACCTTTCTCAAGGTGCCAGCGTTGACCCAGGTGTTGTCGACGGTGCCGGCGGGAACCACCGTGCATGTACCGCTCAATAACTTGAGTTACGTGGACCACTCCTGCCTTGAGTTGCTGGAAGAATGGGGGCGGGCCAATGCGGCCAAGGGTTCGACGCTGGTGATCGAGGCGCGAGGGTTGAAGCGGCGGCTGGAAGGCCGGGTGCGGACGACTACCGGAATCGGTTCTGCCGCAGTCTAAAAGTGGCGAGGGGGACAAGCCCCCTCGCCACAGACGCTGGCGTTATCCAGGGATTCAGGCCGGCTGATCCAGATCTAACCCAACACCCAACTGCCGCGACAGGCACGGCCAGCGCTTCCAGGCTGCCTCAGTGTCCGGGCTCTTGAGCTTGTCGCGGTAGGCTTCGACAGACTCCAGGGCAAAGCTCTCTTCATTGAGCATCTCATCCACTGCGTGGTGCACTGCCTCGTCCAGTTGATTGGCGAAGGTCTCACCGATCAATTGATGAGCAATCACATTGGCCACCGTGGTATCCAGCGGAATCAACGGCTGGCCGAAATGCTTGATGTACAGGTCATTGACCTCTTCCACCAGGCGATGGGCCAGGTAGGCCTCGTCCAGCAAACTATCCAGGCCTTCATGGCCGGCCAGGATCGCTGGCGGCTGGAGAAAGAAATGCTCGGCGATTTTCAGCACCGGTTTGATCTGGCTTTCGATACCGGCTTCACGGGCCACATCGTTGGCGGCATCCAGCAAGTCCGGTACCTGGTCGATGTAGGCGGCAACAAAGCGGGTCATCACGCCCTTGGCGTCGACGTCAGGCAGAGAAATCGCCGGGTGCAGGTGCGGTAACTGAACTTCCAATTGACGGGTCAACTGGCCAGTGCTGGATTCATGTTGATGGGCACGGGAAATCTGCTCGCGCAATGCGGCGGTGTTCATGAAAGCTCCAGGAAAATAGGCGTAGGAAAAGGGAAAACACAAGGTAACTCGTTTATACGAGCCCCTCAGACGCATTTGTCATAATTATTTCATGGTTATGCACCGACGTTATATCGAATTGCCATCGTTCGTCGGATAACCCACGCCGTCAGCTATTTTGCCGGCCCCGTTCGTCCATTTCCGTTCATTTGCCCGATCACATTGCGGGGTGGCGGTCGCTGTCTATACTCGGTTTTGTACGCAATTAGCTGATGACGCCCGACTGCATGAGCAGGCAAGGCTTGGCGGTGTGTTTGCAATATGGAAGCCGCTCCCTTGGCCGCAGGTGCAAACCGGCGGGATAACAAGAACGATAAGGGGAACCCGCATGACGCGACATCCACACGTTTGGATGGGCCTACTCTTGTGGTCAGTATTCAGCCAGGCGCAAGCCGCCTGGACAGTGAATATGACACCAGGGGCCACAGAGGTAAGTAACGCGGTGTTCGATCTGCACATGACCATTTTCTGGATATGTGTGGTGATCGGCATTGTGGTGTTTGGCGCGATGTTCTGGTCGATGATCGTCCATCGTCGCTCAACCGGGCAGGTGGCGGCCAAGTTCCACGAGAGTACGACGGTGGAGATCCTCTGGACCGTGGTGCCCTTGCTGATTCTCGTGGCCATGGCCATTCCGGCGACCAAGACCCTGATCAACATCTACGACAGCAGTGAATCGGATATCGATATCCAGGTCACCGGCTACCAGTGGAAGTGGCATTACAAATACCTGGGTCAGGACGTCGAATTCTTCAGCAACCTGGCCACTCCCGCCGAGCAGATCCATAACCAGGCCGTCAAGGGCGAGCATTACCTACTGGAAGTTGACCAGCCGCTGGTGATTCCCGTGGGCGCCAAAGTGCGCTTTCTGGTGACTGCCGCCGATGTAATCCATTCCTGGTGGGTGCCGGCCTTCGCGGTCAAGCGCGACGCCATCCCTGGTTTCGTCAACGAGGCCTGGACCCGGGTCGAGAAGCCCGGCATCTATCGTGGCCAGTGCGCCGAGTTGTGTGGCAAGGACCATGGCTTCATGCCGATCGTAGTCGAGGTCAAGTCCAAGGCCGACTACGACACCTGGCTCGGTGAGCGCAAGGAAGAGGCTGCCAAGCTCAAGGAACTGACCTCCAAGGAGTGGACCCTCGAAGAGCTCGTGGCCCGTGGCGACAAGGTCTACCACACCACCTGCGTGGCCTGTCACCAGGCCGAAGGCCAGGGCTTGCCACCAATGTTCCCGGCCCTCAAGGGTTCGAAAATCGCCATGGGACCGAAGGAAGCTCACCTGGGTATCGTCTATCACGGCAAGCCAGGTACTGCGATGGCAGCCTTCGGCAAGCAGCTTTCGGAAGTCGATATCGCCGCCGTCGTGACCTACGAACGCAACGCCTGGGGCAACAACAAAGGCGACATGGTCACCCCCAAAGACGTGCTGGCCATCAAACAGGCGGAAAGCAAATGACTTCCTTCATTGCATCTTTCCTGAACCGGTCTGCTGACCGTCCCGCCCACTCGTTTGCAGGAGAAAGGCCATGAGCACTGTGATCGATGACCACGGCCATGCCGGTGACCACGCTCATGGGCCCGCCAAAGGCTTGATGCGTTGGGTGCTGACCACCAACCATAAAGACATCGGGACCATGTACCTGTGGTTCAGCTTCGCCATGTTCCTGCTGGGCGGCTCGTTCGCCATGGTGATCCGTGCTGAGCTATTCCAGCCGGGCTTGCAGATCGTCGAGCCGGCGTTTTTCAACCAGATGACCACCATGCACGGCCTGATCATGGTCTTCGGTGCGGTGATGCCGGCGTTCGTGGGCCTGGCCAACTGGATGATCCCGTTGATGATCGGCGCGCCGGACATGGCTCTGCCGCGTATGAATAACTTCAGTTTCTGGCTGTTACCGGCGGCGTTCCTGCTGCTGGTGTCCACGCTGTTCTCTCCGGGCGGTGGGCCGAACTTCGGCTGGACCTTCTACGCCCCACTCTCCACCACCTATGCGCCCGAAAGCGTGACCTTCTTCATCTTTGCCATCCATCTGATGGGCATCAGTTCGATCATGGGCGCGATCAACGTGGTCGCCACTATCCTCAACCTGCGCGCCCCCGGCATGACCCTGATGAAAATGCCGTTATTCGTCTGGACCTGGCTGATCACCGCCTTCCTGCTGATCGCGGTGATGCCGGTGTTGGCGGGTTGCGTGACCATGATGCTGATGGACATCCACTTTGGCACCAGCTTCTTCAGCGCTGCTGGTGGCGGTGACCCGGTCTTGTTCCAGCATGTGTTCTGGTTCTTCGGCCATCCCGAGGTGTACATCATGATCCTGCCGGCCTTCGGCGCCGTCAGCTCGATCATCCCAACCTTCTCGCGCAAGCCGTTGTTCGGCTACACCTCGATGGTCTACGCCACGGCGAGCATCGCCTTCCTGTCGTTTATCGTTTGGGCGCACCACATGTTCGTGGTGGGCATTCCGCTGGTGGGCGAGTTGTTCTTCATGTACGCGACACTGCTGATTGCGGTGCCTACTGGGGTCAAGGTGTTCAACTGGGTCAGCACCATGTGGCAAGGCTCGCTGACTTTCGAGACGCCGATGTTGTTTGCCGTGGCTTTCGTGATCCTGTTCACCATCGGCGGCTTCTCTGGGCTGATGCTGGCCATCGCCCCGGCGGACTTCCAGTACCACGACACCTACTTCGTGGTGGCGCACTTCCATTACGTATTGGTGCCAGGGGCTATCTTCGGGATCTTCGCCTCGGCCTACTACTGGCTGCCGAAATGGACCGGCCACATGTACGACGAAACCCTGGGGAAACTGCACTTTTGGCTGTCGTTCGTGGGGATGAACATGGCGTTCTTTCCGATGCACTTCGTCGGGCTGGCCGGCATGCCGCGTCGGGTGCCGGACTACAACCTGCAATTTGCCGACTTCAATATGGTGTCTTCCATCGGCGCCTTCACCTTTGGCGCAACGCAGATCTTCTTCCTGTTCATCGTCATCAAGTGCATTCGCGGCGGCAAGCCTGCGCCGGCCAAACCATGGGATGGAGCTGAGGGGCTGGAGTGGAGCGTGCCTTCACCAGCGCCGTATCACACCTTCACCACGCCGCCGGAGGTCAAGTGAACACCGTGATGGGTGCAGGAGGTGGTCATGTCTGACTCCATACCCCTCAATCGGCTGGTCACGCGTCTGCTGATCCTGGTGCTGGCGATGTTCGCCTTTGGCTTTGCCCTGGTGCCGATCTACGACGTGATGTGCAAGGCGTTCGGCATCAACGGCAAGACCGCGGGGCAGTACGAGGGTTCGCAGGTTGTCGACCCGTCGCGGCAGGTGCGGGTGCAGTTCCTCTCCACCAATGCCATCGACATGGTCTGGGAGTTTCATTCCAGGGCCGACGAAATCGTGGTCAACCCCGGCGCGGTCAACGAGATGATTTTTGTCGCCTTCAACCCCAGCGACAAGCCGATGACTGCGCAGGCGATCCCGAGCATTTCCCCGGCCGAAGCGGCGATGTACTTCCACAAGACCGAGTGTTTTTGCTTCACCCAGCAAGTGCTGCAGCCAGGCGAGCGCATCGAGATGCCGGTGCGTTTCATTGTCGATCGCGACATGCCTAAGGATGTGAAGCATTTGACCCTGGCGTACACGCTGTTCGATATCACCGCGCGCCAACCGCCCGTGGCTGTCCATACCGGCGGCTAGGCGTGCCTGCGGGCTCGATTAGGAGAACGAATACATGTCAACTCATGATACGTACTACGTACCAGCGCAAAGCAAATGGCCGATAATTGCCACGATTGGCATGCTGGTCACAGTGTACGGCCTGGGCGTGTGGTTCAACGACCTCAAGGCGGCACGTCCGGAGTCCCATGGCCCGCTGATCTTTTTCGTCGGTGGCCTGTTACTGGCCTACATGATGTTTGGCTGGTTTGGTGCGGTGATCAAGGAAAGCCGTGCCGGGTTGTACAGCGCGCAGATGGACCGTTCCTTTCGCTGGGGCATGACCTGGTTCATTTTTTCCGAGGTGATGTTCTTTATCGCCTTCTTCGGTGCGCTGTTTTACGTGCGCCACATGTCTGGCCCATGGTTGGGGGGGGAGGGTTCCAAGGGTGTGGCGCACATGCTCTGGCCGAACTTCGAGTTCGCCTGGCCGCTGCTCAATAACCCCGACCCGAAACTCTTCCCTGCACCCGAAGGCACCATCAGCCCGTGGGGCCTGCCGCTGGTCAATACCATCCTGCTGGTCAGCTCCAGCGTGACCATCACCATCGCCCACCATGCCCTGCGCAAGGGTCATCGTGGCGCGTTGAAAATCTGGCTGGCGATCACCGTGCTGCTGGGGCTGGCATTCCTCGGGTTTCAGGCCGAGGAATACATCCACGCCTACAAGGAGTTGGGCCTGACGTTGGGTTCCGGCGTGTACGGTGCGACCTTCTTCATGCTGACGGGTTTTCACGGCGCCCACGTGACCATCGGCACCATCATTCTGTTTGTGATGCTGATGCGCGTTCTGCGGGGGCATTTCAATGCTGAGCACCAGTTCGGCTTCGAGGCGGCCAGTTGGTATTGGCACTTTGTCGACGTGGTGTGGATTGGGTTGTTTTTCTTCGTTTACGTGCTCTGAGGCGCCTTACCACGGCGCGTGGGACACCAACTGGCCGCTGTAGAAGCCCCAGGTAATCAGCAACACGGTGATCACGGCCAGCACGACACGTACGGTCAAGGCGGTGACGAGGCGGTTGGAGTTGCCCTCGTCCTTGACCAAAAAGAACAAGCCACTGAACAGGCTCACAACGGTAGCGATCAGCATCAGGGCAATAGCTGCTTTGAGCATGGTCTGGCTCCTGGACTCTTTATTTGGAGGGGCGGGCAATGAGATTCAGTATAGCCAGCGCAGTGTCGACCTTTGCGGCAACGCCATGAAACGTTTTCGCCCCGGGATTGCGCCGACGCTGGTGGTGTTTGTGCTGCTGCCTCTGATGGTGTGGCTCGGCTTCTGGCAATTGTCCCGTGGGCAGGAAAAACAGGTACTGCTGGAAAACTACGCCGAGCGCCGTGCTGGCGAGCCGATGAGCAGTGATCAATTGAGCGCCAGTGCTGATCCGGCCTTTCGCCGTGTACATCTGCGCGGACAGTTCGACGCCGCCCACAGCGTGCTGCTGGATAACCGCATGCGCGACGGCAAGGTCGGCGTCGAGTTGCTGCAACCCTTTCATGACCAGGCGAGCGGTCTTTGGCTGCTGCTCAATCGCGGCTGGCTGCCTTGGCCGGATCGCCGCACGCCGCCAGCCTTCACCACGCCCGAACAACCGTTGAATGTCGATGCCTGGGTCTATGTCGCTCCTGGCGCGACCTTCCAGCTGCACGCGGACCCGGCGGGTGCGCAATGGCCGCGACTGCTGACAGCGCTGCATCCCGACACGCTGTGGGCGGAGTTGGGGCGTAGCGGGTTTGCCTATGAATTACGGGCTGAAGCGGGTCCTGCGACCTACGAAACCCACTGGCCTGTTGTCGCCATGGGGCCGGAAAAACACCTGGGATATGCCGTGCAGTGGTTCGCCATGGCGGTGGCGCTGTTCGGTCTTTACCTCTACCTCGGATGGCACAACGCAAGGGAGAAGCACCATGGGAGCGGCCATGAATCCACTCAACATGTCTGACGCGTCGCAGTTGCCCGGTCGTAGCAAGGGGCGCTGGCAATTGATCCTGATCGTGCTGATGGTGATCGGCCCGATGGTGCTGGCCACCTTCATGTACAAACTGCAGTTCTGGGTACCGGAAAACCGCAGCTATCACGGCGAACTGATCGGCAATGGCCAGACCCGCGCCGACATCGGTGTGCAGGCAAACGAGGAGCGCTGGCAGTTGCTGGTCACCGCGCCTGCGGCTTGCTCTACCGATTGCCAGCAACTGGTGTACCTGGCGCGCCAACTGCAAATCGGCCTGGGTCGCGATGCCTCCCGCGCCAGTCATGCCTTGGCCGTCGCGCAACCGGTGAGTACCGAGTACGAGGCAAAGCTCAAGGTTGAGTACCCACAATTGCAGCGCTACCCGCTGGACCTGCCGACCTTCAACAAGGACGCCGCGGCCCAGGGCAACGGTGACGCCCAACTGTGGATCGTTGATCCCCACGGCAACCTGGTGTTGCGCTATGACGCTCGGGTCAAGGGCAAGGATTTACTGAACGACCTGCGCCTGTTGTTGAAACTGTCGAATATCGGATAAGGGCATCGTCATGGCCAAACCTGGATTTCGCCTCGCGTTGTTTGCCACCTTGCTCGCACTGATTGTGGTGCTGCTGGGTGCCTATACCCGGCTGACCCATGCTGGCCTCGGTTGCCCGGATTGGCCGGGCTGCTACGGTTTTATCAGCGTGCCGAACAGCGAAGCCCAACTGGCCCATGCCGAGCTGCATTTCCCGGACGCTCCAGTGGAGGCCGACAAGGGCTGGAACGAGATGCTCCACCGCTACTTTGCCGGCACGCTGGGGTTGTTGATCGCCCTGCTGGCCGCACGCGCCTGGACCCATCGGCGTCATCCGGGGCAGCCATTGAAGTTGCCGTTGTTTCTGCTGGCGGTGGTGATCGCCCAGGCGGCGTTTGGTATGTGGACGGTGACCCTCAAGCTTTGGCCGCAAGTGGTCACCGGGCACCTGTTGGGCGGATTTGCGACGTTGAGCCTGCTGTTTTTGCTGACCTTGCGATTGTCTGGTGTGTTGCCGGCGCTGATTGTGCCTAGGCGCCTGCAATATTGGGCCACCGCCGGGTTGGTGCTGGTGGTCGGTCAGATTGCCTTGGGCGGTTGGGTCAGCTCCAACTATGCGGCGGTGGCTTGTATCGACCTGCCCACCTGTCATGGGGAGTGGTGGCCGGCCGCTGATTTCGCCAATGGCTTTCACCTGACCCAGCACATCGGCCCCAATTACCTGGGCGGGCAACTGGACAGCGATGCGCGCACCGCGATTCACCTGACTCACCGGATTGGCGCCGTGATAGTCACGGTCGTGTTGCTGGGCCTGGCCTGGCAGCTCAGGGCGGTCGGCATGACGCGCTTGGCCGGTCTGCTGCTGGTGGCGTTGACGGCACAGATCAGCCTTGGCCTGAGCAACGTCTATTTCCACTTGCCGCTGCCGGTGGCAGTCGCTCATAACGCCGGCGGCGCAGCTTTATTACTGACGCTGGTATTGGTCAATTATCACGCACGAACCAGTCTGGTTCGGGTCAGGCATCAACTGCCGTGGGGCTGGCGCTTCAGCCCGCGTCGACAGGTTTCGGGCCTCATAACTATTAAAGGAGAGATGCCATGGCGACCTTGATCGGCGAGCGCCACAGTCAGGCGATCTGGCGTGATTACCTGGAGCTGACCAAGCCTAAGGTGGTGGTGCTAATGCTCATCACCTCGCTGGTGGGCATGTTCCTCGCCACTCGCGCCGGCGTGCCGTGGACGGTACTGATCTTTGGCAATCTGGGGATCGCCCTGTGTGCCGGCGGCGCGGCCGCGGTCAATCATGTGGTGGACCGGCGCATTGATGCGGTGATGGCGCGTACTCACAAGCGTCCGCTGGCCGAAGGTCGGGTATCACCGGCCGCTGCCCTGACCTTCGCCATGGCACTGGCGGTGGGAGGGCTTGCGCTGCTGCTGGCATTTACCAATCCGCTGGCGGCCTGGCTGACGTTGGCCTCGCTGCTGGGTTATGCGGTGATCTACACCGGCTTTCTCAAGCGGGCGACGCCGCAGAATATCGTCATCGGCGGCCTTGCTGGCGCCGCGCCGCCGCTGTTGGGTTGGGTGGCGGTCACCGGCCACGTCAGCGCCGAACCGTTGCTGCTGGTGCTGATTATCTTCGCCTGGACTCCGCCGCACTTCTGGGCCCTGGCGATTCATCGCAAGGAGGAGTACGCCAAGGCCGATATCCCGATGCTGCCGGTGACTCACGGCGAGCACTACACCAAGGTGCATATCCTGCTGTACACCTTCGCGTTGCTGGCGGTCAGCCTGATGCCCTATGTCATCCACATGAGTGGGTTGCTGTACCTGGGATGTGCACTGGTTCTGGGCGGTCGCTTTCTGCAATGGGCCTGGGTGCTGTACCGTGGCAGTCGGCCGCACGCGGCGATCAACACCTTCAAGTACTCTATCTGGTACCTGTTTTTACTGTTTATCGCCCTGCTCGTAGACCACTACTTATTGTTGAACCTATGACTCGAACTCAAAAAACTGTCTTTATCCTGGTGGCCCTGGTGGCGTTGATCTTGGGCCTGACCGTTAACAAAGTACTGTCTGGCAAAGGCCAGGGGGATCCGACGGCGTTGATCGACGCAGGGATTATCCTGTTGCCGCAAAGTCGTCAATTGCCGCCCGTGACCATGACCAACCAGGACGGCCAGCCGGTGGTGATCAACGAGTTGAAGGACAAGTGGAGTCTGCTGTTCTTCGGCTACACCTTCTGCCCGGACATCTGCCCCACCACCCTCGCCCAGTTGCGGCAGATCAAGAGTGAGCTGCCCAAGGATGTGGTGGATAAGCTGCAGATCGTCTTGGTCAGCATCGATCCCCACCGCGACACTCCGGCGCAGCTCAAGCAGTACCTGGGTTACTTCGACCCGCAGTTCCTGGGTCTGACGGGCGCCAATGTGGACGATGTGCAGAAGGTGTCTAACGCCGTGAGCATCCCGTTTATTCCTGCTGATACCAGCAAGCCCAACTACACCGTCGACCACAGTGGCAACCTGGCGCTGATCGGTCCGGACGGTACTCAGCGTGGCTTTATCCGGGCGCCGCTGAACAACCAGAAGCTGGTGGCGCAGTTGCCAGGGTTGTTGCAGCGTAAATAAACAAAACCCCATCCGACGTAAGTAGGGTGGGGTTTTTGTTGTTTCAGCTTCGGATCAGAACGCTGGCAATACCGCGCCTTTGTACTTCTCAAGAATGAACGCTTTCACTTCTGGACTGTGCAGGGCCGCGACCAGCTTCTTCATGGCGTCCGAGTCCTTGTCGTCCGGGCGGGCTACCAGGATGTTGACGTAAGGCGAGTCGCTGCCTTCGATCACCAGGGCGTCCTTGGACGGGTCCAGCTTGGCTTCCAGGGCGTAGTTGGTGTTGATCAGCGCCAGGTCGACCTGGGTCAGCACGCGCGGGATGGTGGCGGCTTCCAGTTCGCGGAACTTCAGACCTTTCGAATTTTCGGTGATGTCCTTGATGGTCGACAGGATGTTGGTCGAGTCCTTCAATTTGATCAGGCCGGCCTTCTCCAGCAGCAACAGCGCACGGCCGCCGTTGGTGGCGTCGTTGGGGATCACCACATTGGCGCCATCTGGCAGCTCGGCCAGGGTCTTGTATTTGCTGGAGTAGACGCCCAATGGCTCCAGGTGCACACCGGCAACGCTCACCAGGTTTGTGCCCTTGGCCTTGTTGAACTCATTCAGGTACGGCTGGTGCTGGAAGAAGTTGGCGTCCAGGCGTTTTTCGGCCACTTGCACGTTCGGTTGAACGTAGTCGGTGAAGACTTTGACCTTCAGATCAACGCCTTCCTTGGCCAGTGCTGGCTTGATGAATTCGAGGATTTCGGCGTGAGGCACCGGCGTCGCGGCGACTGTCAGGGTCTCGGCGGCGTGGGCGGAAAACGCGGCAACGGCGGCAAAAGCAACCAGTAGTTTTTTCATCCAGCAAGCTCCTTGTTCGGACATTGGCCAACTTTTGGCCGGGAATGGCCGTTATTTTCGAGAAAAGTGCGTCACCAGCTTGTCGCCGATGGTTTGTAGAATTTGCACCAGCACGATCAGCATCACCACGGTGACAACCATTACGTCATCCTGAAAGCGCTGATAACCATAGCGGATTGCCAGGTCGCCCAGGCCGCCGGCACCCACCACGCCCGCCATGGCGGTATAACCCACCAACGCGATGGCTGTGACGGTGATGGCCGCGATGATGCCGGGACGCGCCTCGGGTAGCAGGGCGTTCATGATGATCTGCCGGGTAGTCGCGCCCATGGCCTGCGTCGCCTCAATGATGCCGCGATCCACTTCGCGCAGGGCGGTTTCCACCAGCCGGGCGAAGAACGTCGACGCGCCGACCACCAGCGGTGGAATCGCGCCGGCCACGCCCAGGGAGGTGCCCGTAAGGAAGACGGTGGTGGGAATCATCACAATCAACAGGATGATAAATGGCAGGGAGCGTATCGCGTTAACCACGAAGGCCAGTACCGAGTAGGTAGTTTTCTGCTCCAGCAATTGCCGTGGGCTGCACAGGAACAGCAAAATGCCCAGCGGCAGGCCTACCAGCACGGTGAAGAGCAGGGAGGTACTGAGCATGAGCATGGTGTCGCCGGTGGCGACCCAGATGTCCGTCCAGTCAACCTGGTCGAAGTAATGCAGTAAATCGTCCATTAACGCAGGATCTCCATGTGGACATCGGCCGCGGTGAAGCGGGTGAACGCTGCATCCATGTCGCCGCCGGTGATGGCCAGGGTCAGTTGCCCGTAGGGAGTGTCTTTGATGTGGTCTATACGGCCGGCGAGGATGCTGTAGTCCACGCCCGTTTCGCGAGCGACAGTACCGAGCAGCGGCGCGTAGGTTGCTTCGCCCTGGAACGTCAGGCGCACGATGCGGCCAGGAACGTGGGCGAAGTCATCACGCTGCTCACCTTCGTCGATCTGTTCGGACTCTTGCACGAAGCGTTTGGTGGTCGGGTGCTTGGGGTGCAGGAATACGTCAGCCACGGTGCCTTGCTCGACGATGACGCCGGCGTCCATCACAGCCACCTGATCGCAAACCCGACGGATCACGTCCATTTCATGGGTGATCAGCACGATGGTCAGCTTCAACTCGCGGTTGATCTCGGCCAGCAGTTGCAGGACTGAGGCGGTGGTCTGCGGGTCGAGGGCGCTGGTGGCCTCATCGCACAGCAGGATTTTCGGCTTGGTGGCCAGGGCGCGGGCGATGCCGACGCGCTGCTTCTGGCCGCCGGACAACTGGGCCGGGTACTTCTTGGCGTGGTCCGACAGGCCGACACGCTCCAGCAATTCAGCAACACGCTGGTTGATCTCGCGGCGCGACAATTCGCCCGCCAGGATCAGTGGCAACGCCACGTTGTCGGCGACAGTCTTGGAGGCCAGCAGGTTGAAGTGCTGGAAGATCATTCCGACCTGCTGCCGGAAACGGCGCAAACCGTTGGCATCCAAGGCGGTGACTTCTTCGTCATCTACCTTGATCTGGCCACCACTTGGCTCTTCCAGGCGATTGATCAGGCGCAGCAGCGTGCTTTTTCCCGCGCCAGAGTGGCCAATCAGGCCGAACACCTGGCCATTCTCGACCCGCAGGCTGGTGGGGTGCAGCGCGGGGATATCCTTACCGGCGACCCGGTAGGTTTTGTGGACGTTATGAAACTCGATCACGTAGCGAACCTTGTGGGGCGCATTAAAAAGGGATCAGCGGTTAGCCGGGCGCGCATTTTAGCCTGTCCGTATAGAGGCTCTTAGCATTTATTTCGCATCCGACCAGCGATTTGGCAATAACACGATCAAAGGTCATAAAAAAGGAACGGTCCAAAACAGTGTCAGTCACTACTTAAGCAACTCGAAATACCCAGGTGCCGTGCCTGGGGTTTTGCTCAAAAAGAGCCGGGGATTGCTCTGGCCTACGCAAACGAGGAGTTTTTGTCTGATGAGCACTAAAAAACCAGTGACCCCGCCCAAGAGCGAACTGGCGGGTACCGACACCCTGGACCGTGGCAACACCAATGAGAAGCTGCGCAGCCTGGAAAAATTCCGCTCCGACGCAACAGGCCAGGCGCTGCGTACCAATCAAGGCGTAAAAGTCTCCGACAACCAGAACAGCTTGAAGGTCGGGCCCCGAGGCCCTTCGCTGCTGGAAGACTTCATCATGCGTGAAAAAATCACGCACTTTGACCATGAGCGCATCCCGGAGCGCATTGTTCATGCCCGTGGCACCGGTGCTCATGGTTATTTTCAGACCTATGAAAACCATTCGGCGCTGACCAAGGCTGGTTTTCTGCGGGACCCTGGCCATAAAACCCCGGTCTTCACCCGCTTTTCCACTGTGCAGGGCCCTCGGGGCTCTGGTGATACCGTGCGCGACGTGCGCGGTTTTGCGGTGAAGTTCTTTACCGACGAAGGCAACTTCGATCTGGTGGGCAACAATATGCCGGTGTTTTTTATTCAGGACGCGATCAAGTTTCCCGACTTCGTCCATGCGGTAAAGCCTGAGCCGCATAACGAGATGCCTACCGGCGGTTCGGCACACGATACCTTTTGGGACTTTGTTTCGCTGCAGCCGGAATCGGCCCATATGGTGATTTGGGCGATGTCTGACCGGGCGATTCCCAAAAACCTGCGAAGCATGCAAGGTTTTGGCGTTCACACCTTTCGTTTGATCAACGCTGAAGGTAAGTCCAGCTTCGTAAAATTCCACTGGCGGCCGACCGTTGGCACCTGCTCGCTGGTGTGGGATGAGGCGCAAAAGCTTGCAGGTAAAGATGCCGACTACCATCGTCGTGACCTGTGGGAATCCATCGAAGGCGGCGACTACCCGGAATGGGAGTTGGGCGTGCAGATCATCGCCGAGGAAGACGAGCACAGGTTCGACTTCGACATTCTCGACCCAACCAAGCTGATTCCTGAAGAGCTGGTGCCGATCACGCCGCTGGGCAAGATGGTGCTTAACCGCAACCCGGACAATTTCTTTGCCGAAGTCGAGCAAGTGGCGTTCTGCCCTGGGCATATCGTGCCGGGAATCGACTTCTCCAACGATCCGCTGCTGCAAGGCCGGCTATTTTCCTATACCGACACGCAGATCAGCCGACTGGGCGGGCCGAACTTTCATGAGCTGCCGATCAATCGCCCGGTATCGCCGTTCCATAACGGCCAGCGCGATGCCATGCACCGCACCACCATCGACAAGGGACGCGCCTCCTACGAGCCTAACTCGATTGATGGCGGGTGGCCGAAGGAAACCCCGCCGGCTGCGCAAGACGGCGGGTTTGAAACCTATCCAGAGCGCGTCGATGCCCACAAGATCCGCGAGCGCAGTGAATCGTTTAGCGATCACTTCTCCCAGGCTCGGTTGTTTTTCCGCAGCATGAGCAAACCCGAGCAGGAGCACATCATCGCCGCCTACAGCTTTGAGTTGGGCAAGGTTGCGCGCGAGTTTATCCGCGCCCGTCAGGTCAACGAGATCCTGGCCAATATTGACCTGGAACTGGCCAAGCGTGTTGCGCAGAACCTCGGCTTGCCAGTACCGAAAAAAGGCACGCTGCCTGAGCGCAAGACGGCTCCAGAGCGTTCGCCGGCGTTGAGCCAGGCCAACTTGCTTTCGGGTGATATCAAGACCCGCAAAGTGGCGATTCTGGCGGCCAACGGAGTAGATGGCGCAGCAATTGATGCGTTGAAGAAGGCGCTGATGGCGCAAGGTGCGCACGCCAAGCTACTGGGGCCGACGTCGGCACCGGTGACCACCGCCGATGGCAAGAGCCTGCCGGTGGATGCGTCGATGGAAGGCTCGCCGTCTGTGGCGTTCGATGCCGTGTTTGTACCGGGCGGAGCGAAGTCGGTGCAGGCGTTGAGCGGCGATGGCGTGGCTCTGCATTACCTGCTGGAGGCGTACAAGCATTTGAAGGCGATTGCGTTGGCCGGCGAGGCGAAGCAATTGTTGGATGTGTTGAGGCTGGAGGCGGATGCGGGGTTGATTGTCGGCGGGGATGCCAAGGCGTTGAAGGCGTTTTTTGCGGCGATTGCCCAGCATCGGGTTTGGGATCGGGAGCCTAAGGCCAAGGCTATTCCGGCCTAAACTGCGATTAAAACTGTAGGAGCGAGCAAGCTCGCTCCTACAGTGATTGGCGTCAGTCCGGCTTGCGCGGAATCAGCACAACCTGAGCTGGGATATTTTTCAGAATTTGCCGGTGAATCTTCAGGTCATACCCCGAATCAATCCGTTTCACCCGTTTGGTCAGCAAGGTGGCCAGCCACGGGTAATCCTCGGTGCGCGGCGCCTGGATGCTGACATCGCACTGGTAATTCACCACATCGGTGGCAATCGCATCCAGTTGATGGCGCAATTTCTCAATGTCGGTGAGGTTCAGTGCCACGGTAGTGCTTTCAGCGGCCGGGTCGATGACCTTGGCCGGTGGCTTGGCTTCGGCAGCCTTCAGCGCGGCTTCGGCTTTATCCAGCTCCGCTTTACGGGCGTGGGCGATGGCGCTGTTGACGCCACCGGTCAGCGCCGGTGCCTTGGGCATTAACGCCCGGGCGCGGCTCAGGGCCGTGGCTGCGGCGTTGACATCACCTTTTTGCAGGACGATCTGGCTGCGCTGCAAGTAGGCTTCTGCCAATTGACGCTGATAGGGTTCCAGCGTCGGATCGTTAGGCGATTGGGCCTGCAACGTGGCGAGTTGGTCTTCGGCGGTAGCCAATTCGCTGCTGGCGAGGTTTTGTTCCAGCTGTGCGATGGCCGTAGCCCGCGCATCCGGAACCTGGGGGGCGACGGGCGGTGTGTTTTGGCAGGCGCCCAGCAGCAGGGAAAATGCGGCAAGGAGCAGATAACGGGAGGTGAACGGCTTCATTCCTGCGACTCTCTAATTGCGCAAAAAGCGAGCAAGTCTACACCCCTCGACGGGGCAGGACAAAACTCAGCAGAAACAGCGCGGCTGCCGTGACCACAATCGATGGCCCGGCCGGTGTGTCCTTGAACCAGGACAGCGCCAGGCCACCA
Source organism: Pseudomonas sp. c313 (assembly GCF_055407145.1). Lineage (NCBI taxonomy): Bacteria > Pseudomonadati > Pseudomonadota > Gammaproteobacteria > Pseudomonadales > Pseudomonadaceae > Pseudomonas > Pseudomonas sp. c313. The sequence goes on along the minus strand of NZ_JBUZRD010000007.1, from coordinate 45,592 downwards.
CACACGGCAATCATCCCCAGCACGCTGGCGCCGACCGCCATTTGCTCCGGAGAGCGGGCATGGCGTTGGGCAGCTGCCGCGGGAATGATCAGCAGCGAGGTGATCAACAATACGCCGACAATCTTCATCGCGACAGCAATCACCACGGCGATCAGCAACATCAGGGTCATGCGTAGCGCTGCGACGGGCAATCCTTCGACGGTGGCCAGCTCTTCATGGACAGTGATCGCCAGCAATGGGCGCCACAGGGTCACCAGCAAAATAAGCACCGCGGCGCTGCCGCCGAGGATCCAGGCCAGGTCGGTAGGGCTGATCGCCAGCAGGTCGCCGAACAGATAGGCCATCAGGTCGATCCGTACTTCATGCATGAAGCTTAGTACTACCAGACCCAACGACAGGGTGCTCGGTGCAAGAATCCCCAAAAGCGTGTCGGACGCCAGTGGCTGGCGCTTTTGCAAGGTCACCAGCAGCACCGCCAGCAGCAGGCAGCCGACGGTCACGGCGATGGAGGGGCTGACGTCCAGCAAAAAGCCCATGGCCACGCCCAGCAGAGCGGCGTGGGACAAGGTATCGCCAAAATAGGCCATGCGTCGCCAGACCACAAACGAGCCCAGGGGGCCCGCCACCAGTGCCAGAGCCAAGCCTGCCAGCAGGGCGTAGAGCAGAAAATCAGCCATGCTTGCAGCTATCTCCGTGAACGTGGGTGTGGGGTGCCGGGGTTTCGTCGACCACTGCGCCATTCAGGTCATGGGCGTGATCGTGGCGATGGTGGTAGATGGCGAGGCTCTGGGCGTTCTTGCCGAACAGCTCGACAAAGGCCGGGTCGCCGCTGACTTGTTCCGGGTGGCCGGAGCAGCAAACGTGACGATTGAGGCACACCACTTGGTCAGTAGTGCTCATGACCAGATGCAAATCGTGGGAAACCATCAGCACGCCGCAGCCATGGCGGTCTCGCAGACGGGTGATCAGGCTGTACAGCTCGGCCTGGCCGGCGACGTCGACGCCCTGCACAGGTTCATCGAGTACCAGCAATTGGGGTTCGCGCAACAGGGCGCGGGCCAGCAGCACGCGTTGCATTTCACCGCCGGAGATACTTTGCACCGGGCTGTCGATCACTTGTTCGGCGCCGACTTCCTTCAGGGCAGACTGGACGCGGGCGCGGTCCACGCCAGGCACCAAACGCAGGAACCGCAATACCGATAGCGGCAAGGTCGGGTCGACATGCAGCTTTTGCGGCATATAGCCCACACGCAGCTTCGGTTTGCGCCAGACGCTGCCACGGTCGGGCTTGAGCAAGCCGAGTACGGCGCGCACCAGGGTGGTCTTGCCGGCACCGTTGGGGCCGATCAGCGTAACGATCTGGCCTGGCTCGACGCTCAAGTGAATATTGTCCAGCACGTTTTGCCCGGCGAACGTGACCCCGACCTGCTCCAGGCGGATTAGCGCAGTGCTCATCAAGCCCCCTGGCAACCCGAGCAGATGCCGACTACTTCGACGGTTTGCCCTTCGACGTTGAAGCCGACATCACTGGCGCTTTTGATGATGGCGTCACTGATGATTTTTTGCTCAAGTTCGATGGCGGCGTGGCATTCGCGGCAGATCAGGAACTGGCCCTGGTGGGCGTGTTCCGGGTGATTGCAGCCGACAAAGGCGTTCAGTGAGGAGATGCGATGCACCAGGCCGTTTTCCAACAGGAAATCCAGCGCCCGGTAGACTGTCGGCGGCGCGGCACGGCGGCCGTCCTGTTCGCTGAGTACCCCAAGAATGTCGTAGGCACCCAGCGGCTTGTGGCTTTGCCAGACCAGTTCCAGCACCCGGCGCCGCAAGGCGGTCAGGCGCAGGCCTTGACGCGCGCACAGGGCGTCGGCCTCTGACAGCGCGCTGTGGACGCAGTGAGAGTGGTCATGGGGACGGCTGGCAAGCGGTGTTTTGGGCATGAGCGGCGACAGATATTTGTGAGAGACGTTATTATGTTACCTGTTCCTACGCCTTTGAGTGGTCATCGTGTCCCGACTTTTTCCCATTTTTGTCGTTTTCGTCACCAGTTTATTCATTACTGGCACCGCTCAGGCCGAGGTTCGGGTGCTTACCAGTATCAAACCCCTGCAACTGATTGCGGCCGCTGTGCAGGACGGTGTGGCGGTCCCAGAGGTGTTGCTGCCACCGGGAGCATCGCCTCATAACTACGCGCTGCGTCCTTCCGACGTACGGCGTGTGCAATCGGTGGATCTGATTTATTGGATCGGTCCCGACCTGGAAGGCTTTCTGCCGCGAGTCCTGAAAGGTCGCAGCTTGCCGACCGTGGCCATTCAGGACCTCCCAGGGCTTAAACTGCGGCACTTCGCCGACGATGGCCACTCCCACGCCGAAGATGGCGACGATCATGATCACGATCATCGCCCTGGCAGCCTTGATGCCCATTTGTGGCTGTCACCGATCAATGCCCGGGTGATCGCAACGCGCATGGCGGCGGACCTCAGCGCTGCCGATCCGGCCAATGCCGAACGTTATCAGAGCAACCTGCAAGTCTTTGACGGCCGTCTGGATGCCTTGGATGTGCGTTTGAAGGCGCGCTTGTCTGGCGTTGCCGGCAAGCCGTACTTCGTGTTCCATGAAGCGTTTGACTACTTTGAAGATGCTTACGGCCTCAAGCACACCGGCGTGTTCAGCGTGGCCGCTGAAGTGCAGCCCGGCGCACAGCATGTCGCGGCGATGCGTACCCGCTTGCAGGAAGTTGGCAAGACGTGTGTGTTCAGCGAGCCACCATTGCGTCCGCGCCTGGCGCAAACGTTGGTGGCCGGTTTGCCGGTGAAGCTGGCAGAGCTGGATGCATTGGGTGGGTACACGCCGGCTACCGCTCAGGGTTATGAGCAGGTGCTGGAGAAATTGGGGAATGCTCTGGCGGGGTGCCTGGAGTCGTTGTAGGGGCCAGGCTGGCCCCTGCAAAATCGGTTTGTTACAGGGCGAACGGCAGCGGTGTATTGACCTGCTGGCGTTGCGCCAGGTGCTGCTGAAGCTCTCGCGGGTCATGAATCAGCACGTCCTGGCCGGCAAACGTCTTGGCAGCGATCAGGCGTGATAGCCAGAAGCGTACGCAAGCCACTCGCAACATCGTTGGCCACAACTCGGCTTCCTTGGCGGTAAACGGCCGCAAACCTGCATAGGCTCCCAGCATCGCCCGTGCCCGTTGGCCATCAATCACGCCATCGGCATCCGAGCACCAGTCATTCAGGGCAATTGCCACGTCGTACAGCATCGGCCCCGAGCAGGCGTTGTAAAAGTCGATCAGACCGGTCAGGTGCGTACCTTCGAACATCGCGTTGTCGCGAAACAGGTCGGCGTGGATATTGGCCTGCGGCAGCGCCAGGATCTGCGCCTTGCGCTGCTGGATTTCGTCCAGTGCGTCCTGCAGCAGGCGGCGTTGTTCCTCATCGAGGTGCGAGATCAGCTGTGCACCTTCGTCGAGCATCCAGTCCAGCCCGCGATCAGTCTTGCGCTCCAGCACCTTGGCCTGGGTTGCTTGGTGCAGATGACCCAGCAGTTCACCCACTTGCGCGCAGTGCTGGGCGTTGGCGTCCTTGATGTGCTTGCCTGCCAGGCGCGGTTGCAGAAGTGCCGGTTTGCCGGCCAATTCCCGCAAGGCCACGCCGTCGGTGGTGCGCAGGGCATAAGGCACCGGAAGGCCGGCCTTGTGGAGCACGTCCAGCAGTTCGATGAAAAACGGCATTTCCTGGACGGGACCGCGTTCAACCAGGGTCAGGACAAACTCGCCCTTTTCCAGGCTGATGAAGAAGTTGGTGTTTTCGCTACCAGCGGCAATCCCCTGGAAGTCAAGCAGGCGGCCGAGCCCGTAAGGGGCCAGAAAGGTTTCCAGCTCGGGCCGAGCCAGGGGGGTGAACACAGACATGGTTAAAACTGCCAGTACGGGCGCCGCAGTGCGCAGCGCCGATTAAAGTTAAGAAATCATTTCCATTCGAAGATCTTCCATGACGGGATCAGCATATCCGGCTGGTCCGAGCGGATGAAGTTCGCATCGGTTCCGTCCGCGCGCACCAGAAAATAGGGTGGGGCACCCTTGACGGTGACCTTGATCGCATACAGGAAGCCGTTTTGGCGGTACTCCCGAATCTCCCTGTCGCCTTCGGTGCGGATGGTAACGTCCGGGTCTCCCGAGGGGGCGGTGTCGGCCGCGATGGCAGCCATCGGAGCGATTGTAATCAAGCCGGTCAACAACAGGCGATTCAGTGTGCGCATGATAACCTTGTCCCTTTGTTGTCATTGGTCCGGCTATTCTAGCGCCTGACCCGCCGAAAAGGTTGATCCTGCTCATGAGCCAAGCCCCCCTCGTCCTGGTGGACGGTTCTTCTTACCTGTACCGCGCCTTCCATGCGCTGCCACCGTTGACCACCTCCCAAGGCCTGCCGACCGGTGCGGTCAAGGGCGTGTTGAACATGCTCAAAAGCCTGCGCAAGCAGTACCCGGACAGCCCGTTCGCGGTAGTGTTTGACGCCAAGGGCGGGACATTTCGCGATGACATGTATGCCGAATACAAGGCCAATCGCCCGAGCATGCCCGATGACATGCGCGTGCAGATCGAGCCGCTGCATGCCAGCGTGATCGCCCTGGGTTTTCCCCTGCTGTGTGTCGAAGGGGTAGAAGCGGACGATGTGATCGGCACCCTGGCCCGCAGTAGCGCGGCCGCCGACCGGCCAGTGGTGATCTCCACCGGTGACAAGGACATGGCGCAACTGGTCGACGGGCACATTACCTTGGTCAATACCATGACTGGTAGTGCCATGGACGTTGAGGGCGTGAAGGAGAAATTCGGTGTCGCTCCCGAGCAGATCATCGACTATCTGGCGCTGATGGGCGACTCGTCCGACAACATTCCAGGCGTCCCGGGTATTGGCCCCAAGACGGCTTCCGGTTTGCTGGTGGGGGTCAACGGTGGCTTGAAGGAACTCTACGAGCAGCTCGAGATTGTCCCGACACTGCCGATTCGTGGTGCCAAGACCTTGCCCGCCAAGCTTGAAGAGCATAAGGAGATGGCGTTCCTGTCCTACCAGTTGGCGACGATCAAGGTCGATGTGCCGCTGGATGTTGGCCTGGAAGACTTGCACCTGATCGAGCCGGATCGCGAGAAGCTGCTTGAGTTGTACACCTTGCTGGAATTCAAGAGCTGGTACGAAGATGTTCAGCGCGATGCCAAGCGTGCCGGTCAGGACGTGACGGCACCAGTAGCTGACACAGTCGTTGTCGATACTGAGATCAAGTACGAAACCATCCTTGACCAGGCGCGTTTCGACGTCTGGCTGAAGAAGCTCGGCAGCGCCAAGTTGTTCGCCTTCGACACCGAGACCACGGGTATTGATGCGCAGCAGGCGCAACTGGTAGGCCTGTCTTTTGCAGTCGAGGCCTATGAAGCGGCCTACATCCCGTTGACCCACTCCTACATGGGCGTGCCTGATCAGCTGGATCGCGACACCGTGCTGCGCGCCTTGAAGCCCATTCTGGAAGACCCGGCCAAGCTCAAGGTCGGCCAGCACGCCAAGTTCGACATGAATATTCTGGCCAACTGCGCCATTGGCGGCGATCAGAGTTGCGGTATCACGGTGCAGGGCATTGCCTACGACACTATGTTGGAGTCCTACGTTCTCGACTCCACCGCGACCCGCCACGATATGGACAGCCTGGCCCTGAAATACCTGGGCCACAGCACTGTCAGTTTCCAGGACATTGCTGGCAAGGGTGCCAAACAGTTGACCTTTGACCAGATTTCCCTGGAGCAGGCCGGCCCCTACGCTGCCGAAGATGCCGATGTGACCTTGCGCCTGCATCAGACCCTGCATGCGCAACTGGCGGCGATCCCGAGTCTGGCAAGCGTGTTGTCGGACATCGAAATGCCGTTGGTGCCGGTGCTGGCGCGTATCGAGCGCCAGGGCGCGCTGGTGGATGCCAAGTTGCTGGGTATTCAAAGTGTCGAGCTGGGCGAGAAAATGGTCGCCCTGGAGCGCGAAGCCTTTGAAATCGCCGGTGAGGAATTCAACCTCGGCTCACCTAAACAGCTGGGAGCGATTCTGTACGAGAAGCTCGGCTATCCGATTCTCAGCAAGACCGCCAAGGGCCAGGCTTCCACCGCTGAAGCGGTGCTTGCCGAGTTGGCAGACCAGGATTTCCTGCTGCCCAAAGTGCTGATGCAATACCGCTCCATGAGTAAGCTGAAAAGCACCTACACCGACCGCCTTCCGGAGCAGATCAACCCGCGCACCGGGCGAATTCACACCTCTTATCATCAAGCGGTGGCGGCTACCGGACGCTTGTCTTCCAGCGATCCGAATTTGCAGAATATTCCCATCCGCACTGCCGAAGGCCGACGGATTCGTCAAGCCTTCGTCGCGCCCAAGGGCTACAAGCTACTGGCGGCGGACTACTCGCAAATCGAGCTGCGGATCATGGCTCACCTGGCCAAGGACGAAGGGCTGCTGCACGCCTTCCGCAATGACCTAGACGTGCACAAGGCGACAGCGGCGGAAGTGTTTGGCGTGGAGCTGGACGCTGTTACCACTGATCAGCGTCGTAGTGCCAAGGCGATCAACTTCGGGCTTATCTATGGCATGAGCGCCTTTGGCCTGGCCAAGCAGATCGGCGTCGACCGCAAGCAATCGCAGGCTTATATCGACCGCTACTTCGCCCGTTACCCTGGTGTGCTGGCGTACATGGAGCGCACCCGCGCCCAGGCGGCCGAACAGGGTTATGTGGAAACCATTTTCGGTCGTCGCCTGTACTTGCCGGAAATCAACGCGAAAAACGCGGCCTTGCGCAAAGGCGCCGAGCGCACGGCGATTAACGCGCCAATGCAGGGCACGGCCGCTGACATCATCAAGAAAGCCATGGTGGCGGTGGATAACTGGCTGGCTGAGTCTGGCTTGGACGCCAAAGTCATCCTGCAAGTGCACGATGAACTGGTGCTGGAGGTTCGCGAGGATCAGGTGGACAAGGTTCGCGAGGAAATTCGCTTGCACATGAGCAGCGCAGCGAAGCTGGATGTGCCGTTGTTGGTTGAAGTCGGGGTGGGCAATAACTGGGACGAGGCGCACTGATCAGTCGCCACGAAGGGCGTTTGCTGCGGCGCGCTGTCGCGCAAACGCGCCCTTTTGAGCTTTTTAGATCGGAAACAGCCGAAGGTTATTTCCAATAGTTTCCCGGAGCGCCGGAACTTAACCGATGAAAAGTCACTCAGAGTTACTGAATGGGTGGTGAAGCCCTTCAATGCTCCTATGTTGTGTTAAGTGTTGGCAGATATCTGGATCCCGCCCTAGCGGTCCGGAACTTGGACCCCGAACTTCCCCTCCCCATGCGAAGTCCGGGGTTTTTTTTGCCTGTAGCTTTTACTCGGCAGCAGCTTCCGAACCCTTGTCCGCCAGTTCCATCCAGCCTGCCAGCACGGTGTAGGCATCTTCCAGGCCCAGGCGTTTCGGCGCCGAGAATAGCTGGATCGTCACCGCATCACCCCAGCCTTTACGAATGTCCGCCTGCACTTTGAGCAGGGTGTTTTTTGCTGCGCCATAGGTCAGCTTGTCGGCCTTGGTCAGCAGAATGTGCATCGGCATGCCGCTGGCGACTGCCCAATCGAGCATCAGCAGGTCGAAATCGGTCATTGGATGACGGATGTCCATCATCAGAATCAGCCCCTTCAAACTCTCCCGACCACCCAGATAGGCTTCCAGGTGACGCTGCCAGTGCAGCTTCAGCGGGATAGGTACTTTCGCGTAACCGTAGCCCGGCAGGTCGACCAGACGCCGATCATCGTCTAGCTTGAAGAAGTTGAGCAGCTGTGTGCGCCCAGGGGTTTTCGAGGTGCGAGCCAGGCTGGCATGGGTCAAGGTGTTCAGAGCGCTGGATTTGCCGGCATTGGAACGGCCCGCGAAGGCGACTTCAAAGCCTTCGTCGTCGGGGCATTGGTCGACTTTGGCGGCGCTGAGCATGAAGGTGGACTGTTGGCACAGGCCGAGGATGGGGTTCTTGAGTTGCATGAGATTTCCGATGTGGGCGGTGCCGGGAATGGGTGCGGCAAGCGGTGTCGTTTCCGTTTCAGTAGCGCCAGTATATAATGCCGCAGATTTTGTGTGTGCTTTGTCCCAGCGAAGGATGAAGTTCGCGGGAGCGAAAGACCTATATTGCGCATTAGAACGCAAAACGCTCTCAAACCCTGTAAAGGTCGTCGTATGACGAAATGGCTGCTAGCTGCCGGTGTCTTGATGCCGTTTTACAGCGCTCAGGCTACACAGGATCCGGAAGCCATGTACAACCGCGCTTGCGTAGCCTGTCATGCCGGACAGTTGCCGACCGCCCCCAAACGGGGTGATCAGGCCGCTTGGGCGCCGAGACTGGCGCAAGGCATGGATACGCTGGTGCAGCACGTGACCCAGGGTTTCAAGGCGATGCCGCCGCGTGGTTTGTGCATGGACTGCAGTACCGAGGATTACCAGGCCATCATCCGTTGGATGAGCGAGTAAACCCGGTCCATAACTCTTTAACCCTTAGCCGTAGTTGGATTAGCTGATGAACAAACTGATCGTGAGTCTGCTGTTGACCTTGGGCATCACCGGTGTTGCCCATGCTGCAGGCGACGCCACTGCTGGCCAGGCGAAAGCCGCCGTATGTGGTGCTTGCCATGGACCGGATGGCAACAGCCCGGCGCCCAATTTTCCGAAGCTCGCAGGCCAGGGTGAAAAATACCTGACCAAGCAAATGCACGACATCAAGGACGGCAAGCGTACTGTCCTGGAAATGACCGGCTTGCTGACTAATCTCAGTGATCAGGATCTGGCGGATATCGCGGCTTATTACGCCAGTCAGGCAGGCAGTGTGGGTGCGGCCGATCCAAAACTTGTAAAACGCGGTGAGGCCTTGTTCCGTGGTGGTGATCTGGCAAAAGGCCTGCCAGCCTGCACCGGCTGCCATTCGCCGGACGGTTCCGGCAACGCTGCAGCAGGCTTCCCGCATCTGGGTGGGCAGCATGCTACGTACATTGCCAAGCAGTTGACCGATTTCCGCAAGGAAGACGGCGGCCGTGCCAACGATGGTGATGCTCAAACCATGCGCACTATCGCCCGTAAGCTGAGCGACGAAGACATCGCTGCGGTATCGAGCTACATCCAAGGCCTGCACAAGTAAGGCCGGGATGACCAAACGTTGCGGGGCTATACATCTCTTGCAACGTTAACGCTCGATTAATCTATCGATGCGAGCATAAAAAGGGTGGCTTAGGCCGCCCTTTTTTGTGGCTGCTACCGTTACACTAACGAACTCATGCCCGTGTAGACCTGTCTGAATAAAGGTCGCGCGAGGCGACTTTATTTGTCCAGGAGTAAAGCATGCGTAATCTGATCCTCAGCGCCGCTCTCGTCACTGCCAGCCTCTTCGGCATGACCGCGCAAGCCGCCGATGTGCCGCTTGAAGCGGGTAAAACCTATATTGAGTTAAGCAACCCAGTGCCGGTTTCCGTGCCAGGTAAGATCGAAGTGGTGGAGCTGTTCTGGTATGGCTGCCCGCATTGCTACTCGTTTGAGCCGATCATCAATCCGTGGGTCGAAAAGCTGCCATCGGACGTGAACTTCGTACGTATTCCAGCCATGTTCGGTGGCGCATGGGATGCCCATGGCCAGTTGTTCCTGACCCTGGAAGCCATGGGTGTCGAGCATAAGGTCCACAACGCAGTGTTCGAGGCCATCCAGAAAGATCGCAAGCCACTGACCAAGGTTGACGATATGGCTAACTTTGTTGCCACCCAGGGTGTCGACAAGGACAAGTTTATTGCGACCTTTAACTCCTTTGCCATCAAGGGTCAGATCGCCAAAGCCAAGGAGCTTGCGCAAAAGTACGGCGTGCAAGGCGTTCCAACCATGATTGTCAACGGCAAATACCGCTTTGACCTGGGCACTTCCGGTGGTCCGGAGCAGACCCTGAATATTGCCGACCAACTGATCGGCAAAGAGCGCGCAGCCAAGTAAGGGGCTCGCCATGCGGCGTTGGGGTACCGAACGCGTCGTAGGCCTGCATGATCCGCAGGTCAACGAACACCATCTGGAATCCACGGGCCTGCCGGCAGACAGCCGGCTGCGCCTGCTCAGCTTCAATATCCAGGTGGGGATCAGTACCGAGAAATATCGGCATTACCTGACCCGGGGCTGGCAGCACTTGCTGCCCCACAATGGGCGGGCCGGCAATCTGCAAAAGATTGGCGATCTATTGGGTGACTTCGACCTGGTAGCCCTGCAGGAGGCCGACGGCGGCAGCCTGCGCTCCGGCTATGTCAATCAGGTCGAGCACCTGGCCCAGTTGGGCGCCTTTCCCTACTGGTATCAACAACTCAATCGCAACCTCGGAAAACTCGGCCAGCACAGTAATGGTGTGCTCAGCCGTTTGAAACCGTGGGCGATCGAGGATCACCCGTTGCCAGGCCCCAAGGGGCGCGGTGCGATTCTCGTGCGTTTCGGCGAAGGGCCGGAGGCGCTGGTGGTGGTGATGATGCACCTGGCGCTAGGGGCTCGAGCCCGGACCATGCAATTGGCCTACATCCGTGAGCTGATTGGCGACTACAAACATCAGGTGCTGATGGGTGACATGAATACCCATGCCAGTGACCTGCTACAGAATTCCCCGTTGCGCGACCTTGGGTTGCTGGCTCCGCAAGTTGAAGCCACGTTCCCCAGTTGGCGCCCGCAACGTTGCCTTGATCACATCCTGCTGAGCCCGACCCTGACACTCGAAAGCGTACAGGTATTGGCGCAGCCCATCTCCGATCACCTGCCGGTCGCGGTAGAAATTCGTCTGCCGGGTTCGCTCACGGCTGATGCATTGCCCGCGTTGAGCCCTGGCCCTCGCGGACCCCTTGCATGAGCGACGACGCCCAGCGCTGGAAAGAAAAGTACCTGTTAAACATCGAGCAACAAGAAAAGCTCGAACGCCGTTGGGCCGCTCGTCTCGACCTGTTGCGTCGTGGCCTGGTGCGCAGCACGTTGGCGGCCGAGGGAACTGATCGGGCGGTTGACCAGTGCATGAAGGAGATGCGTGACGTCGTTCGCACCGACGACATGGACGCAGCATTGGCTGCTTTGTTGCCGCGCCTGGAAAAAGCCGTGCTGGATTCCGAGCAGCGCCGCGAAACCCGTGTTGATCAGATCGGTACGGCATTGACGGCGTTGGTGACCCAGTTGCAGGCGTTGCCCTTGCCCCGCGAAGTGAGCCGCCCGCTGAAGAGCTTCGCCAAGCAGTTGGACAGTCGCGTTGGCCAGGCTCGGGAGATTCCGCTGCTGCTCAGTGAGCTGAGTGGCCTTCAAGGCCAAGCCTTGAATAACCTGGAGGTGGATGGCGAACCCGATCGCCCTGGACTGTTGCAACGTCTGTTTGGCGCGAAAGAGGCCGCAGGAGAGGCGCCACAGGTGGCAACGGTGGCTTTGCCGCGGCCTGCTGCTGCCCAGCCACAGCCTGCCGCCGAGGTAAGCCGCCCGCCCAAGCCGGCCCTGGCGCCTGAACCTGCAACGCCAACACCTGAACTGACACAGGCGTTGCGGGCCTTTGCCCCGCTACCGCTGGCAGTTGCGACGCCTGTGGTCGATGAGTCGGTGCCTGATGCTGCGCGTGTATCGATGATAGACACGGTCAAGGTCGCCAGCGATGCGCCGCAAACTCCCCGACTCATTGCCGCCGTGTCCCAGGCACCGCTCATCGATGTGCCGGTGCACGTCGCCGACGTTTCAGAACAGCAGCAACCTGTCGATGTGGCGACTGATCTGCCATCGGAGAGTGCCCTCGCCGCCATGGCGCCACCGCTGCAGGCCCAGGCCAGCGTGCCGGAACTGACGGTGATCGGTAGCCTGTCCTTGCCGCCGGTAATGGCTGAAGAACCGATCGAGATAGACCCTGAAGGGCCGCAGTCAGAGGTGATTTACGCCCTGCCGGACTCCCCTGAGCCTTCCTACAGCTCAGTGGCCAAGCACATTGAAGATACCCTGCTGGGCCTGCTGGAAGACCTGGCCTTGCCTGAACGTTACCGCCCCCAGGCCGAAGCCATGCGCGAGCGCCTCGCCCATGGACTGAATTGGTACGAATTGCTGCCGATCCTCGATGATTTGGCCGTATTGATGCTGGCTATCACCGACAGCGGTCAGCACGAGTTCGAGACTTACCTCAAGCAGCTTAACGAGCGTCTTGAAGCGTTTCAGGGCAACCTGCAGGCCGCCAGTGACGGGCACGCCGACAGCCGCACGGCGGCACGGGAGCTGGATACGCAAATTCGCGAGCAGGTAGATGGCCTGCAAAGCAGCGTCCAGGAAGCTGCTGACCTGGACAGCCTCAAGCATGTGCTGGAAAGCCACCTTGAAGGGTTGCTGGGCACCATGGACCAGCACCAGCAGCAGCGTGACCAGCGCGAGCACGAAGTCGCCGCGCGATTGCAGGGTTTGGCAGAACGAGTCGCCAACATGGAGCAGGAGGCCTTGGGTTATCGTGAGCACCTTGAGGTGCAGCGCCAGAAAGCCTTGATCGATCCGCTTACCGGATTGCCCAACCGCGCTGCCTGGAGCGAACGTCTGGAATATGAAGTCAACGCTTGGCATCAGTGTGGCAATAGTCTGTCACTGGCGATGCTGGACCTGGATCACTTCAAACGCATCAATGACAGCTACGGCCACCTGGCCGGCGACAAGGTGCTGAAAATCATTGCCAACGTGCTGAGCAAGCGCTTGAGGCCAACTGACTTTATCGCGCGTTTTGGCGGTGAGGAGTTTGTCCTGTTGATGCCTGATTCAACCGTGGTCGAGGCGTTGGCGTTGGGTGAAACTCTGCGTGCTGCCATCGAAGCCTGCCCGTTTCACTTCAAGGGCGAGCGAGTGACAATCACGATGTCTATCGGCATGGCGCAGTTTCAGTCTGGAGAGCGCAGTGACTTGGCGCTCAAGCGTGCCGACGAGGCGCTATACCGGGCCAAGGCCGCAGGGCGCAATCAGGTGCAGATGGCCTGAAAAATGTTCCATTTTGTATAAAAGCTGGCTTTTGGCTTCTTGGCGGTAAGCGGTACGTTACACTGTTGCATTATCGTCTTTAGTGTACTGTCTGCTGCCATGAAATTTCTGTGTTCTGCCTTTCTGTTTTTGATGCTCGCCGGCTGCGCGAGCGGTCCTCGCCTGGATACCAGCCATCCTTCGGCGAATTACGACAACCGTGTGCAGTTCGTCATCGTGCACTATACGTCGACTTCCTTGGAGCGTTCGCTGGCGCTATTGACTCATGGCCAGGTCAGCAGCCATTACCTGATTGGCGACGATGCGTCTGCCACCATTTATAAGTTGGTGGATGAGAGTCAGCGTGCCTGGCACGCCGGAGAAAGCGAATGGCTGGGCCGCACTTGGCTCAACTCCAGCTCCATCGGAATCGAGATCGTCAATCAGGGTTATCGCGATACGCCGACGGGCCGTGTCTGGTATCCCTATTCCGAGGCGCAGGTCCAGTCGTTGGTGATTTTGCTCAAGGACATCAGCAAGCGGAACAAGATTGACCCGCGCTACATCATTGGCCATAGCGATATCGCGCCACTGCGCAAACTGGATCCTGGCCCGTTGTTCCCCTGGAAACGCCTGGCCGATGAAGGGCTTGGGATTTGGCCGGACGCCCAGATAGTCGCGGGCTTTCAGGCGCAGTATGCCAACGAGCTGCCGAGTATTACCTGGTTTCAGGAGGAGTTGGCGCGACTGGGCTACGCGACGCCGCAAACGGGCGAGCTGGATGTGGCTACGCGGCACGTGCTGGCGGCGTTCCAGATGCATTTCCGAGCGTCGCTGTTTGACGGGACACCGGACGCCGAAAGCGCGGCGATTTTGCAGGCGTTGAACGGGCGTCAGCTGCACGCCTCAAGCTTGAGCCCTGCCGTTCAAGCTTATAGCGGCAACGCCATGTAAAATTGCGTCCCCTGCCCTGGCCGCGAGTACACCCCCATGCGGCCGCCGTGCAGTTGCACGATCTCCTTGCACAGCGCCAGGCCAAGGCCGGCGCCGCCTTTCTTGCGTCCCACCTGGACAAAGGGTTCGAAGATTCGCCCCTGCTGCCCATAGGCGATGCCTTCGCCATTGTCTTCGACGCTGACAATCACCCGCTCGCCATGGCGGCGTGCCTGCAAGCGGATTTGTCCGCCTTCGGCGGTGTGCCGCAAGGCATTGCCCAGAAGGTTGTCGAGCACTCGTTCCAACTGCGCTTGATCGGCGTGCAACCTGGGGAGTTGGGATTGCTCTTCGACTAGTAACTCAATGTTTTGCACATTGGCCTGCTCGGTAAACCGGGCGCGGGCATGTTCAAGCAGATCGGTGATGTCGCAGGGCGCCAGGGTGAGTTTTTGCAGGCCATTCTGGTAGCGGGAGAAGTTCAGCAAGTCGTTGATCAACTGCATCAGACGCTGCATTTCTTCATTCACCGTGCTCAGCAGGTCGGCTTCGCGAGACTCGGGAGGGAACTTCGCCCGCTCCTGGAACAGCCCGAACGCCATGTGCATGCCGGTGACCGGTGTGCGCAACTCATGGGAGGCGCGCAACACGAATTCGCTGCGCACCCGCTCGAAGGCCCGTTGCTCGGTGACGTCATGCAGCACCATCACAGCTCCCAGAATATGCCCCTGGGTATGGCTGACGGGCGTCAGGCTGTAGGTCAGCAGACGCAGTTCACCTTCAACCTCTACTTCCAAGTCTTCAGGCGCCCGTTCCAGGTTGCCGCCGCGAAGTACCAAGTGCAGTTGTTCATCCAGTTCCGGACGCCCGAGAGCTTCGCCAAGGCCCTGCCCCAAGCGGTCTGTGTCCCAACCCAGCTGGCGCTGTGCCACTGGGTTAAGGTGCTCCAGGCGCCCCTGGCGGTCAATCATCAATAAACCGTCGTCGATGCTGTCGAGAACCGCCTGTAGGCGTTGCTGACCGGCGAGCAGTTCATCGATGTTGGTTGCCTGATGCTGGCGCAAGGCTTCGGCCATGATGCCGAAACGCCGGGTCAGCAGGTTCATCTCTGCCGCCGAGGAGATGGGCAGCGTTACCTCGAAATTGCCTTGGCCGATCTTGTCGGCGGCTTTGGCTAACGCCTCGATAGGGCCGCCAAAACGTTGGGCGATGCCGTGGGCGGTGATGAAACCGATGATCAGCACGGCCAGCCCCACCAGCCCCAGTAGGCCAGCAATCAATAGCGCCCGTTCCCTTGACTGTTGTTCAGTATCGTTGATGTTTTCCAGGGCTTTCTTGTGTTCACTGATCAGGCCGTTGCGCAACACGTTGAAGCTTGCGGTGAGCTTGTCGTTGTTACGCAGCAATGGCGACGTGTTTTCACTTTCGTCGAAGGCTTGCAGGAAGTTCAGATAATCGGTTTTAGCCTGGGTAAAGCTGTTGTTCTTGGCATCCTTGCGCTCGTGTTCGATGCCTTGCTCCAGCAGGGTGAAATACTGCTGCTTGGACGCTTGCAGTGTGGCCTGGTCCGGCCGCTCGTTGAGCATGATCATTAACTGGTCACCCAGGGTCTGGCGCAGCTTTAGCCCTAGGTCCAGGGTAATGAAGTTGCTGCGGATCAGTGACTCCTGGGTCTTGGCCATTTGCATGACACTCACCAGACCCAGCAGCAACCCGAGCAGGGCAACGGTGATCAGCGCTGAAATACTCAAGAACAACCGAGTGCGCAGTTTCATCGCAAGCTTCATAGGGTACAGCTCACAGGTTGTATTGTTTGCGTTTGCGGTACAGCGTCGACGCATCAATGCCGAGGGTTCTGGCCGCCTGGTCAAGGGTGTCGCTGGTGGCTAGCACTGCGCCGATGTGGGCTTTCTCCAGTTCATCCAGGCTCAGTGCTGCGCCGATGCGCGGTGAGTTGTTGGTCGGTTGTTCGGCCATCCCCAAGTGGCTGATCTCAACTTTTTCCTGGGGACAGATGATGCTGGCGCGTTCGACCACGTTGCGCAGTTCGCGGATATTGCCTGGCCAACGGTAGTTGAGCAGCGCCTCACGTGCTTCATCGCTGAAAGCCCGTGCCGGCCTTGCGTATTCCTTGACGAAACGCGCGAGGAAACGATCGGCGAGCGTGAGGATATCTTCACTGCGTTCGCGCAGGGGCGGCAGATGCAACGTGATGACGTTCAGGCGATACAACAAGTCTTCACGGAAACGACCGTCGCGAACCATGTCTTCCAGGTTCAGGTTGGTAGCGGCCAGGATGCGCACGTCGGCGCGACGGGTCACCGGATCACCGACCCGCTCATACTCCTTGTCCTGGATGAAACGCAGTAATTTTGGTTGCAACGTTAATGGAAAATCGCCGATCTCGTCGAGAAACAGCGTGCCGCCATCGGCCTGGTTCACACGGCCCAAGGTACTTTCGCTGGCCCCTGTAAACGCGCCACGGCTGTGACCGAACAATTCGCTTTCCATCAACTCGGCCGTCAGCGACGGGCAGTTGATGGTGACGCAGGATTTCTTCGCCCGTTTGCTCCAGCCGTGGATCGCTCGGGCCAGTTCACCTTTACCGGTGCCGGATTCGCCGAGGATCAGGATGTTGGCGTCGGTACCAGCCACCTGACGAGCAGTCTCCAGCACCACCATCATCGCCGGGCTATGGGAGTCGAGGCCGTCCTTGGGCTGGCGCACTTCGCCTTCCAGGGCCTCCAGGCGGGCCGAGAGTTGGCGCACTTCCAGTTGTTTAGCCGTGGCCAGGCGCAGTTGATCGGGGCTGCAGGGTTTGACGAGGTAATCGGCAGCCCCGGCTTGAATGGCGTCCACTGCGGTGTCGACAGCAGAATGGGCGGTGACGATGACCACGCGCATCCACGGCGCCTGGATACGCATTTGCGCCAGCACATCGAGGCCGTTGTCTTCACCCAGGCGCAGGTCCAGGAAGCACAGGTCGAAAACTTGACGCTGCAGCAAGGCATCGGCCTGGGCCGCGCTGTTGGCGGTAGCTACGGTGTAGCCTTCATCTTCCAGGCAGTAACGGAAGGTGCGAAGGATCGCGGACTCGTCATCCACTAAAAGAATGCGGCCTTGAAGTTCCTTGGCTGATTCCATCTGTCCTGCGCTCCTTTAAGAATGAGTGATCTTGTTTAGTCCCAGAATAATCGGGCAAGTTGCATGGTTTATTCTGATTGATTAAAAGCATTGCCGTGCAGCTATCTGCACCCTTTCCTACATCAACGCCCGTTGATGGCGTTTTCAGTCTTTTTAGCCACTTCGGCAGCCAAATGTTCGTTTCCGACCCGCTGATCCGACCACTGACCATCGTGCATTTCGCACGATGCAGGTAGGGGTATCGTGCAGGATGCTGGTGAGATGAAATCTGTACTTTTATTAACTATTTGATTTTATTGATTATTTTTCAATAAAAAAACTGGCATGCACCCTGCACTATTTCTCACATAACCGTCATAAATGAATAATCAGAATGCGGGAGAGATTCAGGATGACTCGCCAACGCCTCACCCAATTGCGCGTATCGCCACTGCGCTTGCAGCAGGGCCTGTTTGCAAGTCTGGCCTTGATGGTCACCTTGATCGGTGGGCAGCAATTGCAGCGTTGGGAGCCGGGTCAGCAGCAAGTCCGGCATTTCGAGCGCCCGACGACGACACAGACCCATTTTCGCTCCGTCGGCAGCAGTACCGCCGACGTGACAGTCCCGC
Source organism: Pseudomonas sp. c313 (assembly GCF_055407145.1). Classification (NCBI taxonomy): domain Bacteria; kingdom Pseudomonadati; phylum Pseudomonadota; class Gammaproteobacteria; order Pseudomonadales; family Pseudomonadaceae; genus Pseudomonas; species Pseudomonas sp. c313. The sequence continues at coordinate 27,903 of NZ_JBUZRD010000007.1, read as the reverse complement.
AGTTGATGGCGGTTGAACAGGACATTGCCCTGAGCGATCAACCTCATCAAGAACGCTGGGTGTTCTAGGCATGAACCCGTGGCTCGATTGGGGCAACGGGGAAGTTTCACAGCAGTCACTCATATAGAAGAGTAAGGAGAGTTACCATGTTGAGCTGGGCAATCACATTCCTGATCATTGCCATTGTGGCTGCAGTCCTGGGCTTCGGTGGTATCGCGGGCACCGCCACGGGTATTGCCAAGATTCTCTTTGTGGTCTTCCTGGTGATGTTCATCGTTTCCTTCTTCTTTGGCCGTCGCGGCCGAGGCTGAACATGTTCAATTCGTCCCTTAAAGCCATTGCTGCTGCCCTGTTGTTGGGCGGCAGTGGCCTGGTCATGGCGGCCAATGATGGTCAGTCCAGGGCCAACGAACTGCTGAGCGCGGACCCGCAGTACCGCGAAACCTGGCAGGGCGTGGTCAAGAAGGAAGAGCGCTTGCCGGATTGGGTAATTAACCTCTCGGGCACCTCTGAACAAATGAATGCCGTTACCGAAGATGGCGACCAGTACCTTGTAGGACCGCTCTGTGAAACCGCAGAGACGTGCCTGAATAAGCGCCTGATCGTTGCTTTCAGTTTGGACAAGGAAGATGCCTACGCGATGTTAGTGGAAGTCCCGGCCGGCCTGCCGGCGGACAAGTCGCCGACCCGGCACGCCGATTACCGCTTCCTCGGCAAGCCGGACGAAGGCATGCAGAAGTTGTTGATGGAACAGCTCAAGAAAGACCCGAACTGGTACTAGGCCTGTTTGGCGGATCTAACGCCCATAGAAAGAAGCCAAACGCTTCTTTCTGTTTGCACTCCTGCCTGACAGTGGTGCATGACCAAGGGGCTGGGTTGCTCTGATCAAGGGCCGGGTCAGGAGAAAAGCTGCGCCGCAAGTTCGCAAGCCGTGATGGCTTGACGAACTTGCGGTGGGCTTGTTGCGGTCACATCCCTCTTATGCCGCGTATAGCGGAAATTTTCCTTTTTTCCCTCTCTTACCGTTTCGCGGTGTTTCCACACGACCATCTATCGAGAAAGTTCGCTGGCAGCAAGACGACTTTTTCAATGGTATCCGTAGGAATCTTCAAGAGTTTTTACGCACGGGTACAAATCCCCCTAAAACCCTGAGCGACGCTAAAATGGCCGGTTCACGGTATGTGCGTGTGCCGAAATGTCGCATTTGATTTGACCATACGGACAGGTTTCCTCCTATAAACTCATGCCGATTCGGCATAGGGTAGTCGTTTACGGCATTAGACGTCGCCCCCTGGCATCGGAATAGTTGCGCCTTTTTTCGCCTGCCAGTGAGCCATATCGGCCATCTAGCGGTGACCTTCTACGGAGGCTGATGCACACACTTTTTCGCTTCCGGGCGTTCCAGCTGGCGCATCTGCCTGAGTCCACTTGAAGTAAGGGTAATGACATGAAGAAGGCAAAGCTAAGCCTCGCCTGGCAGATCCTCATCGGTCTGGTACTAGGGATTGCAATCGGTGCGTTGCTCAACCATTTCAGTGCCGAAAAGGCCTGGTGGATCAGCAACGTGTTGCAACCAGCCGGCGATATCTTTATTCGCCTGATCAAGATGATCGTGATCCCGATTGTGATTTCGTCGCTGATTGTCGGAATCGCGGGTGTTGGGGACGCGAAAAAACTAGGTCGGATCGGTGTGAAAACCATCCTTTATTTCGAAGTGGTCACCACCATTGCGATCGTCGTCGGTCTGTTGCTGGCCAACCTGTTCCATCCGGGTACCGGCATCGACATGAGTACCCTGGGTACCGTCGATATTTCCAAGTACCAGGCGACAGCCGCCGAGGTTCAGCATGAGCATGCGTTTGTCCAGACCATCCTCAACCTGATCCCCTCGAACATCTTTGCCGCTGTGGCCCGTGGCGACATGCTGCCGATCATATTCTTCTCGGTGTTGTTCGGCCTTGGCTTGTCGAGCCTCAAGCCTGAGCTGCGCGAGCCGCTGGTGACGATGTTCCAGGGCGTGTCCGAGAGCATGTTCAAAGTCACCCACATGATCATGAAGTACGCCCCTATCGGTGTATTCGCCCTGATCGCTGTGACTGTTGCCAACTTCGGCTTCGCATCCTTGTTACCGCTGGCCAAGTTGGTGATCCTGGTTTACGTCGCCATCCTGTTCTTTGCCTTTGTAATATTGGGCCTGATCGCTCGCCTGTTCGGTTTCTCGGTGATCAAGCTGATGCGCATCTTCAAGGATGAGCTGGTGCTGGCTTACTCCACCGCCAGTTCCGAAACCGTATTGCCGCGCGTGATCGAGAAGATGGAAGCCTACGGCGCACCGAAGGCCATTTGCAGCTTCGTGGTGCCCACCGGCTACTCGTTCAACCTCGACGGTTCGACCCTGTACCAGAGCATCGCGGCGATCTTTATCGCCCAGCTGTATGGCATCGACCTGTCGGTTGGCCAGCAACTGATGCTGGTGCTGACCCTGATGGTGACTTCCAAAGGCATCGCCGGCGTTCCTGGTGTGTCCTTCGTGGTGCTGCTGGCGACCCTGGGCAGTGTCGGTATTCCGCTGGAAGGCCTGGCGTTCATCGCCGGTGTCGACCGGATCATGGACATGGCCCGTACCGCACTGAACGTGATCGGCAACGCCCTGGCCGTACTGGTCATCGCTCGCTGGGAAGGCATGTACGACGATGCCAAGGGCGAGCGCTACTGGAATTCCCTGCCGCACTGGCGCACCAAGCAAGTGCTGCCGGCTGGCGAGACCACCCAAGGCTGATAATGCCTGCGTCAACGTGACCTGAACAAACCCCGGGAAATCCGGGGTTTGTCGTTTCTGCCAGCCCCGCTATCATTCGCCACATCTTCCGGGGGATTTAACTGATGCTCAATGGCCTGTGGCTTGGCTTCTTTATCGTTGCAATGGTTTCAGCACTGGCGCAGTGGCTGATTGGCGGTAACGCCGGGATCTTCGCGGCGATGGTCGAAAGCATTTTCGCCATGGCCAAGTTGTCAGTGGAAGTGATGGTGCTGCTGTTCGGCACCCTGACCCTTTGGCTGGGTTTCCTGCGCATCGCCGAGAAGGCCGGGATCGTCGAATGGTTGGCCAAGGCCCTCGGTCCGCTATTCCTGCGGCTGATGCCAGAAGTGCCTGCTGGTCACCCTGCCATCGGCTTGATCACCCTGAACTTTGCCGCCAACGGCCTGGGTCTCGATAACGCGGCCACGCCTATCGGCCTGAAAGCCATGAAGTCGCTGCAAGAACTCAACCCCATCCCCAACACTGCCAGTAACGCGCAGATCCTGTTCCTGGTGCTCAACGCGTCCTCCCTGACCCTGCTGCCGGTGACTATCTTTATGTACCGCGCGCAGCAAGGCGCGCCTGATCCGACGTTGGTATTCCTGCCGATCCTGCTGGCCACCAGTGCTTCGACCCTGGTGGGGCTGTTGTCGGTGGCTGTCATGCAGCGCCTGCGCTTGTGGGACCCGGTGGTACTGGCCTATCTGATTCCGGGCGCCCTGATACTGGGCGGCTTCATGGCGTTGCTGGCGACCTTGTCGGCCACGGCGTTGGCCGGTTTGTCATCGATCCTCGGCAACCTGACGTTGTTCGGCCTGATCATGTTGTTTCTGCTGATCGGCGCCCTGCGCAAGGTTAAGGTCTATGAAGCGTTTGTCGAAGGCGCCAAAGAGGGCTTCGACGTCGCCAAAAATTTGCTGCCGTACCTGGTGGCGATGCTCTGTGCAGTGGGCGTATTGCGGGCCTCCGGGGCGCTGGATTTTGGCCTGGAGGGCATTCGTCATCTAGTGGCCTGGACCGGGATGGATACCCGCTTTGTCGACGCGTTGCCGACGGCGATGGTCAAGCCGTTCTCCGGCAGCGCGGCGCGGGCGATGCTGATTGAAACCATGCAGACCCAAGGTGTCGATAGCTTCCCGGCACTGGTGGCGGCGACGGTTCAGGGCAGTACCGAGACCACCTTTTATGTGTTGGCGGTGTACTTTGGCTCGGTGGGCATCCAGCGGGCGCGGCATGCGGTGGGGTGTGCGTTGTTGGCGGAGTTGGCCGGTGTCATCGCGGCGATTGCGGTGTGCTACTGGTTTTTTGGCTAATCGCTGTTCCTGTAGGAGCGAGCTCCTACAGAGAAAGGGCTATCTTTTCGCTGCTGTATTGCCCTGCCCCACCACCCAATCCACCACCTGCTTGTTCAACACATCCCCTGCCTGGCCAAACCCCGCCACCACAGCCGGAACCTTGGTGTCACTGACCGGCTGACGTACTTCAAAGCGCCGGCTGGCAATGATCCGCTGATCACTACCGCGCACCAGCCGTGCATCCAGGCGAATCACCACTTCAACGGCGCTGCCGCGATATTCGCTTTGAAACGCCTGCAACTGCCCGCCCAGCTCAAAGTCCGCCTGCAGGTTGGTGTCATCGGTACTGAGCAATGTCACCCGTCCATCCCGCTGGAAACCATCCAGCAGCCGATTACGCAACAGCACCGGTGCCGGATCGCTCCAGCGTGAGTTCGCATAGCTGCTGATCAGGTCACCCTGAGGCACCACGGCGATGCGCGGGCTGTCGAGGAACTCGCTGGTCTGTGGCTTTGCCAGGCGCAACGACCAGGCTACAGCGCTGGCTTGAGAAGTGGCCTGGGCCGAAGGCAGCCGATAGACGTCGGACGGATCGGCCTTGGGCAAGATCGAACAGGCGCTGACTAATGCCAGAGCGACGGGGACGATAACGCGGTAAGCACGCTTCATGGCGTGAACTCCTTGTTCTTGTCGCTGCCCAGCAGATACCCGCTGGGGTTGGCTTCCAGACGGCGGGAAATGGCCCGCAATGAACCGAGGGTGTCGCGCAGTTCGCGCACGGCCGGGGCCAGCTCATTGAGGCCTTGCATACCGCTGTTCAGGGAATCCTTGTTGTCGGTCAGCAGGCTGTTGATGGTCGCGGTGCTCTGTTCAAGCGAGTGCATGGCCTGTTCGGCACTGCCAAACATCTGCTTGCCCTGGTCATTGAGCAGGCCGTTGGCGTTACGCATAAGCGCGGTGGTTTGCTCCAGGGTGGCGCCGGCCTGCTTGCTGACCTGCATCAGCTGCTGCATGACCTGCTTGATATCTCCGCGCTGATCGGCGATGGCGCCGGTGGTCTGCTCCAGGTGTTCCAGGGTGCTGCTGAGGCGGTCGACGTTATCCGGGGAGAACATGCGGTTGGCGTTGTGCAGCAGCAGGTTGATGCTGCTCATCAAGTCATTACTGTTGTTCAGCAGGCGGGCGATGGGCGATGGCGAGGCAGTGATTTGCGGCAGTTCGCCATTCTTGCCCTTGAGTTTGGGGCTTTGCGGCGTGCCGCCACTGAGCTGGATGATCGAGGTGCCGGTGATGCCGGTCAGCGCCAGTTTGGCTTGGGTGTCTTCCTTGATCGGCGTCTGCCCGGCCAAGCGGATGCGCGCCAATACCCGGCGCGGGTCCTTGGGGTCCAGGCGCAGACTGGTGACATCGCCGACCTTGATCCCGCTGTACTGCACCGAGCTGCCCTGGGACAGGCCGCTGACCGCCTCGTTGAAGATCACTTCGTAATCCTGAAAGGCGCTGTCAACGCTGGATTTGGCCAGCCACAGGCCGAACAGCATGGCGCCGACCACCACGATCACGCTGAACAGGCCGATCATCACATGATGGGCTCGGGTTTCCATGTCATACCTCGTTGAACTGTTGAGCGGCATCCAATGCCGCGCGGCCTCGTGGGCCATGAAAATATTCGTGAATCCAGGCATCGTCCGTTTCCGAGACGATGTCGATGGCATCGGCCACCAGTACTTTTTTCTGCGCCAGCACCGCCACCCGGTCGGTGATGGTGTACAGCGTGTCGAGGTCATGGGTGACCAGGAACACACTCAGGCCCAACGCATCGCGCAGGGTCAGGATCAATTGATCGAAGGCGGCCGCACCAATCGGGTCAAGGCCGGCGGTCGGTTCATCGAGAAACAGGATGTCCGGGTCCAGCGCCAGGGCGCGTGCCAGGGCGGCGCGCTTGATCATGCCGCCGGAGAGAGAGGCTGGGTATTTGTCGGCGGCCGACAGTGGCAACCCGGCCAGGGCCAGTTTCACTGCAGCAAGGTGTTCAGCGTCGGGACGACTGAGGCCCGCGTGTTCGATCAACGGCAAGGCGACGTTTTCCGTCACCGTCAGCGAAGAAAACAGCGCGCCCTTCTGGAACAGCACGCCGAAGCGCCGTTCCACCATCGACCGTTCATGCTCCGACAGGCTCGGCAGGTCCTGGCCGAATACCCGCACCGCGCCCTCGCTGGGCTGGCGCAGGCCGATGATGCTGCGCAGCAGCACCGACTTGCCGCTGCCGGAGCCGCCGACCACGGCAAGGATCTCGCCTTTGTACAAATCCAGGTCGAGATTTTCGTGCACGCTCTGCTTGCCGAAGCGATTGCACAGGCCACGCACTTCGATCACCGCCTCGGCGGGCGCACGGGGTAAACGACTCACCAGCCCATCTCCATGAAGAACAAGGCGGCCACCGCATCCAGCACGATCACCACAAAAATCGACTGCACCACGCTGGAGGTGGTGTGGGCGCCGACGGACTCGGCGCTGCCGCTGACCTTGAAGCCCTCCAGGCAACCAATGGCGGCGATCAGGAAGGCGAAAATCGGTGCCTTCACCATGCCCACCAAAAAGTGCTGCACGCCGATGTCCGACTGCAGCAGCGAGAGGAACATCGCCGGCGAGATGCCCAGTGACACGGCACACACCACGCCACCGCCGATAATCCCCGAGATCATCGCCAGGAATGTCAGCATCGGCAGCGCCACCAGCAACGCCAGCACCCGGGGTAGCACCAACAACTCCATCGGGTCCAGGCCCAGGGTGCGGATGGCGTCGATTTCTTCGTTGGCCTTCATCGAGCCGATTTGCGCGGTGAAGGCACTGGCGGTACGGCCGGCCATCAGGATTGCGGTGAGGAGTACTCCGAATTCGCGCAGGAACGAAAAGGCCACCAGATCCACGGTGAAAATACTCGCGCCGAAGCTGGCCAGCACCGTGGCACCGAGGAACGCCACCACTGCGCCCACCAGAAAGGTCAGCAAGGCGACGATGGGTGCGGCGTCGAGGCCGGTTTGTTCGATATGGGCGACCATCGGGGTCAGGCGCCAGCGCTTGGGGCGGAACACGCCGCGGGCAAAGGTTTCGAGGATCAGGCCGATAAAACCCAGCAACTTCATGCCGTCTTGCCAGACGGTGTCCACCGCGCTGCCTATGCGTGCCAGCAGTTGAATGCCGGCGCCCTCTTCCGGTTCTTTGACCGGCACACAGAAGTCGTTCAGGGAGCGATAGACTGTTTTGAGCAGAGCCCGGTCGGCGGTGGACAGGCTGCAATCGGAATGTTCGGCGGATTGCTCAATGCGCTCGGGGCCGAGCAACTCGACCAGCAGTGAGGCGCCGGCGGTATCCAGGGCGCCCAGGCCGTTAAGGTCGATGTGGGTACCGGCGTCGTATTGGCCGTCGAGCTTTTGCGAAAGCTTTTTCAGGGAGGTGTAGTGGGCCAGCGTCCAGTCCCCTGTAACCCTGAGTTGTGGTGGGGTGGTGGACGTGTCCAGGTGAGCGGCTCCAGCCGTTGTGCTACTGGTCATAAGCTCCGAGCTTGTTTGGCAACTACACAGTTCCTACGTAATAGCACGATCCTGCCTACTTTGGCGCGTTCGCCGTCGCGGCGTCCTGACTGGCGTCAGTTACGTTGAAGCGCAACACGCCGATCACCTGCCCGTCTTCGGTCAGCACCCGCACCTGCCAGTGCCCCACCGCGTCCGGCGGGAAATTTTGTTTGTGGGTCCAGGCTCGGTAGCCTTCCTTGCGCCCACCGTGAATATCCAGGGCAATACGGTCGACCTCTTTGCCGTTGAATTTCCAGACATGGTAGATCCTCTCATCCAGCCCGCGCGGCGCGTTGATCGCGGTATAGGCATACAGCCCGCTGCTGCGCAGTTGGCTGGAGCTGACTTCCTTGAGGTCATCGCCGGGGGTACGGTCTTGCAACTGGGTGCTGATGGCGACTTCGCTCATCCACAACGTGGCTGGCGGTACCCAACTGCGCAGGAACCAGCCGGCGGCGCCAATGGCTGCGGTTACTCCCAGCAACATGACCCAGCCCCGCACACTGCGCAGCGGCAGGCTGACCGCCAGGCTGGGGATCGAAAGAGCCATCGCCACCCCGAGTGCCAGCTTGTAACTCTCGGCGGTGGTCAGGTGCAGGATGATCGGCAGCGCGGTCAGCAGGGCGGCGAACAGGGTTAAGGTGTGCAGCGCCAAGAACAGCGAGCGCTTGGGTGCCAGCCACTTGTAGTACAGCGGGTCGGTGATCGATACCAGCGCCGCCGCGCCCAGCAGGCCGGTGAAGACCGATTGGCCGCTGTTCCAGGTGGTGGTGACAAAAAAGAACGGCAGGACGAAGAACAGGCTTTCCTGGTGGATCATCTGCGTGGCGTAGCGCAGCAGCGGTTCGGGGATTTCCCGCTTGAAAACTTTGCTGAACAACTGGGTGAAGCTGTTTTCCAGCATCAGCCATAACCAGCTCACCAGCATGATGATGGCGATCCAGCTGGCCATACCTTGCTGACGATCCACCAGGATGAAGCTGCTCACTCCCGAGATAAAACCGCCGAGTGCAATCACACCTGGGTAGCGCTTCATCAGTTCGATGACGCGCTGTATGTAATGGGTCAGGTTAGGCATTCGGCAGTTCACAGTCTTTGTCGGGGAAAATCCCAGACAGAATAACGCCTTAGCCGTTTCATTGGGGTGTCATTGCGCAATCGCTTTGCGATAACGCCGCAGACCCAGCAACACAATCGCGATCAGCCCCAGAACGCCTGCGCCGACCCAGTTGAGAGCGTCGTAGCTAAGCAGTGGTTTTTCGATGCGCCAGTAGCCGGTCTGGTTAAGGACCTGGCGCATGGCCTGGTTGGTCTGCTCCAGGCTGACCGCCTTGATGCGCTTGACCGGGTCACTGAAGCGCCCGTCGATGTAGTCGCCCGAGGCGCTCCAGTAATAGTCGGCCAGCGCGCTGTTGCCCTGCACGGCCCAGGCCTGGCGGGCGATGGCAGCCTGTTTCAGGCGAGCGAAGGTGGTCGGGTCGAGGCCGTCCTTGAGCAGTGTGGTCTTGAGGGTTTCCAGCACCTGCTCGGCTTCGGGCAGGTTGTCGCGTTCAAGGTCGGCGTTGAGGCTCAGGAAACCAACGCCGCCGAGCACCTCCCGCTCGCTCCACGGGCCGTAGGACAAACCGTGCTTGAGCCGCAGTTGGCGATACAGCGCCCAGTCCATGTAGTCCTTGAGCAGGTCGTAGGTTTCGTCGTGTTGATCGTCCTGCACCGGTTCCGGGAACAGCCAGTGCAGCTTGGCGCCATCGCCGACCCAGCCGTGGATCAGATCGCGGTGAGTGGCTGCGGCGTGCTGAATCTGCGGCAGGGGCCGATGTTCGCTGGGGTCTACCGGGTCGAGCTGTCCGTAGGTGCGTTCCAGGTAGGCCGGCAGCAACTTGTCCAGGTCGCCGACGATGATCAGGGTCATGTTGTTGGGTGCGTACCAATCCTTTCGTACCTTTTCCAGTTGGTCGCGGGTCAAGTCGTGGACTTCTGCCCGTTCGGCGCACTTGATGCCTAACTCTACCGCCAGTTGATTGCTGGCGTTGTGGCCCAGGTCCTGGCGATCCAGTAGGCGTTGCAAGTGGGAGTAATGGCCGCCATCTTCGCGCTCGACCACTTGCTTGGCGGCAGTGATGGCGGTGTCGTTCAGCTCGGTTCGGGTCAGGATCGCCAGCAACAGGTCCAGCACCTTGCGCTGGTTGTGCGCCGGTGCCTCGATGACGAAGGTGGTGTCGGCGTTGCTGGTGAAGGCGTTCCATTCGCCGCCCAGGGCTTGCATCTGCTCTTCCAGAGCCCCTTCGCCGCCGCCGATACCGCTGAACAGCAGGTGCTCCAGCAGATGCGGCAGCTCCTTGTCTTGGCAACTGAAGTCGTCCAGACCAACGCCGACCACCAAACGAATGGCCACGTGCCCACGCGCGGTGCCCGGCTTGAGCAGCAATTGCAGGCCGTTGGGTAACATATAGCCTTCTACCTGCAAGCGATCAAAGGCAAAGGCATGTGCCGAGCCCATGAGCAGGCAGGCGAATAACAGGCGACGCATAACAAGCTTCCTGGCGTGAGGTCCGTTTTAACTGACTTCACGCACCGCCGTACGTTCAGGGCGAATGGGTGATGTCGGCGATATTGTCCGTCGCCAGTGCGCCGGTTTCGGAGGTTTCCAGAACCACATAGGCGCTGCTGCAGAACAACGAGTTCAGGCGCTTCATGTCGGCAATCAACTCCAGATGCAGGGAACTGGTCTCGATGCTCTGTACGATCTTTCGTTGGAGGCGGCTGACGTGGGCGTGGGCCAGGCGCCGTTCCTGGGCGCGGAAGCGGCGTTTTTCACGCAGTAATTGCCGGGCGCTTTCCGGGTCGGCACTGAGAAACACCGAAAGGCCCAGGCGCAGGTTGGCGATTAATTGGCTGTGCAGGCCGGCCAGTTCTTCCAGGCCAACTTCGGAAAACGAGCGGCGCTGGGAGGTTTTTTGCTGCTGGACCTTGCGCAGCATGCGCTCGATCAAGTCGCCGGCCAGTTTCAGATTGATCGCAAGTTCAATGATCTCGGCCCAGCGGCGGCTGTCCTGTTCGCTGAGGTCTTCGCGAGGCATCTGCGCCAGGTAGAGCTTGATGGCGCTGTAGAGGGCTTCGACATCGTCGCTGATGCTGCGCATTTCCTGGGTGATTGCGGTTTGATTGCCCCGCAGCACTTCCAGCATTGAGGTCAGCATATTGTCGATCAAGTCTCCCAGGCGCAGGGTTTCCCGCGCGGCATTGGCCAGCGCCAGGCTTGGGGTGGCCAGTGCCGTCAGGTCTAGGTGACGGGGTTTGGCCAGGCCGTTGACCTCCGGCCGCTCCGGCAGCAGCCAGGCACACAAACGCGCCATCGGGCCGATAGTGGGCAACAGGATCAGGCAACGGGTGACGTTGTAGAGCAGGTGAAAGGTGATGACCATGCCTTGGGTGCTGTAGTCCAGGGTGTCCATCCACTGCACCAGCGGATCGAGGACCGGAATAATCAGCAGCAAGCCGATCAGCTTGTACAGCAAGCTGCCCAGCGCGACCTGGCGCCCGGCGGCGTTCTGCATGCTGGTGCTGAGAAAGGCCAGCACGCCGGAGCCGATGTTGGAGCCGATTACCAGGCCTATGGCCACGTGCAGGCCGATCACGCCGGCGCCGGCCAGTGTGGCGGTCAGCAGCACGGCAGCCAGGCTGGAGTAGGAAATCATCGCGAACAATGCGCCTATCAGGGCATCGAGCAGAATGTCGCCGGTCAGCGAGGCGAACAGCACCTTGACGCCCTGGGCATGGGTAATGGGCCCAGCGGCTTCGACGATCAATTGCAGCGCGAGGATGATCAGGCCCAGGCCGATGCCGACGCGGCCCATTTGTCCGATTCGCGTTTGTTTGCGGGACAGGAAGAAAATCACGCCAAGAAAAATCAGCAGCGGCGATAGCCAGGACAGGTCGAGGGTCAGCACCCGGGCCATTAATGCGGTACCAACGTCGGCGCCGAGCATGGTCGCCAGGGCGGGCGTCAGGCCCATCAGGCCCTGGCCGACAAATGAGGTCACCAGCATCGCCGTGGCGTTGCTGCTTTGCACCATGGCGGTGACCAGTATCCCGGCGATGAATGCCAGCCAGCGCTTGGACATGTTCTGCCCGATAACCTGGCGCAAGTTGGAGCCGTAGACCCGCAGGATGCCGGTACGGACGATGTGCGTGCCCCAGATCAGCAGGGTCACCGCGGAAAGCAGATTGAGCAGGGTCAGCATGCTCGGCCCCCTGTGTTGGTCGTGCTCCAAAGGAGCAAATGGTTGGTGCCGCGTATTGTTCTACGTTGTGTACTTAAGCTGTAGTTGGCGAATGGGCTGCGCGCCAGCATCGCATAGCTAAAGAAGGGATTGAAACAAAACTGTCATGAAATCAGCTTTTTGCAGCTGAAAAAAAGAGGCCCGAAAGCCTCTTTCCTGTAGGAGCGAGGACGCCTAGATTTTGGTCTGCGCAAGTTTATTGACCCGGAATATCCTTGCGTAGTTTCACAGGGCCCTGCTGTTTTTTCTTTTTCGCGATGGCGGTGCGCATCTTGATGTTCACCGCTTCCACAGCCAGCGAGAACGCCATGGCGAAGTAGACGTAGCCTTTTGGCATGTGAACGTCGAAGGCTTCGGCGATTAATACGGTACCCACTACGAGCAGGAAGGACAGCGCCAGCATCTTCAGCGATGGGTGTTTGTCGATGAAGTCGCTGATGGTGCCAACGGCCAGCATCATCACCAGTGCGGCGACGATGATCGCCGCCACCATCACTGGAACGTGGGAAACCATACCCACGGCGGTAATGACCGAGTCCAGCGAGAAGACGATGTCGATGATCGCAATCTGGATGATGGTGTAGATGAACTTGCCACCCTTGCCTGTTGGCTCGTCGTGGGTTTCGTCTTCACCTTCCAGCGCGTGATACATCTCTTGGGAGCTTTTCCACAGCAGGAACAGGCCACCGAAGAACAGGATCAGGTCGCGACCGGAAATGTCGTGGCCGGCCACCGTGAGCAAGTCACCTGTAAGGCGCATGACCCAAGTGATCGATAGCAGCAACAGGATGCGCGTGATCATGGCGAGGGCCAGGCCGAAGATCCGGGTGCGCGCCTGCATATGCTTGGGCATGCGGCTGACCAGGATCGAAATCATGATGATGTTATCGATGCCCAGGACGATCTCAAGAGCTGTCAGGGTGAAGAAGGCAATCCAGATTTCCGGATTGCTCAGCCATTCCATGTGTATTCCTTTGAGCGAGTGCTGGACCGCGCCAACCCTCAGGTCAGGTCGGCGCAGTGAGTTGTACGATTATAGAGTGCTGAACAGCGGAAAAATCCCCATCAGCAACGCGGCAACCATTATGCACAGGCACACCAGCACTGCCCACTTGAGGGTGAAACGCTGGTGATCGCCAAATTCGATACCGGCCAGGGCCACCAGCAGGTAAGTCGACGGCACCAGCGGGCTGAGCAAGTGTACCGGCTGGCCAACGATCGAGGCGCGGGCCATTTCTACGGCGGTGATGCCGTAGTGGCTGGCGGCTTCGGCCAGTACCGGCAGTACGCCGTAGTAAAACGCATCGTTGGACATGAAGAAAGTGAACGGCATGCTCACCAGTGCGGTGATTACGGCAAGGTAAGGGCCAAGGGCATCGGGAATGACCGCCAGCAGGCTCTTGGACATGGCATCGACCATGCCGGTGCCCGACAGGATGCCGGTGAAGATACCGGCGGCGAAGATCAACCCGACCACCGCCAGGACGCTACCGGCGTGGGCGGCGACGCGGTCTTTCTGTTGTTGCAGGCACGGGTAGTTGACGATCATCGCGATACTGAAGGCCACCATGAACAGCACGGGCAGCGGTAACAGGCCGGCGATCAGTGTGCACATCAGGACCAGGGTCAGGGCGCCGTTGAACCAGATCAGCTTCGGACGGCGGGCGTCGGGGTATTGCGAGACGCTGATTTCGCTGTGGTCGATTTCATCGCCTAGCAGGTGTAATTCGCCGAGACGGGCACGTTCGCGTTTACCGTACATGTAGGCAATCACCAGGATAGCCACCACGCCTGCGAGCATCGCCGGAATCATCGGTACGAAAATGTCCGATGGGTCCACATGCAGTGCGCTGGCAGCACGAGCGGTCGGGCCGCCCCATGGTGTCATATTCATCACGCCGCCAGCGAGGATGATCAGGCCGGCCATGATCCGCGGGCTCATACCGATGCGCTTGTACAGCGGCAGCATGGCGGCCACGCAAATCATGTAGGTAGTGGCGCCGTCACCGTCCAGGGACACCACCAGCGCCAGCACTGCAGTACCGACCGAGACTTTCAGCGGGTCGCCCTTGACCAGTTTGAGGATCTTGCGCACGGCCGGGTCGAACAGGCCAGAGTCGATCATCAGGGCAAAATAGAGGATGGCGAACATCAGCATCACGCCGGTTGGCGCCAGCTTGGTGATGCCTTCGAGCATCATCGGGCCGATTTTCGGCGCAAAGCCGCCGAACAGCGCGAACAGGATGGGTACGATGATTAGGGCGATCAGCGCGGACAGGCGCTTGGTCATGATCAGGAACATGAACGTGATGACCATGGCAAAGCCAAGGAAAGTCAGCATAGGAATACTCCAGGCGTAGCGCGGCTAGGGAATGGCGAACCGAGGGTTGGTCAGCGCAGAACGAAAAGCGCGAGGCGTACGGGAGGAGTCGGGGCAAACAGGCGGGTACGAGCAGGCATCAGAATCACCATTGTTGTTGTTAATTGGGCCGTTGGGCGTCGGAACGCTCAGGCAGGCCTGCCGGTCTATTGCCGGAAGTGGGGGCGATCCTAATCGCGCAAGCTTTCAGCCAGCTTTCGCTGGAAAAACAGGCGACGGGGAGTAATCTGCTGGCATAGAGCATCCAGGGGCTTGGGAGATGAGCGATTTGCATGCAGGCGGCTGCCATTGCGGCAGGGTGCGTTATCAGTTCAGCGGGCCGTTGGTAGATATCGCCCATTGCCACTGTTCGATTTGCCGCAGGGTTAGCGGTGGGTTGGTGACCACCTGGATCACCCTGCCCCGTGCAGCGTTTGCCTGGATGACAGGGCTGCCTGCACAGTACGACTCTTCTGAGAGTTGTATGCGGTATTTCTGTTCTCACTGTGGGGCGCAGTTGGCGCTGGTGACGCGGCTGAGCCCGGAAAATATCGATGTGACCATCGCGACCCTGGATCATCCAGAAGATGCACCAGCGGATCGGCATATCTGGGTGACGAGCCGGTTGCCGTGGGTGCATCTGGATGAGCAGTTACCGCAGGAGGATGAAGAGCAGCTCTAAGGCAACTCCAATCCACCGGCGGCCTTGTGCAAGGCCCGCAGGTGTTCGCCGACCTGCTTGAGATTGGCCTCGCACTCAGCAATCTCTGCCGCCCTTGAAGGCTCCAGCAGCGCTCTCACTTCCTTGTCCAGTTCGCCGGTCAGCGATTGCAGCTGCTTTTGGCGCAGGCTGCTCTCAGACTCCAGGCGCCTGGACTCCACTGGCTGGGGCAATCCATAGCCGCTACTGCCCAGCAGCTCTGCCGGGCGACTAAGAAAGCCGCTGTTGGCGAGGATCTGCTGCAAGGTGGCGTTGGCTTTGTCCATGCCGCCGTTCTTCAGCTCGCGAGCGCCCAGGTAGCGTTGTTTGACTTCATCTTGGGCCAGCATCAGCTGTCGCCGGAAGCTCGCCTGCTCCAACAGTAGCAGCGCGGCGCTGGTGCGTAGGTCGGCCTGGGCGAACCATGGGCGGCGTTCCTTGGCACTCAGTGCCAGCCAGTCTTCGACTTGGGTTTGTTTGATCGGCAGGTGCTTTTTCAGCACCTCGAACATCGCCTGGTAGCGCTCGCGGAAAGAGTCGAAGTGATAGCCCAGGCGCAGGGCCTCTTTGGGATCGTCCAGCACGCTGGTATCGGCCAAGCCCCGGCCCTTGAGCACTTCCAGCAGGCCGTTGGGGGTGATGTTGTCCAGGCCGGTCAATTGCGGGTTGGCGCTGCCACTGCGTAACAGTTTTAGGCTTTCCACCGCGCAGTTGTTGGAGATGAAGTAGTAATTGCCGTCGTAGCTCCAGTGCATCTCGGCGGCATGCTCGACAGTGTCGTTGATCTCTTGTCGCGTCAGGATCAGCGGCACAGAAGCCAGCCCGCGCAATTCGGTCTTGGTGTATTCATCGATGACCTGGGCCAATGGCAGCACGAATAGTCGCGACGGGTACTTGCCCACCAGGCCATCCCAGCTCGACAGCTGTACGTCACCAACGAAGGCGCGGTAGGACAACACCAGGTGCTGATCCAGATCCAGTCGGCAATCCGGACCCCGTGGCCGGCCCGGTGCGCAGATCACCAGGCGTAGCATGCTGTGGCCCCAGCGGCTGACCAGGTTCTGGTTGGCTTCGGCCAGCAGGTAATCGATGGCGTAGACCCGTTCTGGGTCAACCTGGCCCAGCGGGGTCTTGGCGAAATCGTTGCCGGCGTTGAGGAAGGCGAAGGTCTTGGCGCAGTTGTCCTTGGCTGGCGGCGCCCAACCAAAGTGCTCCTTGTAATAGCGGTACAGCGAGGGACGGCGGCAGGCGTAGCTCGGGTCGAGGAGGAAATACTCCATGTTGACCGCGACATACTCCTTGGGATTGGTGATTTCGTAGATGTCAGGGCTGCGGGCAATCTGCCGGTTGTGCTGTTCGCGCTCGCCACGCCGGCCGACGTATTGCGGCCAACCAGCCAGGTCCAGCAGGCGCGGGTCGTCGCTGAGGGTGAAGCGGCGGTCATTTTGCCCGCGGCATTGATCGGGTAGGCCAATCAGGCCGGTGATGCTGTTTTGGCGGCTGCAGCGCTGGATCCGCGCGCGGTCAGCGTTGGGCCACAGGCGGGCGCGGTCGTAGATGTGGGTCAGTTCATGCAGCACGGTGGCGAGCATTTCCCGGCGTACGGTGCCGTGGGGGCGATTGGTTTTTTTAGTGGCAGCCGTGCCGTCGGTAAGGCTGGCCAGAAGGTTGCGGTTGAGGTCCAGCTCGGACACCAGGGATGCCTGGCCGTAGGCGTTGCCGGGCATGTCATTGGTCCAGCCGACGTCTATGCGCCGGTCCAACTGCTCAATGAAGCGCGGTGGCAAGGACTGCATGGCGTCATCGAGTAATGCCTGGCTGGCCTGCTGTTCGGCCGGGCTCAAACCGTCGGTCTTGAGCCGCAGTTGCAGGCTAGCTTGGGCGGCGTTGCCACACAGCAGTACAGTTGCGGCCAATAGCCAGGCGGCAAGGCGCCTCACAGTGCGAGGATGGCTTCGGCGAGTATCTGGTCACTAGCGTCACGGGCTTCTGGCACGCGGGTACGCAGGGTGTTGAAGGCTGCTTCCAGTTGGGCGCCGCGAATGTTGCCATCGCTGGCGACGAAACTGGCGGCATCATCGTGGGCTTCGCGCACAATTTTTGAATCTCGGATTGAGGTGGTGGTGTCCGAGGTGAAATCAATGGTACGGCCAGAGGCCCGGACGATGATGTTACTGGTGGCCACCAGGGTTTGTGCCTGGGCAACATCGGCCAACAACAGCAGGCCGAGGGCGGCGGCGATCAGCGGGCTACGCATGGAATAACTCCGTAAGACAAAGATGATTATTGGACGAGAATTGCCTGAGCCAGTTCAAGGTCGCTGGACTTAAGTTTTGGCTGGGTACGACGTAGATAATCCAACGCTGATTCCAGCTGGGCTCCCCGCCATTGGCCGTCAGTGGCAATGAAAGCAGCAGCGTCATCCTGGGCGGCCAGTATCAATTTATTGTCGAACGGGGCGGAGGTCACTTTGCTGGTGGCATAAGCGCTGACTACGATGCTTTGGGTGGACAGATCAAAGGCCAGGGCCGAACCGGACCAGCAGCCAGCAAGCAATGCAGGGACAATCAACAAGCGGTATGAAAAAGCCATGGGACTCGACAACTGAAAACGAGTGCCAAGGCTAGCGCAATGCCCGGGCGAGAGCCAGCGCCGAGGTCTCAGGGAACGGCTGGCGTTCCCTTCGTCCCGGTTTGCGGTCAGATCGCCAGGATGGCTTGGGCCAATTGCGCGTCGGTCGCTGTATTGAGTTGTGGCGCTTGCTGGCGGATCTGCGCCAGGGCGCTTTCCAGTTTCACGCCACGAATGGCGCCTTCGCTGGCAACAAAGCTGGCCGCGTCGTCGCGGGCGGCGCGTACGACCTTGTTGTCACGCAGTGAGGACGTGGCATCGGAGGTGGCGTCGGAAGTAGCTTTTAGCGCGCCGACGATCGAATCGGTGGTCACGATCAGGCTGGTAGCGTTTGCGTTAGCGGCCAGGACCAGCAGGGCTGCAGCGCTCAGCAGACGAAGACGGGACATGGGGTGACTCCTGTGAATGAACTAAGAAGGTGGCGCAGAGCCGCCGCTGTAAGCGGGGCGTTGTTGCCGTAGGGCATCAGACGCGCGTTCTACAGAGCTCGCCACGTGGTAGCAGGATATTAGCTGCCACTTATCTGTTCGGATAGCCTGTCCCGGCGGTAGGCGTGATTACTCGCTCCAGAAGGGCTTGGACAGTTCGGCCATTCGGTCGCCATGGCTGATACCTGCATCTGACAATTCTCGTGGGTCGAGCTCGGCCAACTGGCGCCGCGTGCGGGCGCGCCGTGCCCATTGGGTTAATGTGTAGGCGGCGCGGCGCAGAAGGCGTTTAAAAAGATTACATCGTGCAAAGGTGGCGAGGGTATTTGGCAGGGGGTTCATGGCGAGCGCCTTTCTTGGTGTTCTGGAGCACCATGCTGGGCTTGTTGCGATTACCGGTACAGATACACTAATAATAAATTGTACTGTTTAATTGTTTTGTTTTTTTAACTGTACTGCTCTTTTGACAGGCCTTCTGTGTGCTGTCTGAAATCGAGGTTCCAAAAACAACAAAACCCGCCTCCAGTCACCCGGGGCGGGTCTTGCTATAACAATTCGGGATGCTGGCGGTGGACCCAGTGGGTTCGGACCAGCGGGCGCTACATTAGCGCCAGAACGGCTTGCTCAGCTCTTCGTAGCGTTGAGCTTCGCTGATCCCGGCATCAGCCAGCAGACGCGAATCCAGGCGAGCCAATTGATGGCGGCTGGAGATGCGGCGCTGCCACAACATCAGGTTGGCGATAACGCGCAAAGGCAAGGAAGCCTGGGTATTTACAGCTTTGTCTTCGAAGAACAGTTCGGAACTGAGTGTACGTTCCATGGTGACATCCTTCCGCTTGTGGCGGGATTAGGTAGTGGTTTAACTGATGCCAATGATCCTCCTCCGGCGCAAGACTCTCTAGATACAGTTCATCTGTATTGTGAGGGGCCAGTTAACTGTTTATAGCGGCTGTACTGTACGAAAATGAGGAAACTGTACCTGTGTGCACTTAAATGGTGCGTTATAGGTGTTTATGAGGGTGATTGTAGGATTTTTTGGTAGGAAATGACCGGTACAGCAGTACAGTTTTTTGCGGAATCTACGCTGGCAATCCAAGGCTGATGAAACTGTATTTGCATCAGCCCGGATCTGTATCAATTACGCTTTCAGCATATGCCCGGTTTCTTCCAGGTTGATGTGCCAGCTCAGTGCTTCGCGCAGGATGTGCGGGGTATGCCCACCCAGGGTGCAGGCTGTAGTGAAGTAGGTGTTCAGCGCGTCGCGGTAGGCTGGATGTACACAGTTATCGATGATCACCCGTGCCCGTTCCCGTGGAGCCAGGCCCCGCAGATCTGCCAGGCCCACTTCGGTCACAAGGATGTCGACATCATGTTCGGTATGGTCGACGTGACTCACCATGGGCACCACGCTGGAAATCGCCCCGCCTTTGGCAATCGACTTGGTGACGAAGATCGCCAAGTGCGCATTGCGGGCGAAATCGCCTGAGCCGCCAATACCGTTCATCATCCGTGTGCCGCAGATATGGGTGGAGTTGACGTTGCCGTAGATGTCGAACTCCAGCGCGGTATTGATGCCGATGATGCCCAGGCGCCGCACTACTTCCGGGTGGTTGGAAATTTCCTGTGGACGTAGCACCAGTTTGTCCTTGTAGCGCTCCAGGTTACCGAACACATCAGCGTTCCGACGTTCCGACAAGGTGATTGAGCTGCCCGAGGCAAAGCTCAGCTTGCCTGCGTCGATCAGGTCGAAGGTCGAGTCCTGAAGCACTTCCGAATACATGGTCAGGTCTTCAAACGGCGAGTCGATCAAGCCGCACATCACCGCGTTGGCAATGTTGCCGATACCCGCTTGCAGCGGGCCGAGCTTGTTGGTCATACGGCCGGCATCCACTTCCTCTTTGAGGAAGTGGATCAGGTGATTGGCGATCGATTGAGTATCGCTGTCGGGCGCCGCCACGGTGGACACTGAGTCTGCCTGGTTGGTGATGACGATGGCGACAATCTTTTCCGGCGGAATCGGGATTGCGGTGCTGCCAATACGGTCGTCTACCTTCACCAGTGGGATCGGTGTGCGGGTCGGGCGATAGGACGGTATGTAGATGTCGTGCAGGCCTTCCAGGTTTGGGTTGTGCGCCATGTTGATCTCGATGATCACGTGCTTGGCGAAAATCGCAAAGCTGGCCGAGTTGCCGACCGAGGTTGTTGGCACGATGTGCCCTTGCTCGGTGATGGCGACGGCTTCGATGATGGCAATGTCTGGCAGCTTGAGTTGCTTGTTGCGCAGCAGCTCGACGGTTTCCGACAGGTGCTGGTCGATGAACATCACTTCGCCGGCATTGATGGCCTTGCGCAGGGTGCTGTCGACCTGGAACGGCATGCGGCGTGACAGTACCCCGGCTTCGGTCAGCTGTTTGTCCAGGTCGTTGCCCAGGCTCGCGCCGGTCATCAGGGTGATTTTCAGCGGCGAGGTCTTGGCGCGCTCGGCCAGGGCGTGGGGCACGGCCTTGGCTTCACCGGCGCGGGTGAAGCCGCTCATGCCGACGGTCATGCCGTCCTGGATCAGGGCGGCGGCATCGGCAGCGCTCATGACCTTGTTCAACAGCGAAGGCAAGCGGATACGATCACGGTACATGGATTGTTATCTCGGGCAACGGAGGCAAGGTGGGCAGTCTAGTGATTTCAAAAAGTTTCGTCCCGCTACCATGGTCGAATGCAGGGCAGCGATTTAGAGCCTTTGGTCGGGTTTTCCTCGATAATAAAAAACCCCAGCCTACTAAAGGCCGGGGTTTTGGGTGTTGCGCTGGAGCAGTGTTTATTCGACGGCCTTGACCATGTCTTCGATGACTTTCTTGGCGTCGCCGAAGACCATCATGGTTTTGTCCAGGTAGAACAGTTCGTTGTCCAGGCCGGCATAGCCGCTGGCCATCGAACGCTTGTTGACGATGATGGTCTTGGCCTTGAACGCTTCGAGAATCGGCATGCCGGCGATCGGCGATTTCGGATCGTTCTTGGCGGCCGGGTTGACCACATCGTTGGCGCCAAGCACTAGCACCACGTCGGCCTGGCCGAACTCGGAGTTGATGTCTTCCATCTCGAACACCTGGTCGTAAGGCACTTCCGCCTCGGCCAGCAGTACGTTCATGTGGCCAGGCATACGACCGGCGACCGGGTGGATCGCGTACTTCACGGTCACGCCACGTTGGGTCAGCTTCTCGGTCAACTCTTTGAGCGCATGTTGTGCTCGTGCTACCGCCAGGCCGTAACCGGGAACGATGATCACGGTGTCGGCGTTGGTCAGCAGGAAGGTGGCGTCATCGGCCGAGCCGGATTTCACTGGGCGCGCCTCTTTCGAGCCTGCCGGGCCGGCGGCCTCTGTCGTGGTGCCGAACCCGCCGAGCAGCACATTAAAGAAGGAGCGGTTCATCGCCTTGCACATGATGTACGAAAGGATCGCGCCGCTGGAGCCTACCAGCGAGCCGGCGATGATCAGCATCGAGTTGTTCAGCGAGAAGCCAATGCCCGCTGCTGCCCAGCCGGAATAGCTGTTGAGCATCGATACGACCACCGGCATGTCGGCGCCGCCAATCGGGATGATGATCAGCACGCCCAACACGAACGCTAGGGCCAGCATCAGAGCAAAGGCGCTGAGGTTGCCGGTGAACATGAAGGCCAGGCCAAGGCCCAGGGTCGCCAGGCCCAGCACCAGGTTCAACTTGTGCTGGCCACCGAACTGTACTGATGCGCCCTGGAACAGGCGGAACTTGTATTTGCCCGACAACTTGCCGAAGGCGATTACCGAGCCGGAGAAGGTGATGGCGCCGATGGCCGCACCGAGGAATAGCTCCAGACGGTTGCCAGCAGGGATCGCATCTCCCAGCTGTTTGACGATACCCAGGGACTGCGGCTCAACCACAGCGGCAATGGCGATAAACACCGCAGCCAGGCCGATCATGCTGTGCATGAAGGCTACCAGCTCCGGCATCTTGGTCATTTCCACGCGCTTGGCCATGATTGAGCCAGCGGTACCGCCTACCAGCAGGCCGACAATCACGTAGCCGATACCGGCGGTGGCCAGCTCAGCGCCCAACTTATAGATGAGGCCCACGGTGGTGAGTACTGCCAGCGCCATGCCGAGCATGCCGAACAGGTTGCCGCGTCGGGATGTAGTCGGGTGCGAGAGACCTTTGAGGGCCTGAATGAAGCAGATCGACGCGATCAGGTAGAGCGTCGTGACAAGGTTCATGCTCATTACTTGGGCGCCTCTTCTTTTACGGCTTTCGGGGCTTTTTTCTTGAACATCTCAAGCATGCGTCGGGTGACCAGGAAGCCGCCGAACACGTTGACCGCAGCCAGAGCCACGGCAAGAGTGCCCATGGTCTTGCCCAGCGGAGTGACGGTCAGCGCTGCGGCGAGCATGGCGCCGACGATCACAATCGCCGAAATGGCGTTGGTCACCGCCATCAGAGGGGTATGCAGTGCGGGAGTGACGTTCCAGACCACGTGATAACCGACATAAATCGCCAGCACGAAGATGATCAGGTTGTAGATACCGGGGGAGATAAGCTCTTCCATCGTCTGAATCCCTGCTTAGGCGTTTTTGCGGATGACTTGGCCGTCGCGGCACATCAGGCACGCGGCGACGATGTCGTCTTCAAGGTTGATTTCAAACTGCCCTTCCTGGGTGAAGACTAGCTTCAGGAAGTCCAGCAGGTTGCGTGCATACAGGGCCGAGGCATCAGCGGCGACGGCACCAGCCAAGTTGGTCGGGCCGCAAATGGTCACGCCGTTTTCCACGACCACTTGATCGGCCACGGTCAACGGGCAGTTACCGCCCTGGGCTGCGGCGAGGTCGATGACCACTGAGCCTGGCTTCATCTGCGCGACGGTTTCGGCGCTCAGCAGGGTCGGTGCCTTGCGACCGGGGATCAGTGCAGTAGTGATGACGATATCGGCCTGCTTGGCGCGCTCATGCACTGCGAGGGCCTGGCGCTGCATCCAGCTGGTGGGCATGGGACGGGCATAACCACCGACGCCGACGGCGCATTCGCGCTCTTCATCGGTTTCATACGGCACATCGACGAACTTGGCGCCGAGGGATTCGATTTGCTCTTTCACCGCGGGACGCACGTCGGACGCTTCGATCACTGCGCCCAGCCGTTTCGCCGTGGCAATCGCCTGCAGGCCAGCAACGCCAGCGCCGAGAATCAACACGCGGGCGGCTTTCACAGTTCCTGCGGCGGTCATCAGCATCGGCATGAAGCGTGGGTAGTGATGAGCGGCCAGCAACACAGCCTTATAGCCGGCGATGTTGGCCTGGGAGGACAGTACGTCCAGGCTTTGTGCGCGAGATGTGCGCGGCGCCGCCTCAAGGGCGAAGGCGGTGATGCCGCGGTCGGCGAGTTTGGTGATGGTTTCGTTGCTGAACGGATTGAGCATGCCCACCAATACGGTGCCGCTTTTGATCAGCGTCAGTTCGCTGTCGCTGGGGGCGACCACCTTGAGGATAAGCTCTGCGCCAAATGCATCGTTGGCGCTGCCAATGGTTGCGCCTGCCGTTTCATAGGCACTGTCGACGATGCTGGCGTTAATGCCTGCCCCGCTCTGTACAGTGACCTTATGGCCCTGGCCGATCAGCTTCTTGATGGTTTCCGGGGTTGCAGCAACCCGCGTTTCACCGGTCTGGGTTTCGAGAGGAACACCAATGTGCACGTCAAATCTCCTGCGTGATCTTTTTGCGTTTGATCTTTTTGTAAAAAGGCCAGCGCGCCATGGAGGGCGTGACTGGGGCGGCCGATCAGCACGATCCCGCCGAAATGACAGCGGGGCGCGGCATTTTGCAGGCGAACTTTACGAGCATCAAGGGATTATGGCGGGTGACGAAAAATTAACTACAAGTCACCCTGTGACTGATTGTCGCAATACCCGTAAATAACTACGTCAAATGCCGGTTTCTAAAGGCATAAAGGCGAAAATAAAGAGTTTCGCCATCGTTGATGTGAATAAGTGAGTATCGGGCTTGATAAGGCGCTGTGGGCCACGTAAGTCATGGCTTAAAGGCGGATTTAAGACTGATAGGTACAGTCTGTCGAATTGCGACATATATGTACATCTGTAGGATTCAATATTAATTGACTACATGGTCAACAATGTAAGATGCCTGTTTAAACATTAGGGTTGTAGCGCTGTGACTGGTCGATCAGCCAGTCTCTGAACGCATGCAGGGAGGCTGATTCGACTTTCCTCTCGGGAATCATCAGGTAATAGGCCTTTGAGCTTGCGAGGACCTGAGGGCTGGCAACCACCAACTGGTGCTCGCTCAATTCCCGTTGAATGAGGAACGGCGGGATCAGCGCGACACCCATGTCATGCATGGCTGCCTGGGACAACATGGAGAATAGCTCGTAACGGGGTCCTGTCATGTCGCGGGGGACGTTCAGTTGCTGCGCGTTGAACCACTGGCGCCAAGCGTAAGGCCGGGTGGTTTGCTGCAGAAGGGGCATTTCGGCGATCTCTTGTGCACTGAAGTGTGTGCGGTCCCCCAGCAGTTTCGGGCTGCATACTGGGAGCGGGTTTTCTCCCATCAATCTGTGAGATTCGGTACCTGACCAGTCGGCGTCTCCGAAGTAGATCGCCGCGTCGAATTCGGTATCGGCAAACAGAAAGGGCCGTGTGCGGTTGGTGAGGTTTACGGTGACTTCTGGGTGCTGGTGCTGGAAGTCCTTGAGGCGTGGAATCAGCCATTGGGTGCCAAAGGTCGGGACCACCGCCAGTTCGATGACATTGGTACCTTGTTGGCCCATCACTGACAGCGTATCGCGCTCCACTGCATCCAGTTGAGTCGCCACTCTGCGGCTGTAGGACAGGCCGGCTTCGGTCAGCTTCACCCCGCGGCGCGACCGCCGAAATAGCTCGACACTCAAAAACTCCTCAAGGCTGGCGATCTGTCGACAGATGGCGCCTTGAGTGATGGAAAGCTCCTGCGCCGCCTTGGTAAAGCTCTCGTGGCGGGCTGCGGCCTCAAAACTGACCAGCGCTGTGGTGCTGGGGATCTTTCTGCGCATGTACCGTACCCTCACTAATGAAAGGCATATATGCCCTTCTGAATCGTTACGGAGTGATAAATTAGCACAAGGCTATGCAAAAACCTCGTTTGCTCTCCTCGCCTGCCCGGCCTAGGCTCCATGCACGACTTTTGATCTACTTCGCGAGGACTCACTCATGGGCGGTAAGGCAAGCTTCAACTGGATCGATCCACTGTTGCTGGATCAGCAGCTCACCGAAGAAGAGCGCATGGTGCGCGACAGTGCCGAGCAGTTCGCCCGGGACAAGCTGGCGCCGCGCGTTCTTGAAGCCTTCCGCCATGAAAAGACTGACCCGGCGATCTTCCGTGAAATGGGTGAAACAGGTTTGTTGGGGGCAATGATTCCCGAGCAGTACGGCGGCAGCGGTTTGAACTACGTCAGCTATGGCTTGATTGCTCGTGAGGTCGAGCGCGTCGACTCCGGTTACCGCTCGATGATGAGTGTGCAGTCGTCTTTGGTCATGGTGCCTATCAATGAATTCGGTACTGAAGCGCAAAAGCAAAAGTACCTGCCCAAGCTGGCGTCCGGCGAGTGGATTGGTTGTTTCGGTCTGACCGAGCCTGACCATGGTTCCGACCCGGGTGCGATGATTACTCGTGCACGCAAGGTGGATGGCGGCTACAGCCTTACCGGCAGCAAGATGTGGATCACCAACAGCCCGATTGCTGATGTGTTTGTGGTTTGGGGCAAGGACGATGCGGGCGACATTCGCGGTTTTGTTTTGGAAAAAGGCTGGAAAGGCCTGAGTGCCCCGGCGATTCACGGCAAGGTCGGTCTGCGCGCCTCAATCACGGGTGAGATCGTCATGGACAACGTGTTTGTGCCGGAAGAAAACATCTTTCCGGATGTCCGGGGTTTGAAGGGGCCGTTCACTTGCCTCAACTCGGCGCGTTATGGCATTTCCTGGGGGGCATTGGGTGCTGCGGAGTTCTGCTGGCACACGGCTCGCCAATACACCCTTGATCGCCAGCAGTTCGGTCGTCCGTTGGCCGCTACCCAGCTGATTCAGAAGAAGCTGGCGGACATGCAGACCGAAATCACCTTGGCCCTGCAAGGCTGCCTGCGTTTGGGGCGTATGAAGGATGAGGGTACGGCTGCGGTCGAGATCACCTCGATCATGAAGCGCAACTCGTGCGGTAAATCGTTGGATATTGCCCGTATGGCTCGCGACATGCTCGGTGGGAACGGTATCTCCGACGAGTTCGGAATCGCCCGTCATCTGGTCAACCTGGAAGTGGTGAACACCTATGAAGGTACTCACGACGTGCATGCGCTGATTCTGGGGCGCGCCCAAACCGGTATTCAGGCGTTCTATTAATAGGAGGACGACCATGGGCGCGCTATCGCATCTGCGGGTACTAGATTTGTCGCGAGTGCTGGCGGGCCCTTGGGCCGGGCAGATTCTAGCGGACCTCGGGGCTGAGGTGATCAAGGTCGAACGGCCTGGCAATGGCGATGATACCCGCGCCTGGGGCCCGCCCTTCCTTAAGGACGCTTATGGCGAGAACACCAGTGAGGCCTCGTACTATTTATCGGCCAATCGTAATAAAGAGTCGGTAACCATCGACTTCACGCGGCCGGAGGGGCAGAAGCTGGTTCGAGATCTAGCGGCGAAGTCGGACATTCTGATCGAGAACTTCAAGGTCGGTGGCCTGGCGGCTTATGGCTTGGACTATGAGTCGCTCAAGGAAATCAATCCGGAGCTGATCTATTGCTCGATCACTGGCTTTGGCCAGACAGGTCCTTATGCCAAGCGGGCTGGATATGACTTCATGATTCAGGGGTTGGGCGGGCTTATGAGTCTGACCGGTCGACCTGAGGGCGATGAGGGAGAAGGGCCGGTCAAGGTAGGTGTTGCCTTGACCGATATCCTGACGGGGCTTTACTCCACCGTTGCGATTCTGGCGGCCATGGCACACCGCGATCATGATGGCGGTGGGCAGCATATCGATATGGCCTTGCTGGATGTCCAGGTGGCTTGTCTGGCCAATCAGGCGATGAATTACCTGACTACGGGTGTGTCGCCCAGGCGGCTAGGCAATGCGCACCCTAATATCGTGCCGTATCAGGACTTTCCCACGTCCGACGGGGATTTCATTCTGACCGTGGGTAATGACGGGCAGTTTCGCAAGTTTGCTCAGGTCGCTGGGCAGCCTCAGTGGGCCGATGATCCTCGGTTTGCCACCAACAAGCTGCGGGTGGCCAATAGGGCGGCGCTGATTCCTTTGATTCGTCAGGCGACTGTCTTCAAGACCACGGCTGAGTGGGTGGCACAGCTTGAGAAGGTTGGCGTGCCTTGTGGGCCGATCAATGATTTGGCGCAGGTGTTTGCCGATCCTCAGGTTCAGGCCCGGGGATTGGCTATCGAGCTGCCTCACGCGTTGGCTGGAATGGTTCCACAGGTTGCCAGCCCTATTCGCCTTTCCAAGACGCCTGTTGAATACCGCAGTGCGCCTCCCCTGTTGGGCGAGCATACCTTTCAGGTGTTGCAGCAGGTGCTGGGGTTGTCTTCATCGAGTGTTGAAGCATTGAAGGAGTCAGGCGTTATCTGAGTGCCTTCTTCTATATAGAGTGCGAGAGCCCTTCTATATAGAAGAAGCGGCGATCGCTTTTTAACCAAATCGACCTTATTGATAGAAAGCCAAAATTAAGGGTTGACGGCAGATTCTGGAAGTCTATAATTCGCCCCACTTCCGGCGCAGTCGAAACGGAAAACTCCTTGGTAAACAAAGAGTTATGTAGGTTTCGAT
>NZ_JBUZRD010000006.1:0-256713 GCF_055407145.1 Pseudomonas sp. c313 | reverse complement strand
CGGGCTGTTGAGCAGCAGGCGACTGAGCAGCCACGCCATCAGCGCGTAGCAGGTCAGTACCACGGCGATGCCCAGCACATCGTCAGCCAGTGCCGCCGGTTGATGCTCGGCGATGGCCACCACGGCCACCAGCGCCAGTACCACCAGCCCCAGTTTGCGAATCCAGCCTTGGAGGAATTCAACCTGGGGTTTTTCCCAGCGAAAATGTAGTTCGGCCACGCCGCCCGGCGCCAGGATCCGATAGGCGGTGTAGAACACCAGCCACGCCTGGGCGATCTGCAACAGGGCCACGCCAAGGTTGGCGTTTTGCCCACGGGCGTCGATTTGCAGGGCATAGCCGCATAGCGCCAAGGCCAGCGCCACGGGCATTGCCAGCAGGATATTCACCAGGATCGCCATCGGCGTGTGCCATTGGCTGTCACGCTTGAAGTGGCCGATGTCCAGGTGGAACTTTTTCAGTCGGTCGTACAGGTGGCTGCGTCGCCACAACAGCGCGCCGATCAACAGCAACAGCGGCAGGAACAGCAGTGGGCGCTGGGTCAGGCCGTCGTAGAGCTCGCTGATGCTGGAGGCCCAGGGCAGGGTGGTGACTTGTTTTTCCAGGCGCTTGGGCACTGTTTCCAGCCATTCGACGTCCAGCGGCTTGTTGCTGGGTATCCAGAACATCTGTTCGTCGAGGGTCGCCCGCAGGCTGGAAGCGGTGCTGAACAGCTGCTTCTGGTTCAGTTGCAGGGTGATGGATTCGTTGAGGGCGGCGCTCAGTTCGCGGTTCAGCCGTTCCAGCAGGTCGGCGCGGGTGATGGCCAGTTCCAGCAGGGTGCGGCGCAGTTGCGGGGTGACCTGGTCGGCCGTCTGGGTCGCCAGCAGGTTGTCGACGTAGGCGCTGGGCGGGTTGATCAACTCGCGCTGCTGGTTGACCTCAAACTGATACAGGCGAATGTTGGCGATGTCGTCCGCCAGGTCGCGGTCGACCTTCAGGCGCGGTAATGCCTGCTTCTGTTTATAGAGAATCTTCGACAGCAACAGGCTGCCCTTGAGCACGTTGATCTGCTCATCCAGTGCCGAGTCGCTTTGGGTCACGGTATCCAGTTGCTGCTTGGTTTGCAGGTTCTGCTGGGTCAGTTCATTGAGGCGGTCGGTGCTTTTGAGCAGGTAGTCGGACAGCTTCAGGTTGGCCGCACTTTCGGTCGTCAGCAGGCTGCTGCCGCCGGACTTCTGTGCTTCGATGGACTGTTGGGTGACGGTTTCCTGGGACTGGGCCAGGCGTTTCTGGTTGATCAGGGTTTGCAGGTCCTGGATTTCTTGCTCCAGGCGCACAGTTTTTTCCTGGACCAGGTCCTGTTGGCTGTTACCCAGGTCCTGCAATTGGCTGTTGCCCGCCAGTTCCTGGCGACGCAGCGGGATCAAGGCGTTGAGGGCCGCCAGTTCGGCGTTCAGCTGATTGCGCTGGTCGCCGCTGAGGCTTTTACCGTTGTCCTTGCCGGCCTTGAGGATGGTGTTGATTTGCTGGATGCGCGTCTGGCTGCTGCTGATTTCGGTCTGGGCGCGCTCGGGGCGAGTCTGGGCGGCGATGGTCAGGCTATTGGCGTCGGCCAGCTCCTTTTGCAGGTCGCCTTGCTGGGTGGTGCGCTGCACCAACAGTTGTTCGAGTTGAGGGATGGGCAAGGTGGCATAGCGCTGGGCGACCGGAATTACCTTGGTGGCCTTGAGCCGGGTCAGCTCGCGCTGGTTTTCCGTGGTCTGGCGCGGGGCGTCTGCCAACTGGCGCTTGAGGTCGGCCAGGCGCTGCTCGTAATCCTGCTTGTTGCCGAGCAGCGTCAGGGTTTGCTGCAGGATCGCTTGCAGGGCCTTCATGTCTGCATCGGGCAACTTGCGGTCAGGCAGCTTGTCCAGGGTTTGCTGGACAGCGTCGACGCTGGGCGGGTCGGCGGCGTGTACGGCGCTGACACAAAGGCTTAAGCCAAGCAGGGCGGTAGCTAAAAAAGTGCGCAGGGTTGTCATGGATACCGGTCGAGCTAGGTGAAGAATAAGGGGTGTCCTGACGTCGAATGCGCGTCATCGCACCGAAATTTACAGGCAGAGTTTAGAGGAAGAGCCCGGGACCCGGGCGACTTCCTTCGGGGAATCTGACGCCGACTTTGCCGATCTTGTTCCCGTCCATCACTGCGACGGTCCAAATGGTGTTGTTCCACTCCACCTGGTCACCCACTACCGGAGCGCCACCGACTTTCTGGGTGATGAAGCGGCTCAGCGGCATGTCCGGATCGATGCCTTCAAGCTTGAGCCCGTACAGTGCCGAAACCGCGCCCAGCTGGGCGTCGCCTTCCAATACGAAGTCGCCGAAGAAGCGTAGGTCTAGGCCCCGTTGCGGTGCTTGGCTGAACAGTTTTCCGAGGGCCGCGAGGTTGTGTTCATGGCCGATCACGCAGAGCAAATCGTCGACTTCCAGCACCGTACTACCCGACGGATGGAGCAGTTGTTGGCCGCGAAACAGCGCGGCGATGCGCGTACCTTCGGGCATTTTCAGCTCGCGAAGGGCGGCCCCGATGCACCATTTCTCCGCACCGAGACGGTAGACGAACAGCTCCCACTCGCTGGTGACGTGCACTTCCAGGGCTGCCCGGGAAATCGGCGCAGGCTCCGGCGGTACCGTCACTTTCAGCAATTTGGCGACCCACGGCAGGCTGGTGCCCTGCACCAGCAACGACACCAGCACGATAAAGAACGCCAGGTTGAAGTACAGCTGGGCGTGGGGCAGGCCGGCCATCAGCGGGAACACCGCCAGAATGATCGGCACCGCCCCGCGCAGGCCAACCCAGGCGATAAAGGCTTTCTCGCGATCATGGAAGGCCTTGAACGGCAGCAGGCCGACCATCACCGACAGCGGCCGTGCAAAGAGGATCATCCACAGCGCCAGGCCCAGGGCCGGCAGGGCGATGGGCAGCAAGTCATGAGGCGTGACCAGCAGGCCCAGCACCAGGAACATGCCGATCTGCGCCAGCCAGGCCATGCCGTCGAGCATATGCAGGATGCCATGACGGCTGCGCACCGGACGATTGCCGATCACCAGGCCGCATAGGTACACGGCGAGGAAGCCGCTGCCGTGCAGGGCGTTGGTCATGGCGAAGATAAACAGGCCGCCGGCAATCACCAGGATTGGGTACAGGCCGTTGGCCAGGTTGATCCGGTTGACCATCTGCAGCATCAGCCAGCCACCACCCAAGCCGATGAAGCCGCCAATGCCGAACTCGCGGATCAGGTGGCCCAGCAGGCTCCAGTGCAAACCGGTCTGGCCGCTGGCGAGCATGTCGATCAGGGTCACGGTGAGAAACACCGCCATCGGGTCGTTGCTGCCGGATTCGATTTCCAGGCTGGCGGTGACCCGTTCGTTCAGGCCCTTGCCGCCCAGCAGTGAGAACACTGCTGCCGCATCCGTTGAGCCGACGATGGCGCCGATCAGCAGGCCCTGGATGATGTTGAGGTCGAACAGCCAAGCGGCGGCCATCCCGGTGAGGCCGGTGGTAATCAACACCCCCACTGTCGCCAGCGACAAGGCCGGCCACAGTGCCACACGAAAACTCGCCACCCTTGTGCGCAAGCCGCCGTCCAGCAGGATCACTGCCAGGGCCAGGTTGCCCACCAGATAGGCGGTCGGGTAGTTATCGAAGATGATGCCGCCGCCATCGACGCCGGCGAGCATGCCCACGGCCAGGATGATCACCAGGATCGGGATACCCAGGCGGGACGAAAGAGAACTCACCAGAATGCTCGCACCTACCAGCAACGCGCCGATCAAGAACAGGCTGTTGATGGTCGTCGCATTCAAAGGCGGTACTCCATGAGTAAGAAAGACTGGGCGCAAACTGACCATGCAGTCTGCGTGCCAGCGATTCTAACCTGTTGAATTGCTGCGCTGTCAAAAAGGTTTTGAGGGTGGGCGTTCAGTTCAATTAAAGGCGGAACCGCCCCACCATCCCATTCAAATCCACCGCCAAACGCGACAGCTCACTACTCGCCGCACTGGTCTGGCTGGCGCCCGTAGCCGATTGCACCGATAAATCACGAATGTTCACCAGATTGCGATCTACCTCACGGGCCACCTGCGCCTGTTCTTCGGCAGCGCTGGCGATCACCAGGTTACGTTCGTTGATCTCG
Source organism: Pseudomonas sp. c313 (assembly GCF_055407145.1). Taxonomy (NCBI): domain Bacteria; kingdom Pseudomonadati; phylum Pseudomonadota; class Gammaproteobacteria; order Pseudomonadales; family Pseudomonadaceae; genus Pseudomonas; species Pseudomonas sp. c313. The sequence continues at coordinate 252,558 of NZ_JBUZRD010000006.1, read as the reverse complement.
ACGATGGCGGTGTTGATGGTGTCCAGGGACATCCCCGCGCCTTTGGCGATGTTCAGCGTCGACTCGGCGCGTTCGGTGCTGTTGCGCATCGAATTCACCGCATGTTCGGTGCCGGATTGAATGCTGCCGATCATCCGCTCGATTTCGCTGGTGGACTGCTGGGTGCGATGGGCCAGGGCGCGCACTTCATCGGCAACCACAGCAAATCCACGACCGGCTTCCCCGGCGCGGGCTGCTTCAATCGCTGCGTTCAATGCCAACAGATTGGTCTGGTCGGCGAGGCCACGAATGACGTCCAGCACCTTGCCGATATCCCGGGACTCTTCCGCCAGGTTGCCAATCAATGTGGCGGTCGCCTGCACATCGCTGCTCATGCGCTCGATGGCACTGACGGTTTCCTGCACCAGGTCCCGGCCATCACCGGCGGAGGACGTGGCATTTTTCGAGGCCTCGGAAGTGCTCACCGCATTGCGGGCCACTTCTTCGACGGCGCTGGTCATTTCGTTGACAGCGGTGGCGGCCTGTTCGATTTCGTTGTTCTGCTGGGTCAGGCCACGGGCGCTTTCATCGGTGACGGCATTCAGTTCTTCAGCGGCGGAGGCCAACTGGGTGGCCGAGCCGGAAATACGCTGCAAGGTGTCGCGCAATTTTTCCTGCATCTTCGACATGGCGAGCAGCAAGCGTCCGGCTTCGTCGTCGCCATCGACCTTGATTGGTCGCGTCAGGTTGCCTTCGGCGATGTCTTCGGCGGCGCTCAAGGCCTGGGCAATTGGCTGAGTGATGCTGCGGGTCAACAGCCAGGCGAACAGCATGGTCAGCGCGGTGGCCAGGAGCAACAAGGCCACCACCAGGTTGAAGGCCGAGTCGTATTGCTCTGCGGCCTGCTGGTTGCTGGCGATGGCCATCCGGTTGTTGATGTCCAGCAGGCGGGTCAGGACGGCATTGACCTGTTCGGAGTTGTTCAGCAGCTCGGTGTTGAGCAGTGCGCGCAGCTCTTCTACCTGATTGGTCCGGGACAGGCTCTTCATCCGTTCTTCAATCTGGTGGTACTGGCTCAGCAGGCGCACGTACTCATCGTAAGTCGCACGCTCTTCGCTGCTTTCAATCAGTTTTTCGTAGACGCCCTGGGCAGTACGGATCTGCTGATTGCGCAGTTCAAAGGCTTCCAGGGTCTTTTGCTGCACATCCGGCTCGCGATTGGTCAGCAAGCGGTAGGACAGCACCCGCAAACGCAGGGTCAACTGAGTGAACTCATCCAGGGCGCGGATGCTTGGCACGCTGTTCGAGGTGATGTCTTCGGTCACCGCGCGAATCTTGCTCATCTGGTTCAGGGCGAATATACCGAGAAACAACATGAGCGCACCAATGAGCGCGAAGCCGAGAAACGCCCGCGGAGCGATATTCATATTACGAAGGGACATGCTGTGATCCTGGGGAAAGCGCGATCGGCGCGCTTTGAGACGGGTTGTCCATGACCTATCGGTCATACGACTAAAGTCTTGATGGGGTGTGCGCTTTTGTCGCAGCTGAGGGGTGTTGGAGTGGATTCAGGAACCAGATGGCACAAAAGCAGTCACTAAGGCTCCAAAGCGTGGCTTGACCCGTATAATCAAGGCCCCGCGCCAGGATATCCCTGGCTTCCAAGGTGAATTTTCTTTATTGTCACCGCCCTTTTAAAAAGCCCGAGAAATCAAAATGTTAGAAGCATCCCTCAGCCAGCTGGAACAACTTGTCAGTGACCTCGTACAGCAGAACCAAGACCTGCTGGGCACCCATGAAAGCCTCAAGGCAGAAATGGCCCGCATTAAGGATGAGAACGACAGCCTGCAACTGAACCTGATGGAACAGGAAGAAAAGCAGGGCGCCGCCGCCGCGCGTATTCAAGCGTTGGTTGAGCGTGTGAGCGCAGGTCCTGTCAGCGCATGAATCAGGGCACCGAGGGGATAAAGGTCGTTTCGATTCTCGGTGAGGATTATTCGATCAAGGCTCCTGACGGGGAAGGCAGCACCCTGATGAGCGCCGTGACGATGCTCAAGGCGTCATTGGCCACCACCAAGAAAAAGTACCCGACCCTGATCGGTGACAAATTACTGGTGCTGGCGGCGTTGAACCTGTGCGCCGAGCAGATCGAAATGCAAAAGGGTCACCAGCAGGCACTCGACCGTTACCAAGAGCAAGTCAGCGCCACGGTCGAGGTGATTTCCAAGGCCATCGGGCAACCCTGATTTGCCCGGTTAAAACCACTCATCCTGCATACCCAGGCACGTATCATCCCGTGCCTCAAGAATCGCCAGTTCATGATGGCAGCCCGGTACTTCCCAGGTCAGGAAGTACCGGGCCGCTTGCAGCTTGCCTTTATAGAAGGCGATATCCGCTGCATTGCCCTTCTCTAGTCCTTCCTCGGCACGAATCGCCTGTTCCAGCCAGCGCCAGCCGATCACCGTATGCCCGAATACTTTCAGGTACAGGGCCGAGTTCGCCAGGCTGCTGCTGACCTTGCCCTGGGCGAGGTCGGTCAACAACCCGAGGGTAACGCTCTGCAGGCGCGTCACCAGTTGTTCCAAAGGATCGCGTAGCGCTGTGAGTGACGGATATTTTTGCGCCCTAGCGCCGGTCTCGGCGATCAGGCGAATCAGTTGCTTCAAACCCGCGCCGCCGTTTTGCGCCAGTTTGCGCCCGAGCAAATCCAGGGACTGAATGCCATGGGTACCTTCATGGATCGGGTTCAGGCGGTTATCGCGGTAGTACTGCTCCACCGGGTACTCACGGGTGTAGCCATGGCCGCCGAGGATCTGGATCGCCAGTTCGTTGGCCTTCAGGCAAAACTCCGATGGCCACGATTTGACGATGGGCGTCAGCAAGTCCAGCAGCTCATGGGCCTGCTTGCGCTCCGTTTCGGTCGCCAGGGTGGTGGTGTCATCAAACAGCCGCGCCGCGTACAGACCCAGGTCGAAGGCGCCCTCCACGTAAGCCTTTTGCGTCAGCAGCATGCGCTTGATATCGGCGTGCTGGATGATCGAGACCGGCGCGGTGTTCGGGTCTTTACTGTCCGGCAGGCGGCCTTGCGGACGCTCGCGGGCGTACTCCAGTGAATACAGGTAGCCGGCGTAACCGAGCATCACCGCGCCCATGCCAACACCGATCCGCGCTTCGTTCATCATCTGGAACATGCAGCTTAGGCCTTGATGAGGCTTACCCACCAGATAGCCGACGCAGTCGCCGTTATCGCCGAAATTCAGCGCCGTGGACGTGGTGCCGCGCCAGCCCATCTTGTGGAACAGCCCGGCCAGCAGCACGTCATTGCGTTTGCCCAGGCTGCCGTCGTCGTTGACCAGGAATTTGGGCACGATAAACAGCGAAATGCCCTTCACTCCGGCTGGCGCGTCCGGCAGCTTGGCCAGCACCATATGTACGATGTTTTCCGACAGTGGGTGATCGCCGCCAGAGATAAAGATCTTATTGCCCTTGAGTCGGTAAGTGCCGTCAGCCACAGGCTCCGCGCGGGTGCGGATATCCGATAGCGATGAACCAGCGTGGGGCTCGGTCAAGGCCATGGTGCCGAAGAAACGGCCCTCGATCATGGGTTGCAGGAAGCGTTGTTTCTGCTCCTCGGTGCCGAAGCTTTCGATCAGGTTGGCTGCGCCCATGGTCAGGAATGGATACGAGGTCGAGGCGGCATTGGCCGACTGGAAGTGGGCGAAACAGGCTTGGGACAGTAAGGTTGGCAACTGCATGCCACCGGCTTCGAAACTGCGGGCGGCGTTGAGAAAGCCTGCTTCGAGGAAAGCATCGACGGCCGGTTTTACTTCGGGAATCAGAATCGCCTGACCGTTTTCATAGCGCGGCTCGTTCTCGTCACCCTTGCGGTTGTGCGGGGCAAAGAACTTCTCGGCAATGCTGCGGGCGGTGCCGATGGCGGCGTCGAAGGTTTCGCGGTTGTGTTCGGCAAACCGCTCGCGCTGGGTCAGACCCTCGGCATCGAGGACTTCGTACAGCTCGAAAGCCAGATTGCGGGAACTGAGCAGCATCTCGGACATGGCGGCTTACCTGTGTGGGAATGGGCCGAGTCTAAGTGCGCAAATAGAGGCTGGATAGCAAGATTGATGTGGGTGATGGAGGGGCAGAACGAGGCGATGATGGGCGCGAGTCATTGTGGCGAGCGTGCAAGCCCGCTCGCCACAACAAGCACTTTATTTAACCGATAGTCATCAAGCTGGCGTTACCGCCCGCCGCAGCGGTGTTAACACTCAACGCCCGCTCAATCACCAGGCGCTCCAGGGCAATCCCGGTTTCACCCGAAGACAAGCCATGAACCCCAACAATCGCCCCGCCACGCTTGGCCACTTGCTGGCAAACCCCGCGCAGTTGGTCGGAGTCGCCGTGATGCAGGACGGCATCGAACACGGTTTCGTCCTTGGTCCAGTCGGCCACCAGCTTGATCTTCGCTTGAATCTCCTTTGGCAAACGTGCGAACAGTGCCTTGGTCAATTCAGCTTCCGGCCATACCGCCGAGCTGCCTACAGCCAGCACGGCAGCCAGTTGTGCGAGCAAATCGCCTTCCACTTCCGCCAGGCACAATACGTGCTCACGGGGCAGGATTGCGTAGCTGTTGCGCTCGCCAGTCGGGCCAGCCAGCAGGCGGGTGATACCGCTTTGCGATTGCGCGGCGAACTGCACGCACAGCGTACTCAGTTCCGCCAGTTTGCTGCTGTCAGCCCAGGCTTGCAGGGCGCTCAAAGGCTTGCTCATGGCATCGCGCAGGCGAACATCCGGTGCGGCCAGTGCATCCCCACGAACGAAGGATTGCTCGATCGCGTCCGTAGGGCGAGTCGACAACAGACGGTACAGGTACAGCGGGCCACCAGCCTTCGGCCCCGTACCCGACAAACCTTCGCCGCCAAATGGCTGCACGCCGACCACGGCACCGACGATGTTGCGGTTGACGTAGACGTTACCGGCATGGACGTTGTCGATCACCTTGGCGATGGTCTCGTCGATACGGGTGTGCACGCCCAGGGTCAGGCCGTAGCCGGACGCATTGATCTGTGCGATCAGTTGGTCGATCTCTTTGCGCTTGTAGCGCACCACGTGCAGCACCGGGCCGAAAATCTCCCGTTGCAGCTCGTCGAAGCTTTCCAGTTCGATCAGGGTTGGCATCACGAAGGTGCCGCGTTTGACTTCTTCGCCGTCGGCAATCGCTACCTGGTACACGTTGCGACCTTTGTCGCGCATGGCCTGGATATGCTTCTCGATGCCAGCCTTGGCTTCGGCGTCGATCACCGGGCCGATATCTACGGACAGGCGCTCAGGGTTGCCGAGGCGGCATTCAGCCATCGCGCCTTTGAGCATTTCGATCACGCGATCTGCCGAATCTTCCTGCAAGCACAGTACGCGCAGGGCCGAGCAGCGTTGACCGGCACTGTCAAAGGCCGAGGACACCACGTCGATGACCACTTGTTCCGTCAGCGCCGAGGAGTCGACGATCATTGCGTTCTGGCCACCGGTTTCGGCGATCAGCGGAATCGGACGGCCCTGGGCATCCAGGCGACCAGCGACATTGCGTTGCAGCAAGCGCGCGACTTCGGTGGAGCCGGTGAACATCACGCCCTTGACGCGATCATCACCCACCAGGCGGGCACCGACGGTTTCGCCCTGGCCCGGCAGCAGTTGCAGCACGCCTTGCGGGATACCGGCTTCCAATAACAGGCGCACGGCCTGGGCGGCGACCAGCGGCGTTTGTTCCGCAGGCTTGGCCAGTACCGGGTTGCCGGCGGCCAATGCGGCAGCCACTTGGCCACTGAAAATCGCCAGCGGGAAGTTCCACGGGCTGATGCAGACCACTGGGCCCAATGGGCGGTGGGCATCGTTGGTGAAATCGTTGCGTGCCTGCACCGCGTAGTAACGCAGGAAATCCACGGCTTCGCGCACTTCGGCGATGGCGTTGGCGAAGGTCTTGCCGGCTTCGCGGGCCAGCAGGCCCATCAGCGGCTGGATCTCGCCTTCCATCAAGTCGGCGGCACGCTCAAGGATCGCGGCGCGTTCGGCGGGCGGAGTGGCCTGCCAGATCGGCGCGGCTTGCAGGGCGCACTGGATGGCGTTGTCGACGTCTTCGACGGTCGCTTCCTGCACGTGGCCAACCACGTCACGGTGGTCGGACGGGTTCAGTACCGGAGCAGCAGCTTCGTTGCTCGACGGGCAACCGAGCATCGGTGCGGCTTTCCAGTTGTTATGCGCGGAAGCCAGCAGGGCGCAGGACAGCGACGCCAGACGGTGTTCGTTGGCCAGGTCGATGCCCGCGGAGTTGGCGCGCTCGGCACCATACAGGTCACGCGGCAGCGGGATACGCGGGTGCGGCAGGCCGAGGCCGCCTTCCTGCGTCGCCATCCGCTCGATGCTGGCCACTGGATCGGCCACCAGCGCCTGAATCGAGATGGACTGATCGGCGATCTGGTTGACGAACGAAGTGTTCGCGCCGTTTTCCAGCAGGCGACGCACCAGGTACGCCAACAGTGTTTCGTGAGTACCGACTGGTGCGTACACGCGGCACGGACGGTTCAACTTGCCTTCGGAAACTTTGCCTACAACTTGTTCGTACAGTGGTTCACCCATGCCGTGCAGGCATTGGAACTCGTACTGGCCGGGGTAATAGTTCTGACCGGCAAGATGGTAGATCGCCGATAGGGTGTGGGCGTTGTGGGTGGCGAACTGTGGGTAGATGACTTCCGGCACCGACAGCAGTTTGCGTGCGCAGGCAATGTAGGAAACGTCGGTGTACACCTTGCGGGTGTACACCGGGTAGCCCTCCAGGCCTTCGACTTGGGCGCGCTTGATTTCGCTGTCCCAGTACGCGCCTTTTACCAGGCGGATCATCAGGCGATGACGGCTGCGACGAGCCAGGTCGATCACGTAGTCGATCACATGCGGGCAACGCTTCTGATAAGCCTGGATCACAAAGCCGATGCCGTTCCAGCCGGTCAGTTGCGGTTCGAAGCACAGGCGCTCCAGCAGGTCGAGCGACAGCTCCAGGCGGTCGGCTTCTTCGGCATCGATGTTCAGGCCAATGTCGTATTGTTTGGCCAGCAGCGTCAGGGACAGCAGGCGCGGGTACAGCTCGTCCATCACGCGCTCGTATTGGGCGCGGCTATAGCGAGGGTGCAGTGCCGAAAGCTTGATGGAAATGCCCGGGCCTTCATAAATCCCGCGACCGTGGGAGGCTTTGCCGATCGAGTGGATGGCTTGTTCGTACGAGGCCAGGTACTTCTGCGCGTCGTGTTCGGTGAGGGCTGCTTCACCGAGCATGTCGTAGGAATAACGAAAGCCTATGGCTTCGAACTTGCTGGCGTTGGCCAGGGCTTCGGCGATGGTTTCGCCGGTGACGAACTGCTCACCCATCAGGCGCATGGCCATATCGACGCCCTTGCGGATCATCGGCTCGCCGCTCTTGCCGATAATGCGGCTCAAGGACGAAGTCAGGCCTGTTTCGTTGTGGGTGGCGACCAGTTTTCCGGTCAGCAGCAGGCCCCAGGTGGCAGCGTTGACGAACAGCGACGGGCTGTTGCCCAGGTGCGGCTGCCAGTTGCCGGTGCTGATCTTGTCGCGGATCAGCGCGTCACGGGTACCTTTGTCCGGGATGCGCAGCAGCGCTTCGGCCAGGCACATCAGTGCCACGCCTTCCTGGGACGACAGGGAGAATTCTTGCAGCAGGCCTTGCACGATACCGGCCCGGCCGCCGGCGCTCTTCTGATTGCGCAGTTTCTCGGCAATCGAGGCGGCCAGCTTGTTGGTGGCTTCAGCCATTTGCAGCGGCAGGCGAGCCTGCTCGATCAGCATCGGCACCACTTCCGGCTCAGGGCGGCGGTAAGCGGCGGTGATCGAGGCGCGCAGTACCGATTGCGGCAGGATGCTCTCGGCGAACTCCAGGAAGCACTGATGGGCGTGGTCGTTCTGGACCTCACCGGCATCGTCGGCGTCCTTGCTGCTCAAGCCATTGAGCTCATTCAGGGTTGCACCACCCTCAAGTTTCTCCAGGTAATTGAAAATTGCCTGCTTGATCAGCCAGTGCGGCGTGCGATCAATGGAGGTCGCGGCGGCCTTGAGGCGTTCGCGGGTTGGGTCATCAAGTTTGACCCCAAGGGTGGTCGTAGCCATATTTTTATCCTCATGGGTGCCACTACTGCGCGGCATTAGCTGGCGGCAAGATTAGCTTCGCGCTGAAAGAGGTGCAACCGGGTGCAACCCTTTTTTCTCGGAAAAGAGCGCTGCTCGTCAGGAAAAAATTCAAACTCGACCAAATCGGCTTCTGTTGGTGCATTTGCTTCTGGATTTTGCTGTTCTTGCTCCGAAAAGGAGCAAAAACAAGCCGTTTGCCGAAAAATACATCGAGGTGCAACTTATTCTCAAAAAACTGGTTGCACCTTATTTGCTTTGTTGAATAGCATTCGCTGCCAAGGTGCAACCAGCTGCAAGGTTCGGTTCATCGGCTGATGGCTTTCCTGGGGAAACGTCAGTCATAAATGCGCGGCACGCAGCTTCGTCTACCAACCTAATCGTTGGTGGCCGTCCTGACAGACCGCCGCTACATAAAAACAATGCCAGGGCGTAACTCAATGAGTGTAAGTAATCCTACCTTGATCACGTTTGTGATCTACATCGCGGCAATGGTGCTGATCGGCCTCATGGCCTATCGCTCCACCAACAACCTTTCCGATTACATTCTTGGCGGTCGCAGCCTCGGCAGCGTGGTTACCGCGCTCTCGGCCGGTGCCTCGGACATGAGCGGCTGGTTGCTGATGGGCTTGCCCGGCGCGATCTACATGTCCGGCCTGTCGGAAAGCTGGATCGCCATCGGCCTGATCGTCGGTGCCTACCTAAACTGGCTGTTTGTCGCCGGTCGCCTGCGGGTACAGACCGAGCACAACGGCGACGCGCTGACGCTGCCGGATTACTTCTCCAGCCGTTTCGAAGATAAAAGTGGTCTGCTGCGCATCATCTCAGCGGTGGTGATCCTGGTGTTCTTCACCATTTACTGCGCTTCCGGCATCGTTGCCGGTGCCCGCCTGTTCGAAAGCACCTTCGGCATGTCCTACGAGACCGCGCTGTGGGCCGGTGCTGCTGCGACCATCGCCTACACCTTTGTCGGCGGTTTCCTGGCCGTGAGCTGGACTGACACCGTACAAGCCACGCTGATGATCTTCGCGCTGTTGCTGACGCCGATCATCGTGCTGCTGGCCACCGGCGGCGTCGATACCACCTTCCTGGCGATCGAAGCGCAGAACCCTGACAACTTCAACATGCTGAAAAACACCACCTTCATTGGCGTCATCTCGCTGATGGGCTGGGGCCTGGGTTACTTCGGCCAGCCGCACATCCTGGCGCGCTTCATGGCGGCGGATTCGGTGAAGTCGATTGCCAATGCCCGTCGCATCTCCATGACCTGGATGATCCTGTGCCTGGGCGGCACCGTGGCGGTGGGCTTCTTCGGTATCGCCTACTTCTCGGCACACCCGGAAGTCGCCGGTCCCGTGACCGAGAATCCTGAGCGGGTGTTCATCGAGCTGGCCAAGCTGCTGTTCAACCCATGGATCGCTGGCGTGCTGCTGTCGGCCATCCTGGCTGCAGTGATGAGTACCTTGAGCTGCCAGTTGCTGGTGTGCTCCAGCGCCCTGACCGAAGACTTCTACAAAACCTTCCTGCGCAAAAACGCTTCCCAGGTTGAGCTGGTGTGGGTCGGCCGCATCATGGTGCTGCTGGTTGCGCTGATCGCCATCGCCATGGCTGCTAACCCGGAAAACCGTGTACTGGGCCTGGTTAGCTACGCCTGGGCCGGTTTCGGCGCTGCGTTCGGTCCTGTGGTGCTGATCTCGGTCCTGTGGAAAGGCATGACCCGTGACGGCGCACTGGCCGGTATCCTGGTCGGTGCGATCACCGTGATCGTCTGGAAGCACTTTGAATTGCTCGGCCTGTACGAAATCATCCCAGGCTTCATCTTCGCCAGCCTGGCGATCTACTTCGTGAGCAAGATGGGCGCGCCGAGTGCTGGCATGGTCGAGCGCTTTGATGCGGCCGAGAAGGATTTCAAACTCAACAAGTAACGGTTCTGGTGGGGCATTGATTGCCCGCTGAATTGAAAACGGCCCACATTCTTTGGATGGCGGGCCGTTTTTTATGGGCGTGATTCAGGCGGGTGATCCGAGGACTCAGGCGCTCGCAGCGTAGGGATTTACTGAATTGCTCGCAGCGCGTTCAGTTCGGTAAATGGCTGGTGCAGAATCCCTCGCCTATCACTCGCAGAGAAACACCGGATGTTCGCTCCTGCCAATCAAAGTGCCTTTACCCTGATCCTCGATGGTGTACCCAGCGACCTCAAGGTCCTCGAATTCAGAGGGGAGGAAGCCATCAGCCAGCCCTACCGCTTTGATCTGGAGCTGGTCAGCGAACAGCCAGACCTTGATCTGGAAAGCCTGCTGCACCGTCAGGCGTTCCTTGGCTTCGACGCTCAGGGGCATGGCATTCATGGTCAGGTCTACCGAGTCGCGCAAGGTGACTCGGGCCGTCGGCTGACCCGCTATCAGATCAGCCTGGTGCCGCAGTTGACCTATCTGCAACACAGCAGCCACCAGCGTATTTTCCAGCACAAGCGCGTGCCACAGATCATCGAGCTGGTGCTGGAGGGGCAGGGCATTCAGAGCGATGCCTTTGAGTTCCGGGTGGGGGGTATTTATCCCGAGCGTGAGTACTGCGTGCAGTTCGATGAAACCGATTTGGCGTTTGTTCAGCGGCTGTGTGCCGAGTCGGGAATTCACTATCACTTCCAGCATCGTCCTGAGGGCCACCTGTTGGTGTTTGGTGATGACCAGACTGTGTTTGCCCAAGGTGACCAGCCAACCCAATACGCGCCCGGTTCCGGGATGGTGGCTGATACACCGGTGATCAACCGCTTTTCGGTGCGTCTGGAGACCCGGACAACGGGTGTAAACCTGCGCGATTACGACTTTCGTAAACCGCGTCTGGAGCTGGAAAGCGAAGTCCTAGGTGAGCAGCTTCCTTCTCTGGAAGATCACGATTATCCAGGCCACTTTACCGATCGCCCCCACGGCAAATACCTGGCGCAACGCGCCCTGGAGCGTCACCGCAGCGACTATCGGCTGGCTCAGGGTAGTGGTGATCAGTCGTCGCTGGTGAGCGGCCAGTTTCTCAAGCTGGCAGGGCACCCTCGCCAGGAGTGGAATGATTTGTGGCTGGTGACGCAGGTGACCCATGAGGGTAAGCAACCCCAGGTGTTGGAGGAGTCTGTTGCCGATACGGCGGATGATGGTTGGCGTCAGGGTTATCGCAACCAATTCACCGCCACGCCTTGGGATGTGCCATTTCGTGCGCCTCTGCCGGCACCTCGTGCGCCGATCTGCGGGTACCAGAACGCGGTAGTCACCGGGCCTGTGGACAGTGAAATTCATTGCGATGAATACGGTCGGGTCAAGGTGCAGTTGGCCTGGAACCGAGGTGGTGCACACGACGAGCATTCAAGCTGTTGGCTGCGGGTTGCCAGCGGTTGGGCTCATGAGCATTACGGCGCAGTGTTGATCCCTCGAGTGGGCATGGAGGTGTTGGTCGGTTTCATCAATGGTGATGCCGATATGCCGCTGGTGGTTGGCTGTCTGGCCAACGCGACGACGCCGGTGCCCCTGGATCTACCGGCAGACCAAACCCGCAGCATCTTCCGTAGCCAAAGCAGTCCCGGTGGCGGTGGCTACAACGAACTGCGCATCGAAGACCGCAAGGGCGCCGAGGAAATCTACCTGCGAGCCCAGCGCGACTGGACCCAGCACGTGCTGCACGATCAGCGCCTGCAAGTGGATAACCGGCGCAGCGTGAAGGTCAGTGGCCAATCGCGCCATGAACTGCACGGTGAGGAACAGCGCATTACCCATGGCAATCGCCTGACTGAACTCAAGCAGGATGATCATCTGGTGATTGCCGGGGCACAGCAGGTGCAACTGGCCAGTTACTCGCTGCAGGCGGGGCAGCAGATCCACTTGAGCGCCGGGCAGCAGATTGTCGTCGACGGGGGCGCCAGCGTGACCCTGCAAGCGGGAGGCCAGTGGATTACGGTGTCGGCGGGCGGGATTTTCAGCAGCTCGCCGATTCAGATTGGCGGTGCGCCCCAGGCAGGGTTGGTGACTGCGCCATTGCTGCCAGGTGTCCAGAAGGCCTTGTTGGCCGTCCTGGCGGCGCCGTTGAGCGCGGCACAGGTAGTGAGCCTTAAGCGCAGCGCGCCGTTTTGTGAGGAGTGCGAGCGCTGCAAGAACGGTGTGTGCAACTCCCCGCCACATCGTGGCGCGTCGTTGAGCGGAGCCTCTTTATGACCAGCCCTCGTGATTGGCTGGCCCGCGAACCTTTGCAGGCCGGTGAGCAGTTGTTCGCCATATTGGGCAATGCCAGCCAATGCAAACCGGTTGAGGCCTGGCGGCTGGCCGGCGGCGGCTTACCCAGTTCCGTCTGGGCCAACAGCGAGTATGGGGCGTGGGAGGAGGTCATGCCCTATGTCGCGGTGGTTGCCACTGACAGTCCCTTTCTTGATTGGGTCGCTGAATGCGAGGCCGCCGACTGGGGCTGGCTGGGCGTATCGTCCTGCCCTTTGCAAACCGTTGTCGATCATCTGCGCAGCCTGACCAAGGTGCTGTTGCCAGAGGGACAGGTGGTGTTTTTCCGCTTTTGGGACGGGACGTATCTACTGCCTGTCCTGAAGGCGCTCGGGCCTGAGGCGGGCGGGGTGATTCCCGTATTCGGGAGGTATTGGATCAATGGTCAACGCCATGCAGTTGCCGGAGCATTGGCAGGCGCTGCGGGGGCAAGCCCTTGGTGGGAGGTTCCGCCACAGGTTCTCAAACAGTTGGGCGAGCATTCGACCGCTCCTCTGGTGGGCAACCTGCTGCAATGGCTGGAAGAGGAGCTGCCGGACCTGTATCAGGCGTTCGCGATCACGACCTTGAAGCACAAGGCCGCGTATTTTGTGCGCAAGCCTGGCGGCGATCAGCGGGCGTTGGCCGCCTACCTCACCGCCGAGCTGGGTTGATCAGGCATTGAGCGACTGCTGCAAGTCTTCGATCAGGTCTTCAATGGCTTCAATACCTACCGACAGGCGAATCATTTCTGGCCTGACGCCGGCCTTGGCCTGTTCCTGCTCATTCATCTGCCGATGTGTCGTGGAGGCAGGGTGGCAAGCCAGGGACTTGGCGTCGCCGATGTTCACCAGGCGCTTGAAAATCTGCAGCGCATCGTAGAAGCGTACGCCGGCATCAAAGCCGCCCTTCAAGCCGAAGGACAGAATCGCCGAAGGTTTGCCCTGCATGTATTTCTGCGCCAGATGATGGTGTGGGTGATCTGGCAGGCCGGCGTAGCTGACCCACTCGACTTGCGCATGACCTTGCAGGAACTGCGCAACCTTCAGCGCGTTCTCGGTATGGCGCTCCATGCGCAGCGCCAGAGTTTCCAAGCCTTGCAGCAGCAAGAAGGCGTTCATCGGTGCCAATGCCGCACCGGTGTTGCGCAGCGGTACGGTACGGGCGCGGGCGATAAACGCCGCCGGGCCGAATTTTTCGGTGTAGATCACACCGTGATAGGCCGGCTCCGGCTGGTTCAGTCCGGGGAATTTTTCCGGATATTTCGTCCAGGGAAAGGTACCGCTGTCGACGATCACGCCACCCAAGGAGTTGCCGTGGCCGCCAACGTATTTGGTCACCGAGTGCACGACGATGTCGGCGCCGAACTGGATCGGCTTGCACAGGATCGGCGTGGCCACGGTGTTGTCCACCATCAGCGGTACACCACGGGCGTGGGCGACTTCGGCCAGGGCTTCGATGTCGATGATATTGCCCGCCGGGTTGCCGATACTTTCGCAGTACACCAGCTTGGTGTTGTCATCGATCAGCTCGGCGATGGCCTCGGCCGAATCGTCTCGGGCAAAGCGTACGTCGACACCGAAACTCGGTAGCAGGTGGGCGAACAGGGTATAGGTGCCGCCATAAAGCTGTGGGGTGGTAACAATGTTGTCGCCGGCGCGGGTCAGGGTCTGGATCGCATAATGAATCGCCGCGCTGCCAGCCGATACGGCCAAGGCAGCAATCCCGCCTTCCAGGGCTGCCATGCGTTGTTCCAGCACGTCATTGGTGGGGTTCATGATCCGCGTGTAGATGTTGCCGGGAACATCCAGGTTGAACAGGTCGGCGCCGTGCTGGGCGTTATCGAATTCGAAGGCGACGTTCTGGTAGATCGGCACGGCGACGGCCTTGGTGGTCGGGTCCGACTTGAAGCCGTGGTGCAGGGCGATAGTGGCGTCTTTCATGAGAGTTGTTGACCTCCTTGGAAATGGTTTTTGTACTGGGGGCTACTGCGCAGCCTAACGCGGGCAAGCCCGCTCGCCACAATAAGCGCGCTGCCGCGCTGTATTTAGATTGTTTTCAGAGATGCCCCTGTGTTTGCGATATAAGCACCACCTGGCGCGCAACCCTGCACCTTTGCCCGCGTAAAAGGTAAACTTCGCCCCCTGCGCAGGAGCAACCATGAATTATCGTCACGCCTTTCACGCCGGCAACCACGCCGATGTCTTCAAACACCTGACCTTGACCCGCCTCATCGCCCTGATGTCGCGCAAGGAGCAGCCGTTTGCCTATCTTGATACCCACGCCGGAATTGGTCTGTACGACCTTCAGGGCGACCAGGCCAACCGCACCGGTGAATATCTGGAAGGCATCGCCCGGCTATGGGACGCGACGGACCTGCCGCCGCTGACCGCCGACTACATGCGCGTGCTGCACGAAATGAACCCGGATGGCCAGTTGCGCTACTACCCAGGCTCGCCGGAGCTGGCGCGGCGCCTGACTCGCCAGCAGGATCGCGTGCTGCTCAATGAAAAACACCCCGAAGACGGTGTGTTGCTCAAGGACAACATGAAGGGCGACCGTCGGGTCAAGGTGCACCTGGGCGAAGGCTGGCATGTACCGCGGGCACTGCTGCCGGTGCCGGAAAAACGTGCATTGATGTTGATTGATCCGCCGTTCGAAAAACTCGACGAGATGCAGCGCTGTGCCGCCTCCCTCAAGGAAGCTATTGGCCGTATGCGTCAGACCGTCGCGGCGATCTGGTACCCGGTCAAGGACCAGCGCATGTTGCGCCGCTTCTACCAGGACCTGGCCGGCACCGGCGCGCCGAAGTTGCTGCGGGTGGAATTGCTGGTGCATCCGCTGGACACGCCCAATACCCTGAACGGCTCGGGCTTGGCGATTGCCAATCCGCCGTGGGGGCTGGAGGAAGAATTGCGAGAGCTGCTGCCATGGCTGTCCAAGCAACTTGGGCAAACCCAGGGTGGGTGGCAGATGGATTGGCTCATTGCTGAATGAAAGCTTCAAGCTGCAAGAAGCGCGTTCCTGCTCTTACTTGCAGCTTGAAGCTTAAAACTTGCAGCTCCGATCTTCAGATCGGACAAGTCACGCCTGTGCCGCCAATCCCGCAGTAGCCGGCCGGATTCTTTGCCAGGTACTGCTGGTGATACGCCTCGGCGAAGTAGACAGTCGGAGCCTCTTCGATTTCCGTGGTGATAGTGCCCAGGCCAGCCTTGCTCAGCTCATTCTGATAAGCCTGTGCACTGGCCTTCGCTGCGTCCAACTGCTCAGGCGTGGTGGCGTAGATCACTGAACGATACTGGCTGCCGATGTCATTGCCCTGGCGCATGCCCTGGGTTGGGTTGTGCAGTTCCCAAAACATTTTCAGCAGGTCTTCGTACTTGACCTTGGCCTGGTCATATACCACCAGTACCACTTCGCTGTGGCCGGTCAGGCCCGAGCAGACTTCTTCATAGGTAGGGTTCGGCGTGTAGCCGCCAGCATAGCCGACCACCGTGCTGACCACGCCTTCGTACTGCCAGAAACGGCGTTCCGCGCCCCAGAAACAGCCCAGGCCGAAGATCGCGAAGCCTACATCGTCCAGGAATGGGCCCAGCAGCGGGTTGCCATTGACGAAGTGTGTCTCGGGCAAGGTCATTGGGGTTTCACGGCCAGGCAAAGCTTGTTCTTGAGTGGGAAGCACGTTTTTGTTCACCAGGATTTCCGAGCGCAAGACCATGATCAGTCCTCTCAGTCAGATTGAGTTAACAGAGTAATTCAGACCGCCAGTGTGCCCGAGTGTTGCAGCGCTGTCAGGCGATTGGCCCGCGAGGATAGCGTTTAAGCCTTTCGAGCAACTCGGAACCGGGGATGGGCCGGTCGAACAGGTAGCCCTGGCCGACGTCGCAGCGATGGCGGCGCAGGAACGCCAGTTGCTCGGCGGTTTCGATGCCTTCGGCGACGACCTTGAGCTTGAGGTTATGGGCCATGGCGATCACCGCCGAGGTGATTTCCATATCGTCCTGGTTGTCCGGGATCTCATGGATAAAGCTGCGATCGATCTTGATGATATCGATGGGGAATTTTTTCAAGTAGCTGAGCGACGAGTAGCCGGTGCCGAAATCGTCCATGGCCAGGGTCAGGCCGAAACTCTTCAATTGGTCCAATTGCAGGCGCGTGTCTTCGGTGGCCTCCAGCAGCAGGCCTTCGGTCAGCTCCAGCTCCAGCAAATTGGCAGGCAGCTGTTCTTCTTTGAGGATGGCGGCAATTGAGGCCACCAGGTCAGGGTCGGAAAACTGCTTGGGTGACAGGTTGATCGCTACCTGCAGGTTGCCCATGCCGGCGGCGCTCAATCGTTTGCTCATGCGGCAGGCCTGGCGGGCGATCCACTTGCCGATGGGGATGATCAACCCGGTTTCTTCGGCCACGCTGATGAACTGATCCGGGCGGATCATGCCTTTTTCCGGGTGATTCCAGCGCAACAGCGCTTCCATTCCCAGCAGGCGGCCGCTGCGCAGGCACAGCTTTGGCTGGTAGAACACGTCCAGCTCGTTCTGGGTCAAGGCTCGGCGCAGGTTGTTTTCCACGAATAGCTTGTAGCTGGCCTCGGCGTTCAGCGCCTCGGTGAACACCTGGACCTGATGTTTGCCATTGGCCTTGGCCTTGTGCAGCGCCAGGCCTGCGTTACGCATCAGGGTTTGCGGGTCGCGGCCGTGCAGCGGGGCGCAGGCCAGGCCCACGGAACCGGTGACGCTGATCAGTTGGTTGTCGACAAACATTGGCTTGTCGAGGGTCATCAGCAACTGGAACGCCACCTGCTGGCCGACCTCAAGGTCGGTATTGTCCAGCAGCACCGCGAACTCGTTGCTGGCGAACCGGGCCAGGCTGCCGCCAGCGCTCAGGCTGTTACGCAGGCGCCGGGCCAGGCTGATCAGCAGCTTGTCGCCGGTCTGGTGGCCGAGACTGTCGTTGATTCGCTTGAAGTTGTCGATGTCCACCAGCAGCAGGCTGATGGGAGTGTCGCTGTCCCGGGCAAAGCGTTCGTCGAGGTTGCGGATGAACGCCGGACGGTTGCCCAGGTTGGTGAGGTTGTCGGTATAGGCCAGGCGCTCGATGCGCTGCTGGGCCAGCTTGGTCTGGGTGATGTCTTCGTAGATGCCGATATAGTGGGTCAGCTCGCGGTTGTCGCCGTAGACCTTTGAGATCGACAACTGCCCCCAGTAGGGTTCGAGGTTTTTGCGTCGGCTCTTGAATTCGCCTTGCCAGCTGTTGCTCTTGGCCAGGCTCGACCGTGCGTCGAACAACAGCTCACTGAGATTCTCCAGGGCCGGCAGTTCCGACAGCTTGTGGCCGTGGACTTCTTCGGAGCTGTACTGGGTGATCGCCGTAAAGCTGGGGTTGACGTACTCCACTACGCCGTCGCAATTGACCAGCAGAAACGCGTTGGCACTTTGCTCCACGGCCCGCTGGAACAAATGCAGGGCGCTGGTGGCGGTGCGGCGGTTGTGGTTGTTGATCACTTGGGCGAACTGGTCGGCCAACTCGCCGGCAAAGGCAATCTCGTCAGCCTGCCAGGCGCGGGTGGCGCCGCTTTGCTCCAGGCACAATACGCCCACCACTTGGCCATCGATGCGGATACTGGCGTCGAGCATGGCGTGGATATCCCGCGGGCGCAGACTCTCGGCCATCTCCCGTGTGCGCGGGTCGCGCATGGCATTGCCGGCATCAATTGCGCGGCTGGTTTGCAGGGCTTCCAGGTAATCCGGGAAGCCGCTGGCGTCGATGGGCATGGGCAGGTGGTGTTGCTGATCGGCGCGGTGGAAGGCGGAGATCGGCACCAGATGCTGGTCTTCCAGGTTCCAGATGCTGGCACAGTCGATCTGATAAATATCGCAGGCGCTGCGGGTGATCAGTTCAGCGGCTTCTTGCAGGGAATTGTTGGTGCTGTAGCGCTGGCGGGCCAACAGCAGGATCAGTTCCTGCTGGGCGCGCCCCCGTTCCAGGTGTTGCAGTTGTTCCTGTTGCGTGCGCTGGTTGAGTTCCAGGGCAATCTGCAAACGGCTGTTCTGGTCTTCCAGGTCGGCGGCGGGCATCGGTGTCAGGTTGCTGAACAGACCATCCACCACCATCAGGTAGCCGCGCAACAGCTGGCGATTGTGCTGTTTGTAGGCTTCGCCCAGTTCCAGCAGGTTCAAGGGGCCGTCGCTGGTGTGTAGCGTGTAGCGCACCAGGTAATGGGGGCTGGCCGTCAGTTGCTGCTGAATCGCGTCATGCAACTGATAGCGGGCCTGGGGCTCCATCAGGCTGGCGTAGGGCGAGCCGATCAGGGAGCACAGTTCCATCGCCGGTAGGCCGAACTGTTTTTCGCAATTGGGATCAAGGTACAGCAGTGCCCAGCTTGCCTCATTCAGCCGCTCGAAACGCAGCATACCGAGGCGCGAAGGCACCGGTAATTGCGTCACTACCTCGGCCGCCGTTCGGGCGACATCGGGTTGGCTTTTCATGGGGAAACTCGCCTGGAAAAATGCGCATTGCGCCGGGCTCACGCCCTCTTTACTGCTGTCTGCGGCAAGGTTGCATCATGCAGCACGGACTGACAAGAGAGGATGAAGGCTAAGTGCTATAAGTGCGTTATCGGCCGGGCGGGGGATTTCTGCAATTGGGGTGACCGATGGCCTTCCCGAAGCCAGACGGGTCCCTGTGTAGGAGCGAGCTTGCTCGCGAAAAACGTCCAGGCGCCGCGTTCATTCAGGATGCCAGCGTTATCGTTGACGACCTTCGCGAGCAAGAACTAGGCGTCCCCCTCGCTCCTACAGGGGGATACGCGAAAAACAGGCAAAAAAAGCCCCGCCAAATTGGCGGGGTTGAGGTACGAGCGTGGCGCTCGGAAAACGTTGGGACCAGGCCTTCCCTATCAGAGGAGGGCCCGTTGTGGCTTAAAGCAGGATGGTGCGGATGTCCGCCAGCAGGTCGCTCAGACGCTTGGTGAAGCGAGCAGCAGCGGCGCCGTTGATCACACGGTGATCGTAGGACAACGACAGTGGCAACATCAGCTTGGGCTGGAAGGCTTTGCCGTCCCACACAGGCTGGATGGTGGCCTTGGAAACGCCGAGGATCGCCACTTCCGGTGCGTTGACGATTGGCGTGAAGCCAGTGCCGCCAATGTGCCCGAGGCTGGAGATGGTGAAGCAAGCGCCTTGCATGTCGTCTGCGGTGAGTTTCTTGTCACGGGCCTTGGCAGCCAGCGCAGCGGCTTCGGCAGCCAGTTGCAGCAGGTTCTTCTGATCAACGTTCTTGATCACAGGCACCAACAGTCCGTCCGGGGTATCGACCGCGAAGCCGATGTTCACGTACTTCTTGCGAATGATCGCCTTGCCGCTAGGTGCCAGCGAGCTGTTGAAGTCCGGCAGTTCCTTGAGCAGGTGTGCGCAGGACTTGAGCAGCAGTGGCAGGATAGTCAGCTTGACGCCGGCTTTTTCGGCTACGGCTTTCTGCGCGATGCGGAAAGCTTCCAGGTCGGTAATGTCGGCCTGGTCGAACTGAGTCACGTGCGGAATGTTCAGCCAGCTGCGGTGCAGGCTCGACGCGCCGATTTGCATCAGGCGGGTCATCGGCACTTCTTCGATTTCGCCGAAGCGGCTGAAGTCCACAACCGGGATCGGCGGAATACCAGCACCGCCGGTAGCGCCTGCGGCCGGAGCCTCCTTGGCCTTCTGCATCATGGATTTGACGTAGACCTGCACGTCTTCCTTGAGCACACGACCGTGGGGGCCGCTGGCTGTTACCGCGTTCAACTCGACGCCGAACTCTCGGGCCAGTTGGCGTACGGCAGGGCCGGCATGAACCTTGGCACCGCTTGGCGCAGGTGCAGCAGCAGGGGCCGGTGCGGCCTCGGGTTTTGCAGCAGGCGCTGGAGCGGCGGCCGGGGTCGCCTCAGCCTTGGCGGCTGGTGCGGCCGCGGCGGCAGGAGCTTTTGCAGCAGGCGCAGCAGCGCCCTGGACTTTCAGCTTGAGGATGAAGTCACCCGTGCCGACTTCGTCATCCAGCTTGACGCCAATGCTTTCCACCACGCCGGCAGCCGGCGATGGGATTTCCATGCTGGCCTTGTCGGATTCCAGGGTGATCAGCGACTGGTCGGCTTCGACGGTGTCGCCGACCTTGACCAGCAACTCGATGATCTTGGCCTTGCCCGACGAGCCGATGTCCGGAACATGAATGTCCTGGACAGTGGCGGCGGCGGGTGCAGCGGCCGGGGCCGCTGGGGCCTCGGCAACAGCGGCAGGCTTCTCGGCGGCAGCCGGGGCAGCAGCAGGAGCCTCAGGCGCCGCGGCAGCGGCACCCTCGACTTCCAGTTCCAGCAGTTCGTCGCCTTCTTTCAGGCGGTCGCCCAGCTTCACTTTCAGGCTTTTGACCACGCCGGCCTTGGGAGCAGGGATTTCCATGCTCGCCTTGTCCGATTCCAGGGTCAGGATGCTCTGGTCGGCTTCGATACGGTCGCCGACCTTCACAAACAGTTCAATTACTTCCCCTTCACCGCTGCCGATGTCAGGTACGCGAATGAGTTCGCTCACAGAAAATCTCCTCAGCAGTCCAGTGGGTTGCGTTTTTCCGGGTTGATCCCGAACTTGACGATAGCTTCAGCCACCACCTTAGGTTCGATATCACCACGGTCAGCCAAGGCTTCCAGGGCTGCCAACACCACGAAATGACGGTCAACTTCGAAGAAGTGACGCAGCTTCTTGCGGCTGTCACTGCGGCCGAAACCGTCGGTGCCCAGGACTTTGAATTCCTTGGACGGGACCCACTGGCGAATTTGTTCAGCAAACAGTTTCATGTAGTCGGTGGAGGCGATGACCGGACCCTTACGGCCAGTCAGGCACTCTTCTACGTAGCTCAGTACAGGCTTCTGACCTGGGTGCAGACGGTTGCTGCGCTCCACGGCCAGGCCATCGCGACGCAGTTCGTTGAAGCTGGTAACGCTCCACACGTCAGCGCCGATGTTGAACTCTTCACGCAGGATCTTCGCCGCTTCACGGACTTCACGCAGGATGGTGCCGGAGCCCATCAGCTGTACGTGGTGCGCCGCTTCCTTGGTGTCTTCTTCGAGCAGGTACATGCCCTTGATGATGCCTTCCTCGACACCGGCCGGCATGGCTGGCTGCTGGTAGGACTCGTTCATCACGGTGATGTAGTAAAAGACGTCCTGTTGCTCTTCGGTCATCTTCTTCATGCCGTCCTGGATGATCACCGCCAGCTCATAGCCGTAGGTTGGATCAAAGGTGCGGCAGTTCGGGATGGTGCCCGCCAGGATGTGGCTGTGACCGTCTTCGTGTTGCAGGCCTTCGCCGTTCAGCGTGGTCCGGCCAGCGGTGCCGCCGATCAGGAAGCCACGGGTACGGCTGTCGCCAGCAGCCCAGGCCAGGTCGCCGATACGCTGGAAACCGAACATCGAGTAGAAGATGTAGAACGGCAGCATCGGCTGGTTGTGGCTGGAGTACGAAGTACCGGCAGCGATGAAGGAGCTCATGGCGCCTGCTTCGTTGATGCCTTCTTCGAGAATCTGGCCCTTCTTGTCTTCGCGGTAGAACATCACCTGGTCTTTATCGACTGGCTCGTAGAGCTGGCCGACGGAGGAGTAGATGCCCAACTGGCGGAACATGCCTTCCATACCGAAGGTACGGGCTTCGTCCGGGATGATCGGGACGATACGCGGGCCGATTTCCTTGTCCTTGACCAACTGCGCGAGAATCCGCACGAAGGCCATGGTAGTGGAAATTTCACGGTCGCCCGAGCCGTCGAGGATCGCCTTGAGGGTCTCCAGTGGTGGCGTCGGAATGCTGATGCTTTTGGCGCGACGCTGCGGTACGAAACCGCCCAGTGCTGTGCGGCGCTCGCTCAGGTAGCGGGCTTCGGCGCTGCCTTCTTCAGGTTTGAAGAACGGCAGGTTTTCCAGCTCTTCGTCCTTGACCGGAATGTCGAAACGATCGCGGAACAGCTTCAGGCTTTCAACATCAACCTTCTTGGTGTTGTGCGCGGTGTTTTTCGCTTCGCCGGCGCCAGTGCCATAACCCTTGATGGTCTTGGCCAGGATGACGGTAGGTTGTTCTTTGTGGTTGACCGCTTCGTGGTACGCCGCGTAGACCTTGTACGGGTCGTGGCCACCACGGTTGAGCTTCCAGATCTCGTCGTCGGACAGGTCGGCAACCATCGCCTTGAGTTCAGGCGTGTTGAAGAAGTGTTCGCGAACAAACGCGCCGTCTTTGGCCTTGTAGTTCTGGTACTCGCCGTCGATGACTTCGTCCATTCGGCGTTGCAGGATACCGTCGACGTCCTTGGCCAGCAGTGGGTCCCAGAAACGGCCCCAGATGACTTTGGTGACGTTCCACTGAGCACCACGGAACACGCCTTCGAGTTCCTGGATGATCTTGCCGTTGCCGCGAACCGGGCCGTCGAGGCGCTGCAGGTTGCAGTTGATGACGAAGATCAGGTTGTCCAGCTTTTCGCGGCCAGCCAGGGAGATCGCGCCCAGGGATTCCGGCTCGTCGCACTCACCGTCGCCCAGGAAACACCAGACTTTTTGCTTGCCCTCCGGGATGAAGCCACGGGCTTCCAGGTACTTCATGAAACGCGCCTGGTAGATCGCCTGGATCGGGCCCAGCCCCATGGATACAGTCGGGAACTGCCAGAAATCGGGCATCAGCCAAGGGTGCGGATAGGACGACAGGCCATGACCGTCGACTTCCTGGCGGAAGTTGTTCATTTGTTCTTCGGTGATGCGACCTTCCATGAACGCGCGGGCGTAAACGCCTGGCGAGGTGTGGCCCTGGAAGTAGATCAGGTCGCCGCCGTGTTCTTCGGCCGGGGCCTGGAAGAAGTAGTTGAAGCCGATGTCATACAGGGTTGCGCTGGAGGCGAAGCTGGAGATGTGACCGCCCAGGTCAGAATCTTTCAAGTTCGTGCGCATTACCATGGCCATCGCGTTCCAGCGTACCAGCGAGCGAATGCGGCGTTCCATGAACAGGTCGCCAGGCATGCGTGCTTCGTGGGTAACGGGGATGGTGTTGCGGTACGGCGTGGTGATGGCGTAGGGCAGTTGCGAGCCGCTGCGGGTCGCGAGTTCGCCCATACGGGTCATCAGGTAGTGAGCACGGTCTTCGCCTTCTTTGTCGAGAACCGATTCCAGGGCGTCCAGCCATTCCTGGGTTTCGACGGGATCGAGGTCTTGCATGGCTTGCTCCAGGGCGGAAAGGCTTCCAGAATCGGTTGCCTGAGTTTGCGACTGGCCTTGTGGGCAGACGACATAAATTCTTGGATGACCGGAGATTGTTCCGGCGTTGTGTAGTTTTACTACAAATCGTCGGCCATTTCAGCCTTTCGAATGTATATACGAGTAGTAAAACTACAGAAGAGTGAGCTGTTGGCTCCTTCTGGTTGGTGAGAATAATCGTTATTGTTGGTCTTTTGCGAACAAGAAAAGGTGAATAATTGATGTTGACTGCCAAAAAAGAAAACCTTTCAGCTATTTCTAACTTTTGTTCGACAGTCCTTCACCGAGCGTGGTTCTTGCTATCACCGCAACAGGCCTTTCACGTGCCGATCAAGGATAGACCATGAGCCTTCCAATGTTGGCTGAACTGCCAGCCATTCTTTTGCCGTTTGTCAGTCGTGCCGAGCAATCGTTGCGCGCCGCCGTGGCGCAACTGGACGACGACCATGGTCTGTCCGACTGGACGCCGCAACGTTGGGCCGACTTCGCCCGGGTCTGCGCCGCTAGTGATTTTGTCAGTGAACAGAGCGTTCGTGACCCTGTGATGTTGTTGGAACTGGTGGCCTGGGGCGAGCTGGATCGCGGTTTTGCGCCCGATGAGCTGTGCGGGCAGATCGCTGGTGCTGTGCAACAAGCCGAAACAGAAGATGAGTTAGGGCGCTGCCTGCGCCGCCAGCGTACTCGCCAGCAAGTGCGGATCATCTGGCGCGACCTGACCCGACAGGCGGACCTGGTCCAGACCTGCCGCGATTTGTCCGACATGGCCGACGCCAGCATCGACCAGGCCTATCAATGGCTGTATCAGCGCCATTGTGCCCAGTTCGGCACACCCACCGGCCGACGCAGCGGCGAGCCGCAGCCGATGGTCATTCTCGGCATGGGCAAGCTCGGCGCGGTGGAGTTGAACCTGTCGTCGGACATCGATTTGATCTTCGCCTATCCGGAAGGCGGCGAGACCGTAGGCGTCAAGCGCTCCCTGGACAACCAGGAGTTCTTCATCCGCCTGGGCCAGAAGCTGATCAAGGCCCTTGACCCGATGACGGTCGACGGCTTTGTATTTCGCGTCGACATGCGCCTGCGGCCCTACGGTTCATCCGGAGCGCTGGTGCTCAGCTTCAATGCATTGGAGCAGTACTACCAGGACCAGGGCCGTGACTGGGAGCGCTACGCCATGATCAAGGCGCGGGTGGTGGCCGGGGATCAGGTGGCCGGCGCGCAACTGCTCGACATGCTGCGACCGTTTGTCTACCGCCGTTACCTGGATTTTTCCGCCATCGAAGCGCTGCGCACCATGAAGCAGCTGATCCAGCAGGAAGTGCGGCGCAAGGGCATGGCCGAGAACATCAAGCTGGGCTCTGGTGGTATTCGTGAAGTGGAATTTATCGCCCAGGCGTTCCAGCTTATCCATGGCGGTCGCGATTTGAGCCTGCAGCAGCGCCCACTGTTAAAGGTGCTTGGCACCCTGGAAGGGCAGGGTTACTTGCCGCCGGCGGTGGTCGCCGAGTTGCGCAATGGCTACGAATTTCTGCGCTACACCGAACACGCGATCCAGGCGATTGCCGACCGGCAGACGCAAATGCTTCCGGACGGCTTAGAGGATCAGGCGCGGATTGCCTTCATGATGGGCTTCCCGGACTGGACGGCGTTCCATGAGCGGCTGATGTACTGGCGCGGCCGGGTGGACTGGCACTTTCGCCAAGTCATCGCCGATCCGGATGAAGAGGAGGGCGAGGAAAGCGAACTGGTGGTGGGCGGAGAGTGGCTGCCGCTGTGGGAAGAGTCCCAGGACGAAGAAGCCGCTTGCCGTCAGTTGCACGAAGGCGGTTTTGTCGACGGACCCAAGGCGTTGAAGGCCTTGGCTGGACTGCGCGGCAGCCCGCAATTGCGTGCCATGCAGCGGCTGAGCCGTGAGCGTCTCGACGCATTTATCCCACGTTTGCTGGCCCAGTCGGTCGAACACGCCAGCCCGGACCTGGTACTGGAACGCGTGTTGCCGTTGGTTGAAGCGGTGGCGCGGCGCTCCGCGTATCTAGTCCTGCTGACGGAAAACCCAGGCGCTCTGCGTAGGCTGCTGACCCTGTGCGCCGCCAGCCCGTGGATCGCCGAGCAGATCACCCGCTTCCCGTTGCTGCTGGACGAATTGCTCAACGAAGGCCGCCTGTTCAAGCCACCCCTGGCGCCGGAGTTGGCTGCCGAACTGCGCGAGCGGCTGACGCGGATCCCCGAAGATGACCTTGAGCAGCAGATGGAAGCCCTGCGCAATTTCAAGCTGGCCCACCGCTTACGGGTCGCCGCCTCGGAAATCGCCGGCAGCCTGCCATTGATGAAAGTAAGCGACTACCTGACCTGGCTCGCTGAAGCGATTCTCGAACAAGTGCTGGCCCTGGCCTGGCGCCAGACCGTCGCTCGCCACGGTTCGCCGCAGCGTGTGGACGGCACCCTGTGCGATCCTGGGTTCATCATTGTCGGTTATGGGAAAGTGGGTGGTATCGAACTAGGACATGGTTCGGACCTGGACCTGGTGTTTATCCACGACGGTGACCCGCAAGCCGAAACCGACGGCGCCAAACCCATCGATGGTGCGCAGTTTTTTACCCGATTGGGCCAGCGAATCATTCACCTGCTGACCACCCAGACCAACTCCGGGCAACTGTACGAAGTGGATATGCGCCTGCGACCGTCAGGCGCTTCCGGTCTGTTGGTCAGCTCCCTGGGGGCGTTTGCCCGTTATCAGGAAAATGAAGCCTGGACCTGGGAGCATCAGGCTCTGGTGCGGGCGCGGGTATTGGTAGGCAGCCAGGACGTTGGTCGTGCTTTCGAGCAAGTGCGGGCCCAGGTATTGGGGCGTGCGCAGGACCTGGCGAAGCTACGCCAGGAGGTCAGTGAGATGCGCGCCAAGATGCGTGACAATCTGGGAACCAGGTCAACGGCGGCCGGCACCGGCGCCAATGCCTTCGAGCCCACGGCCTCGTTCGACCTCAAGCAGGACGCCGGAGGTATCGTCGATATTGAATTTATGGTGCAATACGCGGCTTTGGCGTGGTCTGCGCAACATTCTTCGTTGCTGCGCTACACCGACAATATCCGCATCCTGGAAGGCCTGGAGCAGGTCGGGCTAATGCCCGCCGCCGATGCCCATCTGCTGCGTGAGGTATATAAGGCCTACCGTTCCGTCGCTCACCGTCAGGCTTTGCAGAATGAGGCCGGGGTGGTCAGCGGTGACCAGTTCGCTGACGAACGGCGCCAGGTGAAGCGAATCTGGAAGGAACTGGGGTTAAGCTGAAACAACTTTAATGTGGGACATTTTTTAATGTGGGAGCTGGGTGTGCCATTCCCGCACAGACTATCGAGGCGGGGAGGCATGAGCCTCCCCGTATCGTTTGTGGAAACTACATGAATATTCTGATCGTTGGGCCCAGTTGGGTCGGTGACATGGTGATGGCGCAGACACTGTTCCAGTGCCTGAAACAACGTCATCCCGACTGCGAAATCGACGTGCTCGCCCCCGAGTGGAGCCGGCCGATCCTGGAGCGTATGCCCGAGGTGCGTCAGGCCTTGAGCTTTCCGCTCGGCCATGGCGCCCTGGAGCTTGCGACCCGTCGCCGCATTGGCAAGTCGCTGGCTGGCCAGTACGACCAGGCGATCCTGCTGCCCAATTCGATGAAATCGGCGTTGGTGCCATTCTTCGCCGGCATCCCCAAGCGCACCGGCTGGCGCGGCGAGTTCCGTTACGGCTTGCTCAACGACGTGCGCAAGCTCGACAAGGCGCGTTACCCGCTGATGATCGAGCGTTTTATGGCCCTGGCCTACGCGCCCGGTGCCGAGATGCCTACGCCATACCCGCGCCCCAGCCTGCAAATCGATCCGGTTACCCGCGACGCGGCCCTGGCTAAATTCGGCTTGACCCTCGACCGGCCGGTGCTGGCGCTGTGCCCTGGCGCCGAGTTTGGCGAGTCCAAGCGCTGGCCGTCGGAGCACTACGCCAAGGTCGCCGAGATAAAAATCCGCGAAGGTTGGCAAGTCTGGCTGTTCGGCTCGAAAAATGATCACTCGGTGGGTGAAGACATTCGTCAGCGTTTGATTCCTGGGCTGCGCGAAGAAGCGGTCAACCTCAGCGGCGACACGTCCCTGGCCGAGGCCATCGACCTGTTGTCCTGCGCCGATTCGGTGGTGTCCAACGATTCCGGGCTGATGCACGTTGCTGCTGCGCTGAATCGCCCGCTGGTCGCGGTGTACGGCTCCACTTCCCCGGATTTCACCCCGCCGTTGGCCGACAAGGTCGAAGTGGTGCGCCTGGGCCTGGATTGCAGCCCGTGCTTTGACCGTACCTGCCGTTTTGGCCACTACAACTGCTTGCGCCAGTTGCTGCCGCAGCCTGTGGCCGACGCCTTGCAGCGGTTGCAGGGCTCTGTGGTCGAGGTTCGCTGAGTTGCGGGTACTGGTGATCAAGACCTCATCCCTGGGCGATGTGATTCATGCCTTGCCGGCGTTGACCGACGCGGCCCGGGCGATTCCGGGGATTCGCTTTGACTGGGTAGTGGAAGAAGGCTTCGCCGAAATCCCTACCTGGCATCCGGCGGTGGACAAGGTGATTGCTGTGGCAATTCGCCGCTGGCGCAAGAACATCTGGCAGACCATCAAGAGCGGCGAATGGCGGCGCTTCAAGCAGCAAATCCAGTCGACCAAATACGACTTGGTGATTGACGCTCAGGGCCTGCTGAAAAGCGCCTGGTTGACCCGCTACGTGCGCGCCCCGGTGGCCGGTTTCGACAAGCAGTCGGCCCGTGAACCCATCGCGGCGCATTTCTACTCTCGCCGTCTTGCCGTGGCCCGTGGGCAACACGCGGTGGAGCGCTTGCGCCAACTATTCGCCGTGGCCTTGGGTTATGACCTGCCCAAGGGTCTGGGAGATTACGGCCTGAGCGTCGACAAACTGCTGGGTTTGCCGCCGAAGAAGCCGTTTGTGCTGCTGCTCCATGGCACCACCTGGGACACCAAACATTGGCCCGAAGTCTATTGGCGCGAACTGGCCGAGCGCATGGGTAGCCTGGGCGTGGACGTGAAGCTGCCTTGGGGCAACGCTGCCGAAAAGGCCCGTGCCGAACGCCTGGCCCAAGGCCTGAAGAACGCCGAAGTGCTGCCCAAGCTGAACCTGGCGGGGGTGGCGCGAGTACTGGCGGGCGCCAAGGCTTGTGTCGCCGTCGATACCGGCCTCGGCCATTTGGCCGCCGCCCTGGACGTGCCGACTATTTCCCTGTTCGGCCCCACCAATCCAGGCCTGACAGGCGCCTACGGTAAGGCGCAAATCCATTTGGGCAGCGACTTCCCTTGCGCGCCGTGCCTGCAAAAAAAATGCACCTATCAACCGACTGCCGAAGATCAGCGTCGGTTTGATATCAAGCGCGAGTGGCCGCTGTGCTTTACTCGCTTGAACCCTGAGCGTGTGGCAAGTCGGTTAAGCACGTTGTTACTGGCTGAGGAACACTGATGCAACTGGCTTTTGTCCTCTACAAGTATTTCCCCTTTGGTGGCCTGCAGCGCGACTTCATGCGCATTGCCCTGGAGTGCCAGCAGCGCGGCCACAAGATTCGTGTTTACACCCTGATCTGGGAAGGCGACGTGCCGCCGGGTTTCGAAGTGCTGGTGGCGCCGGTCAAGGCGCTGTTCAACCATCGTCGTAACGAAAAACTCTACACCTGGATCCAGGCCGACCTGGCCAAGCGCCCGGTGGACCGTGTGGTGGGTTTCAACAAGATGCCGGGGCTGGACGTGTACTTCGCCGCCGACGGAGTCTTTGAAGACAAGGCGCAAACCCTGCGCAACCCGATGTACCGTTGGTTCGGCCGCTATAAGCACTTTGCTGAATACGAGCGGGCGGTGTTCGACAAGGACGCCAAGACCCAAGTCATGGTGCTCTCCGAGCATCAGCAGGCGTTGTTCAGCAAGTATTACGGCACTCCGGCCAGCCGCTTTCACTTCTTGCCGCCAGGCATCAGTCGTGACCGTCGTGCCCCGCCCAACGCCGCCGAGATTCGTGCCGAGTTTCGCCGCGAATTCGGTCTGGCTGAAGATGACCTGCTGCTGGTGCAAATCGGTTCGGGCTTCAAGACCAAGGGTGTTGATCGCAGCCTCAAGGCTGTGGCCGCACTGCCGTCCGCTTTGAAGAAACGCACCCGGCTATTTGTAATCGGCCAGGACGACCCCAAAGTATTCCAATTGCAGAGTGCCGCGCTGGGCTTGGGCGATCAGGTGCAGTTCTTCAAGGGGCGCAGCGATATCCCGCGTTTCCTGCTGGGGGCGGACTTGTTGATCCACCCGGCCTACAACGAGGCGGCCGGCATGGTGCTGATCGAAGCGGTGGTCGCCGGCCTCCCGGTACTGGTGAGCAAGGTCTGTGGTTACGCCTTCTACATCGACAAGGCCCAGAGTGGCCGGGTGTTGGACGAACCGTTCGAGCAGGCCCAGCTCAACCAGTACCTGGTCGATATGCTCGACGACAATGCAGCGCGCGCGGCCTGGAGCCGCAATGGCCTGGCCTTCGCTGAGACGGCCGACCTCTATAGCATGCCGCAGTACGCTGCGGACCTGATTCTGGCGGAGCCAAACCGATGAAGTTGATTCTTGCCGAACCGTTCAAAACCTTGTGGGCCGGACGCGATGCGTTCGCCGAAGTCGAGAAGCTGGACGGCCAGGTGTACCGTGAACTCGATGCCCGCCGTACCTTGCGTACGGAAGTGGACGGCCACGGCTTTTTTGTGAAAGTCCATCGGGGGATCGGCTGGGTCGAAATCCTCAAGAACCTGATTACCGCCAAGTTGCCGGTATTGGGCGCGGGCCAGGAATGGCTGGCGATCCAGCGCCTGCAGGAAGTCGGCGTGCCGACCATGACCGCCGTGGCTTACGGCGAGAAGGGCAGCAACCCGGCGGACCAACACTCATTTATCGTCACCGAAGAGCTGGCGCCTACCGTCAGCCTCGAAGACCTGAGCATGGACTGGCTCAAGCAGCCGCCCGTACCTGTTATCAAGCATGCGTTGATCGCCGAAGTGGCCCGCATGACCGGCATGATGCATCGCGGCGGGGTCAATCACCGTGACTGCTACATCTGCCATTTCCTGCTGCACACCGACAAGCCGCTGGTGGCCGACGATTTCAAACTCTCGGTGATCGACCTGCACCGTGCCCAGGTACGCCCGAAGATTCCGCTGCGCTGGCGCAACAAGGACCTGGCGGCGCTGTACTTCTCGGCATTGGATATCGGCCTGACCCAGCGTGACAAATTTCGCTTCCTCAAGGGCTATTTCCAGCAACCGCTGCGCCAGATCCTGGCTGAGGAAGCGGCCTTGCTGGACTGGCTGGAAGGCAAGGCGGCCAAGCTCTACGCCCGTAAACAACGTTATGGGGATGCGCTCTGATGGCGGGTTGGAACCTGGAACCCGCTTACGCCGCTCTGGCGGATGATTTTGGTAGCCTCGACGCGGTGTTCGCCCTGCAAGGTGAGCGGCTGACCCACGATCCGCTGTCCGAAGTCATTCGTGTCGAGCGCGGCGGGGTCAATTATTACGTCAAGCGTTACGTCGGCGCCGGCAAGGGCCTGCGTCGCTACCTGGGCAGGCCGCGGGTCAAGTCCGAGTGGCAGAACCTCAAGCGCTTCGCCAAGTGGGGCATTCCCACCGCTGACGTGATCGCCTGGGGCCTGGAGCGCAAAGGGCTGGCTTATGACCGCGGGGCGATGATCACCCGCGAGTTGCCCAAGACTGAAGACTTGTCGGCGTTGGCCGAACGCAATGATCCGCAATTGTCGGACCCGGTCTGGGTCGACAAGGTCAGCCGCCAGCTCGCTGAATACACCCGGACCATGCACGACCACTGCTTTACCCACAACGATTTGAAGTGGCGCAACCTGCTGATCGACGACCAGCAAACCCTGTACCTGATCGACTGTCCCAACGGCGCTTTCTGGCGTGGTTTCTGGCTCAAGTACCGGATCACCAAGGATCTGGCGTGCCTGGACAAGGTCGCCAAGTATCACTTGTCGGCCACTCAGCGCCTGCGGTTTTACATGCAGTATCGTCAGAGCAAGCACTTGAACGCGTCGGACAAACAGCGAATTCGCCATGTGGTGAAGTTTTTCGAGGGCCGCGAATGAGTGACTTCCTGGCGGCTGAAGATCGCGCGCTGCTTGAGCGCAACGGCCTCGGTACTTTTGACGCGCTGTGGGCCAAACAGCTGGACGCAGTGGACGAGCCCAACACCAGCCGTGGCGGCTGGAGTAGCGTGTTTCGCCTGGAGCTGGAAGGTCACGGTTACTACCTCAAGCGCCAGAGCAACTACCTGACGCGCACCTTGCAGCGGCCTTTTGGCGAGCCGAGCTTTGCCCGAGAGTTTCGTAATATCAGCCGCTATCGGCGGTTGGGCATTCCGGCGTTGCAGGCGGCCTTTTTCGGCGAGCGTAAAGTTGCTGGTGAACATCGGGCGATGTTGCTGACCCGCGCGCTGGATGGCTGGAATGACCTGGATTCGTTGCTGGAACAATGGTCTGCACTGAGCGACGACCAGCACCGGGCAATCCTGCAGGCCTGCGGCCAATTGGCGCGGCAACTGCACAGCGTCGGCCAGGTTCACGGCTGTTTTTATCCCAAGCATATTTTCCTCCAGGCCACGGGCGACGGTTATGCGGCACAGTTGATCGACCTGGAGAAAACCCGCCCGCTGTTGTTTGGCTGGAGGGACCGGGTCAAGGACCTGGAGCCGCTGTTGCGCCGGGCACCGCAATGGTCACAAGATCAGGTTCGCCAATTGTTGGCGGCGTATCTCGATCAGCCCGAGGATAGTTCGCTGGTCGATACCTGGGCCCAGCGCCTGGCGGCTCGCCGCAGTCACAAGGAGACCCGTTGATGCGTTTGTCCGAACTGAAAAGTGTCGGCCGCACCCCCAGCTTGCCCCTGAGTGTAGAGCTGGCGGATGCGGCGGGCCCTGGGCAGTTGCAACTGTTGAGCCTGCTGCGGGTGTTACCGGGCCAGCGCTATGTGGGTGCGGCGATCTGGCGCGGCCGCCCGGTACTGGCCAAGCTGTTGGTCGGCAGCAAGGCCGCCCGGCATTTTCAGCGTGAACTCAAGGGTGTGCGCCTGCTGGCTGAGCAAGGGTTGACCACGCCGCTGTTGCTGGCCGATGGGCTGCAAGAAGGCGAGGGCGGCTGGCTGCTGTTCGAGCTCCTGGAGGGTGCCGAGAGCCTGGCTGACGCCTGGCATGGCGTCGAAGCCTTGCCGCCGTTGGCTGATGAGCAACAAGCGGTTCTGGCCGAAGCGCTGGTCGCGATTGCTGCGATGCACGCCAAGGGCTTGTGGCAGGAAGACCTGCACCTGGACAACTTGCTGCGCCAGGACGGCAAGCTATACCTGATTGATGGTGCCGGGATCTGCGTCGAACAAGCGGGAAAGCCGCTGTCGCGCAACCGGGTACTGGAAAACCTCGGGGTGTTTTTCGCGCAATTGCCGAAAAACCTCGAACCGTTTACCGAAGAGCTGTTGGTGCATTACCTGCTGAGCAACGGCGAACACGCCTTGCCGCTGGAAGCCCTGCAAAAGCAGGTGCATAAAGTCAGCGTCTGGCGCTTGAAGGACTTCCTCGGCAAGGTTGGTCGTGAATGCACGCTGTTCAGCGTGTTGCGCGGGCCTTTTGCCTTGCGCGCGATCCGTCGCGAAGAAGAAGCGGCGATGTTGCCGGTGCTGGAGCAGGCCGATGCTTTGCTCGATCAGGGCCATCTGTACAAGACCGGTGGTGCGGCCAGTGTGGCCAAGGTTGAGGTTGCCGGCCGGCCGCTGGTGATCAAACGCTACAACATCAAAGGCTTCGCCCATTGGCTCAAACGCTTCTGGCGGCCGAGCCGGGCCTGGCATTCCTGGCGCGAAGGCAATCGCCTGACGTTTCTGGGGATTGCTACGCCCAAGCCGTTGGCGCTTCTGGAAAAGCGTTTTTTCTGGTTGCGCAGCCGCGCCTACCTGATTACCGAGTACCTGCCGGGGCCAGACATCATTGAGCATTTTGCTCCCTATGTTGAAAGCGGTGACGCGCCCGAAACCGAATTGCTGGCGTTGGAGCATCTGTTCGGCGAGTTGATCCGCGAGCGCATCAGTCATGGGGATTTCAAGGGGCACAACCTGTTCTGGCATGGCGATCGTTGGGCGTTGATTGACCTGGATTCGATGTGTCAGCACGGCTCGATTGGCAGCTTCGCCCAGGCGTATGCCAAGGATCGTGCGCGGTTTATGCGCAACTGGCCCGAAAGCAGCGCGTTGTATCGGGTGATTGATCAGCGGTTGCCCAGGGAGATTGCTGGCGCTGCTTGAATCCCATCGCGGGCAAGCCCGCGATGAGCATAGGTATCTACACATCTTCGACAGCTTGCTACGAGAAATTGCGTAGATACCTATACCGCGATGACGCCAGATTGAGCACCGCAAAGACTGGATCAGAACTGGTATTCCGCCCCCGCCCCCGCATACCACGACCTTCCTGGCGCCGCTTCGTAATAGCGATCATTGCCATCCCCGACAATTACCGATCCGACATACTGGCGATCGAGCAAGTTATCCAGGCGCAAGGTCTGGTGAAAGGTCCAGTGCTCGACCTTCTGCTCAAACCGCGCACGCCAGTTGAACACGCTGTAGCCAGGGGCCGCGTGTTGCTGGTTGGTGTCTTCGACGTAGACCTTACTGCGGTACATGCCTTCGATGGCGGTGCTTACCCAATCCCTGGGTTTCCAGTTCAACTCGGCGAAGAGTGTGGTTTGTGGCACGCCGGGCAGGTAGTTGCCTTTGTCTACCGGTTTTGCGCCGCCGACGAAGTCGCTGTCGTAAGTGGCCTGCAGGCGGGTGTAGGCGATATGGGTGCTCCACTGTTCGCTGAGCTGGCTTTCGATGCCCAGTTCAAAGCCTCGGCGCAAGGTGCGGCCAGCGTTCTGGTAGCTGGTACGGCCATCCTTGGATGCTTGTACCACCAGTTCATCCTCGGTGGTGATCTGGAAAACGGCGGCATTGATTCGCGTGCTGTTGTTCAACTGCGCCTTCAATCCCACTTCATATTGAGTGCTTTCGGCCGGCTTCAGGCCGAAGTTGAAGCCTTCGATATCGCCCGGCGCATACGCCAACTCCGCTTGAGTGGGCGTCTCGAAACCCTTGCCGGCGCTGACATAACCATGCAGTTCAGGGGTGAAAGCGTACATCACGCTCATCGAAGGCGTGTTTTTCTGGTAGGTCTTGTTACCGCTGGAATCGCCTTTTCTCAGAAATTGGTCGTCGACGTCCAGTTCCATGGTGCTGTGGCGCAGCCCGGCTTGCAGGGTCCAGTTGTCGATAGCCCAGTTGGCCTGGAGGTAAGGGTCGAGGCTGCGGGCGGTATCGATTTCATCGCGGCGCAGTTGGCCTTTCACGCCTAGGGTGGTGCCGCTGTAGTTTTGATAGCCGTGGCGGCTGTCTTCGCTCTGGTCGAAGTCTATGCCTGCGATGATCATCAGCTCGCCGGGTGCGCTGTCGATGGGTTGCATCCAGCGCACGCCGCCGCCGTAGAACTTGCGGTCGAATTGCACCACGCCGCCGCCGCGTTCGTTGGCAGGCGTACCTTTGGGAATCGACAAATACTGAATCACACTCCGCCGCCCGGTATAGGCAGTGGCCTGCAAGGTCGCGCCACCGAAATACCGTTCGTAATTCATCCCCAACTGTTGGTGATCGATACTCTTGCGGGTGTTGTACTGCAGCGCATTGCTGCTCACCGAGCGCGGGTCGGCCTTGTACGCGTCCCAGGTTTGCCCCAGTGGGTCCTGGGTGCCGTTCTGCTCCAGGCTGCTGTAGATCAGCGCCATTTTGCTGTCTTCATCGGGCTCGAAGTTTAGCTTGGCGAAGGTTTGGTCGCGGCGGGCGCTGCTGTGGTCGCGGTAGCCGTTGGTGTCCATGCGCGAGGCGTCGAGGACGAAGCCTGCGCCGTCTACCGCGCCTTCGGAGGTGAGGTGGTTCTTGTTCAGGCCATCGCTGCCAAACAGGGTTTCGGCACCGATACGCGGTGGGCCTTCGCCGTCACGGGAGAACATCTGGATCACCCCGCCGGCGTTGCTGCCATACAGCGTCGCAGCCGGGCCGCGCAGTACCTCGATACGCTCGGCGGTGTCGAGGTTGAAGGTGGCGGCCTGGCCCTGGCCGTCCGGGGTGCTGGCGGGGATGCCGTCGGCAATCAGCTTGATGCCGCGCACGCCAAACGCCGAGCGAGCACCGAAGCCGCGGGAAGAAATCTGCAAGTCCTGGGCGTAGTTCTGGCGGTTCTGCACCACCAGCCCAGGCACTCGCGACAGGACTTCGGAGGCGTTGATGCCCAGTTGGCCGTCGCTGATCTGCTCGCGGCTGATGCTGTCCACCGAATACGGCAGATCGAAGCTGGGGCTGGCGCTGCGTGAGCCGGTGACGACACTCGGGTCGAGGATCAGCGGTGCACCGTCTGCCAGGGCGGCGCTGCACAGGCCCAGCAGGCCAGGCAACAACAGGACAAAGCGGGAGGGGACGGGTGTGTTCATGAGTAAGCCAGGGTCCGTGGCACGCAAAAGTGCGCGAGTTTAACGATTCAGCCAGCTTTTGCCATTTCGGAATATTCCTACGTGGCGTGATGGTGCTCAGGGTCTGGGTAGCTAATAAGGCCGATGTTAGTGTGGCTGACGATTTGGAGGGCTTACCTTAATGATAAAAATGACTGCTGCACTTATCGCTGCCTCGCTGGTCTTGAACGGATGCGGGACAGTCAACACAGTGCTGCGCGAAGACGCCGCCGCGGCACGTGAGCTCAGAAAAGTAAAAACCTATTGTCAGTCGATTCCTCGTGTTTACAGCGGCGTGGCCTTTGATTTTTGTGCGCTGCACGCAGCGCCAGATCCCACCGGAATACTGGTGCCGCTGGTACTGGTGGATATAACGGTGTCGGGCATTGTCGATACAGTTGTATTGCCTTATACGATTTATCGGCAGGGTACCGATGGCAACATCAGTATTTATTGGCGGCCAGGTCGTTCATGAACAGGCTGCAGTCTAATCGTCTATCCTTTGGCTAACCTTCCCCACTTATGTCTAAAGAAGTTCTTCATAAGTCGTACGCCAAAAGGCCGGCTTGCGTCGAGATCTTCCGCTGGTCCCGCAGTGACAACTGGTCGCCATAAACGCTAGATCATCCCGGCACGTCTTTACGCTATAATCCCGCCCTTTAGCTGTTTCTCGCCTAGGCGAGGGGCACACTTTTTTCAGGCGCACGCGCCTGCATGCAGACTAAAAGAGGCTAGACCCCTGTGGCATTGACGATTCTTGGCCTGTCCGGCGCCCTTAGTCATGATCCTTCCGCAGCCTTGTATATCGACGGCAAGCTGATTGCGGCCGCTGAAGAAGAGCGCTTCGTACGCGACAAACATGCAAAGAACCGCATGCCCTATGAGTCGGCGAAGTTCTGCCTAGAACAGGCTGGCATCAAGCCTAGCGATGTTGATGTGGTGGCGATCCCTTTTGCACCGATCAGCTTGTTCGGCGAGGCCCGCTGGCACTACGCCAAGCGTTACTGGTATGCCCCGGACCGCGCCCTTGACGCGATCCTGATGGGCAACCGTCGCTACAAGCGCTATCGCAACAAGATCGTCTGGTGCCTGGAGCAACTGGGCTTCGATCCGAAGAAAATCAAGATCGAACCTGTCGAACACCACTTGGCTCACGCCTCCAGCGCCTATCACTGCTCCGGTTTCCAGGAGAAGACGGCGATCCTCGGGATCGACGGCAAGGGTGAGTACGCCACTACGTTCTTCGGCTACGGCGAAAACGGCAAGATCCACAAGATCAAGGAATTCTACGACCCGGACTCCCTGGGCGGCCTGTACGGCGCAATCACCGAGTTCCTCGGTTTCGAGATGCTCGACGGTGAGTTCAAGGTCATGGGCATGGCGCCGTATGGCGATGCCAGCAAATACGACTTCTCGCGCCTGGCCTCCTTTGAAAATGGCGAGCTGGTGATCAATACCGACTACGCCAACGTCATCGGCCTGCGCCGCTATAAAGAAAAGGGCAAGGGTTTCTACTTCTCGCCAAAACTGATCGAGTGGCTGGGTCCAAAGCGCGAAGGCGATATTGCCGACGAGCCTTACATCCATTACGCCGCCAGCATGCAAGCGTTGTTCGAGAAACTGTCCTTGCAGATGATCGACCATTACCTGGGCGACATCCTCAAGGAGACCGGCAAGCTGGCCTACGCCGGCGGCTGTGCGCTGAACGTCAAGTTGAACCAGAAGATCATTGCCCGCGATGACGTCAAGGAGCTGTTCGTGCAGCCGGCGTCCGGCGATGCCGGCACCGCCGTCGGTGCGGCCGCCTATGTGTCCAACGCCCGTGGTGTAC
Source organism: Pseudomonas sp. c313 (assembly GCF_055407145.1). NCBI lineage: Bacteria > Pseudomonadati > Pseudomonadota > Gammaproteobacteria > Pseudomonadales > Pseudomonadaceae > Pseudomonas > Pseudomonas sp. c313. The sequence continues at coordinate 214,501 of NZ_JBUZRD010000006.1, read as the reverse complement.
CGGTGGAGAAGATGGAACACGTCTTTCTCGGCCCGTCCTATAGCAACGAAGACGTGATCGCCGCCTGCGCCAAGCACCCGAGCAAGCCTAAGTGGCGCCAGATCGAAAACACCCCGAAACGTATCGCCAAAATCATGGTCGATGGCAACCCGGTGGCCTGGTTCCAGGGCCGCATGGAGTTTGGTCCGCGTGCCCTCGGCGGTCGTTCGATCATCGGTTGCCCAAGCGCCACCGGCGTGGCTGACCGGATCAACCACCAGATCAAGTTCCGCGAGCGTTGGAGGCCTTTCTGCCCGTCGATGCTCGACACCGTCGCCCCACAGATGATCAAGGTCGATCACCCGGCGCCGTTCATGACCTTCACCTTTGAAGTGTCGGATGAGTGGAAAACCCGCGTGCCGGAAGTGGTCCATGAAGATGGCACCTCCCGCGCCCAGGTACTCAAGCGCGAATACAATCCGCGTTACTACGACATGATGAAAGAGCTTGAAGTGTTGACCGGCAACGGCGTGTCCCTGAACACCTCGCTCAACCGTCGAGGTGAAGCGATGATTTGCTCGCCCACCGATGCGCTGAACATGTTCTTCGGTTCCGACCTTGAGTACCTGATCATGGAAGACATCCTCGTGGTCAAGGACGGCGTAGACCCTTATGACGCTGTGGTTTAAATGCTGAACCGCTTCCAGGGCTGGCGTGAACGTGGCTGGACGCCTGTCGAGGCCGAGGTTTACGCCCAGGCCTGGCAGCGTTTCGGCGGCAGCGTGGCGACTCATCCGCAGATCGTCGAGCGGCTGGCGAACCTGGCGCAGATTCCGGTGCGTTACCTGGGCTGGGAGCAGGACGGTGAACTCAAGGGGGCGATTGCCACCTGGGGACGCGACCTGGCCCTGTCCAAGGACGTGCTCAAGCGCAAAGGCAAAAAAGGCCTGTTCGACCTGGGCAACGCCGAGATCATTCTGCCGATTGCCGCTGATGCGCAATTGCCGTTGCGCCATCGTGCCCGCTACCTATCGGCCCTGAACGACGGGCGCGTCAGCACCCTCAAGCCCCAGGCCGAGCAGTTGGCCATGGCGCGTACCCCTGAAGACCTGTCGAAGAAATTTCGCTACAACCAGCGCCGCGAACTGCGCTTGCTGGAAGAGGCGGGCGGCGTGGTGCGGGCGGTCAGCGAGTTTTCCAGCGCTGAGCTGGCGGCGATCTATTGCGATCTGTTCCAGCGTCGCTGGGGTTTCCCGGCGGCCGGTGCGGAGCGCCTGGCCGAGGTGCTGGAACTGCTCAAGGAGTTCCTCTTCGGCTCGGTGCTGTTTCTCAACGACGCGCCGATTGCCGTGCAGTTGGTGTATCAGGTGCAGGCCCCGGAGTGGGTCAGCGCCGAATACGTCAATGGCGGTGTTGATCCCGAAACCAAGGCATTCAGCCCTGGTAGCGTGCTGAGCTTCCTCAACACCCAAAGCGCCTGGGAACAGGCGCGGGCCAGTGACAAGCCGCTGCGTTTCTCCTTCGGCCGCGCCGACCGCGAATACAAGGAGCGCTGGTGTAACCCGGTGCCGGTGTTCAGCGTATGAGTCGCAAGCAACAACTGCTCAAGCGCCACCGACGCAACAAGCGCATTGCGCTGTTGATCGGCTTGCTGGTGCTGATAGCCGCAGGCGTGCTGGTGGCCTGGTGGCTGCCGCTGATTCTGGCGGTGGTGGTGTGGGCGGCCCATGAAGCCTGGTTTGCCGATCATCTTTTCTACTCGCCCAGCGATGACTATCAATACGCCTTTGCGGCCGATAGCGAGCAGCCGGGCGTGCGCCTGGATGCGGGGCGGCTGGTGTTGGATTCTCCAGTCGAGTTGGCGGGCGATGAAACCCTGATCCTGGGCGTACAGCTCAAAAGCCATTGGCTTGGACGGTTTTTCGATCCTGCGGTGGAGTTGCTCTGTGCGCAAACGCCTGACCGGCAAGTCTTCGAACGTGGCGTGGCCGGTGTGCGTTACCTCAACCTCACGGGTTCGGCAGAGGCGCTGGCGAGCGGAACTTTGCGCTTGCGCGGACGCTTCTGTCGCCTCAAGGGACAGCCGACGCTGTGGCTGTTCCGCCAGCCGGACTACCGTCGCCAGCGGGTGATGGTCATCGCGCCCCACGCCGACGATGCCGAGTTGGCCGCATTCAGCCTGTACAGCCAGGCTGATGAAAGCTGGGTTGTCACCCTCACTGCCGGCGAGATTGAGGCCCAGCACTATCAACAGATGGGCCTGCCCAAGGCAGACGCTGCGCGTATCAAGGGCCGCTTGCGCGCCTGGGACAGCGTCACTGTGCCCCGTTGGGCGGGTGTTCCCGAGGCGCACTGCGTGCAGTTGGGGTACTTCTGTATGCAACTGTCGGCCATGCAGGCCGCGCCGGACCAACCCCAAGACTCCCGCGAAGCGCAATTGGACGATACGCGGTTGTTCCGCCAATTCAATTCCCTGGCGTTGCCTGGCGATGTGGATGGCGCGCCGACCTGGAACAACCTGATCGCCGACTTGCGGGCGCTGCTGCTCAAGGCTCGCCCGGAGGTGATTGTATTGCCGACGCCGCTGCTGGATCCGCACCCGGATCATATCTGCGCTCACGCGGCGATCCTTGAAGCCTTGCAGGGCCTGGCCTGGCAGCCCACGACGTTGCTCGGCTACGCCAATCACCTGCATGATAACGACCGCTGGCCAATGGGCGACTCCGGTGCCGGCGTGGCCCTGCCGCCGCGTTTTGATTCAGCGCTTGAGCTTGTACCTTGCAGCTTGCAGCTTACTTTGAGCCAGCAGCAGGACAAGGCCATGGCCCTGGGCATGATGCACGATCTGCAACCGCGCGCGCCGTTCAAGCGCCGATTGCGTCGCCTGTTGCAGCAAATGTTGGCGGGCCGCGGTCCATCGCCTTACGGAGAGAATGAGTTCTTCCGCAAGGCCGTGCGTCGCCATGAATTGCTGTGGGTCCTGAAGCAGGACTGAGACCTTATTGAGGGCAAGTGGAGAGCCGCTTGCCAAACCCTTTTTCGTCGGGCCGCGTGCCCGCAGCCCGATTGCAGCATGGAGAGTTATGAAGCCTCGTTACAAGGTTTTGCAGTTACAGCCGGACTACAACGTCAAGACCAATGACTTCGCCGACCTCGGTGAGCAGATCGTCAAATCGTTGCCGGTTGAACGTTTCGAGGTGACATCGGGGTACCTCAGTGGTCGTCCGTTGCCCGGCCAGCCTCTGAGCGTGGCCGAGCACTCCCACTACTTTGAGCTGCCGGAAAAATCGCTCAAGGGCATCCGTTTCGGCGCCATGTGGCAGATCTACAAGTATTGCCGCGAACAAAAATTCGACGTGGTCATCTGTAACCGTTTCAAGTCGGTGAACATGATGCTGTCCCTCAACCGCTGGTTGAAGATCCCGCTGTGCATCGGCATCTCCCACGGTTTTGGCGAATACGCCCGTGGCTACCGTCGGCGCCAGACCCAGAGTTGGGTCAGCCCGGCCTGGCGGTTTGTCGGCGTGTCGGCAGCGGTCAGGGATTACCTGGTGGACCTCAACTGTGGGTTCACCCGTGAAAACACCACCTTTGTCACCAATGCCATCGACATCCCCCAGGCCGAAGCCTTGCAGTTGCCTCGCGATGAGGCGCGCAAAGCCCTGGGCTTGCCGCTGGATGCGCGGATGATTGGCGCCTTGGGCCGCTTGGTGCCGATCAAGGGCCACACCCATTTGCTGCAAGCCTTTGCCTCTCTCAAGGACAAATATCCTGAGGCTCAGGTGGGCATCATCGGTTCCGGCCGCGCCGAAGCGGATCTGCGTGCCGACATCGAACGCCTCGGCCTGACGGGGCGCGCGCACCTGCTGGGCTTTCGTGAAGATGGCATGAAGTATGTGCGAGGCTTTGACATCTGGACCATGCCGTCGCTGTTTGAAGGCCTGGGCCTGGCACTGCTGGAAGGCATGAGCGGGCACTTGCCGATCATTGCTTCCAACGGTCCGGCCATGTTGCCGCTGGTGGAAGGTGCTGGTGGCCTGTCCCATGAACCGGGCAATGTCGAGCAGTTGGCGGCGGCGCTGGACACTTACCTGGCCATGAGCGACGAACAGTTGCGGGCCAAGGGCGAACAAGTGTTCCGCTACCTGGAAGCAAACCACACCCTGGCCGAGTTCCAGCACAAATATCTGGACCTGATCGAAACCGGTCTGCGAGAAGTAGGTAAAGCATGAGTCAGCAACAACCACTGGTCACGGTGATCATCGCGTCCTACAACCACGCTGGGTATATCGAACAGAGCATCCTCAGCGTGCTCGGCCAAACGTATCCGAACATCGAGTTGCTGGTGGTCGACGACGGCTCCAAGGATGACAGCGTCGAGCTGATCCAGCGTCTGCAGACCGAGCACGGTTTTGATTTTCAGGTACAGCAGAACCAGGGCCTGACCAACACCCTCAACGGCGCCATCGCCCGTGCCAAGGGCAGCCTTGTTGCGCCTTTCGGTTCCGATGACATCATGCTGCCAGAGCGCATCGCGACCCAGGTTGCCTACATGGAGGGCAAGCCGAAGGTCGGGATCTGCGCCGGCAATATTGAATTGATCGACGGTGACGGCAAGCCGTACCCGGAAAAGAAGCAGCGCCGCGACTTGCCGTTTCGCAGCCTGGATTTTGATGACCTGTTCCTGGACCGCAAACCGTTCCCGCCTGCACCGACCTTGATGATTCGCCGTGAAGCGCTGGAGCAGGTGGGAGGCTTTGATCCACTGATCCCGCTGGAAGACCTGCTGATCGAACTGAAGATCACCCACGCCGGCTACACCATCGACGTGCTGAGCGTGGTGATGGCGCGCTATCGTCAGCACGCCACCAATACGTACAAGAACCATCGGTACATGATCCAGAACATCCTCAAGACCTACGGTTTGTTCAGCGATCATCCCGCCTACGACCAGGTGCGTTACAACTTCCTGAATTCAATGTTCCTCAAGACCGCCGACCGCGACCGTCCGCTGGCGCGGGAGGTCCTCAAGCAGATCCCGTTGAAGTTCTGGGGGCGCAAGACTTTACGTGGGTTGGTGCGGCTGTACCTGGCGCCACTCAGGAGCTGAGTGGCCAGGCAAGAAGGCTGTTGAAGAAGGCGACTATCAGTGAGTGATAGTCGCCTTTTTTATGCGGCTGGTTGTGAGAGGCTCAGCACTTGCTCGCGGATTTTTGCCGTGGCGGCGGGGCTTGCAACTGACGAATAGCCTTTGGCCAACTGTTCGAAATGCACCTCGAACAACCAGTTGCGATCCTGTGGATAGCGTTGCATATGCCGCAGGTTGCGCTGCCTGAGGGTATTGCTCAGGGAGGACGGCAGGATGCGCATGTCTGCCAGGTCAATCAGGCCGAACTCACCGTCCTCCATCAATAGCACGTTGCCCAGGTGCAGGGAGCGGAAGTACACGCCGCGCTCGTGCAGTTGGGCCATGAATCGGCCAAAGCGCTCGATCAGCGATTCGCGCAGGCTGCTGTCCAGGCTTTGCAGGGCCTGACGCAGTGTCAGGCCGGGCAGCGGCTGGTAAGTGACAGCGCTGCTGCCATCACGCAAGCGATACAGATTGAGGATCTCGGGGGTCGGAATACCCAGCATCCGCAGTTGCTCACTGTTGCTGGCAAAACGTTCGGAGTACGGATTGAAGCTACCGGAGGTGTACCAGCGGCGGGGCCGGAAAACCTTGAGGAAGCTGCCGTCTACCAGGCGCAGGACTTTGGGGCCAAGGCCGTCGGCTTCAATCACGTGGGCATTGCTGCACAGTTGATCGAAAGCCTGGGGCTTGAGGGTGTGTACTGGCATGCTCAGCAGGCTGTGGCGGCGCTGGGCGATGCTCAGGCCAGCGATCAGCGCGAGGGGAACCCACAGCAGGAACCAATGTTCCTTGGGCCGCGAGAGGATGCCGCCCCCTTCGGTCAGGCCCGCACCGATGCCATAGACCAACAGTGTTGAGGCGAGGATGAACAGCGGCTGGGCGCGCTCCTTGAGGCCTTTATACAAGCCCCAGCCGAGCATGAAGACCCTCGGAATAAAGCCGATGATGCCGACGTAATAGAGCACGCCGAGGGCAAAGTTGTGAGGCTCGCGAAGTGCCTCATAGTCATAGTTCGCAGGCTGCACGTAAAGTTCGGAGTCGTAGCTGTGGCCGATCCATGGGTGATCGGCGATACGACCCAGGATAATGCGCCATATTTCGAAGCGGAATGAGCTGCCGCGTTCGGTGATCAGTTGCGGATAAAACAGCAACAGCGCGGCAGCCGCCAGTACCAGGCCGGAAATCATAAGCACCGAACGGCGATTTCGGCTAAGGAAGCCCATCCAGAAAACTGCCAGAACCAGCGCCACCAACGGTGTTCTGGAGCCTGTAGCCAAGACTGCTGCGGTCATGATCGCCAGTGCAGGAACGCTGAGCCAGAGCGCGTGCAAGCGCTTGGTGGTTACACAGACATACAGCCAGTACACGCAGAAAAAACCGAAGAGATGAGAGCTGAGCAGTGGATTGTCCAGGGCGCCCATGCCACCGATCATCCGCATCCCAGGCTCAAAGCCTTTAACGAATGCCACCAGGTTGAGGGCGCTGACCACCAGTGCAATCACCGCTGCACTGAAGAAGATCGGTTTGAACAGTTCATTGCGGTAGTGCAGCAGCAGGCCGCAGCCGGCAAACAGCATGAAGGTATGCAGAGGGCGTTTGAACAGATCGGTATCGGGATGATGTTCCGGGCTCCAGAGCAAGCTGATCAATGCCCAGGCTGAGAACATCGCGAAGGCAATCGCCAGGGGTTCCCTGAAAACCTGCTTGAGTTCGCTCGGGCGCAGGCACAGCAGCAGCAGTGTTGGCGCGCTGAACAGGCCGTAATAGAACTTGTGTAAGATATTTCGATTGGTGACGAAGAACAGGGCGCTCAAGAGAAGCAATAAGCCAATAGGCAAGATCCATAGGCACAGGAAGTCAAATACGCGATTTGAACCATAGGTGAGACGTTTGGAGTGCATACAGAAAAGCCATTCCAGAATAAGAGAAAGCCGACCATCTTAAAGTAGTGGCTAAATAATGTCGCGTGCCGGGGCGAGCCGGGTCTGGGCTAATGCCGGGTGCAAGTACAACAGAGAAGCTGTGCTAAAGTCAGCCTCCTTTTTCAAAACCGCCGCGTGATATGACCGACTCTAGTCCGAGCGCAAGCCCTTCGAGCTTGAAAATATACTTCCGCCTGCTCAGTTACGTTAAGCCCTATGCCGGCTTGTTCGCGCTGAGTATCGTCGGCTTTCTGATTTTTGCCTCGACCCAGCCCATGCTGGGGTACATTCTCAAGTACTTTGTCGACGGCCTGTCCAACCCCGAAGCGGTGCTGTTTCCCAGTGTACCCTTCCTGCGTGACCTGCAACTGCTGCAGGCAGTGCCGCTGCTGATCATTCTGATCGCCGCCTGGCAGGGCCTTGGCTCGTTCCTGGGTAACTATTTTCTGGCCAAGGTTTCCCTGGGGCTGGTTCACGACCTGCGGGTGCAGTTGTTCAACAACCTGCTGACCTTGCCCAACCGTTATTTCGACAATCACAACTCCGGGCATCTGATTTCGCGCATCACCTTCAACGTGACGATGGTCACGGGCGCTGCTACCGATGCCATCAAGGTGGTGATTCGCGAAGGCATGACGGTGATCTTCCTGTTCGCCTCGCTGCTTTATATGAACTGGCGCCTGACGCTGGTGATGATCGCCATCCTGCCGCTGATTGCGGTGATGGTCAGCACAGCGAGCAAGAAATTTCGCAAGCAGAGCAAGAAGATTCAGGTGGCGATGGGCGACGTCACCCACGTGGCCTCGGAAACCATCCAGGGCTACCGTGTGGTGCGCAGCTTCGGCGGTGAAGTCTACGAGCAGAAGCGCTTCCAGAAGGCCAGCCTGAGCAACACCAACAAGCAATTGCGCATGACCCGTACCGGCGCGATCTACACCCCGGCACTGCAACTGGTGATCTACACCGCCATGGCCGTGCTGATGTTCCTGGTCCTTTATCTTCGTGGTGATGCCTCAGCCGGTGACATGGTCGCCTATATTACGTTGGCCGGCCTGTTGCCCAAGCCGATTCGCCAACTGTCGGAAGTCAGTTCGACCATCCAGAAAGGCGTGGCCGGTGCCGAGAGTATCTTCGAACAGCTGGACGAAGACGCTGAAATCGATCGCGGCACTATTGAGCGCGAGGCGGTCAGCGGTCGCCTGGAAGTGCGCAACCTGAACTTCACGTATCCGGGCACCGACCGTCATGTCCTCAAGGACATCACGTTTACTGCGGAGCCTGGGCAGATGGTCGCGCTAGTGGGGCGTTCGGGCAGCGGCAAGTCGACCCTGGCCAGCCTGATCCCGCGCTTCTACCACCATGAAAGTGGCGAGATCCTGCTGGACGGTGTAGATATCGAGGATTATCGCCTGCTCAACCTGCGCCGGCATATCGCTCAGGTGACCCAGCACGTGACCCTGTTCAGCGACACTGTGACCAACAACATTGCCTACGGTGATCTGGCCGGGGCGCCACAGGAAGCGGTTGAAGCTGCTGCGGCCGATGCCTATGCCAAGGACTTCATCGATCAGTTGCCCAAGGGCTTCGATACCCATATCGGCGAAAACGGTGTGCTGCTGTCCGGCGGCCAACGCCAGCGCCTGGCGATTGCCCGGGCATTGCTCAAGAACGCGCCGTTGCTGATTCTCGACGAGGCCACTTCGGCGCTGGACACCGAGTCCGAGCGGCATATCCAGGCTGCCCTGGACAAGGTCATGCAGGGCCGTACGACCCTGGTGATTGCTCACCGCCTGTCGACCATCGAAAAAGCCGACCTGATCCTGGTGATGGATGATGGCCGGATCGTCGAGCGCGGCACCCATGGCGAACTATTGGCCCAGAACGGCTACTACGCCCGCCTGCATGCCATGGGCCTGGATGCGCCGGTTTCGGCGAATATCACCTGAACCAGTGGTTGCGCCTGGCCCTGTGAGGGCCAGGCCAAGCCCATTTCCATCAGCAACATCTTCTGTGCAGACCCCCACAAGCCTTTGACAACCCTGTGCTAATATCGCGCCCCTGTTCATTTTGTATGTGGGTTGCTCCATGAAGTTGTCCATGCCGCGATTCGATCAAGCCCCTGTCTTGGTGGTCGGCGATGTCATGCTCGACCGTTACTGGCATGGCGGTACCTCACGGATTTCCCCTGAGGCACCGGTACCGGTAGTCAAGGTCGAGCAAATCGAAGACCGCCCAGGTGGCGCTGCCAACGTCGCCCTCAACATTGCTGCACTCGGCGCCCCGGCCTCCCTCGTGGGTGTGACCGGTGACGACGAAGCCGCCGACAGCCTGGCCAACAGCCTGCGCGGTGCTGGCGTGCGTGCGCTGTTCCAGCGCATTGCCCATCAGCCGACCATCGTCAAGCTGCGGGTCATGAGCCGTCACCAGCAATTGCTGCGTATCGATTTCGAAGAACCCTTCGCCACCGACGCCCTGGCCCTCAGTGAGCAGGTCGACGAGTTGCTGGAAGGCATCAAGGTATTGGTGCTGTCCGACTACGGCAAAGGCGCGCTGAAGAACCACCAGATGCTGATCCAGGCCGCCAAGGCCCGTGGCATCCCGGTGCTGGCCGATCCCAAGGGCAAGGACTTCTCGATTTATCGAGGCGCCAGCCTGATCACGCCGAACCTCAGCGAGTTTGAAACCATCGTCGGCGGTTGCGCCGATGAGCACGAGTTGGTGACCAAGGGCGCAAGCCTCATGGCCGACCTCGACCTGGGCGCCTTGTTGGTGACCCGTGGCGAACACGGCATGACCTTATTGCGCCCCGGCCATCCGGCCATGCACTTGCCGGCGCGGGCCCGTGAAGTATTCGACGTCACCGGTGCCGGAGATACGGTGATTTCCACCTTGGCCGCGGCTATCGCGGCTGGCGAAGAATTGCCCCATGCAGTGGCCCTGGCCAACCTGGCCGCCGGCATCGTGGTCGGCAAGCTGGGTACCGCGGCCATCAGCGCCCCGGAACTGCGCCGGGCGATTCAGCGTGAGGAAGGTTCGGAGCGGGGCGTGTTGAGCCTTGAGCAATTGCTGCTGGCCATTGACGACGCCCGAGCCCATAACGAGAGCATCGTCTTCACCAATGGTTGTTTTGACATCCTGCACGCCGGTCATGTGACCTATCTTGAGCAGGCGCGAGCCCAGGGCGATCGTTTGATCGTTGCGGTCAACGATGATGCATCAGTCAGCCGCCTGAAAGGGCCGGGTCGGCCGATCAACAGCGTCGACCGGCGCATGGCGGTTCTGGCCGGGTTGGGAGCGGTGGACTGGGTGATCAGCTTTGCCGAGGGCACCCCGGAGAACCTGCTGGCCCAGGTCAAGCCGGACGTGCTGGTCAAGGGCGGCGATTACTCGGTCGACCAGGTGGTCGGTGCCGATATCGTCAGCGCCTATGGCGGCAAGGTCAAAGTGTTGGGGCTGGTGGCAAACAGTTCGACCACGGCGATTGTCGAGAAGATCCGAAATAACTGATGCGGATTTAGTGTGGGGTTTGGCTGCGATAGCCATGGGTATCGCAGCATCGTGCCGCCCCGCTATTTTCGTAGCAAACTGTCGAGCCTCGCTGGGGCTCGATAACTGCGGCGGCTCATGCTTTCAAGATGTGTAGGTAGCTATGCTGCGATAGCATTACCTCGGTAGTCCTGTTACCGGTTTGCCTTTTTCGGCACGATCTTGCGCAAAATCTGCCGCGCCCTGCCAGTCAGCTGTTTCAGCTTCGACTCTTTCTCCGGCGCACTCAGCCCCTGCTGCCTGAGCCAATCCTTCCACCTGATTCGTTCCTCGCGCACCAGCCAACCTTCCTGCTGGGCGAAGCTCTCTGCCAGGTACAAACCCCGCGTACTGGCTGGGTACAGCTGATCCTTTTTCAAGGTATACAGCTCGGCGCAGGGCTGGCCATCCTTGAGCGGCATCAGGTACAGGTCGGGGCGTTGGCGGTCCAGGCGGGCCACCAGTTGATCACCTTCCAGGCGCTCATCAACATGAAACAGGCTCAGGGACTTGGCCTCTTTCGGCACTTCCAGGCGCAGGTCATAAATCAATTGCAGCGACGCCGTGGGCAGATGCACATAGGCCCGTGGGCGTTCGATCAGCTGCATATTGGCGCAGCGCACTGGGCGGGCGGCGCCGGACAAGGGCGAGAGGCGAAACGGCAGCGCTTCGCGGTAATGCAGGGCGGATGAGTAGGGCGCTGGCAGCCAGGTGTCGTTGAAGCGGCCGCCGAGCCAGCCTTCCGGAGTTTCCAGCAGGCATTCTTCGGCGATTTCCTGGATGGCGGTGTGCAGCGGCAGGTTCAGTTCGTGGGCCGGGACATAGCCGGAGATCAGCTTGAGCACCACGTCGCCGCGATCCTGCCGACGCTGGCGCACCAGCACCCAGTAATCGCGATTCTGCCAATGCAGCGTCAGGCGTACCGACACGCCAAGGTTGGCCAGCTCCAGGGAGAAGCGCTCGGCGTCCGCTACGTCCACCGGCTTGCGTCGTTGCAGGGTCTGGGCGAAGTTGAGCGGCATGCCCACGCTCTGGTAACTCAGGCCTTCGGGGGTGGCTTCGACGAACAGTGGCAGTGTTTTAAAGTTGCTGGGGTTTTTTCTTATGAGCGTGCGCGACATGTCGGCTCCTTCTTGCGTCGGGGTCGGCCGCGTCGGCGGCATCAGAGTTGGCGAATGACCTTGGCAGCGGTCGCCACGTTATGGGCGAGGTGCAGCGGATTGATGGTTCCGACAATAGCACTGGCCACGCCGGTTTGCGCAAACAACAAGATGAAACTGGCGTGAATTGGATCCATTCCCGATTCAAGGCAGGCGTGACCACTGGCCAGGGCCTTTTTTACCAGGATGCCTTTGCCGTGGGCGGCGGCATAATCGATCACGGCTTTTTCGCCCTGTTCGTTCAGGTTGTAGGTGACCATGGCGCAATCGCCCTGTTCCAGAGCCTTCACGCCGCCTTCGACGGTCTTGCCGGAGAAGCCGAAACCGCGAATCTTGCCCTCGCGCTTGAGGTCCGCCAGGGTCTGGTAGACCTCACAGTCGTTGAGGATGTGCAGGTCATTGCCGTCGGAATGCACCAGTACCAGATCGATAAAATCCGTTTCCAATCGTTGCAGGCTACGTTCCACGGAAAGGCGGGTGTGGGCGGCGCTAAAGTCATGGCTGGACGCGCCATCGGTGAACTCCTCACCGACCTTGCTGACAATCACCCACTCCTGGCGCTGGCCGCGTAACAGCGGCCCCAGGCGCTCTTCGCTGCGCCCGTAGGCGGGCGCGGTGTCGATCAGGTTAATGCCCAGTTTCCGCGCCTGGCGCAGCAGCATTCGCGCCTCGTCGTCGTTCGGAATTTGAAAGCCGTTGGGGTACTTCACGCCTTGGTCACGGCCCAGCTTGACGGTACCCAGACCCAGCGGCGACACCAGCAGGCCAGTGCTGCCCAGCGGGCGGTGAAGGTCATGCAGGGTCGGCAGGGTCATGGCAACAGTTGCTCCCAGGCGGGTTGGGCGATGGTCGGTTTCGGCAGGTCGGGCAGTGTTTGCGCTGGGCCGGGCTTGATGCCGTCACGGTCCAGTGCCTCGATCACCCGATCGGCGAAGTCTGGCGCCAGGGCCAGCTTGGTCGGCCAGCCCACCAGCAGTCGATCCTGCTCGGCAAGGAAGGCGCTGTCCGGCCGGGTCAGACCCGATTGCAAGGGTTCGGCGCGGTCCACGCGCAAGGTGGCCCATTGTGTCTGGCTCATGTCGATCCAGGGCAACAGATGGGCCAGATCTTTTTGCGCAGTGGCGATCTGTTCGGCGGGCGTGCGAGCCACGCCTTCGGCCTCGGCAATATCACCGCCTATGTACCAGACCCAATTGCCATCGGCCGCCGGGTGAGTGGTCACGGTGACGCGCGGCTTGGTGCCGGCGCCCAGGCAGTGGGCGTACAGCGGCTTAAGGCCGGGGCCCTTGGCGATGATCATGTGCAGCGGGCGGCATTGCATGGCCGGCTGGCTCAGTCCCAGTGCGCTCAGTAGATCGGCGGTGCCGGCGCCAGCACTGAGGACGATGCGCTGGGCGCGGATTTCGCGGCCATCGACCTTCAAGCCAACCAATGCGTCATTTTCCAGCAGTGGTTCGATCTGCTGCCCGGCGAGCAAGCCGTCGCCGGCCAATTGCGCCAGGCGTTCGATCAGGCTCGGCACATCCACCACTAACTCGGCCAGGCGATAGACCTTGCCCTTGAAGCGGCGGTCTTGCAGTGCCGGCGGCAGGTCGTCGCCCTTGACCTGATTGACGCGGCCACGCACTGCCTTGCTGGCGAAGAAACTGGTGAGATTGCCGGCCAGGGTGCCGGGAGACCATAGATAGTGGGCCTGGGACAGCAGGCGCACGCCGGACAGGTCCAGCTCGCCATTCCCTGCGAGGGCTTCGCCCCAGCGGCGGGGCATGTCGGCGATGGCTTCGGAGGCTCCGGTCAGGACACCGTGCAAGGCGTACTTGGCCCCGCCATGAATAATCCCCTGGGACTTCACGCTTTGCCCGCCGCCGAGGGTGGCATTTTCCACCAGTACTGTGGAAAAGCCCTGGCTGCGCAGGCGCGCATTGAGCCAGAGGCCGGCAACTCCGGCGCCGACAATCAGAACGTCGGTGGAAATAACGGATGGCATGGGGCAACCTCAGTGTTCAAGTCTAGAGGCTCAGTATACAGGCTCATGAAATGGATCTTTGCCCGGGATCAATGCAACACGCACTCTAATGACAGACCTGTCGCAGGAGCTGTTGAGTGAAACGAGGCTGCGAACTTCGAACCCACTTGAGCCTCAAGTGAACGATCAGTGCCCCGCCGTTTTCGAAAACAATTGAATCACCACCACCCCCAATACAATTAGCGCCATCCCCAGCATCGCCGGAATGTCGAGTTTCTGCCCGTAGATAAACAGCGCGGCGATGCTGACCATGACAATGCCCATCCCGGCCCACACCGCATAGGCCACGCCCACCGGCACGGTGCGCACGACAAGCGTCAGCATCCAGAACGCCACGCTGTAGCCGACAATGACCAGCAGCAGCGGGATCGGGGTGCTGAAGCCCTTGATGGCTTTCATGGAAACGGTAGCGATCACTTCCGAGCAAATGGCAACGGCCAGGTAGTAGTAGGCGACGTTCATGGGTAAATCCTCGGTGTGTGGCTTGTTTGATGAGGTCGGCATTCTAGAGATTCTTCAGATGGGGTAAAGTCATTACCTATCTGAATTGAAGATGGGTTGAACCATGAGTGTGCAGTGGAGCCTGGAACAGATGCGCCTGTTTGTCAGTGTTGCCGAGCAGCGTTCGTTTTCGGCAGTAGCGCGTGGCCAGCGCAAGGCGCAATCGGCGGTGAGTAATGGGATTGCGCTGTTGGAGGCGGACCTGGGGGTCAGTCTGTTCGATCGCAGCAGTGGCCGCCAACCCCGGTTGACCGAAGCCGGAACGGCATTACTTGAAGAAGCGCGGGAGGTGTTGCGCCAGTGCGAACGCCTCAATGGTCGTGCCATGTCGTTAATGCGCGGGGAAGAGGCGTGCCTGCGCCTGGCTCAGGACGAGGCCATGCTCTATCAACCGGTACTGGATAGCCTTGAAGCCCTGGCGGGGAAATTTCCCAGCCTGGAAGTGCAATTGTCCAGCGTCGCCCAAGGTGACGTGGCGCGAAAGTTGGTTGAGCGCAAGGCGGATCTGGGCCTGCTGTTCTACCACGACCAAATCCCCGAAGCCCTTGAGCGGCGAGTAGTAGGCCGCGTGGAAATGGTCACTGTATGCGGCGTCGGACATCCTCTGGCGACGCAAAAGCATGTGCTTTGCCAGCATCTGGCGCAGTTTCGCCAGTTGCTGATGTCCACGCAAACCAGTGTCTACCCTGGCAGTGAGGCCGCAAGTCCCCAAGTGTGGCGCGCCGACAGCTTCTACGTCCTCGCCGAATGGCTGGTGCGTGGCCTGGGTTGGGCCTGGCTGCCCCGGCATGTGGTGCAGTACCCGACGTATCAGGGCCAGATGGTCGAACTGGGCGGCGAATGGACCCCGCCAGCGCTGGTTGTGGAGCTTGTATGGCGCCGCGACGAACCCCTAGGCCCCGCTGCACGCTTTCTCGCCGAACGTTTTACCGAGTGCTTGCAGGCGATCGACTAAAAAAGCCGATAAACTCCGCCGCCATGAATAGAACTCTCTACAGCTGTCTGTTTTACCTGGTGCTGCCGTTGGTGGCTTTACGTCTTTGGCTGCGGGCGCGCAAGGCGCCGGCTTATGCCAAGCGCGTCAGTGAGCGCTTTTCCTATGGATTGCCGGCGATGCAGCCCGGTGGGATCTGGGTGCACGCGGTGTCGGTGGGCGAGAGCATCGCCGCTGCGCCAATGATCCGTGGCCTGCTGCAACGTTATCCACAGTTGCCGATCACGGTCACCTGCATGACGCCCACCGGTTCCGAGCGGATCCAGGCACTGTTTGCCAATGAGCCGCGCATCCAGCATTGCTATCTTCCCTATGACTTGCCGTGCGCCGCAAAGCGGTTTCTGGATCGGGTCCAGCCCACGCTGGCAGTCATCATGGAAACCGAGCTGTGGCCCAACCATATCCACCAATGTGCCAAGCGCGGTATCCCCGTGGCATTGGCCAATGGGCGGCTATCGGCCCGCTCGGCCAAGGGCTACGGGCGATTCGCCAAGCTGACCGCGCCGATGTTGGCAGAAATGAGCCTGTTCGCCGTACAGACCGAAACCGAGGCCGAGCGCTTTCGCAGCCTCGGCGCGCGGCCACAAACCGTCGAAGTCACCGGCTCGATCAAGTTTGACCTGACCATCGATCCACAGCTGTTATTTCGCGCCGCAGAACTGCGCCAGCAATGGCAAGCCAGCGAGCGTCCGGTATGGATCGCGGCCAGTACCCATGAAGGCGAGGATGAAGTGGTGCTCGCGGCCCATCGCCAATTGCTTGCCAGCCACCCCGATGCGCTGCTGATCCTGGTGCCGCGCCATCCGGAGCGCTTCAACGCGATGTTCGAGTTGTGCCAGCAGCAAGGCTTCGCCACGGTGCGTCGCTCCAGCGATCAGCCTGTGACGGCAGCCACTTCAGTGTTGCTCGGTGACACCATGGGGGAGTTGCTGTTTCTTTACGCGTTGGCCGATAGCGCTTTTGTCGGCGGTAGCCTGATGCCCAACGGCGGCCACAATCTGCTGGAACCGGCGGCGCTGGCCAAGCCTGTGATCTGTGGCCCGCACCTGTTCAACTTCCTCGAAATCGCCGCAATGATGCGCGAGGCCGGAGCGTTGCAGGAAGTGGATGATGCTGACGGCTTGGCGGTGGCGGTGCAGCGGCTGTTTGAGTTGCCGCGAGATGCGCAGAGGATGGCGGAAGCGGGGCTCAAGGTGATGCAGGCTAACCAGGGTGCTTTGAAGCGGTTGCTCGATGGGCTTGATCGACTGATCAATCGCTGACCTTGCAGGAGCGAGTTTGCTCGCGACAGACGTTAACGATTACGTATTCAGTCTGAATAAACGCGGCGTCCTTAAGTTTTTCGCGAGCAAGTTCGCTCCAGGGGCAGTTGCTCAATAACCGGGATTAGCCTTCAATTGTTCGGCAGCCGCCTTGGCCAGATCCGGCGGCAAGAAGTCTTTGTCCGGGTTGTAGTCAGCCTTCAGATACCGCGCCAGGTCCTGCAAGTCCCCCGGATTCAACGTCCCTGCTGCCTGTTTCAGGCGCAGGTTGTCGAGGATGTAGTCATAGCGGCTGTTGTTGTAGTTGCGCACTGAGGTGTACAGCTGGCGCTGGGCATCCAGCACATCAACGATATTGCGCGTGCCCACCTGGTAACCGATTTCCGTGGCTTCTACCGCGCTCTGGTTGGAGATGATCGACTGGCGGCGTGCCTGTACCTGCTCCACATCGGTGTTCACCGCACGGTGCAGGTTGCGGGTGTTTTCTACTACCTGGCGGCGCAGGCCTTCGCGTTGTTGCTCGGTCTGGCCAAGGCGCGAATAGGATTCGCGCACTTGCGAGCTGGTGAGGCCGCCGCTGTACAACGGGATGCTCAGGCGCAGGCCGATGGTGCGTTGCGAGACATCGCCGCCATAGGCAATCGGCAGGTTATTCGGGTTGCTCAGGCCTAGGGCGTCGTTGTCACCCTTCTCGTATTGCGCCACCGCATCGAGGGTCGGCGCGTGGCCGGCCTTGCGTTGCTTGAGGGTTTCTTCAGCGGCGGTGACTGCATAGTTGCTGGCCAGCAAATTCAGGTTCTGTCGGCCTGCGGTGTCGACCCAGGCTTTGGCGTCGTTGGGCAGCGGCGGTAACACCGGCAGCGTATGGACGATGCCCTGAATGGCGTTGTACTGACGGTTGGTCAGGGTGATCAGCGCTTCAAAGGCGTCGTCCACCTGGCGCTGGGCCAGAATCCGGTTGGCCCGCGCCGTGTCGTAGCTGGCCTGGGATTGCAGCACGTCGGTCTTGTCCGACAGGCCGACATCGAAGCGCTCGTTGGACTGGTCCAGTTGACGCTTGAAGGCGGCTTCTTCGGCCTTGGTCGAGGCCAGGTTGTCCTGGGCCCGCAGCACGGCGAAGTAGTTTTCGGCGCTTTGCAGGATCAGGTTCTGTTCGGTGGCCGAGAGTTGCAGCGCGGCCTGTTCGTTGACCGCTTCGGCGGCTTGCAGCTGGAACCAGCGGTCGGCACGGAACAGCGGCTGACTCAGGGTTGCCCGCCAGGAATGGGCATCGCGATTGGCGGTGGTCGCAGGCTGGTCGATCTGGGTGCGTACATTGTTGATGTCGGCGCCGGCCGACAGGTTCGGCAGCAAACCGGCACGGGCCTGGGGCACCACTTCCTTCTGCGCGCCGTATTGGGCGCGGGCGGCGGCCAGGTCGGCGTTGTTGTCCACCGCTTCCTGATAGACGCTGACCAGGTCGGTTTTGGTCGACAAGGGCGCTTCAGCTGCCCAGACCATTCCATTGGTCGCACAAGACACGGCAAGAGCCAGTGAGAGTTTGCGCAGCATGAGGCGATCCCTAGAGTAAATATTACGGCGATAATTTTGAGCCCAAGGCTACGACGAGCGATCCGGAGCGTCAAGGCGTTGAGACAGTAGCCGAGTGTAGTGGTCGCAACACCACGCAACAATCCTGTAATTGCGCCATTCATCACGCTGAATGCACCGCTATTGGTAATTTGCCTGCTCCATGGTCTAGACTGGCCGCGTTCTTGTCGGGGTGCCTTGCTATGAGGCTGAGATCGGTAAATACCGGATCCCGTTGAACCTGATCAGGTTAGCGCCTGCGTAGGGAACAAGATTTCTCGTCACCCGGCGAGTCCTCTTGTGCTTCGTCCGGGATGTTGTTCGACAATCGAACAGCCCTCGTGCGTCAAGCACAGCACTTATTTACAGTGCGCCCATCCGTCACAGGTTCACTCCGACAAAAATCCACTGCCTGGATGTGTCTGGAGAGCCCGTGATGAGTACAAAACTAAAAAACACCGTGCATTTGAGTGAGTCGGCCAAGGTCGATCAGCAATCAGTACAGCCGTTTACTCGCTCGCAAAAAATCTACGTCCAGGGCACGCGCCCGGACATTCGCGTGCCGATGCGCGAAGTCAGTCTCGACGTGACCCCCACCGACCTCGGCGGCGAAATCAATGCCCCCGTGGTGGTATACGACACCTCCGGCCCCTACACCGACCCCAACGTCATTATTGATGTGCGCAAAGGCCTGGGCGACGTGCGCTCACCGTGGATCGAATCCCGTGGCGACACCGAGCGCCTGGCCGGCCTGAGTTCCAACTTCGGCCAGCAGCGCCTGAGCGATGCCGAGCTGACTGCCCTGCGCTTCGCCCACGTGAAGAACCCGCGCCGGGCCAAGGCCGGGGCCAACGTCACGCAGATGCACTACGCCCGCCAAGGCATCATCACCGCCGAGATGGAATACGTTGCCATCCGCGAAAACATGAAGCTGGAAGAAGCCCGTGCCGCAGGCCTTTTGGACCAGCAACACGCCGGCCACAGCTTCGGCGCCAGCGTGCCGAAAATCATCACACCTGAATTTGTGCGCGAAGAAATTGCCCGTGGCCGTGCAATTATTCCGGCGAACATCAACCACACCGAACTGGAACCGATGATCATCGGCCGTAACTTCCTGGTGAAGATCAACGGCAACATCGGCAACAGCGCCCTGGGTTCGTCCATCGAAGAAGAAGTGGCGAAATTGACCTGGGGCATTCGCTGGGGTTCGGACACGGTGATGGACCTGTCCACCGGCAAGCACATCCACGAAACCCGCGAGTGGATCATCCGCAACTCGCCGGTGCCGATCGGTACCGTGCCGATCTACCAGGCCCTGGAAAAAGTCGGCGGCGCCGCTGAAGAGCTGACCTGGGAGCTGTTTCGCGACACCCTGATCGAACAGGCCGAGCAGGGCGTCGACTACTTCACCATCCACGCAGGCGTCTTGTTGCGCTATGTACCGCTGACCGCCAAACGCGTTACCGGCATTGTTTCCCGTGGTGGTTCGATCATGGCCAAGTGGTGCCTGGCCCACCACAAAGAGAACTTCACCTACACCCATTTCGACGAAATCTGCGAAATCATGAAGGCCTACGACGTCAGCTTCTCCCTCGGGGATGGCCTGCGTCCGGGCTCGATTGCCGACGCCAACGACGCCGCGCAATTTGGCGAGCTGGAAACCCTCGGCGAGCTGACCAAGATCGCCTGGAAGCACGATGTGCAAACCATGATCGAAGGCCCCGGCCACGTGCCGATGCAACTGATCAAGGAGAACATGGACAAGCAGTTGGAGTGCTGCGACGAGGCGCCGTTCTACACCCTTGGCCCGCTGACCACTGACATTGCACCGGGTTATGACCACATCACCTCCGGCATCGGTGCGGCGATGATCGGTTGGTTCGGTTGCGCCATGCTCTGCTACGTCACGCCCAAGGAGCACTTGGGTTTGCCGAACAAGGATGACGTCAAGACCGGGATCATCACCTACAAGATCGCGGCCCACGCGGCGGACTTGGCCAAGGGGCATCCGGGAGCGCAAATCCGCGATAATGCGTTGAGCAAGGCGCGCTTCGAGTTCCGCTGGGAAGACCAGTTCAACCTGGGCCTGGACCCGGACACCGCGCGTTCGTACCACGATGAAACCCTGCCAAAGGATTCGGCCAAGGTCGCGCATTTCTGCTCGATGTGTGGGCCGAAATTCTGCTCGATGAAGATCACCCAGGAAGTGCGTGAGTACGCAGCTAACCAACTGATCGAGGCAGTGGATGTGGATGTCGCCAAAGGGTTGGCGGAGCAGGCGGAGCGGTTCAAGCAGGAAGGTAGTCAGCTGTACAAAAAGGTTTAAGCGCCAAGCGGCAAGCTGCAAGTTAGAAGCAGGTGCAAACCCGTTTTTGCTTGCAGCTTAAGGCTTGCAGCTTGTAGCTATCATCCCTCTGAGATAACACCCTTGAGCATTCAACCCAGCACCTATTCCCCAGACATCGCAGTGCCGGCTGACAAGCGCGTCTTCGGTGCCCGCGATCTCTTTTCCCTATGGTTCTCCCTCGGCATCGGCCTGATGGTTCTGCAAACCGGCGCGCTGTTGGCGCCGGGTCTGGGATTGTCCGGTTCGCTGCTGGCCATTTTCCTCGGCACTCTGGTTGGCGTGCTGTTGCTGGCCGCCGTCGGCGTGATCGGCAGCGACACCGGCCTGTCCTCCATGGCCGCTCTCAAGCTCAGCCTTGGCGCAAAAGGCGCAAGCCTGCCGGCGCTGTTGAACCTGCTGCAGCTGATCGGCTGGGGCTCGTTTGAAATTATCGTGATGCGCGATGCTGCGAGTTTGTTAGGCACTCGGGCGTTCAGCGAAGGCAGCCTGTTGGCTAGCCCGTTGCTCTGGACTCTATTCTTTGGCGGGCTCTCCACCTTGCTGGCCGTCTGCGGTCCGCTGACCTTCGTGCGGCAGATCCTGCGCAAGTGGGGCATCTGGCTACTGTTGGCCGCCTGCTTGTGGCTGACCTGGAACCTGTTCGCCAAAGCTGACCTGGCCACACTTTGGGCCCAGGCCGGCGACGGTTCGCTGCCGTTTGCCGTGGGCTTTGATATTGCCATCGCCATGCCGTTGTCCTGGCTGCCGCTGATCGCCGATTACTCGCGCTTCGGCAAGCGGGCGAAAAATGTCTTTGGCGGTACGGCCCTGGGCTTTTTTATCGGTAACTTCTGGCTGATGAGCCTGGGCGTGGCCTACACCCTGGCGTTCGCGCCGAGTGGTGAAGTAAATGCCTTGTTGCTGGCCTTGGCCGGGGCAGGCCTGGGGATTCCGCTGTTGCTGATTCTTCTGGATGAATCGGAAAATGCCTTCGCTGATATTCACTCGGCGGCGGTGTCCAGCGGGATTCTGTTGCGCTTGAAAGTCGAGCACCTGGCGTTGGCCATCGGCGTCATCTGTACGCTGATCGCCTGCTTCGCGCCGCTGGCCCAGTACCAGAACTTCCTGCTGTTGATCGGCTCGGTCTTCGCGCCGCTGTTTGGCGTGGTGCTGGTGGATCACTTCATCTTGCGTCGCCGAGGCTCAGCGGCGGTTGCAAGCCTGCGTTGGCCGGCGCTGCTGGCTTGGCTCGGCGGTATCAGTACCTATCACTTGCTGGCCAATCTCTATCCGGATATCGGCGCCACCCTGCCGGCGCTGGTGCTGGCAGGGCTGCTGCAATTTATCCTCGGCCGGGCCTTCAGTGGCGCACGGGCACCAGTTCGGGCTTGATGATGTCATCCAGGCGCGAGTAGGGGATTTGCAGTTCGACATGGCCCATGGCGTATGGGGCGATGGTGGTGGTGGGGTACTTGAGGATCACGCCACCATAGGTTAGCGCCACGTTCGGGGTTTTCTGGAATGGCCAGGTTTTCACGTAGTCCGGTTCCAGGCCCAGGCGGGTGCTGATCAGCCAGCTGTTGTGGGCCACTTGCGCGGCCTTCCAGAACGCCTCTTCCTTGCCGGGTAACAGCATGTCCGGCAGGGTCAAGGCTTTCTGTTGCTGGCGCGAGTAGTTGATAAACCCACGGCCCGGCTCGCCATGGGCGCCGCCGGTGTCCAGGTAACTGGACAACTCGATGATCACCAAGCCGTCATGCTGCTCCCGTACCTTGGCTTGCAAATACATGCTGTTGCGTGGGCCGGATGTGCGCAGGAACTGCTCACGATAGGCCGCAAGGGTCGTTGGCAGCGCTGCGCCCGGCGTGGTGCGGGTCATCTCCAGTAAACGCTGCTCGATCAATCCATCCAACTTGGGCTCTTTGGCGAAATGCACCGTGTCGATGTTCACCAGCGGGCAATCGGCAGTGGCGCAACCGGGTTGGGTTTGCTCAGAGGCGTCACGAGTGGTTTCCAGTGGCGCGCGATAGCTGGGTTGGAACAGGCTCTGGCAAGCGCCGAGGGTCAATGCAATACAGGCCACGGAGGCGACTTTTAAAAGCGACATGTGCGTCCTTCATAAATCGGAGAAGAGCGAAAGATATGGGGCTTCGACTGCCAGCATCGCAGTCAGTTCGCCACTAAGCTGAATACAGTGAGTTTGACGCCAGCCGTCTATCCCGGCAACCGGAAAGGGGCTGCACCCATAGGCACGAGCGCGTTAGGATGGCGCGATGCCGAGGCTAGCCTCGAAACCGCACGGCTATAAACGAGGGTTGATATGACGGACATTGCGAAATCGACGCCGAGCAAGATAGAGATCGTTCAGCGCGACAATGCCTACCAGGGCTTCTACAAGCTTGATCACGTGCAACTGCGCCATGAGCTGTTCGAGGGTGGCATGAGCCGGGTGATCAGCCGTGAAGTCTTCGTCCGTCATGATGCGGTGTGCGTGCTGCCTTACGATCCGCAGCGCGATGAAGTGGTACTGATCGAGCAATTTCGTGTCGGCGCCATGGGTCGGACCAACAACCCGTGGCTGGTGGAGATGGTTGCCGGCCTGATCGACAAGGACGAGCAACCGGAGGAGGTTGCGCACCGCGAAGCCGAGGAGGAAGCTGGGTTGACCTTCTCCGCGCTGTGGCCGATCACTAAATATTTCCCGTCGCCGGGTGGCAGCACCGAATACGTCCACCTGTTCCTGGGGCGTTGCGAGAGTGCCGGGGCCGGTGGCGTCCATGGGCTTGAAGAAGAAGCAGAAGACATCCGCGTCACCGTCTGGGCCTTCGAAGACGCTCTGCAAGCGGTACGTGACGGCAAGATTTCCAACGCAGCCAGCATTATCGCCCTGCAATGGCTTGCGCTTAATCGCGCGGAAGTGAGGGGGTTATGGCAGTAAAGGCACGAGAACGTTATCGGGTTGACCTGGTCGGGTTGCAAGCGGCTTGCGAGGCCAACTATGCACGGCTGATGCGGCTGCTCCCGGATATGCGTCACGCCCCCGAGGCGCGGCGCATTGCCGTGACCCACGGCGACCAGATGCTCGGTGTGCTGGCTCTGGAAGTGCTGCTGACCTGCCCGTACACCACCACCCTGCGGGTGCGCCAGGAACACAGCCTGCCGTGGTTGCCGGTGCCGCAACTGGAAGTTCAGGTGTATCACGATGCGCGAATGGCCGAAGTGGTCAGTGCCGAACATGCGCGGCGCTTTCGCAGCATCTATCCTTACCCTAATGTGTTCATGCACCAGCCCGATGAGAAAGCACAGCTCAATGTGTTCCTCGGTGAATGGTTGAGCCACTGTCTGGCCCTGGGCCATGAGTTTGAAGTCGTTCGGTAGATGTGAACTGCGCCCGCTTCATGGGTTTCCTCTTTGTGTCCTGCCCCAGCATAATTGCGCCAAATGTCCATTCCTGTGATCACGCCCTGGGAGAACGCCTTGCCGAGCGTATCCGCCTTGAATCCTGACGCTTCGGCGTTGCTGGTGCAGTTGTCCGACAGCCATCTGTTTGCCGAGGCCGACAGTACGCTGCTGGGCATGAACAGCCGCGACAGCCTGCAACGGGTGATCGACCTGGTGCGGGCTCAACAACCGCAGATTGATCTGTTGCTGGCCACTGGTGACCTGTCCCAGGACGGCACGCTGGAGTCTTACCAACAGTTTCGCGACATGATCCGGCAGATTTCGGCGCCGGCGCGCTGGATTCCAGGCAATCACGACGAGCCGCACATCATGCTGCAGGCAACGGTGAACAGCGCGTTGCTGGAGCCGGTGGTGGATGTGGGCAACTGGCGTGTCACCTTGCTGGACTCGGCGGTGCCGGGCTCCGTGCCGGGTTACTTGCAGGACCAGCAACTGCAATTGCTCGCGCGATCCTTGAGTGAAGCGCCTAGCCGCCATCACCTGGTGTGCTTGCACCATCACCCAGTGTCCATCGGCTGTGCGTGGATGGAGCCCATAGGGCTGCGTAATCCCGAGGCACTGTTTGCCGTGCTGGACCGTTTCCCTCAGGTGAAAGCGCTGCTTTGGGGTCATGTGCATCAGGAAATCGACCGCGAACGCAATGGAGTGCGCTTGCTGGCGTCGCCGTCCACCTGTATCCAATTCGCTCCCGGCAGCGAGGATTTCAAGGTCAGCGAAGAGGCACCAGGCTATCGCTGGTTGCGCCTGCATGCCGACGGACGGCTTGAAACCGGCGTTGAGCGCGTCGAAGGCTTTGAGTTTCAGGTGGATTACGGTAGCAACGGCTACTGAGATTTCCCTGTAAACTGCGTCTCTTTGGCTGAAGCACGGAGAGCCCGGTATGCCCGCTTCGATCTTATATATCCACGGTTTCAATAGCGCGCCTGCGTCCAACAAGGCCAGCCAACTGATCACCGTAATGGACAGCCTCGGTCTGGCTGATCAGCTGCGGGTACCGGCCCTGCATCACCACCCCCGCCAGGCTATCGCCCAGCTGGAGCAGGCGATCAGCGAGCTGGGGCGGCCACTGCTGGTCGGCAGCTCACTCGGCGGCTACTATGCAACCCATCTTGCCGAACGCCATGGCCTCAACGCCTTGCTGGTCAACCCGGCCGTCAGCCCGCATCGGATGTTCGACGGTTACCTGGGCACCCAGAAGAACCTCTACACCGATGAGACCTGGGAACTGACCCACGATCACGTGGCAGCCCTGGCCGAGCTGGAAGTCCCGGCGCCCCAGGATGCCCAGCGTTATCAGGTGTGGTTGCAGACCGGCGACGAAACCCTGGATTATCGCCACGCCCAGCAGTATTACCGGGCCTGTGCCTTGCGCATCCAGGCCGGTGGCGACCACGGTTACCAGGGTTTTGCCCGGCAGTTGCCGGCGCTGTTGAGTTTTGCCGGCATTGGCGCGGATCAGTATCAATCCTTCGATTTTTTAGCACTATGAAATCGCAGGTTACTTTTTAATCGAACGACTCACTACGAGACCCCATGGCCACTCCCAGCGCTAGCTCTTATAACGCCGACGCCATCGAAGTCCTCTCGGGCCTCGACCCGGTGCGCAAACGTCCCGGTATGTACACCGACACCAGTCGGCCGAACCACCTTGCCCAGGAAGTTATCGACAACAGCGTCGATGAAGCCTTGGCCGGGCACGCCAAGTCGGTACAAGTCATCCTCCACGCCGACCATTCCCTGGAAGTCAGCGACGATGGTCGCGGCATGCCGGTGGACATTCACCCGGAAGAGGGGGTGTCGGGCGTCGAGCTGATCCTCACCAAGCTCCATGCTGGCGGCAAGTTCTCCAACAAAAACTACCAGTTCTCCGGCGGCTTGCACGGTGTGGGCATTTCCGTGGTCAACGCCCTGTCCCATCACGTACGGGTCAAGGTCAAGCGCGACGGCAACGAATACCAGATGACCTTCGCCGATGGCTACAAGGCCACCGACCTGGAAGTGATCGGCACCGTCGGCAAGCGCAACACCGGGACCAGCGTGTACTTCGTTCCGGACCCGAAATACTTCGATTCACCAAAGTTCTCTATCAGCCGCCTCAAGCACGTACTCAAGGCCAAGGCTGTTCTATGCCCGGGCCTGCTGGTCAGCTTCGAAGACAAAGGCACCGGCGAGAAAATCGAGTGGCACTACGAAGACGGCCTGCGCTCTTACCTGGAAGATTCGGTCTGCGAGTTCGAACGCCTGCCCAACGAGCCGTTCTGCGGCAGCCTGGCTGGTAATAAAGAGGCCGTGGATTGGGCCTTGCTGTGGTTGCCCGAAGGCGGTGACAGCGTTCAGGAAAGTTACGTCAACCTGATCCCTACTGCTCAAGGTGGCACCCACGTCAATGGTTTGCGCCAAGGCCTGCTGGATGCCATGCGCGAGTTCTGCGAATACCGCAGCCTGTTGCCGCGGGGCGTGAAGCTGGCACCAGAAGACGTCTGGGAGCGGATCGCTTTCGTCCTGTCGATGAAAATGCAGGAGCCGCAATTCTCCGGCCAAACCAAGGAACGTCTGTCGTCCCGTGAAGCCGCAGCGTTTGTCTCTGGTGTGGTCAAGGACGCCTTCAGCCTGTGGCTCAACGAGCACCCGGAACTGGGCCTGGCCCTGGCGGAACTGGCGATCAACAACGCGGGCCGTCGTCTCAAGGCGAGCAAAAAGGTCGAACGCAAGCGCATCACCCAGGGGCCGGCACTGCCCGGCAAACTGGCTGATTGTGCTGGGCAAGACCCTATGCGTTCCGAGCTGTTCCTGGTGGAAGGTGATTCCGCCGGTGGTTCGGCCAAGCAGGCGCGGGACAAGGAGTTCCAGGCGATCCTGCCGCTGCGGGGCAAGATCCTCAACACCTGGGAAGTCGACGGCAGCGAAGTGCTGGCCAGCCAGGAAGTACACAACATTGCCGTGGCCATCGGTGTAGATCCTGGCTCGGCGGACATTGCCCAACTGCGCTATGGCAAGATCTGCATCCTCGCCGACGCCGACTCCGACGGCCTGCACATTGCCACGCTGCTGTGCGCGCTGTTCGTCCAGCATTTCCGCCCGTTGGTGGATGCCGGTCACATCTATGTCGCCATGCCGCCGCTGTACCGCATCGACCAGGGCAAGGAGATTTTCTACGCCCTGGACGAAGCCGAGCGCGATGGCATCCTTGATCGCCTGGTGGCCGAGAAGAAACGCGGTAAACCACAGGTCACCCGATTCAAGGGCCTGGGTGAAATGAACCCGCCGCAACTGCGGGAAACCACCATGGACCCCAACACTCGGCGCCTGGTGCAGTTGACCCTGGAAGACTTCGCCGCCACGTCGGAAATGATGGACATGCTGCTGGCGAAGAAACGCGCGCCGGACCGCAAGAGCTGGCTGGAGTCCAAGGGCAACCTCGCCGAGGTACTGGGCTGATGCGCAGCGGTTTCGCCCTGGCGATACTGTTGTTGAGCGGGTTAGCGGCAACGATGGTGGTCGCGGCGCCTGTGGCTGAGCTCAAACTGTTGTCCGAGTACCCAGTGGAGGGCATGCGCGGCGGTAACCTGTCGGGCCTGGCCTTGTGCGGCCAGGAGTTGTGGGCGGTATCCGATCGCGACGATGAGCAAATTTACCGGCTGGATACCCGCGCAGCTGTCTGGCAGGCCGAAACGGTAAAGATCGACGTACCTCCAGTGCCGGAATCGGGATTGCCCTGGGGCCTGCGTTCACGTACCAAGGCCGTGTCGTTCATTCGCGGTGGCGACCTGGATTTTGAAGGCATTAGCTGCGATGCCGCCGGCAATCGCTACATTGTCAGCGAAGCCCATGCGGCAGTACTGCAAGTGTCTGCGAGCGGCGCCTCCGAATGGTTGAAAATCGCCCCGGGCATGGTTCGTGAAGCCCGCGCCAGCGGTATGTTGCTGCACTTCAATGCGTTGTTCGAAGGCCTGGCGGTTAACCCCGAAGGCAATCAGATCTGGCTGGCGGCCGAGCGTGAGCGCCGGGGTTTGATCTCGATCAAGCGCCCGCAAAGCCTTTGGGATTGTGATGGGCCTTGTGTGTTGTTGAGCGAGGCCGGCCAGGAAATGCAGCCGGCTCAGTTCCCGGGCGCCAAGGCGGTGTCCAAGGACTTTGCCGACCTGGCGCTGTTCAATGGCAAGCTGTTTACCCTGGAGCGCAATGCGTTCCAGATCTGCCGCCGTAATGCGGCGACCGCCCAGGTCGAGTTGTGCTGGTCGTTTACCGACGAAACCCTCACGCCGAATCGGCGTTATGCACAGGCCTATGGCCTGGCGGAGGCTTTGTTGGTGGACGCCGACGGCGTCTGGGTTGGCATCGACAATAATTTCGGCGCCCGCGCCGATGGTGAAAAGCGGCCGATGGTCTATCGTTTTTCCGCCCCAGTCGGTGGCTGGAGCACCAAGCCATGAGCCAGCAGCCCCCCGGCAAGCGTGCCGGACGTGTGTTGATGTTCGTGGCCTGGGGTGCCGGGCTGTTTTTGGCGACACGGTTTTTTGGGCAGTGGGAGGCGCGTCAGGAAAACCCCAATGCCGTGGTCACCTCCGAGCAACATGAGGGTTATATAGAAGTGAAACTGGTCGGCAACGGCCAGGGGCATTTCGTTGCCAGCGGTCAGATCAACGGCCAGCCGGTGAATTTCATGCTCGACACCGGCGCCACTGATGTGGCGGTACCGGCCGAACTGGCCGAGCGCTTGGGGTTGAAGCGTGGCTTGTCGGTGACCTTGAGCACTGCCAACGGTCGCAGCCAGGGCTATCGCACCCACCTCGATCGCCTGCAGTTGGGCGATATCGTCCTGCGGGACGTCCGCGCACTGGTGGCGCCGGGGCTGGGTGGCGAGCAAGTGCTGTTGGGCATGAGCGCATTGAAACAACTTGAATTTACCCAGCGTGGCGGCACCTTGCTGCTGCGCCAGACCAAACAATGATGAGGCCCGCATGAGTGACATCCTTGCAGACAGCTTAGATGGCGTAGAACGCCGGTCGCTGGCTGACTTCACCGAAAATGCCTACCTCAACTACTCCATGTACGTGATCATGGACCGTGCCTTGCCGCATATCGGCGACGGCCTGAAGCCTGTACAGCGGCGCATTATCTACGCCATGAGTGAGTTGGGCCTGGACGCCGATTCCAAGCACAAGAAGTCGGCGCGTACAGTCGGTGACGTGCTCGGCAAGTTCCACCCCCACGGCGACTCGGCGTGCTACGAAGCCATGGTGCTGATGGCCCAGCCGTTCAGCTACCGCTACACCCTGGTAGACGGCCAGGGTAACTGGGGTGCGCCGGATGATCCCAAGTCCTTCGCCGCCATGCGTTATACCGAAGCGCGGCTGTCGCGCTATTCCGAAGTGCTGCTCAGCGAGCTGGGCCAAGGCACTGCCAACTGGGGCCCGAACTTCGACGGTACCCTCGATGAGCCGCTGGTGTTACCAGCGCGTTTGCCGAATATCCTGCTTAATGGCACCACCGGTATCGCCGTGGGTATGGCCACCGACGTGCCGCCGCACAACCTGCGGGAAGTTGCCACCGCCTGCGTGCGCTTGCTGGATGAACCCAAGGCCACGGTCGAGCAGCTTTGCGAACATATCCAGGGCCCGGACTACCCGACCGAAGCGGAAATCATCACGCCGCGCGCCGACCTGCTGAAAATGTACGAAACCGGTAAGGGGTCGGTGCGCATGCGCGCCGTGTACCACATCGAAGACGGCGACATTATTGTCACCGCGCTGCCGCATCAGGTGTCCGGCGCCAAGGTGCTGGAGCAGATCGCCGCGCTGATGCAGTCCAAACCGTCGAAGCTGCCGCAAGTCGCTGACCTGCGTGACGAGTCCGACCACGAAAACCCATGCCGCATCGTGATCATCCCGACCAACAACCGGGTTGACCACGAAGTGCTGATGCAGCACCTGTTTGCCAGCACCGAGCTGGAATCCAGCTACCGGGTCAACATCAATATCATCGGCCTGGACGGCAAGCCACAGCTCAAGAACCTGCGGGCGCTGCTGGTGGAATGGCTGGAGTTCCGCGTGCAGACCGTGCGCCGCCGCCTGCAATACCGACTGGACAAGGTCGAGCGTCGCCTGCATCTGTTGGACGGTTTGCTGATTGCCTACCTCAACCTGGATGAAGTCATTCATATCATCCGCACCGCCGAGCATCCGAAGGCCGAGCTGATCGCGCGTTTCGAGCTGAGCGAGATGCAGGCTGACTACATCCTCGACACCCGCTTGCGTCAGTTGGCGCGACTGGAAGAGATGAAGCTGCGGGACGAACAGGACGCGCTGCTCAAGGAGCAAGCCAAGCTGCAGGCCTTGCTGGGCAGCGAAGCCAAGCTGAAGAAGCTGGTGCGGACAGAACTGATAAAAGACGCCGAAACCTATGGCGATGACCGCCGCTCGCCAATTGTCCAGCGTGCCGAAGCCAAGGCCCTGACCGAAACCGAGTTGCTGCCCAACGAGAAAATTACCGTCGTTCTGTCGGAAAAGGGTTGGGTTCGTTCAGCCAAGGGGCATGATATTGACGCCACTGGTTTGTCCTATAAGGCTGGCGACGGGTTCAAGACCTCTGCCGCCGGGCGTTCCAACCAGTTCGCGGTGTTTATCGACTCCACCGGTCGCAGTTATTCGGTACCGGCTCATACCTTGCCTTCGGCGCGGGGGCAGGGCGAGCCGTTGACTGGGCGTCTGACGCCGCCGCCAGGGGCGAATTTCGAATGCGTGTTGGTGCCGGAAGATGATTCGCTGTACGTCATTGCCTCCGACGCCGGTTATGGATTCGTGGTCAAGGGTGAAGACCTGCAGGCCAAGAACAAGGCTGGCAAGGCTTTGCTGAGTTTGCCGAACAACGCCAAGGTGATCCTGCCGCGTCCGGTCAGTGACCGTGAAGGTAATTGGCTGGCATCGGTGACCACCGAAGGCCGCTTGCTGATCTTCAAGATCAGCGATCTGCCACAGTTGGGTAAAGGCAAGGGCAACAAAATTATCGGTATTCCCGGTGAGCGGGTGGCCAGTCGCGAAGAGTACGTGACCGATATTGCGGTGATCCCGGAAGGCTCTACCCTGGTGCTGCAGGCCGGTAAGCGTACGCTGTCATTGCGCCCTGACGACCTGGAACACTACAAGGGCGAGCGCGGCCGTCGCGGAAACAAATTGCCCCGCGGCTTCCAGCGAGTGGACGCATTGCTGGTGGAAACGCCCGCTTAAGGCGATATAGAGCACTCGATCTACGATTTAACCCGTAGATCGACGCTTTCGCGCTGGAGTCATGGCGCATATTCACGGATGATATGGCGCTTTCCAGCGCCAGCGTGGCTGAGCGCGTACAGGTTATTTTTAGGTATTACATTGTGGTTTGCCTTGTGGCCGCCACTTGGATGGGATGATGACTGCTCCGCGCCTTCCTTTTATTTTGTTGCTTGCTGGCCTTTTGGGCCTGGCGGGTTGCAGCACACACCAACCTGTGTCGCTGTATCAGCTGGACAGTGGAAGCCCAGCCCAGCCGGCACAAAGTGCCGGTATGGCGGTATTGCTCGGCCCGGTTGTCGTGGCTGACTACCTGCAACGCGAGACCCTGCTGCAGCGTCAGGACGATGGCAGCCTGCAAGGTTCCACAGATGGTCGCTGGGCGGGTAGCCTGTCATCGGACATCAATCAGTTGATGCTGCGCCAGGTAGCCGGTCATCTGGACAGTCAGCGGGTGGTACTGTCACCTGCCCCCACAGGTTTTGCCCCTGATGTGCAGGTGTTGCTGACCATCACGCGCCTGGATTCCGGTGTTTCGCAACCGGCAATTCTTGATGCGCAGTGGCGCTTGATCGACCGTCGCGGCCAAGTGCGGGATAACCGTATCGTGCATCTGCAGGAAGAACACGTCGGCAGCACCGCCTCCCAGGTTCAGGCCCAGGGTGTGTTGTTGCAGCGTCTGGCTGAGCAGTTGTCGGTAGCGCTCAGGCCGTTGGCCAATCAGCCAGCTGTCGCCGAAGCACCGCGCAAGTCGGCCCCGGCACCTGCCAAGCCGGCCGTGCAGGACAAGCCGAAAATCCCGATGGCCTCGCCGATTCGCACCGACATGGAAGTGTTCAGGTTCTGAATTGAACGCAGACAAGACAAGGCCCGCTGATAGCGGGCCTTGTTGTATGTGGGGTATTTATGGCGAAAGTTGCTGTTGTGGCGAGTGGGGTTTAACCCTTCGCTCGCGTCTCATGCATTCGCGCCAACTGCCGCTCCAGCATCGATGGGTACGGCTCCATCAAGCGCTCCACACAACTGGCGCCCTCTGGGCTGGCGATGGGCCTGATCCGCGCACGCTGGCGGATCAGTGCGTCATCACTGATCTTGCGTTCCACCAGCAGCAAGTTGCGGCTGTGTTGCGACAAGGCCAGCGCATCCTGGGCGATTTCGGTCAGCAGCAGATCAATCTGGCTCATGCCATACAGGTCGTCACCCACTGTCAGCCCCAGTTGCAGCTGCAAAGTGATGCCGCTGTCGGCGACTTCGATTTGCAGTGCATGGCCCAGGGCTCGCAGCAGCTCGCCGCAGCAGATGGCGTTGGTCAGGTAGTCTTCGCCGCTGTCTTCACTGTGGAACAGCATCAAGGTACTGCCGTCGTTCAGGGTGTGCAGTTCGCTCTGGTACAGCGATGCCGCCTGGTCGAGGCAGTCGCGGTAACGCTCCAGCAGTTCGGTCAGGCGCGTGCGCGGCAAGCGACGTAGTTGATCCTGCGCGCCCAGTTGCACGGCCAGTACGGCGCTGTGTTGCGGCTCGGTGTTTTGCGCGGGTGCCGGCTTGGGTGCGGCTACCTGCGCTGATTGCGACTGGTCGCGAAGATCGGCGAACGGGTCTTCATCATCCAGTTCGTCTTCTTCTGCCTTGATCGTCTGACGGGATACCGGCTTGAGCCCGGCCACCGGCGCGCGTTCGTCGAAGTCAGGGTCACGCCCAAAGGCAGGCTTGTCTTCTTCGTAGTCGGTGTCGTCGTACTCAGGCTCTGGTTCAACCTCAGGCACTACTGGTTCCGGGGCGAAGCTGGTGTGCAACTGGCGGGCGAGGTCGCCGATTTCATCCTGGCGGTCGGTGGCCGGGGTGTGTTCGTCGATGTCCCGCAGCCAAATGCGCAGTTGCATCAGGGGCGTGGAGATATGTCGCCCCAGGCGCAAGCTCAAGGCCAGGGACAGGGCCAGCAGGATTGCACTCAAAATGCCCATGCTTTGCAGGCTGATGGTCATTGGCTGCTGGAATTGCTGCATGTCCAGGCTGATGCGCAATTGGCCGGCCTTCACGTCCTGAAAGGTGATATTGCTCTGGTACAAGCCTTCGGCTTCACCCAATAGGCCGTTTTTCGGGCGTTGCCCAGCTTCGGCCATGATCCGGTTGTCTACGCTGTAGATAGCCGCGTGGGCCACCAGCGGGTTCTTGGTCAGATTATTGAGCAGCACGTTGAGGCTGAGAATGTCGTTGGACACCAACAGCTCGGTCGCCGAGGTGGCGGTCTGGGTGGTCAAGCTTTCGCCCAGAGCGTCGGCTTGCTCGTGCATGGCCTGCTTGAATTGCAATCCCATCACGCAGGCGTAGATCACCAGAGCCAGGGCGACCAGGATCACGTTATGGCTGGCGATGCGTAATGCGATCGGTACACGGCGATGGCGCAGTGCCCGGAAGATCAGCAGGAAGAAGTTATCGGTTTTTACTGGCGTGGGCCGGTTCACTTAAGCTCGGCTCTTTAGTCCGTGAAGTTGACGCGCAGTATAGCGACAGGCCCAAGACCGGCAAAGCGCTGGCTGTGCCCGATGGTCACTGAAAGTGGGTAGAATGCGGTTTTTTTCCACCTCGGGGGTGCGCTTTGCGCGAAATTGTCCTGATAAACATCACCGGTGAGGACCGTCCGGGTCTCACCGCAGCCATTACCGGTGTTCTGGCCCAGGGTGGTGTGAACATTCTCGACATCGGCCAGGCGGTGATCCACGACACTTTGTCGTTTGGCATCCTGGTGGAGATTCCGAGTACCGAGCAAGCGTCGTCGGTGCTCAAGGACATCCTGTTTACGGCTTACAAGCTCGATCAGCAGGTGCGTTTCACCCCAGTGTCCGAAGAGGATTACCGCCAGTGGGTCGCCGGTCAGGGCAAAAAACGCCACATCGTCACCCTGCTGACCCGCAAGGTGACGGCTGAGCAATTGCAGCGCGTCAGCTCGATCACCGCTCAATACGGTTTGAACATCGACCATATCGACCGTCTGTCGGGGCGTATGCCGTTGGACACGCCGGCCGACCAGGGCAAGGGCTGCATCGAGTTTTCCGTACGCGGTGAGCCGGCGGACCCTCTGGCCTTGCGTGCCGAGTTTCTGAGCGTCGCCCAGGAACTGAATGTCGACATCGCCTTCCAGGAAGATTCGCTGTTTCGCCGCAACCGCCGGCTGGCGGTGTTCGACATGGACTCCACGCTAATTGAAGCCGAAGTCATCGACGAACTGGCCAAGGCTGCTGGCGTGGGTGAGCAAGTCTCGGCCATTACCGAGCGTGCCATGTCCGGCGAGCTGGATTTTCGTGCCAGCTTCAAGGAGCGCCTGGCGTTGCTTAAAGGCCTGGACGTTAGCGTGTTGGACTCCATCGGAGCGTCGCTGCGCCTGACCGAAGGTGCCGAAACGCTGTTCGCCGAACTCAAGCGCCTGGGCTACAAGACCGCGATCCTGTCGGGTGGCTTCACCTACTTCGCCAAGCAATTGCAGGCCAAGCTGGGCATCGACTACGTGTTCGCCAACGAGTTGGAAGTGGTGGACGGCAAGGTGACAGGCGTGGCGGTGGAGCCGATTGTCGACGCCCAGCGTAAAGCCGATCTGCTGCGGGAGTTGGCACACAAGGAAGGTTTGCGTCTGGAGCAGACCATTGCGGTCGGTGACGGCGCCAATGACTTGCCGATGTTGGCGATTGCCGGGTTGGGCGTGGCGTTTCGTGCCAAACCACTGGTCAAGCAATCGGCCAAGCAGGCTATTTCGACGTTGGGGCTGGATGGAGTGTTGTACCTGTTGGGCTTCCGTGACCGCGACGGTCAGCTCTAACCCCGCAAAACAACTGTAGGAGCGAGGGGGCGTCTAGTCCTTGCTCGCTCCTACAAGTAGTCCGTCGATCAGGCTTTTGGCAAGCCCATGCCTTGACCCATCTGCACCGGTGAACCCGCCAGCAATTCTTCCGACCATTTCACCTGATCCGGCCCAAACAGCACGATGGCGGTCGAACCCAGCTTGAAGCGCCCCAGTTCCGCACCTTTTTCCAGATAAATCGGTGCGCGCGCCGCTTCGTCGTAACGCACGGTTTTCAGCTCGCGTTTCGGCGGCGTGACCAGCCCGGCCCAGACTGTTTCAATCGACGCCACAATCATCGCACCTACCAGAACCACGGCCATCGGACCGCGTTCGGTGTCGAATATGCAGGCAACACGCTCATTACGGGCAAACAGTTCCGGCACATTTTCTGCCGTGGTTTGGTTCACCGAGAAGATTCGGCCCGGGATGTAGACCATTTCCCGCAGGGTGCCGGCCAATGGCATGTGCACCCGGTGGTAGTCCTTCGGCGACAGGTAAACAGTGGCGAAGTCGCCGCCCATAAACGGCGCGGCTACAGCGGCATCCCCCCCGAGCAATTCCAGCACGCTGAAACTGTGGCCCTTGGCCTGGAACACCCGGCCGTGCTCAATCGGGCCGAGTTGGCTGACCGCACCATCGGCCGGGCTCAGTACCGCGCCCGGGGTTTGATCCAGTGGGCGTGCGCCGTCTTTCAAGGCGCGGGTGAAGAAGGCATTGAAGTGCTCGTAAGCGGTCACGTCCTCCACCAGGGCCTGGGACATATCCACTTGGTAGCGCTTGGCGAACCAGGTGGTGAAGGCATTCTTGAACCAGCGCACGCGGCATTCGGCAATGCAGCCGGCCAGCCGTGACAGCAGGTGGTGGGGCAGCAGGTACTGGCTGAGGATAAACAAACGCTTTTTCATTAACTGTCCTTAAAACCTTAAATCTCGACGGGGGTGTCGGGGTGGTTGCCCCATTCGCCCCAGGAACCGGCATAACCTTTGACTCGCGGATAACCGAGCGCCTTGGCCACCAGATAGGTGAAGCCAGAACGGTGGTGAGTCTGGCAGTGGGTGATGATTTCTTTGTCGCGGGTAAGTCCGAGGTCTTCGAGGATCTGCGGCATGTCGCGGCGGATGCGCAGGTTGCGCGTCTTGTCCATGCCAGCGGTCCATTCGAAGTTCACTGCGCCGGGGATGTGCCCGGCTTTGGCGGCGAGGACTTTCTCCCCCGAATACTCCAGCGGGCCACGGGCATCCCAGATGCCCAGGTCGGCGGCACCCAGGCGACTTTGCAAATATTCGCGGGTGGCGGTGGGCTCGTCGTGCAGCGTCAGGCTGGCCGGGCCGCCGGCACTGGCCGGCACGTTGGTGGAAACAGGCTGTTTTTCATCCAGCCACGCCAGCAGGCCGCCATCGAGGTAGTGATACTTCTTGTGGCCGATAACATCGAGCAGCCAGATAAAACGCCCGGCCCAGCCGCCGCCTTCGTCGTCATAGACCACGTAGGTGGCGCCCGGCGTATGGCCCAGTTCACCGAACAGCGTTTCCAGGGCGGCCTTGGCTGGCAGCAAGCCTGGAGCAGGCGGTTGGCCCAGTTGGGTACGCTTGGGATCGACGAATCGTGCGCCGGGGATATGCCCGGTGGCGTAGCGTTCGGCGCTGGTGAGGTCCACCAGAATCAGGTTTTCTGCGTCGAGGCGACCGAGCAGGTCGCTGGGCTCGATCACCAGCGGCAAGCCAGAGAAGTCAGGCATGTGAGGTCTCCTGGGCACAAGTTTAGGGCTGTAAAGGAGGGCGATTGTAGCGCAAGCATCAAGCGCTGCGGTTGGTAAAGCTGTGCAGGGCCTTCTCGATGCATTGAGCGGTTTTGCCGAAGGCTTGTACGGTGGTTTCCGAGAACGGCCCGCCGCCCTGGTCGGCAATCATCAGCATCGCCACCCGTCCATTGCAACTCAGGGAGCGCAACAGCAGGTGCTCGCCGATAAACAGGCGGCGCAACGAGG
Source organism: Pseudomonas sp. c313 (assembly GCF_055407145.1). NCBI lineage: Bacteria > Pseudomonadati > Pseudomonadota > Gammaproteobacteria > Pseudomonadales > Pseudomonadaceae > Pseudomonas > Pseudomonas sp. c313. Next base: position 177,557 of record NZ_JBUZRD010000006.1, on the reverse strand, counting down.
CGGGTAGCAGTGCCGAGAACTGTACATGGTTGTCGGGCGTCAGGCGCACCTGGGCGGACTTCTCCAGCAAGCGCTGCAGCAGCGTGCTTTGCGCGACGTCCAGGCTCATGTGGGCAGCGTCCTTGGGCAGGCCGTCGACCTGATGCACGCGCAAGGTGCTCAAGGTACGGTCGGCCATCAACAGCATGACCCGTTGCATGCCGCTGGCCACCAGGGCCTCCTTGGCGCAGGTGGTCAGGTGCATGGCGTTGGCAAAACGATTCGGCTCCACCAGCAATTCGCTGCAGTGTTTGCGCCAAACAGCCAGGGCTTCGGCGGTCGGCGGCGGTGCCGGCAGCAGGCCGCGATGGACCCGTTGCACGTTCCACGGCCAGATCAGCGCAAGTGCCGGGTGCCAAAGATCGGCCGCCACTGTATTGCGGGCGCTGATCACTGCTTGTTGGTGAACCTGCTGCTGCACCTCGCCCAAGGGTTGTTGCAGGTACAGCGCGGTCAAGTATTGCCAGCGCTGGGTGTGCGGGCAATTCCAGGACTCTTGCGCTGCCAGGGCCATGCCGTTGGCCAGCAGCACGGTGTTGGCCGGCTGGTTCAGCCAGCGCCGCAGCGCCGGATCGTCATCGAGCTGTTGCTGTTGACGCAGCGGCTCTTCATTGCGGGCGATGCGTAGCGCCTTGATCAGTAGGCGCCGTTCATTCTGCAACAAGTGATAGCCCTGGGAGACCCAGATTGGCAGGCGCCAGGCCTCGGTCAGCCCCAGGCACAAATCCAGCAGGCGAACGCCGAACAACTCCTGCTCGACCTTGCGTGCCGATTGGCCTTTGTGGATCACTCGTAGTTCCCACTCTTCCAGCAGCTTGGGATAGGCAATCGCCATTGGCCACAGCGGCGAAAGAAACAACAGGCTGCCCCAGTGGATGTCTTGCCATAGCCGTGCCAGGCGACTGGCAAACAGGCCGCTGGCTTGTTGCGAGGCGTGCTGGCTGACCAGTTGCAGTTGGCGCAGCGCCACGGGGATTTCATTGAGGGGGACTGAAGGCAGGCGGGCGAGCAGTTCTTCGGTGCGTTTTAAACCGAGGCGGTTGAGCGCCACCTCAAGGTTTTCCGCAGGCTCTGCAAGGCTGCCGTGAGAATGGTTGTTGGCTTCGCGCATCACGCTGAGCACCAGCGCGGGGCTGTTTTGCATCAGCTCTGCAATATCTCGCAACGAACGGCGGTTGTCGCCGATGGCTTTGCATACGGCGTCATGGCTGGCTTGCGGGACGGGCAGCAGAACCTCATCCAGGCGCTTTATCCAGCCAGCAATAGTGTTGGGTCTTGAGGTTGGGACTGTCGTTTCATTTGCCATGATTGGGGCGCGATCATCACTTGCGGTCAACACGCCCAGAGCGGGCCGAACTGGCTTTTCGCCTTAACGGGCTATAGTCTGGCGCAGTTTTGCCGATAAGTAGAAGAAGAGTTTTTAGATCTTCTGAATATGTCCATGAACCCGACGGCGCAAGTACTCACCCCCTATGGCTAAAATTATCGGCATCATCGTCGTCATCGCGAGCGTGCTCGGCGGATACGTCCTGTCCCACGGTAAAATTGCGGCGCTGATCCAGCCTTTTGAAGTGTTGATCATCGGTGGTGCGGCGTTTGGTGCATTCCTGCAGGCCAACCCTGGCTACATGACCATGCACGTGATCAAGAAGTCGTTGGGCATGTTCAGCTCGCGCTTCTCCCACACCTTCTACCTGGAAGTGCTGGGCCTGGTCTACGAGATCCTCAATAAGAGCCGCCGCGAAGGCATGATGGCCATTGAAGGCGACATCGAGGACGCGGCAGCGAGCCCGATTTTCGCCAAGTACCCGGCCGTGCTCAAGGATGAGCGCATGACCGCCTACATCTGCGATTACCTGCGCATCATGTCCTCCGGCAACATGGCCCCCCATGAGCTGGAAGGCCTGTTCGACATGGAGTTGTTCAGCTTGAAGGAAGAGCTTGAGCACCCATCCCATGCGGTGACTGGCATTGCCGACGGCATGCCCGGTTTCGGTATTGTGGCAGCGGTACTCGGGATCGTGGTGACCATGGCTTCCCTCGGCGAGGGCGACCAGGCAGCCATCGGCATGCACGTAGGTGCGGCCCTGGTCGGTACCTTCTTCGGTATTCTCGCCGCCTACGGTTTCTTTGGTCCGCTGGCCACCTCCCTGGCCCATGACGCCAAGGAAGAGATCAACCTTTACGAGGCAATCAAGGCTTGCCTGGTAGCTTCGGCCTCCGGCATGCCGCCGTCACTGGCAGTGGAATTCGGCCGCAAAGTGCTCTATCCCAAGCACCGTCCGAGCTTTGCCGAGTTGGAACAAGCGGTTCGCGGTCGCTAAGTCATGGAAAACAACCAGCCGATCATCATCAAGCGCGTCAAGCGCTTCGCTGCCGGGCACCACGGCGGCGCCTGGAAAATTGCCTTCGCCGACTTTGCCACGGCAATGATGGCGTTCTTCCTGGTGCTGTGGCTGATGTCCACCGCCACGCCGGAACAGAAGATCGCCATCGCCGGTTACTTCAAGGACCCCATCGGGTTTTCCGAGAGTGGCACACCTTTTGTGATCGATCTGGGTGGCTCGCCGCAACTGGCGCCCGAGCGCACGATCAACCCGGAAGTGAAGACCGAATCGCCCCAGGAAAATATTCCCATCGAGCGTGAAACCGTCGAAAGTATGGCTGACCAGGTCGAGCAGGAACGCCTGGAATTGCTCCTGCAAGAACTGCAGAACAAGGTCGACGAGAACCCGCAACTGCAAAAATTCAAGGACCAGATCCTGTTCCAGATCACTCCGGATGGCTTGCGCATCCAAATCATGGACGCCGCGAATCGGCCGATGTTCGACTCTGGCAGTGCGCGTTTGAAGCCGTATTTCGAAGATATTCTGCTGGCGATGGCCGACACCATCAAAGCGGTGCCGAACAAGATCAGCGTCAGTGGTCATACCGATGCCAAGCCTTATTCGGGCCTGGGTGATTTTGGTAACTGGGAGTTGTCAGCCAACCGTGCCAACGCTGCACGTCGTGCCTTGATCGCGGGTAGCTACCCGGACGCGCAAGTGGCACGGGTAGTGGGTTTTGCTTCCTCGGCACTGTTTGATACCAAGGACCCGTTCAACCCGGTCAATCGCCGAATCGATATCGTCGTGCTGACCAAAAAGGCCCAGCGTGCGATTGAAGGTGAGCAAGGCACGCCTCAACCGCCGGTGCCGACTCAAGGTGAGGGTGCGCCAGGGGAAGTGCCGGTGGACCCGAATGCACTGCCACCAGAACAGCAGCCATTACCGGCCCATGAGTTGCGGCAGAAGCTGAACCTGTTTGATGACGGTGGGGTGAAAGACCCGACTCAGCCGGCTACGGGGTCATAAGCAGGGCAACATTGTGGTGAGGGGGCAGGCCCTTCACCACAATGTTGCATCGACCAGTCAGTAACTGGTTTCGGGCAAGCTGGCGATGATCGAGCGATAGCTGTTCATTCGCTGCTGTTGCACGCGACCGTCTTCCAGGGCCTTGAGCAGAGCGCAGCCCGGCTCGCGGTCGTGCTTGCAGTCGCGAAAGCGGCAGGTGCCGATCAAGTCGTTGAACTCGATGAAACCCGCTTCGACATCGGCGCGGCTGACGTGGCCCAGGCCGAATTCACGAATCCCTGGGGAGTCAATCAGCTCACCGCCACCTGGGAAGTGGAACAACCGCGCGGTGGTGGTGGTGTGAGTGCCCTGGCCGGACAGCTCCGACAGTGGACCGACACGGGTTTCGACTTCCGGCAGCAGGCTGTTGACCAGCGACGACTTGCCGACGCCCGACTGGCCGACGAACACACTGATGCGCCCGTCCAACTGCTCCTGGAGCAACTCCATGCCGTTGCCGTGATGGGCCGAGACTTCCAACACCGGGTAACCCAGGGTGCGGTAGACCGCCAGCAACGCATTGAGCGCCGGGGCGTTCTGCTCGTCGATCAGGTCGAATTTGTTCAGCAGCAGCAACGGCCGAATGCCCGCATGTTCGGCGGCTACCAGGTAGCGGTCGATCAGGTTGGCATGGGGCTCGGGCAGTGGCGCGAAGACGATGACGATCATGTCGACGTTGGCCGCTACCGGCTTGAGCTGGCCACGGCTGTCCGGACGGCGCAGTTCGGTGGTGCGCGGCAGTTGCGCCACGATCACGCCGATGCCCTGGTTGCCGGCACGCCAGACCACTTGGTCGCCGGTCACCAGCGCCGGCAGGTTGGCGCGCAAGTGGCAACGGAACACATTGCCAGCTTGTTCGCCTTCCTGGGCCTCGACCTCGACCTGCACACCGAAGTGCGCGATCACCAGGCCCGTTTGCTCGGGGCCAAGGTCGCCACCCTCAAGCGCTTCTACTGCGGAGGATTCACGTTTGGCGGCGCGGGCAGCGCGTTCACCCTGAATCTTTTCGATGCGCCAGTTTTGGCGACGGTTGAGCTGGCGTTTGGCCATTGGTGTTCCGTGTCGATAATGCAAAGGTTAGGTAAAACGGTCGCGAGTCTAGCATGCCTCGCCTGCTAAACTGCGCAGCTACGCCAAGGTGCCAAGGAACCAAGACATGCAAAACCCACAGAACCTGATTTGGATCGATCTGGAAATGACCGGTCTGAACCCTGACACCGACGTCATCATTGAGATGGCGACCATCGTCACCGACAGCAACCTCAACACCTTGGCTGAAGGCCCGGTGATCGCCATCCACCACAGCGACGAAGTCCTCGCCACAATGGATGAGTGGAACACCCGCACCCACGGCGGCACGGGCCTGACCCAGCGAGTGCGCGAGAGCCGTATAAGCATGGCCGAGGCTGAAGCGCAAACCATCACCTTCCTGGAAAAATGGGTGCCCAAGGGCAAGTCGCCGATCTGCGGTAATAGCATTTGCCAGGACCGACGTTTTCTTTATACCCACATGAAGGCGCTGGAAAGCTACTTTCACTACCGCAACCTGGATGTGTCGACCTTGAAAGAGCTGGCGGCGCGCTGGGCGCCGGAGGTGAAGGACAGTTTCCACAAAGGCAGCACCCACCTGGCGCTGGATGATATTCGCGAGTCGATTGCCGAGCTGCAGCATTACCGCAAGCATTTCATCAAGTTCTGATTTGGGCGGGTGAGCTGTTGTGGCGAGGGGGCTTGCCCCCGTTGGGGTGCGAAGCGGCCCTGAAGCCTGGCATCCCGGTCTACCTGAAAAAAACCTCGATGCCTTTATATATAAAGGGGCTGCTTCGCACCCCAACGGGGGCAAGCCCCCTCGCCACAATTTGTAAGGATCGCCCTCATGCTGCTGATGCTCTATCTCATCGCCATCACCGCTGAAGCCATGACCGGCGCGTTGTCTGCCGGCCGGCGTGGCATGGATTGGTTTGGTGTGGTACTGATCGCCTGCGTGACGGCGCTCGGTGGCGGTTCGGTGCGCGACGTGTTGCTCGGCCATTACCCGCTGACCTGGGTCAAGCACCCGGAATACCTGGTACTGACCTCTGGCGCGGCCCTGGTGACGATCTTCATTGCCCCGCTGATGCGCCACCTGCGCTCGCTGTTCCTGGCGCTGGATGCCGTGGGGCTGGTGGCGTTCACCCTGATCGGCTGCATGACCGCCCTGGAAATGGGTCACGGCATGTTGGTGGCGTCGGTCAGCGGCGTGATCACTGGTGTATTCGGCGGCATCCTGCGGGATATCTTCTGCAACGACATCCCGCTGATCTTCCGTCGCGAGCTGTATGCCAGTGTGTCGTTTCTCGCCGCCTGGTGCTACATGCTGTGCATCTACCTACAACTGCCCAGCGAGCAAGCGATCCTGCTCACCCTGTTCAGTGGCTTTCTATTGCGCTTGCTGGCGATCCGTTTTCGATGGGAAATGCCCAAGTTCGTCTACAACGACGAACATTGACGCTCGGCATGTTGCTTCAGCGCCCACTCCACATGTTCGCGCACCAGTTCCGAAGGGTATTCCCGGCGCGCCTTCAAGGCTTCCAGCACCGGAATGCTTGAAGGCGCGTTGCCCAGGCCCACGGCCAGATTGCGCAGCCAGCGCTCATAACCGGCGCGGCGCAGGGGTGAACCTTCGGTGTTGCTGAGAAATTTATCCTCATCCCACATAAAGAGTTCGGCCAGTTCTGCGTTATCCAGGTTGTGCCGAGGCTTGAAATCGCCTTCGGCTGTGGATCGTGCGAAACGATTCCACGGACAAACGATCTGACAGTCATCGCAGCCAAATACCCGGTTTCCGATCAAGGGGCGCAGGTCTTCGGGGATCGCGCTTTTCAGTTCGATGGTCAGGTAGGAAATACAGCGCCGGGCGTCCAGCACGTATGGCCCGACGAAGGCATTGGTAGGGCAGATGTCCAGGCAGGCGGTGCAGCGACCGCAGTGTTCGGTGGCGTGGGGTGGGTCGATCGGCAATGGCAGGTCGACAAACAATTCGCTCAAGAAGAAGTAACTGCCGGCCTTGCGATTGAGCACCAAGGTATTTTTGCCGATCCAGCCCAGCCCGGCTTGTTCGGCGATGGCTTTTTCCAGCACCGGGGCGCTGTCGACAAAGGCGCGAAAGCCGAACGGGCCGATCTGTGCCTGAATCCGATCCGCCAGTTGCTGGACGCGTTTGCGGATCAGCTTGTGGTAGTCGCGGCCCAGGGCGTAGCGGGATACGTAGGCTTTTTCAGGTTGGGCCAGTAGATGCGCCATGTGGGTGTCGCCGGGCAGGTAATCCATGCGCAGGGACACCACGCGCAAGGTGCCGGGCACCAGCTCTTCGGGGTGGGAGCGCTTGCTGCCATGGGCGCCCATGTAGTCCATCTCGCCGTGGTAGCCGGCGTCGAGCCAGCGTTGCAGGTGCTGCTCTGCCTCGGCCAGGTCCAGGCCGCTGATGCCAACTTGTTGAAAGCCAAGCTCCTGGCCCCAGTCTTTGATCGATTGGGCGAGGGCGGGCAGATCGGAAGTAATAGCAGGCATGAACAAGAGAAACCGCAGGTTAGATGCGTATAATTCTGCCAGACATCGGAGCTTGAAGACGCATGCCTCAGACAAAACACCCAATAACCGACGTTCAGCACCTGTTGCCCGGCCAATTGCCGCAACTGCCTGCTCGTTCCCAGGATGCCCATAAAGGCCAGTTTGGCCATGTATTGCTGATGGGTGGCGACCGTGGTTTTGGCGGCGCCGTACTGCTCAGCGCCGAAAGCGCCCTGCGCAGCGGTGCTGGCATGGTGTCCCTGGCGACCCGCAGCGAGCACGTCTCGGCGGCCCTGGCGCGTTTGCCGGAAGTCATGACCGTTGGTGTGCATTCCGCCAATCAATTGATGGGCTTGCTGGAAAAAATTTCAGTGATCGTCATCGGCCCGGGTTTGGGCGAAGCGTCTTGGGGCAAAAGCCTGCTGTCGGTGGCCGCCAATGCCAAGCAGCCGCAAGTGTGGGACGCCGATGCGCTGAACCTGCTGGCGGCAGGCAACGTCAGCCTGCCAGCCAACTGCGTGATAACGCCGCATCCCGGTGAAGCCGCGAGGCTGATGGGGATTTCGACAGTCGAGGTTCAGGCAGATCGTCTTAAAGTTGCGCGCGGATTGAGCCAAAAATTCAAGACGGTGGCGATCCTCAAGGGCGCGGGCAGTTTGATCGCCAGTCCGGACGGACGGGTGTCGCAATGTGATCAGGGCCATCCGGCCATGGCCACCGCAGGTCTTGGCGATGTCCTGGCTGGTCTGGTGGGTGCATTGCTGGCCCAGGGTATGCCAGCGTTTGAGGCGGCCAGCCTGGCCGTCTGGTTGCACGCCACGGCGGGAGATCGCCAAGGCACCTTTGGTCGCGGGCTGGCTGCCAGTGATTTGATTCCCGCCATTCGTCAGTTGCTGGAGGAGCAGTCACCGTGTCTGAAGTAACCCTGTATCTGGTCGATGAAGAGGCCATGGTCGCGTTTGGCAAGCGGATTGCCGTTGTCACGAAGGGCTCGGGGCTGATTTTTCTGGAAGGCGACCTGGGGGCGGGGAAGACCACTTTGTCGCGGGGCATCATTCGCGGGCTGGGGCATGAAGGAGCAGTGAAGAGTCCTACTTTTACCCTGGTGGAACCTTACGAAATCGGCGATGTGCGAGCGTTCCATTTCGACCTCTATCGTTTGGTTGATCCTGAGGAATTGGAGTATATGGGCATCCGCGATTACTTCGATGAGGACGCCTTGTGCCTGATCGAATGGCCAGATAAAGGCACAGGCTTTTTGCCAAAGCCTGACCTGACCATTACCATTACCCCGCATAAGCATGGACGTCAGCTGAAGTTGTTGTCCCAGAGTGTGCGCAGTGAGTCGTGGTGCGCCGCCTTGGCATTGGAATTCAAATAATTAATGGGGTTAGGTATGCGCTTTCGCGCGTTGGTTACTGTCGTAGGGGTGTTGCTTGCGGCAATGACTGTCAATGCTCTGGCTGCTTCACAGGTGCGCAGTGTTCGCCTGTGGCGGGCACCGGATAACACGCGACTGGTATTTGACCTGTCTGGGCCGGTTCAGCACAGCGTCTTCACCCTGACGGCGCCTGACCGACTGGTGATCGACATCAACGGTGCGACCCTGGCCGCGCCGTTGAAAGTGTCCACCGCCAATACCCCGATTACCGCCATGCGCTCGGCCCAACGCACTCCGACGGATTTGCGGGTGGTCATCGACCTGAAAAAGGCCGTCACCCCGAAAAGCTTCTCCCTGGCACCCAACGCTCAATACGGTAACCGGCTGGTGGTCGACCTGTTCGACAACGCCGCCGATGCCGCGCCGCCGCCCGTGCCAACGCCGAGTGTCGCGACGGTGCCTGCGGTGCCGGCTTCTACGGCGCAACCCCAGGTCAAGCTGCCACCGATGCCACCGGCTCCGGCGGGCAAGCGTGACATCATCGTCGTCATCGATGCCGGTCACGGTGGGGAAGACCCTGGCGCCTCCGGCTCGCGCGGCCAGCGTGAGAAAGACGTGGTGCTGGCCATCGCCCGTGAACTGCAACGCCAGATCAACGGCATGAAAGGCTACCGCGCCGAGTTGACCCGCACCGGTGATTACTTCATCCCGTTGCGTGGTCGTACCGAAATCGCCCGCAAGAAGGGTGCTGACCTGTTTGTTTCGATCCATGCCGACGCCGCGCCTTCAACTGCGGCCTTTGGTGCGTCAGTGTTCGCCCTGTCTGACCGTGGTGCTACCTCCGAAACCGCCCGCTGGCTGGCGGACAGTGAAAACCGTTCCGACTTGATCGGCGGCGCTGGCAATGTGTCCCTGGATGACAAGGACCGCATGCTCGCTGGTGTGTTGCTCGATTTGTCGATGACCGCCTCGCTGACGTCCAGCCTGAATGTCGGGCAGAAGGTCTTGAGCAATATCGGCCGCGTCACGCCGTTGCACAAACAGCGGGTGGAGCAGGCCGGGTTTATGGTGCTCAAGTCGCCGGATATTCCGTCGATCCTGGTGGAAACCGGGTTTATTTCCAACGCCAACGAAGCCTCAAAACTGTCGGCGGCCAGCCACCAGCAGGCGCTGGCACGCTCCATCAGCTCCGGCATTCGCCAGTTCTTCCAGCAGAATCCGCCACCGGGAAGCTACGTCGCCTGGTTACGTGATTCCGGGAAAATCGCCCAAGGGCCTCGCGACCATCGCGTCCAGCCCGGCGACACTGTAGCGATGCTGGCGGTGCGTTTTCAGGTTTCGGCCGCGACGTTGCGTAGCGCCAACAACCTGAAAAGCGATGAATTGAAAATTGGCCAGATGTTGACCATCCCTGGCACTGAATTGGCGGCGCAGTAATGAGCGAATCGGTATTGAGCAACACCTCACGCATCGAATTGCTCAGCCCGCGCCTTGCCAACCAGATTGCTGCTGGCGAGGTGGTAGAACGGCCGGCTTCGGTGATCAAGGAGTTGCTGGAAAACAGCCTGGACTCCGGCGCCAAGCGTATCGACGTCGACGTCGAGCAGGGCGGCGTCAAGCTGCTGCGGGTACGTGACGATGGCAGTGGCATCTCCTCCGATGACCTGCCGCTGGCTCTGGCCCGTCACGCCACCAGCAAGATTCGCGACCTTGAAGACCTTGAGCGGGTGATGAGCCTGGGCTTTCGCGGTGAGGCCCTGGCCTCTATCAGCTCCGTGGCCCGCCTGACCCTGACGTCCCGCACCCGTGGCGCCGAGCAAGCCTGGCAAGTGGAAACCGAGGGTCGCGACATGGCGCCTCGGGTCCAGCCGGCCGCCCACCCGGTGGGCACGTCGGTGGAAGTGCGCGACCTGTTCTTCAATACCCCGGCGCGTCGCAAATTCCTCAAGGCCGAAAAAACCGAATTCGATCACCTGCAAGAAGTCATCAAGCGCCTGGCCCTGGCTCGCTTCGATGTGGCCTTTCATCTGCGCCACAACGGCAAGACCATCCTCAGCCTGCACGAAGCCCATGACGATGCGGCACGCGCTCGGCGTGTGGCGGCGGTCTGTGGCGCCGGCTTCCTGGAGCAGGCGCTGCCCATTGAGGTGGAGCGTAATGGCCTGCACTTGTGGGGCTGGGTCGGTTTGCCGACCTTCTCCCGTAGCCAGGCAGACTTGCAGTATTTCTACGTGAACGGCCGTGCGGTGCGCGACAAGCTGGTGGCCCACGCGGTTCGCCAGGCTTATCGCGACGTACTGTTCAATGGTCGGCATCCGACCTTTGTGCTGTTTTTCGAGGTTGATCCTTCGGTGGTCGACGTCAACGTGCACCCGACCAAACACGAAGTGCGCTTCCGTGATGGGCGCATGGTCCACGATTTCCTCTACGGCACCTTGCACCGTGCCTTGGGCGATGTACGTCCGGACGATCACCAGTCGGCGCCGATTGCCACGGCCATGGTTCGCCCGACGGGGCCGGAAGCCGGTGAGTTCGGCCCCCAGGGCGAAATGCGCCTGGCGGCCAACCTGCTGGAACAGCCGCAAGCCCAGCCGAGTTACGCCGCGCCGGGGTCGGGTGCTGGCGCCGGATATCAGTATCAATACACGCCCCGGCCGCAATCGGCGGTGCCTGTGGCTGAAGCCCAGGCAGCCTATCGCGAGTTCTTCGCGCCTCTGCCCGAAGCGGGAGCGGCGGCGTTGCCGGAAGGTCAGGGTGATGTCCCGCCTTTGGGTTACGCCCTGGCCCAGCTCAAGGGTATCTACATTCTTGCGGAAAACGCCCACGGCCTGGTGCTGGTGGACATGCACGCCGCCCACGAGCGGATCATGTACGAGCGCCTGAAAATCGCCATGGCCAGCGAAGGCCTGAGCGGCCAGCCGCTGCTGGTGCCGGAATCCCTGGCGGTCAGCCAGCGCGAAGCCGATTGTGCCGAAGAGCACGTCAGCGTGTTCCAGAAGCTGGGTTTTGAACTGCAGCGCCTCGGCCCGGAAACCCTGGCGATCCGGCAAATTCCGGCGCTGCTCAAGCAGGCCGAAGCCAACCGGCTGGTGGCCGACGTGCTGGCAGACCTGATGGAGTACGGCACCAGCGATCGTATCCAGGCGCACATCAACGAACTGCTTGGCACCATGGCCTGTCACGGCGCGATCCGCGCCAACCGGCGCCTGGCCCTGCCGGAAATGAACGGTTTGCTGCGGGACATGGAAAACACCGAACGCAGTGGCCAATGCAACCATGGCCGACCGACCTGGACCCAGATGGGGCTAGACGATCTGGACAAACTGTTCTTGCGTGGTCGTTGATGAGCGTTCTTCCTCCCGCCATCTTCCTGATGGGCCCGACGGCCGCCGGCAAGACCGACCTGGCCATCGAGCTGACCAAAGTCCTGCCCTGCGAGCTGATCAGCGTCGACTCCGCCCTGGTTTACCGGGGAATGGATATCGGCACTGCCAAGCCTTCGAAAGAGTTGCTGGCCCTGCATCCCCACCGGTTGATCGACATCATTGACCCGTCTGAGAGCTACTCGGCGGCTGATTTTCGCACTGACGCCCTGGTTGCCATGGCCGAAATTACCGCGCGGGGCAATATTCCGCTGCTGGTGGGCGGCACGATGCTCTACTACAAGGCTTTGCAGGAAGGTCTGGCTGATATGCCTCCAGCCGATCCCCAGGTGCGCGCCGAGCTTGAAGAAGAGGCTGCGCGCCTTGGCTGGCAAGCCCTGCATGACCAACTGGCGGCAGTTGATCCGGTGTCTGCGGCGCGGATTCATCCCAATGACCCTCAGCGCCTGTCACGGGCCCTGGAAGTCTGGCGGGTCAGCGGGCAGACCATGACCGCCCACAGACTGAGACAATCTGCGCAAAGTACTGATGCAGGCACTTCGGGGCAGCCACAATTGCCCTATACTGTCGCAAATCTAGGCATCGCTCCGGCTAATCGTCAGGTTCTGCATGAGCGAATTGCACAAAGATTCACAATTATGTTGGAACAGGGGTTCGTGGAAGAGGTCGTAGCATTGCGTTCAAGAGGTGATCTGCATCCAGGATTACCTTCGATACGTGCTGTAGGCTACCGCCAAGTCTGGGATCATCTGGATGGCAAGCTGACGTCAGCCGAAATGCAGGAGCGAGGCATCATTGCCACGCGCCAGTTGGCAAAGCGCCAGTTCACTTGGCTGCGCAGTTGGACTGAGTTGCATTGGCTGGACAGTCTGGATTGCGACAATCTGTCACGCGCCTTGAAATACTTGGGAACGGTCTCCATATTGAGCTGAGTCCTTGCAATTGCCGTCTATCCTTGGGGGTGTGACGGCTACGAGCTATCTATTTTCCGATTTTTTATTATTGATCCTTAAAGGAGTGCGGCACATGTCAAAAGGGCATTCGCTACAAGACCCTTACTTGAATACTTTACGTAAAGAGAAAGTTGGGGTTTCTATCTATCTGGTCAACGGTATCAAGCTGCAAGGGACGATCGAGTCTTTCGACCAGTTCGTCATCCTGCTGAAAAATACCGTTAGCCAAATGGTTTACAAGCACGCTATCTCAACAGTAGTGCCGGTTCGTCCAATTCGTCTGCCTAGCGCAACCGAAACCGAACTGGGTGACGCTGAGCCAGGTAACGCCTGATAGGAGTCTCCTTTGTTCTTTGAGCGCCACGGTGGTGGTGAGCGGGCAATCCTCGTTCACTTAGATGGTCAGGACCCTGAGGCGCGCGAAGATCCGCAGGAGTTTCAGGAGTTGGCAATTTCGGCTGGCGCTGAGACCGTCGCGTTTATTAACGTGCCGCGTCATCGGCCAACCGCCAAATACCTGATTGGCAGCGGCAAGGTCGAGGAATTGCGCGATCTGGTCAAAGCCGAACAGGTAGATCTGGTTATTTTCAATCACACCCTTACGCCCAGTCAGGAACGTAACCTCGAACGTGTTTTCGAGTGTCGCGTGATTGACCGCACGGGTCTGATTCTCGATATTTTCGCCCAACGCGCCCGTACCCATGAAGGCAAGCTCCAGGTCGAATTGGCCCAGCTTGAGCACATGAGTACCCGGCTGGTTCGCGGCTGGACTCACCTTGAACGCCAGAAAGGCGGTATTGGCCTGCGTGGCCCGGGTGAAACCCAGTTGGAGACCGACCGTCGTTTGCTGCGGGTTCGCCTGAAGCAGATCAAGGCTCGGCTTGAGAAGGTTCGCAGCCAGCGTGAGCAATCGCGTCGTGGCCGCAAGCGCGCCGATATCCCGACCGTTTCACTGGTGGGATACACCAACGCCGGCAAATCCACACTGTTCAATTCGGTGACGGAGTCCGACGTTTACGCCGCTGACCAGCTGTTCGCCACCCTCGACCCGACCCTGCGCCGTTTGGATATCGACGACCTGGGGCCGATCGTGCTGGCCGATACCGTAGGTTTCATTCGTCACTTGCCCCACAAGCTGGTCGAGGCGTTTCGAGCTACGCTCGAAGAGTCGAGCAACTCCGACCTGCTGTTGCATGTGATCGATGCTGCCGAACCTGACCGGATGTTGCAGATTGAACAGGTGATGCTGGTACTGGGCGAGATTGGGGCCCAGGACTTGCCGATCCTTGAGGTCTATAACAAACTCGATTTGCTTGAGGGCGTGGAGCCGCAAATCCAGCGTGACGAAGACGGCAGGCCCCAGCGGGTCTGGCTTTCGGCGCGGGATGGCTCAGGGTTGGACTTGCTCAAACAGGCGGTTGCCGAGTTGCTGGGCAACGATTTGTTTGTCGGCACCTTGCGCTTGCCTCAGCGTTTTGCTCGACTGCGTGCACAGTTTTTCGAAATGGGCGCGGTCCAGAAAGAAGAACACGACGAAGAAGGTGTCAGTCTGCTGGCGGTTCGATTGCCACGGGCCGAGCTGAATCGGTTGGTTAGCCGTGAAGGCATACAGCCGATGGACTTTATCGAGCAACACACTTTGCAATAAAAGCCTGAGAAAGCGGTTGTGCCGCTGTAGTAGGCATTCTGTAGCATTGGTCGGCGCGCCGTGGGTGCGTCTTTGCTTTATCAGATGGAGATCGCTATGGCTTGGAATGAGCCGGGTGGCAACTCGAATAATCAGGATCCTTGGGGTGGTAAACGCCGCAATAATGGCGACCGCAAGGGGCCACCAGATCTCGACGAGGCCTTCCGAAAGCTGCAGGAAAGCCTGAATGGGTTGTTCGGTGGTGGAAAAAAACGTGGTGGTGACGAAGGTGGTCGTGCCGGTAAAGGGGGTGCTTATGGCATGCTCGGTATCGGCCTCGTCGTGCTGGCCGCCGTCTGGCTGTACAGCGCGGTATACGTAGTGGATGAGCAGGAGCAGGCCGTCGTGCTGCGCTTCGGCAAATACTACGAGACCGTCGGCCCCGGCCTGAACATCTACTTCCCGCCGATCGACAAGAAGTACATGGAAAACGTCACGCGTGAGCGTGCGTATACCAAGCAGGGCCAGATGCTCACCGAAGACGAGAACATCCTCGAAGTGCCGCTGACCGTGCAGTACAAGATCAGCAACCTGCAGGATTTCGTTCTGAACGTCGATCAGCCGGAAATCAGTCTGCAACAAGCGACCGAAAGCGCCCTGCGCCATGTGGTGGGTTCCACCGCGATGGATCAGGTGCTGACCGAAGGTCGTGAGTTGATGGCCAGCGAGATCAAGGAGCGCCTGCAGCGGTTCCTCGATACGTATCGCACCGGTATCACCGTCACCCAGGTCAACATACAGAGCGCAGCCGCACCGCGTGAAGTGCAGGAAGCCTTCGATGATGTGATCCGCGCCCGTGAAGACGAGCAGCGTTCGCGCAACCAGGCTGAAACCTACGCCAACGGCGTGGTGCCGGAAGCCCGTGGTCAGGCCCAGCGCATCCTTGAAGATGCCAACGGTTACCGCGACGAAGTGGTCTCTCGCGCCAAGGGTGAGGCGGATCGCTTCACCAAACTGGTGGCCGAGTACCGCAAGGCACCAGAAGTCACCCGCGAGCGTCTGTACCTGGACACCATGCAGGAAGTCTTCACCAACACCAGCAAGGTTCTCGTGACCGGCAACAAGGGCGGGCAGAACAATCTGCTTTACCTGCCGCTGGACAAGATGATCGAAGGTGGTCGTAGCGGTACCAGTGCTCCGGCAACCGGTTCGACTGCCGCTGCCAACGAAGCGAGCGCCCGTGCGGCCGCTGACTTGCAGCAACAGCAAACACGTACCAGGGAGAGTCGTTGATGAGCAATAAATCGCTGACCGCCCTGATTGTGGGCGTCGTCGTGGTCATCGCTGCCTGGAACTGCTTCTACATCGTGGCTCAGACCGAGCGTGCGGTGTTGCTGCAATTCGGTCGCGTGGTCCAGGCAGATGTCCAGCCAGGCCTGCATGTGAAAGTCCCCTACGTCAACCAGGTGCGCAAGTTTGATGCGCGCCTGATGACGCTGGATGCACCGACACAGCGCTTCCTGACCCTGGAAAAGAAAGCCGTGATGGTTGACGCCTACGCCAAGTGGCGCGTCAAGGATGCCGAGCGCTTCTACACTGCGACTTCCGGCCTCAAGCAGATTGCCGACGAGCGTTTGTCGCGCCGTCTGGAGTCGGGCCTGCGTGACCAGTTTGGTAAGCGCACCCTGCACGAGGTGGTATCCGGTGAGCGTGATGCGCTGATGGCGGATATCACGGCTTCGCTGAACAAGATGGCTGAAAAAGAGCTGGGCATTGAGGTTGTCGATGTCCGGGTCAAGGCCATTGATCTGCCGAAGGAAGTGAACCGCAGCGTGTTCGAGCGCATGAGCACTGAGCGTGAGCGTGAGGCTCGTGAGCACCGCGCCAAGGGTAACGAACTGGCTGAAGGTATCCGTGCGGATGCTGACCGTCAGCGTCGAGTGCTGTTGGCAGAAGCCTATCGCGAGTCTGAAGAGTCCCGTGGTGATGGCGATGCTCAAGCCGCGTCGATCTACGCCAAGGCTTATGGCCAGGACCAGGAGTTCTACGCGTTCTATCGCAGCCTGCGCGCCTACCGTGAAAGTTTCGCGAACAAAACCGACGTCATGGTTCTGGATCCGAGCAGCGACTTCTTCCGTTACCTGGAAAAGTCCAAGCCCTGATCCAACGTTGACTTGAAGGGCACTCCGTCGGGCTAAAATGCTTGGCGGGGTGATCCTTTGGGAAAACGGGTGTATGATGCGGCAGCCGGGAAATTCCCGGCTTTTTTGCGTCTGCATGTTTGATTGTCGTTTGTTGTATCGACACGACAGGTTTTTCGAGGAAGGTGCCCGACGAGGCCGATTGCTGGCCGTTCGTCACGTTGTTCATGCGCGTGGTTTATGCAAATGGACCGGGCATTTTCTGCTTCACTCAAGGCTCGCCTGACGGCTTGCCGCCCGGATCATAGGGGAATGGCGTAATGGCAACGGTAGACCGCTGGCTGCTGCCAGATGGCATCGAAGAAGTACTGCCACCGGAAGCTGCGCGCATTGAAGTAGCGCGTCGCCAGGTGTTGGATCTGTTCCAGAGCTGGGGTTACGAGTTTGTCGTGACTCCCCATATCGAGTACCTGGAATCCCTGCTGACCGGCGCGGGCCAGGATCTGGATCTGCGCACCTTCAAGGTCATCGACCCGCAGTCGGGCCGGCAAATGGGTTTTCGCGCCGACATCACGCCGCAAGTAGCGCGCATCGATGCGCACACCCTGCGCCGCGAAGGGCCGAGCCGCCTCTGCTACGCTGGCAGCGTCCTGCATGCTCAGCCGCGTGCGTTGTCGTCTTCCCGTAGCCCGATCCAGCTGGGCGCCGAGTTGTACGGCGATGCCAGCCCGAGCAGCGACGTGGAAGTTATCAGCCTGATGCTGGCGATGCTGCAACTGGCCGATGTGCCGGATGTACACATGGACCTGGGTCATGTCGGTATCTACCGCGGCCTGGCCCGTGCGGCTGGTTTGTCCGGTGAAGTGGAGCAACAGTTGTTCGATGCCCTGCAGCGCAAGGCTATCGATGAAGTCATCGCCCTGACCGAGGCTGTACCCGCTGATTTGGCTGGCATGCTGCGTGCGCTGGTGGATCTGTGTGGTGGCCCTGAAGTGTTGGTTGCCGCCAAGGACCGTCTGGCGAACGCGCCGGCCCCTGTTTTGGCAGCCCTGGACGATGTGCTGGCGATTGCCGAGCGCCTGTCGGCGCGGTTCCCGCAGTTGCCGCTGTATTTTGACTTGGGTGAGTTGCGCGGTTACCACTACCACACCGGTGTAGTGTTCGCGGTGTTTGTTCCGGGTGTTGGCCAAGCCATCGCCCAGGGCGGTCGTTATGACGATATTGGCGCCGACTTCGGTCGTGCCCGTCCAGCGACCGGTTTTTCCACCGATTTGAAAACCCTGGTGACCCTGGGGCGTGCTGAGGTCGAGTTACCGTCTGGCGGTATCTGGATGCCCGACAGTACGGATGCAGCACTCTGGCAGCAGGTTTGCCAGTTGCGCAGTGAGGGTCAGCGTGTCGTCCAGGCATTGCCTGGGCAACCATTGGCCGCCGCCCGTGAAGTGGACTGCGACCGGCAATTGATTCTGCAGAACGGGCTTTGGCAAGTATCGCCACTGGCTTCTTGAGTTTTCCTGCCGGCCGCTGCCGGTACCAAGTTTGCGCGAATGAGGACAAGTGTTATGGGTAAGAATGTCGTAGTCCTGGGCACCCAATGGGGTGATGAGGGCAAAGGCAAGATCGTTGATCTGCTGACCGAACATGCTGCCGCCGTAGTGCGCTACCAAGGTGGCCACAACGCTGGTCACACCCTGGTCATCGATGGCGAAAAAACCGTCTTGCACCTGATTCCGTCGGGCGTATTGCGCGAAGGCGTGCAGTGCCTGATCGGCAACGGCGTGGTGGTTGCACCTGACGCCCTGCTGCGCGAGATCACCAAGCTGGAAGAGAAAGGCGTGCCAGTGCGCGAGCGCTTGCGTATCAGCCCTTCCTGTCCGCTGATCCTGTCCTTCCACGTTGCGCTGGATCAGGCCCGTGAAAAGGCCCGTGGCGAGTTGAAGATCGGTACTACCGGTCGCGGCATCGGCCCGGCGTACGAAGACAAGGTTGCACGTCGTGGCCTGCGTGTTGGCGACCTGCTCAACATGCCGCGCCTTGAAGACAAACTGCGTGAACTGGTGGATTACCACAACTTCATGCTGGTTGGTTACTACAAAGAGCCCGCCATCGAATTTGAACAGACCCTGGCTGAGTGCAAGGAATATGCTGAGCTGCTCAAGCCACTGATGCTGGATGTGACTGCCGAGCTGCACGACCTGCGTCGCGCTGGCAAAGACATCATGTTCGAAGGCGCCCAGGGTTCGTTGCTGGACATCGACCACGGCACCTACCCGTACGTAACCAGTTCCAACACCACCGCTGGCGGCGTTGCGACCGGTTCGGGCGTTGGCCCGATGTTCCTGGACTACATCCTGGGCATCACCAAGGCGTACACCACGCGTGTAGGTTCGGGTCCATTCCCGACTGAGCTATTCGACGAAGTCGGTGCGCACCTGGCTAAACAAGGTCACGAGTTCGGCGCGACTACCGGCCGTGCACGCCGTTGTGGCTGGTTTGACGCCGTTATCCTGCGTCGCGCTATTGATGTGAACAGCATCTCGGGCATTTGCCTGACCAAGCTAGACGTACTCGACGGCCTGGAAACCATCAACATCTGTATCGGCTACAAAGATGCGGAAGGTAAGGATGTTGCCCCAACTGACGCTGACAGCTACGTGGGCCTGCAGCCTGTGTACGAAGAAGTGCCGGGCTGGACTGAGTCGACCGTGGGTGCCAAGACCCTGGAAGAGCTGCCAGCCAACGCCCGTGCTTACATCAAGCGCGTTGAAGAGCTGATCGGCGCGCCGATTGACATTATTTCGACGGGCCCGGACCGCAACGAGACCATCGTTCTGCGTCATCCGTTCGCTTAATAAGTTGTTGATGTAAAAAGCAAAGGGTCCCTTCGGGGACCCTTTGTCGTTTCTGTCTTGCGTACGGCACGACCCTTGCTGTGTTTCTTTCTTTCGCGGTGCTATCGAATTAATGGCACCCGTGATGGAGGGATTCCCGATGTCTGCCGTTCTCTCATTGTTACAAAGCCGTCTGTTGCGGCCGGTGTTCGTTACCCTTGGTATCGCTCTTTTGGTGCAAGTGCTGGTGGCCGTCGCTCTGACTCGGAGCACAGTCACTGCCCTGGAAGCCGATTTGGGTAATCGCTTGGGGGTGGATAGCCAAAAACTCTCCTTTGAGTTGGCGCAAGCCGGGAAAGAAGTCACCTCCAGTCTGGACAGTCTGTCTTCCAGCACTCGTCAGCGTCTAACGGCCGGACTTTCGACCCGTCTGCAGGAAGAGCAGAAGCAGCTGCGTGCGACCCTGGAAAAAGACCTGAAGGACTCCGCCAATGACATGGCGCAGTTGCTGGCCTCGGTGGCGCCCCGCGCCATGTGGGACAGCGATGTGCCAACGCTGTCGGAGTTTGCCCGGCGCGCCCAGCGCAATCCCAATGTGCTGTTCGTGGTCTATGACGACGCTACCGGTCAACACCTGACCCGCTATCTGAACCGGGAAAACCCGATCAACAAGGCGCTGCTGGAAAAGGGTCAGGGCGATCGTGCTCTGGATAAAGTACTGAATGCGGCGAAGAACGATCCGTCGGTTTACTACCTTGAGTCCTCCATCAGCCCCAACGGCGTGGAGATCGGCAAAGTCATCATGGGGGTTTCCACTGCATCGGTAGAAACCGACCTTGCTGCCCTGGATGCACGGTTTGCAGCGCTGATTGCCAGCAGTGATCAGCTAGTGGGTGACAGCCTTAAGGGTGCGGCGGCGGATAGCGCGGCAGCCATGGGCGCGCGGTTGCAGTCGGCACAAGCGACCGCGAACCAAATGACCGCCAACACCACCGGCGCCGTGCAGGAGGCCGCTGGCACCTTGCGCTGGCGCATCGGTATGGGCCTGGCGGTGGTGGGGTTTGGCGTGCTGCTGTTGATTGCCGTCGTGCTTGGGCGTCGGGTGGTCAATCGCCTGAAGTTGCTGATCGCCGCTATGGACGATTTGGCGGCGGGCGAGGGCGATCTGACCAAGCGTGTGCAAATCAGCAGCAAGGATGAGATCGGCGACATGGCCTCGGCCGTCAATCGCTTTGTCGATAAGTTGCAGCCTATCGTCCGTGAGGCGGGCGATGTGGCCCAGCGTACCGGCGTGGAAATCGGCGCGATGACCTTGCGTAATGCTGGCGCCGATGCCGCCGCGGGCTTGCAGCGCGATGAAGTGGCTGAAAGCCTGCGAGCGTTGTCGCAAATGGCTGATGAGGCCCAGGCGGAAAGCCATGCCATGCAGGCGGCTTTGCAGCAGGTGGTGGATATTCGCCAGGCTACCGACGAAAACTCCCGCACTTCGGCCGAGGTTGGCAGCCTGATCGAGGCGTTGGCGGGGCAGGTTGAAGCCGGCGCCAAGGTCATCGAGCGCCTGGCACTGCAGAGCGAGCAGATTGAAGTGGTGTTGACGGTGATCCACGGGATTGCCGAGCAGACCAACCTGCTGGCGCTGAACGCGGCCATCGAGGCGGCACGTGCCGGTGAGACCGGTCGTGGCTTTGCGGTGGTGGCGGATGAGGTGCGGGCCCTGGCCAGTAAGACGCAAAGCTCCACCGGTGATATTCAGGCTCATATCGTTGCGTTGCAGCAGGGTGCTCGTGAGGCCGTGGCAACCATCGGCAAGGCCGGGCGCCAGGCCAGCGAAGGTTTGCTGGTGCTGCGCGACAGCGTGCGCTTGCAGCAGTCGGTGCAGGCCTCGGTGGAGCAGGTGCATGCGGCGATTGGCCTGGCGACTCGGGCGGCGGAGCATCAGGCGCAAGGGGCTCATGCCGTGCGTGGGCGGGTTGAGATCATTCATGCCCAGGCCGAACGGGCGGCCCAGGCAGTGGTGGAGACCACCGCCAGCGGCAAGGTGCTGGATGGGTTGGCTGCGCAGTTGAAGGCGAGCCTGGGGCAGTTCAGGGCTTGAGGTGTTGTGGTGAGGGAGTGAAACTCCCTCATTTCACCGGCTCAAATACATCCGTGTTGTAAGCAGGTAAACCGGCAACCCCGACACTAGAATCAACAGCGCCGCATAAGGCGCCGCCGCTGCGAACTCGACATTTGAGGTGTGCGCCCACACGGCCGTTGCCAGCGTATTCAGCCCGGTGGGGCTGAGCAGCAGCGTCGCCGTCAATTCCTTCATGGCATCCAGAAAGACCAGCGCAAACGCCGCCCCCAGTGCCGGGAAGATAATCGGCAACGTCACCCGACAAAACGCACTGAACGACGACGCGCCCAGCGTGCGTGCGGCTTCTTCCAATTGCGGTGCGGCCTTGTTCAGCGCTGTGCGGATCGGCGCCTGGGCCAGCGGCAGAAACAGCAGTGCATAGGCAATCAGCAGTAGCGCCGAGGTCTGATACAGCGCTGGCACATAATGCAGGGCGAAATACACCAGCGTCAGCGCAATCACCAGGCCGGGCAGCGCATGCAGTAAATACGGCAAGCGTTCGGCCCACAGTGCCAACTGGCCCTTGTAGCGCACCACCAGCAAACCGACCGGTACCGCCAGTGCCAGGCACAGGGCAGCGCCGCCGAGGGACAGCGCCAGGGAAGAGAGCAGGGCTTCGCCGATCGCGGCCACCGGAAAGGCCGCCGAAGAGCCAACGGCTAGCCAGTAACCGAGCATGCCCAAGGGAATGCCGCTGCCAATGATCGCCAGCAGCAGGCAATACAGTTGTGCCAGCGGCGCCCATTTGCCGAGTTGTACCTGTTCGGCATGTCGCGCGGCGCCTTGACCTGTGCGCACGTGTCGGCCTTTACCGCGTACCCGCAGCTCAAGCCATAGTAGCGTCAGGCACATTACCAATAACACCGCTGACAGCATCGCCGCGTTGGCGTTGCTGAACGCCAGCTCGAATTGCTGATAGATCGCAGTGGTAAAGGTTTGCAGGCCGATGATCGACAGGGCGCCGAATTCCACCAGCATATGCAGGGCGATCAACAATGCGCCGGCCAGCAGCGAGGGCCACAGCAGTGGCAAGGTGATGCGAAAGAAGACGCCCCAGCGATTGAGCCCCAGAGTGCGGGCTGATTCCTCTAGGGACGGATCAAGATTGCGCAAGGTAGCCGCCACGGGCAAAAACACCAGTGGGTACTTGGACAGGGTCATCACCAGGATTGCACCGCCCAATCCTTCAAAGTTGGCGCTCAGGGACACCCAGGTAAAACTGCTGACAAACGCCGGCACCGCAAACGGCAGGCACAGGATCACTCCCCATATCCGTCGCCCTGGCAGGTTGCTGCGCTCCAGCAGCCAAGCGAGGGACAGGCCGATCACTGCACAGGCCACCGTCACGCCCGCCATCAACGCCAGGGTATTGCGCAGCAGCCCGAATACATACGGTCGCCACAGCAAATGTACGGCCTCGGCCCAGCCGGCCTGCCAGGCCTTGAGGCCGACATAGACCAGTGGTAACAGGCTCAGGCCCACCAGCAGTAAAACCGGTAGCAGCAGCCAGATCGAAGGGCGTTTGCGTCTTGGCGTAAACGCCCCGCGCAAGGCGGGGGCGGGGAGCGATGGGTTCATCAGTTCAAGCCAACGTCACGTTCCAGTTCCAGGGCTTCTTCGGCGTTGCCCAGGTCGGCGGGGGTAACTTTCGGTGGTTGCAGCTCACTGAAAGGCTTGAGGCCACGATTGGACTCCATGCCCTTGCGCAGGGGGTACTCGGCGGAGGTGTTGGTGATCACCCGCTGGCCTTCTTCGCTGACCATGAATGCCAGCAATTGCTGGGCTTCTTTCGGGTGTTTGCTGGATTTCAATGCGGCCGCGGCAGACACGGTGATCAGGCCGCCCGCATCGCCATTGGTGAAGTAGTACAGCTGTGAATCCAGATTGGTTTTTTCTTTCTTCAGGGCAAACCAGTAGTAGTTGTTCACCAGCACAGTGGCGACTTCACCATTTTCCACTGCTTTAAGGGCGACCATATTGTTGCTGTAGACCTTGCCGAACGCACGCAAGCCGGTCAGCCATTCCTCGGCGGCTTCGCGACCGTGCATCTTGATGATTGCTACGGCCTGTTCCTGGAAAGCGCCGCTGGTAGGCACAAAACCGACCTTGCCTTGCCATTGGGGCTCGGCAAATTCCAGCACCGACTTGGGCAGGTCTTTCTCGTCAATCAGTTTCGGGTTGAAAGCCACGACTCGGGTGCGCGCTGTCACGCCCATCCAGGCGCTGTTGCCGGCCACGTATTCCTTGGGCAGCACGTCAAGGGTGCTGGCGTCGATGGTGGCGAGCAAGCCTTGTTCGCCGAGTTTGTTCAGCGGCGGCGACTCTTCGGTGTAGATCACGTCGGCAGGGGAGCGGTCACCTTCTTCGACGACCTGGCTGGCCAGTTGGTTGCTGCTGCCCTTGCGCACATTGACGTGGATGCCGGTCTTAGCTTCGAAGGCCTTGGCGAGTTCATCACCTACCTCCTTGTGTTGGCCGTTGTACAAGGTCAGTGCGACCTTGTCGGCGGAATAAGCGGCGGGTGACAGCAGGGTCAGGCCGAGCAGAGTGATGGTCAAGCCACGCAGAAGGGATGTCTTGAGACGGGTATCGCGGATCATCATTCGCAGGGTTCCTCACTTGAATTGCAACAAATCGTGAGAATGATAAACGATCGTAGGAGCGGATGTGGGGGCTGTCGAGTGAAACGAGGCTGCGATCTTTCAGGCGCGCCGCAAAACCAGCATGAATTGCGGTAGGCCAGAAACGCAAAAACCCGCTTTCGCGGGTTTTTGTGAGACTTAAGGTTAAAACCTCAAGCTTTGAATTGGTGCCCAGAAGAAGACTCGAACTTCCACGACCTTGCGGTCACCAGCACCTGAAGCTGGCGTGTCTACCAATTTCACCATCTGGGCAGCATCAGCAACGTCGCCGCTGTTGATGGAGCGAACTATACGGAGCGGTTTTTGATCTGTAAACCCCTGATTTGATTTTATAAATCAAGTTTGTCGTTAAAAATCAAAGGTCTGTAACGCAAAAACCCGCTTTCGCGGGTTTTTGTGAGAGTCTTGTGATCGTTTGGATCTCAAGCTCGAAATTGGTGCCCAGAAGAAGACTCGAACTTCCACGACCTTGCGGTCACCAGCACCTGAAGCTGGCGTGTCTACCAATTTCACCATCTGGGCAGTATCGGCAACGTTGCCGTCGTCGATGGCGCGCACTATACGGACCACCTTTTGAACTGTAAACCCCTGTCATCAAAAAAGCCTGGAAAATTTCCCGGGCGGTCGCGCAAGGTGCGTTCCAGGGGCTACAAAGTGTTTTTACGGGCTTGTTGATGCCTGAAATTTCCCGTTTCAATACGCGTATGCCAAACTAACCCGCATATAGACAAGGTGAAAACTCTCTAATGGCCGATTGGCAGTCCCTCGATCCCGAGGCCGCTCGTGAAGCGGAAAAATATGAAAACCCTATTCCTAGCCGCGAACTGATTCTGGCGCATCTCGCCGATCGGGGTTCGCCTGCTAGCCGCGAGCAGTTGGTTGAAGAATTCGGTCTGACCACCGAAGACCAGCTCGAAGCCCTGCGCCGCCGCTTGCGCGCCATGGAGCGCGATGCTCAGTTGATCTACACCCGCCGTGGCACGTACGCGCCCGTGGATAAGCTCGACCTGATCCTTGGTCGCATTGCCGGCCACCGTGACGGTTTCGGTTTCCTGATCCCGGACGACGGCAGCGATGACCTGTTCATGAGCCCAGCGCAAATGCGCCTGGTGTTCGATGGCGATCGAGCACTGGCACGCGTGTCGGGTCTGGATCGTCGCGGTCGTCGCGAAGGCGTGATCGTCGAGGTGGTATCGCGCGCGCACGAGTCTATCGTCGGCCGGTACTTCGAAGAGGGTGGCATCGGCTTCGTGATTCCGGATAACCCGAAGATCCAGCAGGAAGTGCTGGTCACGCCGGGCCGTAACGGCGCCGCGAAGGTCGGTCAGTTCGTCGAGGTGAAAATCACCCATTGGCCAACTCCACGCTTCCAGCCTCAGGGCGATATCGTTGAAGTGGTCGGCAACTACATGGCGCCGGGCATGGAAATCGATGTTGCGTTGCGCACCTACGATATTCCTCACGTCTGGCCTGAAGCTGTGCTGAAAGAGGCTGCCAAGCTCAAGCCGGTAGTCGAAGAAAAAGACAAAGAGAAACGCATCGACCTGCGCCATCTGCCGTTCGTCACCATTGACGGCGAAGATGCTCGAGACTTCGACGATGCGGTCTATTGCGAAGCCAAGCCTGGCAAGCTGCGCCTGTTCTCCGGCGGCTGGAAGTTGTTCGTCGCCATTGCCGACGTGTCCAGCTACGTGAAGATCGGTTCGGCCCTGGACAATGAAGCCCAGGTGCGCGGCAACTCGGTGTATTTCCCCGAGCGCGTAATTCCGATGCTGCCTGAGCAGTTGTCCAACGGCTTGTGCTCGCTGAACCCGAAAGTCGACCGCTTGGCCATGGTCTGCGAGATGACTATCTCGAAAACCGGCGAAATGACCGACTATCAGTTTTACGAGGCGGTGATCCACTCCCAGGCGCGCCTGACCTACAACAAGGTCAGCACCATCCTGGAGCAGCCGAAAACCAGCGAAGCCAAGACTCTGCGTGATGAGTACGGCCATGTCGTGCCGCACCTCAAGCAGCTTTATGCGCTGTACAAGGTATTGCTGGGCGCACGTCATATACGTGGCGCGATCGATTTTGAAACCCAGGAAACCCGGATCATCTTCGGTTCCGAGCGCAAGATCGCCGAAATCACGCCGACTACCCGTAACGACGCGCACAAGCTGATCGAGGAATGCATGCTGGCGGCCAACGTGGCCACCGCCGAGTTCCTGAAGAAGCACGAGATTCCTGCGCTGTATCGGGTCCACGATGGTCCACCGCCGGAGCGTCTGGAAAAACTGCGCGCCTTCCTTGGTGAGCTTGGCCTGTCCCTGCACAAAGGCAAGGACGGCCCGTCGCCGAAGGATTACCAGGCCTTGTTGGCGAGCATCAAGGACCGTCCGGATTTCCATCTGATCCAGACCGTCATGCTGCGTTCCTTGAGCCAGGCGGTGTACAGTGCTGATAATCAGGGTCACTTTGGCCTGAATTACGAGGCGTACACCCACTTCACCTCGCCGATTCGCCGTTATCCGGACTTGCTCACGCACCGGGCGATCCGTAGCGTGATCCATTCCAAGCAGAACACCCCGCACGTCCAGCGCGCCGGTGCCATGACCATTCCGAAGGCGCGGATCTATCCGTACGACGAAGCGGCCCTGGAACAGTTGGGCGAACAGTGCTCCATGAGCGAGCGTCGCGCCGACGAAGCCACCCGTGACGTGGTGAATTGGCTCAAGTGCGAGTTTATGAAAGACCGCGTTGGCGAGTCGTTCCCTGGTGTGATCACTGCGGTGACCGGTTTTGGCTTGTTCGTCGAGCTGACTGACATCTACGTCGAAGGCCTGGTGCACGTCACCGCCTTGCCGGGTGACTACTACCACTTCGACCCTGTGCATCACCGCCTGGCGGGCGAGCGCACCGGTCGCAGCTTTCGCTTGGGCGACACCGTGGAAGTGCGGGTCATGCGCGTCGACCTCGACGAACGCAAGATCGACTTCGAAATGGCGGAAAAAACCATTGCCGCACCGATTGGCCGCAAGAAACGTGGTGCTGAAACCACGGCTCCTGCTGGCAAGGGTGCCCCTGCGAAAGCCGCTGTCGAGTCTGCACCGGCCAAGGCTGCAGGTCGTCGCACGTCGACCAAGGAAAAAGCCCCCGAGGTTTACCGTCCAGGCGATGCTGCGGCGAAAAACGCCGAGCTGCGCAAGAGCCGTGAGTTGAAGCAGGCATTGCTCAACGAAGCGAAAAGCGGTGGTAAAGCGGCGTCTGCGGGAAAGTCCCAGGGGGCGGAAAAGCCGTCGAGCAAGCCGAGTAAACACCGTAAAGGCCCGCCAAAAGCGGGTTCGGCTCCCGCGAAAAGCGGCGGGTCGCGCAAACCTAAGGCCAAGTCATGAGTCTGGAAAAAATCTACGGCGTACACGCCGTAGAAGCGTTGCTGCGTCACCACCCAAAACGCGTCAAGCAGGTTTGGCTGGCGGAAGGTCGCAATGATCCGCGGGTACAAACGCTGATCGAACTGGCTAACGAAAATCGCGTGGCCGTGGGCCAGGCCGAGCGTCGCGAAATGGACGTCTGGGTTGAAGGCGTGCATCAGGGTGTGGTGGCGGACGTGAGTCCGAGCCAGGTCTGGGGCGAGGCGATGCTCGATGAGTTGCTCGATCGCACTGAAGGCGCGCCACTGTTGCTGGTGCTCGACGGTGTGACCGATCCCCACAACCTCGGCGCTTGCCTGCGTTCGGCGGATGCTGCCGGCGCGCTGGCGGTGATCGTTCCCAAGGACAAGTCGGCCACCTTGACGCCTACCGTGCGCAAAGTGGCCTGTGGTGCGGCGGAAGTGATTCCGCTGGTGGCGGTGACCAACCTGGCGCGCACCCTGGAGAAGCTCCAGCAGCGCGGCTTGTGGGTTGTCGGTACGGCGGGGGAGGCCGAGGTCAGCATTTATGACCAAGACCTCACCGGTCCTACCATCCTGATCATGGGTGCCGAGGGTAAGGGCATGCGTCGCCTGACCCGCGAGCATTGTGATTACCTGGTGAACCTGCCGATGGCGGGTAGCGTCAGCAGCCTCAACGTGTCGGTAGCGACGGGCGTGTGCCTGTTCGAAGCGCTGCGTCAGCGCGGCGCCAAGGCCAAAGCCAAGAAGTCCTGATTCGCGCATTATCTACTGTAGGAGCGAGCTTGCTCGCGAAGGTCGTCAACGATAACGCGGGGAGTCTGATGCCCCGCAGCGATCTTGAGTTCTTCGCGAGCAAGCTCGCTTCTGCAGTGTTAGGGCCAGGCCCGCATTTTTCGCAGTGTCTGTGATTGTTCAAATAATCACCAATTGCCTTGCGCCCTTTCTTTCCCTTCTCTACAATTGCGCCCCTTGCCTACCTGGCAGGCACGCATGTGCCTCCCCTGCGGCAAGATCCATAAGTGTCATTCACTCCTTGTCTGACCGTTTTTTAGCGGCAGGCTACAACCCGTAAGGAGCATTCATGCGTCATTACGAAATCATCTTTTTGGTCCACCCGGATCAAAGCGAGCAAGTCGGCGGCATGGTTGAGCGTTACACCAAGCTGATCGAAGAAGACGGCGGCAAAATCCACCGTCTGGAAGATTGGGGCCGTCGTCAACTGGCCTATGCAATCAACAATGTTCACAAGGCTCACTACGTGATGCTGAACGTTGAGTGCACCGGCAAGGCTCTGTCCGAGCTGGAAGACAACTTCCGCTACAACGATGCAGTGATCCGTAACCTGGTCATCCGTCGCGAAGAAGCCGTTATCGGCCAATCCGAGATGCTCAAGGCTGAAGAAAACCGCAGTGAGCGCCGTGAGCGTCGCGACCGTCCTGAGCACTCCGACAGCGCCGATGGCGTTGATGGTGATGACAGCGACGCCAGCGATAACGCTGACGAGTAATCCACGGACCTTTTAAGGAGCCAATTACATGGCACGTTTCTTCCGTCGTCGTAAGTTCTGCCGCTTCACCGCTGAAGAAGTGAAGGAGATCGATTACAAAGATCTCAACACTCTGAAAGCCTACGTATCCGAGACCGGCAAAATTGTTCCAAGCCGCATCACCGGTACCAAAGCTCGTTATCAGCGTCAGCTGGCCACCGCTATCAAGCGCGCCCGCTTCCTGGCCCTGCTGGCCTACACCGACAGCCACGGCCGCTGAGACCGGGCAGTCGACAAGTAGTAAGGGATTGAATGCATGCGCGCCTTAGCTGAGTTCATCATGCGCGGTCGTGTGCAGGCCACTCTAGTAGTGGCTGGATGTGCAGCATTGCCGTTGTTGTATTGGTTGGGTGCTGCCGCTGGATGTCTTGTGCTCCTGCGGCGCGGTTTGAAGGACGCCTTGGGTGTTGTTGCCCTGGGACTGCTGCCAGCCTTGGTCTGGTGGCTGCAATTCGATGATCCACGGGTACTTCTGGTGCTGCTGGGGTCATCGGGACTTGCGTTGGTTTTGCGCGCAAGTGAGTCCTGGAGCCGTACGCTGCTGGTCAGCGTGGCATTGGGGTTGGTGTATTCGGTATCGTTAGGCGCGGCTTTCCACCCGCAAATCGAGGCGCTGGCGCAGGAAATCGTCAAGATCCTGCCCTTGGCCCTCGGGGAGCTCTACCAGCAGTTATCGGTAGAGGAGCGAGCGCGCTTTGCTTCACTGGTTGCACCGGTTCTTACCGGCCTGATCGCGGCATTGTTGCAGGTCGTCAGTGTGCTGAGCCTGATTCTTGGGCGCTACTGGCAGGCGTTATTGTACAACCCGGGTGGTTTTGGTCGCGAGTTTCGCAGTATCAGAATCCCAGCAGGACCGGCGATGTTGCTGCTGGCGTGCATGCTTGTTGGACCGAGCTTCGGTCCGCAAATGGCCATGTTAACGCCGTTGTGCAGCGTACCGTTGGTGTTCGCCGGGCTGGCCTTGATTCACGGGCTGGTGGCGCAAAAGCGACTGGCCAGGTTCTGGCTGGTGGGGTTGTACGTGACGCTGTTGCTGTTCATGCAGCTGATCTATCCGTTACTCGTGGTTTTGGCCATTGTCGACGGCCTGATTGATTTTCGCGGTCGTCTGGCGCCGAAAGACGCCGACAACGCGAACGGTGAAGGTTAAAAGTTAGAGGATTTTCACATGCAACTGATCCTTCTGGAAAAAGTCGCCAACCTGGGCAACCTGGGCGACAAAGTGAACGTTAAGGCCGGTTACGGTCGTAACTATCTGCTGCCATACGGCAAAGCCACCGCTGCAACCGCTGCCAACCTGGCTGCGTTTGAAGAGCGTCGTGCAGAGCTTGAAAAAGCAGCAGCAGACAAAAAAGCTTCGGCCGAAACTCGCGCTGCCCAACTGGCTGAGCTGGAAGTGACTATCACTGCCACCGCCGGTGACGAAGGCAAGCTGTTCGGTTCGATCGGCACCCACGACATCGCTGACGCACTGACCGCCTCCGGCGTTGAAGTGTCGAAAAGCGAAATTCGTCTGCCGAACGGCACCATCCGCAACGTTGGCGAATTCGATGTAGCCGTGCACCTGCACGCTGAAGTCGAAGCAACCGTACGCGTTGTTGTGGTAGCAGCTTAAGCAGCACCTAACTGACTGGCACCTCGCGTGCCAGACGGTTAACATCGGGCACGATCCTGTTCACAGGTCGTGCCTTTTGTTTTTCTACAGCCCCCTAATTTCAAGTGGCCATGAACGATATCTCCGCTCCTGAGCAATACGATCTGCAAACCGCTGCCCTGAAGGTGCCGCCGCATTCCATCGAGGCCGAACAGGCCGTGCTCGGTGGTCTGATGCTGGACAACAACGCCTGGGAACGCGTGCTTGATCAAGTCTCGGACGGTGATTTCTATCGACATGACCACCGCCTGATTTTCCGCGCCATTGCCAAACTGGCTGATCTGAATTCCCCCATCGACGTCGTGACCCTTGCCGAGCAATTGGACAAGGAAGGTCAGACCTCGCAAGTGGGCGGTCTTGGATACCTGGGCGAGTTGGCGAAGAACACCCCGTCCGTCGCCAACATCAAGGCCTATGCGCAAATCGTGCGTGCGCGGGCGACGCTGCGGCAATTGATCGGCATCGCTGCCGAGATCGCTGACAGCGCCTTCAACCCCGAAGGGCGTACCGCCGAAGAGATTCTCGACGAAGCAGAGCGGCAGATCTTCCAGATCGCCGAAGCACGGCCGAAAACCGGCGGCCCGGTGAGCGTCAACGACTTGTTGACCAAGGCCATCGACCGCATCGATACCCTGTTCAATACCGATAACGCCATCACCGGCTTGTCTACGGGTTATACCGACCTCGATGGCATGACCAGTGGCTTGCAGCCGTCCGACCTGATCATTGTCGCCGGCCGTCCGTCCATGGGTAAGACCACCTTCGCCATGAACCTGGTGGAGAACGCCGTACTGCGTAGCGAAAAGTGCGTCCTGGTCTACTCCCTGGAGATGCCAGGTGAATCGCTGATCATGCGGATGCTCTCGTCCCTGGGCCGCATCGACCAGACCAAGGTCCGCGCCGGCCGCCTGGAAGATGACGACTGGCCGCGCCTGACCTCGGCGGTCAACCTGCTCAACGACCGCAAGCTGTTCATTGATGACACTGCGGGTATCAGCCCCTCGGAAATGCGTGCGCGGACCCGCCGTCTGGTGCGTGAGCACGGTGAGGTTGGCCTGATCATGATCGACTACCTGCAACTGATGCAGATCCCCGGTTCCAGCGGCGACAATCGGACCAACGAGATTTCCGAGATTTCCCGTTCGTTGAAGTCCTTGGCCAAGGAATTCAACTGCCCGGTGGTTGCCCTGTCCCAGCTCAACCGCTCCCTGGAACAGCGCCCGAACAAGCGCCCGATCAACTCCGACTTGCGCGAATCCGGAGCGATCGAGCAGGATGCTGACGTAATCATGTTCGTTTACCGGGACGAGGTTTATCACCCGGAGACCGAGCACAAGGGCATCGCCGAAATCATCATCGGTAAACAGCGGAACGGTCCAATCGGCACCACACGCTTGGCGTTTATCGGTAAATACACCCGTTTTGAAAACCTCGCGCCGGGCAGTTATAACTTCGACGACGAATAATTCGTCGCTGGCCAGCAAGCGTTTACGGGCTAATAGCAGGCTGATAATTTCCGAGCGTTACAGTCGGAATTGGTCAAATTTTGTGCTATATTTCGCGCCCGCGATTTTTCATCTCAACACCGGTCATCGTCATGCAAACAGCCAAGCCATTATTTGACTATCCCAAGTACTGGGCCGAATGTTTCGGTCCTGCGCCATTCCTGCCGATGAGCAGGGAGGAGATGGATCAGCTTGGCTGGGATTCGTGCGACATCATCATCGTCACCGGTGATGCCTACGTCGACCACCCGTCGTTCGGGATGGCAATCATCGGCCGGCTGCTGGAGTCCCAGGGCTTTCGCGTCGGGATCATTGCCCAGCCCAACTGGCAGTCTAAAGACGACTTCATGAAGCTCGGCGAGCCGAACCTGTTCTTCGGCGTCGCGGCTGGCAACATGGACTCGATGATCAACCGCTACACCGCCGACAAGAAAATCCGTTCCGACGACGCCTATACCCCTGGCGGCATGGCTGGCAAACGCCCGGACCGTGCGAGCCTGGTCTACAGCCAGCGCTGCAAGGAAGCCTACAAGAATGTGCCGATCGTGCTCGGTGGCATCGAGGCTTCCCTGCGCCGCATCGCCCACTACGACTACTGGCAGGACCGCGTACGCAACTCGATCCTGATCGACGCCTGCGCCGACATCCTGCTGTACGGCAACGCCGAGCGGGCCATTGTCGAAGTCGCCCAGCGCCTGTCCTACGGCCACAAGATCGAAGACATCACGGACGTGCGCGGCACCGCGTTCATTCGTCGTGACACGCCAAAAGACTGGTACGAAGTCGATTCCACGCGCATCGACCGTCCGGGCAAGATCGACAAGATCATCAACCCGTACGTCAACACTCAGGACACCCAGGCCTGCGCCATCGAGCAGGAAAAGGGCCCGTCTGAAGACCCGCAGGAAGCCAAGGTCGTACAGATCCTGGCCAGCCCGCGCATGACTCGCGACAAGACCGTGATCCGTCTGCCATCGGTAGAAAAAGTCCGTGGTGACTCGGTGCTGTATGCCCACGCCAACCGCGTACTTCACCTGGAAACCAACCCCGGCAACGCCCGCGCCCTGGTGCAGAAGCACGGTGAAGTGGACGTGTGGTTCAATCCGCCGCCCATTCCCATGACCACCGAAGAAATGGACTACGTGTTTGGCATGCCTTACGCACGGGTTCCGCACCCGGTATATGGCAAGGAAAAAATTCCGGCCTACGATATGATCCGCTTCTCGGTGAACATCATGCGTGGTTGCTTCGGCGGCTGCACCTTCTGCTCGATTACCGAGCACGAAGGCCGGATCATC
The DNA here is from genome assembly GCF_055407145.1 of Pseudomonas sp. c313. Lineage (NCBI taxonomy): Bacteria > Pseudomonadati > Pseudomonadota > Gammaproteobacteria > Pseudomonadales > Pseudomonadaceae > Pseudomonas > Pseudomonas sp. c313. Next base: position 144,121 of record NZ_JBUZRD010000006.1, on the reverse strand, counting down.
CAGAATCGTTCCGAAGAGTCGATCATTCGCGAAATCGAAGAGATCCGCGACAAGGTTCCGGGCTTCACCGGCGTCATCTCCGACCTCGGCGGGCCGACCGCGAACATGTACCGCATTGCCTGCAAGAGCCCGGAAATCGAATCCGCGTGCCGCAAGCCATCCTGCGTGTTCCCTGGCATCTGCCCGAACCTGAATACTGACCACTCGGCGCTGATCCAGCTGTACCGCAGCGCCCGTGCGTTGCCGGGTGTGAAGAAGATCCTGATCGCATCTGGCCTGCGTTACGACCTCGCGGTCGAGTCGCCGGAATACGTCAAGGAACTGGTGACCCACCACGTCGGTGGTTACCTGAAGATCGCCCCGGAACACACCGAGGAAGGTCCGCTCAACCAGATGATGAAACCGGGCATCGGCAGCTATGACAAGTTCAAGCGCATGTTCGAGAAGTACACCAAGGAAGCGGGCAAGGAGCAGTACCTGATCCCGTACTTCATCGCCGCCCACCCCGGCACCACCGATGAAGACATGATGAACCTGGCCCTGTGGCTCAAGGGCAACGGCTTCCGTGCCGACCAGGTGCAAGCGTTCTACCCCTCGCCAATGGCCACCGCCACGGCGATGTACCACTCGGGCAAGAACCCGCTGCGCAAGGTCACCTATAAGAGTGACTCGGTGACCATCGTCAAGAGCGAAGAGCAGCGCCGCCTGCACAAGGCCTTCCTGCGCTACCACGACCCGAAAGGCTGGCCGATGCTGCGTGAAGCACTGACCCGCATGGGCCGCGCTGAGCTGATCGGGTCGGGCAAGGATCAACTGATCCCGCTGCACCAGCCTGCCACCGACAGCTATCAGAGCGCCCGTCGCAAAAACTCGACGCCGGCTGGTAGCCATAAGGTTGCCAAGGAAACCACCACCAAGATCCTCACCCAGCACACCGGCTTGCCGCCGCGTGCCAGTGATGGTGCTAACCCGTGGGACAAGCGTGAACAGGCCAAGGCTGCGGCGTTTGCCCGCAATAAACAGGCCGCCAAAGAGCGCACCGATGCGGCCAAGGGCAAAGGCAAGAAGCCTGTCCGCAAGCCGGTCGTGCCGCGTTGATCGCAGCCTGAACATGCAAAACGCCAGCCTCGTGCTGGCGTTTTGCTTTCTAGGCGGTGGGTGGACCGTTTGTTAAGGTGGCGCCGTCAAACAGCCCTTTGTAGGAGCGAGCTTGCTCGCGAAAAACTCACCGACACCACGTTAAACCAGATTACCCGCGTTATCGTTGACGACTTTCGCGAGCAAGCTCGCTCCTACAGTCGATTCACGTCATTCAAGGAAGAGAACACATGAGCAACCCCCTGCTCAACATCGGCATGGACTCCAACCGCTCCCAGTTCATGGCCCGCCAACGAATTGAAAGCCAGATCAACTTGCCGCGCTTGTTTGCCGCCATTGACGCCGACCCAGGCATTGTTGGTGCCGGTGTGGTGTATATCGATGCTGACTTCAACATAGTGACCCTGCGTGAATTCAAACCCCTTTGTAGTATTACGCCCAAGCGCGTGATTCTTCGGGAGGCGCAGAAGTACATTGCGCCAACCCAGTTTGCTGAGCATGTGGTGAGTAACCCACGTGAATCCCGTCTGATTGGCGAGGCGGTGAATGCCGGAATTTCTTGTTTAGGCGCTGTCATTAGCTGGGCTGCGATTGCCAGCGGGACAATTTTGGTTCCTTTCAGTGCAGGTGCCAGTTCCATCATTGTTGTGGTTGGATACGCGGCTGCCGGTGCAAGCTCACTTCAGTGTTTCAATGGCATTACTCGAACAGCGCTCGAAGTCACCAAACCAGAGGTAAATGATTGGTTGGACAGCGAGGCGTGGTATCAGAATGCTTCAATTGTTTTAGACGCAACATCATTAGCTGGAGTAGGAGCATCCGCCCTGACGACGATAAAACTCGTCAATGTCGCGAAGGCGACCACTGGCAAGAGCTTGCGCGAAGTGCTTCGTGGGTTGAATCGCCAAGAAAGAGCGAAGCTCACAAAAGAGCTGCTGAGTATCAATGACCCTCGCCTGACATCGAAGATGCTCAAGCTCAAGCAATTGTCGGGCGAGCTGCCCAAGCGTTTTACCCCTACTCAACTTAACCACAGCACCAAGACCCAAATTAAAGATTCCTTAGGCGCAACGGCGGGGCTTGTTGGGAGCGCTTATACGGGAAACGTAAAAACTATTGCGGTGGGGCTGTATGAGGAGATAGGCGAATGAGCGAGCTGATGACACTTCGTGATTTCTTCAGGCATTACTTTCTTACTTTTATCGGTGGTGTATTTGCCGCCTATTTTTCCTTGGCTTTCGCTACAGCGCTTTCCTTTGTGACCTATTTTCGTGACAAGCCACTCGCCGGAGGCTTGGGCGTTTCGATTGTGCTTTTCGGGGCGTTTCTGGTCCTTTTAACGGTCCATAGCAACTTCATGATTTTGCGGGGGCGACCGTGTTGGGTGTGGGTGATGGTTGGTATTTACCTCGCTTGTTTTCTGTTTGTTCTTCCGATGGTTCAGTACAGCCCTCATAAATTTTTTTACGGTCTAGCGCTGGCTTTTCCACTTTTTGGTTTATTGGCACTCAACAGCGGCGTACAGCGACAGATGCGTATTAAGCTCGTGGAAATCCGTCACATTCGGCAGGTTTTAAAGGCTAGGAGTAAGGCCCGATAGCCCTCTCGCTCCCTCGCGAAATTGAGTAGATTCATCACCCGTCCTCACACTCCTGCCACAAATATGTGCAACCCTCGCACCACGACGGCAGCCATCGCGCCGTTTTGGTGCTGTACTGCACCGGGTCCCACGATAAAGCGCAATGCCCACCGCACTGGCATAAGTCTTGCGCGCTTTGTTTCATGCCCTGGCTCGCAGGAGGCCGCCGTGTCGATTCATGTCGCGTTGCACCACGTTACGCATTACCGCTACGACCGCGCGGTCGAACTCGGCCCACAGATTGTGCGTTTGCGTCCGGCGGCCCATAGCCGCACGCGGATTTTGTCCTACGCGCTGAAAGTGCTGCCGCAGCAACACTTCATCAATTGGCAGCAAGACCCCCAGGGCAATTACCTGGCGCGACTGGTGTTCCCGGAAAAGACTGACGAGTTGCGCATTGAAGTCGACCTGGTTGCCGAGATGGCGGTGTTTAATCCGTTCGACTTTTTCCTTGAGCCCTACGCCGAAAAAATCCCGTTCAGCTATGCCGCCGATGAGCAACGCGAGCTGGCGCCGTACCTGGAAACCTTGCCGCTGACGCCGAAGCTCGCCGCGTACCTGGCAGGCATCGACCGCACGCCACTGCCTGCCGTGGATTTTCTGGTGGGCCTCAACCAGCGCCTGGCCGCCGACATCGGCTACCTGATCCGTATGGAACCGGGGGTGCAAACCCCGGAATTCACCCTGGAAAACGCTTGCGGCTCGTGCCGCGATTCGGCCTGGCTGTTGGTGCAACTGCTGCGTAATCTTGGTTTGGCAGCACGGTTTGTTTCCGGTTACCTGATTCAATTGACCGCCGACGTCAAAGCCCTCGACGGCCCATCCGGTACGGAAGTGGACTTCACCGACCTGCACGCCTGGTGTGAAGTGTATTTGCCGGGTGCCGGCTGGATCGGTCTCGATGCCACTTCCGGCCTATTCGCCGGTGAAGGCCATATCCCATTGGCCTGTAGTCCCGATCCGTCTTCAGCGGCGCCCATCAGTGGCCTGGTGGAACCTTGCGAGTGCGAATTCACCCATGAGATGTCGGTGGAGCGTATTTGGGAAGCCCCACGGGTGACCAAGCCCTACACCGAAGAACAATGGCTGGCGATCCAGGCCTTGGGCCGGCAGATCGATGGTGACCTGCTCAAGGACGACGTGCGCCTGACCATGGGGGGCGAGCCGACCTTCGTCTCCATCGACGACCCCGACGACGCCGAATGGAACACCGCAGCCCTGGGCCCGGACAAGCGCCGGCTCTCTGCCGAACTGTTCCAGCGCATGCGCAAGCATTACGCGCCCAAGGGCCTGGTGCACTTCGGCCAAGGCAAGTGGTACCCCGGCGAGCAATTGCCGCGCTGGTCGCTCAATTGCTACTGGCGTCGGGATGGTGTGCCGATCTGGCACAACAGCGCGCTGATTGCCGATGAACAACAAGACTACGGCGCTGATGGCGTGATGGCCGGGCGTTTTCTCGCCAGCGTTGCCGAGCGCTTGAAGTTGCCTGCGCACTTTGTGTTCCCGGCCTACGAGGACAATTTCTATTACCTGTGGCGCGAAGGCACCTTGCCTCAGAACGTCACCGCGCAAGACCCACGCCTGGGCGACGACCTTGAGCGTGACCGCCTGCGCAAGGTCTTCAGCCAGGGCCTGGATAAAGTCATTGGCCAGGTGCTGCCGCTGGCGCGCACGGCGGCCAATGACTGCTGGCAGAGCGGGCGCTGGTACCTGCGGGATAACCATTGCCGCCTGGTGCCGGGTGATTCGCCCCTGGGCTATCGCCTGCCATTGGCCTCGCAGCCTTGGGTGACGGCGGCGGAGTATCCGTTCGTGCATCCCACCGACCCCAATCAGGATTTGCCTGATCTTCCGACGACGGCGCAGCTGCAAAGCCACGGCGAACCGGCCCTGAGCGACGATCGTATTCCGAAGATCGACGAATCCGCCGACTGGCTCACCCGCACCGCCCTCTGCGCGCAAGCGCGAGAAGGCAGGCTGTACCTGTTTATGCCGCCCCTGGAGCGGGTCGAGGACTACCTGGAGCTGGTGGCCGCTATCGAAGCCACCGCCCAAGAGCTGCATTGCCCGGTGCTGCTCGAAGGCTACGAGCCACCGAGTGACGTCCGCCTGAGCAACTTCCGGGTCACGCCGGACCCAGGCGTGATCGAAGTTAACGTGCAACCGTCCGCCACGTGGGACGAGTTGGTGGAACGCACCGAATTTCTCTACGAAGAGGCGCGGCAAACCCGCCTGACCACCGAGAAATTCATGATCGACGGCCGCCACACCGGCACCGGTGGCGGTAACCACTTTGTCCTCGGCGGCGCTACGCCCAAGGATTCGCCGTTCCTGCGTCGGCCCGATCTGCTGCGCAGCTTGATCAGCTACTGGCATAACCACCCGTCGTTATCCTACTTGTTTTCCGGCTTGTTCATCGGCCCGACGTCCCAGGCGCCACGGGTCGATGAAGCTCGCAACGACGCGCTGTACGAGTTGGAAATCGCCTTCGCGCAAATGCCGGCGCCCGGAGAGGAGTGCCCGCCCTGGCTGGTGGACCGACTACTGCGCAACCTGCTGATAGACGTCACCGGCAATACCCATCGCGCCGAATTCTGTATCGACAAGCTTTACTCGCCGGACGGCGCTACCGGCCGCCTTGGCCTGTTGGAATTGCGGGCCTTCGAGATGCCGCCCCATGCGCGCATGAGCCTGACCCAGCAACTGTTGTTGCGGGCGCTGGTAGCGCGGTTCTGGCGTGAGCCCTATGCACCGCCCAAGCTGGTGCGCTGGGGGACGCAATTGCACGACCGCTTCTTGCTGCCGCACTTTATCGAGCAGGACTTTGCCGATGTCATCGTCGAGCTGAACGCTGCCGGTTATCCTCTGCGTGCAGAGTGGTTTGCTGCGCACCTGGAGTTCCGCTTCCCCAAGGTTGGCGATTACGCCGTCAGCGGCATCGAACTGCAACTGCGCCAAGCCCTGGAGCCCTGGCATGTGCTGGGAGAAGAGGGCGCGGTGGGCGGCGCGGTGCGCTATGTCGATTCGTCCCTGGAGCGTTTGCAGGTCAAGTTGAGCGGCCTGCCGCCGCAACGGTATCTGCTGACCTGCAACGGCATTCCAGTACCGCTGCAACCTACCGGGCGGGTCGGTGAGTTCGTCGCCGGTGTGCGTTATCGCGCCTGGCAGCCGGCCAACTGTTTGCAGCCGACCATCCCGGTGCATGCGCCGCTGGTATTCGATCTTTTGGATACGTGGATGCAGCGCTCATTGGGCGGTTGTCAGTACCATGTCGCCCATCCGGGTGGGCGCAATTACGACAGCCTGCCAGTCAATGCCAACGAAGCCGAGAGCCGGCGCATGGCGCGGTTTTTCCACCTGGGTCACAGCCCTGGAACGTTGCCCGTGCCGGCCGTGGTGATTAACGACGAATTGCCGATGACCCTGGATTTGCGCCGTTTTGCGACAAAAATAGAGGATTGAATGTACATAATCCCGAAAGCAACAAATCTATAATGTGGGCTTGCCTGCGATAGCATCACCTCGGTACACCTGATGCCCCGAGGTGCCTGCATCGCGGGCAAGCCCGGCTCTCATACTCTGACTTCCCTTGCCTCTGCCGAGCGTTCCATGCCCGACTTGCTCGACCGTTACCCGCTGACCGCGGGCACTTATCACGAACTGCTGGACGACAGCGGCGCGGTCCGCGGCCATTGGCAGCGCCTGCTTGACCATCTGCAACGCAGCACCCCGGCGCAACTGGCCCAGCGCCAAGCCTTGCTGACCCGGCAGATCCAGGAAAACGGCGTGACCTACAACGTCTACGCCGACCCCAAGGGCGCCGATCGGCCATGGGAACTGGACCTGTTGCCCCACGTGCTGGCAGCGGATGAGTGGAAGCACCTGTCGGCCGGCATCGCCCAACGTGCGCGGTTGCTCAATGCGGTATTGGCGGACCTCTACGGCCCGCAACGGCTGATCGCCGAGGGCTTGTTACCGGCGGAACTGGTGTTCGGCCATAACAACTTCCTGTGGCCGTGCCAGGGCATACAGCCGCCCGAGGGTGCGTTTCTGCACCTGTATGCTGTGGATCTGGCGCGCACCCCCGATGGCCGCTGGTGGGTCACCGCCGACCGTACCCAGGCACCGTCCGGTGCCGGTTATGCCCTGGAAAACCGCACCATCGTGTCCCGTGCTTTTCCGGATATGTACCGCGACTTGCAGGTGCAGCACCTCACTGGTTTCTTCCGCACCCTGCAGGAAACCCTGGCCCGCCAGGCGCCGAGCGACGACCAGCCACCGCTGATCGTGCTGCTGACCCCGGGCCGTTTCAACGAAAGCTATTTCGAACACCTGTACCTCGCCCGCCAACTCGGCTACCCGCTGGTAGAAGGCGGCGACCTGACGGTGCGCGACGCCACGGTCTACCTGAAAACCCTCAGTGGCTTGCGCCGGGTCCATGCCGTCATGCGCCGCCTGGACGATGATTTCTGTGACCCGCTGGAGCTGCGCACCGATTCGGCCCTCGGCGTGCCGGGGCTGCTGGACGCGGTGCGCCAAGGCAACGTGCTGGTGGCCAACGCCCTGGGCAGCGGTGTGCTGGAGTCTCCCGGGTTGCTGGGTTTTCTGCCGAAGATCAATCAGTTTCTGTTTGGCGAAGAGTTGATCCTGCCGTCCATCGCCACTTGGTGGTGCGGCGAAGCGCCGGTACTGGCCGAAGCCCTGGAGAAACTGCCGGAGCTGGTGATCAAACCGGCGTTTCCATCGCAAAGCTTCGCCCCGGTGTTTGGCCGTGACCTGAACGACGAACAACGCCAGGCCCTGGCCGAACGCATGCGGGCGCGGCCTTATGCCTACGTTGCCCAAGAGCTGGCGCAACTGTCCCAGGCGCCGATCTGGCATACCGTCGACGAACATCTACAACATCGCGCCATCGGTATGCGCGTCTACGCCGTCGCCGTCGCCAGCGCCGACGGTTACCGGGTGCTGCCCGGTGGCCTGACCCGCGTGGCCGCCGAAGCCGATGCTGAAGTGGTGTCGATGCAGCGCGGCGGGGCGAGCAAGGACACCTGGGTGCTCGGCGAACGTGCCCCTGGTGGCGAGCAATGGCGTGCGCAGCGTTCTATTGGCGCCCATGACTTGATTCGACGTGATCCATACCTGCCGTCGCGGGTGGTGGAAAACCTGTTCTGGTTCGGCCGTTATTGTGAACGCTGTGATGACAGCGCCCGCTGGCTGCGGATCGTCCTCGCACGTTATGTCGACGGAGACGACCCGCAAGCGCTGCAAGCGGCGGTGGAGCTGGGAGAGACGCTGCGACTATTGCCGCAAGAGGGCGAGTTGCCTGAGCGGCTACTGGCGGCTTTGCTTGGCGATGACTGGCCGTCGAGCCTACGGGCTAATTTGCAGCGCTTGCAGTGGGCGGCGTCCCAGGTGCGCGGCAAACTGTCCCGTGAAAACTGGCAGGCCTTGGTGGAGTTGCAGCGCGAAGCCGTGGAACTGGAGGCGCAAGAGCCAGATTTCGGCGAACTGCTGGACTTCCTCAACCGCCTGGTGATGTCCCTGGCGGCGCTGTCGGGCTTTGCCCTGGACGACATGACCCGGGACGAAGGCTGGCGCTTCTTGATGATGGGCCGGCGCATCGAGCGTCTGCAGTTTCTCAGCAGCAGCCTGACGGCATTTCTGCGGGGCGTGGCGGTGTTCGATCAGGCGGGGCTTGAATGGTTGCTGGAACTGGGCAATAGCAGCATCACTTACCGTTCCCGCTACCTGGCGGTGCCGCAATTGATCCCGGTGCTGGACCTGTTGCTGCTGGATGAGCAAAACCCCCATGCGGTGCTGTTCCAGCTCAAACTGGTGAGCCGCACCCTGCGTCGTCTGAATGATGATTTCGGTATGCCGCGGGAGACCGGGCTGGCGCCGTTGGTGGAGCGACTGTCGCGTTTTGACCTGGGCTGCCTGGAAAATCCGCTGTTTGGCGAATCCAGCGTGCGCGCCGCCCTCGATGGCCTGGCGGACCTGTTACAGGCCGTCGCCGATGAAAGCGGGCAAGTCTCCGATCGCCTGGCGTTGCGCCATTTTGCCCATGTTGATGATGTCAGCCAGCAAACGGTGTCCGTGTAATGAGTGCCCGTTACCAGATCTTCCACGATACCCATTACCACTACGACAGCCCGGTGTCCCTGGCCCAGCAGTTGGCGCACTTGTGGCCACGCCCCTGCGCCTGGCAGCAGTGTACGGCGCAGCAATTGCTCATCAGCCCAGAGCCGACCTCGCGCCGGGATGAGCTGGACGTGTTTGGCAACCCGATCACCCGCCTGGCGTTCGAGCGGCCCCATGATGAGTTGCTGGTCAACGCCGGGCTCACGGTGGAGGTCTTCGCGCGGCCTGTGCTGGATTTCAGCCAGTCGCCGGCCTGGGACCAAACCCGCAGCAGCTTGACCTACAGCAGCCAGCCGTTGTCCCCCGAGATGATCGAGGCGTGCCGCTATCGTTTCGAATCGCCCTACGTGCATCTGAAGAAAAGCTTCGTCGAGTTTTCCGAAAGCTGTTTTCCACTGGACCGTCCGTTGTTGCTGGGCACCCAGGCGCTGATGGAAAAGATTTTCAGCGAATTCACCTTCGATGCCGAAGCCACCCAAGTCGCCACGCCGCTGGTGGAAGTGCTGGAGCGTCGGCGCGGCGTGTGCCAGGACTTTGCCCACTTGATGCTGGCGTGCCTGCGCTCCCGAGGCCTGGCGGCGCGCTATATCAGCGGCTACCTGCTGACCCAGCCACCGCCCGGCCACCCACGGCTGATTGGCGCCGATGCGTCCCATGCCTGGGTCTCGGTATTTTGCCCGGTGCTGGGCTGGGTGGATTTTGATCCAACGAACAATGTGCAGCCGGCACTGGAGCACATCACCCTGGCCTTGGGCCGGGATTTTTCCGATGTTTCGCCGTTGCGGGGGGTGATTCTGGGAGGGGGGAGTCATGACCCGGAGGTGCGGGTGACGGTGATGCCGCTGGAATAAGGCCTGTGGCCGCTGCCTTGGCAGCGGCCACAGTGAGAGGCCTTAGGCGTCAGGCGCCTGATCTTTCGGTGTTTCGGTCTCGTCAGTGGCCACTTCACCTTCTGCATCCGGGTTCAGTACGCCAGCTTCTTCGTCGGCTGCAACTTTCTTGCGTTGCAGCTTTTCCTCTTTCTTCTGCTCTTTGGCCAAGTCTCTCTGACGTTTGGCGAAGGAGTAATTAGGTTTTGCCATGGGCGATCCTCTGGGGTCGAAGGTGAGGTTGAGCGGCGCGTATTCTGCCTTTAATCGCGTCCCAAGGGTTAGTCGGGTTTTTGGTCCACCCATTTGGGCAGGACCAGCGGTTGCCAGGCATCCAGTACGTCAAGCAGCTCAGCCGGCGATTCGCTGGTTTGCAGCATGGCACGATGGGGCGCGCGGACGAAGCCTTCGCCGACGATATGATCGAGAAAACTAGTCAACTTGCTGTAGAAACCGTTCACTTCCAGTAAACCCAGCGGCTTACCGTGGTAACCGAGCTGGCCCCAGGTCCAGACTTCGAACAGCTCTTCCAGGGTGCCGAGGCCGCCGGGCAGGGCGATAAAGGCATCGCTCAGCTCGGCCATGCGCGCCTTGCGAGCGTGCATGCCGTTGACTACTTCCAGGCGAGTCAGGCCCTTGTGGCCGATTTCCAGGACTTGCAGGCTTTCGGGAATGATTCCGACCACGTCGCCACCGGCTTGCAGGGCCGCATCGGCCACAATCCCCATCAGGCCGACAGCGCCGCCGCCGTATACCAGGGTCAGCTTTCGCCTGGCCAACTCGCGCCCGAGGGCAATGGCCGCTTCACGGTAGGCTGGGTTAGTACCGCTGCTGGCACCGCAAAATACACATACAGACTTCAAGGACATACCTGACTCCATGCTCAGTAATGGCTAAAGAGTAAAGGTTGGCCGGTGTGTCTTAAAGGATTAAACCTCGCGCTCGCTCTTTTCATAGGTGCCGCTGGCGCCACAGGCATAAGCGGCAAGCAGGCCGCGAAACAGGCTATTGAGGTGCATGGCTGGTACTCCAAAGGTGATGACGAACCGAGCATAGGCCGGTGCTAGCCCTTTGGCTGGTTGATTGTGTCGATCAGGCCAATAGCCTAAAGTTGTATACAATCTATTGATTCAGATCATAGGAACTTCTGCCTGTATCAGGCAATCTTGTCGCTATATGCATTTTTTAACCCTGCCTTGGAGATCCACATGTTTGCCAAACTCGTTGCTGTTTCCCTGCTGACGCTGGCTAGCGGCCAGTTGCTTGCTGCAGAGTGCAAGGTCACCGTTGACTCCACTGACCAGATGACCTTTAACACCAAGGCCATTGAAATCGACAAAAGCTGTAAGACGTTTACCGTTGAGCTGACTCACTCCGGTAGCTTGCCGAAGAACGTCATGGGCCATAACTGGGTGCTGACCACTGCGGCAGACATGCAGCCGGTGGCGACTGAAGGCATGGCCGCTGGCATCGGCAAGAACTACCTGAAAGAAGGCGACACCCGCATTATCGCCCACACCAAAATCATCGGTGCTGGCGAGAAAGATTCGGTGACTTTTGACGTGTCGAAGCTGGCTGCTGGCACCGACTACGCGTTCTTCTGCTCGTTCCCAGGCCACATCTCGATGATGAAAGGCACTGTTACCCTGAAGTAATCAGGACAGCAGGCATAAAAAAGCGCCCTATCAGGCGCTTTTTTTGTGGTTGGATACGTGTGACGAGCCGCTCGCCACACAATCGCGCTCAGCGCTTATGGCGCAAGCGGCATCACCCGCTTGTGTTCGGTCTTGCGATAGGTCTCGCAGATAATCCGGAACGCCTCTTCGCGCACCGGCTCACCGTGCAAAAACGCATCGATCTCGGCATAGGTCACGCCATGGGAAGCTTCGTCCGGCTTGCCGGGGGAAAGGTCTTCCAGGTCGGCGGTCGGGATTTTCTCCACCAGCGATTCCGGCGCATTGAAGTGCCGGGCAATTTCCCGTACCTGGTTCTTCACTAGCCCGCTCAACGGCGCCAAGTCGCAAGCGCCGTCACCGAACTTGGTGAAAAAGCCCATCACCGCTTCCGCCGCATGGTCGGTGCCGATCACCAGGCCACCGGCCGCGCCAGCGATGGTGTACTGCGCCACCATGCGCATGCGTGCCTTGGTGTTGCCCAGCACGAAATCCCGGGAGACCGCATGTTTGCCTTCGAAGGCTGCCACTTCATTGGCCAGGGATTTGACCGCTGGGCCGATGTTCACCGTGTGGCGCTCGTCCGGGGCAATAAAGTCCACCGAAGCCTGGGCGTCGTGTTCGTCGAATTGGGTTTCATAAGGCAGGCGCACGGCGATAAAACGATAGGCTTCATCGCCATTGCGTGCGCGCAATTCTTCCATCGCCCGTTGGGCTAGCAGGCCTGCGGTCAGGGAGTCGACGCCGCCGCTGATGCCCAGCACCAATGTCTTGAGCCCCGAGTTAAGCAGGCATTGCTGGATAAAGGTGATCCGTCGTGCGACCTCCGCCTCCAGGGCGGCCTGGTCTTTGAACGGCGCTTGGACCTTGAGCTGTTCAGCAATCTCGCGCTGTACGGCTTGCATGATTCACTCCTTGCTGGATAGGGCAGGTACTTTGAAAACGTGGCGCAAATAGGCGACGAAGTTCGGGTCGGTGCAATGGGTTTTGCCCGCTTCATCGGAGATCTTCGCCACGGGCTGGCCATTGCAGGCGGTCATTTTAAGCACGATGCTCATCGGGTCCACACCTGGTATGTCGCAGGTCAGGTTGGTGCCGATGCCGAAGCTGACATTGATACGCCCCCGCAACGCCCGAAAAATCTCCAGGGCCTTGGGCAGCGTGAGGCTGTCGGAGAACACCAGGGTCTTGCTCATCGGCTCGATGCCCAGCTTGTGGTAGTGGGCGATGGCTTTTTCCGCCCAGATTATCGGGTCGCCGGAGTCATGGCGCAAACCGTCGAACAGCTTGGCGAAATACAGATCGAAGTCGCCAAGGAAGGCATCGGTGGTGATGCAGTCGGTCAGGGCGATACCCAGCAGGCCACGGTACTCGCGCACCCAGCAATCGAGGGCGGCAATCTGGCTGTCGATCAGCCGTGGGCCCAGTTGTTGGTGCGCCATGATCCATTCATGGGCCATGGTGCCCAGGGGTTTCATGTCCAGCTCACGGGCCAGGTGTACGTTGCTGGTGCCGACAAAACGTCCGGGGAAGTCGTGCTTGAGCACGTTGAGCACTTCTTCCTGGACCCGGTAGGAAAAGCGCCGACGAGTGCCAAAATCGGCGACCTGCAACTCGGACAATTCGTCACTGCTGGCATTGGCGGTCAGCCAGTCGAACTTGCGGTACAACTGCTCGCGCGCTTGTTCGAGGATCACGGTCTGATAGCGATAGCGGTTACGCACCTCGCTGACGATGGCCAGCATCGGCACTTCAAACAGAATCACATGCAGCCACGGCCCGCGCAGGCGGATAAACAACTCGCCGTTTTCGATACCGGTCTGCACGTAGCGCAGGTTGAAGCGAAACAGGCCAAGGAAGCGCAGGAAATCCGGCTTCATAAAGCTGATGCGTTCCAGGAATCCCAGTTGATCGGGGCTCAGGCTCAGCTCGGCCAGACGCTCGATCTGATAACGAATCTCCGCCAGATACGGGCGCAGGTCTTCACTGTTGCGGCAGCGAAACTCCCATTCAACTTCCACGTTGGGGTAGTTGTGCAGCACCGCCTGCATCATGGTCAGCTTGTAGAAGTCGGTGTCGAGCAGGTTCTGCACGATGCGATCGGCAAATACACTCTCGCTCATAACGGGAATCTCCAGACGGGTCGGCGATGGGCGCCGACCGTTACGCACAATTAAGGAATGACGCTAGTGGCGCATAGACGCAGGTTGATTTGCTAGCGTTTTTTCAGGTTGCGTCAACCTGTTCCATCATCCACTTCACAAAATCGCGCACTTTGGGCACTTGCGCCGAATGCTCAGGGTAGGCCAGGTAATAAGCATCCTGGCTCGGCATCGCGTGTTGCCAGGGGATGATCAACTTGCCGTCGGCCAATTCCTCTTCCACCAGGAACCGTGGCAACAGTGCCACGCCACAGCCCACTTGTGCGGCGCGGATGCACATATAAAAGGTATCGAAACGCGGGCCGTGGTAGCTGTGTTCGGTCTGGTAGCCCTGGCTGGCGAACCAATCGTGCCAGCCCTGGGGACGCGAGGCGTTTTGTAGCAGGACCAGTTCGCTCAGTTGCGTGGGATCGGTAAACGGTTGAGCCGGCAGGCTGCCCGGTGCACACACCGGAACAAGCTCTTCGCTGAATAGCTTCAGGCTTTCGGTACCGGGCCGTGAACCCTGGCCGAAGTAAAAGGCGAGGTCGGCGCGGCCTTGTAGCAAGTCGTCGGGCTCCTGTTCGTTGCACAGGTCCAGGTGGATCTGCGGGTGACGCAAGCGCCAGCCCTTAAGCCTTGGCACCAGCCAGCGCGCGCCGAAGGTGTAGGGCGTAGACACCCGCAGTACTTCGGTCTCGCCGCCGTAGGAACGAAGGTAATGGGTCGACATCTCCACCTGGGTGAGGATTTTTCGTACTTCCACTAGGTACAGATCCCCCGCAGGGGTCATCTGCAAACGCCTGCGCACCCGGAGAAACAGCAGGTGCTGCAGCAGTTCTTCCAACTGTGCGACTTGCTTGCTGACGGCGCTTTGGGTCAGGTTCAGCTCTTCGGCGGCGCGGGTGAAGCTCAGGTGGCGGGTGACGGCCTCGAAGCACTGCAGGGCGGTGATCGAGGGCAAATGTCTTTTATTCAGCACGGTTGGCCTCTTTTTTCTTGTCGTGACACGTTCAGCATGAATAAACGGAATGATATCTCGCCTAATGGTCGTTTGTTGGCAAGTCTTGGGCCAGCTACAAATAAGGTCTGGATCGCCGTGTCAGTTGGCGGCGCATATTTTTGTTTGTGGATTGAAGGAGTGACCCATGGTTGCCGCATTGCTTGATCGTCTCGGGGTAAACCCGGCGCTGTACCAGTCGGGTAAACAACCCGTGCATTCGCCTATTGATGGCAGCCGAATTGCCAGTGTGCACTGGGAAGGCGCCGCCGAGGTGGAGCAGCAGGTCAGTCGCGCCGAGCATGCATTTGAAGCCTGGCGTAAGGTGCCGGCGCCGCGCCGTGGCGAGCTGGTGCGCCAGCTCGGCGAAGTGCTGCGCGAATATAAGGCTGACCTGGGCGAGTTGGTGTCCTGGGAAGCTGGCAAGATCACCCAGGAAGGCCTGGGTGAAGTGCAGGAAATGATCGACATCTGCGACTTCGCCGTCGGCCTATCCCGTCAGCTGTATGGTTTGACCATCGCCTCCGAGCGCCCAGGCCACCACATGCGTGAAACCTGGCACCCGCTGGGCGTGGTGGGGGTGATCAGTGCCTTCAACTTCCCGGTGGCAGTGTGGGCGTGGAATACCACGTTGGCGCTGGTGTGCGGCAATGCGGTGATCTGGAAACCTTCGGAAAAGACTCCGCTGACTGCACTGGCGTGCCAGGCGCTGTTCGAGCGTGTCCTGAAGAACTTCACTGACGCCCCGCAATACCTGAGCCAGGTGATCATCGGCGGTCGCGATGCCGGCGCCGCACTGGTGGACGACCCCCGTGTAGCCCTGATCAGCGCCACTGGCAGCACCCGCATGGGCCGCGAAGTGGCGCCGAAAGTCGCCGCACGTTTTGCCCGCAGCATCCTGGAGCTGGGCGGCAACAACGCGATGATCCTTGGCCCCAGCGCCGATCTGGACATGGCCGTGCGCGCCATTCTGTTCAGCGCCGTCGGCACCGCCGGCCAGCGCTGTACCAGCCTGCGCCGGTTGATTGCCCATGAATCGGTGAAAGAAGAGATCGTCACGCGCCTCAAGGCTGCCTATTCCAAGGTGCGCATCGGTCATCCGCTGGAAGGCAATCTCGTCGGCCCGCTGATCGACAAACACAGTTTTGAAAACATGCAGGACGCCCTGGAGCAGGCCTTGAGCGAAGGCGGCCGGGTGTTTGGCGGCAAGCGCCAACTGGAAGACAAATTCCCCAACGCTTACTACGTGTCGCCGGCGATTGTGGAAATGCCGGAGCAGAGCGATGTGGTCTGCACTGAAACCTTCGCGCCGATTCTGTATGTGGTCGGTTACACCGACTTTGCCGAAGCACTGCGCCTGAACAACGCCGTGCCTCAAGGCCTGTCCTCGTGCATCTTCACTACCGACGTGCGCGAAGCCGAGCAGTTCATGTCTGCGCTGGGCAGCGACTGTGGGATTGCCAACGTCAACATCGGCCCGAGCGGCGCGGAAATTGGCGGTGCGTTTGGCGGCGAGAAGGAAACCGGTGGTGGTCGTGAGTCGGGTTCCGATGCATGGCGTGGGTATATGCGTCGGCAGACCAATACCGTGAACTATTCGCTCGAGCTGCCGTTGGCCCAAGGCATCACTTTCGACTGATCGCGTACAGCTGTTGATCGTTCCCGCGCAGAGCGTGGGAACGAACGGTGGTGAAATCCTCCCGGAGTCTGGCAATGCCATTACGCGAAGCGTGTTTGTGGGAACAACTGACCCCTGGCCGGCCGGATCGCGCGGCGCTCAAGGGTGAAGTAAAGGTGGATGTCTGCGTGATCGGCGCCGGTATCACCGGTTTGTCGGCAGCCATTCATTTATTGGAACAAGGTAAAAGCGTCTGCGTGCTGGAAGCCCATCGCACCGGTCATGGTGGCTCTGGGCGCAACGTCGGGCTGGTCAACGCCGGGATGTGGATTCCCCCGGACGAGATCGAGGCCGGTTTTGGCGAGGCGGTGGGCAGTCAGCTCAACCGCATGCTCGGTGCGGCACCGTCCCTGGTGTTCAGCCTGATCGACAAATACAACATCGATTGTCAGTTACGCCGCGAGGGCACCTTGCACATGGCGCATAACGCCCGTGGCGAGGCGGATTTGCGCAGCCGTGAAGAGCAGTGGAAGCGTCGTGGCGCGCCAGTGGAACTGTTGACGGGTGCCGCGTGCGAGCAGGCCACCGGCACCAAAAAGATCGCTGCCGCCTTGCTGGATCGGCGGGCCGGGACCTTGAATCCGATGGCCTACACCAGTGGTTTGGCCCACGCCGCCGTCGGCCTCGGTGGCCAACTGTTTGACCATTCACCGGTCACCCAATTGGAGCGCCAGGGCCAGCGCTGGTCTGTACAAACTGCTCAGGGCGCGGTGCAGGCCGAGCAAGTGGTGATCGCCTCCAATGCCTACACCGAAGGCGAGTGGACCGAACTGCGGCGCAATTTCTTCCCCGGTTATTACTATCAGGTGGCGTCAGCACCGCTGACCGAGGACGCCGCACAGCAAATCCTGCCGGGTGGGCAGGGCTCCTGGGACACCCGCCAGGTACTCAGCAGCATCCGCCGCGACGCCGATGGCCGGTTGCTGCTGGGCAGCTTGGGCAATGGCAACCAGAAACCAGCCTGGTTCCTCAAGGCCTGGGCCGATCGGGTGCAGCAACATTATTTTCCCTACCTTAAATCGGTGGACTGGGAATGCACCTGGACCGGTTGCATCGCCTTTACCCCGGACCATCTGATGCGTCTTTTTGAACCAGCGCCCGGTTTAGTGGCAGTCACCGGCTACAACGGACGCGGCGTGACCACCGGTAGCGTGGTGGGCAAAGCCTTCGCCGACTACCTGTGTCACCGCAATCCCCAGGCCCTGCCGATTCCATTTGCTCCGATGCAGCCGCTGGCCGGGGTGGGCCTGCGCAGTTGCTTATACGAGGCCGGGTTCTCGCTGTATCACGCGGGGCAATGTCTGCGAATTGTCATCTGATCAGCGAAATACCAGTAAGAAGGCGGCATTTTCTTAGCAAGCTACTAATCTGTATTGGTGCGACGCGTAGCAGTGGCGCACTGTAAATGTGCAGTTCCGTTACGCACATTGTTACAGATGCTCGGACTGTCGCTTGATGGCAGCCTGATATCAAACCGTGGAGAGGGTTGTACTTTTTCGATGCGTTGGTTGCACCTCTGCAAGCTAAAGGGTTGCACGTTCAATCAAAAGGCGTCGAAACGCCTGTAATAACAATGACACCGTGTCTTTTTGAATAATAAAAACGCAATGGCACGCGCCTTGCTCTGGGCTTTCAAGTGAAAGTTTGAAGTGACGTTGCAGTGCCAATTCAACAAAAACCTCGGAGCACCACCTCATGTCCCAGACGTTTTACAAGAAAGGCTTTCTGGCCCTCGCAGTGGCAACTGCGTTGGGTGTTTCTGCGTTTGCTCAAGCTGATGTGAAGATTGGCGTAGCAGGGCCGATGACCGGTGCCAACGCGGCATTCGGTGAGCAGTACATGAAAGGTGCCCAAGCGGCGGCGGATGCGGTCAACAAGGCCGGCGGTATCAATGGCGAGAAAATCGTACTGGTCGCCGGTGACGATGCCTGCGAACCCAAGCAGGCTGTTGCCGTGGCCAACCGTCTGGCTGATCAGGAAAAAGTGATTGGTGTGGTCGGGCACTTCTGTTCGTCGTCCACCATCCCGGCCTCCGAGGTTTATGACGAAGCGGGGATTATTGCGATCACTCCAGGCTCCACCAACCCTCAAGTGACCGAACGAGGCCTTTCCGCCATGTTCCGGATGTGCGGGCGTGACGACCAGCAAGGCATCGTGGCAGGCGATTACATCGTCGATGTGCTCAAGGGCAAGAAGGTCGTCGTTCTGCACGACAAGGACACCTACGGGCAGGGCCTGGCTGATGCTACCAAGGCACAGCTGACCAAACGCGGCGTGACCCCGGTCCTGTATGAAGGCCTGACTCGTGGCGAGAAAGACTTCAGCGCCGTTGTGACCAAAATCCGCGCCGCTGGCGCTGACGTCGTTTACTTCGGTGGCTTGCACCCGGAAGCCGGACCACTGGTTCGTCAACTGCGTGAGGCCGGGCTCAAAGATGTCAAATTCATGTCCGATGATGGCGTAGTGACCGATGAACTGGTGACCACTGCTGGTGGCGCGCAATACGTCGACGGCGTCTACATGACCTTCGGCGCCGACCCGCGCCTGCTGCCAGACAGCAAGGTGGTGGTGGATGAGTTCCGCAAGGCCGGCACCGAGCCTGAGGGCTACACCTTGTACGCCTATGCCTCGATCCAGACCCTGGCTGCCGGCTTCAACGGTGCCAAGTCCAACAAGGGCGAAGATGCGGCCAAGTGGCTGAAGGCAAACCCTGTGAAGACCGTGATGGGCGAGAAGGCTTGGGACGCCAAGGGTGACTTGAAAGTCTCCGACTACGTGGTTTACCAGTGGGACAAGGATGGCAAGTATCACCAACTGGAAAAGCAGAAGTAATCCGAACCGACTGCATGATCTCTCTGTAGGCGCGAGCTTGCTCGCGAAGAACGTTAACGATGACGCGGGCATCCTGGATGCACGCGGCGCTCTCGGGTTTTTCGCGAGCAAACTCGCCCCTACAGGGGGTTAGTGCCGAGCCTCTGTTTTCCTCCTAGAAGAGCCGCACACCCACAGGTGTGCAGGTTCTCACTGCGTGAGATTGCGTTATGGATGGTATTTTCCTGCAGCAACTGGTCAATGGCCTGACCCTCGGGTCGGTCTATGGCCTGATCGCCATCGGCTACACAATGGTCTATGGCATCATTGGCATGATCAACTTCGCCCACGGCGAGGTTTATATGATTTCCGCTTACCTCGCGGCGATCAGTCTGGCTCTGCTGGCCTACTTCGGTATCGAATCCTTTCCGCTGCTCATTCTCGGCACCCTGGTGTTCACCGTCGTCGTCACCGGCGTCTACGGTTGGGTCATCGAGCGTGTCGCCTACAAACCGCTGCGTAACTCCACCCGACTGGCTCCGCTGATCAGCGCCATCGGTATTTCACTGATCCTGCAAAACTATGCGCAGATCGCCCAGGGCGCCAAGCAACAAGGCATTCCCACCCTGTTGGCCGGAGCCTGGAGAGTCGACATCGGCACCGGGTTCGTCCAGCTGACTTACACCAAAATCTTCATTCTGGTGGCGGCATTCGCTGGGATGGCCTTGCTGACTTACATCATCAAGTACACCAAGCTCGGTCGCATGTGCCGCGCTACCCAGCAAGACCGCAAGATGGCTTCGATCCTCGGCATCAACACTGACCGGGTGATCTCTTACGTATTCGTCATTGGTGCAGCCATGGCGGCACTGGCCGGCGTGCTGATCACCCTGAACTACGGCACGTTCGACTTCTATGCCGGCTTTATCATCGGCATCAAGGCATTTACCGCAGCGGTACTCGGCGGCATCGGTTCCCTGCCTGGGGCCATGCTCGGCGGGATCATCCTCGGCATCTCCGAGTCGCTGTTCGCAGGGTTGATCAACTCTGACTACAAAGACGTGTTCAGTTTCTCGCTGTTGGTGGTGATTCTGATTTTCCGTCCTCAGGGCCTGCTCGGTCGCCCTCTCGTGGCGAAGGTATAAACATGTCTGCTGCCAAATCTATCGATATCAAGAAAAGTGTGGTCGATGCGGTCCTCGCCGGGCTGATTTCGTTGATCGTGTTCGGTCCGATCGTCGGCGTGGTGCTCGACGGCTACAGCTTTAACCTGCAACCGGCTCGCGTGGGCATTCTGGTGGCTATCGTGATGGCCGGGCGTTTTGCCATGAGCCTGTTCCTGCAAACCCCCAAGGGGTTACGGATTCTCCAGGGTTTTGAGAGCACCGGTTCCGGCGTGCATGTACAGGCGCCGGACTACAAGTCGCGGTTGCGCTGGATCATCCCGGCGCTGATCGTGATCGCCATCGTGTTCCCGTTCTTTGCCAACAAGTACTTGCTGACAGTGGTGATCCTCGGGCTGATCTACGTGCTGCTGGGCCTGGGCCTGAACATTGTGGTTGGCCTGGCCGGCTTGCTCGACCTGGGTTACGTGGCGTTCTACGCCATCGGTGCCTATGGCCTGGCTTTGGGCTATCAATACCTGGGCCTGGGCTTCTGGACGGTGCTGCCACTGGCGGCGATTGCGGCTGCGCTGGCCGGATGCTTACTCGGGTTCCCGGTGTTGCGAATGCACGGGGATTACCTGGCCATCGTGACGCTGGGCTTCGGTGAAATCATCCGTCTGGTGCTCAACAATTGGTTGTCGTTCACGGGTGGGCCGAACGGTATGCCAGTGCCATCGCCAACATTTTTCGGCCTGGAATTCGGGCGCAAGGCCAAGGACGGAGGGGTGCCGTTCCATGAGTTTTTCGGCCTGGACTACAACCCCAACGTTAAATTTCTGTTTATCTACATCGTGCTGTTCATCGTGGTGTTGCTGGTGCTGTACATCAAGCACCGCCTGACCCGCATGCCGGTGGGCCGCGCCTGGGAAGCCTTGCGCGAAGATGAAATCGCTTGCCGCTCCATGGGCCTGAACCACGTACTGGTGAAACTCTCGGCGTTCACCATTGGTGCCTCGACAGCTGGTTTGGCCGGGGTGTTTTTCGCCAGCTATCAAGGCTTCGTCAATCCGTCGTCGTTTACCTTCTTCGAGTCGGCGTTGATCCTTGCCATCGTGGTGTTGGGCGGCATGGGGTCGACGGTCGGCGTAGTGATCGCCGCCTTCGTGCTGACGGTGGCGCCGGAACTGCTGCGCAGCTTCTCCGAATACCGCGTGCTGCTGTTCGGCGTGCTGATGGTGGTGATGATGATCTGGCGCCCGCGCGGGCTGATCAGGATCAGCCGTACTGGTGTGACGCCACGCAAGGGGGTAGCGCCATGAGTAAGGAAGTCGTCCTCTGCGTGGAAAATCTGATGATGCACTTCGGTGGCATCAAGGCCTTGAGCGACGTGAGCCTCAAGGTCAAGCGCAACTCGATCTTCGCCCTGATCGGCCCCAACGGTGCCGGCAAGACCACGGTGTTCAACTGCCTGACCGGTTTCTACAAGGCCACCGGGGGCAAGATCGAACTCAATGTGCGGGGCAAGCAGACCAATGTCATCCAGTTGCTCGGTGAGTCGTTCAAACCCACCGACTTTGTCTCGCTCAAGAGCTTTGCCAGCCGGGTGTTCTACAAGATGTTCGGCGGTACTCACCTGGTGAACCGCGCGGGCCTGGCTCGCACCTTCCAGAACATTCGCCTGTTCAAGGAAATGTCGGTGCTGGAAAACCTGCTGGTGGCCCAGCACATGTGGGTCAACCGCAACATGTTGGCGGGCATCCTCAATACCAAGGGTTATCAGAAGGCTGAAAGTGACGCCCTGGACCACGCCTTTTACTGGCTGGAAGTGGTGGACCTGGTGGACTGCGCCAACCGTCTGGCTGGTGAACTGTCCTACGGCCAGCAACGCCGCCTGGAAATCGCCCGTGCCATGTGCACCCGGCCACAGATTATCTGCCTCGATGAACCGGCCGCTGGTCTCAACCCCCAGGAAACCGAAGCGCTGAGCGCGATGATCCGGCTGCTGCGGGACGAGCATGACCTGACCGTCGTGCTGATCGAACACGACATGGGCATGGTGATGAGTATTTCCGACCACATTGTGGTGCTTGACCACGGCAACGTGATCGCCGAAGGCGGCCCTGAGGCGATTCGCAACGATCCGAAAGTGATCGCCGCCTACCTGGGTGCTGATGAAGAGGAAGTGGTATGAGCGAGGCTGCTATGAGTGGAGCAATCCTCGAACTGAAGGACCTGGACGTGTTCTACGGGCCGATCCAGGCGCTGAAAAAGGTCTCGCTGCACATCAACGAAGGGGAAACCGTCAGCCTGATCGGCTCCAACGGCGCAGGCAAGTCCACGCTGCTGATGTCGATCTTCGGCCAGCCAAGGGCCGAGTCCGGGCAGATTCTCTATCGCGGCGTGGACATTACCCACAAGTCGACTCACTACATCGCGTCCAATGGCATCGCCCAGTCGCCGGAAGGGCGGCGGGTGTTCCCTGACATGACCGTCGAGGAAAACCTGCTGATGGGCACCATCCCCATTGGCGACAAGTTTGCCAGCGAGGATATGCAGCGCATGTTCGAGCTGTTTCCACGGCTCAAGGAGCGGCGCAATCAGCGGGCCATGACCATGTCCGGTGGCGAACAGCAAATGCTCGCCATCGCCCGTGCGCTGATGAGTCGGCCCAAGCTGTTGCTGCTGGATGAGCCGAGCCTGGGGTTGGCGCCGATTGTGGTGAAACAGATTTTCGCCACGTTGCGGGAGCTGGCGAGTACCGGTATGACCATCTTTCTGGTGGAGCAGAACGCCAACCATGCGTTGCGGCTGTCTGACCGGGCGTATGTGATGGTTAATGGCGAGATCCGCCTCAGCGGTACCGGCAAGGAGTTGCTGGTCAATGAGGAAGTGCGTAACGCCTATCTGGGCGGGCACTAACAGTAAGTCATACGCTAACCGTAGGAGCTAGGCGTCCCCCTCGCTCCTACAGTTTTTTGCGGCGTCCACAGGCTCTTCGCCAAATTGTGGAAAACAAATCTGAGCACCTCCCAAAGCGCGACATATTGCCGCCGCAAATCCCTGTTTTGTCACAGTTTTGACTTGTCCCCATTCGCTGTGGAACTGGCTGTGGGTAACGTGGGAGTAGCTGGCTGGAGGCCTTTGAATTCAAGGCTTACAGCGTCATGGTTGTTTTTTGATCAGGCGTTTTTTCGTGGCCTTCCACAGGTTTTGTCAACCTGTTCAAAGACACAGGTATATGACCAAAATATGTCGCTTCAGCCTGTGGATAAGTCTGTGACTAAACTCTGGAAAGACGTCTGTAGAGGCCGGAATGACTGGCCTGGAGCCATCGTCTCCATCCCTGCTTTTGCGACAGGGCTACATACGCCTCGGTCAAGGTCAAGCAAAAAACTTTTTGAATCCCTCTGAAAGCCTTGAATACAGCGGCTTGGCAGGTTTTGCACTTGCCCCCAAAGACTGTGGACGGGGCTGTGGATAACATGCGCGTATATGGCTGAGAGCCGTGGTTTATATGGCTTGAAGGGCGCTGGTTGAAAATTGACCAGTTGTGTGGCGCCTTGTCACCGTATTGGTTGCCGCCAGGGCGGTGTGCGGGCATTCTGCTTGCTGGTTTTTTTATCCCTCTGGCTGCTCAAAGCCCCCGCAAGGAGAACACCATGACCAATACGTTGTTTATTACCGGCGCAACTTCCGGTTTTGGTGAAGCCTGTGCCCGGCGTTTTGCCCAAGATGGCTGGAAGTTGGTGCTCACCGGTCGTCGCGAAGATCGCCTCAATGCCTTGTGCACCGAGCTTTCGCAACAGACTGAAGTCCATGGCCTGGTGGTGGACGTGCGTGACCGCAAGGGTATGGAAGAGGCGATTGCCAGCCTGCCGCCGTCCTTCAGCAAACTGCGCGGGTTGATCAACAATGCCGGCCTGGCCGTGGGCACGGACCCTGCGCCCAAGTGCAACCTGGACGATTGGGAGACCATGGTCGACACCAACGTCAAAGGCCTGCTGTACACCACCAACCTGTTGCTGCCGCGCCTCATCGCCCATGGCCGTGGCGCCGGGATCATCAACCTGGGCTCCATCGCTGGCAACTATCCGTATCCGGGCAGCCATGTGTATGGCGCGACCAAGGCCTTCGTCAAACAGTTCTCCCTGAACCTGCGCTGCGACCTGCAAGGCACCGGCGTGCGGGTGACCAACATCGAGCCGGGCCTGTGTGAAAGCGAGTTTTCCCTGGTGCGCTTTGCCGGTGACCAGGCGCGTTACGACGCCACCTACGCCGGCGCCGAGCCGATCCAGCCACAGGACATCGCCGACACGATCTTCTGGGTGCTCAACACGCCGGCACACGTCAACATCAACCGCCTGGAGCTGATGCCGGTGAGCCAGACCTGGGCCGGGTTTTCCATTGAGCGCGGGGCCAAGGGCTAAAACGGTAGCCGAGGTGGCGTTTGTGGCGAGGGGGCAAGCCCTCTCGCCACAGGGTATTCGCTAGCCTGAAAGGATGTGGCAAATCGGCCAAAACAGGACATAAGGTACACTCCCATCCTGGAAACCCCGCCGCGCTCTGCGGTTTTAAGGTTTTGACAGGAGGATATGTGAGTAACCGAGGTGAGCAGTCGCTGCTCAAACAATCGACTGTACTGATGTTCGCCGTGGCGATCGGCGGTATTGTCACGGGCGTTGTATCTGGCTCCCAATCCATTTTATTCGATGGCTTTTTCTCGCTGATCGCAACCTTCATCAAGGTGCTGATGCTGATCACTGCCAAGCTGATCGCCAAGAAAAGCAACGACCGCTTCCAGTTCGGCTACTGGCACCTGGAGCCCATGGTGCTGCTGATCGAGGGCAGTTTTCTGCTGTTGATCGCCATCTACGCGTTTCTTAACGGTGTGTTTGGCATTATCAATGGCGGGCGTGAGATTGAGTTGGGTCTGGTGATCATTTATGCGGCGGTGTTTACCGTCGTCGAGTTCACCTATTTCTTCTATGTGCGTTACCGCAACCGCACGCTCAAGTCGACGCTGATCCAGTTCGACAACATCAGTTGGCTGGTGGACGCTATGTTGTCTGTGGGCCTGCTGGTGAGCTTTCTTGCTGCGCTGCTGCTCAAGTCCCAGGGCTATGGCGAGTGGGCGGTGTATGTCGACCCGTTGATCCTCATCCTGCTCGCCCTGAGCATGCTGGCGCCGGCCTTCAAGATTCTGCGCCCGGCCTTGCGTGATGTGCTGGGGATTGTGCCGGATCAACTGGACGGCAAGGTGCGCCAGGTGATGGACGCGGCCAAGGAACGGCATGGTTTCGATGATTACGTGTCCTACGTGCAGAAACACGGTCGGGCGCGGTTTATCGAGATTCACGTGGTGTTGCCAGCGGATTACCCGGTGGCCAATGTCGCGACCCTTGATGGGCTGCGTGAAGAGATATCCACAGGGCTGGGCAAGGCTGATGCCGCGCGTTGGCTGACCATCAGCTTTACCGGGGACAGGAAGTGGGTAGCTTGATCGTTAGCCCGAGGTGAGGCCCGAAAGATCAGCCGAGATACTCGACCAACCCCCGATAACAAGTCGCTAAATGATAAGGCGTAGTCGACGGCATATCCCGTCGACTCACTTTACCCTTGGCGTCCAGGCACTCATTCCAGCCCTTCAAATGCAGGAACCGCTGCTGCAACGCCTGCAACTGGCGCAGCAATAACGCTTCACTGTCGGGCCGCAAGGTCAGCGCACGCAGGTATTCGGCCTGGGCCCAGATCCGTTGGGTGGCATCGCGAACCGTACCGTCCAGGGCCAACATGCCCGTCACCGCGCCGGTCGATTTATCCACACCCATTTGCTCGGCATAGGCAAACGCTCGGGTCAGTGACGTGTGCAACGGCGTTCCGCGCAGCAAGTCCGAAGATTCTAACAAGAAGAACCACTCGAACTGGTGCCCAGGCTCAAACCAGTTATCCACAGCGCCCAACGGTTTCTCCAGCATCACGCCATGCTGGCGGTCGATGAAGTGCTTTTGCATCGCCGTCGTCAGGGCCAGAAGGGCACTTTGCACGTGCGTATCTTCACGCACCGCAAGGGTGGCGAGGAAGCCTTCGGCCAAGTGCATCAGCGGGTTTTGCAGGGGGCCGGACTTGAGGGATGACCAGTCGCGCTCCAGTACCGCGTCATACAAGCCATCGCTCGTGGCGAATCGCTCGGCAACCACTTCCAGGGCGGCATTGAGCACCGACTCCACCAACGGCTCGCGAACCTTGGCCCAGTAATGGGCGCAGGCGAAGATGATGAAGGCGTGGGTGTAGAGGTCTTTGCGTTGATCCAGCGGCTTGCCATGGGCGTCGATGCTGTAGATCCAGCCACCGTGTTCGGCGTCGTGGAAGTGCCGCTGCAAGGAACGAAACAGCGCCGCCGCCCGCTCTTCGGCAAACGCCGCGTCGGGTTCGCCGATCAGGCTGGCAAACAGATACAGCTGCCGGGCGCAGGCCATGGCGCGGTAGCGTTGCGGGGGCAAGGGGCGATGGTCGGCGTCCAGGGCCTCAAAGGGCACAGCCAGGTCAGCATTCCAGCCAGGACCGAGCCAGAGCGGCACGATCAGGTCGTTGAAATGCGTGAACACGGCGTTTAATTGAGGCTTGAGGGCAGAGCTTGGAGCGTCGGGCATCGGCTGGCGTCGTCACGGCAGGGGCGGTTGCGCGCATGGTAGCAGAGAGGCAGCTGCAAGCTTCAAGCTTCAAGCTTCAAGAAAGCGTCAATCGGCTTTTAACTTGCAGCTTGAAGCTTGCGATTTTTAGCCAGCGAGTAGCCACACTCCGGTCGCCGCCGAAGCCGCCCCGGCAACCCGCACCAGTGGCGCCGCTGCTGTTGGCAGCAAACGTACCACGGCATAACCGGCCGCATGCAGCGCGGCCGTCGCAGCCACAAAGCCTGCGGCATACGCCCAAGGGCTGGACATGTCAGGTAGCTCCAGGCCATGCGCCACGCCATGGAACAGCGCAAACAGCGCCGTCGCCGCAACCGCTACCACCACCGGCGGGCGAATCGCCAGCGCAACGGCAAGACCCAGCGCCAGCACCGAAGCGGCAATCCCGTTTTCCAGGGCCGGTAACGCCAGGCCTTCAAAACCCAGCATCCCACCAATCAGCATGGTGCCTACAAAGGTGCACGGCAGTGCCCAGCGTGCGGCGCCTTTTTGTTGCGCAGCCCACAGGCCGACGGCAACCATCGCCAGCAGGTGGTCGATGCCGTCGAGGGGGTGGCTGATGCCAGCCACTAGGCCATTGTCGCCATGGCCCGGATGAGCAAAGGCCAGGGCCGGGGCAAGTAGCAGGGTGAGGGCGCCGAACAGTTTCTTGAGGCTCATGGACAGGTTCCTTGTTGGGATGGTCAGACTGCAGTCAGCAGGCCCTGGCGTTCGATGAAGGCGACGATTGCTTCCAGGCCAACGCCGGTTTTCTGGTTGCTGAAGACAAAGGGTTTTTCGCCGCGCATGCGTTTGGTATCGCTGTCCATCAGTTCCAATGAGGCGCCGACCAGGGGCGCCAGGTCGATCTTGTTGATCACCAGCAAATCGGATTTGCAGATCCCCGGGCCCCCCTTGCGCGGCAGCTTGTCGCCGGCCGACACATCGATCACGTAGATGGTCAGGTCCGACAGCTCGGGGCTGAAGGTGGCGGACAGGTTGTCGCCACCGGACTCCACCAGGATCAGGTCCAGGCCGGGAAAACGCCGGTTCAGTTGATCCACCGCTTCCAGGTTGATGGAGGCGTCTTCGCGAATTGCCGTGTGCGGGCAGCCGCCGGTTTCTACGCCGATGATTCGCTCGGGGGCCAAGGCTTGATTGCGCACCAGGAAGTCGGCGTCTTCGCGGGTATAGATATCGTTGGTGACCACCGCCAGGTTGTAGCGATCACGTAGCGCCAGGCACAGAGCCAGGGTCAGGGCGGTCTTGCCGGAGCCGACCGGGCCGCCGATACCGACACGCAGGGGTTGTGTGTTCATGTGTTTCTCCTAGGAACGAAACAGGCGGCTGTACTGGCGCTCATGGGCCATGCACGCCAGGGACAGGCCAAACGCGGCGCTGCCGTAATGGTGGGGGTCGATCTGGCTGGCGTGTTGCTGGGCTTGTTGCAGCAGCGGCAGCAGTTCGCTGGTCAGGCGCTGGGCGGCTTGTTGGCCCAGGGGCAAGGTTTTCATCAGCACGGCCAGTTGGTTTTCCAGCCAGCTCCATAGCCAGGCCGCGAGTGCGTCGTTCGGGTTGATGCCCCAGGCACGTGCGGCCAAGGCCCAACCCAGGGCCAGGTGCGGTTCGCCCAGTTGGCCGAGAAACTCGCGGGCCGCGTCATCCAGCTCCGGCAAGCCGTTAAGCAACTGTTGCAAGGAATAGCCCATCTGCCGGCTCTCCTGAAACAGCTCGCGGGTTTCGCGACTGGCGCGGTGTTCTTCACACAGTTGCAGCAGTCGCGGCCAGTCCTGCTCGGCGGCGGCTTGGCAATGGGCGAGCAGCAGCGGCGCTTCGAAGCGGGCGAGGTTGAGCAGCAATTGGTCGCTGATCCAGCGCCGGGCACTGGCAGGGTCGCACACGCGGGCTTGCTCCACGGCCATCTCCAGGCCCTGGGAATAGCTGTAGCCGCCAATCGGCAATTGCGGACTGGCCAGACGCAGCAGCGCCCAGGCTGGGTTCATGGGCGCACGCCGAACTGATGCAATTTGGGCGGATAGTTGAAGTCTTCGTCGCCGTGGCGCGAATGATGATGGCCGCCGCCATAGGCGCCGTGCTCGGGTTGAAACGGTGCATCGATGGTTTCAGTGGTGGCCCCTAACTGGTCGAGCATGGCCTTGAGCACGTAGTCATCGAGCAGGCGCAGCCAGCCGTCGCCCACTTGCAGGGCGACGTGGCGGTTACCCAGGTGGTAGGCAGCGCGCGTCAGTTCGAAGGCATTGCTGCAGGTGACATGCAGCAGTTGTTCAGGCCGCGCGCAGACACGTACGACACGTCCGTCTTCAGCCTGCAGGCATTCGCCATCGTGAAGGGGCGGCTGGCCGCGCTCCAGAAACAGGCCGACGTCTTCACCGTCGGCACTGAAACAGCGTAGGCGGCTTTTGCTGCGCGCCTCGAAATTCAGCAGCAGTTGGGCGGCCCAGAGGGTTTGGGGGGCGATTCGGCGGTGGATCACCAGCATCAGAAAGCTTCCAGCTATGAGCGATAAGCAAGCTAGAGCAAGGGGCTTGCCAATCACGCCAGGCATAGGAAAAGACTGTAGGTGCGCGAGTTGCGCTACTAAACGGGGCGTGACGCTATATGGAAGTGATTCATATTGGTGCGCTTCGGAAATTGTGGCACCTGAATCGAGCAGTTTCGGTGATTTTCCCCTGGAAAATATGTGAAACCACACATCAGTGTCTCGCCGTTTTCTATTTAGAGGTTTGTCCTCCGCGTATTGGGGGTTTGACTTTCCCCTCGTTACGCACGGTTTTACAGGGATGCCACCGGTGTTTAATCCACAGCGGCATCCATCATGTTCAAGCCATTTGTGTGTTTAATCATGGTCAGCCTGTTTTTGGCCAACTCGCCGGCCTGGGCCACTATTGCGCCGCGCACTACCGCCAAACGCTTTCATGTGGTGCGCTAACCTAGCTACTCGGTGCTGCCCAGTCCTTGCCAGTGCTTGAGGCCGATAAAGATAAAGCGCAACTGCTGGGTGATTTTGGCCTGTGGCGTCAGGTGCGCCGGCAGGGCTTCGGCTGGCGGGTCGATGATGTCGGGCAGGGTGGCAAACACGCTTTTGACGATCAGGTCGGCCATGACGTGCAAACCCTCGGCATCCAGATGTTGCAGCTTGGGCATCAAGGTCAGGTCGGCCGCAAGGTCCGAGGTGATGTCTTCACGCAAGGCACCGATAGCTTGGCGTACTGCCAGGCAGCCACCGTATTGTTCTCGGGCCAGGAACAGGAATTGCGAGCGGTTAGCGGCTACGACGTCGAGAAAAATTCGCACCGAGGCATCGATGATGCCGCCCATGACGAACTCGTTATGACGCACCAGGCGAATCGTTGCGCGAAAGGTTTGGCCGACTTCGTTGACCAATACCAGGCCCAATTGATCCATATCGGCAAAGTGGCGGTAGAAACCGGTGGGCACGATGCCAGCGGTCTTGGCCACTTCTCGCAGGCTCAGGCTGCCGAACCCACGGCCACACTCCATCAAATGGCGGGCTGCGTCCATCAGGGCGAGGCGGGTCTGTTGCTTCTGTTCGGCGCGGGGCAGCATTGGCAGGCAGGCTTTGTGGACAAGGACAGCGTCGCACTCTAGCAAAACAACTTTACTGGCGTCGAACTTGAGGCGTGGCAAAGGTGTTGCGGATCATACAAAGTCAAAGCCCGATCCAGAGATCGGGCTTTTTTCCAGGGCCAGCACGGGCTTAGCTCGCTGCTTGATGCAGTTCTTGCAGACGGTCAGCACCGCCTTCGGCAACAGCGTTACGTTCCATCAGACGATCAGCACCGCCTTCAACCAGGCCTTTCTGTTCCAGGCGATCACGGCCGCCTTCGGCAACAGCGTTACGTTCCATCAGACGATCAGCACCGCCTTCAACCAGGCCTTTCTGTTCCAGGCGATCACGACCACCTTCGGCAACGGCGTTGCGTTCCATCAGACGATCAGCACCACCTTCAACCAGACCTTTCTGTTCCAGGCGATCACGACCACCTTCGGCCAGGGTTTGGCTGATGTGTGCGGCGTCAGTCTTGATTTGTGGGGTGACCTGTTCAGCGGCTGGCAGGGCAAATGCGCTGGTAGCCAGGACGGACAGTGCGAAGCTAAGCAGTAATTGGCGTTTCATGAGAGGTTGCTCCTTGGGAGGGCGATAAATTGGGTACAGGGCTAATGCTACTCTCGATAAGTTGATATAAAAGTTCATAAAGACAATGGTAATAATCAACAGAATTGATTGTTCTCGGCAAAGGCTCTAGATCCGGCCTCTCAAGCACGGGCTTTTGCACCGTGCTGGGTATTTTTGACACGATCGTGGGTAACAACGGTGCGCCGTCGATGATTGAGATTGTCCGATTGGTCAGGAAAAGCGGTTTTTTCAGCTTAATTGGCGCTTGGGTTAAACCCCCAGGCTGTTTGTCAGTCGTAGCCATATAGGCTGTAGTCCTAAGGTGCGCCGCAACGCGCACGCTCAGCCGTATTCAGGAGCCCTGTGCAATGACGCGCACTCGTAAAATTCTCGCCTGGAGCTGCGCCAGCTTCGCTCTGTTAATTGCCGTCATGGTATTGATCCTGGTGTTCTTCGATTGGAACCGGATCAAGCCCTCCCTCAACGCCAAGGTCTCCGAAGAGCTGCATCGTCCCTTTGCCATTAATGGCAACCTGGCCGTGGTCTGGCAGCGCGAGCCTGACGAAGGTGGCTGGCGCGCCTGGATTCCCTGGCCCCACGTAGTGGCCGAGGACCTGACCCTGGGCAACCCCGAGTGGTCGAAAAAACCGCAGATGGTCACGTTGAAACGTGTGGAGTTACGCATCGCGCCGTTGCCATTGCTGGCCCAGCGCGTGGTCATTCCGCGTATCGACCTCACCGAACCGAGCGCCGAGTTGCAGCGCCTGGCCGACGGCCGTGCCAACTGGGCCTTCCAGTTTGACCCCAAGGACCCGAATGCAGAGCCGTCCAACTGGGTGGTAGACATCGGCGCCATTGGTTTCGACAAGGGCCACGTTACCCTCGACGACCAAACCCTCAAGACCCAGCTCGATGTGTTGATCGACCTGCTGGGCAAACCGATTCCCTTCAGTGAAATCGTCGGTGATAGCGACACCAAAAAAGCCCAGGAGAAGGGCTCGGTGCCACAGGATTACGCCTTCGGCCTCAAGGTCAAAGGCCAATACCACGGTCAGAAACTAGCCGGCACTGGCAAGATCGGTGGCCTGCTGGCCTTGCAGGACGCGACCAAGCCGTTCCCGCTGCAAGCCCAGGTGAAGATCGCCGACACGAGCATTGCCCTGGCCGGCACCCTGACCGACCCGCGGAACCTCGGCGCCCTGGATCTACGCCTGAAACTGTCCGGCAGCAGCCTGGGCAACCTGTACCCGCTGACGGGCGTCACCCTGCCGGATTCGCCGGCCTATTCCACCGACGGCCACCTGATCGCCAAGCTGCATGAGGCGGGCGGTGCGTCGTTCCGCTACGAGAACTTCAACGGCAAGATCGGCAGCAGTGATATCCACGGCAACCTGGCGTACGTCGCCAGCCAGCCGCGGCCCAAGCTCAGCGGTGCGCTGGTGTCCAATCAACTGCTGCTGGCTGACCTTGCGCCCTTGATCGGCGCCGACTCCAACGCCAAGCAAAAAGCCCGGGGCGGGATGAGCAAGCAGCCGGCGACCAAGGTGCTGCCGGTGGAAGAGTTCCGCACCGAGCGCTGGCGCGACATGGACGCCGATGTTGAACTCACCGGCAAACGCATCGTCCACAGCGCCGACTTGCCGTTCACCGATCTCTACACGCATCTGGTGCTCAATGATGGCGAATTGAGCCTGGAACCCCTGCGTTTTGGCGTGGCCGGCGGCAAGCTCGACGCGCAGATTCGCCTCAATGGCCGCGTCACGCCTATGGACGGTCGGGCAAAACTGACGGCGCGCAACTTCAAGCTCAAGCAGCTGTTTCCCACTTTCGAACCGATGAAAACCAGCTTCGGTGAGCTCAACGGCGATGCCGATATCGCCGGGCGTGGTAACTCCGTGGCGGCGCTGCTGGGCAGTGCCAATGGCGATCTGAAGATGTTGATCAACGACGGCGCCATCAGTCGTAGCCTGATGGAAATCGCCGGGCTCAACGTGGGTAACTACGTGGTCGGCCGCCTGTTTGGCGACAAGGAAGTGAAGATCAACTGCGCGGCGGCGGACTTCGGCATCAAGACCGGCCTGGCCACCACTCGGCTGTTTGTGTTCGATACCGAGAACGCCATCATCTACGTTGATGGCACGGCGAATATGGCCAGCGAACAACTGGATCTGACCATTACACCCGAGTCCAAAGGCTTTCGGCTGTTTTCCCTGCGTTCGCCGCTGTACGTCGACGGGCCATTTATCAAGCCCAATGCCGGGGTGAAAGCGGTGCCGTTGATGTTGCGGGGGGCGGGGATGGTCGCACTGGGTGTGATCGCAGGTCCCGCTGCCGGCTTGCTGGCGCTGGTGGCGCCAAGTGGCGATGAGCCCAACCAGTGTGCACCGTTGCTGCAACAGATGAAGGAAGGCAAGGCCCCGAAGACGGTGAAAGGCTGAAGCGGTGGTGATCACTCCCACGCTCGGCGTGGGAATGATCGTGGGAAAGGTTTACAGGTCCTGCAGAATATCCGCCATGTCATCGGCGTGTTCTTCTTCCTGGGCCAGGATGTCTTCGAAGATCCGCCGGGTGGTCGGATCTTTATCGCCGATGTACTGGATGATCTCGCGGTAGCTGTCCACCGCGATCCGCTCGGCCACCAGGTCTTCGTAGACCATTTCCTTCAAGGTATTGCCCGCAACGTATTGCGCGTGGGAATTCTTCGACAGCAGGTCCGGGTTGAATTCCGGCTCGCCGCCCAACTGCACGATGCGCTCAGCCAGCTTGTCGGCGTGCTCCGCTTCCTGCTTGGCATGCTCCAGGAACTCCTCGGCGGCGACATGGGCTTTAATGCCGTTGGCCATAAAGTAATGACGCTTGTAGCGCAGCACGCAGACCAGTTCCGTGGCCAGCGACTCGTTGAGCAGGCGCAGGACTTCCTGGCGGTCGGCGTCGTAGCCTTCGGTTACGGCGCCGTTCTCGACGTTCTTGCGGGCGCGCGCTCGCAATGTGGCTACGTCAGACAAATGTGAGTCAGTCATCTCATTCTCCTCAGGGCGATATCCGGTTTGCGCCACGCTCTGACGGCGTGATCGCTCCAAGTTGTGAGTGCCGCGTCACACAAAAAGTTTTATCGGATGTCACTGCGCGTGCCCGGACAGCCGCGCCTCCTCCTGTAACCACTGGAAAAACGCCCTGACCGGTGGATGCCGCTCGCGTCCAGGTACGCACAGCGCGCTGTAACCCGCGCCGTCGACGCTGACCTGGGGCCTATAAGGCACCAGCAAACCGCTGGCCACGCTTTGTGAAACCAGGATGTTACTGGCCAACACCAGGCCCTGGCCGGCAATCGCCGCTTGAAGGGCGTAGTGCTCTTCGTCGTATTCGCGTATCGGTCTGGCTTGCTGCAGCCAATGCTCGCCGGCCTTGTCACACCAGGCTTGCCAGCCCAAGGCGTAGAGCTTGGAGTTGTGCCAGCGCACGCTGATCAGCGTCGGGGCCTGAGTGCTTGCCAATGCCACTTGTTCGGGTGAGCCATAGACCGCGAAACACTCATCGAACAGGCACAGGCTGTACAGGTTGAGGTAATTGTCGAGACTGTAGCGAATCACCAGGTCGATACTGGCGTCTTGTTGCAAATCCACCACGTCGCAGTGGGTGTCCAGGCGCAGGTTGATCCCCGGATGAGCGGCATAAAAACGCCCCAGCCGTGGCACCAGCCACAGGGCGGCGAAGGCCGGCGTCGTGGAAAGCGTGAGGTTGCCGACGCTGCGTTGCGGGCGCAGGGTGTCGACGCTTTGCGCTACCTCCAGCAGCGCGCCGTGCAGGCTGTGGAACAACCGCTCGCCACATTCGGTCAGCCTTACCTTGCGCGGCAGGCGTTCGAACAGCGCCACCCCCAGCCAGGTTTCCAGGGAGCGGATCTGATGGGACACCGCCGTCGGCGTCACTGACAGTTCCAGGGCTGCCGCCTTGAAGCTGAGCAGGCGCGATGCGGATTCAAAGGCGCGCAGGGCGGTGAGGGGCAGCGAGGCAAACATGGCGGGCTCCATGGATGATTTTATTTCATCCGGCGTAACTATTGCTCATTTGTTGGGTGGACTCGACAGCACTAGTTTGCTGGTAAGAAAGTCGACCATTCAGGTCGCCTGAGTCTATCCCGTGAAGGTCTTGCAGATGAATAGAATGCTTGCGATCCATGCCAGCCCCCGTGGCGAGCGCTCCCACTCCCGGCGCCTGGCGGAAGTGTTTCTCGACACCTGGCAAACCGCCAACCCTGATGCGCGGCTGACCCGACGCGAAGTCGGTCGGGCCTTTATCCCCCATGTCAGCGAAGCTTTCGTCGCGGCGAACTTCTACCCCGAACCCCATACGCGCCCCCTGGCCATGCAGGCAGACCTGCAATTGAGCGATGAACTGGTGGGCGAGTTGATCGGTCACGACCTGTTGGTGATTTCCACACCGATGTACAACTTCGGCCTGCCCAGCGGGCTCAAGGCCTGGATCGACCACATTGTGCGCATGGGTCTGACCTTCAACGTCACTCAGGACAGCCAGGGCATTGCCCAATACCAGCGTTTGCTGCTGGGCAAGAAGGCGCTGATCATCACCAGTCGCGGCGGCAGTGGGTTTGGCCCGGGGGGCGAGAACGAAGCGATGAATCACGCTGATCCACACCTGCGCACAGCCCTGGGCTTTGTTGGCATCGACGACATCACTGTGATTGCCGCCGAAGGTGAAGAGTCCGTCGTAGAGGCGTTCCGCCGCTCCAGTGATGAAGCCGAGCGCCAGTTGCGCGTGTTGGCGCGGGCGTTCTGAGGAGGCCTGGACTTTTCTACTGATCACCGCCGCAGTGGTGGGGCTCAAGTAATGTCATGAGTTGGTCGTTAATTCGTCATATTGGTTTGCCGGTGGTTCGTCTAGGATGGCGCTCATCGGCTCACTTTCAAGGACGTTCGCCCCATGCCACAGTCATTGGCAACACGTTATCCCCTGGTACTGGTGCCGGGCATGCTTGGGTTTGTGCGCCTGGTGGTGTACCCGTACTGGTACGGTATTGTCCCGGCGTTGCGCGCGGGCGGCGCGCAGGTCGTTGCGGTGCAGGTGGCGCCGCTCAACTCCAGCGAGGTGCGTGGCGAGCAGTTGCTGGCGCAGATCGAGACGATTCGCCGGGAGACTGGTGCCGATAAGGTCAACTTGATCGGCCATAGCCAGGGCTCGCTGACGGCGCGTTATGCGGCGGCAAAGCGTCCGGAGTGGGTGGCGTCGGTGACGTCGGTGGCCGGCCCCAATCATGGCTCGGAACTGGCGGATCACATCCATCGCCATTACCCGGCCAACAGCGCCAAGGGCCGAATCATGAGTGTGGTGCTACGGCTGATTGGTGCCGTGATGAGCCTGCTGGAAACCGGTTACCGCGGTCCGCGTTTTGCGGCGGATATCCACGCCTCTCATCAGTCGCTGACCAGTGAAGGCGTGGCCCTGTTCAATCGCCAGTATCCCCAGGGGCTGCCGGATACCTGGGGCGGGCAGGGCGCCGGGGAGGTCAACGGGGTGCGTTACTACTCCTGGTCCGGCACCTTGCAGCCGGGCAAGACCGATCGCGGGCGCAACCTGCTGGACGGCACGAACTGCAGTTGCCGGTTGTTTGCCCGCACATTTGTCCGGGAGAAAGGCCAGTGCGACGGCATGGTCGGGCGCTACAGTTCGCACCTGGGAACGGTGATCGGCGATAACTACCCGCTGGACCACTTCGATATCGTCAACCAGTCACTGGGGCTGGTGGGCAAGGGCGCGGAACCGATCCGGTTGTTTACCGAGCATGCCCAGCGGTTGAAGGCTGCCGGGATTT
Organism: Pseudomonas sp. c313; assembly: GCF_055407145.1. Classification (NCBI taxonomy): domain Bacteria; kingdom Pseudomonadati; phylum Pseudomonadota; class Gammaproteobacteria; order Pseudomonadales; family Pseudomonadaceae; genus Pseudomonas; species Pseudomonas sp. c313. The sequence goes on along the minus strand of NZ_JBUZRD010000006.1, from coordinate 107,308 downwards.
AGCCAGCAACCCTGACCTTGCCCCCAATCGGCGTGGTCCAGCGCTCCGACAAAATCACCCCACCCAAGGTCAGCACTCCGCCCACCAGGTGATACAGCGCCAACTGCTCCTTCAGCACCACCGCCGCAATCAGCGCGGTAATCAATGGCAATAGATTGAAAAACAATGTGGTGCGGCTTGGCCCCAGGGTCTTGACCGAATGCATCCAGGCCAAGGGCGCGATCATCGAGGCTAGCAGGCAGGCGTACAGCACCAGCGGGATATTCGACCAGCCCAGTCCGGTTTTTTCGGATACGAGGAATAGCGGAAACAGCACCACCACCGCCACCAGCACCTGCAAATACAGCAACACCAGCGGTGGCAGGCGCAACTGCCATTTTTTCAGCAGCGTGCTGTAGATCGCGTAGGCCAGTGTGGCCACCAGCATCATGCCGTCACCCAGGTTCAGCCCGTGTTGCAGGAGTGCGCCAAGGCTGCCGGACGAAACCACCACCAGCACCCCGGCGAACGACAGCACGGCACCGGTCAATGCACCCAATGTCAGGCGCTGGCCGAGGCTGATGATGGCGGCGGCGAGGGTCATCAGGGGCATCAGCGACAGGATGATGCCCATGTTGGTGGCCGTGGTCAGGGTTGCGGCGTAATACGCCAGGCTCTGATACACCGCCATGCCCAGCACACCGAGGATGAAAATCTTGCCCAGGTTGGGGCGAATCAACGGCCAGTTGGCAATGACCGGCTTGAGCATGAATGGGGTGAACAGAATTCCCGCCAGCAGCCAGCGGTAAAAGCCGATCTCGGCGGGGAAGATCGAACCCACCGCGAGCTTGTTGATCACGGTATTGCCAGCCCAGATAAAAATGGCCAGTAACGGATAAGCGTATTGCATCGAAAGGAACCAGAAACGTTAGTGAGCGATGATTATCCTTTGTCTGGATCGAAGCCTATACTTCGATCCGGCCATCCGACCTTTGAATCCAGACAATATGCGCAAGAAGTACATCAACCTTCCCGATTTCGCCGCGCTGCCGGCCCCGGTGTACTTCCGCTACTCCGAATTCGAGGCCGACACCCACGCCAGTGCTCACCAGCACGCCTGGGGCTCCCTGGATTACTCGGCCCGTGGCGTGATGCGCTTTGAAGTGGCCGGCAGCCGCTTCATGTCGCCGCCGCAATACGCAGTGTGGATTCCGCCGAACACCCAGCATAGTTCCTACAACGCCCAGGCAATTGTCTACCGCTCGGTGTATCTCGCGCCGGAACTCTGCGAACAACTGCCCAAAGCGCCGTGCACCTTGACCATCAGCGACATCCTCAAGGCGATCCTCAGTGATTTCGCCGAGCGCGACGTGAACATCCCTCAGAACGATGCCGACGTGCGCCTGGCCCAGGTTTTGGTGGATCAACTCAAGCAGGCGCCGGTGCATGATTGTTTCCTGCCTTACGCCAGCAACCCCGGCCTGCTCAGCGTGCTGGAAGGGATGCAGGCTGCGCCTGGCGACAACCGGCCGTTGGCGCAGTGGGCGGTCCAGGTGCATGTCAGTGAGCGCACCCTGGCCCGGCAATTTGTTCGCGAACTGGGCATGAGTTTCGGCGAGTGGCGCCAGCGCCTGCGTTTCCTGGCGGCCATCGAATTACTGGATAGCACCCGCAGCGTCCAGGAAGTGGCTTTTGACTTGGGCTACAGCACCGCGTCGGCCTTTATCGCCATGTTTCAGCGCCAGGCCGGCTGCACGCCGGAGCACTATCGACGGACGAATATACGTAGCAGGTGAAGGTGTAACAGGCTTTGTCTACACTGCAGGGGAGGCCGTGCTCCTCGGCACGGTAACAGGGAGAAAACTCCATGAAGATGTTGCGTATTCCGTTGTTGATGATGGGCTTGCTGATCTGTTCCCAGGGTTTTGCTGCAACTGCCCAGCAAAACAAAATGACCACCTGCAACGCCGAAGCCACCACCAAGACGCTCAAGGGTGATGAGCGCAAAGCCTACATGAGCACCTGCCTCAAGGCCGCCCCGGCTGCCAACGATGCCAAGACATTGACTCCCCAGCAGCAGAAGATGAAAGACTGCAATGCCACCGCCAAGACCAAAGCCCTGGCAGGTGATGCGCGCAAGACCTTTATGAGCACCTGCCTGAAGAAATAATAGCCTCGTGCCATAGAAGGCTGCGACACTCGCACACAGCCCTCTGTAGGCGCGAGCTTGCTCGCGATGAACGTAAGATCAGTGCGTTTATTCAGAATGAGCGCGTTATCGTTAACGCCCATCGCGAGCAAGCTCGCTCCTACAGCATCCTTTAATGCCGTTCGTTTTGAGGCTGTATGCCAACGTTTTCTCAGCGTCATGTGTTGTTACTGGCCAGCTACATCATCATTTTCGGCGGGTTATTGCTGGTACTGCCGTTGAAGCTGCTGCCCAGCCTCTTGGCCGGCCTGTTGGTCTTTGAACTGGTCAATATGCTCACCCCGCAGTTGCAGCGGTTGATCGAAGGTCGGCGCGCGCGCTGGCTGGCGGTGGCATTGCTGGGCACCTTGATCGTCAGCGTGCTGGCGCTGGTTTTTGCCGGCGCCATCAGTTTCCTGCTGCACGAAGCGGAAAATCCCGGGGCGTCCCTGGATAAATTCATGGGTGTGGTAGACCAGGCGCGTGGGCAACTGCCGCCGTTCCTCGATGCCTACCTGCCCGCCAGCGCCGCTGAATTTCGCATCGCCATCGGCGAATGGGTCAGTAAGCACCTGAGCGACTTGCAACTGGTGGGCAAGGACGCGGCGCACATGTTTGTGACGCTGCTGATCGGCATGGTCCTGGGGGCGATCATGGCCTTGCAGCGCGTGCCAGATCTGACCAAGCGCAAACCCCTGGCGGCGGCCTTGTTCGATCGCCTGCATTTGCTGGTCCAGGCCTTTCGCAACATCGTCTTCGCCCAGATCAAGATCGCCGCGCTCAACACGGTATTCACCGCCGTGTTCCTGGCCGTGGTCCTGCCGCTGTGCGGGATTCACCTGCCGCTGACCAAAACCTTGATCGTGCTGACCTTCCTGCTGGGCTTGCTGCCAGTGATTGGCAACCTGATGTCCAACACCCTGATCACCATCGTCGCGCTGTCGCTGTCGATTTGGGTCGCCGTGGCGGCGCTGGGTTACCTGATCGTGATCCACAAGGTGGAATACTTTCTCAACGCACGCATCGTCGGCGGGCAGATCAGTGCCAAGTCCTGGGAGTTGCTGTTGGCGATGCTGGTGTTCGAAGCAGCCTTCGGCCTGCCGGGGGTGGTGGCGGGGCCGATTTACTATGCGTACTTGAAGAGTGAGTTGAAGCTTGGGGGGATGGTTTAGGAGCAGCGGCACGCTGTAGGGGCGAGCTTGCTCGCGAAAAACTCGAGAGCGCCGCGGTTAACCAGCAAGCCCGCGTTAGCGTTCACCACCTTCGCGAGCAAGCTAGCTCCTACAGCTTGACGCTTGCTTCTAGTCAGTACCCGTAGCGCTTGCTCGCCTCAATCGCGAGACCACTGCCAATACTGCCAAAGATATTACCTTCCACATGCCGCGCGTTCGGCAGCATCGCCGACACACTGTGGCGCAGCGCCGGAATGCCGCTGGAACCGCCGGTAAAGAACACCGTGTCCACTTGGGCCACATCCACCGAGGCATCGTCCAGCAATTGGGTGACGCTGTTGCGGATGCGTTCGAGCAGGTTATCGATGGCCGACTCGAACAACGCCCGGCTCAATTCAACGCTCAGGCCCGGCTCGACCCGGTCGAGCAGCACATGGCGGCTCTCGTCGCGGGTCAGTTGGATCTTGGTTTCTTCCACTTCCATCGCCAGCCAGTGTCCTGCACGTTGCTCGATCAACTTGAACAGGCGGTCGATGCCGCCGGTGTCCTCGATGTCGTAGCGCATGCTGCCCAGGGCCAACTGGGTCTTTTGCGAGTACACCGAGTTGATGGTGTGCCAGGTCGCCAGGTTCATGTGATGGCTGGTGGGCATGTAGGCGCCGCTTTTCATGCGGCTGCCGTAGCCGAACAGCGGCATCATGCCCTGCAGGCTCAGTTGCTTGTCAAAGTCGGTACCGCCGATGTGCACGCCGCCGGTGGCGAGAATATCGTCGTGGCGGTTGTCCAGGTCGCGCCGCTCAGGCGACAGGCGCACCAGGGAGAAGTCAGAGGTACCGCCGCCGATATCGACAATCAGGACAAGCTCTTCTTTTTCGATGGTCGACTCATAGTCAAACGCAGCGGCAATCGGCTCGTACTGGAAGGAGACTTCCTTGAAACCGATCTTGCGGGCGACGTCCACCAGAGTGTCTTCGGCTTCCTTGTCGGCCATCGGGTCGTCGTCAACAAAAAACACCGGGCGGCCCAGCACCACTTCTTCGAACTCACGCCCGGCGGTGTTTTCGGCGCGCTGCTTCAACTGGCCGATAAACAGCGCCAACAGGTCCTTGAACGGCATGGCCGTGCCCAAAATGCTGGTGTCGTGTTTGATCAGCTTGGAACCCAGCAGGCTCTTGAGCGAGCGCATCAGGCGGCCTTCGTAACCTTCCAGGTACTCGTGCAGCGCAAGGCGGCCGTAGACAGGGCGGCGCTCTTCGAAGTTGAAGAACACCACCGAAGGCAGGGTGATTTTGTCGTCCTCCAGCGCGATAAGCGTTTCCATGCCGGGGCGGATCCAGCCGACAGTGGAGTTGGACGTGCCAAAGTCGATGCCACAGGCACGGGCTGGGGATAGGTTTTTCATGTCTTTCGGGTTCCGGTTGAAAAACGGCCGCGCAGTGTATGTCACCCACGTTCAGATGCGTAGGCCGACTATCCGCTAAATACAACGGACTTGTTACCTTGAAAGGTCAGCGTTTGCCCCCAAATCCCCTCCATACGGTTGGTGGCTGACGCATTTATCAAGATTGCTCGTCACGCCGCCGATAAACTTCTGACGCACCCCTCGGTCACAAGATTGAGATCGGCCAATCCAAACGCCGCAAACAGGCGCATGCTGTGCCGCTGGCAGTGCGATATCGATAACGGATGGTGATGCCCCCGATGGACTTCAAAGACTATTACAAGATTCTCGGCGTAGAGCCGACAGCGGACGACAAGGCGATCAAGGCGGCCTATCGCAAGCTGGCACGTAAATATCATCCCGACGTCAGCAAGGAAAAGGATGCCGAAGCCAAGTTCAAGGACGCGTCCGAAGCCTATGAAGCGCTGAAAAGCGCCGACAAGCGCGCCGAATACGACGATTTGCGCAAATACGGTCAGCATGGCCAGCCGTTCCAGGGCCCGCCAGGCTGGCAGAGCCGTGGCGGCTATGGCGGCAGTCAAGACACCGGCGATTTTTCGGATTTCTTCAGCTCGATCTTTGGCTCGCGTGGCAATGGTTTTGGTGGTGCCCAGGGCCATAGTGCCGGGCGTCGAGGACAAGATGTGGAAATGGAGTTGCCGATCTTCCTGGAAGAGACCCTGTCCAACGAGTCCAAGCCGATCAACTTCCAGGTGCCGCAGTACAACGCGGCGGGCCAGCACGTCAGCAACACCACCAAAAGCCTGAACGTGAAGATCCCGGCCGGTGTGGCCGACGGCGAACGCATCCGCCTCAAGGGCCAGGGCGCGCCGGGCATTGGCGGCGGTGCCAATGGCGATCTGTACTTGATCATCAAGTTTGCGCCTCATCCGAAATTCGATGTGGAAGGTGAAAACCTGATCATCACCCTGCCGCTGGCTCCGTGGGAGTTGGCGCTGGGCACGGAAGTCGCGGTACCGACCCTCACCGGCAAGATCAACCTGAAAGTGCCGGCCGGCAGCCAGAACGGCCAGCGCATGCGCGCCAAGGGCCACGGCTTGCTGAACAAGGCCGGGCAGCGCGGTTATCTGTTTGTGCAACTCAAGGCGGTCATGCCCAAAAGCGCCGACGACGAGGTCAAGGCGTTGTGGCAGGAACTGGCGAACAAGGCCGCTTTCGATCCGAGAGAATCATGGAGTAGCTAACGATGAGCAGTCCCCACGTGGTTCAAGTGAACATGACCGAGTTTTGTGAGGCCACCGATTTGTCGGTGGCCTATGTGATCGAGATCGTCGAGCACGGCATCCTTGAACCGGAGGGGGCGAGTCCCGAGTCCTGGCGTTTTACCGATTACGAGTTGGCCGTGGCCAAGCGAGCGTCGGCGTTGCGCAAGGATCTGGAACTGGAGTGGGAAGGCGTCGCCCTGGCGCTGGACCTGCTCGAAGAGGTCCAGCAACTGCGGTCCGAGAACCAGATGCTCAAGCAGCGGTTGGGGCGGTTGGTGCAAAACCCCTGACGCGGCTCACGTCTGCCGATGACCGGTCAGAACAGAAAATACCGCTGGGCCATCGGCAACACATCCGCCGGTTCACACCACAGCAGCACCCCGTCGGCCTTGACCTGATAGGTCTGCGGGTCGACTTCGATGTCTGGCAGGTAGTCGTTGTGGATCAGGTCGGTTTTCTGCACGTCCCGGCAGCCTTTGACCACCGCGATCTGCTTCTTCAATCCCAGTGCTTGTGGCAAGCCGTCCGCCAGTGCCGCCTGGCTGATAAAGGTCAGGCTGGTAGCGTGCAGCGAGCTGCCAAAGCTGGCGAACATCGGCCGGTAGTGAACCGGTTGCGGCGTGGGGATCGAGGCGTTGGCGTCGCCCATGAGGCTTGAGGCAATCGCTCCGCCCTTGAGGATCAGGGTCGGCTTGACGCCAAAAAACGCCGGGCGCCACAGCACAAGGTCGGCCCACTTGCCCACTTCGATGGAGCCCACTTCATGGCTGATACCGTGGGTGATCGCCGGGTTGATGGTGTACTTGGCGATGTAGCGCTTGGCGCGGAAGTTGTCGTTGCCCTCACCGTCGCCCGGCAGCGGGCCGCGCTGCTTTTTCATCTTGTCGGCGGTCTGCCAGGTTCGGGTGATGACCTCGCCGACGCGGCCCATGGCCTGGCTGTCGGAGCTGATCATCGAGAACGCGCCGAGGTCGTGGAGGATGTCTTCGGCGGCGATGGTTTCGCGGCGGATGCGGCTTTCGGCGAAGGCCACGTCTTCGGCAATGCTCGGGTCCAGGTGATGGCAGACCATCAACATGTCCAGGTGTTCGTCGATGGTGTTGCGGGTGAACGGCCGAGTCGGGTTGGTAGAGCTGGGCAGCACGTTGGGCAAGCCACAGGCCTTGATAATATCCGGCGCATGGCCGCCCCCGGCGCCTTCGGTGTGGTAGGTGTGAATGGTGCGGCCCTTGAAGGCGGCGAGGGTGGTTTCGACGAAGCCGGATTCGTTGAGGGTGTCGCTGTGGATCGCCACTTGCACGTCGTACTGGTCAGCGACCGTCAGGCAGTTGTCGATACTCGCCGGCGTCGTGCCCCAGTCTTCGTGCAGCTTCAAGCCAATGGCGCCGGCCTTGACCTGTTCGATCAATGGCTGCGGCAGGCTGGCGTTGCCCTTGCCGGTAAAACCGATGTTCATCGGGAACGAATCCGATGCCTGGAGCATCCGTGCCAGGTGCCACGGGCCCGAGGTGCAGGTGGTGGCATTGGTGCCGGTGGCTGGGCCAGTGCCGCCGCCGATCATCGTGGTGACGCCGCTGGTCAGCGCTTCCTCGATTTGCTGTGGGCAGATGAAGTGCACGTGGGTGTCGATACCGCCGGCGGTAAGGATCATGCCTTCGCCAGCAATCACCTCGGTGCTGGCGCCGACGCAGATGGTCACGCCGGGCTGGATATCCGGGTTGCCGGCCTTGCCGATGGCGGCGATGCGGCCGTTTTTCAGGCCAACGTCGGCCTTGACGATGCCCCAGTGGTCGATGATCAGCGCGTTGGTGATTAGGGTGTCGACCACTTCAGCGGCCAGCAGTTGGCTTTGGCCCATGCCATCGCGGATCACTTTGCCGCCGCCGAATTTCACTTCCTCGCCGTAGGTGGTGAAGTCTTTTTCCACTTCCACCCACAGCTCGGTGTCGGCCAGGCGGACCTTGTCACCGACGGTGGGGCCGAACATGTCTGCATAAGCTTGGCGGGAGATTTTCATTGGAAATCCTTGCGCATAGATGAGGTTCTACACTGATTTATTCTGGCAAACCGGCTTGTGTGGCGAACGGGCTTGCCACACAAGCCCGCTAGGCAAAACAAATCTGTTCAATCCAGGTCGCCCATGATCCGCCCGGCAAAGCCGTACACCCGGCGCAAGCCACTCAAGTCCACCAGCTCCACCTCGCGACTCTGCCCCGGCTCAAACCGCACCGCCGTGCCCGCCGCTATGTTCAGGCGCATGCCACGGCTGGCCGCACGATCAAATGTCAGCGCGTCGTTGGTCTCGAAAAAATGGTAATGCGAGCCAACCTGGATCGGCCGGTCGCCGCTGTTGGCCACACTCAGGCTGAGGGTGCGGCGGCCGACATTGAGTTCAATGTCGCCAGGCCGGATTCGGTATTCGCCAGGAATCATTCAGGTTGTCCCAGGGTCTTGAAGTAGATGGCGGTCGAGCTGTAGCGTCCGTCCGGGCTTTGGCAGTAGTTGGGCAGTTCCCCGATCTTGATGTAGGCCTGAGACTGGTAGAACGCTTCAGCCGGTGAGCCGACTTCGGTGTCCAGGTACAGCAGGCCGCGCTTGTACTGGCGGGCGCTTCGCTCCAGCGCATTCATCAATTGTTGGCCCAGGCCACGGCGTTGTGCCTCGTTGAGTACCAGCAACTTTTGCACCTCGGCGCGGTTCAGGCCGTTGGCTTTCTGGCACAGCGCCAGTTGCACGCTGGCCAGTACCTGTTCATCGCGAACCACCGCCCACAGCAACAGGCTGCCGTCTTCGATGCCGGCCTGCACGCTATTGAAATAGCTGCGGGCCTGGGCTTCGTCGAGGTCGGCCATGAAGCCGACCGATGCGCCGTGCTGCACGGCGTCCAGCAACAGCTCAATCAAGCCCTGGCGGTAATGGGCAAAACTTTCAGCATTGACGAGACGCAGGTGGGCGGCGTTCATCGGTTGTTACTCCTTGTCTACGGCTGGCGGCTCCGCGCCGGGGTTAAGCGTCAGTTGCATAAAGATCAGGTCCAGCCAGCGGCCGAATTTGGTGCCCACTTGCGGCATCTGCCCGGTGATGGTGAAGCCCTGGCGCTCATGCAGGCGGATCGACGCCTGGTTGCCGCTTTCGATGGCGGCGACCATTACGTGTTTGTTGCAGGTTTTCGCCCGCTCGATCAGGGTTTCCATCAGGCGTGGACCGAGGCCCTTGCCGCGCTGGTCGTTGCGCACGTACACCGAGTGCTCGACGGTGTGGCGAAATCCCTCGAAGGGCCGCCAATCGCCGAATGAAGCGTAGCCGAGCACCTGATTGTCTTCGACCGCCACCAGGATCGGGTAGAACTGCGCCTGGCGCGCACTGAACCAGGCCTGGCGATTGCTCAGGTCCACCAGTTGCTCGTTCCAGATCGCCATGGTGTTGAGCACGGCATCGTTGTAGATATCGCGGATTGCCGGGAGGTCGCTGTGTACTGCATCACGAATCAGCATAGACATGGCCGGGCCTCAGGCGATGGGCTGGTGGACGGTCACCAGTTTGGTGCCGTCGGGGAAGGTGGCTTCTACCTGGATATCCGGGATCATTTCCGGGATGCCTTCCATCACTTGCTCACGGCTGAGCAGGGTGGTGCCGAAATACATCAAGTCGGCCACGGTCCGGCCATCGCGGGCGCCTTCCAGCAGTGCTGCCGAGATATACGCCATGGCTTCCGGGTAGTTGAGCTTCACACCGCGCGCCAATCGCCGCTCGGCCACCAGGCCTGCGGTGAAGATCAGCAGTTTGTCTTTTTCCCGAGGGGTCAGGTCCATCGTTCGAAGTCCGTTTTTGGGCAATTTAAAGGATGCGTGTTGTTCATGTGTTCCAGATCCTCGGCTCCAACGCCTCATGCCCAAGCAATGCCGGGCGTAGCAAGCGCCACAACTCAATCAGCCAGCCCCGCGCCAGCAATGCTTCGCTGGCCAGGCAGCGTGCCACCAGCAAGCCGGGCAATTGCGTCAGGTCGCCGCGCACCGCATGGGGCAGCGAGCGACACTGTTCCAATAAGTCACTGTCAATTTCACCGGTCACCAACAACGTGGCAAACACCGATTTCCCATCCAGGCCAATCGGCGAGTCGAGCAAACCGTCGCCGCCCACAATGCGCTGGCGTTCGTGCCAGAGCAACTGGCCGTCGCGGCGGATATCCAGGTGGGACTGGAAGTGCCCAAGGTCGAAGCGCTCGCCGCTGGCCGGTCGCCCCAGCGCCACCACGTCCCAGTAGAACAGCCGGGCGTCGCCTTGCAGGGCAATGCGCGTGGTGAGTTCGGCCTGGGCGGCGCTGAACACGATAGTTTCCTGGGGTAGCCATTCCAGGGTAGCGCCGGCTTCGACCGATAATTCCAGCTGTTGATAGGCCGGGCCGCCAGCGCGGTACCACTTGGCGGCCCCGGGGCTGGTCAGTTGCGCCCAGGCGCCTTCGCCGACATGGACGCTGATGTCCAGCCGGTCACCCCCGGCAATTCCGCCCGGCGGGTGGACGATAATGTGCTGGCACACCTCGGGGCCTTCGGCGTACAGGTGCTTTTGCACCCGCAGTGGGCCCTTGTGGCGGCGCAGGACCGGGCGCGTAGTGTCGCCAAAGCGCGCGTAGGCCAGTGTAAGCTCGGCATGCCAGTTGGGGGTGAACAGGGCGGGGGAGACAGGCAGGTTCATGGTCAGTGCTTATCGTCAGGACGCTACAGATTAGATGGTAACCAGGCCGCGTACACCGTCGGCTTCCATATTTTCTCCACGGCCCTGTTGGACGATTTCACCCCGTGACATCACCAGATACTGATCAGCCAGTTCGGCGGCAAAATCGTAGAACTGCTCCACCAGCAGGATCGCCATGTCGCCACGGGCGGCGAGCTTTTTGATCACCACGCCGATTTCCTTGATCACCGACGGCTGGATGCCTTCGGTGGGCTCATCCAGAATCAACAGGCGCGGACGACTGGCCAGCGCTCGGCCAATCGCCAGTTGCTGTTGCTGGCCCCCAGACAAGTCGCCGCCCCGGCGTTGTTTCATTTGCAGCAGCACCGGGAACAATTCGTAGATAAAAGCCGGGACTTCCTTGGCTTCGGCGCCAGGGAAGCGGGACAGGCCCATCAACAGGTTTTCTTCCACGGTCAGTCGCCCGAAAATCTCCCGGCCCTGGGGTACGTAGGCGATCCCCGCGTGCACCCGTTGGTGCGGCTTGAAGCCGGTGATGGTCTTGCCTTCCCAGTTCACTGCGCCCTCTTTTGCCGGCAGCAGGCCCATCAGGCACTTGAGCAACGTGGTCTTGCCCACGCCGTTGCGGCCCAGTAGGCAGGTGACTTCGCCGACGTTCACGTCAAACGAAAGGCCCCGCAGGATATGGCTACCGCCGTAGTATTGGTGCAGCTTGTCGACTTGCAGCATGTTCAAAACCTCCTTAATTCCAGAGCCTATTGTGGCAAGCCCGCTCGCCACAAACAGCGCCGGTCAGCGACCGAGATACACCTCGATCACCCGCTCATTTTCCTGCACCTGTGCAAGCGACCCTTCGGCCAACACGCTGCCTTGGTGCAATACGGTGACGTGGTCGGCAATCGAGCCGACAAAGCCCATGTCGTGCTCCACCACCATCAACGAATGCTTGTCCGCCAGGCGCTTGAACAGTTCTGCGGTGAATTCGGTTTCGGCGTCGGTCATGCCCGCCACCGGTTCGTCCAGCAGCAACAGTTGCGGGTCTTGCATCAGCAACATGCCGATTTCCAGGAACTGCTTCTGACCGTGGGACAACAAGCCGGCCGGGCGATGGACCGAGGCGGTGAGGCGAATGGTGTCCAGCACTTCGTCGATGCGATCCTTCTGTTCACCACTCAGGCGCGCCCGCAGGCTGGCCCATACCGACTTGTCGGTCTTCTGCGCCAGCTCCAGGTTTTCGAAAACGCTCAGGGCTTCGAACACCGTAGGCTTTTGGAACTTGCGCCCGATCCCGGCCTGGGCGATCTGCACTTCGCTCAGCGCCGTCAGGTCCAGGGTTTCGCCAAACCAGGCCTTGCCGTGGCTGGGTCGGGTCTTGCCGGTGATCACGTCCATTAGCGTGGTCTTGCCCGCGCCATTGGGGCCGATAATGCAGCGCAGTTCACCGACGCCGATGTACAGGTTCAGGTCGTTGAGGGCCTTGAATCCGTCGAAGCTGACGCTGATATCTTCCAGGGTCAGGATGGTGCCGTGGCGGGTATTGAGGCCCTTGCCAGCCGCCTGGCCGAGGCCGATGGCGTCGCGGCTGGTGCCTTGGTCCTTGTTGGGTTCCAGGATCGGTTCGAGCATGAATTCAGCCGTTGCAGTGACTCTCATGATTCGCCCCTCTTCTTCAGCAGACCGATTACACCCTTGGGCAAGTACAGGGTCACGATGATGAACAGCGCTCCAAGGAAGAACAGCCAGTACTCGGGGAAGGCCACGGTAAACCAGCTCTTCATGCCGTTGACCACACCTGCGCCCAGCAGCGGACCGATCAGCGTGCCGCGCCCGCCCAGTGCCACCCACACGGCAGCTTCAATGGAGTTGGTCGGTGACATTTCGCTGGGGTTGATGATCCCCACTTGCGGCACATACAACGCACCCGCCAGGCCACACAGCACCGCACTCAAGACCCAGACAAACAACTTGAATCCGCGCGGGTCGTAGCCACAGAACATCAGGCGGTTCTCGGCATCGCGCAGCGCCGTCAGTACCCGGCCGAACTTGCTTTGCGCCAGGCGCCAGCCGATGTACAGGCTCGCTACCAGCAACAGCACGGTGGCGAAAAACAGCACTGCCCGCGTTCCCGGTTCGGTGATGCCAAAGCCAAGGATGCTGCGAAAATTGGTAAAGCCGTTATTGCCGCCAAATCCGGTCTCGTTGCGAAAGAACAGCAGCATTCCGGCGAAGGTCAAAGCCTGGGTCATGATCGAAAAATACACGCCCTTGATCCGCGAGCGGAAGGCGAAGAAACCGAACACCAGCGCCAACAACCCCGGCGCCAACACCACCAGGCACATCGCCCAGAGGAAGTGATTGGTACCGACCCAGTACCACGGCAACTCAGTCCATGACAGGAAGGTCATGAACGCCGGCAATTCATCACCAGAGGCCTGACGCATCAGGTACATGCCCATGGCGTAACCACCGAGGGCAAAGAACAAACCGTGGCCCAGGGACAACATCCCGGCGTAACCCCAGACTAGGTCCAGGGCCAGCGCGACGATGGCGTAGCAGAGGATCTTGCCCACCAGCGTCAGGGTATAAGCCGAGACGTGCAGCGGGTTTTCCGGCGACAGCAGGGAGCACAGCGGTAAGGCCAGCAGCAGGATCAGGATCACCACACCGACGGCAATCGTCACCTTGGGCCCGGCCTTTTGCGCGGCAGTCAGCATCAATGGCTGGTTCATCAGTCGATCACCCGTCCTTTCAGTGCGAAGAGTCCTTGCGGGCGTTTCTGGATAAACAGAATGATCAGCGCGAGGATCAGGATCTTGCCGAGCACGGCGCCGATCTGCGGCTCAAGAATCTTGTTGGCGATGCCCAAACCGAAAGCGGCCATGACGCTGCCGGCCAACTGGCCGACGCCGCCGAGCACCACCACCAGGAACGAGTCGATGATGTAGCTCTGGCCCAGGTCCGGGCCGACGTTGCCAATTTGACTCAAGGCCACGCCACCCAAGCCTGCGATGCCGGAACCGAGGCCAAAGGCGAGCATGTCGACGCGCCCGGTGGGCACGCCGCAGCAGGCGGCCATGTTGCGGTTCTGGGTCACCGCTCGCACATTGAGGCCCAGGCGGGTTTTGTTCAGCAGCAGCCAGGTCAGCACCACCACACACAGGGCGAAGGCGATGATGACGATGCGGTTGTACGGCAGCACCAGGTTGGGCAGCACTTGAATCCCGCCCGACAACCAGGCCGGGTTGGCCACTTCAACGTTCTGCGCACCGAACACCAGGCGCACCAGTTGGATCAGCATCAGGCTGATGCCCCAGGTGGCGAGCAGTGTTTCCAAGGGCCGGCCGTAGAGGTGACGAATCACCGTGCGCTCCAGGGCCATGCCGATGGCGGCGGTGACAAAAAACGCCACCGGCAGCGCGATCAGCGGATAGAACTCGATGGCCTGGGGCACGTAGCGCTGCATCAGCAACTGCACCACATAGGTGGAGTAAGCGCCGAGCATCAGCATCTCGCCGTGGGCCATGTTGATCACCCCGAGCAAACCGAAGGTGATCGCCAAACCGAGAGCCGCCAGCAGCAGGATCGAACCCAGTGACATGCCACTGAAGGCCTGGCCGAGGATCTCGCCCACCAGCAGTTTGCGCTTGACCTGGGCCAGGCTGGTTTCGGCGGCGGTGTGCACGGCAGAGTCGGTTTCCACGCCTGGGGCCAGCAGAGCTTCCAGGCGGGTGCGGGCCAGCGGGTCGCCGGTGTTGCCGAGTAGGCGCACGGCGGCCAGGCGTACAGCCGGGTCGGTGTCCACCAGTTGCAGATTGGCCAAGGCCAGGCTCAGGGCGGCGTGGACGTCGTCGTTGGTCTCAGCGGCGAGTTGCTGGTCGAGGAATTTCAGCTGCGCAGGTTGGGCGCTTTTTTGTAGGGTTTGCGCTGCTGCCTGGCGAATCCTGGGATCGGCGGCAAGCAGTTTCTGGCTAGCTTGCACGTTGTCGATCAGGCCGCGCAGGCGGTTGTTCAGGCGTACGGTTTTGGTTTCGCCATTGACCGTGAGTTGGCCTTGTTGCAGGGCGTTGACCAACTCGATGCGGGCCAGATCGGGCTGGGCGGCCCAGTCTTGCAGCAGCTTGGCTTGTTGGGTCGGGTTGGCGGCCAGGAAATCGTCGGCATCGCCTGCGTGTGCGGCCACGGGCAGCACAAGCAGGACGGCCAGGATGAAGCGGTAGAGGGCAGTAGGCATATCAGTGGGCCTTGCGCGGACAATGTGGGAGCCGGGCTGTTGTGGCGAGGGAGCAAGTGCCCTCGCCACAGGTTATTGACCAGCCTTCTTGGCTCAGTTGCTCTTCACGGCATAGTCAGGCTTCTTGTCATTGCCCTGAATGTACGGGCTCCACGGCTGGGCACGGACTGGCTCGCTGGTCTGCCACACCACAGAGAACTGACCGTCAGCCTGGATCTCGCCGATCATCACCGGCTTGTGCAGGTGGTGGTTGGTCTTGTCCATGGTCAGAGTGAAACCCGATGGTGCGGCGAAGGTCTGGCCGGCGAGGGCTTCGCGGACCTTGTCGACGTCGGTGGATTTGGCTTTTTCAGCAGCCTGGGCCCACATATGGATGCCGACGTAGGTGGCTTCCATCGGGTCGTTGGTCACGGCTTTGTCCGCGCCCGGCAGGTTGTGAGCCTTGGCGTAGGCTTTCCAATCAGCCACGAATTTCTTGTTCACCGGGTTTTCCACCGACTGGAAGTAGTTCCACGCCGCGAGGTTGCCCACCAACGGCTTGGTGTCGATGCCGCGCAACTCTTCTTCGCCCACGGAGAAGGCCACCACTGGAACGTCGGTGGCTTTCAGGCCCTGGTTGGCCAGTTCTTTATAGAACGGAACGTTGGAGTCGCCATTCACGGTGGAGATCACCGCAGTCTTGCCGCCGGCGGAGAACTTCTTGATGTTGGCGACGATGGTCTGGTAATCGGCATGACCGAACGGGGTGTAGACCTCTTCGATGTCCTTGTCGGCCACGCCTTTGGAATGCAGGAACGAACGCAGGATTTTATTGGTGGTGCGTGGGTACACATAGTCAGTGCCCAGCAGGAAGAAGCGCTTGGCGCTGCCACCTTCTTCGCTCATCAGGTATTCCACCGCAGGGATCGCCTGCTGGTTAGGCGCGGCACCGGTGTAGAACACGTTGGGCGACATTTCTTCGCCTTCGTATTGCACTGGGTAGAACAGCAGGCCGTTGAGTTCTTCGAACACCGGCAGTACCGATTTGCGCGACACCGAAGTCCAGCAACCAAACACCACCGCGACCTTGTCCTGGGTCAGCAACTGCCGGCCTTTCTCGGCGAACAGCGGCCAGTTCGATGCCGGGTCCACCACCACCGCTTCCAGCATCTTGCCGTTCACGCCACCCTTGGCGTTGATCTCGTCGATGGTCATCAACGCCATGTCCTTGAGGGACGTTTCGGAGATGGCCATGGTCCCGGACAGCGAGTGCAGGATACCGATCTTGATGGTCTCGGCGGCCTGGACAGTCCAGGTCATGCCCATGGCGGCGATGGATGCCGACAGAGTGAAAGCCTTGATCAAGCTGCGACGCTTCATTGTGCAATCTCCATGACTCAACGTTGTTATGTGGGGGCAGATACGGGCATTGAGTGGGTAGTTGCAAGGGGTGTGCCTAGTCGGCAAAAGGCAGGAAATAGTCGGTTTTGCACAGTGGCGGCCGGCAGCGGCGCACCATGAGCAGGCAGGGGAGGAGTGTTGGTGCGCAAGCGTGCGCTACAACGGGGCGGTAGCTGCCGGGTGTCAGCGCTTGCGCATCAACCCTATGAAAAACAGCCCGCCGATGGCCGCGGTGGCCACGCCAATGGGCAAGTCCTCCGGGGCAATCATTGTGCGTGCCGCGACATCGACCCACACCAGGAAGATGCTGCCCAGAAGCACGCACACCGGCAGCAAGCGCCGATGCTCGGCGCCTACAAGACGCCGGGCAATGTGCGGCACCATCAGCCCGACAAAACCGATGGAGCCGCTGATGGACACCAGCACGCCGGTCATCAGCGAGGCGATCAGGAACACCTTGAGCCGCACATTGCGTGCGTTCAAGCCCAGGGTCACGGCAGTCTGTTCGCCGGCCATCAGGGCATTCAGCGGGCGAGCCATCCCCAGCAGCAACACCAGCCCCAACAGTACGGTGGCGAAGGGAACCGCCAGCAACTCCCAGCGCGCCAGCCCCAGGCCGCCGAGCATCCAGAACATCACCGCCGACGCCGCGCGGTGATCGCCCATGAACAGCAGCAGGTTGGCCACCGCCATCATCACGAACGACACCGCCACTCCGCACAGCAGCAGGCGATCGCTTTCCAGGCGACCGTTGCGGCTGGCCACTGCCAGCACCACGATCATGCTTAGCAGCGCGCCGATAAAGGCGGCGATGGGCAGGGTCAGCAGGCCGACGATTTCACCGACATGCAGCACCACGATCACCGCGCCGAGGGTGGCGCCGGAGGTCACGCCCAGCAGGTGCGGGTCGGCCAGGGGGTTGCGCGTTACCGCCTGCAACACCGCGCCGATCAACGCCAGGCCGGCGCCCACCAACGCACCGAGCAACATGCGCGGCACCCGGATCAGCCAGACGATATGTTCCTGGCCGACGCTCCAGTTCATCTCACCGATACCGAAGGCCTTGTGCAGCAAAATCCGCCACACCACGTCCACCGGTACCCGCGCCGAGCCGAACCCCAGCGAGACCACGCAGGAGACCAGCAACAACGCACCAAGGGCACTGAGCAACAAGGCGTAGCGACGGTTGGTCATTCGCCGTGGAATCCCTTGGCCAGGGTTTCAACCGCCAGCACGTTGTCGATTCCCGGCGTGGCTTGCACGTAAGGGATGACGATAAAGCGCTGGTTCTTGATGGCGTCCACCGATTGCAGCGCCGGATTGTTCAGCAGGAATTGCTCTTTCTGCTCGGCGGTGGTTTCGCTGTAGTCGACGATCACGATGACCTGCGGATTGCGCTCCACCACGGTTTCCCAGTTGATGCGGGTCCAGCTGGCTTCGACGTCATCGAGGATATTGCGCCCACCGGCCGCATCGATCAGTGCTTGCGGCATGCCCAGGCGCCCGGAGGTCATGGCACGGTCTTCGCCGCTGTCGTAAAGGAAGACGCGAGGTTTGTCAGCGGGCAGGCTTTTTTGCACCTCGGCGACTTGCTCCTGCATCTGTGCGATTAGCGTGTTGGCGCGGTCTTGCACGTCGAAAATCTTGCCCAGGTTGCGCAGGTCGTTGTAGGTGTCTGCAAGAGTGGCCGCCGGGCGCTTCATGACAAATGCGCAGGATTCGGTCAGCTCATAGACGTTGATGCCCAAGGGTTGCAGGGTTTGCGGGGTGAGGTCACCGCCCACGCGCATACCGTAGTCCCAGCCAGCGAAGAAGAAATCGACGTTGGCGTTGAGCAGGGTTTCCACTGACGGATACTTGCTCGCCAGCTCCGGCAGGCCGTCGAGGATCTGCGCCATTTGTGGGGTTACCGACTTCCAGCCGGTGACGCCGCTGTAGCCGGCCATATGTGGCTTGAGGCCTAGGGCGAGCATCATCTGGGTCATGTTGATGTCGTGGCTGACCGCATGTTTGGGGGCTTCCTTGAAGGTCACTTCGCGGTTGCAACTCTGGATTTTCAGCGGGTAATGGATCGCTTCGGCGAAGGTCTGGGAAGCGCTGAACAACAAAGCGATGGACAGCAGGGAGCGCAGGATCATGGTTGGGTTATCCAGGTGATTCGGGGGTAGCCGGACAGGGGGTGAGTGTCGATCAGCGCCTCGACGCCGAATACCTCGCGCAACAGTTCGACGGTCAGCACTTCGTGAGGCGTGCCGCTGGCGACGATGCGCCCGTGGTTGATTACATACAGGCGATCACAAAACGCGGCGGCCAGGTTCAGGTCGTGAATACTGGCCAGGGTACCGATCTTCAGGCGTTTGACCAGCTTCAAAAGCTCAAGTTGGTAGCGCGGGTCGAGGTGGTTGGTCGGTTCGTCGAGGATCAGCAGTTGCGGTTGTTGGGCCAGGGCACGGGCGAGAATAACCCGTTGCTTTTCGCCGCCGGAGAGGGTGGCAAAGGCATGGTCTTCAAAGCCCAGCAGGCCAACGGATTCGAGGGCCTGTTGAATCAGTTTTTGGTCTTCAATGGTGTCGCTGTCGAACAATCCCTTATGGGGCGTGCGGCCCATGGCGACCACCTCGTCCACCCGCAAACCGAAGGCATCGGGAAACTCCTGAAGCACCACGGCGATGCGCTGGGCGCACCAGCGCGAGGATTGCTTCCAGACGTTCTGGTGGTCGAGCAGTACCTCGCCGCTTTCTGGTTTGCTGAACCGATAGGCGCAGCGCAACAAGCTGGTCTTGCCGCTGCCATTGGGGCCGATCAACCCGACAAACTCCCCGGCACCTACCTGCAAACTGGCGTCACGCAATTGGAACTGGTGATGACAGTGGCCGTGACCCAGAGGGGTCCAGGCGAGTTGGGTGAGGTTGAGTGAGGTCATTGGTTTCTTATCGGTTGTACACATTCAAGACAGATTTTTTTGGCGAACGGAGATCACGCAGCAAGTGTTATAAGTTAACACTTGTTGCGTAGGGGGCGAAAGCCTGCGTAAGGCTACACAGTGCTTCTATGTAGGACGTCTCGACTGCTTCATAGCGAAGGTGAAGCAGATTCACGCTGGCCAAAAAAACGCGCCAGCACCAGGCGATCCAACACCCAGACCACGATCAGAGACGCCCCCACCAGGGGAAAGACAATCGCCAGGCCCAGCATGATCACCATGGCGGCTTTCCACTTCGGCAGGTCATGGCGCAACGGCGGAACCCCGAGGCCGCCCTGTGGCCGGCGCTTCCACCAGATCACTACGCCGCTGACCGCGCTCAGCAGAATCATCAGGCAGATCAGCAGCACCAGGATCTGATTGACCACGCCGAACATCTTGCCTTCGTGGAGCATCACTCCGGTTTCAGTGGCCCGAGCTACGGTGTTGTAGTGTTCCCAGCGCACATCGGCCAGGACCTTGCCGGTGTATTGGTCGACATGCAGGGTGGCGTCGTTGCGCGGGTCGTTGGCGAACACCGCGATGGTGAATACGCCCTCGGCGGTGGTGGGGAAGGTGATGCTGTAGCCCGGTTCAACCTTGCGGGCGGTGGCCAGGTCCACGAGCTGTTGCAGGCGCAGGGTTGGCGCTGCCGGGCCGGTGCTCATGCCAGCGTGGTTCATGTGTTCGGCATGATCGCCGGACATCGGCATCGGCGTGTTTTCCATGGCCCAGGGCACGGTCTGTTGTGTGGCGGTATTGAGGATGCGCGCTTGTTGGTCGGACTGCGGCACGTTGTTCCACATCGCCGCCGGGAAGCGGTTCCACAGGTCGGCGTATTGCTTGCCCCAGAAGCCGGTCCAGGTCATGCCGCTAAGGATCATCACCAGCAAAAACGCTGCGCCCCAGAAACCGGTGACCGCATGCAGGTCGCGCCAGAACAGCCGCCCGCGACTGCCCAACCGTGGCCACAAGATCCCGGCTGGCGACTTGCCGCGCGGCCACCACAGGTACAGGCCAGAGACCACCAGCATCACACCCCAACCGGCCGCCAGCTCTACCAGGCGGTCGCCCACGGTGCCGATCATCAGCTCGCCGTGAAGCGCGCGGGCGATGGCTTGCAGGTTGCTTTTCGCGTCCTGCTCGCCCAGCACTGTCCCGCGATAAGGGTCGACGAATACCGTCACCTCGTGACCTTCGTTGAGCACGACAAATTGCGCGCTGCTGGTGGCGTCCACCGGCGGCAGGTATTTGCTGATGGTGCCCAGGGGATAGGCCGCCTTGGCTCGTTGCAGTTGTTCATCGGCGCTCAGTACATACTCGGCGCTTTGCACCTTGAGCAAGTCGCCATACATCAGTGGGTCGAGCTGGGGTTTGAACAGGTAGATGATGCCGGTTACAGCCAGCAGCACCATGAAGGGGGCGACAAACAGCCCGGCGTAGAAATGCCAGCGCCAGGCCAGGTTGTAGAAGGAAATCTTTGGAGGGTTCATCGGGGTTGCTCCGCAAGGCTTGTTATTTATCTGGCCGATCAAATTATTTGTTGTGGCAAGCAGGCTCGCCACAACAATGGTGTTCGCTGTCAGAAACTCATATCCACCTTGGTCCAGAGCGTGCGCCCCGGTTCGTTGATGGCTTGCGGGTCATTGGCTGGGTAGCCGAACCCGGCGTTGCCGGCGAGGTTCAGGTGCTCGGCGTAGGCTTTGCCGAACAGGTTGTCGACGCCGGTGCTGACCTTGAAGTTTTTATTGATGCGATACGCCGCGTTCAGGGAGAACACGCCAAAGCCCGAACTCTTGTCGAAGTCTTTGCCAACCACGTTGCCTTTGTTCTGGTCGATGCGGTTTTGCTCCGCGACCACTCGCCACAGAGCGCCGGCGCTCCAGTTGTCCTCGCTGTAGGTCAGGCCGAAGCGAGCATCCAGCGGTGGCATTTGCGGCAGAGCCTTGCCGTCGCTGCTGTTTTTACCCCAGGCATAGGCGAGAGTGGCGTCGGCTTTCCAGTTGGAGGTGAGTTTGTACGCCGCGCCCAATTCGCCGCCCATGATTCGTGCATCGATGTTCTGTGCCTGGGAAGTCGTGCCCATCATCCCTGGGGTGTAATTGAACAAAATATAGTCGCGCACCTGGCCGACATAGCCCGAAGCCCAGGCCTCCATATCAGCGGTTTTGTATTGCAGGCCGAAGTCCAGCTGGGTGGTTTTTTCCGGTTTGACCGCGTCGAAGGCATTCACCGAGCCCGACGGCCCTGATTTTGGGGAAAATAACTCCCAGTAATCGGGGAATCGTTCAGCGTGGCCGAGGCCTGCGTACAGCGTGGTGGGGCTGTCGGACAGGTCGTGTTCATAACGCACGAAGCCGGAAGGCAGCGTGTCGGCGCGGGTGTTGTTGGCGGTGGGGTTGGCCCGAGCCATCATCCCGGAGCCGGTGCGCTGGCGAAAATCCTTGGCCGAGGCGCGGTCCAGGCGGGCGCCGGTGATCACGCGGTCATTGTCGGCGGCGTACCAGGTCAGCTCGCCGAACACGCCGTAGTTGTGGAAGTCGGCGTCCTTGTTGCGCGGCACGTCCTTGTAGGTATCGATACCCATGCCGCTGCGCTGGCGATGCTCGTTGGTCTGCGCGTCGATGCCGCTGATCAGTTGCACATCAGCCCAGCGCCAGGTGGCCTTGATCCGCGCGCCGAGGGTGCGGCGGTCGACGTTGGAAGCCATGGGACCTGCCATCATCCCGGTGCCCGACGGGGTGCGCAGGCTGTAGTTGTCCATCACATGGTCGGCGTAGTTGTAGTAGACCTGGGCCTCGACCTTGTCCAACACCTCGCCGATGTTGGATTTCTCGAAGCGCAGGCCCAGGCTTTCGCGCAGGAATTGCGAGCCGTCCATGCCGCGCCCGGCGTAGCGAGCCTCGCCATCGCCACGGCCTGCGGTCAACTCCAGCAGGGTGTCGGCGTCCGGGGTCCAGCCGAGGGCGACGTCACCGTTCCACTTGTCGTAGCGCGAGGCGACGGTGTTGTTGTTGCCGTCCTTGTAGTCGTCGGCGTGGGCCTGGTTACCGATCACTCGGACATAGCCCAAAGAACCGCCAGCGGCAGCGTCGATGACTTTATCGAAACGCCCGTTGGAACCGGCCAGCACACTGGCGTTGACCCGCGTGCCCAACTCGCCGAACTGCTCCGGCTCGCGGTCGAACAGCACCGTGCCCGCCGAGGCGCCAGGTCCCCAGAGTACGGTTTGCGGGCCTTTGATCACCGTCAGCTTGTCGTAGGTTTCCGGGGAGATGTAGGAGGTTGGTGCGTCCATTCGCCCAGGGCAGGCGCCGAGCATCATGCTGCCGTTGGTGAGGATGTTCAGGCGCGAGCCGAACATGCCCCGCAGCACCGGGTCGCCGTTGGTACCGCCGTTGCGCACCAGGGCGAAGCCGGGGATGGTCTTGAGGTAATCGCCGCCATCACTGGCCGGCACCGGCTGGCGTGGGTCCTTGGGGTTGGTGATGATCGTCAGCGGCGAACTGGGGGCGATGGCGGTGATTACCGTCGGGCTCAGCTCATTGTTGTGCTCGGCGTGGTCGTCGGCGTGAGCCTGTGGCGCCAGTAGTGCGCCACACAGAACGGCAAGAACGGGGGTACATCCCATACGGGTGTCAGCAGAAAACCTGGACATGAAAAATTCCATCTATCAATCGTAAACAACACGGCCAGCAGCCTGTGGCTGTCTGTCTAAAGTCGGCCGGGCGTGGTTTCAGGGTGTGGGTATTTACGAAGCGATGGGCGGTGCGCGGCTGCGGGCGCCGGGGAAAATGCTCTGCCGGGCATGGCCCAGGCGCGGGGAAGGGGTGATGGCGTTAGCGGGTGACGGGGCGCTGAGGGCGACGAACGACACGCTGCCAGGCAGCGCCGGGCAACTGAACAGCAGGCTGCAATAGCCGCACTTTTCCCACAGCACAGGGTCGGCAGTGGGAGGCTTGCCGTGTTCGGGCGAGTGTTGACGTTCGCCATGGCAACTGGCGTCCATGCTCATCGGCATGGACATGCCGGCGTGATGATCCATCGGCATCGCTTGGGAAATCAGCGGTCCGATAAAGATCATCAGCATGGCAAACAGGCTGATCCAGCTGCCGCGAGCAAGGCTTACGGGCTTGGTGGATAACCTGTTGTCCGGAGCGCCCATGATGGGGCCGGTCTTGGGTGGTTACTGAGCGTGCATGTGCTCGTGGGTGACCATTGGCGGCACTTTTTGCACCGACACTTGTACGTTTACCGGCCCTGCGTTTTCGAAGTGCAGGGTCAGCGGGAAATGCTTGCCGTCTTGCAAGACACTGCGGTCCTTCAGGCCCAGCAGCATCACGTGGTAGGCCATGGGGGCGAACTTCAGGTCCCCGCCAGCCGGAACGGCGACACTGGGCACC
This sequence comes from Pseudomonas sp. c313, assembly GCF_055407145.1. Classification (NCBI taxonomy): domain Bacteria; kingdom Pseudomonadati; phylum Pseudomonadota; class Gammaproteobacteria; order Pseudomonadales; family Pseudomonadaceae; genus Pseudomonas; species Pseudomonas sp. c313. The sequence continues at coordinate 83,631 of NZ_JBUZRD010000006.1, read as the reverse complement.
AGTTGCATCTTCATCAAGTCACCCTGCATCACATGCTCATGCAGTTCGGCCTTGGCCGCCACTGGCGTATCGACGCTGAGCAGGCGATCAGGTTTGTCGCCCTGGTTATGAATCACAAAATACGCCGCGACGGTCGGCGCGTTGGGGGGCAGTTCCTGTGACCAGGGATCGCTTACCAGAAGGTCGCCGGCCTTGTAGTCATCGGCATTGGCGGCACACACCGGCAGCAACAACGCAGCCAGGAGCAGGGAAGATTTAAGCATGGCAGTTCTCCAGAACGGTTCAAAACGCAGGTCAATTGCGAAGTGATCAGGCCGTCGGAGAGGCGCGGGGATTAAGGCTCGGCCATTGCTGGCGCGGCGTGGGGGATTGCAGTGACGGCAGCGGCAGGCTCTGCGCGGCGTCGAATCGAGTGACATACAACTGCGGCACATGCCCCGGCAGCGCCACCAACGGCGCCGAGCCCGAACAGCACCAGCAATGCTGCATGGTGGAGTGCTCGTCCTGCTGCGGCTCCTCTTGCTCCAGCGTTCCCAGGGAAATCGCCACCAGCTTGGTACCGCTTGAGGAGCAGAAGCTGCCCCACAGCAATTGTTCGCCAGGGCTCTTGGCCTGCTGCATCGCCCCGGCCATCGGCATGGCAAACGCATTGAACAGCACTGCAAAACAGGCGATCCAGGCAAATGCAAAGCGTTGACGGGCCATGGCGGACAATCCGTAGGGTTTAAACGATCAGATGGGTATTTAGCCTGATCGGGGTGGATAAGTAAAAACCGGGTGTGCGGTTTGGTGTCGCAGGGCTATCAGGCTAGGCCGCAGGCACTCCATGAACTTGCATATCGACGCCTAGCGCCTTCCTGACCACTGCGAATATCGCAGCCAGGTTGTCCATGCTTGGATTGCCTTTGGCTGAAAGCATGCGATGAAGGCTTTTACTGGGTTTTGCTGTCTCTTTCGCCAAGCCTTCGAAGCCAACTGTGGCATTGACCAAATCACGCAGGATCACGCGCGAGATTTCTGGTTCGCCGTTGAGAAATAGCGTAGCAGCCTCATCCAGAAGAGCTTGGGCAAATTCAGGATCACGCTGTGCGCGTTCGGCAATGGTGTGTTTATAACTGCGGGTGAGCGCCATGTCGGCTACCTCTGGTGTTCCGATTTTTTGCAACGCTGATACTCGTTGATCAGCGACTTTGCTGCTTTGACATCTCTTTTTTGGCTGGACTTGTCGCCACCGCCAAACAGGATGATCAGCCGATGGCCTTCCTGTATCAGATAAATCCGGTAACCCGGCCCCCAGTTAATGCGGTATTCACCGAGCCCATCGAACCATTTGATATTGCTGGTATTGCCCATTTCAAGCCGAACCAATGCGTTTGAAACCTTAAGTGCCGCCTGCACACTCAAGGAAGAGAACCATTGACCGAATGGGCTGATCTGGTTTTCACGTTGGTATTCTTCGATCTCGATCATTGGCGACCCTGAAGGTAACAAATAGGTTACTGTTCAAGCAAGCGAATGATCCTGACTTATCGGGCGAAGTTTTCCAACGCAGCGAGTGTTTCTTCCAGCGACAAAAACTCCCGATCCACCCCCGCCAACACCGGCCGCTTCAACACCAACACCGGCACCCCACGCTCGCGCGCCACTTCCAGCTTCGGTTCGGTCGCACTGCTGCCGCTGTTCTTGCTGATCAGCACATCAATCTGCCTGCGTTCGAACAAGGCCCGTTCAGCCTCGATCAAAAACGGCCCCCGTGCGCCGATCACTTCGCAGCGTTTGTTGCCGGGATACCTATCCAGCGCCCGCAAGGTCCAGAACTGCTCGGCGGGGATTTCGTCGAGGTGTTGCAGCGGTTCGCGGCCCAGGGTGAACAGCGGGCGCTTGAAGGGCTTCAGCGCGACGATCAGCTCGGCCCAGTCGCCGACTTCCCTCCAGTCATCACCGGCCTGCGGCTGCCACGCCGGTCGGCGCAAGGCCCAGCAGGGAATAGCACACAGTTGCGCCGCACGAGCAGCGTTCTGGCTGATCTGCGCGGCGTAGGGATGGGTTGCGTCCAGCAGCAGGTCGATGCCTTGGTCGCGGATAAATTGCGCCAGGCCTTCAGCGCCGCCGTAGCCGCCGACGCGAACCTGGCAGGTGAGGTCGGTGGGCACCCGGCCGATGCCGGCCAGGCTGTAGATATGCTGAGGGCCGAGGGTGCGGGCGATGGCCAGGGCGTCAGTGACGCCGCCCAGCAGGAGGATGCGCTTCATTGTGGTTTGATCACTTCCAGCAAGGTGATCGGCAGTGCCTGGCGCCAGGTGTCGAAGTCACCCAAAGGCTGGGCCTGGGCAACATGGATGCGGGTCAGCTCACCGCCGTGTTGTTCGCGCCAGGCCATCAGGGTCATTTCGCTTTGCAGGGTGACGGCGTTGGCGACAAGCCGGCCACCGGGGCGCAGGTGTTGCCAGCAGGTGTCCAGCACGCCGGCGCGGGTCACGCCGCCGCCGATGAAGATGGCGTCGGGAGCTTCAAGGCCATCGAGGGCTTGAGGCGCGCTGCCGCGTATCAATTGCAGGCCCGGCACGCCGAGGGCATCGCGGTTATGTTCGATCAAAAGCTGACGGCCTTCGTCCGCTTCGATGGCCAGCGCCCGACAGCTGGTGTGCGCGCGCATCCATTCGATGCCGATGGAGCCGCTGCCGGCGCCGACGTCCCACAGCAGTTCGCCGGGAGTGGGCGCGAGACGGGCCAGGGTCATGGCGCGCACGTCGCGCTTGGTCAGTTGGCCGTCGTGCCTGAAAGCGGCGTCTGGCAACCCAGCCAACCGTGACAGACGTGCCGTACCCGGTGCAGCCAGGCAGTCGATGGCTACCAGGTTCAACGCGGCAAACGGCGAGTCTTGCCAATCCTCGGCAACGCCGTCGATGCGACGTTCAGCCGCGCCACCCAGGTGCTCGAACACACTTAAACGACTCGGGCCGAAACCACTTGAACACAACACGGCAGCGATGGCCGCCGGGCTCTGGCCGTCGTTGCTCAGCACCAGTACGCGCACTCCGCTGGACAGGTGGGCATTGAGCGTAGCCAACGGGCGGGCGACCACCGACAACGTCAGCACATCCTGTAATGGCCAACCCAGGCGCGCCGCCGCCAGCGAAACAGAGGAGGGCGCCGGCAGGATCAGCAGCTCATTGGCCGCCACTTGCCGTGCCAGACTGGCGCCGACGCCGTAGAACATTGGATCACCGCTGGCCAGCACACACACCGGTTCACCACGCCGGGCCAACAGCGGTTCGAGGGAAAACGGGCTGGGCCACAGCTCCCGGTCACCGCGAATGCACACCGGTAACAAGTCCAGCTGGCGCTGGCCGCCAATGATCCTGGAGGCGTGCAGCAGAGCGTGCCGGGCATTCCTGCCCAGGCCTTTGAAACCGTCTTCACCGATGCCTACTACCGTCAGCCAGGGCGACATATTGATTCCTTGAACGACATCCGACGGGCAGGCTTTTCATGCCGTCGGACAAAGCAGGCATAATACCGCGCCTTTACCTGTGAACCGGTAGCCCGTTGAGTAGCCCCGTGAAGCCATTCCCACTGTCCAGTACCCTACGCCCCTCGGCTTGTCCGGGGCTGCTGCGTATTGTCCAGGCACTGGATGGCGGGATCTGCCGGATCAAGTTGGCGGGCGGTTCTATTCGCGCCGAACAGGCGGTAGCCGTGGCGGACGCGGCCCGGACCTATGCCGGTGGAGTGATCGAGGCAACCAACCGCGCCAACTTGCAGATTCGCGGGATCGGCGCCGAACACGACGCGCTGATCGCCTGTCTGCTGGCTGTCGGCCTGGGACCGACCACCGCCGCCGGTGATGATGTGCGCAACGTGATGCTCAGCCCCAGCGCTGGCATCGACCGGGACATGCTGTTCGACACCCGGCCCTTGGCGGACCAGATACTCGCTACCCTGCAAACCCACCCGCGTTTCCATGAGCTATCGGCCAAGTTCGCCGTGCAACTGGATGGCGGCGAAGTGTTGGCAATGCTCGAACACCACCATGACCTGTGGTTGTCGGCCTGGGACGTTGACGGTCAGACGCTGCTGGCCTTCGGTCTGGCCGGCTGCCCTGGTCACGATGCGCCACTGGCCGCCGTACCGCTGTCCCAAGGGCATGCACTGGTGGTGGCGGTGTTGGAGCTATTTCTCGACCTGGCCCGCCCTGAACAGATCCGCATGCGTCACCTGCTGGCCGAAACGCCTGTGGATAACTTCATGGGGCAACTGGCGGCGCGTTTGAGTGTGCCTTTGCGGGCTGTCGACGGCTTTTCCCGCCGCCTCGGCCAGGCAGCGCTGCACGTGGGAACTTATCCACAGCGTCAAAAAAACCGGGTCCATGTCGTCGCCGTCGCACCTTTGGGGCGCCTGGATTCGAATATGCTCCAGGGCGCCGCGCAGTTGGCCGCTGCCTATGGCGATGGCAGCCTGCGTCTCACCCCGTGGCAAGGCGTGCTGCTGCCCAATCTGCGGGCACAAGATGCCGATGTTGTCAGCGAGAGCCTGGCGCAACTGGGCTTCCTCTGCTCGGCAGACCAGGCCCTGGCGCGGATGATCGCCTGTACCGGCTCCAGCGGCTGCGGCAAAGGACTGGCCGACACCAAGGCCGACGCCCTGTACCTGGCGACGCTGCTGCAAGCCAGTGGTCACGCGTTGAATGTTCACTTGTCAGGCTGCTCACGCTCCTGCGCTGCTGCCCATACCGCGCAGGTCACGTTGCTGGCGGTAAGCCCCGGTCACTACGACCTCTATTTTCGCGAAGCAGGCCAGCCGGGTTTCGGCCGTCTGCACGCGCGCACTCTTTCTATTGAAGCGACGGGCGCCCTGCTGCGCGCCCGCCCACGGAGCAACACCGATGATTGATTACATCCGCGACGGTCAGGAGATCTATCGCAACTCCTTTGCGATCATTCGCGCAGAGGCCAAGTTGGATCGCATCCCGGCCGACCTGGAAAAACTGGCCGTGAGGGTGATTCATGCCTGCGGCATGGTCGAGGCCATAGACGGTTTGCAGTTCTCCGAAGGTGCCGGCAAGGCTGGCCGCGAAGCCCTGGCCGCGGGTGCGCCGATCTTGTGTGATGCGCGGATGCTGTCCGAAGGCGTGACCCGTACCCGCCTGCCGGCCAACAACCAGGTGATCTGCACCCTGCGTGATGACAGCGTGCCGGCCCTGGCGCAGGAACTGGGTAACACCCGCTCCGCTGCCGCCCTTGAACTGTGGCGCCCGCACCTGGAAGGCAGCGTGGTGGTGATTGGCAATGCGCCCACCGCCTTGTTCTACCTGCTGGAAATGCTCGACGCCGGCGCACCAAAGCCGGCACTGATCCTCGGTTTTCCGGTGGGATTTGTCGGCGCCGCCGAGTCCAAAGCCATGCTTGCCGCTGACAGCCGTGGCGTGCCGTTTGTGATCATGCAAGGCCGTCTGGGCGGCAGCGCCATGGCTGCTGCTGCCGTCAACGCCCTGGCCACGGAGATCGAATAATGCAGGCACGCGGACGTTTGATTGGCCTGGGCGTTGGCCCCGGTGATCCGGAGCTGATTACCCTCAAGGCCCTGCGCCTGTTGCGCGAATCGCCGGTGGTGGCGTACTTCGTCGCCAAGGGCAAAAAGGGCAACGCCTTCGGCATTATCGAAGAGCACCTGGTGTCTGAGCAGACCCTGATGCCGCTGGTTTATCCCGTGACCACCGAAGCCTTGCCAGCACCGTTGTCCTACGAGCAAGTGATCAGCGACTTCTATGACGACGCCAGCGTTAAGGTAGCCGCGCACCTGGATGCGGGGCGCGACGTGGCGGTGATCTGTGAAGGGGACCCGTTCTTCTACGGCTCCTACATGTATTTGCACGACCGCCTTGCCGAGCGCTACGACGCCCAGGTTGTCCCGGGAGTGTGCTCGATGCTCGGTGGTGCGTCGGTGCTCGGCGCACCGTTGGTGTATCGCAATCAGAGCCTGTCGGTGCTCTCTGGCGTATTGCCCCATGACGAACTCAAGCGTCGCCTGGCGGATGCCGATGCGGCGGTGATCATGAAGCTGGGGCGCAACTTCACCAAGGTGCGTCAGGTGCTGGAAGAGTTGGGTCTGGCCGGGCGGGCGCTGTATGTCGAGCGTGCAACCATGGCCAACCAGAAAATCGTCGCCCTGGATCAGGTCGAGCCGATGTCTTCGCCGTACTTCTCGTTGATCATCGTTCCCGGTGAAAGGTGGCAAGGCTGATGACTCGTCCCGCGCCCGCGATTGTCATTCTGGGCAATGGCAGCCTCGCCACTGCTCGCAACATTCAGAAGTTGTACCCCGACGCGTTGATCCACGGCCTGGCCGAGCGGGTTGATGGCGCCGACCGGTTGTACAGCGAATTCGGCGCTACGCTGCGCCAGCTCTACCAGCGGGGCACGCCCATTATCGCCCTGTGCGCCGCCGGGATTGTCATCCGTACCCTGGCGCCGTTGTTGCTGGAAAAAGGCGAGGAACCGGCGGTGCTGGCCGTGGCCGAGGATGGCAGCGCCGTCGTGCCGCTGCTCGGCGGCCTGGGCGGGGTGAATGGGCTGGCGCGGGAAATCGCTGCGGCATTGGGTGTTGCCGCTGCGATCACCACCAGTGGTGAACTGCGTTTTGGTACGTGCCTGCTCAATCCGCCCAGCGGCTATCAGCTCGCTGATCTCGAGTTGGGCAAGCGTTTTGTCTCTGATCTGCTGGCCGGTGAAAGCGTACGCATCGAAGGCGTGGCGCCCTGGCTGGACCAGGCCAACCTGGCGCAGGATCAGCAGGCGCGCCTGGCGATTCATGTGGGCAGTGCCGAGCGCACGCCTGCGGCCAATGAGCTGCTGATCTACCCGAAGAGTGTGTGGGTAACGTGCCGTCCGGGAACGGGGTTGGCTTCGCGTATTCGTGTTGCCTTGCAAGAGGCCAGGATTGCCGTGCAGTCCCTGGCGTGCCTGCTGGCCAGTGACAGCGACATGGCCAATCCCGAACTGCATGAAGCGGCGATGGAACTTGCCGTGCCACTGCGCTTCGCCGACGTGGTGACGAATGCCGACATCGTCATCACGGTGGCCGACGAACCTTTGGACCTGTCGCGCATTGGCCGTCCCCGTGGCCGTCTGGCGGTGATCGGCCTGGGCCCCGGCGCTGCCGAGCTGATGGTGCCAGCGGTCAAGGCCGAGCTGGCCCGCTGCACCGATGTGCTGGGCTACGAAACCTACGTGCGCATGGCCGGGCCGTTTCGGGCCGACCAGATCCAGCACTGCACCGACAACCGTGAAGAAATGCAGCGCGCGCGCCATGCCTTTGAACTGGCGGCCCAGGGGCGCTCGGTGGTGGTGGTGTCGTCCGGCGACCCCGGCGTGTTCGCCATGGCCGCTGCGGTACTGGAAGCCTTGCACGAATCCAGCGACCCAGCATGGCAGCGTGTCGACCTGGAGATCCTGCCGGGCGTTTCGGCCTCGCTGGCCACGGCCGCTCAGGCGGGTGCGCCGCTGGGGCATGACTTCTGCGTGATGTCGCTGTCGGACAACCTCAAGCCTTGGTCGATCATCGAGAAACGCCTGGACCTGGCAGCCCAGGCCGACCTGGCCCTGGCGTTCTACAACCCGATCTCCCGTGCCCGGCCTTGGCAGTTGGGCCGTGCCCTGGAGATCGTCGCGCAGCATCGTACGGCCGAGACGCCTGTGGTGCTGGGCCGCGACATTGGTCGTCCGGGCCAGACCCTGCGCACCACCACCCTTGGGCAACTGACGCCAGACCAGGTGGACATGCGTACCATGGTGCTGATTGGCTCGTCCACTACGTGCACGTTCCCTCGGGCGGGTGGCGGCGAATGGGTGTACACGCCGCGCTGGTATGGCGAAAAACCGCTCTCCTGAAACAACGGCGGCCCCGCAATGGGGCCGCTGAAGTGCAAGCATGCCTGGTGCTGAATACATCTGTGGCCAACGAAGCCACGATCAAACTGCTGCGTGAGCGTGCGGGAGACAAAGTACTGATGTCCATCGCCAAATACAGAATCTGACGGGGTGCCCTAGGGCACCAGATAACCGCGCACGCCGGTAAAGATGATTTGCGCCGCCAGCGCGCATACAAACAAACCCATCAGCCGGCTGACAATCTGCAAGCCCTGATCGCCGAGGATGCTTTCGATACGGTTGGACAGGTAAAGCACCACGCCCACAGTGAGGCTGGCCAGGGCAATGCTGAGGATTGCTATGATCTTGTCATCCCAATGGGGTTGGCTGACGCCCATCACCAGCAACGCACCGATAGTGCCGGGGCCGACCGTCAGTGGGATGGTCAGCGGGACGATGGTCACGTCCTGCTGCACGTTATCGGTCTGCACTGCTGATTTACCCTGGGCCATGCCCAGGGCCGAGATGAACAGCACACTACCGGCGCCGATACGAAAGGCATCCACGGTGATGCCGAACACGCTGAAAATCACCCGCCCGAACAGATAGAGCAGGACACTCGACACCAGGGTTGCCAGCCCCACCTTCCAGGCCAGGCGCCGGCGCTCCTTGCTGGAATAACCACGGGTCAGACTGATAAAGCAGGACAGTACGAAGAAGGGGCTGTACAGCACCAGCATCTTCAAATAAACACTGAACAACACGTGGAGCATGGTGGGAGCTCACAACGAAGGAGGGCGAGCGTGAGTTTACCCGCGATGAAGGCTGCTTGTCCTGTGGCGATCTGACAAGCTCGCTCGCCACAAAAACAAACTCGCCAGGCCAATGGCGTCAGGAAGTAGGGACGTGCTCAGGCCGTTGTGCGCGCTGTGCCACCCAGTACTCCACCAGCTCGCGCAGTTGCGACAGCTCCACCGGCTTGGCCATGTGCCCGTCCATCCCGGCCTGGCGTGCGCGTTCCTTGTGTTCCGAAAGGATGTGCGCCGTGAGCGCCACCACCGGCGTGCGGATGCGCTGGTTGCTGACTTCCCAGACTCGCAATTGCTGGGTGGCGGAGAAACCGTCGAGGATCGGCATCTCACAGTCCATCAGCACCAGGTCATAACGCTGGGCCTTCATCGCTTGCAACGCTTCTTCGCCGTTGCTGGCCGTGTCCGGCTGCAGGTTGAGCTTGCCGAGCATGCCGCGAATCACCTTGGTGGAGATGCTGTTGTCTTCGGCCACCAGGATGCGGAAGTCGCTGGGCACCGTTACCGCTGCCGGTGCGCTCGGGGCCGCCTGGCGCGGTTGGGTGATGCCTTTGCTGCGCTGGGTCAGTTCGTCGGCCAAGGTGGTCTTGAGGGTATAGCCGGCCACTGGCTTGGCCAGGATGCGTTTGATCCCGCAGTTGCGCGCGATGATCTTGCTCGGTGCATTGCTGATGCCGGTGAGCATGATCAGCAGGATGTCGTGATTCAGGCTTGGGTCTTCCTTGATCTTCGCCGCCAACTGCATGCCGGTCATGCCGGGCATGTTCTGGTCCAGCAGGACCACGTCGAAGTAGTCCCGCAGGTGCGCCTTGGTGCGCAGCAGGGCCAGGGCTTCCTTGCCCGACGGTACGGCGCTGACATTCAGGCCCCAGGCCGTGCATTGCTGCACCAGCACCTTGCGGCAGGTGTCGTTGTCGTCTACCACCAGTACCCGTGCGCCCTGGAGCGGGCCATCGAGGTCCGAGGTCGGGTGTTCCAGGCGTTCCGGGTCCAGCGGCAAGGTCAGCCACAAGGTGCTGCCCTGTTGGCTGCCACTCTTGATACCGAACTCGCCGTGCATCAACAGGATCAACTGACGGGCGATAACCAGGCCCAGGTGGCCGCTCAAGCGCGTGGCAGAGAGGAAATTCTTGCTGTGCAGTTCGCTGTGCAGCAGGGCGTCGCGCTCGGCGGGCTCCATCGGCAGGCCGCTGTCCTGTACGGCAATGCGCAGGCGCGGTTTGCTGCTGCGTTCATCCAGGGCAACAACGATCAGTACTTCACCTTCATCGGTCTTGTGCAGGGCGTTTTCCAGCAGGCTCAACAGCGCCTGGCGCAGGCGTGTCGGATCGCCGCTGACGACCCGAGGTACCTGAGGCTGGATAAAACTGATCAGCTCGACGTTCTGCTGTTCGGCCTTGGCGCGGAAGATACTCAGGCAATCTTCGATCAGCGCGTTGAGGTCGAACTGCACGTCATCCAGTTCGATTTGCCCGGATTCGAGCTTGGAGATGTCGAGAATCTCGTTGATCAGGGTCAGCAGTTCGTTGCCGGCGGTGTGGATGGTCTGCACATAGTCGCGCTGCTTGACCGACAAGGGGGTGCCCAGCAGCAGCTCGGTCATGCCCAGCACGCCGTTCATGGGGGTGCGAATTTCGTGGCTGATTTTCGCCAGGAACTCGGCCTTGGCGGCGATTTCCGCGTTGCTGGCGGCCAGGTCGCGACTGAGGCTGAAGCGGTCTTCGATGATGCTGCGTTGGCGCTCGCCCAGGGCCAGGCTCATCAATAGGCCGCTGATACAGATAAAACCGAGCAGGGTGACGATCAACCCTTGCGGCGCCACCAGTGTCAGGCCCAGCAATGCTGGCAGGATAATCAGCGTGCCGATATTGAAAATCACCATGGCAAGCATGAACAGCCGCGCCGGCCGGTAGCCTTTCTGCCAGTGATACGCCGAGACGAACAACATGCTCAGGCCGGCCAGCGCCACCAGCGCGTAGGTAATGATGTTCAGCGGCAGGGTGTTGACGAACAGCAGCAACAACCCGCAGAGGATGATCAGCAGGATATCCCCCATCAGCAGCTTGTTCAGCGGATGGGGGCCCAGCGGCGCGAAGAAGCGATAGGCGAACATCAGCCCGCACGGTGCGGTCAGCAGCAAGGCCAGGTAGGCGCCGGGGGTTTGAGTCGCGTGCCAGTTCGGCAGCCACGGGCCGAGCAGGTTGAGCAACAGCATCAGGCTGAGCAACAACAACCCTTCGCACGCCGCCAGCCACAGGCTGCTGCGTGAGCGATGGTAGGCGTAGCGGGTCAGGTTGTGCAGGATCAGCATCACCAGGCAGCCGAAGAGCAGTCCATATACCAGCGTCTGGTTCTGGTTGGCGGCAGCAATGACCGCCGGTTCCAGGGTGATGTAAGGGCGCAGTTCATGTTCCGAGACCAGGCGCACGTAGACGTCCAGAGGCTTCTGGATTTGCGGCAGGGGTAGCATGAAGTCGCTGCTGGGTAGCGGGCGTTCGGCCTGGGGTTGGCGGGTGCCGGAGTTCAGTTGCTCCACCAGCGTATCGCCGTCCAGCACGTACAGGTTCAGGTGCGCCAGGTCCGGAGCGAAGACCCGCAGCACTTGCTCGTGCTTGCCGGGTTGCAGCTTGAAACGTATCCACAACGCACTGTTGGGCTCGGCTGCGGTGATCAGGTCCAGTTCGATGGGGCTGAATTGATTGGTGTAGCGGGGGGAGCGAATGTCGCTCAGTTGCAGATCGGCCTGTTCATCAAGCAATACGGCCCAGCCACTGCCTTGCGTGGCGGCCTGGGCCGAGAGCATGCAGAGCAGGGTCAGCAGACTGACAGTGAAACCTATGGCGATCCTGAGCCAGCGCACGGCGAAATCCCTTCGTAGGTTGATACACGGGTTTAACTATGCGCGGGGCCGCAATAGTACGGCAAGGGCCAAGGGCCCCTGCCTAACCGAACGGCTAGCTGGTTACTGATCTTCGCCACGCTCACGGGCAATGGCGCGATAGCCAATGTCCTTGCGGTAGAAGCAGCCCTGCCAGTTGATTTTAGCTGCCAATTTGTAAGCCTGCTGCTGGGCAGCATCGACACTGGCGCCCATTGCGGTGGCGCACAATACGCGTCCGCCTGCGGTCACCACGTTGCCATCCTTGAGCGCGGTGCCGGCGTGGAACACTTTACCTTCCAGAGAAGCAGCTGCGTCCAGGCCTTGAATCACATCGCCCTTGGCGTAATCGGCAGGATAACCGCCGGCCGCCAGCACAATACCAACGCTGGGGCGTGGGTCCCACTGGGCTTCAACCTTGTCCAGGGCTTGGGCGAGGGCAGCCTCCACCAGCAGCACCAGGCTCGATTGCAGGCGCAGCATCACCGGTTGGGTTTCCGGATCACCGAAGCGGCAGTTGAACTCGATAACCTTCGGGTTGCCGGCCTTGTCGATCATCAAGCCAGCGTACAGGAAGCCGGTGTAGACGTTGCCTTCGTCGGCCATGCCGCGCACGGTCGGCCAGATCACCAGGTCCATCACACGCTTGTGAACCTCGGCGGTGACCACCGGGGCAGGGGAGTAGGCGCCCATGCCTCCCGTGTTCGGGCCAGTGTCGCCGTCGCCGACGCGTTTGTGGTCTTGGCTGGTGGCCATCGGCAGGACGTTCTTGCCGTCGACCATGACGATAAAGCTGGCTTCTTCGCCGTCGAGGAATTCCTCGATCACCACACGCGAACCGGCCTCACCAAAGGCGTTGCCGGCGAGCATGTCGCGCACAGCGTCTTCGGCTTCGGTCAGGGTCATGGCGACGATCACGCCTTTACCGGCGGCCAGGCCGTCGGCCTTGATCACGATTGGCGCGCCTTTTTCACGCAGATAAGCCAGGGCTGGCTCGATCTCGGTGAAGTTCTGGTAGTCGGCGGTCGGGATCTTGTGGCGGGCCAGGAAGTCCTTGGCGAAGGCTTTCGAACCTTCCAGCTGGGCGGCGCCGGCGGTAGGACCGAAGCAATCCAGGCCGCGGGCGCGGAACAGGTCCACGACGCCGGCTACCAATGGGACTTCCGGACCGACGATGGTCAGGGAGACGTTTTTCTCGGCGAAATCGGCCAACTGCTCAATGGCCAATACGTCGATGGCAACGTTTTCGCACTTGGCTTCAATGGCGGTACCGGCGTTGCCGGGCGCGACGAAAACTTTCTGGATACGCGGGTCCTGGGCAACTTTCCAGGCCAGGGCGTGTTCACGGCCACCGCTGCCAATGATCAAAACATTCATTTCAAAAACCTCGGATGACGCAAATCTGGGAAACACAGTGATTTTCTGTAGGAGCGAGCTTGCTCGCGATGGTGGCTAACGATAACGCGGGGTCTCTGAAACAGCGCGGCGCGTTATCGTTCTTCGCGAGCAAGCTCGCTCCTACAGGTGAAAGCAGTGCTGTTAGTGACGGAAGTGGCGCATGCCGGTGAAGACCATGGCGATACCAGCTTCATCAGCGGCAGCAATCACTTCGTTATCACGCATCGAGCCGCCCGGCTGGATCACCGCAGTGACGCCCGCTTTGGCGGCATTGTCCAGGCCATCACGGAACGGGAAGAACGCATCCGATGCCATGACCGAACCCTGTACCTGCAAGCCTGCATGTTCAGCCTTGATCGCGGCAATGCGCGCCGAGTTCACGCGGCTCATCTGGCCTGCGCCGACGCCGATGGTCTGGCGGTTCTTGGCGTAGACGATGGCGTTGGACTTAACGTACTTGGCCACTTTCCAGGCGAAAATCAGGTCGTTGATTTCCTGCTCGGTCGGGGCGCGCTTGGTCACTACCTTGAGGTCTTCGCTGCCGATCATGCCGATGTCGCGGCTCTGTACCAGCAAGCCGCCGTTGACGCGCTTGTAGTCCCAGGCAGCGGCACGGTCCGTCGACCACTCGCCGCAGGTCAGCAGGCGCACGTTGGCCTTGGCGGCAACGATGGCGCGGGCTTCTTCGCTAACGGAAGGCGCGATGATCACTTCAACAAACTGACGCTCGACGATGGCCTTGGCCGTTTCGGCATCCAGCTCACGGTTGAAGGCGATGATGCCGCCGAACGCCGACTCGGTGTCGGTGGCGTAGGCCAATTCATAGGCCTGGCGGATACCGCCTTCAGCGTCCGGGCTCACGGCCACGCCGCACGGGTTGGCATGCTTGACGATCACGCAGGCTGGTTTGACGAAGCTTTTCACACATTCCAGCGCGGCGTCGGTGTCGGCTACGTTGTTGTAGGACAGCTCCTTGCCTTGCAGTTGGGTCGCGGTGGCGATGCCGACTTCGGCAGGCGTCGCTTCCACGTAGAACGCCGCGCTCTGGTGCGGGTTCTCGCCGTAGCGCATTTCCTGGGTCTTGATGAACTGGCTGTTGAAAGTGCGCGGGAATTGGCTGCGATCGGAGGTCGAGAGGGTTTCGGCGGCCTGGTTCACGGTGCCCATGTAGTTGGCGATCATGCCGTCGTAGGCAGCGGTGTGTTCGAAGGCCTTGAGCATCAGGTCGAAGCGCTGAGCGTAGGTCAGGCCGCCGGCCTTGAGGCTTTCCAGGACTTGGCCGTAATCGCTGGCGTTGACCACGATGGCCACGTCCTTGTGATTCTTGGCTGCCGAGCGAACCATGGTCGGTCCGCCGATATCGATGTTCTCGATGGCGGTCGGCAGGTCGCAACCTGGCTTGTTGATGGTGGCTTGGAACGGGTAGAGGTTGACGGCCACCAGGTCGATCGGCTTGATGCCGTGTTCGGTCATGATGGCGTCGTCGATACCGCGACGACCGAGGATCCCGCCGTGGATTTTCGGGTGCAGGGTCTTGACCCGACCGTCCATCATTTCTGCGAAACCGGTGTAGTCCGCCACTTCCACTGCGGCCACGCCGTTGTCCTGCAGCAGTTTGAAGGTCCCGCCGGTGGAGAGAATCTCCACGCCCAGGGCTTCCAGCCCCCGGGCAAATTCGAGGATGCCGGTCTTGTCGGAGACGCTGATCAAGGCACGGCGGATCGGCAGGCGGGTAGTCTGGTCGGTCATTTCAATTTCCATCAAAAGCAAAGGAGTCAGCAAAAAAGGCGACCGTTTTTACGCGGGCGCCTTTCTGGTTTGATTGAATGCTTACAGCAAATCGTACTGCTTGAGCTTCTTGCGCAGCGTGCCACGGTTGAGACCGAGCAGCTCGCTGGCCTTGGTCTGGTTGCCCTTGACGTAGTTCATCACGCTTTCGAGCAAGGGCGCCTCGACTTCGGAGAGCACCAGGTTGTACACGTCCGTGACGGCAGCGCCCTCAAGGTGGGCGAAATAATTGTGCAGCGCCTTCTCGACACTCCCGCGAAGGGTCTGGCCTTCTTCGCTCGGCGTGTTGAGGTGCTGTTTCAAATTGACGTTGTCGCTCACGGGTGTTGTTCCACTCACTAAAGTCTCGGTCATCATCGTCATGCGGCCACCCCTTCTCCGTCCCCTGTCACCAGGCTCTTGTAACGTTCGGCGAAAAACTCACGAACGTTGGCGACCTGTGCTTGCGTATCATCCAAACGATTGAAGTGGGCGCGAAACTCCCTGGCGCCCGGCAAGGTTGCGAGATACCAGCCGACATGCTTGCGAGCAATGCGTACTCCCATCACGTCTCCGTAGAAGGCGTGCAGGGCGGCCAGATGCTCTAGCAGAATACGTTCCACCTCGATCAACTCCGGTGCCGGCAAAATTTCGCCGGTACGCAGAAAATGATCGATTTCACGAAAAATCCATGGCCGCCCTTGGGCAGCCCGGCCAATCAACAGACCGTCGGCCCCGGTCGCGTGCAGCACGCGCCGGGCTTTCTCGGCCGAGTCGATGTCGCCGTTGGCAAAGACCGGAATCGACACTGCCTGCTTGATCGCGGCAATGGTGTCGTATTCGGCTTCACCGGTATAAAGGTCGGCGCGGGTGCGGCCATGTACCGCCAGCGCTGTAATGCCGGCCTGTTCGGCGATCTTCGCCACCGTCAGGCCGTTCTTGTTCTCCCGGTCCCACCCGGTGCGAATCTTCAGGGTGACCGGCACATCCACTGCAGCGACAACGGCATGCAGGATCTCGCGCACCAACGCTTCATCCTTGAGCAAAGCAGAACCGGCAGCTTTGTTGCAGACTTTTTTTGCCGGGCAGCCCATGTTGATATCAATAATCTGCGCCCCCAGTTCAACATTGGCCCGGGCGGCATCCGCCAGCATTTGCGCATCACCACCGGCGATCTGTACCGAGCGGGGCTCGGGATCACCTTCGTGGATCATGCGCATCCGCGACTTGCGGGTATTCCACAAACTCATGTCGCTGGTGACCATTTCCGAGACTACAAGTCCTGCACCCAGTCGTTTGCACAGCTGACGAAAGGGCTGGTCGGTGACGCCCGCCATAGGGGCGAGAATCAAGCCGTTGTGCAATGTGTATGGGCCGATGCGTACCGCCGACATAGGACTTCCCTGTTGTGGGGCCGGATCATTAGAGTTCGAAAAAGGGTTGGCATGATACCCGCTCTCGATGACTGGATAAAGGCTGAATTGGATAAAATCTGAACAGTTATTTTCTTATCGCTGCCGGTTTGGTAGCGAACGGCGTAGTCAATAATCTGCCGTCAAACCCTGGTGCCTGAACCGATTCATTCGGGGGAGTGGAAGCTCAGGCTGTAATTCACGGCCTTGTTGCCGGGATCGAGGATGTCCAGGGCGATGTGAATCGGAGTCTGGGATGGCATCTCGGTCACGCCCGCCAGCTCGCCGCTGAGGTATTCGGCGGGTTTGAAGCGTCGGCTGGCGATCATCTGCCCGTTAAGGTCAGCAAAGCGTAGTTCCAGCAGCGGAAATGGTTGGGAGAACGTCGCACGGTTATAGATGATTGCGTCGACCACCAGGGCGCTGGCGAACTCCGGGTGGCTGCGTACCACCAGGTTACTGCTCTTGATGTGGGCGATATCGACCCTGGAAGGTACGGTGCAGCCCAGTTTCGGGCACAGCTCCTGGAACCAGGGCCGGTATTTATCCTGGCGCGCCAGGTCGTCGAACTGGTAGGCAATGTATTGGCCGGCCAGGGCGGCAGCGGCCAGCAGCACCAGCAGAATCCAGAGCAGGCGACGCCCCCAGCCGGAAGGGCGCTTCTGGGTGTAGAGGTGCAGGGGGTCGTCTTCCAGCTCCTGCAGCATTTCATCGTGAGCGCTTGTGGCGGGATGGGGTCGCTTGCGGCGTGACTGCGGCTGTTCTTGAGGCTCGTCGGTTACCGGTGGCTCGGGCGGGTCGAGGTCGTCATCGGCTTTTCTGGTGTGCAGCGTTGGCTCATCGTCTGCCTCCAGGGTGTCGAACGACATCGAGGGTTCGGTTCGCTTGGGTTTTCCTGCTACAGCCTTTGCCGGTTCAGGTTCATTGTCCGCCGCTTGTGGCGCTGGAGTCCGCTCATCAGCCGGATCACTGAACAGGCTGGCAGCCCATTGTTCTTCTTCAGTCTTGGCTGTATCGCGGCTGGCGCTGAGGGACTCTTCATTTTGCCGACGGTCGGAGCCTGGTTGCCGGCGGTCTGCACCCAGAGGCTGGGTGTGCTGAATCTCGCGACGCTCCAGCTTGGCGAGTTCTTCGTCCAGGTCCAGGTTGTCCAGGTCCAGCTCTTCAGCGGTCCATTGTTTCTGGCTGACGGCGCGCGGTGCTGCTTCTGCCGTTGCCGCAGCTTGAGGCTCAGGCGCGCTGGCGCGCTGCTCCAGCAATTGCCGGGCGGCATTGAACACTTGCAGGCAAGAGCCACAACGAACCACACCACGGGCCACGCTCAGTTGTGCGTGGCTTACGCGAAAGCGGGCGTGGCAATGCGGGCACTGGGTGACGAAACTGTCGGTCATGCGGCCATCCGATTCATGCAGGCGCTCATTCTAGCGCCGACGACCACTGATGCGTACCCAGCCGTCACGGTTGGCGATCGGGTCCAGCTCGAAATTCTGGGCGTAAGCGGCGGCGACGTCTTCGCCCTGCTCGGCGAGGATGCCTGACAGCGCCAGGCGGCCACCCGGCTTGACCAGGCTGGACAGCTGCGGGGCCAGCGACACCAGTGGGCCGGCCAGAATGTTGGCCACCAGCACGTCGGCCTGTACCTGTGGCAGTTGCTCCGGCAGGTACAGGGGGAATTTATCTTCGGCGATGTTATTACGCCCGGCGTTATCGCGGGAGGCTTCCAGGGCTTGCACGTCGATGTCGGTACCGACCGCTTCCTTCGCGCCCAGCAGCAGGGCAGCGATGGCCAGGATTCCCGAGCCGCAGCCGAAGTCCAGTACGTTGCAGTCCTGCAAATCCTGTCCATCGAGCCATTCCAGGCACAGGGCGGTGGTCGGGTGGGTGCCGGTGCCAAATGCCAGGCCAGGGTCCAGCAGCAGATTCACCGCGTCAGGCTCGGGGGCGGCGTGCCAGCTTGGCACGATCCACAGGCGCTGGCCGAAACGCATGGGATGGAAATTGTCCATCCAACTGCGTTCCCAGTCCTGGTCTTCGATGATTTCGCTGTGGTGCTCGGGCAGCGGGCTGCCGGTCAATAGCTCCATATGGGCCAGCACGCTGGCGGCCTCGGTGCCGTCTTCGAACAGCGCCAACAGATGGGTGTGGGACCACAGCGGGGTGGTGTTCAGCTCGGGTTCGAAGATGGGTTGATCTTCGGCGTCCATGAAGGTCACCGACACCGCGCCTACTTCAAGGAACGCGTCTTCGTAGGTTTCGGCTTGTTCTGGGCTGATGGCGAGACGGACTTGCAGCCAAGGCATGGCGGGCACCTTTGAAAAAATGAGTGTGCAGCGGGTGGGGCTGCGGGAAGCGCGCCAGTTTACGCGAGGTGGGGGCAGAAGACGACACCGCTGGACGCACGCAGATCAATGTGTGAGACGGGTAAGCCCTGCTCCCACATTGATCATGCGTTGTTCCTGATACCTCAGAGACAACAAAGCCGCCCGAAGGCGGCCTTGTTGGGTGGATCACTTCGCTTACTGATTAGCCAGCTTGTGTTCCAGGTAGTGAATGTTCACACCACCTTCGCAGAAGCCTTCATCGCGAACCAGGTCCCGATGCAACGGGATGTTGGTCTTGATGCCGTCAACCACGATTTCGTCCAGGGCATTGCGCATGCGTGCCATGGCTTCGTCGCGAGTCGAGCCCCAAGTGATCAGCTTGCCGATCAGGGAGTCGTAGTTCGACGGGACCTTGTAGCCGCTGTACAGGTGCGAATCGACGCGAACGCCGTTGCCACCTGGTGCATGGAAGTGCTTGACCATGCCAGGGCTCGGCATAAAGGTTTTCGGGTCTTCGGCGTTGATCCGGCACTCCAGCGAGTGGCCGTGGATCTTCACGTCATCCTGGGTAAACGACAGCGCGTTACCAGCGGCGATGCTGAGCATCTCCTTGACGATGTCGATGCCAGTGACCATTTCCGATACTGGATGCTCTACCTGCACACGAGTGTTCATCTCGATGAAGTAGAAACTGCCGTTCTCGTAGAGGAACTCGAAGGTACCAGCGCCACGGTAGTTGATGTCGATGCACGCCTTGACGCAGCGCGCCAGGACTTCTGCACGGGCGGTTTCATCCAGGCCAGGTGCGGGTGCTTCTTCCAGAACCTTCTGGTGACGGCGCTGCAGCGAGCAATCGCGGTCGCCCAGGTGAATGGCGTGGCCCTGGCCGTCGGAAAGCACCTGAACTTCCACGTGACGTGGGTTGGTCAGGTATTTTTCGAGGTAGACCATCGGGTTGCTGAACCAGGCGCCTGCTTCTTCGCGGGTCTGCTTGGCTGCTTCAATCAGGTCTTCTTCGCGATGCACCACACGCATGCCGCGACCACCACCGCCGCCAGCGGCCTTGATGATCACTGGGTAACCGACTTCGCGACCAATGCGCAGGGCAGTTTCCGGGTCTTCCGGCAACGGGCCGTCAGAGCCTGGAACGGTCGGCACGCCGGCAGCGATCATGGCGTGCTTGGCCGAAACCTTGTCGCCCATCAGGCGAATGGTGTCAGCTTTCGGGCCGATGAAGGCAAAACCGGATTTTTCCACCTGTTCGGCGAAATCGGCGTTTTCCGCAAGGAAACCGTAGCCTGGGTGAATGGCGGTAGCGCCGGTCACTTCAGCCGCTGCGATGATCGCCGGGATGTGCAGGTAAGACAGGCTGGCAGGCGCAGGGCCTATGCAAACCGTCTCGTCCGCCAGGCCCAGGTGCATCAGCTCTTTGTCGGCAGTCGAGTACACCGCGACGGTCTTGATACCCATTTCCTTGCAAGCGCGCAAGATCCGCAGGGCGATTTCGCCGCGGTTGGCGATCAGGACTTTTTCCAGCTTCGCAGGTTTCAACATCGTTGGTTCTCCGCGGTTCAAACGATGGTGAACAGCGGTTGGTCGAATTCAACCGGCTGACCGTTTTCTACCAGGATGGATTCGATCACACCGGCTTTTTCAGCCTGGATGTGGTTCATCATCTTCATCGCTTCAACGATGCAGATGGTGTCGCCCACTTTGACGGTCTGGCCGATTTCAGCAAAGGCTGGCGAGGTCGGTGCCGGGGTGCGGTAGAACGTACCGACCATTGGCGACTTGACCACGAAACCGTTCAGTTTCGGTGCTGCAGGGGCTTCAGCGACAGTAGCAACCGGAGTAGCGGCCACTGGGGCAGGTGCCGGTGCTTGCATCTGTGGTGCGTAGAACTGTTGGGCCGGGGTCTTGCTGTGACGGCTGATCCGTACGGATTCCTCGCCTTCCTTGATTTCCAGCTCGTCGATACCGGATTCTTCCAGCAGTTCGATCAGTTTCTTAACTTTACGGATATCCATGAATCGTCAACTCCCAAGGGTCGGTCAGGGGCGCTTGGCCTGTTCTTCAAGCTGTTCCAGGGCGGCCTCCAGGGCCAGTCGGTAACCGCTGGCGCCAAGGCCGCAGATCACTCCTACCGCAACGTCGGAGAAGTAAGAGTGATGGCGGAAAGGTTCGCGTTTGTGCACGTTCGATAAATGCACTTCGATGAATGGGATGCTCACCGCCAGCAGCGCGTCACGTAATGCAACGCTTGTGTGCGTAAAAGCGGCGGGGTTGATCAGGATGAAATCCACGCCTTCGCTGCGCGCGGCGTGAATGCGATCAATCAATTCATACTCGGCATTGCTTTGCAGGTAGAGCAAATGGTGGCCGGCATCACGGGCCCGTCGCTCCAGATCGAGGTTGATCTGTTCGAGGGTCACTGCACCGTAGACGCCCGGTTCACGGGTGCCGAGCAGGTTCAGGTTGGGTCCGTGCAGAACCAGTAAGGTCGCCATCGGCTGTTCCTTGTTATTGGTGTGGGTGCGGCAGAACTCGGCGACTATGCCGCAAAGCCTTTGTGACTGTCCAGTTCCCTGCAATAGGCAGCACGATTAGCGAGGATTACGCAAAATATGTGACTGGAGTGTCGTATCCGGTCATTTGCAGGGAGTAGGTCGCTCCTGGAATCGAGTTAGACGCGAAAGGCCTGCACGGCGGTATTGAGTTGCCCTCCGAGCACCAGCAAATGCTCGCCCTGGCTGCGACCCTGGCCAATACGCAGCAAGTTATCCTCACCTAACTGATGAATCCGCTCACTGTTATCCCGGATCTCACTGACTGCGCCGCTTTGCTGGGCGGTGACATCAGCAATGCGTACAGCAGTGTCGGAAATGGTCTGGATCGCGCCGACGATTTCATCCAGCGCACCGTCGGCGGCCTGGGCTTGCTGGGCGGTGGCTTCGGCGTGTTCGACCTGGGCGCGCATGCCTTCCACCGATTGCCGGGCGGCGGTTTGCAAGTTGGCAATCAGGGTCTGGATTTGTGCAGTGGCAGCCGCTGTGCGCTGGGCCAGTGATCGGACTTCGTCAGCGACCACGGCAAACCCGCGACCGGCCTCACCGGCACGGGCCGCTTCGATCGCAGCGTTGAGGGCCAGCAGGTTAGTCTGGTCGGCAATCGAGCGGATCACCGTCAATACACCGCCAATGGTGGCGGATTCTTCGGCCAGCTTTTCGATCATCTGCGCGTTCTCCTGGACCTCCCCGACCAGCGCGTACAGTCCGGTCAGGCTCAAGCCAATCACCCGTTGGCCTTGCTCCACGGCTTGGCCGGCACTACGGCTGGCCCCGGCGGCCTGGCTGGCATCGCCTGCCACTTGTTGAATGGTGGCTTCCAGCTCCCCAAGGGAATCACGAATCTGCGCGGTATCACCGGCCTGGCGCTCGGCACCGTCATGCAGGCCACCGCTCAGTTCGGCGAGGGCCCGGCTGCTGCCGGCTACTTGTTCGGCGTTTTCGCGAATGGTGCCCACCAGGTTCACCAGATAAACCCGTAAACGATTGAGAGAGGCCTCGATATCGTGCAGTTCGCGGTTGGTCGCGCCCAATACGATCGCCTGGCTGAAATCACCTTCGGCCCAGTTCGACAACGCCGGCGCCAGATTGGTCAGCACCCGCGCCAGGCGCCGCTGCAAGGTGTCGATCAGCAGGGCGATCAACAGGATCAAGCCAATCATCACACCCTGTATTACCCGCACTTCACCCTGGATTTGCCCATGCTGGGCCCGCACCAAGGGCTCCAGTGCGGCGATGGCTTGTTGCACTGCGTCGATTTTCAGGCGAGTGGCAGCGGCCAGTTCACCCCGTTGGCGGATTTGCTCGCGGGTACGTTTCAGCTCTGCCGGATAGCGGGTCAGCAGGCTGTTGAGCTCGCGCTTGAGGTCGACACCGGTGTCCTGGGCCACGGTTTTTTCGCTGCTTTGCAAACCCATCATCGCCGAGAAGTCGTCGCTATTGGACTCGCTGTTGCCCGTCACGCCCAGCAATGGCAGTTGTTCCAGCAAGTCAGCCTGGCTGTGGATGCTGGCCACTTCCCGCTCGACATCGTTGGCCAGTTCACTGCGTCCACTGCTGACCAGCTTGTTCCTGGCCAGGGACAGTTTGGCCAAGTGTTGGGATGCCACCAGCAAGGGCGGTAGATAACGTGCCGCCTCAGGGGTATTGACGCCTGCGGCGTACTGACTCAGTTGCTCCAGGTTAGCCCCCAGCTCCCGCTCGGCTTGCAGCAGCAGGGCTTGCGGATCGCCCGCCAGCTTGCCGGCGGCCAGCAGCTCGGTCTTGCTGAAACCATCCAGGTCGGCAAGGCTGGGGCGAAGGTTGTGGGCGAGGTCAGGAGGCAAATCGTCGAGGTGTTGCAGCAGGTTTTCCAGGCTCTGGCTGGCGCTGCTCAGGCGCAGTGCATCGCCGCTGGCCAGGTAGTCGTCGATATTGCGTGCGGCCTGATTCTGGAAGGTCTGAGACAGGCCCAGATAGCGTTCCATCAATAGGTAAGGGCGCTCCAGCGCCCGTTGCGACCACCAGAGCGTAGCGCCTAGGGCCAGGCAAACGGCGACCAGCAGAAGGGTGTTCAGGTTCGTCAGCAGCTTCAGGCGCATGCGTGGTTTCAACCAACGGCAGAAGGATAAGTGCCTGAAGTTATTGCGCTTTCGTTACAGCGTTATGACGGACTGAGTAGAATCCGATGAAAAGGTGGCACTTTGCCGTGATGGTTCGGCGGCCTGCACACGATTGCGCCCGGCATGCTTGGCGCGGTACAGCGCTTCATCGGCCTGGGCGGCCATCATCAGGCTGTCGGAGCCATCGCACAGTTCAACTACCCCGGCGCTGAAGGTGCACCACAGGTCCTGGGGTTGGGCCGGGTAATGGATTTCAGCAAAGCGCCCACGAATTTCATCGAGTACTTTGCAGGCCGAGTCCATGTCGGTGTCGGGCATGACGATGGCGAACTCTTCGCCGCCATAGCGACCGATAAAGTCGGTCTTGCGCAGTCGCTGCTTGAGAAACAGCGCCAGGCTCTTGATCACGCGGTCGCCCATGGGATGGCCGTGGCTGTCGTTGACCCGCTTGAAGTGGTCAATGTCGAGCATGGCAAAACTCAACGGCTTGTCCTCGCGACGGGCGCGGAAGCTGCAGTCTTCCAGCAGTTGCAGGATATGGGTGTGGTTGTACAGCCCGGTCAGGCTGTCGCGCACCATCCGCGCCTTGAGATGCCGGGCCCTTGCTGCGCGGTTGCGTACGGTGGTGATCAGGTGCCGTGGCTTGATCGGTTTGGTGAGGAAGTCGTCGCCGCCTTCACTCATGGCGTCCAGTTGCTTGTCCAGGTCGTCTTCGGCCGACAGGTAAATAATCGGCACGCTGACATAGCGGTCGTTGTGGCGAATGACCTTGGCCAGTTCGGTGCCGGTACAGGCGGGCATGTACATGTCGAGGATGATCAGGTCAGGCTGGAAATCCGCCAGCTCGGCCATGGCCTGGATCGGTTCGATCAGGGTGCGGGTGACGATGCCGGCACTGTTGAGCAGGCGCTCGGTGTGCATGGCCTGGGCGCGGGAGTCGTCGATGATCAGCACTTTATAGGGCTCGTACTGGGCGACGCAGGTCAGTACCTCGATTTTTTCCAGCAGACTCGATGCTTCCAGCGTGCCGGTCAGAAACTCCTGACCCCCGGCGCGCACGGCGGCCAGGCGAGTCGGGGTGTCGGTTTCGTGGAGGCTGAAAAACAGCAGCGGCAGTTTCTGCTCCAGGCCTTCCTGGGCTTCGGCCGCCAATAGCAGGCCCAGGCCTGTACCGCAGAAGTCCACGTCGATCACAATCGCCGCCGGCAAGCGCTCTGCCATGGATGAGCGAAATGCCGCCACGCTGTCCAGGGATTGTGCGCTTAAGCCGAAGAACTCCAGCTGCTTGGCCAGGCGCTCGGCGCGGTCGTGATCGGCCAGCATCACGTAGATCGGTTTGCGCATCGGGGGCAGCGAGGTTTGTTCCAACTGGTCGCCCTGGCGCAAACCGGTGCGAGACAGACGTTGCATCAAGCGGTTGAGTTCGCTGATCAGGTTGCTGCTCAGGCGGCCGCGATTATCGTCTACAGCCTTGAGTGATTCGATGATGTGCCGCGCCAGTTGGCCGTGTTCCGGCTGTTCGAAGCGCTCGGCGAAACGCAGCAGGCGCAGGTTGGCTTCGCTGAGTTCGGATAAATCGGCGCTCGACCATTCGCTGCGTTGCAGGCGCTGCCAGATCTCAAGGATTTGACGCGCCTGATGAATTACCCGCTGGGCAAAATGGTGCTTGAGGCGCTCACGGCTGGGGTCTTCTGGCTCGGTCATATCCTGACTACTAGTAAGGGTGCATGCTGAGGTCGACTGATGGCTCCATGCTATCATCTCTTTCCATTCGCACGAGTGTCATACGTCAATTAACTGCAAGGTCATGCTTATTCATTTACTGACCGCGGGGTCGCAGGGACAGATAGGCGCATAGGCGCAAAAGCGCCCATCCTTTATAGTTGAGCGCCGCCCAAGCGCCACCTTGATTTAAAAGCACCGCACAGACTGGCACGATGGGGTAGGGTTGTGGTCGTAGCTATTGAACGCACGCCATCGACTCAAGTGCATGAACTCAAGTGATTGAAAGGATATCGCCATGCTGGACTGGAAAAACCGTGCAGGCAGCGCACCGGGCCCAAGCCCTGCGCCCAAGTCAGCTCCCCGCAGCTATTTGCGTGGCCTGCTGATGAGCCGCGCCTTGCTCACCCTGGTGGCCCTTTACCTGCTGGTCAGCGGTGGCCTGGGCTGGTATTGGAGCCAGGAGCCGGCCTTGTTTCCGGTCCAGCAGAACGCCCAGATTGCCGCCGAGAAAGACGGCAAGCAAATGGTGTTGGGCTTCACCACCGTCGAAACCCTCAAGACCGTCGTTGGCACGTTGCTCAACAAACCGGGCGGCTATATCTCCAATGACCGATTCCCGCCGGGCCTGTGGATGGACAACACGCCGAGTTGGGAATATGGCGTGCTGGTCCAGGTCCGTGACCTGACCCGCGCCCTGCGCAAGGACTTCGCCCGGTCCCAGTCGCAGTCGGCGGAAGATGCGGACTTGGCCAAGGCTGAGCCGCGCTTCAACTTCGACAACAGGAGTTGGGTGCTGCCGTCCAGCGAATCGGAATACCAGGATGGCATCAACTCCCTGAGCCGCTATGAAGCACGGTTGTCGGACCCTAATCAGAAAGGCGCGCTGTTCTATGCCCGCGCCGACAACCTGAATAACTGGCTCGGCGATGTTGCCACTCGCCTGGGGTCGTTGTCGCAACGGCTGTCGGCCAGCGTCGGCCGGGTCAAGCTCAACACTGCACTGAAAACCGAAGCCCTGGCACCGGGTGAAGTACCGCAGGTCGATGAAGAAGTGGTGGAAACCCCATGGATGCAGATCGACAACGTGTTCTATGAGGCGCGCGGCCAGGCCTGGGCGCTGTCTCATTTGTTGCGTGCCATCGAAGTCGACTTCGCCGACGTACTGGCCAAGAAGAACGCCACGGTCAGCGTGCGTCAGATCATTCGTGAACTGGAAGCCTCGCAAGAGCCGGTGTGGAGCCCAATGATCCTCAATGGCAGCGGCTTCGGCGTGTTGGCTAACCACTCGCTGGTGATGGCCAACTACATTTCCCGGGCCAACGCAGCGGTGATCGATTTGCGTCAACTGCTAAACCAGGGTTGAGTCATGGTCGATAGTTCCCAAGAGGCCGCCCACCGTGCGGCCTCGGATGCCGAACAGATTGCCTGGGTCGACGAGCAGGACAACCTGCTCGGCGCTCTGGTGCGCTCCGATTTACGCGAGCGTGGCCTGATCGGGCGAGGCACCTACATCATGCTGTTCAATTCTGCCGGTGAGCTGTGCGTGCATCGGCGCACTCTGAGCAAGGCTATTTACCCCGGTTACTGGGATGTGGCCGCGGGCGGCATGGTTGCTGCCGGAGAGACCTACGCCGATTCGGCGGCCCGTGAGCTGGAAGAGGAGTTGGGCGTCAGCGGCGTTGAACTGACCGCCCATGACCACTTCTTCTTTGAAGACACCGGCAACCGGCTGTGGTGTTCGGCGTTCTCGGCGGTGTGGGACGGGCCTTTGCATCTGCAGCCTGAAGAAGTGCTGGAAGCGCGCTTCATGCCTGTCGAAGCGGTGCTCAAAGATATCGAAGAAAAGCCCTACTGCCCGGACTCCCTGGCCGCGCTGCATCGTTATCTGGCCTCACATCGCTAAGGTTGCATAAAATTGCGCTATTTGACTCTTAGCAAGTGGGCTTTTTGTCGTTACACTGCGCGACTTTTCAAGCTGAACCGCCTTTGCTTCATCATGTAGGAGCGAGCTTGCTCGCGAAGGACGTCAACGATAACGCGGGCTGCCAGACAGCACGCACCGTCCTCAGGTTTTTCGCGAGCAAGCTCGCTCCTACAGGTTTTTGAAGTGTTTGCGGTTCAGTAGCGCTGCCCCTGCCTGAGTGGGGCTTCGCGGTCGGTGACCCTTTTGCGGGCGCTGATCAGTCTTTGTCCTCCCAAGAGGATTGCCGGTGGCCAAAAAAGCCGCATCCTTCGCCGCCCTTGGTGGCCTGGTATTTTCCACCGACGCAGGTCGACATTGCCCGGACTGTCGCCAGCCCGTGGACGCCTGTACCTGCAAACAAACCCTGATCGCTGAAGGCGATGGCATTGCCCGCGTACGTCGCGAGAGCAAGGGCCGCGGCGGCAAGACGGTGACGACCATCACCGGCGTACCGTTGGCCGAGGATGCGCTCAAGGAGTTGGCCACCACGCTGAAGAAGCGTTGTGGCACCGGTGGCGCCCTGAAAGACGGGATCATCGAAATCCAGGGCGATCACGTCGAATTGCTGTTAGCCGAGCTGATCAAGCTCGGTTACAAGGCGAAGAAGTCCGGCGGCTAGCAGCCTCTGTGAAAACCACCTCCCCGATGAGCCCGATGCCTTGCAGTTCAAGGCCAGGCCGTCGCTCTCATGGTTTTCACAGAGCCTGTTTCTGACTGGTGTCTAAACTCTGTCCTGCAAGCGGGGTCTACCCCTCTCACAGGCAAATCGTCATTTTCACTCTTTAGACTGCGCCAGCCTCTGAATTGGGTGGCGCTCTTCGACTTTATATAGGGGACTTCGATGTCCGTACGACGCACACGCAAAGACGATGGTAGCCAATGGACAGTTGCGGACAGCCGTAGTGTTTACGGAATTCGCCATTGGGGGGCCGGGTATTTCGCGATCAATGACGCCGGTCGCGTCGAGGTTCGTCCGAACGGCCCCAGCAGTTCACCCATCGATTTGTACGAGCAAGTGGAGCAGTTGCGCAAAAGCGGCCTGTCCTTGCCTCTGTTGGTGCGCTTCCCGGACATTCTGCAAGACCGCGTGCGTCAGTTGACCGGTGCCTTCGACGCCAATATCGAGCGCCTGGAATACCAGAGCAAATACACCGCGCTGTACCCGATCAAGGTCAACCAGCAGGAAGCGGTGATTGAAAACATCATCGCTACCCAGGACGTGTCCATTGGCCTGGAAGCCGGCTCCAAGCCGGAACTGCTGGCAGTCCTGGCCCTGGCGCCGAAGGGCGGCACCATCGTCTGCAACGGCTACAAGGACCGCGAATTCATCCGCCTGGCGCTGATGGGCCAGAAGCTGGGCCACAACGTCTTTATCGTGATCGAGAAAGAGTCCGAAGTCAGCCTGGTGATCGAAGAAGCCGCCAACCTCAAGGTCAAGCCTCAGATCGGGCTGCGAGTGCGTCTGTCGTCGCTGGCGTCGAGCAAGTGGGCGGACACCGGTGGCGAGAAATCCAAGTTCGGCTTGTCGGCCGCGCAGTTGTTGTCGGTGGTTGAGCGTTTCCGCGCCGCCAGCCTGGACCAGGGCATTCGCCTGCTGCACTTCCATATGGGCTCGCAGATCGCCAACCTGGCGGACTACCAGCACGGGTTCAAGGAAGCCATTCGTTACTACGGCGAACTGCGCAACCTCGGCCTGCCGGTGGACCACATCGACGTCGGCGGCGGCCTGGGTGTTGACTACGACGGTACTCATTCGCGCAACGCCAGTTCGATCAACTACGACATGGACGATTACGCCGGTGTCGTGGTCGGCATGCTCAAGGAATTTTGCGACGCCCAGAACCTGCCGCACCCGAACATTTTCTCCGAGAGCGGCCGTTCCCTGACCGCCCACCACGCCATACTGGTGGTGCAAGTCACCGACGTCGAAAAACACAACGACGACGTGCCGGCGATCGAGAACAAGGAAAGTCTGCCGGAGACCGTGCAATGGCTGGTGGACCTGCTGGGTCCGACCGACATTGAAATGGTCACCGAAACCTACTGGCGCGCCACCCACTACATGAGCGACGTGGCCTCCCAGTACGCCGATGGCAAACTGACCCTGGCAGAAAAAGCCCTGGCCGAGCAGTGCTACTTCGCGGTGTGCCGCCGTCTGCACAACTCGTTGAAGGCTCGTCAGCGCTCCCATCGCCAAGTGTTGGACGAACTCAACGACAAGCTCGCCGACAAGTACATCTGCAACTTCTCGGTGTTCCAGAGCCTGCCGGACACCTGGGCCATCGGCCAGGTGCTGCCGATCCTGCCGTTGCACCGTCTCGACGAAGAGCCGATGCGCCGCGCCGTGCTGCAAGACCTGACCTGCGACTCCGACGGCAAGATCAAGCAATACGTCGACGAGCAGAGCATTGAAACCAGCCTGCCGGTCCATGCTTTGAACGACGGAGAGGATTACCTGCTGGGGATTTTCCTGGTGGGCGCCTACCAGGAAATTCTCGGTGACATGCACAACCTGTTCGGTGACACCGACTCGGTGAACCTCTACCAGAAGGAGGACGGTTCGGTGTACAGCGCTGGGATCGAAACCCACGACACCATCGAAGACATGCTGCGCTATGTGCACTTGTCGCCGGAAGAGTTGATGACTCACTACCGTGACAAGTGCGCCAGCGCCAAGATCACGGCGGCGGAGCGGACCCAGTTCCTCGATGCATTACGTCTGGGGCTGACGCGCTCTTCGTACCTGTCGTCTTGAGTCGTTAGCGGCTAAACAAAACCCACCGTTGCTGGTGGGTTTTTTTATGTTCGCTCGGCGGATTCAACCTTGGGAGAACCATCGATCCTGGTGGCTCAAGTGCCAGGCGAAGGCGGCCAGGATCACGCTGCGCAGGACCATGAACAACAGGAAGGTCAGCCACAGTCCGTGATTGCCAAAACCTTGCAGCGCCCAGGCAAGCGGTAGCAAAAGGGCGACACTCAGCAGCATGCCGTTGCGCATTTCGCGCGCGCGGGTGGCACCGATGAACAGCCCATCCAGCAGATAACTCCACACCGCAACCAGCGGCAGTACCGCCAGGTACGGTAAGTAGATGAACGCCGTTTCGCGCACGCTGGGAATGTCGGTCTGCATGGCAATAAACAAGTGGCCGGCAACGGCGAAGAGCAGGGCGAAGGCGGCGCTGGCCAGCAGTGACCAACCGCAGGCGACCACCAGCGTGCGGCGCAAGGCCTGACGGTCGTGGGCGCCGATGGCATGGCCGCACAGCGCTTCGACGGCGTGGGCCAGTCCGTCCAGTGCGTGGGCGGTGAGCAACAGGCCGTTGAGTAGTAACGCATTAGCTGCCACGGTGGCATCGCCCAAACGAGCACCTTGCACGGTGATCATGAAAAACACCGATTGCAAGGCCAGGCTGCGGATAAAGATGTCGCGGTTGACCGCCAGCAAAGGGCGCCAGCTTGCCCAAATCGTCAAGGCCGCCCAGGCGATATGGCCGGGGTAAGCGCGCAGGGCTTTTTGCGTCAGCGCCAGGCCCAGCAGGGCGCCGGTCCATTCGGCGATTACCGAGGCGCGAGCCGAACCCACCACGCCCCAATCCAGGCCCATGACGAACCACAGGTTCAGGGCGATGTTCACCAGATTGGTGGTCAACAGGATTGCCAGCGGTGCGCGGGCGTTCTGGGTGCCGAGGAACCAGCCAACCAAGGCATAACTGGCCAGGGCGGCAGGCAGGCCGAACAGACGGGTGTGGAAAAATTCGCGGGTCAGCTGACTCAGCTCAGGCGAAGGTTGCATCCAGTCCAGTACCAGGCCGCTCAGTGGAACCCCAATGGTCCCCAGCACCATCGCCAATCCCAGCGCCAGCAGCAAACCCTGCAACAGAATCTGCCGCAACGCCGCACCATCCCCGCGCCCGGCAGCCTGGGCGGCAAACCCGGTGGAACCCATGCGCAGAAACCCCATGGCCCAGGCCAGGAAGGTATACAGGCTGGCGCCGACGGCTACGGCACCGAGTTGATGAGCATGGGGTAGATGGCCGATGACCATGCTGTCCACCAGCGCCACCAGCGGCACCGAGATATTCGACAGAATCATTGGCGCCGCCAGGGCCCAGACGCGGCGATGGGTGGGGCGGTGGCGCCAGTCGGTAAGTAGGGTGGACATGCAGGCTCCTTTGGGGAGCGGCATTGTAACTGGGCCTGTGGCATACGCGACTTGATCATTCCCACGCGGAGCATGGGAACGATAAGTGCCCTCCGTCGGTCAATGTGAGCAGCGCCACAGCCGGTTCGGTGCCACTGATATATAGTTCACCCCTCAGACACCCCTGACAACGAGTGCCCCATGCTTAACAAAGGACTGTTCCTGGCTTGCACGCTGGCCCTGCTGAGCGCCTGCGATTCATCTGATAAACCGGTTGCTCCTCCCGTACCTGCGGCGGCGACAGCACCGAAACAGGTCAAGCCAGCGGTAGACGTGGCGGCGCTCAAGCAGCGCTACGCCGGTCGTGAATTAAGTGTGGTGGACGTGTCCGAAGTCCAACTGGACGGCGCGAGCACCTTGTCGGTGAGTTTCTCGATCCCGCTGGACCCCGAGCAGAAGTTCGAAGGCAAACTGCATTTGGTGGACAGCAAGGATGGCAAGGTCGATGGGGCCTGGGAGCTGTCGGACAACCTCATGGAACTGCGCCTGCGCCACCTTGAGCCCCAGCGCAAACTGGTGCTGACCGTGGACGCCGGCCTGCGTGGGGTCAACGACGCCAAGCTCGCCGCCGAGTACGTCAGCCGCCTGGAAACCCGTGACCTGCAAGCCACCGTCGGTTTCGCCAGTCGTGGCACCTTGTTGCCGACTCGCTTGGCCGAAGGCCTGCCGGTGATTGCGCTGAACGTCGACAAGATCGACGTCGAATTCTTCCGCATCAAGCCCGAGTCCCTGCCGGCGTTCCTCGCCCAGTGGGGCCGCAACACCAGCCTGCAAAGCTATGAGTCCCGCGAACTGCTGCCCATGGCCGACCTGGTGTATGGCGGCCGCTTTGACCTCAATCCAGCGCGCAATACCCGTGAAACCCTGTTGCTGCCGATTGCCGGCCTCAAGCAGTTGCAAGAGCCCGGCGTCTACCTCGCGGTCATGCGCGCCTCGGGCACCTACAACTATTCGCAACCGGCCACGCTGTTCACCTTGAGTGACATCGGCCTGTCGGTGCACCGCTACCAGAATCGCCTGGACGTCTTCACCCAGGCCCTGGAAGGCGGCAAGGCCCTGGACGGTGTCGAGCTGGAAATCCTCGACGCCGAAGGCCGCGTGCTCGGCCAGGGTAAAACCGAGAAGGGCGGCCATGCCCAGTTGCCGTTGCCGAAAAAGGCCCAGGTGCTGCTGGCCAAGCAGGGCGAGCAAACCAGCCTGCTGCGTCTGGACAGTGCGGCTCTGGACCTGGCGGAGTTCGACATCGGCGGCCAGCCGGCACACCCGCTGCAATTCTTTGTATTTGGCCCCCGTGACCTGTATCGCCCCGGCGAAACCGTGCTGCTCAATGCCTTGCTCCGGGACAAGGACGGTCAGGCCGTCAAGCCTCAGCCGGTGAGTGTGGAAGTACGTCGCCCCGATGAGCAGGTCAGCCGCAAGTTTGTCTGGGACGCTGACGCTTCCGGTCTGTATCAATACCAACTGCAACTGGCCGGTGAAGCGCCGACCGGGCGCTGGCAGTTGGTGTTCGACCTGGGTGATGGCAAGCCGCAACTCTATGAATTCCTCGTCGAAGACTTCCTGCCCGAACGCCTGGCCCTGGAACTCAAGGGTAGCGACACACCGCTGAGCCCTGCTGACAACGCCACCATTCACGTCAATGGCCGCTACCTGTATGGCGCGCCGGCGTCCGGCAATCGGGTCAGTGGGCAAGTCTATGTGCGACCGCTGCGCGAGGCGGTCAAGTCGCTGCCGGGTTATCAGTTTGGTTCGGTGACCGAAGAAGAACTAAGCCAGGATTTTGAACTGGATGAAAGCGTACTCGACGCCAAGGGCGAAGAGCTGCTGACCCTGGAAAGCAAATGGAGTGATGCCAAGTCGCCGCTGCAACTAATCGTCCAGGCCAGCCTGCAAGAGTCAGGCGGTCGCCCGATCACTCGCCGGTTGGTGCAACCGATATGGCCAGCCGAGCAACTGCCGGGCTTGCGCGGCTTGTTCGACGGCACTGAGACCAATGGCGATGGCCCGGCGGAATTCGAAGTACTGGTGGCCAATCAGGAAGGCCAGAAACTCGCCGCCGAGAACCTCAAGGTGCGACTGGTGCGCGAGCGTCGCGACTATTACTGGAACTACTCGGACAATGACGGCTGGAGCTATCACTACAACGAGAAATTTCTCAACCTCGACGAACAGACCGTCAACATCAAGGCCGGCGATACCGCTAAGGTCAGCTTCCAGGTGGAGTGGGGCCCGTACCGTGTCGAGGTCGAAGACCCGCAGACCGGGCTGATCAGCAGCGTGCGTTTCTGGGCTGGCTACCAGGCCCAGGACAACACCGAAGGCGGCGCCGTGCGTCCGGATCAGGTCAAGCTGGCGCTGGATAAACCGGCCTATGGCGACGGCGACACCGCCAACGTTACGGTCACGCCACCGGCTGCGGGCAAAGGTTACTTGCTGGTGGAATCCAGCGAAGGGCCGTTGTGGTGGCAGGAAATCGACGTGCCGGCCGAAGGCAAAAGCTTTGCGGTGAAGCTCGATCCGAAATGGTCACGTCATGATCTGTACGTCAGCGCCCTGGTGATTCGCCCCGGCGAGCGCAAGGCCAATATCACGCCAAAACGTGCGGTGGGCTTGCTCCATCTGCCACTTGATCGCACCCAGCGCAAGCTTGGCCTGACGCTTACAACACCGGAAAAAATGCGTCCCAAGCAGCCACTGACGGTGAAGATTACGGCAAAAAATGCCGACGGCAGCGTGCCGAAACAAGTCCATGTGCTGCTGGCGGCGGTGGACGTGGGCATTCTCAATATCACTGAATACCCGACGCCGGACCCGTACTCCAGCCTGTTTGGCCGCAAGGCTTACGGCGTGGACCAGTTCGACATTTATGGCCAACTGATCGAAGCCGGGCAGGGCCGTCTGGCCAGTCTGGCGTTCGGTGGCGATGCGGCGCTGGCCAAAGGCGGCAAGCGCCCGGACACCAGCGTGACCATCGTCGCGTTGCAGAGCGCGCCGGTCACGTTGAACGAGAAAGGCGAGGGCGAAGTCAGCGTCAATATCCCCGACTTCAACGGTGAACTACGCCTGATGGCCCAAGCCTGGAGTGACGATCGCTACGGTATGGCCGAAGGCAAGACGGTGATTGCCGCGCCACTGATTGCCGAGCTATCGGCGCCGCGCTTCCTGGCTGGCGGTGACCAGACACGTCTGGCCCTGGACTTGTCTAACCTGTCGGGCAAGGCGCAGAAGCTGGATGTGCAATTGACTGCCGAAGGGCAGTTGACCCTGCTCGGCGAGCCATCCCACAGCGTGCAACTGACTCAAGGCCAGCGCACCACCTTGCAGATTCCCGTGCGGGCGTTGGGTGGGTTTGGCCAGGGCAAGGTCAAGGTCACCGTCAATGGCCTCGACTTGCCGGGTGAGAACCTGCCGCCGTTTACCCGCGAATGGACCCTGGGCGTGCGTCCGGCTTATCCGGCGCTGCTCAAGCAATACCGCGCGGTGCTCAAGGATGAAACCTGGAGCTTGCCAGACGCCGAACTGGCGCTGTTCGAACCGGCCGGGCGCGAAGCGTTACTGAGCCTGTCGAGCCGTCCGCCGTTGAACCTCGGTGAACAGATTCGAGCGCTCAAGGCTTACCCCTATGGTTGCCTGGAGCAAACCGCCAGCGGTCTGTACCCGTCGTTGTATGCCGATGCGGCGGTGCTCACGCGCCTGGGCCTCAAGGGTGAGCCGGATGTCGAGCGCAAGCGCAAGATCGAGATAGGCATCGAGCGCCTGCTGGGCATGCAGCGCTACAACGGCAGCTTCGGTCTGTGGGGCGCCGATGGTGAGGAAGAGTACTGGCTGACGGCTTATGTCACCGACTTCCTGCTGCGGGCTCGCGAGCAAGGTTTTGCCGTGCCGCCTGAAGCACTCAAAAAGGCCAGCGAGCGACTGCTGCGTTATGTACAGGAACGCAACCTGATCGAAGTCGACTACAGCGACAACGCCGACCACACCCGCTTTGCAGTGCAGGCCTACGCAGGCATGGTCCTGGCCCGCAGTCAGCAGGCGCCGCTGGGGGCGTTGCGCAGCTTGTTCGAACGGCGTACCGATGCCCGTTCTGGTTTGCCGTTGGTGCAACTGTCCATCGCCCTGCAAAAAATGGGCGATCAGCCCCGTGCCGATCAAGCCTTGGTGGCTGGGCTGGCAGCTACCCGTAAAGGTAATGAGTGGCTGGCCGACTACGGCAGCCCGCTGCGGGACCAGGCGATGATTCTGGCGTTGCTGGAAGAGAATGACTTGGCCAAGGGCAAGCGCGAGGAGCGGCTGTTCGACCTGTCGGACCAGATGGCCGCCAATCAGTGGCTGTCGACCCAGGAGCGTAATTCGCTGTTCCTCGCTGGTCGTGGCCTGCTGGGCAAGCCGGAATCCAACTGGACCGCCCAGTTCACCAGCGGCGGCGAAACCCGCGAGCTGAACAACGGGCAATCGGGCTTGAAGTTGGAAGGCGCGTTGCTGACCTCGCCGCTGACCTTGCGTAACGAGGGCAGCGAGCCGGTCTACCAGCAACTGAGCATTTCCGGTTACCCACTGCAGCCACCGGCCGCTGGTGGTGAGAACCTGAGTATTCGTCGTGAATACCTGGGGATGAATGGCCAGCCGCTGAACCTGCGCAATCTCAACAGTGGTGATCTGGTGCTGGTGCACCTGGCAGTCAGTGCCAATAAGCAGCGGGTGCCGGATGCCCTGGTGGTGGACTTGTTGCCAGCCGGCCTGGAGCTGGAAAACCAGAACCTGGCACAAAGTGCCGCCAGCCTGGAAAACGCCAGCAGCCAGGTCAAGGAATGGCGCGAGTCGATGCAGAACGCGTCCCTCAAGCATCAGGAGTTCCGCGATGACCGCTACGTGGCGGCGCTGAATCTGGACGGCTACGGCACCACACACCTGCTGTACCTGGCCCGTGCGGTGACGCCCGGCACCTATCGTGTGCCGCCGCCGCAAGTGGAGTCGATGTATCGGCCGAACTGGCAGGCAGTGGGGGAAACCCCGGCGGACATGGTGATCAAGGGGCGTTGATATACACCTCCTGTAGGCGCGAGCAAGCTCGCTCCTACAGGAGGTGGGGTCGTTAGTGAACCACCCAACTCAACAGCCACAACCCGAGCATCAGCCAGATAATGCCCATGATGATCGAGGCCCGCATAAAGGCGCGAACCGCCGAGTACAACAGCATCAGGCCGATGATCAGGGTGATGATGCTGATGATCGAGGTATCCATGCCCAGGGTGCGGGACAGGCCTTCGATAAAGTTGCCGCCAGCATGAGTCAACGCGTTGAACAACCCACTGAGCCCATCGACGATAAACCGGATGACGGAACCGAGCGCCTGGCCCAGCCATTCGAAAAAGCTTTCTACCTGCATGTGTGTGTCCTGATAAAAAGGTGGGCGTATCTGCCGGACCTGAGCCTTTGGTCGTTAATCCCACGGGCTAGTTCCCTTGAAGCATAGAGGTTTGCAGGTTTGAGTTTGCGATTAGTTGCGCGTTGGACGCTGGGCAGTGTGGTGCTGGTGATTGCCTTGTTATGGCTCGCCGACCGTCTCTGGCCGTTGCCGCTGCCCAAGGACGACCTGGCCCGCGTGGTGCTGGCTGAAGACGGTACGCCGCTGTGGCGCTTTGCCGATGCCAATGGCGTATGGCGCTACCCGGTGGAAAACAGCGAAGTCTCGCCGTACTACCTTGACGCCCTGCTGACCTACGAAGACCGCTGGTTTTATCAGCATCCTGGCGTAAACCCGCTCGCGTTGGTACGCGCCACCTGGCAGAACCTCACCGGTGCGCGGGTGGTGTCCGGCGGCAGCACCTTGTCGATGCAAGTGGCGCGCTTGCTCGATCCCCACTCGCGGACTTTCCACGGCAAGCTGCGGCAACTGTGGCGCACGGCCCAGTTGGAGTGGCACCTGTCCAAGGAGCAGATCCTCAACCTCTACCTCAATCGCGCGCCCTTCGGCGGCACCTTGCAGGGTGTGGCTGCTGCCAGTTGGGCTTATCTGGGCAAGTCGCCACAGCAACTGACCCACGCCGAAGCCGCCTTGCTCGCGGTGTTGCCCCAGGCGCCAAGTCGCTTGCGCCCGGATCGTCATCCGTTGCGTGCCCAGCAAGCGCGGGACAAGGTGTTACGCCGGCTGGCTGAGTTTCAGGTGTGGCCGCAATCTGCCGTCGACGAAGCTCTTGAAGAACCGTTGTTGCTGGCTCCACGCCTGGAGCCGAGCCTCGCGCCGTTGCTGGCCCGCCGGCTAAACCGTCCCGATAGCCCACCGCTGATTCGCACCACCCTGGATGCCACCCTGCAACGTCGCCTCGAAGACCTGCTGCTAGGCTGGCGTGCGCGCCTGCCAGAGCACACGTCGGCGGCGATTCTGGTGGTAGAAGAGGAAACCATGGCGGTGCGCGCCTATCTGGGCTCAGTGGACATCAACGACGCCCGGCGCTTTGGCCATGTCGACATGATCAGCGCCATGCGCTCGCCGGGGT
This sequence comes from Pseudomonas sp. c313, assembly GCF_055407145.1. Classification (NCBI taxonomy): domain Bacteria; kingdom Pseudomonadati; phylum Pseudomonadota; class Gammaproteobacteria; order Pseudomonadales; family Pseudomonadaceae; genus Pseudomonas; species Pseudomonas sp. c313. Next base: position 46,126 of record NZ_JBUZRD010000006.1, on the reverse strand, counting down.
CGACGCTCAAACCCTTCCTTTATGGCATGGCGCTGGACGCCGGGTTGATTCATTCCGAGTCCTTGTTGCAGGACGTGCCACGGCGTTACGGTGATTACCGGCCGGGCAACTTTTCCATGGGCTTCAGCGGTGCGGTACCGGCCAGTACAGCGTTGTCCAGCTCCTTGAACCTGCCGGCGGTGCAATTGCTGGAAGCCTATGGACCGAAGCGCTTTGCCGCGCAAATGCGCATCGGCGGCATGCCCCTGGCGCTGCCGGCCCTGGCCGAACCGAATCTGGCACTGATCCTTGGCGGCGCCGGCAGCCGTCTGGAAGATCTGGTCAGTGGCTACAGCGCCTTCGCCCGGGACGGCAAGAGCGCCAACATTCGTTTGCAGCCGGACGATGTGCTAAGAGAGCGGCCATTACTGTCGCCAGGGGCCGCCTGGATTGTGCGGCGCATCCTCAGCGGCCAGGCGCGACCGGACCGTGACCCTCGGGCCGAGCTGGTGCAGCGGCCGGTGTTGGCCTGGAAAACCGGGACCAGTTATGGCTTTCGCGATGCCTGGGCCATTGGCGTTGGGCCGCGTTACTTGATCGGTGTGTGGATCGGCCGCCCGGATGGCACGCCGGTGCCGGGCCAGTTCGGCCTGGCCTCGGCGGCGCCCTTGATGCTGCAAGTGCATGATGTGCTGACCAATCGCGACAGCCAGCGTGGTATCAGTGCGCCCGTTAAACCGGTGCCGATGAACGTCGGCGTCGCGGCGATCTGCTGGCCGTTGGGTCAACCGATGAGCCGTAGCGATCCCAACTGCCGCCGCCAACGCTTCGCCTGGACGCTGGACAAGACCACGCCGCCGACCTTGCAGGCATTGGATCAGCCGTTGGGTGTCGGGTTGATGGAGACAATCTGGGTCAATGCCAAGGGCCTGCGGGTAGCCGCTAATTGTCCTGGCGCGGTATCTCGGGACGTTGCGCTGTGGCCGGCACCGCTGGAGCCGTGGCTGCCCAGGGTCGAGCGCCGGGAAGCGCGAATTCCCGCAGCTGATCCCGATTGCCCGCCACCCGCGCTGGCGGCGTCGTCGCCGTTGTCCATCGTTGGTGTACGCGAGGGCGATCAACTGCGTCTTCCGTCCGCCAGCCTGCAACGCCTAAGCCTGAAAATCTCCGCCCTGGGCGGCAGCGGCCGGCGCTGGTGGTTTCTCAACGGCGCACCGCTGGGAGACAGCGCCAACCAGGACAGCATCAACGCCAGCTTCGAACGACTGGGCCGCTATCAATTGAGTGTGCTCGATGAGGCAGGGCAGACGGCCAGGGTTGAGTTCAGCGTGGTGGATTAGAGCCGCCACCATTCACTTGCCTTCGCCGGTTATCCGCCCGAAGCTATACACCTTCAGGAGCCCCCCATGAACCTCGAACACCTCACCGAACGCCTGCATCGCATCCGCGATAACAACGACTGGAAGCCATTCCACAGTCCGAAAAACCTGGCCATGGCCGCCAGCGTGGAAATGTCCGAACTGGTGGAGATTTTCCAGTGGCTGAGCGAAGACCAATCGCGCCAGCTACCCGCAGACAAACTCGCCCATGCCGGCCAGGAAGTCGGTGACATCGTGCTGTATCTACTGCTGCTGTGCAGTGAGCTGGGGCTGGACATGGATCAAGTGGTACGCGCCAAGCTGGCCGACAGCGAGCGGCGGTTTGCCCATGAGTGATCGCCATTTCGACCAGCTTGCCACCCGGTTTGCCGAAAAAATCTACGGTGGCGCCAAGGGTGCTATTCGCCTGGCGGTGTTGCAGGCCGACTTGATCGAAACCCTGCCGGACCGCCCGCTGCGGGTGCTGGATATCGGCGCGGGCCTTGGTCATATGTCGCTGTGGCTGGCCGAGCGCGGTCATCAGGTGACTCTGGCCGAGCCCGCCGAGCCGATGCTTGACGGCGCCCGCCAGCGCTTTGCCGAAGCCGGTCAGAGCGCCACCTTTATCCAGGCGCCCTGGCAGGACCTGCTGGGCCAACTCACCGAACCTTACGACCTGGTGTTGTGCCACGCCGTGCTGGAGTGGCTGGCCGAGCCCCATGGGATCCTGCCGGTGCTGCACCAACTGACGGCGCCCGGTGGCTGGTTGTCCCTGGCCTTTTACAACCGCGATGCGCTGATTTACCGCAACCTGCTCAAAGGCCACTTCCGCAAAATGCGCAAGAACGACATGGCCGGCGAAAAGCAGAGCCTGACGCCGCAGCAACCCCTTGATCCCCGGGAGTTGGCGGCGCAACTAGATGGCCTGTGGCAGGTCGAAAGCCAGAGTGGCGTGCGGGTGTTCCACGACTATATGCCGGTGGAGTTCCAGGCCCGCGTCAATTTGCAGGATTTAGTCGAGATGGAGCTCGCTCACCGTCGACACCCAAGCTTTGCCGGACTTGGGCGTTATTTGCACTGGATCTGCCGTCCGGTTTAAACGGCCCAGTCTGCGGAGGTTGAAATGAAGCGCCGTGTCGGATTTATCCTGCTCTGCCTGGGGCTTGGCGCCTGCCAGAGCAACAACCCTTATGTAGCTGCCTCCAGCCCCATTCCTGCGGCGCCTGCCCAGGCAGCCAATACCTTTGATGCCAGCGCCTACCCGGCGCCGGTGCGCGACTATGGCGCCTACCGCAATTGGGCCTGGCGCAACGGCCAGTTGCCGGCGGGCTCGGCTTGGGCCGACTCGGCGCAGATTGCCGAAGCGGTCAGTGGCGCCCTGGATCAACGCGGCTTGCGCCCGATGCATGACAACCGCGCGCCCGACCTGTTGGTCAGCGCTGATGTGCACCAGGAAAAACGCCTGCGTCAGGTCCAGGACAACTATGGCTACGGCGGCTACAACCGCTATGGCAACGGTTACGGCATGTACAACTCGGTGCCTATGGTGCGCACCTATGAAGTGCAGGTCGTGGTGGTGCGGGTCAATTTGTTTGATGCCCGCAGCGGCCAGCCAGTCTGGAGCGCCAGCGCTGAAACCAGCAGCCAGGGAAGTCTGAGTGAACGCGGTGATGCCTTGCGCCAGGCTGTGCAAAAGGCAATGACGGCGTATCCTCCAAGTTAACAACTATTCTCATCTCAGACTCAGATAGCGCCTCAAATAGCCTCTTGGAGAACAATCATGTTGCGTCGTATCGCTTTGCTTGCTTTTGCCGTGCTGCTGGGCGGCTGCCAGACGAGTCAGGTCAACCACGACTTTGATGCCAGCCGCGATTTTGGTGCCTACCGCAGCTGGAGCTGGAAAGACCCCGCGTTGCAGTACCGTCCCGATGATCCGCGGATCAAGAGCGACCTCACCGAACAGCGCATCCGCCAGGCGGTAGGCGAGCAACTGGAACAGCGTGGCTTGCGTCCTGCCGCTGCGGGCACCAAGGCTGACCTGAACGTGCAGACTTACCTGATCGTCGAGGATCGCCAGCAACAAGTCACCACTAACTACGGTGGCGCCTGGGGCGGGCCGTGGAACGGATACTGGGGCGCGCCGATGTACAACGAAACCCGCAACATCACCTACAAAGTCGCGACCATCCAGATCGACCTGCTGGACGGCAAGGACGGCAAGCTGGTGTGGCGCGGCAGCGATGAGCAAATGATGAGCGGCACGCCTAACCCACAGGACCGTAGTGCGGCTGTTCGGGCGACGGTGGCCAAGGTTCTTTCCAACTATCCACCGCGCTGATTGCCTGAATCGGTCCTGAAAACATCGCAGCGATCCCATCGCAGCCTCGCTGGGGCTCGATAGTGCCTACGCAAATTTTAGTTCGCGCCACTCCAGGAGTCGGCAAAAGTGGCGACATGCCAGCGCACTTCCCAACCCTTGTCTACACTGCTGTTCAACACAGGAGAGTAAGCGCTCGGCAGTTCGCCGGCAAAGGAGTGCTCGATGTCTCCCCGACTTCGTTCTGGCCGCCTGGCCGGTTATTCCGGGCAACGTGGTGCGATTGGCCTGATTGCCGTTTGCGTAATGGCGTTGGCCTTGGTGTGCACGCTGCTGGTGGTTGATAGCGGACGCTTGTACCTGGAAAAACGCAAGTTACAGTCGATTGCCGATACCGCGGCCCTGGAAGCAGCCGGTCGCGGCGGACAATGCGCGCCCAGTACCACGGCCACCGATTACGCCAAGCAAAACGCCACACGCAACGGCTTCACCGTCATTGCCAACGACAACAGCCGCGGGCTTGCCGTGACGTGTGGCACCTTGGCGACCAACGCCAGCAATATCCGCGTCTTCAGCGCCGACGCCAGTAAAAACGATGCAATTCGTGTGGTGGCCTCGCACACGGTGACCAGCAGCATCGCCAATGGGGTATGGAACCTCTTCAGCGGCACGCCTCAAACCACTACGACGTTGTCGGCGACGGCGGTAGGGGCACTGGCGCCGCCAGTGGCGCAACTGACCATTCGAAGCTCATTGGGTACGATCAACTCCGCCAAGTCAGAGATTTTGAATAAGACAATCGGCGGTTTACTTGGCGGTAGCCTTGCTCTCACTGCTGTCGGCTGGGATGGGTTGGCCAATACTGATGTCAATCTGCTCAGTTATCTGGATCAGTTGGCCATTAAATTAAATGTAACAGCAGGGGACTATCAGGCGTTGTTGAACGCCGCCGTATCCCCGACTCAATTGATCAATGCTGCGGTCAAGGTCTTGCAAACAAACGGTACGGTGGCAGCGGCCATCATTAACAATGCAATTTCGATTGAGGCAATTGCCCCGAATACACAACTGTTGAAAGTTGGGGACTTATTGAAGATAGCGACCGGAACACCGGCCACGGCCCTGAACACCAACGTGAAGTTGTTCGAATTGATCCAGGGTGTGGCCCAGCTCTCGAGTAGCAAGAGTGCTGTGAGTGCCGCGTTTCAATTGAATATTCCATTGGTGGGCAATGCTTCGATAACAACGAAAGTCATCGAGCCGCCGCAGCTTTCGGCTATCGGAAACCCAGCCTTGGCAAAGGCAGGCCTGCTGACGGGGGCTAATCAGATTTTCGTGCGTACTGCACAAGTCAGGACCTTGATATCTCTCGATATTCCCGTACTAAAGGGCGTTTCTTCGATCGCGTCGGCGCTTGTCGGGCTTACGGATCCGGTTACGAAAGTGGTTAAAGGTCTTTTGAACCTGAATATTCCAGAGGTGGTAGGGGGGCTTCTATGTCTTCTTTCGTGCGAGGTCACTGATGTTGATATCACTCAAAAACTGGATATTTACATAGAGGCTGCCAGTGCGGAAAGTCATGTCACCGATTTCAGTTGTACGACTCCCGCTACAAAATCGTTGACCGTCCAGGCCAGCAGTTCACTCGTCACTATTGCCATCGGGAGTATCGATGCGGCTGCAGCTTTCTCTTCATCTGCATCGGTAATCGCACAACCAGTCAGGTTGGTTGATTTTGGTAAGAGGCTTTGTTTCGTGGCGACATTACTGTGCAGTCCTTCACGCACCGCTGGTGTCGGCGGTGGCCTGCTATTGAAATCGCAATCCACCGTGGGGCAGCGAACTGAAAGCTTGTTCTACTCTCCGGTAGCTGAAATGAACTTGCCGCCGACCTATAAAAGTATTTCCAGCGTCAACATCATCAATAGTCTTGGCGCGACGTTGAGTGGCCTTCAAGTGACCTATGCACCTCCTACAGGCACCGTATCAAGTGGCGCGCTTGCTTCAGTCGCGGGGTTGCTCACGACGATTACCAATATTCTTGTGGGAGCGATTCAGGGTCTTCTGGCACCGCTACTGGATCCAATCGTCAATACCCTGCTGAGCGCTCTGGGTATCAGCCTGGGAAATGCCGAAATTGGCGCCAACCTAAGTTGTCATATGGGACAGGCCTACCTGGTGATCTAACCCTCCACCACCGGTAACTCCACACAAAACCTCGCTCCATGCTCACTGTTGGCAACGCTCAGCCGTCCGCCCATGTTTTCTACAATTCCGTAGCTCACTGACAACCCCAATCCGGTGCCCACGCCAATCGGCTTGGTGGTAAAAAATGGCTCGAAAATCCGCTCGAGCAACCGTGGGTCAATCCCGCCGCCGTTGTCTTCCACCCAGATCCGCACATGGCGGCTGTCGTGTTCGCAGTGCAACGAGATCCAGGGTTTGAAGTCGCGGTCCTGCTCGTGCTTGCTCAGCAGGGCGTCGCGGGCATTGACCATCAGGTTGATCAGCACCTGTTCCAACTGGTCGACGTAGCCTTTGACTTGCACCGTGAAATCGACTGGGGTGACACGCAGGTCCAGGCCTTTGCCGCGCAGGCCTTCGCTGAGTAGGGACAGCGTGCCGTCCACTGCTTGGGCCGGGTCGAAGGGTTGTTGCTCAATTTCCGAGCGGCGCCCGAACACCCGCATGTGGTCCACCACCCTGGCTGCTCGCTGGACCTGGGAGTCGATGCGCTGGAGTTTTTCCGTCAGGTAATCGATCTGCGCATCGCCGTTGCCCAGGCGTTTGAGCATGTTGACGATGGCCATGCGCATGACGTTCAGCGGCTGGTTGATTTCATGGGCAAGGCCGGTGGCCATCTCGCCAAGGGTGGCCATTTTTGCGCTTTGGGTCAGTTGTTGTTGTGAACGGCGCACTTCGGTGTTGTCGCGTCCGACGGCCTGGACTTCTTGCAACTGGCCCTGTTCGTCGAACACGCCACGGTCGGACCAGACCCACCAGGCATGTTCGCGTCCGGGCAGTTGCAGGCTGATCTCGGCAGTGCTGACGGGAAACTCCGGGGTCAATTGAGTGATGCGCTGGATAAACGCGATGCGTTGTTCTTCCGATAGCCACTGGCTCAGATTCAGCCCCGGCAGTTGTGCCGGCGAACACTCCATGTAGTTGGCCAGCGGCGTGTTGCCGAAGGTCAGGGTCAGGTCTGGACGGTAGCGGCAGATCATCGCCGGCGAGTCCTCCACCAGAATCCGGTAGCGCTCCTCGCTCTGCTTGACCCGCTCTGCGGCCAGGGTCGCCTCGGTAATATCCAGCCACAGGCCGACGGCCTCCACCGGCAGACCGAGGTCGTCGCGCAGCAGCTTGGCTTCGTCCAGCAGCCAGTGGTAATCACCTTGTTTGTCCCGCACCCGATAGCGGCTGCGCACGTTGCCTTCGCGCAGCAGGTGACGGGTGCGTTCAAAGTAGAGGTCGCGGTCTTCGGGGTGGATTAACGAAGCCAGCGTGTCGTGGGTGCATTCGGCCAGGGTCCAGCCCAAAAGCGGCAACAGGCTGTCGCTGAAAAACGCTGGGTGCAAGGCGCCGCTGGCATAGCGCTGGACGTAGATCACCGCTGGTGAACTGGCGATCAGGTTATCCAGGCGGGCGTGGGCGGCGGCGGCTTGCAGTTGCTGGTTCTTGATATCGCTGATGTCGAGCATGAAGCCGATCCAGCGCCGGTTGTCGCCAACGCCCAGCACCTGGCCCTGGACGCGGTACCAGATGGGGTTATGTTCGGCGTCGGTACGGTGCAGGCGCACGCTGGTCAACAAGGGTTTGCTCAACTGTTGCAAATCCTGCAGGCGGCTGTTCAATTCCTGGCGGTCGGCCGGATGGATCAAGTCCAGCCAGTTGGCCAGGTCCAGTCGCGTGGGGCCGTCCTCAAGGCTCAGGCTGCGCATGAGCTGTGGTGCGAGCTGGATCTCCTGGCTTGCTGGCTGCAGCTCCCACCAACCGGTACCGAGCAGGCCTTGCAAGGCTTCCAGGCGCTCCAGTTGCTGATGGTGACGTTGCTCGCGCAGGCGGCTGAGCAGGGCGGCGGCGAGGGCGGCGGTGAGGTTCAGCCAGTCACGGTCACCGATATCCGCCTGGCCGCTGTAAAACCCGCACAACAACCACGCCGCAACGCCTTGGCCATCGCGGTACGGCACCAGGAAACCGTCGGCATTGCCAAACACGCTGTGCAGGCGCGGGTGTTCACTGCGGCCCTGGCCGACCGCGAGGCTCAGTGGCGTATTACCGTTGACGCTGTCTAGGCTGGTGCCCAGACGTTGCCCGGTTTGCCATAGCGCCGGGGCGTCATGAGCCACGTATTGGCTGTAGACCAGCCAGCCCTGATCCTGTTCATCCAGCAAGGCGAGGGCCACACAGGGGATTTTCCAGCGCTGGGCCAGGCTGCGCAGGTGTTCGTTGAACACTTCCGGCAGTCGCGCCAGGCTGCAGACCCGCAATTGCTCGCTCATCTTGCAGGCCAGTTGATGGTTTTGTTCGCGGTGTTGCGCCAGCTGCCGCCCGGCCAGCAAGTCGCCGATATCCAGCAGTCGCAGGATCCAGCCATCGCCGTCCGGCTCGATCCAGCCTCTGGTCTGCAGGGTTTGCCCGGCGGCACCGTGGAAGTCCAGGTCCAGGCTGTGGTGCTGCCAGTCGGCAGGGGTTCCTTCGACACTCAGTTCACTGCTGGTACACAGCAGATCACGCAGCAGCGGCTGGGGGGCGCTCGTCAGGTGTTGGGCAAGTTGTTGGCGCAAGGTGCCGTTGATGTGCAGCACGTGGCCTTGATGGTCCAATTGCACTTGCAAGCCCGTGGTGGGCTGGCGAGTAGGCGTGTTGAGGCGCAGGGGGCTGCTGCGGCCGAGCAAGCGCCCGAAGAGTTTGTCCCCCGAGGTCAAAATTGCAGGCTCGATTGGGCATGGAGCATGGTGGGCAGTTTGGGCACGTCACCAATACCCGGCAGGACGATAAACGGCAGCACGCCCTTGAGATTGGTCGAGGGGTAATTGATCTCGACCTTGAGCACGCCACCGATGAATGTCCCGGTGACGTGTCCGGGCAGAAATTGAAAGGCGGAGGGAATCCAATCCAACTGCTTGCGCGCGAACTCTGCTGCTGCCGGCCCGACGCTTGCGGTGTAGCCCGGTGAGTTCGGGTCTATCGCCACACTGCGCCGGACCGCCTCAGCCGTGGCCTGGTTGAACGACTGCATCAGCAGCAACGGCAGGCTGTAGCTGATCATTCCGTAGAACACGGCAAAAAAAACCACAAAGACCAGGGCGAACTCGATCGCCACCGCGCCTTTTTGCTTTCTAGGGAGGCCTGTTTTCATCACTGCGTCTACCCTGACTGCTACTACCTGATATCAGCATAGAATCATTCAGCAAAAAGGGATGTTTTTTACGTGATCCAAAGCATCGTGGTGTTCTTCTGGTTGGTGGTGTGTGCGGTGCAGGATATTCGTCGGCGTCAGATCGCCAATTGGCTGACTCTGGGCGCGGCGCTATTGGCGCTGGTCTATTTATTGTGGAGTGGCACGACGTGGCTGGGTGCGTCCGGTACTCAAGGCTTGTGGGCATTTGCCCTGGCGCTTTTATTGACGTTACCGGGTTATGCGTTGGGGCGTCTGGGGGCAGGCGATGTGAAGTTGCTGGCTGCCCTGGGCCTGGGGTCGAATTCGACCTATTTGCTGTGGTCGCTGATCGGCGCAGGCGTGGCCAATGTCCTGTGGCTGATACTTGCGCCCCGGCTCTGGCCACATATAAGTCAAGGGCTTAGAGGGCGACTTGGATACCTGGCACCTGATCCGTCAAAAAAACTGCCTTTTGCGCCGTTTCTGCTGGTGGGGTTTTCCTTCACCTGGTTGTGTATTCATTAGTCATCGCCTCCGGGTATCGCTATGTACATAGTCGGAAAGTACGTCTAGATTTATTGAGGTAGGTGTGTAGGAAAGATCCTCGGAACGGATAGGTCATCTTTGGCTTGCCAGGCATGGAGTAGCGCGTGAACAAGCTTACCTCTGCGGTAAAAGTGCTCGTGGTCGACGATCAACCACTGATCGTGGAAGAGCTTTGTGAATTTCTTGAAAGCAGCGGTTATCGCTGCGTCCCTTGCCTGTCGAGCCAGCAGGCGTTGCAGCGTTTCACCGAAGACGCAGAGATTGGCCTGGTGCTGTGTGACCTGCATATGCCGGAGATGGATGGCATTGAACTAGTCCAGGCCCTGCAGCGGGTGGCTGGCAAGCAGCGGGCATTCGAAGCCATCATGTTGACCGGTCGCGCTGACAAGCAGGACGTGATCAAGGCCCTACGCGCCGGGATCGCTGATTATTATCAGAAGCCGATCAACCTTGATGAACTGCTTGAAGGGCTGCAGCGCCAGGAGGCCGCGCTGCAAGAGCGGCAAAAGAGCGTGCACCTGGGCCATCTGAATCAGAAGCTGCAAACGCTTTCCGAGTCCATTAATGATCTGTACCAGGACCTGGACAAGGCCCGTCGCAGCCCCGCGTCGCAGAGCGAGGGCGAAGTGTCTGCCGAAGATGCCGAACGGTTGGAAATACCGGCGATCTTCAACCCGTTGTCACCGCGCCAACTGGACGTCGCCCGGCTGGTGGGCAAGGGCCAGACCAACTACCAGATCGCCTGTGAATTGGGCATCACAGAGAACACGGTCAAGCTCTATGTGTCCCAGGTGTTGCGCCTGACCCATATGCACAACCGTACGCAGTTGGCCCTGGCGCTCTCGCCCAACAACTCGGCGATGCGCCAGCGGGTGACCGCACACTGAAGTAATAAACGCGACCCAGTGTGTGCTTGCCTGCGATGGGCATAGGTAAGCCACATTGGGTTCTCATTGTTGTGCCGGTCGCGCTCTTCACTTACCTCCAGGCGAACTCCCTCCGGTTTTCTGGTCAAAAAACTCCGGTATCGCATGCTTGTTACTGTCCAGCCAACGCTGCAAGGCCTGCTCGCGTTCGGCAGCGGTGGCTTTCTGCGGTACCGATGATGCGAGTTGCCCGCTGCGTTGCAACGTCATCCAGTTTTCGGTTTCTTCCTGCTGTGGGGAGGACGGCCCTGGCTCAATGGCCAGAGCCGACAAGGGCAGGGCCAGCAGTGTCAGGCTGGCGAGGTAATGGAATTTCATCATCAACTCCTTGAACCACTTACTTGATTGTTGGCGGCGGCGCATCGCTGACCGCCGCTACCTGATCCTTGGCCGCTGTTACGCTTGCCCCCTTGAGCCTCTCGGCCCTGGCCTGGGCCTCGGTGACTTGCTCCGGGCTCAGGTTCATCTGGCTGACCAACTGCGCCGCTTGCCCCCAGTTGTCCTGGTAGATGAACAATGTCACCAGATTGACGGCGGCCAGTTGATCACTCTGCTTTAACTCCATGGCCGTGAGGAATTCGAAGCGGGCGTCTTCCATGCGCAGTTGGTTGAGGTACACCACGCCCAGGTCATTGCGGATTTTTTCGTCGGTGGGTGCCAATCGCGCCGCACGTTGCATGTGGGCCATGGCCTGACCGTTATCTCCCTTGGCCGCGGCCAATTGCCCGAGGCCGTGCTCACCGTCGGCGGCCATGCAGCTGCCCAGCAGGCTGCGGTACAACGGTTCGGCTTCACTGCGGCCCAATAAACGGTAAACCTTGGCTTTGCGCTGGCGTACCTGGGGCAGGGTGTCGGGCAAGTTTTGCAGGTTGGCCAGGCTGGCGTGCAGCTTGCCCTCGTTGGCCATGTCGTCGGCCAGGTTCAGCGACAGTTCCTGTTCGGAGCCGGGTTTGGCGCAGCTGCCTGGCGACATCAGGGCTGCCCAGGGCGCCTGGCCGTTGCTGGCGCAACCACCGAGCATCAGCAAGCCCAGTGCGGCAATCAATGCTTTCATCAAGCGCTCCTCAAAAGTTATTCAGGGCTCGGGCGATGGCGATAAACGCTGGGCCCCCGAGGACGATCAGCAAGGCAGGAAACAGGAAGACCATCATCACCACCGACATCTTGGCCGACATCTTCGAGATGTATTCCTGCAAGCGGGTCAGGCGGCGGTCATCGAGCAGTTGCTTGAGCGCCAGCAACGACTTCATCGCGCCGCCGCCCTGTTGGATCAATTGCTGAAGGATGACGCAGGTGTCAGTGAATTCATCCACTGCCAGCACCTTGGCGGCCTTGCCCAATTCTTCACCCAGCTCCAGGCCGGAATCGACCCGCGACAGGACCAGGCGCAGTTCATGGGTCAGGGCGGGCAGCAAGCGTTGCGCTTCAGTACTCAAGACTCGCAGTGATTGCTCCACCGCCATGCCGGACTCGAACAGGATCCGCAGCAGCGGAATGAACGTCGATATTTCGCGGGCTATGCGTTGCTGCCGGTGTTTTGCGGCAGCGGCCAGAATACGCTTGGGCAACAGATAGCCTAGCCCCAGGGCCAGCAGGGACGGGATCCACGGGAACTCGACCTCACGGAAGAACAACTGCTGCCCCATTGCGGTAATGCCCAGTAGTACCACGGGCGTCCCGATCTGAAAGGCGGCAAACATTGAGCGTTGGCTGGCCTTTCTCCAGCCGACCCGGTTGAGCAGTATTTGCGTTTCGTTGTCCAGGCTGACCGAACGTTGGGCAATCGGGCTGCTACCCAGTTGGCGCATGAACGTGCCGAGCTTGTCTTCACGGGCCATTTGCCCTTGCAGACGCTGGGTAACCAGGCGCTGGCGTCGACGCTGCTCCATCAGGTTGCCGAGGACCAGCACAAGTGCGGCGAGAAACAGCAAGGCACTGATCAGTAGGGCCATCTCAAATACTCCGCAACATGCGCCACATGACCAGGCTGCCCGCCAGCTCCATGGCGAGGGCAATGAACAGCAGGTAGCGCCCCGTGCCATCGTTCCACATGGTCATCAAATACCCCGGGTTGACCATCATGAAATAACCCACCATGGCAATCGGCAGACCCGCCAGTACATAGGCCGTCATACGGGTTTCACCGGTCATGGCTTTCAGTTGGCGGGCACCCTGTTCCCGTTCGCGGATCATCTTGATCAGGTTTTCCAGCAGCTCACTGGCGTTGCCGCCATACCGAAGGTTGACCTTCAGGCCGAGGGCGAACAGACGGAATTCGTCCTGTTCATAGAATTCGGCGAAGTCATGGGCGGACTCCGGAAGGCTGACACCCATTTGCACATTGCGCTGAATGCGGCTCATGGCTTGTTTGAGCGGGTCCTCGGCAGCCTCGATACCGCCCAGCACGGCGTCCGCCAGGGTGCGGCCGGATTTTAGGCTGCGTACGGTGTGGTCCAGCAACTGCGGTAGTTGCTCGGTCATCCGGTGCAGGCGTCGCTGATAGCGCCAGGCGATGTACAGGTGCAGGCACAGCGGCGGTACGACAATCATCACCAGCAAACCGAGCCAACTGGCGGCAATAAAACCTATCAGTATGCCCAGGGCCCAGGACGTCAGCCACAGCCCCAGGCTGTCAGTGGGTTTGCCCAGGCCTGCGCGCAGGAACATGCGTTCAAGGCCCGTCCAGTGACCATGTTCTTCTGCCAGCAGAGGTTGCCCTTGTGCGAGTCTCTCCAGTACCCGGTCAGTTTTTGCACGACGCAGTCCGTTCTGAAACAGCCCTATCGACAGGCCGATCAGGATCACGCACATGAACATCAGAATGGGGCCGGTCATGATTGCGCTCCTATAAAGGCAGCGCCGACTCACGGCGCAGTTTGTCACCGGCAGGGTTGACCGCCTCGCGCAGGAAACCGAAGCCGGTACGCCGGTCAAGCCGGAACAGCGTGTTGGTGACGTAGACGTCGTCGCGCACGCCCACTATTTCCACTACTTCACTGACGCAGCGGCGGCCATCGGGCAAGCGGGTCAGCTGGATCACCACATCCAGCGCGGCGCAGATCATTTGCCGCAGGGTTTTTTCAGCCACCACCCGCCCGGTCAGACCCACCAGGGTTTCCAGGCGCAGCAGGGCGTCCTGGGCATTGTTAGCGTGCACGGTGCTCATGGAGCCGTCGTGGCCGGTGTTCATTGCTGTCATCACGTCGAGCACTTCCACACCGCGAATCTCACCAAGGATGATGCGGTCTGGGCGCATCCGCAGGGCGTTACGAATCAGGTCGCTGGCCTTGACCTCACCATGGCCCTCGGCATTGGGCGGGCGGGTTTCCAGGCGCACCACGTGGGGATGGCCCAGTTGCAACTCGGCCACGTCTTCGATGGTGACCAGGCGTTCATGAGGGTTGATCAGTTGGCTGAGAATATTCAGCATCGTGGTCTTGCCGGTGCCGGTGCCGCCGCTGATGAGTATGTTGCAGCGCTTGCCCACCGCCTCCTGGAAAAACTCGAAAATCCCCTGGTCGATACTCTGCATGGCCACCAGGTCGCTGCTCTTGAGCATGTCCTTGCGAAACTTTCGAATCGACAGGCACGGGCCATCCAGGGCAATCGGCGGAATGATGGCGTTGACCCGGCTGCCATCGGGCAGTCGGGCATCGACCATCGGCGATGATTCGTCCAGGCGCCGGCCCAGCGGTGCAAGGATGCGTTGCATGACCCGCTCCACGTGGTGGGCATCGATAAAACGCAGGTCGCTCTGGTGCAGCACGCCGTCCCGTTCGACGAACACCTTGTGCGGGCCGTTGACCAGGATTTCGGTGACCGATGGGTCGCGCAGGAGCACTTCCAGCGGGCCGAAGCCGGTCAGCTCGTCGACGATTTCTTCGGCCAGACGCTCCATTTCATAACGGGAAATCGCCAGGTGCATGCGGGTGATGTACTCGGCGACCTTGTCGATGACAAATTGCGCCAGGGATTGGCGAGTGCCTTCCAGCAGGTTTCCCCCAGCCTCCTCAATGGCATCGATGATGTAGCGATGCAGCACCAGTTTCAGGCCGTCGTGATCAGTATTGCCGCCGGTACCACGGGCGGGGGCGCCGAAGAGTTTTTCGCCGCTCATTTGTTTGCCCCCCGCAGCCGCTCAAACCAGCGGGTGGCGGGTTTTTCCAGGCCCTCGGAACGTTTTGCCAGACGCTCGCCCAGGGTCCGCAGGCCTTGGGTCAGACTTTCCCTGGGCGCCAGGGTGAACAGGGTTTGGCCCTGGTTTTTTGCATTCAGGCGTACTTCGGGACTCAATGGCAGCACTGCGATGGCTTCCAGGCCAAAGCTTTTTTCCAGCGCCCCGACGTCCGGTGCGGCGCCTTTGAGGTAGCGGTCGATCAGTAGCCGTGCGTGTTCGAGCCTCATGCCTTTTTCCCGCCACAGGTTCAGTACCGCCAGGTTGCGACGGCAGTCCAGTACGCTCTGGTCGGTGCACCACAAGAGCTTGTCGCAGTGGCTGACAAAGGTGCGAAGGGCTTCGCTGTCCGGTTGCCCGGTGAGGTTTACCACGATGTGTTGGAAGTGTTGGCGCAACGCGCTGAGCAACATGTACAGCTCGGCGGCGCTGGTCAGCTCCAAAGGCTCGTCGCTGGCGGCATAGGCGAGGATTCGTAAACCGGCTTCGGCCGAAGTGAACGCACTATTGATCAGTGTGGTGTCCAGGCGCCGCAAGTGACGCAGGGCATCGCCAAAGTTGAACGAACTTTCCAGCCCCAGCAGCGCCAGGCTGTCGCCACGGGGCAGGCCCAGGTCCAGCAGCAGCGTTTGTTGCCCGCTCTTTTGCACCACCAACGCCAAGTGACTGGCCAGCAGCGCCCCGTCGGCGTTGCCTTGGGTGCCATAAAGCACCGTGAGGCCGCCCAGGTGAGCACTTGGAGTCACCGGCGGCAAGCGCTTGCCCAGGCGCCGTACCAGCCCGGCCACTTCGCTGGAGCGTGAACCATAGGCGACAAAATCCCTGGCACCTGCACGCATGGCGTTCAGCACCAGTTGATTGTCCATGCCGTCCCCGAGGGCAACGATGGCCAGCATCGGTTTGGCTTCCAGGGCACTTTCGATCAGCGCGCTTTGGGCCACTACGTGTTCGCGGTCCAGGCCCACGAACACCAGGCTGGCGAAGGTTACGTCCACCAGCGCGAGCAATTCGTCCAGGCTGCCACCACCGGCGCTGACCACCTGGCCAAGTGGCGCCAGAGCGCCCTGGAGCCATTCCAGGTCGGTGGTGTTGCGGGTGATTGCCAGGAAGGTCTGGCTCAGGCTATCGCTCATTGGGAGAGTCCCGTGCGCTTGTCGAAATTACCGTTTTCCAGGAAGTACAGGCGGTACCAGTTCGGGTCATAGTTGCGCAGTTTTTCACCGGGCAAGGACGGCAATTGCGCGTTGGCGGCCAAGGGTTGGACCAGGTGCGGGGTAACAATCATCAGCAGCTCTTTTTCCTCGCGGCTGATGTTGGAGTCGCGGAAAAACGCGCCGAGGATCGGGATGTCCCCAAGGCCTGGAAACTTGCTGATGGTCGAGCGATTGTTAGTGCTGATCAGGCCGCTGATCACGAAGCTTTCGCCATCGGCCAGTGACACGCTGGTGTCGGTACGGCGCACGGTCAGGGCCGGCACCTGGATGCCTTCGATCTGCACGGCATTGCTGTAGTCCAGCTCGCTGACTTCCGGCGCCACCTTGAGGGTGATGCGGTTGCGGTCGATGACGGTCGGAGTGAGGGTCAGGCGAATCCCGAACTCCTTGTACTCGATGGAGATGCTGTCGCTGCCACTGCTGGGGACCGGAACCGGGACCTCGCCGCCCGCCAGGAAGGTTGCGCTCTGCCCGCTCATGGCCACCAGGCTGGGACGGGCCAGGGTGTAGGCAAATCCGCTGCGTTCGAGGGCGTTGATCAGCGCCGAAAACCGCCCACCGCCAAAGCCGATATTGAAGCTGCCGTTGTCCAGCGGCAGTAATGCAGACGCGCTGGTGCCGGGACTACCGAACAGAAAGTTGCGGGTGCCGCCAAAGATCGAAGTGCTGGCCTCCTTGAGCTTGGTACGGCTGACCTCGACAAAGCGGATATCGGTCTGTACCTGGCTGGGCAGTGTGGGGTCATCGGAGGGCGACAGCGCCAGGCTGGTCAACGCTGAAGTAGCCTTGCCCTTGACGAACACCATGCTCTGCCTGGGAGCTGTGGAGCAGCGGGTCCAGATCATCAGGCTGGTGGTGCCGGAGGTGATGCCCGTGAGCAGAAAGCCCCGATCACCGTTGAGGTGAACATCGGCAACTTTCGGGTCGCCAATGGCCAGGCGGGTAATGGCCACTGGGGATTGCAGCTCTTGTTGCAAGCCTTCGCCCACCGAGATGGCGGCAGGCAATTGGCCCAGGTTGGTGCAGCTGTCCGAGGCAGCGAAAGCCAGGCCGACAGGCAGGCCGACAGGCAGGCTCGACAGCATCAGGGCCCAGGCCATTTGAGTGAACACTGGTGCGTAGCGATGGCTCATGCAAGACGTCCTTGCTCAATCAGGGGGTTTGTTGGGTCGATTGATTACCGCGTATCACCTCGATGCCGGAGCGATGAGGCGCACCTGCGTATCCGCCTTGGCTTATCTTTTTCGGAGCACCCCCCAGGGCCAGTTGAGTGAATTGGTACAGTTCGCGGTTGGCGCTTTGCAGTTTGGCCGGGGCATCGTTTTCACCGGCTCAGTACTGGCTCAGCAGTTGTTCGTCGGCGCTGCGTACTGCCAGGCGCAAGGTGCCGGTGCTCGTTGCCAGCATCAGTCGGCTCAGCAATTGCTCCGGTACAGCCAGTATCACGGTGCGTGCTGCTGCCCGGCGTTGTGCCTGCTGGGCTTTTTCTTCGGCGGTGGCGGGCGGCGGGACGGCGGGCTTGCCGTCGTTGTCCAGGCCTAGTTGATCGCCGATGCCGAGCACGCGCATGGCGGGAATGATGATTTGTGCCGACTGTTCCTCGTTGCCGGCGTCCTGGCGCAGGAACAGCAGCACATCGACATAGTCTCCAGGGCTCAGTTGGCCACCGGCGCCGACAACCTCGTCAACGGCCAGGGCCAGGGCGCGCTCGTCTGGGCGAATCATCCGCGCCAGCGGGCCGCCGGACGTGAAACTGGTGTCGTCCAGCCAGGTACCGGCGGGCAGCGCTCGCCATGGGGTGCGACCGATAGCCTGGTCAAGGCTGGTGAAGCTGCCAGCGGGTGCCGTGCGCAGTTTTTCCAGGGTCAGGTCAGCGGCCGTGAGGGTGACAAAAGGAGGAACAGCATGGGCCAGGACGACCACCGATTGGCGGGTCTGGTCTTCGACGGCGGCTACGGTTTTTTCCACAGTGGCAGATTGGGGAACTGGCTCGATAACCGGTTCTGGCGCACGGCTCAGGACCAACCCCCAATAGCCTGCAAACAAGGCTCCAACCAAAAGTAACCCGGCCACTATCATGCTTACACGGCTGTTCATGACGGCTCTCCCTTTCCTGTTGCACTACGTGCTCGTCTATCCCAACGAGTTAATTTCGCAACCAGGTAGCTATGAACATCTAACTATTTCGCTATTTGAAGGTAGCCCAGCTAGGACAAAATGCCATTACCCGCCTGAAAATTTATCCGAGTGATGGTAAGTGGGCTGTTAAGGCACGGTTTTATGGCGCCAAACTTACGACTAATACTTTGTGATTAATCAGTTCTTACAGTTGTGGGGAAGGGGTTTGTTGACAATGCTCTAGTGGCATACAGTAATCATCGTGCAGCCCAGCGATACCCGCGCAAAATCGCGCAAAGGAGAAGTCATATGTTCCTTGACCTGATGTTGAAGATTTATATTCAGACCCAGTTGTTTTTTCGGCGCAAGGACGGGGCGTCTGCGATTGAATACGTGATTATTGTTTCGATAGTTGCTTTGGTCATTGTTGGATTTGGAACCGGGCTCGGCACTAAAATCAAAGGCGTATTCCAAGCGGTACAAGACGGTATTATCACTACTTCTTGATGCCATAAAATTCAAGCGAGTACGGATCACTCTTGGCGATCGATTAACTTTCAGGTATTACCCATGACACCCTCTTCGTCCCCACGCCAACAAATCCTTCTGGTGGATGACGAAGAGGACGCTCTTGTCGAACTGGCGGAGTCGCTGGAGAACGAAGGTTTTGTTTGCTTTACCGCCACCACGGTCACGTTCGCCTTACAAGAGCTGACCCTGCACCCCGATATCGCCCTGGTCATCACCGACCTGCGCATGCCTGAGGAAAGTGGTATTTCCTTGATCAAGCGCTTGCGCGAACACACCGCCCGCCAACACCTGCCCGTGATTGTCATGTCCGGTCATGCCGATATGGATGACGTCAGCGACCTGCTGCGCCTGCAGGTCCTGGACCTGTTCCGCAAGCCCATCTACCTGGTGCGCTTGCTGGATACCTTGAACAACCTGTTCCCGTTGCCGAAGGTGAAATTGGTCAACCCTTGAGGCTGGAAACTTCTACATGCTTAGTAGGAATACTCGGTAGGAGAGAGTCTGTTTCCGTGGCGAGGAGGCAAGCCCAATGCCGGTAAGTTAAGGAAATGGAGCGCCTAACATGGGGCTGCTGCGCAGCCCAACGCGGGCAAGCCTGCTCGCCACAGGGTAGTCGCCAGATCTTACAGCTGATAACTGAAACTCAATGTGTACCGCGGCCGCCGATTGAAGCTGTCCAGGGCCATGTCGGACATTGGCTTGGCCGCTTCCAGAGCGATGTTGTAGTACTTGGCATCACCAAAGCGCAGCCCCACCGCGGCGGATGACATGTCGCTGCCCTTGACCGGCAGGTCGTTGAACCAGGCTTTGGCGCGATCGAGCACCACATAAGGCTGCAGGACTTTTACCCAGTTGCCGCTGCGGTTGAAGCTGTAGTTGACCTCATAGGCCATGCCCCACCCCTTGTCGCCCGAGCCTTGGTCATCGGGGTAGCCACGGCCGAAATTCTGCCCGCCGAACACGGCGCGTTCGCTGTCGGGCAAGGTGTCGTTACTCCAGTACAGCGCGGCTGAAAGCACGCCCTGCCAGTTGCCTGCGAACTTGTCGCTCTGCACGCCGGACAGGCGCAGGCGGAAAAAATCCAGGTCGGCTTTTATCCCTCCCAGGTCACTGCGGGTCTTGGCACCCAGGCCGTCGATGCCCTGGTAGAGCCCGGCGCTGAGGATGCGTAGTTGGCGGTTGTCGGCCTTGCTCCAGTCACCTTCGAAGGCCAGGGCACGCATGTCGGTTTCCACGTCAAAGCGCTGGGGAAAACCCACCAGTTGGTAGCGAGTCTTGTCGTTCACGCCATACAAGCGCGAGCCGACGGTCAGGGACTCGGCAGGAGAGGCGATCAGCGGGTGGTTCAGCCCAATGGAGAAGCGGTCGTTTTCCCGATGCGGCTTGAGTTCCAGGCCGCCGTCCAGTTGGATATGGGTGCTCGGGTCGCTGCGATAGTGGGCGCCATACAGGCTAAGTTGTGTGCCTTCGGCATTGAGGAATTGGCTGTAGTCCAGTCGGTAGTAATGTTCTTTGTCGTTGCCGGGTGGGAACAGGCCACTGAGGCTCAGTTGCTCGCCCATTGATGTCTGGGAGTTGCTGGTGCCGGCGATCAGGGCCTGCAAGCCACCACGGCTGTCGTCGGTCATGCTCATGCTGCTGGTGAAGGGTTTGCGGCTGGCCTGGATCTGCATGTGCGCGCCGCCGTCTGTGGTGCCGGGTGGTGGCACTTGCGCCTGCAAGGTGACGCCGGGAATGCGGCCCATCAGGGTGGTGTAGCGCTCAAACGTCTTGCGAGTGAGCGGGCGTTCGGCCTTGAGTTTTTCCGCCAGTTTATCGACATAGGCCGAGACCGCGCCGATATCGCCTTGCACCTGGTAGTCCCGGATATAGCCCTCCACCAACACCACGCGTACCAGACCCTGGTCGAAGCGTTGTTCGGGCAGGAAGGCGTAAGACAACAGATAGCCGTCCTGTTGATAGCGGCGGGTGATGCTGCGGGTGGCTTCGATCAGTTGGGCGAGGTTGGTTTCCTGGCCAATCAGCGGTTCGAACACCTTGGCCACTTCTGCGAGGGGGTAGATCGTCCCGCCTTCAATTTGCAGTTTGCGGATGGTCACTTTGGTGTCCATCAACAGCGGTTGGGCCTGGGCGCTCGGCGTGTCGGGCAACTGCGTTTGTGGCGTGACCGGGCGATAGGCGTCAGCAGGCAGGTTGGGTACGGGCAGGTTGCGGATGGTGTCGTTGCTGTTGAGAAAGCTGGGCAGGGTTTCGGCCTGGATACAAACACTGATGGACAGCAAAAGCAGGGGAGTCAAAACGCGCATAGGACACTCCGTGGTCAAAACTGCAGCGGTGTTTTGCTTGGCTTTGCCGGACTATTGAAGGCGGCTGGGGG
This sequence comes from Pseudomonas sp. c313, assembly GCF_055407145.1. Taxonomy (NCBI): domain Bacteria; kingdom Pseudomonadati; phylum Pseudomonadota; class Gammaproteobacteria; order Pseudomonadales; family Pseudomonadaceae; genus Pseudomonas; species Pseudomonas sp. c313. The sequence goes on along the minus strand of NZ_JBUZRD010000006.1, from coordinate 25,206 downwards.
CTAGATATAAAAAGACGAGAGACTCATCTGAATCTCTCGTCTCAACCAAGCGTAGGCGCTGTAGGGGAGGCCGTCTATTCGGCCAGGTGCAATTCTATTTTTTGCCGGTCAGGCCGTTGAGCAGGCCTCCTACTCCCACGCTTCCGCTGGTTGTACCGGAAGTACTGGTGCCCACATTCAAGCCACCGAGCAGACCACCACCACTGGTGCCGCCGGTAACCAAACCGCCGACCGAGGACACCAGACCTCCTGCTGCGGTGACTGTCTGGCCAAGGGTGTTGGTGATGGGGTTGGCATTCGCGGCGGTGATGTTCGCGCCGAGGCCGCCGACCGCTGCGCCTACTTGTGTCACCAGGCCGTTGACGGGTGCGCCGATGCCGGTGGCGGTGCCGACGTTTTGGGTCAGGCTGGTGATCCCCGATGTCACAGGGTTCAGCGCTGCGCCGACGTTGGCGGTCAATGCGGCGACCGGGGCGCCCGCTGCGGTATTGGCGACACCATTACCACCGGTGAGCGTGCCGAGGGAGGCGACGGTGTTGCCCAAGGCGCCACCGGTTACACCGGCCGCGCTGACCGTACCATTGGTATTGCCGGCATTCAGACCTGTGCCGGCACCGGCTACGATGCCGCCGACGGTTTCCAGCAGGCCCGATCCTGCTGCGCCACCACCGGTGCCCGGTGCTGGAGCGACATAACCGCCCGAGGTATTGGCCACGGTTCCGACACCCGTCAGCAGGCCACCCAGTGCGCCTGTCACAGGGTTGCCGGTACCGCCGGTGCTGGCGACTTTGCCGCCCAGGCCAGTGACCGTGGAGCCTACTTTATCCAGCAAGCCATTGACCGGACTTCCCAGGCCAGTGGTGCTGCCGACTTTGCCAGTCACGCCTTCGACCAAAGACACCACAGGCACCAGCACTTTGCTGCCGAGGGTGTTGGTCACCGAACCCAGTGGACCGGTGGTGCTGGCGGTGCTCAAGGTGTCACCGAGCATGGTGACTTTCTGGCCGACGCCATCGACGAGGTTACCTGCTGCGCCGACGACGGTGCCGACGATTGGGATTTGCCCCAATTGTGTGTTGGTGGTCAGGGATTTGCCGGTGGCCGAAAGGCCGGTGCCCAGGTCGCCGACGCCGTTGGCCACACCGGCCACGGTTATGCCGAGGGCGTTGCTGTTAGTGCCTAGGGTACCCAGGCCATCGCTCACGCCATCGCCGATGCTGGTGACTGCGTTGCCAGCGCCAATGACCAGCCCGCCTGCCGTTACGCCCACTACCGGTACGCCACCAACGGTTGTGCCGATGCCGCCGATGGCAGTGCCGACGCCGCTAAGGGTGTCGCCCAGGTTGGCTGCAATCTGACCGGTGGTCAGCGGGCTGGTGGTAGAACCGGTTCCGCCACCCGTGCCACCGCCGGTTCCGCCACCAGTACCTCCGCCCGTGCCACCGCCGGTTCCGCCACCAGTACCTCCGCCCGTGCCACCGCCGGTTCCGCCACCAGTACCGCCACCCGTGCCACCGCCGGTACCACCACCAGTGCCCGTACCAGCGTCCGGGGAGGACGCCGCTACGCTGCTTTTATGACCGCCACCACCGCTGCTGCAGCCTGCGAGGCTCATTGCCAGAATCAGGGCCAGCGCGGTACTTGCTTTCCATAATACGATTTGAGTTTTCATGATTGAGTTCCTTGCACCTGGTACAGCCTTTATTGTTTTCGAAAGTTCGTCACTTCTAGAGGTGGCGATACTTTCGTCCGTTAAGGCTATAACAAACTCTGAGGCTCTTTCACGCAACGCTCAACTTGGTATTAACAATTTATATACACGAGCTCGACTGTTACTTAGCGACTAATGCCAAGGGTGTAAGTCAATAAGGTATGAATATTTTTATCTATTGAAAACAGCGGCTTGAATAAGTTAGCAGGCTATCGATAGCCTGCTATAACTTAAGGTGTATATATATAATTAATCAGCGAAAGTTCGTTGCCTCAGGCAACCGGTCGCCATTGGCCGATCATGTGCTCGATGTCCCCCGAGCCCTTCAATTGCAATTCACCGCTGGGCCCCGCCGCACTGACCAACAAGACAATCTCACTGGGCAGCCGGACGGGCTTCTTGAACTCAACGTCTATCTCGATATTGGCAGGGGGCAAGTACTCGCTCAGCGCCGCCAGCGTACGGGCCTTGTTCCACAGACCATGGGCGATGGCCTGAGGGAAGCCGAATAACTTGGCAGTCAACGCGCTCAAGTGAATCGGGTTGTAATCGCCGGATACCCTGGCATAACGGCGGCCGATATCGACGGGCGCCTTCCAGTGGGTCAACTCGTTGACATTGGAAGGTAGCGGTATGGATTGATCCGTCACGTCGCCGGCAAGCTTCACTGCGCGACAAAGCATTCGGCTTTCGGCTTCCCACAACAAGCCCAGGGAGTCTTCGACGGTGGTGATCAGGTCAAAGGTGGCGCCCTTGGCATGAGGTTGCAGGTTTTGCGTGCGTACGCTGAGCTGCACATCATTGACCCCGCCAAGGGGGCGCAGGATACGGATGCGGTTGCGTAGATGAACCAGGCCCAGCAGCGGGAACGGAAAGTCCTTGGCAGTCAGCAATTGCATTTGCAGGCCGAACGCCAGGATGTGCGGATAGGTGGCCGGCAACACCGGGCTTTCGGCAAACCCGCAGACCTTGCGATAGGCCGCCACCTCCCTGGGGTTCACCGTCACCTGGCAGCGCAGCCCCTGTTCTGGCAGTGTCGTGCCGCTGATCTTGCGCTTGAGGGCCGCCCGCCAATACAGCGGCGGCAGTGAGGGAGTGCTGTCCAACGTGTGCCAATCCATGCTTATGCTCCCAAGAGACTTTGCCCACAGACCCGCAGCGCCTGACCGCTGACCGCCCCCGAACCCGGCTGGCCGAGCCACGCCACGGCTTCGGCGACATCCTGGGGGATGCCGCCCTGGCCGAGGGAACTCATGCGTCGCCCGGCTTCACGCAGGGCGAAGGGAATATGTGCAGTCATCTGGGTCTCGATAAAACCAGGGGCCACGGCGTTGATGCTGATCCCACGGTCACCCAACAACGGTGCCCAGGCCTGGGCCAGGCCAATCAGCCCGGCCTTGCTCGCGGCATAGTTGGTCTGCCCGCGATTGCCGGCGATGCCGCTGATGGACGCCAGCAACACGACGCGGCCGTTGTCATGCAAGGTGCCACTGTCGAGCAGGGCCTTGGTCAGCACTTGTGGCGCGTTGAGGTTGACCGCCAGCACCGCGTCCCAATATTCCGGGGTCATGTTGGCCAGGGTCTTGTCGCGGGTGATGCCGGCGTTATGGACGACGATGTCGATGCCGTCCGGCAACTGTTCGATCAGTTGCGTGGTGGCGTCTTCGGCGCAGATATCCAGGGCGATGCTACGTGCGCCCAGGCGTGCGGCGAGAGCATCCAGATCCGCCTTGGCCTGTGGCACGTCCAGCAGGATGACCTCGGCACCGTCCCGGGCCAGGGTTTCGGCGATTGAGGCGCCGATACCGCGCGCGGCGCCGGTCACCAGGGCCTTGTGCCCGGCCAGGGGGCGAGTCCAGTCTTGGACTTGCGTGGTGCAGGTCTCCAGGCGAATCACCTGGCCCGAGATGTAGGCGCTTTTGGGCGAGAGGAAAAAGCGCAACGCGCCTTCCAGCTGATCTTCAGCGCCGTCACCCACATACAGCAGTTGCAGGGTGCCGCCGTTGCGCAGTTCCTTGGCCAGTGACCGACTGAAGCCTTCAAGGGCGCGCTGGGCACTGGCGGCGAAAGGATCATTAAGGCTTTGCGGCGCTCGGCCGAGGATCACCAGGTGCGCGCTGTGATCGAGGTTTTTCAGCAGCGGCTGGAAAAATTCCCGCAACTGTTTCAACTGATCAGTGTGCGCCAAGGCGCTGGCGTCGAACACCACCGCCTTGAGCTTGGGGCCATGGCCAGGAATCCAGGCCGGCGCCACCAAAGGTTCGGGGCCGTAGCTGAAAATCGCTTCAGTGAGTTTGTTGGCAAACGCCAAGACCTTCGCCGCCAGCGGCCCGCCGCCGATCAGCAGGGCGCCGTCTACCGGGCGCAGGCGTCCGGCCTGCCAGCGCTCCAGACGTACCGGCGACGGCAGGCCAATGGCCGCGACCAGACGATGGCCGAGGCTTGAGTTGGCGAAGTCGATATAACGATCAGACATGGAACGCTCTCCGATTGCTGGGGTTCAAACGGTGGACCACCCATGGGTGGCAGTCGTTCGATTGAGCCTAGGCTAGGCTCAAAGATTGAGCCCACAACCAACAGGGAGCTTTCCATGACTCAATTGCGCCGTGTAGCGATCATTGGCGGTAACCGCATTCCCTTCGCCCGTTCCAATGGCCCTTATGCCACGGCGAGTAACCAGGCGATGCTGACCGCGGCCCTGGAAGGCCTGATTGAACGCTACAACCTGCACGGCCTGCGCATGGGCGAGGTGGCCGCCGGCGCGGTGCTCAAGCATTCCCGTGACTTCAACCTGACCCGCGAATGCGTGCTGGGCTCGCGGTTGTCGCCGCAAACACCCGCCTATGACATTCAACAGGCCTGCGGCACCGGCCTGGAAGCGGCGTTGCTGGTGGCCAACAAGATCGCCCTGGGGCAGATCGAATGCGGCATTGCTGGTGGCGTCGACACCACGTCCGACGCACCCATCGGCGTCAATGAAGGGTTGAGAAAAATCCTGCTGCAAGCCAACCGCAGCAAAAGCATGGCCGATAAGTTAAAAGTCTTGTTACAGCTTCGCCCCCGTCACCTCAAGCCGGAACTGCCGCGCAACGGCGAACCGCGCACCGGTTTGTCCATGGGGCAGCATTGTGAATTGATGGCGCAGAGCTGGAACATTCCCCGGGCCGAGCAGGACCAACTGGCCCTGGAAAGCCATCAAAAAATGGCTGCGTCCTACGCCGAAGGTTGGCACAACGATTTGCTCACGCCGTTTCTCGGCCTGACCCGCGACAACAACCTGCGCCCCGACCTGACCCTGGAAAAACTCGCCAGCCTCAAGCCCGCCTTTGAGCGCAGCGAAAAGGGCACCCTGACCGCCGGTAACTCCACGCCGCTGACCGATGGTGCCTCCCTGGTATTGCTGGGCAGCGAAGCCTGGGCCAAGGAACGTGGCTTACCGATCCTGGCTTACCTGCGAGATGGCGAAGCGGCGGCGGTGGATTTCGTCAACGGGGCCGAAGGGCTGTTGATGGCGCCGGCTTATGCCGTCCCACGCTTGCTGGCAAGGAATGGTCTGACGCTGCAGGACTTCGATTACTACGAAATCCACGAAGCCTTCGCCGCCCAAGTGTTGTGCACCCTTAAAGCCTGGGAGGATGCGGATTACTGCAAGACCCGCCTGGGGCTGGACGCACCGCTGGGCTCTATCGACCGCAGCCGCTTGAACGTCAAGGGCAGTTCGTTGGCGGCCGGGCACCCGTTTGCCGCCACCGGCGGGCGCATCGTTGCCAACCTGGCCAAGCTGCTGGACGCGGCGGGCCGGGGGCGCGGGCTGATCTCGATCTGTGCTGCCGGCGGCCAGGGTGTGACGGCGATTATTGAACGCTGATCTCAGCTATCATCCGCAAGCCTGGGGACAAAGCCGGCCTTGTCAGATTAATCTGGCATATTGGATGCATTCTTAAGTGGTCAAAGGTCGGTATCCTCTCCCCGCAGGGAGAGGATTGCCGTATAACGAGTGGCATACGCGTATTTGGTAATAAAGGACCCACAATAAAAGCTGATGAAGACTCCTAAACGCATTGAACCCCTGATCGAGGACGGTCTGGTCGACGAAGTGCTGCGCCCACTCATGAGTGGTAAAGAAGCAGCTGTTTATGTGGTGCGCTGTGGCAACGAGTTACGTTGCGCCAAGGTCTACAAGGAGGCGAATAAACGAAGTTTTCGTCAGGCGGCCGAATACCAGGAAGGCCGCAAGGTCCGTAATAGCCGCCAGGCCCGGGCCATGGCCAAGGGCTCCAAGTTCGGCAAGAAAGAAACCGAAGACGCTTGGCAGAACGCCGAAGTGGCTGCGCTGTTTCGTCTGGCGGGCGCTGGCGTTCGAGTTCCCAAACCCTACGACTTCCTTGAAGGCGTGCTGTTGATGGAACTGGTGGCCGATGAGTACGGCGACGCGGCGCCACGACTTAACGACGTGACGCTGGAGCCGGATCAGGCCCGTGAATATCACGCCTTCCTGATTTCCCAGATCGTGCTGATGTTGTGTACCGGTCTGGTGCACGGTGACCTTTCCGAGTTCAACGTGCTGCTGACGCCAACGGGCCCGGTGATCATCGACTTGCCCCAGGCAGTGGATGCGGCGGGTAACAACCATGCGTTCAGCATGCTGGAACGGGACGTGGGCAACATGGCCTCTTACTTCGGGCGTTTTGCCCCGGAGTTGAAGACGACCAAGTACGCCAAGGAAATGTGGGCGCTGTACGAAGCCGGCACCTTGCACCCGGCCAGCGTCTTGACCGGCGAGTTTGATGAGCCGGAAGAGTTGGCGGACGTTGGCGGTGTCATTCGTGAGATCGAAGCGGCGCGGCTGGATGACGAGCGTCGCCAGGCGATACGTGCGGCAGACGACGCACCTGTGGGCAAAACGGCGGAAGAGCCTCCTCCGCCGTGGATGCAATAAACCCCTGACAAAAAATCCGGCACATGCCGGATTTTTTTTACCTAGTGATCGTCAGGCGATTTTTTTCTCACAACACCCACCCGACGCCAACTCCTTGAGAATCGGGCAGTCCGGTCGGTGATCGCCCTGGCAGTGCTCCACCAAGTCCTGCAACGTATCGCGCAATTGCCCCAATTCAAGAATCTTCTGGTTCAGCTCCTCGATATGCTGGCGTGCCAGCGCCTTGACGTCCGCACTGGCACGCTGGCGGTCCTGCCACAGCGTCAGCAACTTGCCGACTTCCTCCAACGAAAACCCCAGGTCACGCGATCGCTTGATAAACGCCAGGGTGTGCAGGTCATCGGCGCCATACACACGATAACCGCTGTCGGTGCGCTGGGCGGGTTTGAGCAGGCTGATGGACTCGTAGTAGCGGATCATCTTGGCGCTCAGGCCACTGTGACGCGCTGCTTGGCCGATATTCATGAATGGTCCTCCAGATCCTTGGGTTTCCAGGTTTTCAACAGCAGGGTTTTACTCACCGCACTCACACTGGACATTGGCATTGCCGCGCCTGCCAGCACTGGATTGAGCAGGCCGAACGCTGCAAGGGGAATGCCGATCAGGTTATACACAGAGGCCAGGACAGATTCTGTCGGTCATGCTGGCAGTCGCCAGGTCGAAGGTGGTAGATCCGTTCACGGGCAGTACTCCAGGAGAAGTTGCCCATAGGATCAGCCTTGACCTGAGGGGAAGGTCAAGGCTTCAGATCAATGTTTCAGTAACCCAGCGTCGCCGGCTTGAGGTACATGCCGCCCTGGCCTTGAGCAATGCGCCACTTGCGCACGTCTCCGGCTTTCAAGTTGACCTCCTGTGCCTTGGGCGCCAGCATCCCCGGCAAGCACCCGGCGGCTTGGCCTGGCAGTAACTTGAGGCGCAGCGACACCTTGCCCTCCGGCAAGTTGAACGAGGTGGCTTGTTCCTGAAACAGCCTTCCTGCCAACTGATCATCGATGTATAAGCCAATCTCGCAGTTGGTCGGCACTTCCAGGCGCTCCCGGGAAATAATCAGCACGGCATAGTCTTCGGCGGCACTGGCCATTGGCGCAGCGGCGAACAAGCTCATCAGGCTGACAAGGCCAAAAAACGACAAGCGCATGGCGAATTCTCCGAATTTCAAATCATCAATAGATGCAGCTTGGCCGAGGGCGCCGATGAATACCAGCCCGGCTGATGTTTTCAGCGCTTGACCTTGCCATCGTGGCAAGGTCAAAACTGCCGTCATCCTCATTAAAGGAGTCATGTCATGCAAGTATTCAGCGTTGAAGGAATGACCTGTGGTCATTGCGTCCGGGCGGTGACCCAGGCGGTGCAGAGAAAGGACCCGGCGGCCAGCGTGCGGGTCGATCTGGCAGCCAAGGAGGTCGGGGTTGAAAGTAGTCTGACAGCCGATGAAGTCATCAGCCTGATCAGCGAAGAAGGCTACAGCACTAAGCTCGTCTGATTATTTAATAGTTAGTGAGCTAACATAATGCCCAAGGCACCCAAGCGCGGCTAGACTGTCGAGCTGCCGACTCACCTGGGTGCCTGATGAACCTTCGCATAATCCTGATTCTTGCGTCTTTGAGCGCCTTTGCGCCGCTGGCGATCGATTTTTACCTGCCGGGCTTCCCGGCCATGGCCGCAGCGTTCGGCACCGACGAAAAACATATCCAGCTGACGTTGGCCGTGTACTTCATCGGCCTGGCAATCGGTCAACTGGCCTATGGCCCGGTGGCAGACCGTTTCGGCCGGCGGATCCCGTTGTTGACCGGTGTCGGCCTGTTTACCGTGGCGTCACTGGCCTGTGCCTATGCGCCGTCCCTGGAATGGTTGATCGGTGCGCGCTTCGTCCAGGCCCTGGGCGGTTGTGCGGGGATGGTGATTTCCCGCGCGGTGGTCAGTGACAAATGCGATGCAGTGGGCTCGGCCAAGGTCTTCTCGCAGCTGATGCTGGTGGTCGGCTTGGCGCCGATCCTCGCACCAATGTTGGGTGGGGTGATGGTCAGTCTGTATGGTTGGCAGTCGATATTCCTGGCGCTGACGGTGTTCAGTGTCATGGCCGCCATTGCAGTGGCGGTCGGCTTGCCGGAAAGCTTGCCGGCCAATCAACCCCGTCAACCGTTGTCCGGGGCGTTGCACCAGTACGGTCGCTTGCTGGCGGACCGGGTGTTCCTCGGTTATGCCCTGACCGGGGGCATTGCGATTGCCGGGATGTTTGCCTACATCGCTGGTTCACCTTTCGTCTTTATCAAGCTCTACGGCGTACCGGCCGAGCATTACGGTTGGCTGTTCGGCACCAACGCCGCGGGCTTTATCCTGGTGGCGCAGGTCAATGCGCGCTTGCTGTCCAAGCGTGGCCCGGCGTTTTTGTTGACCCGCGCCGTGTGGGTTTACCTGGCGGCAGCTCTGGCATTGTTGGCGGTCAGCGCTTTGCACACTGAAGCCTTGTGGCCGTTATTGGTGCCGCTGTTTATCTGTATTGCCAGCCTGGGCTGCATCCTGCCCAACACCTCCGCCTGCGCCATGAACGGGCAGGGCGCACGGGCCGGCAGCGCTTCGGCGTTGCTCGGTTGCATCCAGTTCGGTGTGGCCGCCGGTGCGGCGTCGTTGGTGGGGTTGCTGCACGATGGCAGCGCCATGCCGATGGCGATCGTCATCAGCGTGTGCGGTGTATTGGCGGTGACCGTGGCCATGACGACTCGGCGCTTTGTAGGCGCTGCTGAGCCTGCGGGGCTGCGATCGAGGGCGTAGCCCTCGCAGGGCTGCAGTGCAGCCGAACACAGCCTCGGCAGCGCCTACGGAGTTCAGCCGGCTGAGCGGTGTTGTTGCTCGGGAAAGTGGTGCGGGGCCTGAATTCGGTTTTGTAGGGTGTTGGCAAAGGCGCGGGCTTCGGCCTCACTGCGGAAGGTGAAGCTGTTCTGGCCCAAGCGAACCTGCCATTTGTGGTCTTGGGATTTTGCTAACGCGTTTATCAGGATCTTCATTGCTGATTTCCTCACGTAAAAGATTGCGTGGCAAAGGCGGACAATATAAACCCGAACACGCTCACAAATATGACAAGGATCAAATCTCTGACTAGTGGTGTCTTCTGTTACCTGTATGGATAACGGAAGACACTGACAGATATTTTACCTAGAACCCTTCCAGCACGATCTTGCCCTTGGCCTTGCCGCTTTCGAGCAGTTCGTGGGCACGACGCAGGTTGGCCGCGTTGATCACGCCGAAGTGCTCGCCCAACGTGGTTTTCAGGGTGCCGGCGTCGATCAGCTCGGCCACGCGGTTGAGCAAGTTGTGTTGCTCAATCATGTCGGCGGTCTCGAACATCGAACGGGTGTACATGAACTCCCAGTGCAGCGACAGGCTCTTGCGCTTGAGCTTGCTGATATCCAGCGCCTTGGGATCGTCGATCAGCGCCAGCTTACCTTGGGGGGCGAGGGCTTCCACCAGTTGATCGAGGTGCTGGTCGGTCTGGGTCAGGCTGGCGACGTGGGTCACTTGTGGTACGCCTGCGCGTTTGAGCTCTTCGCTCAGTGGCTGGCTATGGTCGATCACCAGGTCGGCGCCCAGCTCCTTGGCCCAGGCTTGGGTTTCGGGACGTGAAGCGGTGCCGATGACTTTCAGTGCAGTGAGCTGGCTGGCCAGTTGGGTGAGGATCGATCCGACGCCACCGGAAGCGCCGACAATCAGTAGGCTCTGGCCTTCATCGACCTTGCTTTCACTGACTTGCAGGCGCTCGAACAGCAACTCCCACGCGGTGATGGCGGTTAGCGGCAGCGCGGCGGCTTCGGCAAAGCCCAGGCTTTTTGGCATATGGCCGACAATTCGCTCATCCACAGTGTGCAGTTCACTGTTGCCGCCGGGGCGCACCAGGGAACCGGCGTAGAACACCTTGTCGCCGGCCTTGAACAGGGTCACTTCACTGCCCACCGCTTTGACCACGCCGGCCACATCCCAGCCTAGCACTTTGGCCGCGCCGTTTTCCGGGGCGACGCTCTGGCGCACCTTGGTGTCTACCGGGTTGACCGAGATGGCTTTGACTTCCACCAGCAGGTCTCGTGGGCCGGCGACGGGTTCGGGCAACTCGATGTCCTGCAGGGATTTTGGATCGTTGATGGGCAGTGACGCGTAGTAAGCGATGGCTTTCATGGAGAACTCCAAAAGGTTGTCAGGGCTATTCAAGCGAAACGCTTCAGGCCAGGAACTTCAGGCGCTTGAGGTCGAAATGTTCAAGCACGTCAGTAGCCTTGGCGCGAAAATTCTGGATATGCGCGCTCTGATCGTGGTCGGCCAGCGCCGCGTCGTCATTCCAGCGTTCGAGCATGTAGAAGGTCTCGGGGTGTTGCAGGTCCTGGTGCAGGTCGTACTGCTGGCAGCCTGCTTCGGCGCGGGTGGGTTCCAGCAGCGCGCGCAGCAATTGCTCTAGGGTGTCTTGTTGACCGGGTTTGGCGATCAGCGTGGCAATGACATTAAACGCACTGGGCATATTCGACTCCTGATAGGGGATGAGCGGCATGAACAGATCATTGGCTATTTCTCTGCAAGATAAAACCCGCTAAAAGAGCAGTCTCTTTCAATATTTTATTGATAATCAGCCGGGACGATCGCCATGCTGCGTTTTGATGACTTGCAGTTGTTTGTCCGTGCAGCGGACTTGGGCAGCCTCTCGGCGGCGGCCCGTGTGATGGATATGTCGGCAGCCGTGGCCAGTGCCGCGCTCAAGCGCATCGAGCAGCAACTGGGCGCGCGTCTGCTGGCCCGCTCGACACGTAGCCTGCGCTTGACCGCCGAGGGCGAGGGGTTCCTGGAGTACGCCCGCGCCGCCTTGAGCAATCTGGATGAAGGTCGCCGATTGCTGGCCAGCGGTCAGGATCAGGTTAGCGGTGTGCTGCAACTCTCGGCGCCTTCGGACTTTGGCCGTAACCTGCTGCTGCCCTGGCTCGACGAATTCCAGCGTGAGCACCCGAAGCTGACCGTGCGCTTGCTGTTGGGCGACCGGATCGCCGACCTGTTCCGCCAACCCGTGGACATTGCCTTGCGCTACGGCGAACCGGAAGACTCCAGCCTGATTGCCTTGCCCATCGCCGCGCAGAACTTTCGGGTGCTGTGTGCTGCCCCCGACTACCTCGCGCGCTATGGTGAGCCGCGTCACCTGGAGCAGTTGGCCCAGCACAACTGCCTGCTTTATATGCTTGGCAGTCGCATCCATGACCATTGGAGTTTTCACGACGGCAAGCGTGAGGTCAGCCTGACGGTGACAGGCGACCGCTTCAGTGACGACGCCGATGTGGTTCGTCGGTGGGCATTGGCCGGTGTCGGCATTGCCTATAAATCCTGGCTGGACGTCAGCGCTGATGTTTTGGCCGGGCGCTTGCGGTTGATCCTGCCGGAGCTGCGTTGTGAACGCGCTCCGCTCAATCTGCTGTGCGCCCATCGCGCGCAGCTGAGTAAGCCGATCAACCTTCTGCGTGAAATGCTCGTGTCCCGTTGTGCGAAATTGACTGCGCAGTTTCCGGCGCGAGTGGTCTCTACACCATAACCCCGGGAATGCCGGGGCAATGTAGCGTTGCACCTATACAGCCTGAGCTGTATCCGACGTCGGCGCAGGCCCGGGGTTCGGGCTTTGCGCCTACGGCAGTTCGGAGTTAAGGCTTCACCAGCCGTGCGTCCAGGCTGTTCTGCGCCAGGCGTTTGGCCTGGTCCTGGGTCATGCCCAGAGATGTGTGCAGTGCATGGAAGTTCTCGGTGACATAACCGCCGAAGTACGCCGGATCGTCCGAGTTGACTGTGACCTTTACGCCACGCTCCAGCATGTCGAGGATGTTGTGCTGGGACATATCGTCGAATACGCGAAGCTTGGTGTTGGACAGCGGGCACACCGTCAGTGGGATCTGCTCGTCGATGATCCGCTGCATCAAGCGCTCGTCTTCGATGGCGCGCACACCATGGTCGATGCGCTCAATCTTCAACAGGTCGAGGGCTTGCCAGATGTATTCCGGCGGACCTTCTTCGCCAGCATGGGCGACGGTCAGGAAACCTTCATGGCGGGCGCGATCGAACACCCGCACAAACTTGCTCGGCGGGTGACCCATTTCCGAACTGTCCAGGCCAACGGCGACAAATGCATCACGGAATGGCAGTGCCTGGTCGAGGGTTTTCTCGGCTTCGTCTTCGCTCAGGTGGCGCAGAAAGCTGAGGATCAAACCGCTGGTGATGCCCAGCTGTTGCTCGCCATCTTTGAGTGCTGCGGCAATGCCGTTGAGTACAACTTCGAAGGGCACGCCACGGTCGGTGTGGGTCTGAGGGTCGAAAAAGGGTTCGGTGTGGATCACGTTCTGCGCCTTGCAGCGCAGCAGGTAGGCCCAGGTCAGGTCGTAGAAGTCCTGGGAGGTGCGCAACACATCGGCGCCCTTGTAATAGAGGTCGAGAAACTCTTGCAGGTTGTTGAAGGCGTAGGCCTTGCGCAGGGTTTCGACGTCGTTCCACGGCAGCGCGATCTTGTTGCGTTCGGCCAGTGCGAACAGCAGCTCAGGCTCCAGCGAGCCTTCCAGGTGCAGGTGCAATTCAGCCTTGGGCAGGGCGTTGAGCCAGTCGTACATTTATAAAATCTCATCAGGTGCAATGGCGGCATTCTACAGGTGCAATGCGAAATAATCGGCAAAACCTGACCAGACGATGGGTATTCGGGTTGCAGGGTTCATGCCTCGTGCAAGCAGTGAGTGAACTAAGGTGTAACGAAACGTTAGCGACGTGGCGCAGTCTGTACCCCATCAGTGACTGATTTACTGCTCGAAAAGGCCCGTGATGCTCACATCCCTCAAGCAAGAAAAATTTATGCTGCTGGCGCTGATTGCCGCCATTGCCGCCTACCCTCTGGAGCACTGGTTGCTGCACAGCGGGCAGAGGGTTGCGCTGCTTGGTGGCGTGGCGTTGATCGGCTTTATCGTGATTGCTTCAATGCGCGTGGCTCATCACGCCGAGCAGTTGGCGGAAAAGGTCGGCGATCCGTACGGCACGATGATCCTGACCCTGGCCGCCGTGCTGGTGGAAGTGGTGATCCTGGCAATCATGATGAGTAACGAACCATCGCCAACCCTGGTGCGCGACACCATCTACTCGGCTGTAATGCTCGACATCAACGGCATTCTCGGCCTGGCCGCGCTGATGGGCGGCATCAAGCATGGTGAACAGTCCTACAACGATGATTCGGCGCGGACCTACAGCGTGATGATCCTCACCGCCATGGGCGTGTCGATGGTGGTGCCGGAATTTATCCCCGAGTCTGACTGGAAAATTTACTCGGCCTTCACCATTGGTGCGATGGTGGTGCTGTACACCCTGTTCCTGCGAATGCAGGTCGGGCCCCACAGTTATTTCTTCAGCTACAGCTACCCGGAAAAACGCGGCAAGAAACAGCCGGAAGATGAGGCGCCGTCGATCAATCTGGCGTTCTCAATCGGCACTCTGGTGTTCGGTGTGGTGGTGATTGGCGCGCTGGCCGAGGTGATGTCCAAGACATTGGACCTTGGGTTGGAAGGGACAGGTGCTCCGCCTGTGATCACGGCAATCGTGGTGGCGGCAATTTCCGCCGCGCCGGAAATTTTGACTGCGTTGCGCGCCGCTCTGGCCAATCGCATGCAGTCGGTGGTCAACATTGCGCTTGGTGCGTCATTGTCGACGGTGATTTTGACGGTGCCGGTAATGGAGGCCATGGCGCTTTACACCGGCCAGCCGTTTCAGATGGCGATGACCCCGGTGCAAACAGTGATGGTCTTTATCACGCTGATTGTCAGCGCGATCAACCTCAACGATGGCGAAACCAACGCCATCGAAGGGATGACCCATTTTGTGTTGTTTGCGACCTTTATCCTGTTGTCGTTGTTGGGGGTGTAGCGTCAGCCGCTGATCAGCTGCCGTGCCGCCTGGCTGTGATCGGCAATCAGGCCTTTCAGGTCGAGGCCTTCGACCTGCCCATCGATCACGCGCCACTTGCCGCCCACCATCACCCGATCCGCCCGGTCGGCGCCGCACAGCAGCAGCGCCGAAATCGGATCATGGCTGCCGGAGAAGCGCAGCTCATCGAGCTTGAACAGCGCCAGGTCAGCTTGCTTGCCCACTGCCAGCTCACCGATGTCACTGCGGCCGAGCAATTGTGCGGAGCCTTTGGTAGCCCAACCCAGGACCAACTCAGGGGTGATTTTTTCCGCCCCGTAACGTAGGCGCTGGATGTACAGGGCCTGGCGGGTTTCGAGGATCATGTTCGAGGCGTCGTTGGAGGCCGAGCCGTCCACGCCCAGGCCCAGCGGCGCGCCAGCGGCAATCAGGTCCAGGGTCGGGCAGATGCCGGAGGCCAGGCGCATGTTGGAACTTGGGCAATGGCAGACGCCGGTGCCGGCCGCGCCCAGGCGGGCGATTTCCTCGGGGTTGAAGTGAATGCCGTGGGCCAGCCAGGTGCGTGGGCCGAGCCAGCCGACGCTGTCCAGGTAATCCACGGTGCGCAGGCCGAAACGTTGCAGGCAGAAGTCTTCTTCGTCGAGGGTTTCCGCCAGGTGGGTGTGCAGGCGCACGTCAAGGCTGTTAGCCAGTTCGGCGCTGGCGGACATGATTTGCGGCGTGACGGAGAACGGTGAGCAGGGCGCGAGGGCGATCTGGATTTGGGCGCCGTCGCCACGCTCGTGATAGTTGCCGATCAGTCGCTGGCTGTCTTCGAGGATCACTTCGCCTTGTTGTACGGTCTGTTGCGGTGGCAGGCCGCCATCAGCTTCACCCAGGCTCATGGAACCACGGGTCAGCATGGCGCGCATGCCCAGTTCACGCACGCTCTCGACTTGCACGTCGATGGCATGTTCCAAGCCATCGGGAAACAGGTAGTGATGGTCCGCCGCCGTGGTGCAGCCAGAGAGCAACAGTTCAGCGAGGGCCACTTTGGTAGCCAGTGCCAGTTTCTCCGGGGTCAGGCGAGCCCATACCGGATACAGGGTTTTCAGCCACGGGAACAACGGCTGGTTGACCACCGGCGCCCAGGCGCGGGTCAGGGTTTGATAGAAGTGATGATGGGTGTTGATCAGGCCGGGAAGGATCACATGCTCGCGGGCATCGAAGACTTGTCCACAGGCTGTGGCGGGTTGTTGCCCGAGGCCGAGGACTTCAACGATCACACCGTCTTGCAGCACCAGGCCGCCACGGGCGTCGAGGGCATTGGCGGTGAAGATCGCGAGAGGGTTTTTTAACCAGATACGGGTCGCAGGCATTGGCCGGCTCCTCTGAATGATGGGTTCAGGTTTGCCAGCTCAGTGTTGCCCTGTCTGCTGATCCAGGGTCGCCGGGGAGGGCGAGGTGGGCAGTTTACGTGTAGTCCACAGCCGGGTCTATCGCCGGCAATCGGCGATAGACCTGTATGACGTTTACCAGGGGATGGTCTGGCCCTTGTAGTTTACAAAGTGGTGGCCGCCCTTGCCGGTGTAGGCATTGACTTGGTCGATCAAGCCGCGAACGCTGGTCTGGACGTCAATCTGCGCGTCTTCTCCGCCCATAGCGGTTTTGACCCAGCCCGGATGGAGCGATAGGACGGTCAGTTTCTGATCACCCAACTGCGTGACAAAGCTGTTGGTCATGGAGTTGAGCGCGGCCTTGCTTGCTTTGTACAGCGCCAAGTCCGCGCCGTCGGGGATGGTCACGCTGCCCAGCACCGAACTCATGAAGGCCAGCACGCCGCTGTCTGCACGGATCTGCCCGGCAAACCGTTGCGCCAGGTTGATCGGCGCCACGGCGTTGGTGAAAAACAGTTGGCCCACTTCGGCCTGAGTGGCGTGGCCGGGCGTCTGATTGACGGGACCTTTGACGCCAGCGTTGACGAACAGCAGGTCGAAGATTTTCCCCTTGAGGCGTTGGCTCAGGGCGTTTATGGCTAGCTGGTCGTCCATGTCCAATTGTTCGATTTGCACTTGGCCGAGGGCTTTCAGGGCGTCGGCCTTTTGCGGATCACGCACGGTGGCGGTGACTTGCCAGCCGTCGGCCAGCAGTTGGTTGACCAGGCCAAGGCCCAGGCCTCGGGAGGCGCCGATGATCAGTGCGGTTTTTGGCGTAGACATGAGTAGCTTCCTTTGTGGTGCAAGTTCATGGGTTCAATGGACAACGCTGGCCGAGTCTTTGCTGCAACTCTTGGCGCAGGTGGCTGAGTTCGACGATGCGGGTTTCGATCAGGTTGAGCTTGTCTTGCAACAGTTGGGTCACGGCGCTGTCGGGGTCGGCCGCTTTCCATAGCGCCGCGACGCTACTGCCGATTTCGCCGAGGCTGAATCCCAGGCGCTGAGCGGTCTTGATATACAGGACCAGTTGCACCATTTCCGCCGGATAGTCGCGGTAACCGTTGGCGCTGCGTTGGGCGGCAATCAACCCACGCTGCTCGTAGAAACGCAGGGTGTCGCGGCTCACGCTGCTGGCCAGGGCCAATTCGCCGATGCGCATAAGATGGGCTCGATAGGGCTTGACCTTGGAGCATACTCCAGGCTTTAGCCTGCTTGCTTCTTGAATCGAAGGAGCTTGCTGATATGTGGACTGCACACCAATACCGCCAACTGGTGCGTGCCAGCGGCTGGTACGACCTGATCGTCACCGCTGCGTTTGTCACGCCTTGGACTTTTCTTTTGCTTCACAACGCTTTGCTGGCTTTGAACCTGCCAGGCGAACTGCCGCCCTTTGCGCCTATTCATGTGCTGATGGCCAACCTGATGGGGTCGATTGTCTGTGTGTGGGCGGTGTTGCGGATCCGCGATCCCCAGGTAATTTTTGGACGCTATGACGCGGTGGGCCGGATACTGTTTGCCACTTGGCAGATTTATGCGCTGGTTCACGGCGCCAGTTCGGCGTTGTTGATCGTCCTGGTGTTTGAAGTGCTCTGGTTGGTGGCGCAGTTAATGCCGGTGCGCCAGGTAGCAGACTGATCAAAAAACGTTCAATTTCAGCGGGGCGTTGCTGCCTATGCTGCCCGGACACTCTTGCACGGGTTATCCACAGGTTGTTCCACAGTAATTGTGCGCAAGCGTCATCGGTGGGTATAAGCGCTGCACCCCTTTGTTCTAAAGGCGATAACCAGTCTAACTGACTGTTTTTTAGCTGGATTAATAGTTTAGTGTGGTTGCTTGAGCAAAAACTGAACAACGGCCGCAAACCCTTGTGACAGAAGGGTTACAGGGGAGTGTGCTCAGGTTATCCACAGGCGGGTGCACCGTAGATGTGGGTAATTTCAGCGTTGCAGGCGGATGCGCCCACGGCTCAGGTCGGCGAGCTGATTCTGTAACGTGTCGATGTGCGCCTCTTCCAGCATAAGCTGCAGTTCGACGCCATTGGCGGTGAAGGTTTCCTCCACCACTAGTCCGCCCAGCTCGGCGACACGAAGTTTCACCAGTATCAGCTCGGCAAAACCACAGGCACAGCTCAGTGGCACGCGTTTGATCAGTTCAACGCGCTCGGCGCCTTGCAGGCATTTATTGGCACCGCCGCCATAGGCGCGGGCCAAACCGCCAGTGCCCAACTGGATGCCGCCGTACCAGCGGATCACCAGCACCACGACGTGGTCGCAGTCTTGTGCTTCGATCGCTGCCAGGATCGGTCGCCCGGCAGTACCGCCGGGTTCGCCATCATCGTTGCTGCGGTATTGATCGCCCAGCTTCCAGGCCCAGCAGTTGTGCGTGGCGTTCAGGTCGCTGTGTTGGTCGATGAAGGCCTGGGCGTCCTGGGGGCTGGCGATAGGGGTGGCGAGGGTAATGAAGCGGCTTTTGCGTATTTCTTCGCGAAATTCGCAAAGGCCAGTAAGGGTGAAAGGCATGAGTCGCTTCGTTTAGAGGGCTGGCTTGATGCCGCAGCCTTTGAGAATGATGTGGATAAGGTTGGTGCCAGCGTCTTCCATGTCTTGTTTGGTCAGCTTGGTGCGACCGGTGACACGGCAGATCTGCGTGGCGAAGTCGGCGTAGTGCTGGGTACTGCCCCACAGCAGGAAGATCAGGTGTACGGGGTCGACCGGGTCCATTTTGCCCGCGTCGATCCAGGCCTGTAACACCGCCGCGCGGCCGCTGAACCAGGCGCGATAGTCCTGGCCGAAATATTCGCTCAGGCATTCGCCACCGCTGATGATCTCCATGGCGAAGATCCGCGAGGCTTGGGGCTGGCGGCGGGAAAACTCCATCTTGGTGCGGATATAGCGAGTCAGCGCTTCGGCTGGATCATCTTCGGCGGTCAGCGTATTGAAGGTGCTGTCCCACAGTTCGAGGATGTTGCTGAGCACGGCGATGTACAGCCCCAGCTTGTTGGTGAAGTAGTAATGCAGGTTGGCCTTTGGCAGCCCGGCGCTCGACGCGATGGTGTTCATGCTGGTGCCTTTGTAACCATGGCGAGCGAACTCGTCTTCGGCGGCCTGGATGATTGCTTGTTCGTTCTTTTGCCGAATGCGGCTTGCAGGTTTTCCGGCGTGGTTGCTGTGGGCAGGAACTTCGAGGCTCATGGAGGTTTCCGTGCAGATCGATAAATGCGACGTGTGCACAGATAACCCACCCTCAAGCCTCAGACAAGTCCCGATACGATAAAAGCGTCAAAGCGGTTCCAGGGTGTCGCTTTCCAGGGCCTGGTTTGCGGCAGGTGTCGTTGCCTTGGCTTCCGGTAATAGCAGGCACAATACAATTGCCGTCAGGCCGCCGCTGGTGATGGCGGAGTCGAACAGGTTTTGTACTAGCGTTGGCATCAGATGCAACAAATTCGGTTGGGCTGCGATGCCCAGGCCGACACCGAACGAGGTGGCAATGATCAGCATGCTGCGCCGATCCAGTGGCGCTTGTGCAAGGATGCGCACGCCGGCGGCGGCCACACTGCCGAACATCACCAGGGTCGCGCCGCCCAGCACCGGCTTGGGGATCTGCTGCAACACGGCGCCAATCAGTGGGAACAGCCCGAGACAAAACAGCACCACGCCGATGTACAGGCCGACATAGCGGCTGGTGACGCCGGTCAACTGGATGACGCCATTGTTCTGGGCGAAGGTGGTGTTGGGGAAAGCACTGAAGGTAGCGGCGATCATGCAGCTGATGCCATCACCCAGAACGCCGCCCTTGAGCCTGCTTATATAAGAAGGGCCGCTGATAGGTTGGCGGGCAATCATGCAATTGGCGGTGAGGTCGCCGACGGTTTCGATGGTGCTGATCAGATAAATCAGCGCAATGGGTAGGAACGCTGTCCAGTCGAAATTGAAACCAAAGCGGAACGGGGTCGGCAGGCTTACCAATGGCAAGTCCGGCAAGGCGTGCGGTACCAGAGTGCCACTGAACCAGGCGGCGAGACTGCCCAGAGCCAGGCCGATGATGATGGCCGAGAGGCGCACCCACGGTGTGTTCGAGCGGTTGAGCAGGATGATAGTCAACACCACGAACAGGCCTAGCGCCAGGTTGGTGGGCGCGCCGAAATCGGGGGCGTTGAAACCGCCACCCAGATCAGTGATGCCGACCTTGATCAGGCTGATGCCGATCAAGGTGATGACAATGCCTGTCACCAGTGGCGTGATTACCCGCCGTAGTTGGCCGATAAAACGGCTCAACACTACTTGCACCGCCGCGCCGAAAAAGCACACCCCGAAAATCATTGCGAGGATGTCTTCCGGGCTGCCGCCCCGTTGCTTGACCAGAAACCCTGCTGATAACACCGCGCCGAGAAAGGCGAAGCTGGTGCCTTGCAGGCAGATCATCCCGGCGCCAATGCCAAACGGCCTACGAGCCTGAATGAAAGTACCGACACCCGAGACCATCAACGCCATGCTGATCAGGTAGGGCAGGTGGGCGGTCAGGCCCAAGGTGGAACCAATGATCAGCGGCGGGGTGATGATACCGACGAAGCTGGCGAGTACGTGTTGCAGTGCGGCAAGTAAGGCGGGCAATGGTTTCGGGCGGTCGTTGAGGCCGTAGATCAGGTCGCTGGAGCTGGAAGATTCTGGTGGCATGGCGTTGGAACTCAAGGCTGACGATTCAAGGTCCTCATGCCTTGCAAAAAGCTGTCCAGTTGCTCAGGTTTTATGTGGGCGCCGTGTTAGCGGGTGGCAGCCAGGCTTTCGAGGAAACTTTCCAGCACCAAATGAGGGCGACGACCCTTGCGCGTGACCGAAGCGAGGCTCAAATCATAAAAGCGTGCGGCGGGTTTCAGGGCGCGCAAGCGGCCTTGTTGCACCCAGAGGCTGGCGTAGTGATCCGGCAGGTAGCCGATGTAGCGGCCGGTGAGGATCAGGAATGCCATGCCTTCACGGTCCGAAGCACTGGCGGTGCAGTTGAGGACTTGATAGTGAGCCTGGATTTCGGCGGGCAAGCGGAAGGTTGGCGCAATGGCGTCCTGTGAGTTGATGCGTTCGTCGTTGAGTTGCTTGTCGTCTGCATAAAACAGCGGATGACCGACCGCGCAGTAGAGCAGCGAGCGTTCACTGTAAAGCGGCTGATATTCGAGGCCCGACAGCGCGCTGGCCTGGGGCACGACGCCGACATGCAAGCGCCCGTCGAGCACCCCTTGCTCCACTTCGTTAGGGGCGATCATACGGATTTGGATCTGTACGTCTGGGCCGCGTTCTTTCAATTGCGCCAAGGCGTGGGTGATACGCATGTGGGGCAGGGTGACCAGGTTGTCGGTCAGGCCGATGGTCAGTTCGCCGCGCAAGTGTTGGTGCAGGCCGTTGACCTCGGTGCGGAAACTTTCCAGGGCGCTGAGCAGTTGCAGTGCCGATTGATAAACCTCGCGTCCTTCTTCCGTCAGGGAAAATCCGGCGCGACCACGCTGACACAGACGCAGGCCCAAGCGTTGTTCGAGATCACTCATCTGCTGGCTGATAGCTGAACGGCCAATCCCCAGCACGGTTTCTGCCGCCGAGAAGCCACCGCACTCCACCACGCTGCGAAAGATGCGCAGCAAGCGAATATCGAAGTCGCTGACTTGGGCCAGGGGATCGGGTCGACGGCTACTCATAGTTTAGTGAAGGCCTGACTGAAGGTTAGAAGAGTTGGATTTCACCGACTTTATCCTCGTGGCAATTTAGCTGCAACTACGCTTTTCGATCCCTACGCCGCCTATAGCCTTGCGAGGATTTTGCAGATGAACATGCCCGAAAACGCTCCGTCGTCCCTGGCCAGCCAATTGAAGCTGGACGCTCACTGGATGCCGTACACCGCCAACCGCAACTTTCACCGTGACCCGCGCCTGATTGTGGCTGCCGAAGGCAGTTGGTTGATCGATGACAAGGGGCGCAAGGTCTATGACTCGTTGTCTGGCCTGTGGACGTGTGGTGCCGGGCATACCCGCAAGGAAATCCAGGAAGCCGTCGCCAAGCAGCTCGGCACTTTGGACTACTCGCCAGGCTTTCAATACGGTCATCCCTTGTCTTTTCAGTTGGCAGAAAAGATCACCGATCTGACACCGGGCAACCTGAACCATGTGTTCTTCACCGACTCCGGTTCCGAGTGTGCCGATACCGCTGTGAAGATGGTTCGTGCTTACTGGCGCCTGAAAGGCCAGGCGACCAAGACCAAGATGATCGGCCGTGCCCGTGGTTATCACGGTGTGAACATTGCCGGTACCAGCCTGGGTGGTGTTAACGGCAACCGTAAAATGTTTGGTCAGGCGATGATGGATGTTGATCACTTGCCTCACACATTGTTGGCGAGCAATGCCTTCTCCCGTGGTATGCCAGAGCTGGGCGGTATCGCTTTGGCCGACGAACTGCTCAAGCTGATCGAGTTGCACGACGCATCCAACATCGCTGCCGTGTTTGTTGAGCCGATGGCCGGTTCCGCCGGCGTGTTGGTACCGCCACAGGGTTACCTCAAGCGTCTGCGTGAGATCTGTGATCAGCACAACATTCTGTTGGTGTTCGATGAAGTGATCACTGGCTTCGGCCGTACCGGCTCTATGTTCGGCGCCGACAGCTTTGGCGTGACACCGGACTTGATGTGCATCGCCAAGCAAGTCACCAACGGCGCGATTCCGATGGGCGCGGTGATTGCCAGCTCGGAGATCTACCAGACCTTCATGAACCAGGCGACGCCTGAGTACGCGGTGGAATTTCCCCACGGTTACACCTACTCGGCGCACCCGGTGGCTTGCGCTGCGGGCCTGGCGGCACTGGACCTGCTGCAAAAGGAAAACCTGGTGCAGAGCGTGGCCGAAATCGCCCCGCACTTTGAAAATGCGCTGCACGGTCTGAAGGGCAGCAAGAATGTCATCGACATTCGTAACTACGGGCTGGCCGGTGCGATTCAGATCGCCCCGCGTGATGGTGATGCCATCGTGCGGCCATTCGAAGCAGGTATGGCGTTGTGGAAAGCGGGCTTCTACGTGCGCTTCGGCGGCGACACTCTGCAATTCGGGCCAACCTTCAACAGCAAGGCGCAGGACTTGGATCGCTTGTTCGATGCGGTCGGCGAAGTGCTGAACAAGATCGACTGATTTCTCCTTCTATATAGAACAACTACCAGGTGCGGCGAGAGTCGCGCCTGTGGACAACTTTTCAGGAGCCCTGCATGAGCCTTATCCAGCATTTGATCAACGGCGAACTGGTGACCGAGAACGGTCGCAGTGCTGATGTTTACAACCCGTCCACCGGCAAAGTGATTCATCAAGTACCACTGGCCAGCCGGGAAACCATTCAAAGCGCTATCGACTCGGCAAAGGCGGCATTCCCGGCATGGCGCAACACACCGCCGGCCAAGCGTGCCCAGGTGATGTTTCGTTTCAAGCAATTGCTGGAACAGAACGAAGCGCGTATCTCGCAATTGATCAGCGAAGAGCATGGCAAGACTCTGGAAGATGCGGCAGGTGAGTTGAAGCGCGGTATCGAGAACGTCGAATACGCGTGCTCGGCGCCGGAAATCCTCAAGGGTGAATACAGCCGTAACGTTGGTCCGAACATTGATGCGTGGTCCGATTTCCAGCCGCTGGGTGTGGTCGCCGGTATTACGCCGTTCAACTTCCCGGCGATGGTGCCGCTGTGGATGTATCCATTGGCGATCGTTTGCGGTAACTGCTTCATTCTTAAGCCTTCGGAGCGTGATCCAAGCTCGACATTGCTGATTGCTCAACTGCTGCAGGAGGCCGGCTTGCCTAAAGGCGTGATGAGCGTGGTGCATGGTGACAAGGGCGCGGTGGATGCGTTGATCGAGGCGCCGGAAGTTAAAGCGCTGAGTTTTGTCGGTTCGACGCCGATTGCCGAGTACATCTATTCCGAAGCCACCAAGCGCGGCAAGCGTGTACAGGCTTTGGGCGGGGCGAAGAACCATGCAGTGCTAATGCCGGATGCGGACTTGGACAATGCGGTCAGTGCTCTGATGGGCGCGGCTTATGGTTCCTGTGGTGAGCGCTGCATGGCAATCTCGGTGGCTGTCTGCGTGGGCGATCAGGTGGCTGATGCGTTGATCGCCAAGCTGGTGCCGCAGATCAAGGCGTTGAAGATTGGTGCGGGTACCTCTTGCGGCCTGGACATGGGGCCGCTGGTGTCTGGTCAGGCGCGAGATAAAGTCAGTGGCTATATAGAAGACGGTGTTTCTTCTGGTGCCGAGTTGGTGGTCGATGGTCGCGGCTTGAGTGTTGCCGGTCATGAAGACGGCTTCTTCCTGGGCGGCTGCCTGTTTGATCGCGTGACCCCTGAGATGCGCATCTATAAAGAAGAGATCTTTGGGCCGGTACTGTGTGTGGTTCGGGTGAACAGCCTGGAAGCGGCGATGCAACTGATCAATGATCACGAGTATGGCAATGGCACCTGCATCTTCACCCGCGATGGAGAGGCGGCGCGGCTGTTCTGTGACGAGATTGAAGTGGGCATGGTTGGTGTCAACGTGCCGCTACCGGTTCCGGTGGCTTATCACAGCTTCGGTGGCTGGAAGCGTTCGCTGTTTGGCGACCTGCATGCCTATGGGCCGGACGGGGTGCGTTTCTATACCCGTCGCAAGGCGATTACCCAGCGCTGGCCGCAGCGGGCCAGCCATGAAGCCTCGCAGTTTGCTTTTCCTAGCTTGTAAGTAGGAGGCAGAAGGTCGACCCGTAGGGGTTGGCCTTCGCGTTTTCGGGCTTTTTTGACTGATATGACAGAATTGTGAAAGTAGGGGTTGACGGCAGATTCTGGAAGTCTATAATTCGCCCCACTTCCGGCGCAGTCGAAACGGAAAACTCCTTGGTAAACAAAGAGTTATGTAGGTTTCGATAGCGAGTTGCTTCAGTTCACCGAAGCCCAGAAAGAGTTGATAAGGTCGTGTTGTTTGACCCTGTTAACGGTTCGATCTTCTCGGTCGAAAGCGGAGAAAAAGAGGTGTTGACAGCAGCGAGTAACGCTGTAGAATTCGCCTCCCGCTAACGAGAGATCGGAAGCGCAAGTGGTTGAAGTTGCAGAGGAAACTTTGAAAACTTCTTAAAATAACCGCTTGACAGTAACAGAGGCTGCTGTAGAATGCGCCGCTCGGTTGAGACGAAAGATCTTAACCAACCGCTCTTTAACAACTGAATCAAGCAATTCGTGTGGGTGCTTGTG
>NZ_JBUZRD010000005.1:0-359575 GCF_055407145.1 Pseudomonas sp. c313 | reverse complement strand
GTTTCCAGGGGACGATGAGCCGACATCCTACGAACATGACAACGGTTTCGTTCGGGTCGTGCGCCGTGGTAACGCGGTCTGGAAATACCAGCGTAACGACCAGGGCGATATCACCCGCAAGACTGACCCTGACGGCAACTTCACCGACTACACCTACAACAAACACGGAAAGCTCACCGGCGTCTGGCATCCGGATAACAGCAGTCAGCGCCTGACCTGGAATGAGCGTGGCCAGCTCACCGAGGAACAGCTGGCTAATGGGGGTGTACGGCGTTATCGCTATGACGACCTGGGGCGGCAGGTTGCGGTAGAGGATGAGCATGGCACGCTGACCCAGTACCAGTGGGGCGCCGTAGGTCGCTTGCTGAAGGTGATTCAGCCAGGAGGCGCCACCCGCGAATTCAGCTACAACCCCTACGGAAAAATCACCGCCGAGCGCGATGAACTGGGCCGTGTCACCCGTTACGAGTACGCCGACGGCCTGCACCTGATCAGCCGTCGTATCAATCCCGATGGCACACAACTCAGTTACCGCTACGACAATGCTCGGTTGTTACTGACCGAGATTGAAAACGAGGTTGGCGAAACCTATCAGCTCGCCTACCACGCCAACGGCCTGATCCAGCAGGAGACCGGCTTTGATGGCCGGCGCACGGCCTACGCCTACGACCTCAACGGCCACCTGCTGGAGAAGACCGAGTACGGCGATGATGACAGTCAGCTGGTTACCCGATATGAGCGCGATAGTGCCGGCAGACTCGTCAGAAAAACCCTGCCCGACCGCAGCATTGTCGATTACACCTACGACCGCCTCGGCAATCTGCTCTGCGTCGACGACGGCCACTGGCCGCTCAATTACGAATATGACACCCAGGACCGCCTCACCGCCGAACACCAAGGCTGGGGCACCTTGCGCTATCGCTACGACGCCTGCGGCCAACTCAACTACCTGCGCCTGCCGGACAACAACCGGCTCACCTTTCATCACGATAAGGGCGGCCATCTCGCCACCATCGAGCTCAACGGCAAAACGCTCACCTCGCACCTGTTCAAATCAGGCCGCGAACACCAGCGCCAGCAAGGCCAACTCCTCAGCCACTACCACTACGACGACCAAGGCCGCCTGCACGCCCACGCCCTGACTCAACAAGAACAACGCCACTACCGCCGCCAATACGATTACGACAAGCGCGGCAACCTGACCCGCATCCTCGACACCCGCAAAGGCCAGCACGACTACCACTACGATCCCCTGGACCGCCTAACCCGCACCAACCACTCACAAGACCTGCAAGAACGCTTCGCCCACGACCCGGCCGGCAACCTGCTGATGCAAGACCGCATGGGCCCCGGCGTGATCAAAGGCAACCGCCTGCTGATGCAAGGCGATCGCCACTACGACTACGACGCCTTCGGCAACCTCCTGCGCGAACGCCGAGGTCGCGCCCAGCAACTGGTCACCGAATACCGCTACGACTGCCAACACCGCCTGATCGCCGTCACCCAACCCGACGGCACCCAAGCCAGCTACCGCTACGACCCTTTTGGTCGGCGCATAGCCAAAACCCTCAACGACCAAACCACCGAATTCTTCTGGCAAGGCGACACGTTGATCGCCGAACACAGCGCCGATCATCACCAAAGCTACATCTACGAACCCAACAGCTTCCGCCCGTTAGCCCTGCTTGAAGGCTTTGGCCCAGAAGCCACCAGCCCCTTCCACTACCAACTCGACCACCTCGGCACGCCACAAGAACTCACCGCCCCCAACGGCGAAATCGTCTGGTCCGCCCACTACCGCGCCTACGGCCAAATCGCCCGGCTGGACGTCAACACCGTCAACAACCCGCTGCGCTTCCAGGGCCAATACTTCGACCAGGAAAGCGGGCTGCACTACAACCGCCATCGCTACTACAATCCCGACAACGGCCGCTACCTGACGCCCGACCCGGTGAAACTGGCGGGCGGGCTGAACGGATATCAATATGTGCCTAACCCTACGGGGTGGGTTGATCCGTTGGGGTTGAGTACGTGTCCGGGTGGGGATGGGTGTAAGCCGACACACCTCAGCGAAGATCCGGCGGGCAAAGCCAAGGTAAACGAAGGCGACGTAGAGCCGCCTAAAGGTTTCGATAGTAAGCTCTCAAGAAATGGAGCTTTTAGAAGAGCCAAAGAGATTGGTGGTATTCCACAAAGTACACAGCCTATAGAGGTTCAACGGGATAAGATCCGTGATCAAGATAAATACATATCGGGAAGAGTATACGTTTTCAGCCTTAGAGAAAGTCATGTCACTAAAATTTATGAGCACTCCCTAGGTCATGTAGAGGGCAATCACGGACCACACTTCAACACAAAAAATACCGTCCATGGATTAAAGGTGCCTTTAAGGGTTGGAGACGACTCACATACATATTTCAAGGAGAACCCATGAAAACAGCATATCTAAATGAGACTGGAATAAAACCTTGGAACCAGATAGAACAGATAAGTGATGCTCGATTTTCCACATTAACCTTAATTGATCATGACTTCGAATGCGTTTGGAGCTCTTGGTGCAACGTAGCCGAGTGCTTGGTTGAAAAATGGCCGATTAAACGGGAATGGAGGTCGATAGGATGGGGCAATTTTTTCTCAAAGACTGAGGAGTACCTACTAAAAAAGAGATTGACCAGTCAGAAAGAGGAAGGAGATCTATTCGGAAAAAATGAGAACACCAACATATACTCCATAATAAAAAATCTTCCAACCCACCCCAAACAAATTATAAATTCGACATTTGAAGCTTCTAGCGAAGCGGTTTTAGTGATGCAAAAAGCAGGGGCTGTAATAGAGCAGCTTTGGACCGACATGACCGTCTTCGAAAAAAGAGTCACAACCAAAAACATAAATATATTCCTTGAAAATTATGCGCAAGTAGTTCTTTGTAGGTTTTTTGACTCAGAGACACATGCTGCTGTTCAATTTATAAGCGCGGCTGAATTTCAAGCAGAATTAGTCGATGCAATCAAAAAAAACGAAATCCAAGAAATAACCCAAGAGAGCGTCTACAACTATATCCACAGTTAAGCAAACGGATAAAGAGGGACGGGCATATTTACTCATGAAACAAGCTTTATATCTGGCGAAAACACCCAGGAAAACTCTGAAAAAGACTTCCCAATCTGGTGAAATACCCGCCTCACACCAATTGAACGGTTGAGCCCCGATGAAACTGATGTCCTTCGCCGATGCCAAGTACACCGGCAAACGTAAGCAGACCCATCGCGAGCGCTTCCTGATTGAGATGAAGGGATTTTACAGAGTTGATGATTGATTCAGCTGTTTTGTTCCACCGGAAAGGCTGAGCTAAAAGTTAATTGTGAGCCTCAATAAATTGACGGATAGCTGCTTTTAGTTCGGCCACGCTGGTGAAGACGCCACGATACAGCGCCTGTCTTTCCAGTTGAGCGAAGCTGCCTTCCACTGCGTTCATCCACGAGGCACTTGTTGGTGTGAAGTGCAGTTTGAAACGCGGGTGTTTTTCTAGCCATGCTTGATGGCAGCCGTTTTGTGAGTCGAGTTGCTGTCCAGAATGACGTGCAGATCAAACTCTGCAGGAGTGCACGGTCGATCTGCTGCAAAAAGGCCAAAACCCGTGTGTCGGCTATTACCTGGAAAACATAACCCCGTCACGCCCCATCGCCCGAACTGCTGCCAGATGAACCTGAGGCTCAGCCGTCTCTGACTCCAGCAACAACTGCGAACCCACCACCCTCGCCCC
Organism: Pseudomonas sp. c313; assembly: GCF_055407145.1. Classification (NCBI taxonomy): domain Bacteria; kingdom Pseudomonadati; phylum Pseudomonadota; class Gammaproteobacteria; order Pseudomonadales; family Pseudomonadaceae; genus Pseudomonas; species Pseudomonas sp. c313. Next base: position 355,812 of record NZ_JBUZRD010000005.1, on the reverse strand, counting down.
ACAATAATCAAAAATCCCATGGTCAATTTGCGTGCGCATGGCCTCGGCATAACCATGGCGCTCATAAGTACCGCCATCGGCGCCGCCCACGCCGATCAACTGCACGTGCAGGTGTCCGAGCTTTTTCACCAGCTTGGCGTCGAGGCTGAAATCGAAGGCCCAGCCGTTGGCAAAGACCCGGTCAATCCAGCCCTTGAGCAACGCTGGCATGGACCACCAGTAGACCGGGAACACCAGTACCAGCGCATCGGCGCGGTCGATCCGTGCTTGTTCGGCGAGGACATCGGCGGGTGGCGTTGCCTGGGTGCGGTGGACGGCGTGATCGGCCAGGGTGAAACGTGGGTCGAAGCCTTCGGCGGCCAGGTCGGCGATGTCGAACGTATCGCCGGACAGGGCCAGGCCTTCGGCCAATTGTGTGGCGAGGCTATGGGTGAGGGACTGAGGGTCGTGGTGAGCAACAACGATAAGCGCGTGCATGGCGAAGACTCCGGTGCAATTTGCGAGCAGAAGGCGAACCGTATAGGCTGGACATAAGTTACCTCTGGTAAGTTACTTTTGGTATATAGTCATGTCAAGCACCGAAACGAACACCCCGCCCCCCCGCCGTCGCCTGGCGCGGGAGGATCGCCTGCGTCAGTTGCTGGACGTCGCCTGGCAGCTGGTTCGCGAAGAAGGCACCGAAGCACTGACCCTTGGTCGACTGGCAGAAATGGCAGGCGTGACCAAACCGGTGGTGTATGACCACTTCACCACGCGGTCCGGCCTGTTGGCGGCGCTGTATGAGGATTTTGACGGACGCCAGAACCAGTTGATGGCCTGTGCCCTGGAGGCCAGCGAACCGACCCTTGATGAGCGCGCGTGGGTGATCGCTTCGTCCTATGTCGACTGCGTGCTGCTCCAGGGCAGGGAAATACCGGGCGTGATCGCCGCACTGAGCAGTTCGCCGGAGCTGGAAACCCTCAAGCGCGAGTACGAGATGATTTTCATGGAGAAGTGCCGCGCCACCCTCGCCCCTTTTGCAGTGTCAGGTGCCATTTCCCAGGCGAGCCTGCGGGCAATGCTCGGCGCGGCCGAGGCGTTGTCCCATGCGGCTGCCAGCGGTGAAATCAGCCCGCTGGAGGCGCAGGAAGAACTGTTTGCCAACATCAAGGCGATGGTCAATCGCAGTGCGCACCTGGAAAATTAAGGGGGCGTTTTTTTCAGTCCTCGCCCAAACGCCCGCGCACAAAACCCTGGGCCTTGCGCGTCATTTGGTCGAAGTGCCGGTCCCGCTGTTTCTCGGCGTCGACCATTGCCCGCTTGCCGTGTTTTTGCAGCAGATAGGTGTGAATTTGCCGCACTTCCAACGAGCTGTAGACCGACGCCACATCCAACAGCCCCATCAAGCCCTCGGTGCTGTAGTCGCGGGTGTTCATCAACACCTGAGTGCCGCGTACGCCCCGGACCTGAAAGCCCATGGATTCAAACGCCGGTACCTTTTCCACGGCGCAGGTCAGCTCGGCATGGGGGTAGCGAGCGAGCATGTCCTGCATCATCGCTCGCGACACGCCCTGGCGCCGATGACTGGCATGCACCGCCATATAGGCCACGCCGCATGCGTCGGGGTCGCCCTTGACCGGCAGGTACAGCAAAAAGCCGATGACCTGTGCCGGGTCCTGCTCGTCCACGGCGACGATCAGTTCAACCGCAATCCCCTTCGAGCCGCCGACCGCTTCCAGGTACAGGTGCACTTCGTACCCGATCGTATATTGGTAGACGTTGTAGAGCAGGTTGCTCGGCGCGATGGCAACCATGCTGATATCAGTCAGATAGTCGACCACCATCTGCAAAATCTGGCTGTTGATGTGCTCGGGGCACGGGGTTTCATAGTGGGTAAGGCTGAACATTGAATTCCTGTTTCCTGGTGTGTCGCATCAAGGCTGGGCAGAGTGTACCTGTTGCAGCAACACCTCGACGCAAAGGCTGCCGTCGACCCGCAGTGAAGGTTGGGTCAATTGCTTGAACCACGCTTCATGCCGTGGCCGGCTGCGCCCCGCAAATATGGCAGTTTCATAGCCAGCGGCCCACACCAGGAAGGCCGCATGGGTGGCGTACATATCCCCGCCAGGCGCAATACGTGCACCATAACGCTGGGCCTCGCGCGATTGCAGGCGTTCCACTCGCAGGGGCGTCGGTGTATCGACGAACACCACAAGGTCAGCGCTCTGGATCAGTTCGTCGCCCCAGCCATCCAATGATCCGGAAACGACCCAAGGCCCATCCGCCAACGCCTGTTTGAGCAAGTTGACACGCTCCGTCGGTGGCCGCGATTGCACATAAGGAGGGTCGGTGGGGTACCAGTAATAGTCATCCACATCGATATGAGGCAGTTGAAGAGCCGAAGCCAACGCTCGGCCCAAGGTGGTAACGCCAGCACCTGAGGCGCCTGTCAGGTAGAGGCGTTGGTTCACTGCGCACACACCTCGCGCAGGCAACCGCGCAACCAGCGGTGCGCCAAATCGGCATCCAGGCGTGGGTGCCAGAGCATTGCCACACTGAACACCGGCAACTCGACCGGCAACGCAAAACTATACAGACCATCGCGCAGGCCGCTGGTGTGTCGCTCAGGGACGCTGGCGATCAGGTCGGTGCTGCGCGCCAGAGCCAGTGCGGTAGAGAAACCGGAGACGATGGTGACGATTTCTCGCGTCAGTTCGAGAGACTCAAGAGCATCGTCAATCTGCCCCCGGTCGCGCCCGCGTCGGGACACGTAGATGTGCTTGCCTGCCGCATAGCGGGCCAGCGTGATTTTGCCCTCGCTCAGCGGATGATCACTGCGCACCACGCCGATAAAACGGTCGCGAAACAGCGCCTGGGTCAACACCTCGGGGCTGGCGTTACTGTCGACTACGCCGGTCTCCAGGTCGACGCTGCCGTCGCGCAAGGGCGTGCTGTCCTTGTCCGGCTTGTGCACGAAGCGCAACCGCACGCCGGGGGCTTGTTCGGCGACACGGGCGAGCAGTGCCGGGCCGAAGCTTTCGACAAAGCCTTCGCTGGTGCGCAGGGTGAAGGTGCGCACCAAGTGTTTAAGGTCCAGAGTCTGGGCCGGACGCAGCACCGCCTCGGCGTCCTGCACCAACTGGCTGACCTGTTCGCGCAGCTCAAGGGCACGCGGTGTCGGCACCAGGCCGCGACCGGCGCGCACCAGCAGCGGATCGCCGGTGGTCTCACGCAAGCGCGCCAGGGCTCGGCTCATCGCCGACGGGCTCAGGCGTAAACGCTGTGCGGCACGGGCGACGCTGCCTTCGGCAAGCAACACGTCCAGGGTAACCAGCAGATTGAAATCGGGGGTCGACACGGGGCAATCCTCACAAGGCGTCAGGCGCAAGCATAGAGTGCAACTGCTGCGTCTTCCGCCATGTTAGGCGAGGGCGTAACTTTCTGACAGCTGTCCGTTTGGCAGTGGTCAGAACAAGGAACCACCCATGACATCCCTAACCCCTCGCGGCGCCCTCGCCAGCCTGTCGCTGTCCATGCTGCTGGCGTCCCTGGGCACCAGCATCGCCAATGTCGGCCTGCCAAGCCTGGCCCAGGCTTTTGATGCGTCATTGCAGGCGGTGCAATGGGTCGTCCTGGCTTACCTGCTGGCAATTACTGCGGTGATTGTCAGTGTCGGCCGACTGGGTGATCGCCTAGGCCGCCGCCGTCTGTTGTTGGCGGGGCTGGGACTGTTCACCCTGGCCTGCGCACTGTGCGGTGCCGCGCCTTCTCTGGGACTGCTGATAGGCGCACGCGCTCTGCAAGGTCTCGGTGCGGCAACCATGATGGCAATGACGATGGCCCTGGTCGGCGAGACGGTACCCAAAGACCGGGCCGGCCACGCCATGGGTTTACTGGGCACGATGTCTGCCATTGGCACCGCACTGGGGCCAGGTATTGGCGGCGTGTTGATCGCTGGATGGGACTGGCAGGCGTTGTTCTTCTTCATGGTGCCGCTGGGCGTGCTGACGTTTGCCCTCACCCGCCGCTATCTGATGGTCGACTGTAATGAGCAGAATTCGACGCGAGTCGATTTCAATTTTTTGTCGGTGTTACGCGACGCGCCGCTAAGAGCCGGGCTTTGCATGAGTACGCTGGTCTCTGCCGTCATGATGACAACGCTGGTGGCCGGGCCGTTCTACCTGACCCATGGCGTAGGGCTTGACCCGGCCTCAATGGGCTTGGTGATGGCGATCGGGCCATGCATTGTTGCGCTAGTGGGAATACCTGCGGGCCGTCTGACCGATCGTTTTGGTGGCCATCCCATGACCCTCGCCGGCCTGGCTTGCATGCTTGGCGGCTGCCTGTTGCTGGCGCTGACGCCGCTGAATCTGGGCGTTACCGGGTATATCGGCGCCCTCGCCATCCTCACCCTCGGCTACGCCCAGTTCCTGACGGCCAACAACACCAAAGTGATGAGCGATGTGGCGACGGATCGACGCGGTGTGATCGCAGGCCTGCTAAACCTGTCGCGCAACCTTGGGCTGATCACTGGGGCTTGGGCGCTGGGCGCGGTCTTCGCCTTGGCCACGGGCGACATCACCACCGCCACACCTGAAGCGGTTGGCAGCGGCCTGCGCATTACCTTCGCCGTGGCGCTGGGGTTGATCGGCGCGGCGTTGCTGATTGCCTTGAGCCATCGCTCGGCAGCCACCCAGCTTTCAAGGTCGCCTTGACAAGAGAAAATCACAGCGGCTATTGCCTGGCAACCTGACCACTAAGGTTTTGCTTCCATGCTTGAACTCCAGCGCCCTGATTCGCTCGTCGTGCGTGTCGTCAACGCCATTCGTACCGAGATCGATTCCGGACAGCTCTCGCCCGAGTCACGCCTACCCACCGAGCAACAGTTGGCCGAACAGCTCAACGTCAGCCGCTCCGTGGTGCGCGAAGCCATTGCCCAGCTCAAGGCCGATGGCGTACTGACTGCCCGCGCGGCCTGGGCTCATTCATTTCGCAGGGGACCATTAATCGCCTCGGTGCTAGTGGTGGTGTTTGCCCTGTTTGATCAGGGCCGAAAGCACTCGGCGTTCAAGAACTGACCAAAAAACTGACCAACGGGTGCATGGATGCCCCTTCATCGCGCATCATGGGCACTTTTAAGCTCAAGGATAACGTCCATGCGCGTGCTGTCATTGATGATGGGGTTTACGACGCTGGCTGCCAGTCTGGTGTTCTGCACCCAGGCGTCGGCGAGCGAAGAAAGCCAATTGGTGGACTCGATCAACCAGTACCGCAGCCAGGTGCAACGTTGTGGCGACCAAGGTTCCCAGGAGTTGCCCCCTCTGGCCACCGATGCGCGCCTGGTGCTGCCGGTCAACAACGCCGGCGACCTGCAACAGGCGCTGGCGCGGGCGGCGTACCCGATGGTCAACGTCCAGGCCATCAGCCTGTCCGGCCCGCGGGACGCCCAATCCGCCATGAAGGCCGTTCGCGAAAGCTTCTGCCGGGTGGTGCTGGACCCACAATTCGTCGACATCGGCGTGAGCAATAATGGCCAGGACTGGCGCATCGTGCTGGCCCGTCCGCTACTGACCAGCGGCCTGGGTAGCTCGCAGGCTGCCGGCCAGCAAGTGCTGGAGATGATCAACGCCGCCCGCAATCAGCCGCGCCAATGTGGCGGGCAAGCCTTTGCAGCGACCACACCACTGGCCTGGAACACCCAACTTGCCAGCGCCGCCGACAGCCACTCGCGCAACATGGCCAACAACAATTTCTTCGATCACCTTGACCGCGACGGTCGTACGCCGGGCGACCGAGCGGAACTGGCGGGCTATATCGGCCAGGCAATCAGCGAAAACATCGCCGCCGGCCTGGACACCCCACGCAAGGTGGTCGACGGCTGGCTCGCCAGCCCTGGCCATTGCGCCAACCTGATGAATCCACAGTTGCGCGAATTGGGCGCTGCTTATGGACTTGATCCGAAAAGTGATGCGGGAATTTATTGGACGGGGTTGTTCGGGGTGCAGTAAATGGGTGACGGAACGCGATGGACGGCCAGGCACTCGGGTGCTGGCCAAGGCGATGCGCAAGGATTGAGCACGCTCTACGACGCCACCGCTACCTGATTGCGCCCTTGGGCCTTGGCGCGATACAGCGCTTTGTCGGCGGTGTTTATCAGGCCGTGCAGATCGTCGTCCACTGATTGTGTCGAGGCGACACCGAGGCTGGCTGTCAGGCCAAGTACCGGTTCGGTAATCAAGCCCGCGATGGCGCGGATCAGTTGCTCGGCAATGTCCCGCGCCACCTCGACAGTGGTGTCCGGCAGCAGCACCGCGAACTCCTCGCCACCCAGGCGACCATAAACATCAGCCTGGCGAAACGACGCACTGATCACCCCGCCGATCTGGCGCAACACCTGATCGCCGGCCTGGTGGCCGTAGGTATCGTTGATGGCCTTGAAGTGATCCATATCCAGCATCAACACACACAACGGCTGTTGGTTGCGTTTGCACTGGTTATACAACAGCTGGGCATGCTCGAAGAAAGCCCGGCGGTTCATCAGGCCGGTGAGTTCATCGGTCTGTGCGGCACGGGTGGAAATGTTGTGGGCCCGCTCCATTTCCCGGGTCAGGCGAAAGGCAGTCTCCAAGGCCTCGGACAATTTGCGCGTGGCGCCCACCACAAACGAAGAGAAAACCAGAACCGCCATGGCCATGCCCACTTGCATCGATGACGGTTGAAACAGTAGCCACAGGGTGCAGGGCAACAACACCAGGCCGATGGACACCAGCGTCATGTAACGGTATGCCGAGTAACACGACACCGCGCTGACCGACATGCCCACGGCAAATAGCATGACCAGCGCCTGGGACAGCCGATCGTCGGTGGGCATCACCGCAAACGCGCCTGCCCCCCAGATCCCGGCGGATAGCACCAGGGTGCTCCAGTAGCGGCGCTCCCAGCGCTGGGGCGTGCGTTCACTTTTCGGGCTGCGAAAATAGGCCATGAACATCGCGACACGCAGCAGCGTCGCCCCCGCCAGCAGCACCAGCCAGCTGACCATGACGCTGTGCTCAAACCGGTCCCAGCACAACCAACAGAGCATGGCCGCGGCCATATAACTGCCGAAAACAGCAAAAAATGATTGGCGAAACAACTGGTGCAGTCGATCAGTGCGCACCTGTTCCTCTATGGAAAAATCCTGGTCCTGCCCACGCCCAAGGCCATTCATTTGATCCGCCTGATCATAATGCAGCGCCAAAATGGCATTGTGGCATCATGCCAGCAGACGGAACAGCAGAATCAAGCCGATCCGGGCCGGGAAAGCGCTTGCTAAAGCGTGCGGATGAAGCTTTCGCGGGTAAAGCAGCGTCAACCCACTCGCCCGGCCACCGCGCTCGTCACAAACCGGTTCCGCAAATTCGAGAGCTGGTAGGCGATGGCCAGCCAGATAAACCACGCTGGCATCACGCACAGCGCCAATCGTGTATCCGGCCGCAAGGCCAGTAAGCACAGCACAAACGCCAGGAACGCCAGGGAGAACCAGGCCATCGGCACCCCGCCCGGCATTTTGTAAAGCGATTGTGCATGCAGGTCAGGTCTTTTTTTGCGGTAGGCAATGTAGGACGCCAGGATGGTCGACCAGGTAAAGATCACCAGGATCGCCGACACCGTCGAGACGATGGTAAAGGCGGTCATCACTTGCGGGACGATAAACAGCAGCAACACCCCCAGCAGCATCAGGAAGGTAGTGAAGGCCAGGCTGATAAACGGCACGCTGTTTTTCGACAGCCGGCGGAAGATCCCCGGCGCATTGCCCAGGTCCGCCAGGCCAAACAGCATGCGGCTGGCAGAGAACACCCCACTGTTGGCGGACGATGCCGCCGAGGTCAGCACCACAAAGTTGACGATACCGGCCGCCGCCGGAAAGCCCGCGATCAGGAACAGTTCAACAAACGGACTCTTGCTCGGCGACACCTGCTGCCAGGACGTCACGGCGATGATGCAAGCCAGGGCCAGCACGTAAAACAGAATGATCCGCAGCGGTATGGAGTTGATCGCCTTGGGCAAGGTCTTTTCTGGGGAGCGGGTTTCGGCGGCCGCGGTGCCGATCAGTTCAGTACCCGCAAAGGAAAAGATCGCCATCTGGAAACCGGCGAAGAAGCCAAACAAGCCGTTGGGAAATGCCGCCTGTTTATCCAGCAGGTTTGTCAGGGATGCGGTAACGCCGGTAGGCGATACAAAAGAGCTGGCGATCAGCGCCACACTCACACCGATCAAGGTGACGACGGCAATGATCTTGATGATCGCGAACCAGAACTCCACTTCGCCGAACAGTTTGACAGTCAGTACGTTCAAGGCGAACAACGTCAGCATCATGCCAATGGCGGGAATCCAGGCGGGCACATCGGGGAACCAGTACTGGAAAAACCCGCCCACCACCACCGCATCCCCCACCACTGCCACGCTCCAACTCAACCAATAAGACCAGCCGAGAAAGAACGCCGCGCGCGGCCCGAGGTAAGCGCCGGCAAAGTCGGCGAAGCTTTTGAAGTTCAGGTTGGATAACAGCAACTCGCCCATGGCACGCATGACGAAGTACACGAACAGGCCGATGATCATGTAGATCAGGATGATCGAGGTGCCGGACAGGGCAATGATCTTGCCGGAGCCCATGAACAGGCCGGTGCCGATCGCCCCGCCCATGGCCATGAGTTGAATATGACGATTGCTCAAGGTGCGCTGCAACGCAGGCTTTTCGATTAGCCCAGGCGTAGTTGTTTTCATCACAAAACCTCTTGATCTTATGTTTTTGAGTTTTGGCAGAAAAATATCGGGCGATTTTTATTGTGGGTGGGGCTGGGGCTCACAGGTCAACTTTCAGGCATGTTTGCTTTCATAGCCTCGCAGCACGTTGACTGCATTGATGCCAATCTCATCGACCATGTAGCCGCCCTCCATCACAAAGAGCGTGGGCACGCCTACGCTGGCGATAATTTCGCCCATGCCGGTGAAGTCATGACTTTCCAGGAGGAAATGGCTGATGGGGTCGTCCTTGAAGGTGTCGACGCCCAGGGAAATCACCAGCACTTCAGGCGCGAAGTTGCGCAGCTTTTGGCAGGCGTCGATCAAGGCCGTTTTGTAGGTTGGCCAGGTGGTGTTTTTCGGCAACGGGTAATTCAGGTTGAACCCCTCGCCCGCACCGGCACCGCGTTCGGTACTGAACCCGGAAAAATAGGGATAGGACACCGATGGCTCGCCATGCAGGGAGACAAACATCACGTCGCTGCGATCAAAGAAGATGTTTTGTGTGCCATTGCCATGGTGGAAATCCACGTCCAGCACCGCGACACGTTTGGCTCCTTGGGTTATCGCCTGTTGCGCCGCGATGGCCGCGTTGTTCAGGTAGCAATAGCCGCCCATGTATTCCCGCGCGGCGTGGTGGCCGGGCGGACGGCACAGGGCGAAGGCACTGTTGTGACCCTCGTCGATCAAGGCCAGGCCAGTGAGCGCAATGTCGGCGTTAGTCTTGACCGCTTCCCAGGTGGTCGCGGTAATCGGCGAGCCGGCATCCATGGCGAAGAAGCCGAGCTTGCCGTCGATAAAATCGGGAGCCTGATCGTTGGCCAGGTCGCGAACCGGCCAGACTAGCGGCAATGCGTCATGGCTGCGGCCGATGGCCGTCCATTGCGCCCAGGCCGTTTCCAGAAAGGACACATAGCGCTCGCTGTGGGCATTGACGTAGCACGAACGGTCGAACGTGCGCGGGACGATGATATCGCCCAGTTCTACCTGCCTGACGCGGTCGCGAACGGTGTCCGCCCTGCTCGGCTGCTCGAAAGACGGCTTGAGCACGCCGTCCTTCAATTCGGTGCCATGGTGCAAACGATGGGAGTCGCTAAAAATAGTCAGCATGGGTACATATCCGCCTAATGAGATCCAGGCGTCTATTTTGTTCTGGCCGCAAGGGGCTTTCTTTGCTTTTACTTCTCGTGATGCTAGCGTAATCGGGAATATTTTCCCCAAAGACATTCAATAATGAAAAAAACAACCAAGCGTGCCGCACTTGACGATACCGACCTTGCGATCCTCGCCCTGCTGCAGGAAGACGCCAGTATCTCCAACGCCGAACTGAGCGAGCGCCTGTCCCTGAGCCTCACTCCTTGCTGGCGACGGCGTAAACGCTTGGAAGAAGAAGGCGTGATCAAGGACTACCAGGCCAACCTGGACCGACGCAAGCTGGGCCTGGATATCATGGCCTTCGTGCATATCCGCTTTGCCACCCACACCGACCACACCCCTGAAGCCTTCGAAGCGGTGATCAAGCAACTGCCACAGGTGCAGTCGTGCCACAAGATCACTGGCGATGCCGACTATTTGTTGCAGGTGTTGGCTGAGGATCTGGACAGTTACAGTGAGTTTGTTGAAAGCGTGTTGCGGCGCCAGTTGGGGATTGCGTCGATTCAGTCGAGTTTGGCATTGCGGGAGGTGAAGACGACGAGCCGGATTGCGATTCCAGAGCGGATCAAGCAGTGAACGACAATGCCCAACCAGCCTGTGCTAACGCGCGCCGATGATCACTGTGAAGTCATAAGTCCATGTCCATCGCACATCCGACCTGATCCCGCGTCAGGGCCAGGCAAGTAGCAATGAGCCTCCGTTAACGCCCCAACGCTGCTTAGATCGCCGCGATGTCGATTTTTCTCATCCCCATCATGGCATCGAACCCCCGCCTGGCTGCCACTCGATCAGGATTTGGCTGCTCTTGTTACGCCTCTCAAGGTGTTGGCTGAGATTGATTAGTAAGGTAGGCGCTCAAGCGACGGCATGCTAAGCAAGTCATCTCGACCTTGAGTGCTCGCTTTGGGTCGATTGCAGCCATTGGTGACCGGCAGCAATCGGCCATTTGCTGCCTTTCCCTACCTTTCAATTCCGGCTGAAAAGTATCTAGCGTGGGGAGGTTTTAAGCCACGTCATAGCGCGTAAGTGCGTAGCTGCGCGCCTACCCTGGCAGCCTGAATGTTTCTTAGCTACGCTATGCCTGTCCGTTATCTTAATAGCTGGACGAGTATTCTTGGGAGACTAGAGACAACCACACTTGATTTTGATTACGAAAGAATACTTTAAATGCCTTATGAATATTTAGCCTCTCAAATCGTTCTATTTGATAAATCACCTATTAGGCAGAATTATCCATGACGAATAAACAGGTATATGATTTAACTCTCACAGATTTGAATGCATATAATGCTTGGGATTTCCCCATGGATGAGACCGTAAGAAATGAGGCTAGTGTTCGTCCCTTGCTTGCAGATGAGAAAGTTGGGGATAGGAGCTTTGTTATCAGGACCTACTTTGTAGGTAGTGATATATAGGCTATATTTATTGGGCTAGTAGTCAGGAGGTGAGACACTTACAGCCTGTATTGTTTGTTAGAGATGATTATTACATTACCTTTTGGAATGGAATGGAAATCCCCACTTGGAACGATGGGCCTTCCGAGGTGCAAGCTCTAAAAATAGCTCTTCCCATATCATATACTTCAGAGGCGCGCGATAATTTCCCGCCAGTGATCGGGGCGCTATATGGGCTCTATTATCGTGACTGCAATAAAAATATCCGCTGCATAAGTTAATAAAGAGCAGGGCATGTGAGAATATTGGCAATGGCGCGTAATCGGCGAGGTTGGTATGTCAAGCTTAGAGATGGTAAAGAGTCGTTTTGAGTCGTTGAATGGCATTCGCGCAGTGGATCCGGGTTTTATTGAAAAGCTGGAGCGTGAGTTGAAAATATCACTTCCCAGTAGTTTCAAATTGGTGGGGGATTTTTTTGACGGAAGTGGTATTTATGTTTTGCCGCTGCACCAGATCGGTTGTGAATCTCCAACTAACGTTCTTGATGAAACGAAGCGTTTGAGAAGCAGTAGCCGACTTTTATCAAACTATCTTGTGTTGGGGGAGCCTGCTGAAGGTCTGATCGTGATGGACTGCAACTCCCAATTGGGGCAAGTGCTCTGGTGTGATGCGATTGATGTTAATCGTATAGGTAAAGAAGCATTGATGACAGCACCTGAAGTATGGGGCTCCTACTTGGATTTTGTTGAGTATTTGGTTTCGGAGGAAGAGTCTGATCGACTGTAAGCAGCGCGTTAAGGCGTGTTCGACGTCGACCCATTTTCTGCTCGGGAGAAACCAGGCCCTTGATCAATTCCCAGGATGCATCGGAGAAGTCGTAACTCTTTGCCGTGCGGCCTCCAGTCAATCATGTCGGCAATTCTAACCGTACCGAAATTTCGTACAAAACCTAAAGCGAGGCCCGCCAGGAGATGAATACCGCCGTTTTGATAGACACCATTGAGCGGCCGCTTCTGGCCCAGAGTGTGTAAAAACGTTTTTCAGCGAGATTGGCGCCAAAATCAGGGTTGAAAATCGCGCATCTACGCAAAATCCAGGTCTGCCAACCAGCCGATAAACTTCAGATTTCACATAGAAGCGCGGACTTCAATTTTGACTAAGCGTTTTTACACACTCTGGGCCGGTTAGCGACGGCCTGACTTATGATCAAACCTCAGTCTGTTCCGCCATCTCCAGGGCGTCATCGACCTCAATCCCCAGATATCGAACAGTGCTCTCCAGCTTCGTATGGCCGAGCAGCAACTGAACCGCCCGTAGGTTCTTCGTTCTGCGATAGATTAGTGATGCCTTCGTACGTCTCATTGTGTGAGTGCCATACATGGCTGGATCAAGGCCTACGGCTTTCACCCAGCCTTTGACGATACGAGCGTATTGACGAGTGGATAGATGGTCTGAGGTATGTAGCCGACTAGGAAAAAGGCAGTCCTCGCTGCGTAGTTGTGCCTGATGTATCCAGGCCACGAGAGCTGACCGTGTTTGCTCAGTGATCTCAAACTGCACTGGTCGCTGCGTTTTCTGCTGCATCACCATGGCTCGTGACGATACGTGCTCGCCATGGGCGACATCGCGCACGCGGAGCTTGGTTAAGTCGCAGGCTCGAAGCTTACTGTCGATGGCCAGATCGAAGAGAGCCAGATCCCTGGTTCTTTCCGCAATTTGAAGCCTTACTCGGATGGCCCAGATATCTCTCAGTCGGAGTGGGGCTTTCTGCCCGACTAGTTTTCCTTTGTTCCAGGGCTGACGGCTGCAGGTAGCGATGATGTTCATGACAAGTCCTCCACGTGTGGAAAGACAAGGATGGCTAATCAGAGCGGCGGGCGCTAACCGGCCAGAAGCGGTCAACCGAGAGTCTACGAAAGTGGGGGTTATTCACATCGTCTTTATAACCGCACCTCTACAGCAGTCTCTGAGAGCGTTACAGGCCGTCAGGTTATTTCTCGATTTTGGCGACTCGGAAGGTGGCTGTTGTTGTCCTTGTTGACGACGCGGTCATCCCCCTCAAAATCTCGCTGCTGCTACAATCCTTACCTCTTGCTCACACCTACCGCAACCACGAATGCAGGATGACAGTCCGTAGGTGTGAGCGGGCTACAGCTTATTTTTCCCAGTACAAAGCCGGTCACTCTTGCACGTGGTCGGTATCCGTCCGGCCAAGTCATCTACCCAGCCCTGCAAAGCCAAGACATGGTGTGCACTTAAATTTAAGTGGGCACCAGTTCTAGCCTTTTAAGCGGGTATTTCATGCAGCCACAACGCCGTTCCTACTCCAAATCCTTCAAAGTCCAAGTCATTCAAGAGTGCGCCCTGCCTGGTGCCTCGATTGCCAGCATCGCGCTGAGCCATAGCCTCAACGCGAACCTCGTCCACAAATGGATTCGGGTGCAAACGCAAAAAACCACGGAGCTGCAACCTGCTTTCGTTCCGTTACCCATGCCGCTGGCCGGAGCAAATTCGCAAGCTGCATCATCGAATATCTGTGTTGAAATCGAGCACCCGCGCGGCACTGTCAAAGTGAACTGGCCGACCGAAAGCGCGGCAGCCTGCGCGACCTTTCTTCGAGACTTGTTGCTATGATCCGCATCGACTCTAATCAAGGAATATTACGAAACGAATCGAGCGGTAATGGTGGCTCACGAGGGCAGGAGCTGATATCCCCTTAAACGTGGATCATTACCTTGGCTCAGGAAGACGGTGATCGGTTAGTGCGGCAATCGTTGCAGTCTGAATGCTGGCCATCCATACCATCCATTCCTTCATGACCCCTAAAGCCTCCTTCGCGGTTTCCTTCGTTCCGCCAGAGAGGGCATTTGCGAAAAAGGACCTCGGTAGCCAAAGGATCGATAGCAAAATGATGGCTGCCAGTGTTATTGCTGAGACGAGGGCGAAGTGCTTGTAGAAACGGTTGGAAAATTCATGGTGTGAGTATCCTTGGGCATCAGCAAACCACTTTTCGTGGGAACGCATTCAAATTCGTGTTCGCTTCGTTAACGAGATGTCGGTGTTACGCTGTCGTGACTTGGTTGAATGCGTCCAGCCCTTTGATGGCCAGTTCAATGATTGCGGCGGCGTTAGCTTCCTTCACAAGGATCTTCGCAAGTTCGTCCGCCATCAGCTTGGTCTTTTTAACGGTCGCCTCACTGGGAGGTTTAATGGATAGCTGGTTGGCTAGAAACGCTCTACGCTGATTTTTCATCAACTCCAGATCGCGCTCCGATTCAAGCGCTAGCGCACGGTATTTACTCCGCAAACTGGTGGTGCTGGATATCTCCGCAAGCCGCCGGTACTTCTCTTGTGCTTCCGTCAGCAGATCCACTGTCGCAAAATACAAGTGGAGAAAGTTGAGAACTTCCTTGTCTGAGCAGTCGTTTAACTTTGTCATCACGGATTCCAAAAGTGAGGGCGTTGATCAATGATCGGCAGCTGACTGAACCGGAGCAGTGGTGGTAGCTGCCTTGGCTGCTTCTATCTTCGCTTTGTTGTCTTCTATCCCTGCCTTGATTTGTTTAGCGAAATCAGCCGCAGAGTCCATGCGGTCTCTTGCTGAGAGTTCTTCGCCTATAACGGCGAGGGCCTTCTGTGTGTTGCCGAGCGCTTGGGTAATGTCGGGTAGGGGAGACAATAATTTCGCTATATCTGCATCAACCCGCTGGGATTGTTGTGCCATCACTTTTTCGTCCTCAATGCGGCTGTCAGCCAGTGTTCGTAGCTCGGTGTAGAGTTGTGTTGTAGCAGTACCAGCTGCTTTTTTTACCCGTTCATCAAAGTCAGATTCGGATTGATAGGTAGACATGCTGGCGAGCTGCCGACGCACGGAGTTGAGCCGCTGCTGGGCAATTGCCGATTGTGCGGCGCGAAAGTTTGCCATTTCCGTCTGCAGCGAAATCGACAGTGCCGCGCCATGGTTTGCCTGATCGAGTAGCGGTTGGGGTGTTCCGCATCCCTGCATCGTCGCTATACAGGTGGTACAGGCAAGCATCAAAGCCAATCGGGTGCGAGGAGTGAAGAGTCTGTCTGACATCACTTGTTTACTCCGTACCCGATGTAGAAGATGCCCAACATGTTGAGCAACGCAACCACACGCTCGGGTTTCACGCCACCAGCGCTCGCGGCCGCGACTTGGTCGACGGTGGCACCGATCAAGGAAGACCATTGCTTGGCATTGACTTCGGCATAAGCAAGTTGCAGTTCATGCTGAGCAGCGATGTATTGGTATTCCAGTTTATATCGCCGCGCCTCCAGCCGATTTAGCGCATCCAGGTAGAGTGCGGTGCCTCGATATAGAGATGTGCGGTACTTAGGCGGCGTATTTTTGAAAGCGTCGGCCGTCGATTGGCCTTTGACCTCCTTGATGTTTTTGACTTTATCCAGTTCACTCTTGGCTATTGCAAGCTGTTTGGCTTGAGCGAAAATTGTATCTTCCATCGCCCCGGAAATTCGTACCATCGACTCCCTTGCTTCCACTTCACGCGTCACGGCCTCTAGCTGTAATTGCTCATAGTTGCGTTGAATTAGAAGTGGCAGCGCGAGAGGTGCCTTGGCGTCATTTAAGGACTTATTCGCGTCATCGACCAGCTTTGGAAATAACACGAACGCCACCGTCGCCTTGTTGGCCCCTTCGGGCAGTTTGCCGTCCTTGGTAGTTTGGGTTACGGCGTCGACAAAGTTGTTTAACGAGTCCAATCGTTCTTTGGCTATGAACTGTCGGGACCAGGCATCTGGTGCGCTCTCCAGGGCATTAATCGCCGTTTGGAGGCGGGTAAATGCTTCGGTGGTTTTGGTGCTTGCTTGCGCGTTAGTGGTCTTAAGGGCCTCTGTGTACGACTTTACCGCAGCGTTGTATTCTGCTGCTTGAACACTTAAGTTAGCCTTGGCTGCGGCAGCTTCCTCAGTATCTGTCGCGTGTCTCAGGTGAGCAGACTCCATCGCGCCGCCCATGCTACTGAATGGGGTCGCATCGGGTTCTCTTCGGCAGGTATTCTCTATTTCTTCCAACGTTGCTTCTGCCAGTCTCTTGTTCCTGATGGTTTCGGCTGAATCCGCCGGTGATGGCGTCACGGCGGCTTTAATTGCCAAACGCCGCGCCTTAGTTTTCTCAGAGTCCAATACGTCTGTACATTGGGGTGGAGGCTGAAGAGTGCTCACCTGACTCCACGTATCTTGCTTATCTGCAAGCTTTGCGGTCCAGGCACGATGCGAAGATTGAATTGTTCTCGCAGAATCAACCGTGGCAAGACCATCGGGGCCGACTAACTTCTCCAACGCACCATCGACTTTTGTGAACAGAGAATCGCTGATCGAATCGCTGTCGACTATCTCTCGTAGGGTATGGTCGCGAATCGCAAGAGCGAGTTTGTCTTGAGTGTCCAGTTCTGTCTTCAACAACTGCGCTAAATTTTCGCGCTCCACGACGATTACCGCTTCGGTGTTTACTTTGGACCAAGACTCCTTGGCCTCAACCCCCTGCTTTTCTCTCGTTTCGTTATGAATCTGCATCCAGCTACAGCCGCAAGCACTCGCCAGTAAACTTGTTATCGTGGCAACTTGAATGCTTTTAAGCATCGAGTTCATATCGTGCCCCTTGGCCCATTCCGAGGAACATATGTATTACGTGAAAACCCATGAAAAGACCCCTCCCAGAGGAAAGCTAAGCTCGTGAACCAGCCCTTTTTCCGTGCCATTAAGGCGCCAAATATCCTTTGTAGATATCGTTACCCTGTTCCTGAGTGAACGCCGTACGTGCCGAAGGCACGCGGTTCAGAAATCAATCTCAAAGTAGATGGGGTTGCTGCGCCAGCCTCTAGAAAGCGAGATGTTGGTAGGCGGTTGGTCGGTCCGAAGGGTATACCCATGCCGGCGGAGACGAATGCGTGACAGGCATCCCACGGATTGACTGTGTCGAGAGGGGTACTGGATTTGACCAAATGCCATACGGGCTGCGCCGCTATGCCGGGTTGTGCCTGCAAATTACATTGGTATAGGGGGAGGACGTTAAGTTGTCTGCCGGCCAAAGATAACTTCGCGCTATTCGGCGCGGGCAGTATTTTGACGAGAAATCGTTGGGTGCTAGGCATGGGCCGGGGCTCCGCGCGCTGCAGTACAGTCCATTGCGGCACAGCTGAAGCCGCATCCTCAATCGCACTCATCTAATGGCTGTTTGCGATTGCACGTTTCCAGCGTAGACACGCTTATGGTACTACTGCCAGTACGGCAGTAGCCGGTCGTCGGGAATGTTGGGCGAAAGGCTCAGGAGCCTGTCGTTTTCGGCACCTTCCGAATGGTTCGGGAAGCAGTCTAGCAACGCAACGCAACGTACGGAATCTGATCTAGCCTGAAATGAATACGCCCTGGTCGCTCGCATGGAGAAGCAGCATGGTAGTAGGACAAACCTCCCTTTTCCTTTGTGGTGGAAAATCGAAAAATCTCTGCGTCTGAGATTAGGTTGGATTTTTTTGTATTTCGTACCTTTCCTGGCGCAGTTGCGCTTTCTCAACTACTTTCAATTTACGCCGTCGCGGGGCTTGAGCAATTAGACTCAGGACTCTGCCTCGTAGCGTAGCAAGTCCTACTATCACGTAAATCTCGATAGATGAGGGCGAGTCGCCCTCAATAGGCTCCCCCCTTTGGTTCGTCCGAGGGGGCTTTAATTTCAGAGAGAGGCTTTTATGTTTCTCCTCATTGAGCATCCTCTTATCGACATGCGGGCGTTCCTTAAAAGTAGTGGACGTCTAGTCAAGCCTACTCTTCCCTTAGCAACTCCAGGAGTTGACTTTATCCGTGCTACTGGAGTTGTAAAGAGGCGCGCTCGTGGAGGGGTTGATGAGTGGGCAGGAGAAAATATATACGTAGATGCCACTGAGGCACTGCGCTTCAAAAATAGATTGGGGCGCGTTAGATATGGTGCGAGTGATGGAGTTTACGGTTTACTTAGGTGTTCGACTAGAAGATTTTATTCTGACGGTATTGTAGGGCGATTTCAAGTTGGGATTAAATTCGAACTTGATAGAAAATCTGTGTCATGCGGGGGCAATGATGGGGTTGGTATATTGCAGAATATTTTGACTCTGCCTATTCGTATAACTGTTTCGGGTGCTGTGGCCTCCTCAACTATTTCTAGCGCTGGTAAGCAATTGGCTAAGCGTTATATGGTTACGACTACCCATAAAGATTTTTTGGGAAAGTCAAGTCTTGAAAATTGGTGGGTGGCTTGCGGAACTCCTTTGGTAATGATACATGATCCTCTAAATGGGATGGTCCCCCGCAACAGAAAACAAATTTCCGGTTTTGGCAATACTTCGTTGTTTCATGCATGGGTGAAAATTGGACAAACGCTATGCAGTGTATGGTTCATCTCTGGTGCCGGAACCGATACAGAAACCTCTAGACGCCTGAGGATTCACCTCTCTCGTATACATTCGGAAAGAGAGGGTTTGAGAATTGTACTTTCTCAAGTGCTAAATGATAGGTTTGATCTTGAGAATAATCCAGATTGCTCGGATTTAGTTCAGCAATATTTGAATGATTCATTGCGCTCAATTCAAAAATCTTCAAGGTTTGGCTTTGATCAGACATCAATTCTTAATGCTGCTTGCATGGCCTATGATTTTGCTCTGGAGGGCGATTCAGCTACGTTGAGTCATATGCGAAAGCAGGTTGTCAATAAGGTTGAAGGATATATAGCTAGATCGAGGAGTTCGTCCATGATCATAAACAATATTCAGGGTAATGTCATGAATACAAATATACAGATGGGTAATATCTCTGTTCAAGGTGATTTCAATTTGGTAACGGCAGAGAGAATTGAAAATAGCTTTAATAAAGTGCGTGGGACTGATGTTAAACCTGAACTTAAGGAGAAAGTTGAAGCGGCCAGTATTGAAGTTGCTAAGTTGGCGTCGAAATTGCCATCAGATGCTGCTGAGGTCCTTTCTAGAGACCTCGAGGCTTTTACATCGGAAGCTATCTCTCCTACTCCTAGGAGGAAATGGTATGAGCTTTCTGCTGATGGAATACTGGAGGCAGCAAAAACTGTGGCTGAAATGACGACCTCAGTAACTGCTGCGGTTACAGGGGTTTTGGCATTGTTGTCGTAATTGTCCCATCATAACCAATCGGCTTTAAATTCAAAATCGCGCGAAGGGATTGCCTATTCATTGTGATGTTCGTTTAACATTACCAGTCGAGTACCACTTGCCCATCCAGGGCCTGCCGAGCGACCGCTTTTGGCCGAAAGCAGCCTGCCCGCACTGAAGTGAACGCCGAGGCCAACTGGGTCGAACCGGATGCCGTGGTGTTCCGTGCACGCGTTCGGGACGCGGTTGCTCCAAACGCATGGTTCCCCTGGTATCAGGATCGGGTTTAACTCGTTTGGTGTACTTGGGTCAGGTCGTTGAGACTCCTTGGGAAAGACAATGGGCGCCTAATGACCATTTACACAAAGATCAGACACCCTCCTGGGTTTATACTCGGCGCCATCGAAATTAACCAAACTCAAATGAACTGAGATACCTCATGAGCCGTTCTCTCTCTATGACACCTGAGCGCAAGCTGGTCGCGCCACTGGTGGCTTTTGTATTCCTGTTAGTTGGCGCCGTTTTCCTGCAAAACAGCGTCGGCTCGCGCCAAGTGCTGTTGCTGGTGGTCGGCGCGGCGTTGGGTTTGACGCTTTATCACGCAGCCTTCGGTTTTACGTCGGCCTGGCGGGTGTTCATCAATGATCGGCGTGGCGCGGGTTTGCGTGCGCAAATGGTGATGCTGGCGGTGGCGGTGCTGCTGTTCTTCCCTGCACTGGGTGCGGGCACTCTGTTCGGTCAGCCAGTGGTCGGGTTGGTGGCGCCGGCCGGGATTTCGGTGGTGTTCGGTGCGTTCATTTTCGGCATCGGCATGCAGTTGGGCGGCGGATGTGCGTCAGGCACCTTGTTCACCGTGGGCGGCGGTAATGCGCGCATGCTGGTGACCTTGTTCTTCTTTATCTGCGGTTCGTTGATCGCCACTCACCACGTTGACTGGTGGTTTTCGCTGCCCTCGTTCCCGGCGACTTCCATCGTCAAAAGTTTCGGCGTGGTTCCGGCATTGCTCGTGAGTCTGGCCGTGTTCGGGATGATTGCGGCTGTGACCGTACGGCTGGAAAAGGGCCGTCATGGGCAGCTTGAAAAGGGCGTGACCAGCGAGCACCAAGGTCTGCGCCGCTTCTTGCGCGGGCCGTGGCCATTGGTATGGGGTGCAATTGGATTGGCCCTGCTCAACTACGCCACTCTGGCGCTGGCCGGGCGGCCGTGGGGCATTACTTCGGCGTTCGCGCTGTGGGGCGCCAAGGTTGCGAGCGGGTTGGGCGTCGATGTCGGCAGTTGGGTGTTCTGGCAGATCCCGAGTAATGCCAAAGCCCTGGCCGCGCCGGTGTGGGAAGACATCACCAGCGTCATGGACATCGGCATCATCCTCGGTGCGCTATTGGCCGCAGGCTTGGCCGGGCGTTTTGCACCCAACCTGAAAATTCCGGCCCGTTCGCTGTTCGCGGCGGTCATTGGTGGCCTGCTGCTCGGTTATGGTTCGCGCCTGGCGTACGGTTGCAACATCGGCGCGTACTTCAGTGGCATCGCCTCGGGCAGCCTGCATGGTTGGCTATGGTTAGTGGCTGCGTTTATCGGTAATAGCGTGGGCGTGCGTCTGCGGCCGTTTTTCTTTGGGGCCGAGCGTCGGCAATTGGCGTTGGGCGGTTGCTGAGAAATCCAATGACTGACGCCCTTCAGGGAAGCTGCCTTTGCGGCGCCGTTAAATACGAGATCCGGTCGCGACCCAAGGCGCTTTCCCATTGCCATTGCAGCCAATGCCGCAAAAGCCACGGTGCGGCTTTCGCCAGTTATGGCAGCGTACTGCGTGGCGATCTGAATATTGTCTGCGGCGGCGATAGCATCCGGTCCTACCCGTCCTCTGAATCAGTACTGCGCAAGTTCTGCTCCCAGTGCGGTTCGTCGCTGTTCTGGTCAACAAGCCAAGGCGAATACGCTGACTGGATTTCGATAGCGTTGGGGACCCTGGACACGGAGTTCATCGCCGACAAACAAAAGCACATAGAGGTAACATCCAAAGCCTCGTGGTACGAAATCCAGGATCGTTGGCCGCAACGCCAGTAACGGCTTGAAATCTGCGGCTGGCAGCCGATAAGCCTCGACTGCCGGCCTTGGTACTGTTCTACGGGATCAAGGAGCAGGGGCTTCCCGAGGCATACATCAGCATGGGGTCAATTCCTTTTCAAGTAAGGATCAGGGCTGCGTAAAACCACTGTAGGGGGTGGTGGCATACCAGGGGGGTATGGTTTGCGCCGGCACATAAAAGGGCCCCCACACCTGGCGTCAGTGTGGGGGCCTTTTGAACATAAGCGGCGTTATTAATACTTAGTCTTCGGCTCCCTCAGGGAACGCAGGGTACATACCGGGACAGTGCCACTCGCGGCAATACCGCGAGCAACTGGTTGCCTTCGCTCACATACAGCACCTCTTCGAGCTCGCCTACTTCATGCATCTGCATTGCTCCCGCTCCGTCGGTTAATTAGCGCTCAGCGTAGTAGGCCCGGTAGCGAACGCATGCTTTTTGGGTGGAAAATCCGCCCAAACCGTCAGACGCTGTCGTCGAGCAAGTTGTTCAACGCAATGGCCCGCAATTCGCGAACCTTATTAATACTTTTTTCCGGCGAAGATTTCACCACATCCCGGGGGTCATTGATAAGCACCCGTCCGTAACCATCGATAATGAACTGTAAGTCCTCGATGTGCACGTGATGGGTTTTCAGCTTGGCAATGATAGCGTCGCAGTTCTTTTGGACGTTTGTATTAAAGGTTACGTTGCTAGGCAGGCTCTTGCGGTTATGAATCACGTCTTCAGAATCCAGCGCGTTGTGAATGTAGTCTTTTGAAAGGCCAACTTGGCCATTGTAGTCAACCAACGCATGCGCATCGACCACCGGAAAACCTAGGTCTTTAAGCTGCTTGGTCAGTTGCATCTCTTTTTCTGCGTAATCACTCGCTGGAATATTGCCCGTGGTGCCGGCGCGGATCAGGCAGACACACTGCCCAGCATCCTGCTGAGAATGGTAAACATCTTTCTGACTTCCGGTTCCAAGCTTTACGCCTAACGACTGTATAGAATTAAATTTAGAAGCACCCTCGCTTATATTGTTACTCAGACCGTCCGAGAGGGATGCCGCATTGGAAACTCTTTTCATCATGTTAGCCACCTTCCACATTGTTTTTGTCTTACAGACTTGCGATGGAATGCATCGACGTCTGGATCAGTGAGTGAACAGATGGGTATGGTGAGTTCCAATTTTTCATGCGTTGTTTGAACGGCTGGCGTGCTCCCAATCGCTCGAGTTGCTGAGGATTCAGGGGGGCAAGAACATTGAAGTTGCTGGCTGGGTAATCCTCCTGAAAAAAGCACTCATCAGAAGTAGAATTTTCTCCTGACCGGATCAAGAAAATTTTGCGTGAAGACATCGCGTTTTTCAGACAGTCAAATCATGGTTAGCCTCAAGCAAGCCGAGGCTGGAACTCCTGCGCCAGAGCTGTGCCGCGACCATGGCATCAGTTCGGCTACGTTCTACAAGTGGCGTACCAAGTTCGGCGGTATGGACGCCTCGCTGATGGCCCGCTTGGCGCCTGAAAACGCCGAGATCGTCGACAAACTGATCCAACTCACCTACAACCAGCGTAACTGGGGATTTGGCTTGTGTTTTCTGTATCTGCGCATCAAACCACGCAAGCGCATCGTGCGCGAGAAGCCTGAGCCGCTGGCCATTCCTGAGGCCTCTAACCAGTGCTGGTCAATGGACTTCATGCACGATCAATTAGTGGACGGACGCAGTTTTCGGGTGTTCCATCTGATTGATGGCTTCAACCGTGAAGCCCTGAGCATGGAAATTGATTTGTCGCTTGCGGCTGAACGCGTGGTGCGGGCGCTGGATCAGGTCATTGAATGGCGCGGAAAACCGCAGGCAATCCACAGCAGAACGCCTACGTCGAACGCTATAACCGCACGGTACGTTACGATTGGCTAGGCCATTACTTGTTTGAGTCGATAGCTGAAGTTCAGGACTACGGTACGAACTGGATCTGGACATATAATCACGAGCGCCCGAATATGGCCCTTGGCGGCATTGCCCCTAAACAGAGGTTGGCCCTGGTGGCCTGACCTCTATTTCTGATGTGTATTAGAAATGGGGGATTACCTTACAAACCGAGTAGAAAAACATGAATCGTCGTAAAAAAATAAAGCAGCTCTTAAAGGCTCACGCCAAAAAGGCTAGTGCCAAATTGGCACCGGCAAGCAAGTCTAAATACATTAGTAAAGCTGACCAATTGAAACTAGCTGCTGAACCCAGTCACGACTCAATCATTTCCTCTGAGAGCTGATCTAGGTATTCCGATGGCACGTACCGCGAGAACGCGGCCGAACAATGCAGTCAACGTCGCTATCTTCGGTTGCTGGACGCTGCGAACTCCAGCGCACCTGGCGAACGCATCGCTTCGCTCCTCGCCCCGTCAGCTTCTGCATCCAGCCTGCAGGTCGTCCCATAAACCGACCCTTGATCCGAGTGAAACAGCAGGCCCTGAGGTCTTCCACGTTGTTCGTAGGCCATATCCAGCGCCTTGATAACCAGCTCGGCGTCCGGCTTTTCCGACAACGCCCAGCCCACCACCCGGCGCGCGCAAAGATCCAGTACGACCGCCAGGTAATGCCATTTCCCCTGGGCCCAAATGTAGGTGATGTCATCGCACCACACCTGGTTGGGTGCCGGGACATCGAACTCCCGATTCAAGATGTTCGGGATATCCAGTCGTTCAACCGTTGCTCGTTTGTAAGCATATGACCCTGGCTGTTTACTCACGATTTCAAGCTCGCGCATCAGGGGCAGGTAGCCAGAGGCCAACCGACGCGCGCTGCACGGAGGAGGCTGGCCTTAACAACCAAGCGGTGAAATGGGGCAATGATGAAGATGTAGGCCCGGCCTAGACGGTTGTGGCACTGGACCACGGTTGAAAAAACGAGTTGGTGACTGCCTTCTGGCTCTGCCTCTCCAGAACATAGAACCGATATCCGGAAGTCGAGGTGCTTGTCGTCCTCTCCCAACACGATTTCAGTCTGGTTCGTGCTGTAGACCTTGAAGGGTCCAATCCGATTAGCAAGTGATGCCAAGTGTTTGGCTGTCTTGAGACCAAAACAGGCAACGATAGTGTCTCGGACTTTCGTGAGCCATCCGATCCAGGATGGCTGGTGGGAAAGGATGAATCGAGCTAACAAATCTGGATTGCTAGATGTGCCCGCAGGGAGCCGAATCGCAAAAGCGTCCGCTAGGTTCATCGACTTGTAAAGGTGGTAGATGCCGGACCTCGAGGGGACTGGCACGGACGTAATGAGCTCTAATTCTCTGGGCATCGGGGATCTCTCCTGAGGTCTAACTACTAATTAGGCGACATGCCATGTCACGTTTCTTGTTGCAATGGCTTGTCGTATAACGCTCCTTGTCGCCCTGTCAGTGCTTGTCTAGCTTAGAAGTGGTGTAGCCGTCCGGGCAACACCCTGAGCCGGTCATGGCAGACGAAAATCAGCCCGGTCTTCTGCTCTGGTCTGGCCTTACGACTCGTCTTTCAAATCATCCAGCGCATCGATAATTGCTTCATCGCTGTCCGCCAACGCCTCTGCATGTCTTGGGCAATGATAAACAGCTTTTTTCTTGCTTTTACAGGCCTGGTGTCAACGGTTTACAACGTCATTTTTAGTGCCCAGGACTGCGCCAGAAATTCGGTGATCAGCGATGTAACCTGCTGCTGGATCACCTCACGCGGGCGGGCGCCCTCCCCCTCCCCATCCCCGCAAATGATGCCATCGCCTGGTACATCTTCTTCGAGTAATGCCACCGCGCCAGGTTTGCACAATGACAGGAAGCTGAAGTGGCTGGCATCGCTGATCTCGACGTAACGGCTTGACGTCCGGGGCAGACGTTTGGCCAGATCGGCGGACTCCAACTGAGCGGGTAGCTCATGCGACGGTACGCCAGCGGCGATTACCAGCACCGGAACCGAGAGTGCCGCAAGGCTTTCATTGGTCATCCCGCGTGAAAGCCCCAGGTCCAATGCAACCACGGCAGTGACGCGTTTATCGCGCAAATCGCCGGCCAACTTAGCCTTCAGTGCTGGAGTGCTCGCGGGGTTCATCTGTTGATAGGTGGTGCAGCTGGTTAACTGCGAGTGGACTTTGCAGTCACGGGCAAACAGGTCTGGGTCGAAACGGGCACCGGCGATCTCCATAGCGGTCCAGCCGCCGAGTGAATGGCCCACCACGGCAATTTGGCGCTGAGCGACCACGCCAAATTTTTCAGGTTGAGTCGTGACCGCCTCAATGGCTCGGCGCAAGTCGACGGGCCGCTGCCACAACTGCGCTGCCGCTTGAGGGCTGCGGTCATGGGTCGTGCTGCCGGGATGGTTGACCGCCGCGACGATGTAACCCTTATGGGCCAACGCACTCGCCAACCAGGTCTGATTGCCCCAGTTGCCTCTGAAACCGTGGGAGAGCACCACCAATGGATGCTCGCCAGCCTCCGGCGGCGCGTCGCGAACAGCAGAAGCACCGACAAACACCACGGTGTCGGCGATCAACTGAGCGGTGGCAGTCGTCGTACTGGGGTACCAGACAACCAACTCCAACGGACGCTCATTGTGCGTGTCCGCCAGTGTGGCGGATTGGAAACCGACAGGATTATCGCCAGCCAGTGCATTGGCTGACAGGCAGATTAAAAGCAGGGCGCCGAAAGCTGTTTTCAATGTTGTTATCTTCCTTGAACAGAAAAGTGCATAGGGACGCTGTGCACGGGGGAGTTGCCCAGACATTAAAGTCTACATTCTCACCGGCGTGCGTAACTTTTCTTATCCACGTAAATGAGTCGGCAGTCCGGATTAGTCCGACCATTCTTGTTTCACGCACTCGAGCCAATTAAGACAAGGTTTTGGTGGAGTTCAAGAGCGTTGACCGCTCAGGAAAATGCTCCCGAATGACGCAGTGAGGCCTGCTTTCGGTGCCGCATGGAGAACCCATACGGTTGCAGGTGGCGCGATACCGGCCTATGTTCCAGACAGTGCATTGTCTGCAACCACCACCCGCAGGCTGCTGTCGATCCAATACGATTACCCCCGTAGTGAGGTGAAGACATGCCGAACGATTCCCGCCCCGCGGTGCTCGAACTGATCGGTAATACGCCGCTGGTGCGTGTCAGCCGTTTCGATACTGGCCCGTGCACCCTGTTCCTCAAGCTCGAATCCCAGAACCCCGGCGGCTCGATCAAGGATCGCATCGGCCTGGCGATGATCGATGCCGCCGAACGTGATGGTCGGCTGCGACCCGGCGGCACTATCGTCGAGGCCACCGCTGGCAACACCGGGCTGGGCCTGGCCCTGGTGGGACGGGCCAAGGGCTATCGAGTGGTGCTGGTGGTACCGGACAAAATGTCCACGGAAAAAGTCCTGCACCTCAAGGCCATGGGCGCCGAGGTGCACATCACCCGTTCCGACGTCGGCAAGGGCCATCCCGAGTACTACCAGGACGTGGCGGCGCGGATGGCGCTGGGCATTCCCGATGCGTTCTTCGCCGACCAGTTCAATAACCCGGCCAACCCGCTGGCCCACGAGACCAGCACCGCGCCGGAGATCTGGGCGCAGACTCAGCATGACCTGGACGCTATCGTCGTCGGTGTCGGCTCGGCCGGCACACTAACCGGGCTGACCCGCTTCTTCAAACGCGTGCAACCGAACCTGGCCATGGTCCTGGCCGATCCGGTGGGTTCGGTGGTTGCCGAATACAGTCGCAGCGCCACCCTCGGCACACCAGGTTCGTGGGCGGTAGAAGGCATCGGCGAAGACTTCATTCCATCGATTGCCGACCTGTCCAGTGTGCGCCAGGCCTACTCCATCAGCGACGAAGAAAGCTTCGACCATGCCCGCCAACTGCTGCGCGCCGAAGGTATTCTCGGCGGTTCCTCCACAGGCACCCTCCTCGCCGCCGCGCTGCGCTACTGCCGCGAGCAAACCGAGCCCAAGCGTGTCGTGACCTTCGTCTGCGACACCGGCACTCGCTACCTGTCCAAGGTCTACAACGACCAATGGATGAACGATCAGGGGCTGCTGCAGTACAAACACTACGGCGACCTGCGCGACCTGATCGCCCGGCGCTTCGAGGATGGCCGGGTGATCAGCGTAGGCCCGGACGACACTCTGCTCACCGCCTTTCAGCGCATGCGCCTGGCGGATGTTTCGCAACTGCCGGTGCTGGTGGACGGCCAGCGGCTGGTAGGCGTAATCGACGAGTCAGACATCTTGCTCGGCATCCACCACGACGCCTCGCACTTTCACATGACCGTGGCCAGCGCCATGACCAACACCCTGCAAACCCTGGCCCCCAGCGCCAGCCTGGCGCAACTGCAGGCAGAACTGGACCGCGGCCTGGTGGCAATCATCGCCGACGCCACAGGCTTCCATGGCCTGATTACCCGCGTCGACCTGCTCAATCATTTACGGAGATCCCTTGCATGAGTCAGCACGATAAAAGCGCCTTCGCCACCCGCGTCATCCACGCAGGGCAAACGCCAGACCCCACCACCGGCGCGCTGATGCCGCCGATCTACGCCAACTCCACCTATTTGCAAGAGAGCCCCGGCGTGCACAAGGGTTTCGACTACGGGCGCTCCCACAACCCCACGCGCTTTGCCCTGGAACGTTGCGTGGCCGACCTTGAGGGCGGCACCCAGGCCTTCGCCTTTGCTTCCGGGCTGGCGGCGATTTCCACCGCGCTTGAGCTGCTTGATGCAGGCTCGCATATCGTCTCCGGCAATGACCTGTACGGCGGCACCTTCCGCCTGTTCGACAAGGTGCGCCAACGCAGCGCCGGGCATCGCTTCAGCTTCGTCGACCTGACGGACCTGGCGGTTTTCGAAGCGTCATTGCAGGCCGACACGCGCATGGTCTGGGTCGAAACACCGAGCAATCCCCTGCTGAGCCTCACCGACCTTGGCGCCATCTCACGCATCTGCCGCGACCGGGGCATCCTCTGTGTCGCCGATAACACCTTCGCCAGCCCGTGGATTCAACGCCCGCTGGAACTGGGCTTCGACATCGTGGTGCACTCGACCACCAAGTACCTTAACGGCCACTCCGACGTCATCGGCGGCATCGCGATAGTCGGGCAAAACCCGGAACTGGCCGAGCGCCTGGGCTTCCTGCAAAACTCGGTGGGCGCCATCGCCGGACCCTTCGACGCGTTCCTCACCCTGCGCGGAGTCAAGACCCTGGCGCTGCGCATGGAGCGCCACTGCAGCAACGCCCTGGAACTGGCGCAATGGCTGGAGCAGCAGCCGCAGGTGGCACGCGTCTACTATCCGGGCCTGCCTTCGCACCCGCAGCACGAACTGGCGCGCCGGCAGATGCGCGGCTTCGGCGGGATGATATCGGTGGACCTGAACAGCGATTTGGCCGGGGCCCGACGCTTTCTCGAAAACGTCAAGATCTTCGCCTTGGCCGAGAGCCTGGGAGGCGTGGAAAGCTTGATCGAACATCCAGCGATCATGACCCATGCCAGCATCCCGGCCGAAACCAGGGCGCAGTTGGGCATCGGCGATGGGTTAGTGCGGTTGTCGGTGGGCGTGGAAGCGGTTGAGGATTTGCAGGCGGACTTGGCTCAGGCACTGGCACGGATTTGAGGGATGGGGTGAAGGCTGCTTTTATTGAGGGGGTGGCTTTCGGCCAAAACCGGTCATTCAGCTTCGAAAACATCGATTTCTCTCACCGTCTTTTAACAGGGTATGAAAAACGCAGGGATCAGCGCCGTTACTGCGAACTGGTACGGTATTACGAAGTAGCAAGGGACTAGACTCGTTTGAAATATCTGCATTTCACTCTTGATTCACCGTAATTATTTTCCCGCAACTCATGAAAAACTGTTTCTTAATAATACCAAGCAAAATAGTAATAAGTTAGTTAGGCTGCTTTTTCGTCGTACGTATAAATCAGGAAAGCTGTATGAGTCTCCTAGCGCAAAATCCAAGATTTACGATAATTCTAGCTATTTTTTATTTCCTTTCAATGGTACTTGTGGCAAGAATTACTCACCTTACAATTTTTTCTCATGAGTTCTTGAATAACGAAGGCCGCAAACGCTCAACGAGACTGATTGAAACAGTTCCCGTCCGCGGCACTATATTTGATCGATTCAAACAGCCCTTGGCGGTCTCCACACCCGTCAGCACCTTGTGGGTAAATCCTAAACAATTCACCCCAACTAAACAGCAGGCAGTAATATTAAACGAGCATCTTGATATTGACGCCTCGCTGATTAGCCATTTGGCATTGAACACCCAAGGCAAATCCTTCGCTTATTTAGCCAGAAGGGTTGATCCAGAGGTCGCAAGGAAGATAATAAAATTATCTATCCCAGGCATCTATGAGCGCCAGGAATACAAGCGATTTTACCCGCAGTCTTCGATGCTGGCTCAGACATTAGGCTTCACCAACATTGACCAGAAGGGCATTGAAGGTATCGAATTAATGTATAACCATAAACTTTCAGGCATATCTGGCCTAGAAGAACTCACCTTGAATTTACGCAAGCGAGTCACTAGCGAAATCCTTGTGCACAAGCCCATCACCCCTGGAGAGGATCTATATTTAACAATTGACTCCACCCTTCAGTACTACGTTGAAAAAGCACTATTGAAAGGACTTAAGAACAATGCAGCCCGGTCGGCAAGTGCAATTCTTATACACGCCAAAACAGGAGAGATATTAGCATTATCCACGATGCCCTCATTCAATCCCAATGCACGTAAAAGCTTTAGTGCGGACGTCATTCGAAACCGCGTATTTACTGACGTATATGAACCGGGATCCGTGATAAAGCCATTCAGTATGGCCGCCGTTCTGACCGCTGGCATAGTTGACAAAAATGCCATCATTCAAATAGCACCAGGCTTCGTAAAAATTAATGGGTATACGATTCGAGATGTGGGTAGGGACAATCAGTTAGACCTGCCGGGCATCATCCGCCGCTCGTCAAATGTCGGCATGAGCAAGGTCGCGATTCCGACAGGTGGAGCAGTCATTTCTCGATTGCTGATTGAGCTGGGATTCGGAAATAACACCTCGGTCTACTTTCCAGGGGAAAGTGTTGGGACTGTTCCAACCAAGAGGGCATGGTCAGATATCGCCACAGCTAGCCTTTCATACGGATACAGTTTGTCGGTCAACTTGGCTCAACTGGCTCAGGCTTATACCGTCTTTGCAAATAATGGAAACCTGGTTCCATTATCGATAATCAAAGGTGAGGCACCGCCACCCCGCAATGTCATAAGCCCGGAGGTCGCCAACAGTATTCTGGACATGCTCGTGCATGCAGTCGATGGACCTGGAGCAGGCGGAAAGCGCGCAGCAATCAAAGGTTATGTAATAGCGGGTAAAAGCGGAACCTCACGCAAGGCATCCAGTGGCGGATATCAAAGCAATAAATATAGAGCCATGTTCGTGGGTATCGCTCCGGCCAACGCACCTGAGTTCATTATGGCTGTATTGGTGGATGAGCCCACCGCTAAGGGTTACTTCGGGGGAGCGATTGCAGCACCGATTTTCAAGGAGGTACTTGAAGATGTCCTTCGCATCAGAAATATACCGAGTGACCAAAGTCAAACTCTGCCAGCCGCTCAAGGTTCAGTTGGCGCAGAACGTTCCGGCCCGGTCTAGAGTTATGGTGACTGAAGTGACCGTGATAGCCACCCTGAAATGCAGATCGGCTTGCGACGCTGACTGAATCGATTTCGGGCACGTCGGCAGACAAGGGGCCTATCCCAAATCGTTCCAACAATCAGTTTCTGATAGGCGACTGATTACTTTTGGCCGAAAGTAGCCCTTCACAACAGGCAGCAATCAGCCAAAAGCAGCCCTTCAAACGGTCACAACAGAAATGCTACTTAAAATACCCACTAAGCCCCCAGGGAAGCCTCCCGCCGCGACGACGCTGCCCGATAATCGAGTAACACCACTTGCCTTGGCCTCAGCGAGAGAGTTTTACAACCTGTGCTTTATTCAGGCTGCTTTACGAGTTTAGGCGACACGGCTTGGACTGATGTCCTGGCCAGCAGGTAATAGAGAACACCCGGTACCACTAACCCCACAATCCAGGAAATATCCACACCGCCGAGCTGCGCGACCATCGGTCCGGAGTAGAAGTGGCTGTCGACGAAGGGCAGTTGAATCAATACGCCGGCGGCATACACGCTGATCCCCAATACGTTCCAGCGACCGTAGCGACCTTGTGGGTCGGACAATGCCTTGATGTCATAACGGCCCTTGTTGATGAAGTAATAATCCACCAGGTTGATCGCGCTCCAGGGCGTGAAGAAGGTCAGCAGGAACAGGATGAAGTACTTGAAGGTGTTAAGGAACGAGTCCTGGCCCAACAGGGCGAAGGTGGTGGACGCCGCGACAATCACCAGTACAAACACCATGCGCTGTCTGGCGGTGATTTCGAGGCGGCTCCTGAAGCCACTGAGGATGGTGGCAATGCACATGAAGCTGCCGTAGGCATTGAGGGTCGACACCGTGACCTTGCCGAAGATGATGCTCAAGTACAGCAGGGAGGCCATCACGCCGGTACTGCCCAGGCCGACGATGGTGGCCACTTCATGACCGCGGAAATTCGCGCCCGCCAACGCCGCGGCGAACACCCCCAGCACCATGGACGCCTGGGCGCCCACGACCGTGCCAAGGCCGACGGCGGTGAAGGTCTTCCAGGACGAGGTCTTGCTCGGCAGGTAGCGTGAGTAGTCGGCTACATAGGGGCCAAAGGCGATCTGCCAGGACGCGGAGAGCGACACCGCCAGCAGGAAGGAACTCCAGCCGAAGTGGCGGTTCTCCAGCAACAGGCCGATATCGTTGAGCGTTATCAACCGGGTAAACAGATAGGCAAAGGCAATAATGCCCAGCACGCTGGCCACCTTCCCCACCAGGTGGATGACCCGGTAACCGAAGATGGTCAGAAACGCGATGCTGGCAGAGAACATCAGGATGCCGGTGCTATCGCTGACATCGATCAACTGAGCAATGGCCTGCCCCGACAGGACCGCGCCGGTGGCGCTGAAGCCGAGATACATCAGGCACACCAGCACAATCGGGATCGCCGCACCGTAGACGCCAAACTGCACGCGACTGGAGATCATCTGCGGCAATCCAAGCTTGGGCCCTTGTGCGGCGTGCAAAGCAACCACGGCACCGCCAAACAGCTGGCCAATCAGCAAGCCGATAAGTGACCAGAACACATCGCCGCCCAGTACTACGGCCAGGGCGCCGGTGACGATCGCCGTGATCTGCAGGTTGGCGCCGAGCCACAGGGTGAACTGGCTGTACAGACTGCCGTGGCGCTCGGCCTCGGGAATGTAATCGATCGAACGGGTCTCGATCAGGGAACTTCGCTGCTGACTATCGCAGGCATTGGTCATAACGGTGCTTTCCTTGTAAGGGGCAGACAGGTGTTTTTGTTGTTAGAAGGTCTTGCTGGCGCTGGCCACGACGGTAGCGTTACAGGTGTCATCGAAGCCAGTAAAGCTCAAGCACTCTTCTTTTGAGAGATCGGTGTCGATATAGCTCAGCGCCCAGTTCACGCCGACAAACTCACGGCTGAGTTTGATTTCCCAGTTGTAGTAGTCGGCGCGACTTTTGCCGTTCTCCTCGAAAAATACGTCGTCCTTATAGTCGACGTATTCATAGCGTGCTTCCAGGCCAAACTCGGCGGGCAGTACGGTGCGGTAGCCGATCAGTATCGAAGACAGGTCTTCGTCTTTTTTGCCCTTGTGGAAGTTGCCTTCCTCATCTTCGTAGTCAGGGCCTTTCATGTTCTTGACGTATTTGCCGCCGAGCAGGACGCCGTACACATCAAGGAGGGTCCGGATGTCGCTCTGGTTGTATCCGCTTTCACGGGGAAATTCGTACTGCGTGTAGAAGGTGTCCAGGCTGATGTTGTCGTTGATCTGCCAGAAGTAGCCTGCGAAATAATCGATCTCCTGGCGCGCTTTCGAGCCGTAGCCAAAGTTGACATTCGAGGTCCAGATGCCGGCGTACAAACCGCTGGAGTGGCTAAGGGTTACCGCCAGTTGCGCGGCAGGGTCGCCCAGGGTTTGCGAGAGTCCGCTGACGCGATAGTCAGTGGTCAGCGCTGGCGTGATGATGAGCTCGAAGTTGTCATTGAGTTCCAGCGCCTGGGCGCTTATCAGTGGCGTCAGGGCGAGACCGGCCAGCATGAAGATGGAAAGTGCTTTCATGGGGTTTCTCTTATTGTTATGGAGTTTTGTGGGGTATTTCAGGCACAGCAGTGCCCAGCGCCGCGCAGAGAGCGGCGTCAGGCGGTTGCTTGGCGTAAGGGGTCAGGCGTCGGGGGCGTAGACCTGCTTGCCGGCGAAGAAGGTTTTCAGGACCTTGGTTTCGTACAGATCATCGTCGCTGACGTTGAACACATCCCGATCGAGGACGATCAGGTCAGCCTGTTTGCCGGGCTCCAAGGAACCAATCTGCTTATCCAGACGCAGGGTTTTGGCCGCGTTGATGGTGTAGGCATAGAACATGCTCTGGCGATCAATGCTTTCCTTGGCATTCAGCACGCCCAATGGACCTTTGCGAGTGCTGGCCTGGGCAATGGCGCTCCATGGGTTGGGGCTCGACACCGGCCAGTCACTGGCGCCAGCGATGATTGCGCCCGCGTCATGCAGCGACCTGGCGGGGTATTGGTAGCCGTAGGCAAACGCGCTGATATAAGGCTTTACCAGCGCTTCGGTATAACTCTCGCTGGTGGCCCACAGCAGTTGCATGGAGGCGATGACGCCGAGTTCCTTGAAGCGCGGGAACTCTTTTGGATTGACCAGTTGCAGGTGGCTGATGCTATGGGCCATTGGCACAGGATTTAGCTTGCGCGCGTATTCAAAGCCGTTGAGTGCTTCACGTACGGCACGGTCGCCGACCGCGTGCACGTGCACGATCCAGTCGCGCTTTTCAGCCGCGACCACCAGTTCGCCAAAATGCTCCGGTTCGATCAACAACTGCCCGTTTTTATTGCTGTTCTTGTAAGGGACGATGACGGCTGCGGTCTGTCCTGGAAACTCCAGAACGCCGTCGCCAAATATCTTGATACCGGGGAACGTCAGATTGGGCACGCCCTCGAATTTTTTCACCACTTTGGCCAGGACTTCCAGGTCAGCCGGCTTGCTCTTGGAGTTGGTCAGCATCAAGGCGGCGACGTGGGCGCTAAGTTCGCCGTTCTCTGCCAGTTCACGGTAGAACGGCAGTACGCCGTAACTCTGCTCCGTTGCGGTGAAGTCGAACAGGGAGTCGGAACCGCCAGCGTTCGACGCGGCATCCATCCAGGCGGTGACGCCATAACCATTATTGACTTTCACCGCTTCGCGGGCGGCCTTCATCATGGTTTCTTTGGTTGGCGCTGGAATCTGGCTGCGTACCTGGTCCCAGACAGACTCGGCAAAATAACCGGTGGGAGTGAAGTCTTTTTCATGGCCCACATAGGCACGCTCGTTTTCTGGCAGGCCTTTGACCCTGGCAGCGTCGATGTTTACCCGCTTGAGCATGGCGTTGTTGGCCCAGCCGGTGTGACCGTCAATACCGCTCAGCACCAGCGGCTGGTCGGCCCAGCGGCCCTGGTTGAAAATCTTGCCCAGGTCACGGCTTTTATCCCAATAGGCCGAACTGGTGCCAGCAATAACGATGACGTCCCCAGCGCGTGCGTTACCGGCTTTATCCTGTTCGATGATCCATTGCTCAAGCTCGGGCAACGGTTTTTCTTCGTCCAACAGTGTGGCCCCCAGACCGTCGAAGGCCGCCACCACCGGGTGGCTGTGGGTGTCAATCATGCCCGGCATCAAAACCTTGCCGGCAAGATCGATCCGTTGAGTTTGTGCATCAGCGAGTGCGTTGATCTGTGCATCGGTGCCAACTTCAAGAATTTTGCCGTTTTCCACCGCAACGGCTTGAACCAGGCCTTGGCCGGGAACACCGGTAAATATCTTGCCATTGGTGAGTACCAGATCGGCAGCGGCCATGGCTTGCAGCGAGGAACAGGCCAGTGCAGCAGCCAACACGCTTGGAATAAATCGTTGCATCGAAACCCCTTATTGTTTTTATTGGGCTAGCGACGAGATGAGTGAGTCCTCGCTACGCATCGCCGATTACGACTCACACGGGTATGAGCCTGTGCCGTACAACCCCTCAATATGCAAGGCACACCATATAGAGCGCAGGAGTCGTATGGACCTCTACAAATGAGGAGGGTGAGGAAATTAATTGAAGGCCCAGGCCGCCGCAGTTAATCGCGGCGCGTAGCATCCGCAGGTGGGGTCGGCGATCGCAGGGCCGAACCGAGCTCTACCTTGCTCTTGACGCCGAGTTGCAAGTAGCAGTTGCGCAGATAGGTGCGCACTGTCGCAGGACTCAACACAAGGATTTTGGCAATTTCCTTGTAGGAATGGCCGGCGGCGAACAGCAGGGCTACCGTTCGCTCGCGCGGTGCAAGTACCGCGCCGCGCGACTGCGCTTCGAGTGACAGAATCACATGCTCTGCGTTAGGACACAGTGTCAGTGCAGAGCGGCCCAGGCGTATCACGCAGGGCGCCTTTTGCAGTTGCGCGATCACCTCTGCGGGAAGGACTGAGCCATTCCATCCGGGCAACTCGCGCTGGATTGCTGCGCACAACCTTGCCCCCACGTACAGCAGACTGCCGTCCATACGCGCGACTGCGAAGTCTGTCACCCCGTTGTCGGTGTCGAACCGGATCATGTCTTGCACCTGGAATCGCCACAATTGCAAAAGATGGTCGCAAAAGGCCGAAAACAAATCAGCTTCGCTGTCATTGAACGCTGGTGCATGCATACCACGATAGAGACAGACGAAGAACATCAAGCCGCTTTCGGGCAACTCGAAGGTGATGCACATCAAGTGGTAAAGATCGTGGCGCCGTGCAAACTCGTTCACCTCCTCGCAGGGGTCGGTGTACTCACTTGCGCGTACGACCTCACCTGGTTGAGTCAACGTGTCATGGGAGAAGCTGTCACTGCTCGCTACCTTGTGCCATTCGGCGGCAAACGACTCGGGCAGATCAATGCGCCCGTGCATCCAGCTTTTTGGGGGAATACTGGCATCTGACACAGACATCTCGCCCCACCATGCGGAAGCGAAAGGCACCAGTTGGCGAAATACCTGCAGGCCGTCTGCAATGAAATAAGACCCCCCACGCTCTCGAGCGAGACGAGCAAGCTGGAGCACACAAAGATTGAATGCTTTCAGCGTTCCCATCGACGCCCTTGCTCCGTACTCATCACCCCCCAACATTGTTCTGGTCTCAGCAGTTATATGGCCTGTTATTTTTCGACCTTGCCATAGGCAGAGCAATCGCGTCCAGACCGGTGAAGCTGGAGGTGGCCGAGCCACGCGCCCTTTTGACACTATTTAAAGTGCTGTTCAAAGGTCGGCACCTGATCCGGCGTGATCAATTGACTGTTGCGCCCCTCAACACAAAAATACTGCCCCATAAAGAATGCCCATACCTCACGATACGGGCATTCTTCACTCTGCCGGGCGTGCCTGACCGTTATGACCCTGTCGTAAAGGTCAGTTGGCTGACAATGGCCATGGCCTTGGGTTGGATCGATGCACTGATCGGCTGGCTCAACTCGTCGTGGAATGAATGATTGACGAGTTGCTCCTGCACGGCCCGCTCAAACTCCGCCCCTGTGGTGACCGGATAGCCAAACGTCACCCGCAGAGTGGAGCCTGGCGCAACCTGTACATTGTCCAGGTTCCAGAACTGCACCGCCAGGTTGGCGGTATATCCCGCCGGTAATGTGAACTGCGCGCCGGTCAGTTGCCCATCTGCCGGGATGGTTAACGGCCCAAGTACAATCGGCTTCTGATTGGGCGCCACGGTGTCGCACAACAGGCAGACGGTGGTGCCGGTCAAGCCGGCGGCGGACAGTGTAATGGTGATCGCGGTCGAGGCGAAGCTGGCCGGAACCCGCAGCTCCTGACGACGCACCCACTGGTTGCCACTGACGACAGCCTGGTTGCGAAAACCGAAGGTCGGGGTCTGGCCAATCAGTTTCGCCAGGTCCAGCCAGTTGCTCACCGGCGGTACGGGGTCGGGGTGACTGCCACTGTTGAGCTGGGCGATCAGGTTGAAGTAACCGTCACGATTGACCAGTGGCGGGGTCCAGACAAACGCCTCTTCGCCGACCCCGATGTGCCCCGGTGGCGCCGTGACAGCGGACGCCTCGGCGCCTGACTCGGTACTCAGCAGGTTGCCCTTGAAGCTGGCGGGCAGCATGAACACCTGCGCCTGGCTGTAATACAGGGATAACGAGTCGGTCGGGGTGGTCTTGCTACCATTCATGCCGCGCACGTAATAGTAGTTGGATCGCCCTCCCGCCGGCTCGACGTTATAGGACCTCTGCCAACTGTCGACGGAGCTGAACTCATCCTCGAATCCCGGTACCGGCGTTTCGCTTTGGATGATGTCAGGGCACAGCCCCAACGGCGGCAAGAACGGCACGCTGCCCTTGGACGCCAGGTTGTTGCGCAGGTAAATGTCTTCGGCGCCTGCGGTACTGCGGCTGAATAAATTAACGACGGCTTCGCTCATGACGTGAACTCCTTGTTCGATTATTTGATTCGCAGACCATCAGCGCCCAACAGCACCACAGCCCGTGGCCGGATGCCGGCGCTGTTGCCGCCGCGATAGGCGCTGTGCAAGGCATGGGACAGCGAAAAATCCACCAGTCCCCGTTGCAGTGCTTCTTCCAGCTCCGCCTTTGTGCCATCTGCGTAGTAGGAAGGCGTGACATCCATCGAGGCCCCCGGCTGCGAGACCGGCCCGCTATTGCGATACAGGTTCAACGTGAGGCTGGCGCTGTAGCCTGGCTCCAGCCAGCAGCGCACACCGGCGAAATGCCCCACGTCAGGCATGGCTGTATTGACGATGGAAATCGGATTGCCCTTGGCATCGGTGCGGCTGCACGTGAGGTCGAAGGTCCAGCCGCGGCCATCGGTATTGGCCGCGAACCCATTGTTGGTGACCTGCAGCGAATACTCCCGGCTGCCGGGGCTGACATCGTCCGGGATGATCAGTTGAGTGCTGATCTGAATCGTCGGCGACTGGGCAGACTGCATGGACACGTTGCGCCAGCCAAACTGCAGGTTGTTCGTGACCAGGGCTGACATGTCCAACTGCGTGAACACATCCGGGAACGCGTTGTTGGCATTATTGAGCCAGGTAATCAGGCAATAGTGGCTACTGCCATCGGTGGGCGGCTGCGGGTTGGCCCAGACAAAGGTGTCCGCCGCGACGCCGATTGTGCCGGCCCCCAGATTGACCATGGAAGACGCGTAGAGCGGCGGCGTACCGTCCGGGTGATCCTGGTCGGTGGGGATGGCAAAGTTCACCCAGTTGCCCGGCCACTGGATGGCCGCACAGGGCACACCATATAGCTGGACCTTGGTGGTACAGGGAATGGCGGTGCCATTTTTGCCACGAATGTAGATGTAATTGGGACGTCCTTGAGTGATGTTGTCGGCGGACTGGGTTGCGTAGCTGGTCGCGGTGGCCAGGGCACTCTGGTAGTTGGCCACTGGCATCCCGGCGATCCAGATGTCGGGACAGGCAGAGAGCGGCGAGCCCGCCGGCACAGAGCCATCGTTGCTCTGGTTGGGCCGCATGTAGATGCCCTGGTTGTAGGTCGCCGCCAGGCTCTGTACATCAACCGACGGTAAGGCGGCAGGTCCGCGAAGCAGGCGGCCATGGCCTACCGCAGCTGGGCTTTTAGAGACAATTAACATGTCAAACTCCTTTTGACTCAGGCAGGAAGGATGGTGGTACGCGTCTGCGCAACATCCTGGGTGGGGGGATTGATTGCAGCATTGACCGCCAACATGTTGAGGACGGTGGTGGAGGTGTAGCAAATGGCATCCAGGGCCGCTTGCCCCGCGAGGGAAAAGCCCTCGGTGGCCGCGACCACGTTGGTCAAACGTAGTGGCTTGCAGATTTCCGGAAGGCAGGGCACGACATTCAACGCCACCGTCGTACCGCTTTGACCAATGGAGGCCGGGATCGCCACCCCGAGGTGGCCCAGGCCGTAGATGAACGTGGCGATCACACCGATATCGTCCTTGTTTTCAGGCATGCGTTTCCATTGGGCGAGGAAGACCCCGTCCAGCACCAGGCCGAGCCAGGTGTAGATCCACAGCGTGCGCCCGGCGCCATCGGCGGTCGCGCATCCCGGCGAGCCGGCGGACAGGATCCACGGGCAACTGCACAGTTGCGCCGACACCTCCAGCATGTACGCGACATAGCCAATGACCGGCGGCGGCGCCGACTCCGGTGGCATCCCGTCACCCAAGGCCGTCAGTGCCCCATAGAAGAAGTACGAAATGGACCCAAGCAAACCGGTGACCAGCGCCATCTCCTTGGGCAGGAAGCCGGTCCACGGATCATCGGTCACCCGGTTGCGAGCCCGCCCGGACACCGAACTCAAACCAGTAGCGGCCAGCAGCCGTTGCGCGTTGAGACTGGTTTTGAATTGAGCAACGCTGGCACTGTCCGGGAAGGGTGCAGCGCTTTTCAGCGCCTTGAACAGAATCGTGCCAGGCACCGCCAGCACCAGTGCCACCAGATCCAGCGTGGTCAGCTTCGAGCCGTTGGTGACCAGCCGGTAGAGGTCACTGACAAACGGAATGTTCCACTCGGCATTGAGCAGGCCCTTGATACTGGTGACAAAGCTCTGTACCAGTTGCAGCATGGCGTCGACCACCAACTGAACACCGGACAGGATCGCCTGGAGCACCCCTTCGACCACGCTCATCAGCGCCGCCAGCAACTTGTGGAAAATCTGGTCGGGGTTGCTTCCCAGGTCCTTGATGTAGGTGAGCGCTTGGGCAAAGGCCTGGGACGACTCGGTGAAATCCACCAGACTTGAGAGCTTGGCGATGAAGTCACTGAGCGGATCTCCCAACTCGTTGGCCAGAAGGAAGGTGCCTTGGGACGACGACGCGGAAGGCGCGTTGTTCACCAGTCCGTTGTAGACAATGTTGTTGGCCACCGACTTGCTGGTGGTCGGATCGTCCGGCGTATTGGCCCGTTCATAGCCGCCCAGGCTGTGGCTGCCGGCAATCGTGCTCCTGG
This sequence comes from Pseudomonas sp. c313, assembly GCF_055407145.1. Lineage (NCBI taxonomy): Bacteria > Pseudomonadati > Pseudomonadota > Gammaproteobacteria > Pseudomonadales > Pseudomonadaceae > Pseudomonas > Pseudomonas sp. c313. The sequence continues at coordinate 315,186 of NZ_JBUZRD010000005.1, read as the reverse complement.
CCTGCTCGAACCATTGTTGCAACTGCCCTTGTAACGTATTGATACCCTTGTCGACATTGCTCTGGATACCACCCGTGGCGCCTGCGAGAAAGTCGAACCCGGTGTTGATGACGTGGGCCAGCGCATCGTGGGTGCGCAAAATGTCATTCCAGTTAAACAGGAATGCCAGCCACTCATACAGCTCCTGGAAGAACACCTGGACAGCCGCGAACACCGCCTCGGCTAGATCGAAAGCCTTCTCCACCGTGTCGATAAGTGTTTCGAACAGATACGTCACGCCGTCGACGATAAAGTGGAAAGCTGCTTGAATCCCGCCCACCACTTTACTGACGACATAGTCGACCACCTGGATGATGCCCTCGGCGACCCCGCTGATGAAATCCCCGATGTCTTCCAGCCAATCGAAAAAGCCCGCCGAGACGGCGCTACTGCGCAGAGTCAGCAAGGTGCCAAGCGCCGAATCCGCCGACAGGTCGGTAAATACCAGCCCGCCGTTTTTCACTGACAGCTGCCAATGCTGCTCCGGCATGGCCGCGAGGTTGAGCGCCTGATGGGCGCCGTTTTCGGTGTGCAGCGCAACTCCCGCCCTGGGCCTGCGGGCATCCAGATAAGGGGTCCCGACCTGTGCCAGAAGAAACGCCGGGGCTGCCAGGTTCATGCTGCGAGATACGGCTTCGGCCACCGCATTGGCGGTGTCCGGTTTACGGTACTGATCCGTCAACAAGGGCTTGCCGTTTGCCAGCTTGGCATTCATCAACTCGCTGCCGGTGGTCTTGCTCAACGAATCCTGCACATCGGCATTCTGGCGAATCTCGATGGACTCGCCCGGCGACATCAGGCTCGGCACATTGATCAGCACCGACGGGATTGCCAGCGCGCCAGTCTGCTGGGCGATGGACAAGACCCCGGCACTGTTGGTCAGCACCCGGATGGGGCGCCGGGGCGTAACGTAATACACACTGCCGTTGATCGACAGGCGCGAGGCTTCGGCTGTCCAGACTTGGACAGGTGTTTCCACCAGCGGTGTTCCTAACTGGCTGAACAACGCCACATCGGTGCTGTACGAAGGGAAATCCTCGATGCTGCCACTGGCCTGAATCTCCAGCGCGGCGATTTCCCAGTTGGTGCTCTGGCTGTCCCTCGTAAGATGCGTCACGGTGTTTTGCTGCGCCTTGAGGGCAAACACCTCCAGGCCATCCTCATCCAGCGTTGCGCAAAACGACTGGACGCCCTTGTACACGGGCGCCGGTGGTAGCCAGCCGGCGGTGGCCTGGCTGGATTGCACGGTGTGATGCAGCGTGTTGTCCGCCCCCAGCAACAGGCCATTAAGCAACGGGCGGGAGGGCAGCAAGGAGACCTGCTTGAAGGACGCACCGATACTCACCTGTGCCCAACTGAACGGTTGCGCGCCGCCACCGACCAAGGTGTAGGCGTTGCCATCGGCAAGGATCGCCAGGACCTGGGTGTTGCCCGCTGAGTCCGTCGTGGCGGCCACGTCGAGACTGCGAAAGTTCGCGGCAATCTTTGGCCGAACCAGCTGCCCGGAGCTGATCACGTACTGCAAGATGACTGTGTCGTAGACGCTGAAGGCCACGTTGGCGTCGGCATTGCCGGTCCAGACCGCGTTCAGGGTCTGAAGCTGCAAGGTCGTGCGGTTGAGCGCAACAGGCGCATTGGCGTCCCAGACCCCCCAACTGAGGTTGTAGATGATACCGACACTGCCGACGGCCTCGACCAGCACACCGATGTACAGCTTGTTGCCAATCTGCGCCGTGGAAATTTTCGCAATGCGCTGGGCCTTGGACGGCAGCGGCACATCAATCATTTTTGCCGGCGACCAGCGACTCTTCGATTGCGGCTGTTCGACGGTGTACAACAGGTTGGTGCCCTGGGCGACGAACAACACGATATTGCCCGACGGTGTCAGCCCTGTCGCAATCACCTCGCCGGCCAGTCCCGTCTGAGTGGAAGAGCTGGCGGTTTCGCTGGCGGGGTCGGGGTAGATATTCCAGACCAGCGTATCGGTACCGCTGGTAAACAGCTCCACGTCGCCGTTCCCGTTCATGATCGCCGACGCCGAGCTGCCACCGTGAACGGCACTGGCGATGCGATAGTTCTGCATGAATCTGGATTCAGGAACGACCGTAACGGCCGTTTGAGACGATGAGATTGACGATAATCTGTCCATGATTGCTCCAGTGATTGATCCATCGCTGGAGATAGTAGTAAGCATCAGAAATTACGTAATATCATTTTGGAATGACCCGTATGTCGATCCTTGCCGGCCTTCTCGGTCCTGCACGGCCAGGACGTGAGTGCTCGCACATGGCCTTTACGTGGTTCGCACCGAGGCATGAAGGTTAACCGTCGGTCGAGAAAGATCATGACAGGGGCCTCTCCAAAATCTCGTGATCTAGTATCAATGCAAGTTCGGCTGGAGATCGCTCCATGTCACTGGATAAAGAACGAAAATCTGAGCGCCGCAAGGAGACCCGGCTGTTCGTCTTTCTCGTCGCCTGCCTCTTTCCGTTGCTGTCAGTCGCTATCGTCGGCAGTTACGGTTTCATCATCTGGTTTTCCCAAATGCTCTACGGGCCACCCAGCTGACAGCACCTCTCCTGAAGTTTCCTGGAGCCAGCGCATGGACGAAGCTCTGCATATCGCCAGCCTGGTAGTACTTGCCCGGCCTGAATATTTTGACGCGGTTAAAGCAAACCTGCGCCTGTTGGACGGCCTGGAGTTGCATCAGGAAAGTGCTGCCGGAAAACTGGTGGTGGTACTTGAGGCCACACACGAAAACCAGATCCTGCAACGGATCGAACAGATCAACAGCATGCCGGGCGTACTCAACGCCGCGTTGATCTATCACGAACTCCTCGACCCCGCAGGAGATATCGAATGAGCATGACGCGCCGCGAGTTCACCAAGGCCCAGGCCGCCGCTATTGCAGCCGCCGCTGCCGGCCTGCCGTTTTTTACCACCGCCAGTAACCTGGTGACTGAAGCGGACATGGTCACCCTGGACTGGAACAAGGCGCCGTGCCGTTTCTGCGGCACCGGTTGCAGCGTGATGGTCGCAACCAGGGATAACCGGGTGGTCGCCACCCATGGCGACGTCAAGGCAGAGGTCAATCGCGGGCTGAACTGCGTGAAAGGCTATTTTCTTTCAAAGATCATGTATGGCGTCGATCGCCTGACCCAACCGCTTTTACGCATGACGAATGGCCAGTACGACAAGCAGGGCGAATTCCAGCCAATCAGCTGGGAGAAGGCCTTCGACATCATGGAAGTGAAATTCAAGGAAGCCTTGAAGAGCAAAGGTCCCGAATCGGTAGGCATGTTCGGCTCGGGGCAATGGACCGTGTGGGAAGGCTATGCCGCCAACAAGCTGATGAAGGGCGGTTTTCGCAGTAACAACATCGACCCCAACGCCCGGCACTGCATGGCCTCGGCGGTGATGGGCTTCATGCGAACCTTTGGCATGGATGAGCCTATGGGGTGCTACGACGACATCGAAGCCACCGACGCCTTCGTGCTCTGGGGCTCGAACATGGCTGAGATGCACCCGGTGCTCTGGAGCAGGGTCACCGACCGGCGCCTGAGCCAGCCTCACGTGAAAGTGGCGGTGCTGTCCACCTTCGAGCACCGCAGTTTCGAGCTGGCCGACATCCCCATGGTGTTCAAGCCGCAAACCGACCTGATGATCCTCAACTACATCGCCAATCACATCATTGAAAGCGGCGCGGTGAACCAGGACTTCATCACTAAACACACCCGGTTCGCCAAAGGCGCTGACGACATCGGCTACGGCCTGCGCCCTGACGACCCACGGGAAATGAAGGCAAAAAATGCCGGCAAGGCCAACACCTGGACTGATATTTCCTTCGAGCAGTATGCCGCCTTCGTCAAGCCTTACACCCTGGAGCGAACCGCCAGGGAAACCGGAGTTCCAGCTGAACGGCTCAAGGCCCTGGCCGAGCTGTATGCCGACCCCAAGCGCAAGATCGTGTCGTTCTGGACCATGGGGTTCAACCAGCACACCCGCGGCGTCTGGGCCAACAACCTGATCTACAACATCCACCTGCTCACGGGCAAGATCAGCGAGCCGGGCAACAGCCCTTTCTCGTTGACCGGACAGCCGTCGGCCTGTGGAACGGCGCGCGAGGTCGGGACGTTCTCCCACCGGTTGCCCGCCGATCTGGTCGTGACCAACCCCAAGCACCGCGCCATCGCCGAAAAAATCTGGAAACTGCCCGCTGGCACCATTCAGGAGAAGCCTGGTTTTCACGCGGTAGAACAGAGCCGCATGCTCAAGGACGGCGTGCTCAACGTTTACTGGACCCTGGCCAGTAACAATATGCACGCTGGGCCAAACATCATGCAGGAGGTCCTGCCGGGTTGGCGCAACCCGGATAACTTCGTGATTGTCTCCGATGTCTACCCCACCGTTTCTGCTCAAGCCGCCGACCTGATCCTGCCCAGCGCCATGTGGGTGGAAAAGGAAGGCGCCTTTGGCAACGCCGAACGGCGTACGCAATTCTGGCATCAGTTGGTGACCGCGCCGGGAGACGCCAAGTCGGACCTGTGGCAATTGCTGGAGTTTTCCAAGCGTTTCACCACCGATGAAACCTGGCCCGCCGAGTTACTGGCCAAGGCGCCTGAGCACAAGGGCAAGACCCTGTTCGAGGTGCTGTACAAGAATGGCCAGGTCGACCAGTTCCCGGTCGAGCAAATGGAAGCCGGATACAAAAACGATGAAGCCCAAGCCTTTGGCTTCTACCTGCAAAAAGGCTTGTTCGAAGAGTACGCCCAGTTCGGTCGCGGCCATGGTCATGACCTTGCCACATTCGATCGCTACCACAGCGAACGGGGTCTGCGCTGGCCGGTGGTCGACGGCAAGGAAACCCGCTGGCGTTACCGCGAGGGGCTGGACCCCTACGTGGAGAAAGGCAGCGAGGTGCAGTTCTACGGCTACCCCGACAAGAAGGCGATCATCTTCGCCCTCCCCTACGAGCCGTCAGCCGAAGCCCCGGATGCCGACTATCCGTTCTGGCTGAGCACCGGGCGCGTCCTCGAACACTGGCACACCGGCACCATGACCCAACGCGTCGAGGAACTGTACAAAGCGGTGCCGGACGCGCTGGTCTACATGCACCCCGAAGATGCCAAGGCATTGAAGGCACGGCGAGGCAGTGAAGTGAAATTGATCAGCCGGCGCGGTGAAATCCGTGCGCGCATCGAAACCCGCGGGCGTAACAAACCCCCTCAAGGGCTGGTATTTGTGCCGTTTTTCGATGCCAATAAGTTGATCAACAAGGTCACGCTCGATGCCACCGACCCGATATCCAAGCAAACCGACTACAAAAAATGCGCGATACGAATTGAGTTGGTCAGCGTGGCCTGAGGAGAATCGTCATGCCTTTTCGAATCCTGCCGTTGCTCCTGCTCGCCGCGATTGGCGTGGTGATCGCTGCAGAAATCGACTACCCCCTCGATGCGTCCGGGCCGGATGGGCGCCGACCCGGCGGCACCTTGACTCAAAGCATGCCGGCCCCGCCCATTGCCAACGATGAAAACAAGGACCTGAAGCGCGAACGCAATTACCCGGACCAGCCTCCCACCATCCCCCACAGCATTCGCGGTTATCAGATCGACAAAAACGGCAACAAATGCCTTTCCTGTCACAGCCGTGCCAACAGCGCGCGGAGCCAGGCGACGATGATCAGCATCACCCACTACATGGACCGCGACGGCCAGGCGCTGGCGGCGGTTTCACCGCGTCGGTACTTCTGTAACCAATGCCACGTGACGCAAAAAGACGTGCAACCCCTGGTGGGCAACAGCTTCGAGACCATCGACAAAATACTGCAGGACGACGCCAACGCTGCGCAGAAACCCTGAGGAGGCAACATGAAAGCACTGTTCGCCCTGCTTAAGGATTACTGGGGCATCCTGTGTCGTCCGAGCATCTACTACAGCCTGGGCTTTCTAACGCTTGGGGGGTTTGTTGCCGGGATCATTTTCTGGGGCGGATTCAATACCGCGCTTGAGCTGAGCAATACCGAGAAATTCTGCATCTCCTGTCATGAGATGCGGGACAACGTATTCGTCGAGTTGAAAGACACGATCCACTACACCAACCGTTCCGGCGTGCGCGCCAGTTGCCCAGACTGCCACGTCCCCCACGAATGGCCCCATAAAATTGCGCGCAAGATGCAGGCTTCGAAGGAGGTGTGGGGCAAAATTTTCGGCACCATTGATACGCGCGACAAATTTCTTACCCTGCGTCGCGAACTGGCCGAACATGAGTGGGCCAGGCTCAAGGCCAACGACTCTCGCGAGTGCCGCAACTGCCACAACTTCGACTTCATGGACTTCACCCGCCAGAGCAAGCGCGCCGCGGCCATGCACTCGACGTCTCTGGCCAGCGGTGAGGCCACCTGCATCGACTGCCACAAGGGCATCGCTCACAAGCTGCCGGATATGAGCGGAGTGAAAGGCTGGTAACACCTGTCTGCGCGGCTGATCTGGCCAGGAGTGGACGACGCGGGTTAGGTCCGCCCGGCGTATTCGGTCAGAAGCGGTAGCGTCACCACAAACTCGCTTCCTTTACCGTCCCCCTCGCTCATGCCGGTCACAGTGCCACCATGAGCTTCGACCAGCTCCCGAACTACGGTCAACCCAATACCCAAGCCGGCCCCGTTGAAACCTATGGCGTGTGCGTCTTGAACATAAGGGTCAAAAATAAAAGGGAGTGCTTTAGCCGTAACGCCGATTCCATTGTCGGAAATACTTATCCTCAAAACGTCGGTCTCTACGGTTACAGACAGCTTGATTCTGCCGTTGGCTGGCGTGTATTTGGCCGCATTGGCCAGAAGATTGTGGAGAATCTGAGCGAGGCGTCCTGGGTCACCATTCACCATCAAGACGCCATCGGGAAGATGGGCGTCGAAATGCTGCTTTTGCGCAACCATCACAGGGCCACACGCATCAATAGCGCCACTCAGGATTTGCATCATGTCGACATCGCAGCGATTGATTCGCAACTTGCCAGTGCTGACGCGGGAAACATCGAGCAGATCGTCGACCAACTGTGAAATATGCTGTACCTGGCTCTCGATCAACTCACGCATCCGCGGCAGTTGATCGCTAGGCAGTCGTACCATACGTTCTGCAATCATGCTGATGGGTGTTAGTGGGTTTCGCAGCTCATGGGCCACCATCGCAAGTATGCTTTTCTGCTGGTTCAGCGCACGCTCGGCAGTAGCCTGAAGGTCTTGAGCGCTGAGCGCAGCGATGACCAGTTGCGCGTTTGCCTCGCGTAGCTCCTGGTACAAACGCTGCTCCTCCATGCGAGGGGGTGTTACCGCGTCTGATTGCGCCAGGAGCATTGCCAGCACCAACTGCTGATTGGCCTCGATCACTTGCTCGACCTGCTGGGTATCCACCAGCCGACTGCTGGCGTCGCTCAACTGTTTCTGCAGGGCTGCCAATATGGCGCGTGCTTCAACAGTTTTTTGGCCAAGCAGAAAGAGTTCGTGAGCGGCATTGGCCACCTCACTCCCATTCTTGTCGTCGACTTTACTCATGCGTCAGGCTCAAACAATTTATCTCCTGTGCGTACCGCCCCTGAACTCCGTTTTGTTGGTCGACCACCGAGCAGGCCCTCCTGATCCGGCAGCATCTCGCCGACCTGTAGGCCATTATCGTCGATGTGATACTGGCGCAACTCATCGGAGTGGGCGCTGGCGCGCACCTTAACCACGGCCATGATCCGCAACAAGCGGCTCTGTACTTCAATATAGCGCTGGACGATGATCGCGTCGGTGAGAAACGCTGTGCCGTAAGGACTAAAACGCAGGTCGGTGTAGCGGTCTTCCAGCTCCGAGGTCATCAACACGCTGACCCCGGCACGGGTCAACGCGGTGACCATGCGCGACAGCGACTCACGGAAGTCTTCACGGAAGGTTGGCGCCAACGCCAGCTCAAAGCCCGACAGCGAGTCGATCACCACACGGGTAGCTTTCAGTCGACCGATCTCGCTAATCAGCAAGTGGACGATTTCGTCAATGGATAAGTCCGGTGCCCGGCTATCCACCAAGCCTACCTGGCCGCTCTTGATCAAATTGGCCAACGTGGTGTTTTGCGAGTGGTTGGGGCGTTGTTCGAATACCGCGATCACACCGGTTTCGCCATTGCGCGCGCCTTCAGCCAGGAAGGTCGCCGCCAGAATACTTTTGCCTGAACCCGACGGGCCGGCCACCAGCAACGAATAACCTCTAGGCAGGCCGCCGCCGAGCATCTCGTCAACCTTCGGCACGCCTATGCTCAGGCGATTGATCGGGAACTTCAGCGGCGTTTCAATCGGGCTGAGTACTGCGGGTGCAAAAACCTTGATCCCGGAAGTTGCAATGCGAAAGGTGTGCAGGCCAGGCAATGTCGGCTGGCCACGCATTTTCATGATTTCCATCTTGCGCACCATCGAGTTGCGCTCAACACTCTGACGCAGCCAGATCAGGCCGTCGGCCACGGTAAAAATCGGGTTCGTATCGGTTTCGGTGAAGTATTCACCAATCAGGAAGGTCGTCGCCTGCCAGGAAGTCATCAACATGCCCAACTGCTGAACGAACTGCGGCAGGTTGTTGTTGGGATTGTCCTGAGTCTGGCTGGCCAGCACTACCGAACGGAACGAATCGACAAACACCAGCGACGGAGAGTGAGCCTCCACCTCGCTGACGATACGCCGCAATACCTCGTCCAGATTCCCAGCCAGGGTGTCGTCGGCCAGGTTGATATAGCGAATCGATTGGTTGATCGCTTCGCTGTCGAAAAAGTCGAACTGCTGCTGATAACGCAACATCTTCAGCGGCGGCTCGCCGAGTACGGTAAAGAACAGCGCGGGGCGTTCAGGCGTCGCAAGGGCAAACATCATCTGATGCGCCAGGGTGGTCTTGCCGCAGCCAGGGGGGCCGGCGATCAGGTTGAACGAAAACTCCGGCAATCCTCCGCCCAGCACCTCGTCCAATCCTGGCACACCGGTGGCCAGACGGTTGATAGTCACTTTGGTGCTCATGGCGATTTTTCCTGCGAAGGGGTGTCGCTCAAAGAGGGTTCCCACACACCACGAAGCAAACGGGCGGTGAGCGAGGGCCCGATCAGCGAGGTCAGTAACTCGTAAAACGTCGTCAGCAGCACTTCACCGAAAAACAGTGCATCGACTTCGCTTTGTTCGACCAGTACGGATTTGAGGGCAACCAGATCAAGCGCGGCCTGCGCGCTGTCATAAGTGCGGGCCAGTCGGGGATGGGTAGAGGCGCACAGATGGAAACTGCGGCGATACAGCGCGACAACCCCTAGTTGGCCGATGATAGGCGTGAGTGCTGCGTCCATATCCTGCAATATCGAAATGATCGCCTCGGCGATTCTTGCAATGTCAGCGTTGGGACCAACACGGTGCGCCAGAGAAGCTACGATCTGGCGGCTCTCTTCGCTTAGCGTGGGCATGACTGCCTAATATCTGATGGACAGAGCCCGATGGTACACCCTATATCGAGTTACCGAGACGCAGTCTGACACAGCATTGCAAACATACCCGTGAATGCTGGCGTAATGGCCATGTTTGCAAGGCAGTCTGATGGTCTGCCTTGGGTAACAAGGCACCTTGCATGCCTTGTTCGCTTCTGGCACTTGCGTTTCCAGAGGAAGAAACCTTGAAACAGGCTAAACCAACGGTTGGTGGCTGGTCACACAGTGGATACCGCCACCACCGGCCGAGACTGCGTCGATGTTGATCTGCACCACATCACGGTCCGGGTAGAGTTCAGACAACAGATCAAAGGCTCTTGTATCTGCCGCCCGGTCACCAAACTCGGGCGCAATGACCGCCCCATTGATTACAAAATAATTGATGTAGCCAGCAGCAAAGTCCGGGTTGTTGTTGCTGAACGTGCTCTTGCGCGGATTGAGCGGTGGCGACACGGTATGCACCTGTAGCTTGCGGCCATCGGCATCCGTGGCATTTTTGAGAATATCCAGGTGGGCCAGCGTCACTCTGTGGTCGTATGACTCGGGGTCGTTGTCGAGGTTGGCGATCACGACGCCTGGCTTGACGAACCGGGCGTAGAAATCGACGTGGGCATCAGTGATGTCCTTGCCTTTAATGCCAGGTAGCCAAATGATTTTGCGCAAGCCCAGGCGCGCTTTCAGCTCTTGCTCGATTTCGGCCTTGCTCCAGTCGGGGTTGCGATTGGTATTGATCCAGCTGCTTTCGGTCATGATCCCGGTTCCGTGACCATCGACTTCGATACCACCGCCCTCGCCCACCAACTCGCTGCGCAGATAACGGGCATCCACGGTGCTGGCAACCAAAGCGGCCAACTGCGCATCCTCACTATGCTGCTGTTTGTTGCCCCAACCGTTGAAGTTGAAATCCACGGCGCCGAGCCCACCTTCCCCATCGATGACAAAGTTGGCCCCGATATCGCGCATCCATATGTCGTCGAGTTCGGTGGTGACGTAGGTGATGTTAGCCGTACCGCAGTGCTCTTTGGCCAGATCCTGCTCACTCTCGCGACAGAACACGGTCACCGGCTCATAGCCGGCGATGGTGCGAGCGATCAGGCCAATGGTCTCTTGCACGTGGGGAGTAAAATCCTCCCAGATGGCCTCCTGTGCGCCAAACGCGACAAAGGCCCGCTGGTGTTTGTCACCCTCATCCGGCATGCGCCAACGGCCTTGGGTGGCTGCTTGCACGTGCAAGGGCGTCAGGCCAAGCCCGATGGACGCTGCTGCGCCCAAACTGGTAACGACCGAGACCTGCTTAATGAACTCGCGACGAGTCGACATGTATTGTTCCCTGAATGTTTGTTGCTATTACATGGTTTGCGAAGGCTGGCTGTCTGGACAGCGGCCCGCATTCATTTCGCGGTGGCAATCGGCATCAACCCTCCAATAGCCAGGCAGGCTGTTGCTGGGTGATGCAATGCACACCGCCGCCGCCATGCGCCAGATGATTGATCCGCACCGGCACCACCTCACGGTCCGGGAAGGCCTGACTCAACACTTTGGCAGCCGCCTGGTCGGCATCAATGCCATAGGCCGGCATGATGATGGCGTCGTTGGCGATATAGAAGTTGGTGTAGGAGGCACAGAACACTTCAGCGTCGGTGTCCACGGCCTCGGAGGCTTCATACAACTCGATCAGGTCAAACTGTCGGCCCCGGGAATCAGTGGCCAGTTCGAGCGCGCGACGGTTTTCCCGTATAACTTCGGCATACACCGAACTCTTGTCGTGGGTGGCGTCCACCAGCAAAACGCCAGGGCGCGCGAACGCGCACACACCATCGACATGACCGTCAGTCATATCGCCGGTCACATAGTCCGGATCGCCCGGCAGCCAGATTGTTTTCTTCACGCCCAGAAGACGCGTAAAAACTTCCTCCATCTCAGCCTTGTTCATGCCCGGGTTGCGATTGGGGTTTAGCAATACCGACTCGGTGGTGATCAGCGTGCCCTCGCCGTCGACATGAATGGCGCCGCCTTCGTTACTCAAGGGTGTGCCAAAGCACTGTACGCTCAGGTGGTTGAGTGCGCGGCGTGCCAGGCTTTCATCCAAGTCATGCGCCGACTTGCCGCCCCACGCATTGAAACGCCAACTCACACCGGCCAAGCCTTGTTTCGGGTGGCAGACGAAGCTCGGGCCGGAGTCACGGCACCAACTGTCGTTCACCGCCAACTCGATCAGTTCGATGTTGGCTCCACATAACGCTTTGGCGCTCGCGACAGCAGAGGGGTCGACAACCATTTTCACCGGTTCGAAACGGGCAATGGCGTTGGCCACGCGAGCGAAGTCCTCTTGCACCAGCGCCAATGTCACGCCCCAACCCGACTCCCAAAGAGCCTTGTTATGCGGCCAAACCATCCAGGTCGCGGCGTGCCTGACCCACTCTGCCGGCATCCACCAACCACTGTTTTGAATTTCATTCTGCTGCATGACATGCTGCATGATAAAAAGCCCTTTAAGTTAAGTCATTGTGTTCAATGAAAACTGCCTTGGCGGTCTTGGCATGCATGCTACGGCTGTAAATCCAGGGGAACAAACGATGGATTTTGCAGAAAAATGATTAGGAGAACTTATCAATATGCTCAAGCACTGGCCACCGCTCGGCACCCTTCGCGGCTTTGAAGCCGCCGCCCGGCTGGGCAGTTTCCACAAGGCCGCCGCCGAGTTGCACCTCACCCAGTCGGCCATCAGTCAGCAGATCCGCAGCCTTGAGGCGTACCTTGAACAACCCTTGTTCTTTCGCAGTGGGCGCAGCGTCAGCCTGACCGATGCTGGTCACGACATGCTCAGCACCACCCAGGCGCTGCTACAGCAACTGGCCGTCGGCATTCGCCGCCTTGGGCAATACCAGAAACCCAACCAACTGGTCCTCAACACCACCCCGGCGTTCGCCCGTCACTGGCTACTGCCGCGTCTGGGGGATTTTCGCCGTCAGCATCCGCAAGTCGATCTCTGGATTTTCAGTACCGATGAAGTCCCGGACATGACCAGCCAGACCATCGACATTGCTGTGCGCGATGACATCAGTTCCCAAGCCGAGTGCAGCTTCAAAGTGCTGCACGCAGACCGCCTCTACCCGGCTTGTCACCCGAACCTGTTGGCGCTACCACGCGAACAGCGCACAACCCTTCACGGCGAGCGTGAAATGGACTGGAATCACTGGGCGGTGGAGGCAGGCATCGATGTCGGTCAGAAGGATCAGGGGCTGAACTTCTCCGATCCCGGCCTGCTGCTGGACGCCGCGTGCGCAGGACTCGGTATCGCCCTGGTCAGCCAATTACTGAGTTGCCAGGCGCGCTCCAACGGATTATTGCAACCCTTGGTCGAGCAAACCATTCGCGGCCCGAACTGGGCCTTGCTGACCCATCGTGACAGTGAGAGCAATGCGCAAAGCTTCAGCGAGTGGTTGCTGAGTAACCTGCAAGCCGCAAGTCAAACAACGTAGTTATTCTGGGCCGGGGCTTTTGTCCATTGCTTGTATAGAGGGCAGGTTGATGAATCCTGCGGGGATCACCACGTCAGGTCGATAGCGCAGCGCCAGCCGCTCGCCCAAACGCTATTCGTCCACGCTGATGCCCGATCCCCCTAATTCGTTGGGGACATCCTTCAGTTTGGGCAATCCATCTTTGATGCGCAGCACGGTCTCCTGATAGTGGACGTGAAGGCCTGGTGAGTACGCGAGATCCGGGATGACCGCGGCATACACGTCGATGAGCCCCATCCCCGGGTGTTCTGTGAAGATGTGCCCGCCGCAAGTCTTGCACCACTTGCGGTAACTTTGCGGTGTCTTGCTGAATGTACCGATGTTGTCAGCACCGCGAGTCACTTGCACCGCCTCGGGTTTCCACAGCGTGAAGGCATTGACCGGTCCTGCTGACCAATGCCGACACGACTCGCAATGGCAATAACCCATCGCGGCCGGTTCGCCGCTGACGGTGAACTCGACTGCGCCGCAAAAACAACTGCCCTTGTAAGACCGCTCAATGCTCATGGCATGACTCCTTGATCAATGGTCAGGCGATACCGCCGGACATGCCGTGGATCGCCTGAACGTTGTCTACCTTCACTCGTCAATATAGCGCACCGCTGTGGCCGGAGTGCGCCGCACCTGCAGGCGCGCGTAATGCCCGGTGACATCGAGCGCTGCACGCTAGACCTGGCAACTGCCATCGCGAAATGTAAGCGAGGGCACCCATCTATGCCTGCACACGGCAGAGCTTTCAATACCTGGGGGATTGTGTTCGGCATCGGTTTGGGGTTCGGTCCGATTATCGGCGCAGCTATCGTGGTGTTGTCGAGTTGGGAGTGGGTGTTCCTGATGCATGCGCCAATTGCCGTGCTCGCGCTGGTGCTGGTGATCGCCGGTGTCGATGAATCACGCGATCCGCAGCGTCGCAGGAATCGCGTGATCAGAGTAGATGAGAATGTTTATATAAAGTCGTTTTCAGATGAGGCTAAAATCCAACTACTGCATTGTCATCACAATAGTGGCCATGTGTTTTATTTTTAGAGCTTTTTTAATCTGAAACTCTCCTGCTGACCAACCAAACGCTGGCAGATCTTACGTAGCAACGCAGACCTCAAAACTGTGTCTGCGCTTTTACACAGCCTCTACCGATAGCTGCCGGTCGGGTGCGCCTAGGAAAACCGGAGCAACTCCCATCAAGTGTGCGGAATCCTGAAATGAAGCTTAAATGGCATTCGCTTATTTCAAAAAAATATTTTGAACCCCCTCAAAGTAACTATGCTTTGGTAAATTTATGAAGCTTGATACGAAACGTAGTTGACCAGTATGGTTTGATTAAACTTAACAAGGCTTTTTCTAAGAGTGATTGATCATGTGTGCACCAAACTCAATTCATCCCGATGCTAAGCGCGAACGAAATATGATCCTGGCGCATGGCACAAAAACGCAGCAAGTTGCATCTACAGTCACATGGATTGATGCGGTTGCTGGGTGCAGAACAAAAGACATGACGGGCCTTCGTCAAAGTAGTGCCCAACATTATAATGGGCGACTATTTGTTGCTGAGTATTGGCTAGGGAGTTTTTCTGATAAAACGTTAGCGCAAACTGTAGCGGTTAAGTATTCAGAGGGACCAAACAGTTGCTGGGATGTCCTCGTATGCGATGTGGAAAGTAACGGATGGTTAACTGGTCATGTCCCCCCTGAGCAGAGAGCTTGTAGCCGGATACCTTAGTGCCGAAGGTGAAGCACATGAATAGAACAAAGAAGAAAGCGCTAGATGAGGCGTTCCCGCGCAACGAGAGAGACGCCATGATGACTTTTGTCATTGAGAATCGTCCCGTGCTTGATGTACTGCATACCGCTCTTGAGTACTTTGCAAATGGGGGTGAGATAAATCGCCACTTTTTTGATAAAAAAAATCACCTCGTCGGCGGCCATGAGCAGGTGCAAATACTAATGCATCTTGCGGTCGAGAACGGGCTGGATCTTGAGCAGGGAGCCAGCTTGAGTGAAGTTGTTATAAAATTGCCTGATATGGGGCTAAGCCTCAGAGTTAACTGTGATGTTGATGTAGACAGTGACCTGGACAGCCTGGATAGTGAGCGACCTGAACAGCCTGCATGGTGATAGAGGTGATTGAAAACATGCTTGGACTTGGATTAGTTGCGGGTGTTGAGGTGTTGTCAGATATTTGTGGCGCCCTTAGCGGATTTATCATGCTGGTGCCAACATATACTATCCTAACTCAGCGGCGAGCACTTTATACCATCCAGAAAAAAATTCTGGAAAAGTACTCCCATGCAATGACCTCAATTGACGACGACATAAGTGAAGATCTGAAGCAAATGCTTACCGTAGTAGACTCATACGACCCCAGGGACAACAAGCTGATCATGGGTGGTATTGGGTTGTTAATAGTTTCATTTGCATTAAAGATTTTTTATCACGCCCTCACAAAACTGTGAAGCGCCCATGTTTTTTTACATAGTGGCACTTCCTGGATATTCAAGATTACTTAGCGTAACCAAATACAAATTCGAGCTTTTTCACTTCGGTTCTTTTTTGATCTCGCTGTGCATTCAAGCAAAGCGATTTCACTTAATAGCTTCGCTGTGCACCTCCCCAAACAAGTGACCAAAGCATAATATATATATACTCAACTGAACGCTGTATCAGATGCGTAGCTGACTTCGTGCGCCACATCACTATCTCTCATTACTCCACAATTGATCATCTCGGCCACAAGGTGAAACCGCCATCATGTTAAGTAATGTAGACGTACCTAGCCTGTTGAAAACAGTCGGTCCGCCCAAACAACCTGATCATTGACTGGTGAAAACGCCTTTTTTGCACGCTGCTACGTGGAATCAGAGTCCGGAAGCCTCTGTCGAAAGTAAAGATTTCAATCTCGGACGCATACTTTTCTGCCGCGCAAACCATGGCCGACTGTTTTCAACAGAATCGGCCGGAAGCAGTCCCTGGGCAACGGCCGTTTCTGGCTGTGGTTGTCTGGAATCAGCGGAGGGATTGGGGAGCCTCTAGTCTCATAAGTTTTCCCGTGTTAGCGGGGTAGAGTCCTTCCATGTTGTGGCTCCACGGGAGACGCCGTTCATGTCTTCCTCATCGGGCTAAAGGCGAATACGGGGCCTCTGTCAGAAGCCCCGCAGATCATCCACCGGCAACTTGAGTTCCTGCTTCGGCTCGGTTCCGGTTATGCGCTTGAGCGTCCGACTCACCACATCCACGTTGTTGTCGAAGCTGCCGTGGGTCGACCTGATGGTGACGTTGGAGCGGTTGTCGGGCCTGTCTGATCGGTAGCTGAACACCGTGCCTGCGTCGAGGATTTCGATCTGCTTGCGCCTGGCCAGGCCCGCCAACTGGACGGTCTGGCGCCATTTGCCCAGTGCCTCGCCGGTGCTGGAGGAGCCGTCCCAGCCCTTGTACTCGGGGTCGAGCACGTTGGCCTGGCCAAGGATCGGCATGCGCAGGTCGCCTTCCAGCGCGTTGGACACCAGATAGAGCAGCGACTTGCCGTAGGGGCCGATGCTGTCGTCACGCTCATTGCGGTCCGAAAGGATGTCCAGGTAGAGGTTCTGCATCAGCGTTTCGTGGGGAGCGAAGTGGCGATTGGCAAACTGCACCGTGCAGGCTGGTGCGTAGAGGTGGAGCGAGCGGACGTTCGTTTCGAGGCCGCGTGTGGCGAACAGGTCGATGACATGGCCAAGGAAGATCGAGCCGGCCGAATGTCCTACCAGGTGGACTTCCAGATCGTCGCCCCAGGTCCTGGCCAGGTTCTGTAGGGCCGTCACCAGTTTGTCGCCGCCACGGGTGGGTAGGCTGGAGAACTCGGCATTTTCTTTCATCTCGCTCCAGATCGGACGGGCGAAGGGGCGGCCAATTCCCCGCTCGAGGAGGATGTCGGCTCCGTCCTGGATGCTCTCGCGCAAACCGCCGGCACGGGCCGGTTCGCGCTGGAACATGTCGGTGATGATGTCCGTGATGGATTCAAGTACACCGGTCTTCCAGACTATGAACAGCGGATAGCAGCCATTGCCCAGAAAGTAGCGTCCCATCGCCCTCGCACGCTCGATGGCGGCAGCCTGGTCGTTCAGTCCGCCGTGGACGTAGAGCACCAAGCGTTTGGTCTTGCCCGGCTGGGAACGGAACCACTGGTCCGGCAGCCCGCAGGCCTGGTACAGCAGTGAACGGCTCAGTTCATCCTGGGTGAGGTGGCGATCGATACGTCCGTTGTTGCCGAAGATCACGCTGTGCTCATAGGCCTTGGGTTCATCCCACCACCGGGAGCTATCGACAGCGGCCGCAGCCATTGCCGTACTGCCGCCTGCGGCCAGTTGGCCGAGCATCACCCCCGGTACGCCCAGGGCTGCAACCCAGGCGTCCATGCCATTGGCGAGCCAGTCGGCGTAGCTCAGCAGGGCGAAACCGCCCCCACCCCAGGTGGTACCCCAGGAGTTCTGCACGATGAAGCCGGTGGCATTGAAACCGACCAGGGCGAAGGCGTGTCCGCCGCTCTGCGACGGCCTACCGTCGAACGGAATGGCCGGCAGGGCACCATGTCCGTTGACCTTGCCCTTGGGTTTTGCAACCTGGTTCCAGCCGTCGTGGGTGAAAGCGGACACATAGATCGCCCCGACCTGGCAGATGGCGGCCTGCAGATCAGTGATGGAACCGATGTCGATCCGATAGTAGATGCCCAATGTGTTGTCGGTTGCACGGGTTGCATAACCGAACTTCGGCGGCAGGGTGTCTTGGTCATCGTAGGGCCAGTCGGACTCCGGGCACACGCCGTGGTGGTGCCAGCCCTTCAGGGCGCCACGGCAACTGGAGCCCTCGTAGTCCTCGCCGGCGAACTCGTCGTAGCGTCGCGCGTAGTTGAAAAGCATCCGCGGGCTGACCGATTCCGGAACTTTGCCGTTGCCGTTCTTGCGCCAGCGCAGATAGTTAATCACGCAAGCCAGCCCGAAACCGGTGCAGGCTCCTTCCCGGCCCTGGTCGAGTATCAACCCTGACTGGGTGTAACGCGGCAGATATTCCTTGATCAGATCGTCACTGGGAAAGGCATCGGGCAGGCTTGAGGGTGGTGGCATGTAGGTGCGGTCACGCAGGTCCACTGGGTCCTTGCTGGCATTGAGCTGACGCGCGACTGGCGCTGGCGCCGCTGCAGCCTTTTTCGCCGCCGCGCCCTTGACCTGACGGGCGCGAGTCGGCTGTGGCATCAGCTCTGCAAGTCTGAAGACATCACTGAAACGGTCGAGGCCGTGGGAGCCGCCGTTGACCTCCTTGCGGGCCGCGCGGTAGTTGTCACTGCCCAGGGCGGTACGAATCCTGGACGCCCGGTCGGCAAGGAATCGCGCCAGGAGGACGGCCGCCACCTCGGGAGCATTGGCAAGGTCCGGCTGCGCTTTGATATCCAGGTCAATCTTCTCTGAATAGACGTGATAGTTGTGGCGCCCAGTCAGTTGTACGAAGCCACGGCCGCGGAAGTTCGGCCATCACCGGGCTCGGTGTTGCCGAGGTCCTTTCTGCCATCGTAGGCGCTGAACGGCGGCATGCCCGGGTTGGTATTGAACTTCGAGGGAAACTCCGAAATGGGCACGAAGCCTTCGGTCTCGGCGCGAATGGTGCCCAACGCGGCCAGTATCATCGGCCTGTCCGTCAGGTCGGCAGCTGCCAGTGCCGCAGCGACATAGGGAAGGTAGCGTTGGATGTTCGAAGCCTTGGTTGCGGGGAATAGAAGCTTCACCGTATCCACGCTGAGCTCCATGGCCAGCGCCTTGAGCTTGCGCAGACCCAGCAGGCTCTGGCAGTAAGGACCGACCACTCCGTCCGCCACTATGCCGATGCCCGATTGCCAGTGACGGACCGCCGATTCCGTCAATGCGTCGAAATCACTTCCTCCTGCAAGGCCGGGAAATCCTCGCTCGTCGTCGGCCAGTGCACTGGCCAGTTGCTTGCGAAGTTCCGCTACGTCATCGCCACTCTGGTTCCGTGCCAGCAGCATGTTCATGAATCTACCTCCCGTTGTCCGTTTTCCTTGCGCTGCATTGACTGCAGCCCTTGCCAGGCACCTGACGTGTAGATGTGACCGCTCCTGGCCCAAAAGCGGAACGGCTGAGATCAACGGCGCTGAGACGACGGGAACAACACCACGGAGCGACTTTTTGAGGTCTGGTGCAAGGAGTTTTGGAGTATAGCCGTGCTGGAGAATATGTAATGACGCTACCCTCGGAGGTCCCTACTCCTCAAAGCGCCCCGTGGCGTCGCGATCGCGATCATATCGTCTCGTCAGCGCAAACGGAGGCAACCAGGACTCGCGACGAACAATCCAGCTTTCGTAGGTTGGCACCAGTTGGTCCGGGGCATCCAGGGAGCCCAGGTTCACTTCGATTTCGTCGCCGGTGCGGCCAAAAACTGGTGAGCCACAGCGTGGACAGAAAAACCGTCCGGCGTAATCACGTGTTTCGCCGTCTATCGTCACAGCATCCTGAGGGAACACCGCAGACGCATGAAAAAGCGCGCCATGATGTTTGCGACAGTCGAGACAGTGACAAAGGCCGACTCGATATGGCCGTCCCGCCGCCTCAATTCGAACGTTGCCGCACAGGCAACCACCCGTGAATCGATCCATGTTGCTTCTCCTCTGAAATCAAGGTCAATACGCAGTTACCCCTCTGCGACAACAGGCCACCGCTCCCGGTAAATGTGAAAACTTTGTTAAGTATCTGTGCGCAGAGTCTTTTTTGAGCCGAAACAATCTGCCATACTAATGAGAATACTTATCAACACCATTACTATTTGCCAGGGACGGCTTCGGGGAGAGCCAGATTCATGCCGGGGCATCAACTGCAAAGCCGTAAGCGTTTTTCACCTGGCCTTCTGGCCATGGCCGTCTGCATCGTCAGCACTCAGGCAGCCATTGCCGCCGAAACCCAATCTACCGAAGACCCGTCCGGACAACCACCCGCCACGCTGGAACTGGGCGCCACCAATATAACCAGTGAACAGCTGGGTATCACTACCGAAGGCACCGGGTCCTACACCACCGGCGCCATGCAGACCGCAACCAAGTTGCCACTGACCATGCGCGAAACTCCACAGGCAGTGACGGTCATTACGCGCCAGCGCATGGATGACCAAGCCATGACCAGCGTCAACGATGTGGTCAAGAACACGCCCGGCCTGTTTCTCAGCCAGTCCAGCGGACCCGGCCGCCAGACTTACAGTTCTCGCGGCTTCGACATCGACAACATCATGTATGACGGCCTGCCAAGCGCCTATTCGGGCTGGACCATGGGCGTGCAGCCGAACCTGGCGATGTTTGATCGCGTGGAGGTGATTCGCGGCGCCACCGGCCTGGTCACTGGCGCCGGCAACCCTTCGGCGGCCATCAACATGGTGCGCAAGCGCCCCACTGCCGACCAACAGGTCACCCTGACCGGTGCCGCCGGTAGCTGGGATGATTACCGCGGCGAATTCGATGCTTCCAGCCCGCTGAACGATAGCGGCACCCTGCGCGGGCGAGTGGTGGGTTCCTATCGCGATGCCAACAGCTTTCGCGACAAGGAAGAAAGCGATCACGGTCTGTTCTACGGGATCGTGGAAGCCGACCTGAGCGACAGCACCACCGCGAGCCTGGGCTTCTCCCGTCAGGAAGACCAGACCAACTTCTTCTGGGGCGGCTTGCCCATCGGCACCGACGGCCACCACCTTAATCTGCCCCGCTCCACCTACCCCGGCACCGATTGGGAAAACAAGAAGCTGCGTGTCGACACTGTGTTCGGTGATGTAGAACATCGTTTCGACAACGATTGGAAACTGCACGTAGCAGGCTCCACCTCGACTCTGGACGGCCTGTTCTCGGGTACTTACCTGTCGCGCTACAACGGCCCGATGCAGACCACCGCCTACCAATCGAGGCAAGACGAAAAGCAAAGCGCTTTTGACACCTATGCCAGCGGCCCGGTCGAAGCCTTCGGTCGCACCCATGAAGTAGTGGTCGGCGCCAGTAAGCGCATCTACGACAACACCACCAAGGATTACAGCCCTTACGACACCGGATTGCCGATCGGCGCACCGAAACCGGACTTCGTGCGCGACGGTAAAAGCCACACCATCACCACCCAGGACGCTGTCTACCTGACGACCCGATTGAGCCTGGCCGACCCGCTCACACTGATACTCGGCGGCCGCCTGGACTGGTATGACTCCGACGACCGCGCAGGCGACAACGACTACAAGGTTACCCGCAACCTCACGCGCTACGCCGGCCTGATCTACAAGCTCGATGATCACCATTCCGTGTACGCCAGCTACACCGACATATTCACGCCGCAATCAAACCAGGACCTCTCCGGAAAAATGCTGGACCCGATCGTGGGGGAAAACTACGAAATCGGCATCAAGGGCGAGTACTTCAACGGTGCCCTCAACGCCAGCCTGGCGGTGTTTCAGACCGACCAGAAAAACCGTGCCACCGAAGCGGCTACACAGCTTGGCTGCCCGGTGCTCACCTGCTACGAAGCGTCCGGCCTGGTCCGCAGTCAAGGGATCGATATGGAACTGCAAGGCGCGCTCACCGAGAACTGGCAAGTCGGTGCCGGCTACACCTACACCCGTGCCCACTTCATCAAGGACACCAACCCGGCCAACAACAAGCAGCGTTTCGACCCCGACACGCCTGAGCATCTGTTCAAGGTCTCGACCGTTTACCACCTCCAGGGCCCTCTGGAAAAACTCCGTATCGGTGGCAACGTCTATTGGCAGAGCCGCATGTACAACGACGTGGCCGTGGCCGATGGCACCTATCGCCTCGAACAAGGCAGCTACGCCGTCGCCGACCTGATGGCGGGTTATCAGGTCAGCAAGCATCTGGACCTGCAACTGAACGCCAACAACATCTTCGACCGCGTCTATTACGCAGCGATTGGCACCAGCCCTACCTGGGGGTCTACCGAAACCTACGGCAACCCACGCAGCTATGGATTGACGGCGAAGTACAGCTTCTAAACGTGACTGGCACCGCTGCTACACACTCTGTAGCAGCGGTTCTGCGCAACAGTCGCTGGCCAAGTAACTTCTCAAGCCTGCGAATCTGAGTGCTCAATGCCGATTGTGCCGGAACTACCGGCCAGCAGACGGTTGTGGACTGCCGTTCCGCCGTTGCCACTCGTCAACGACATCGCCCATGGTCTTGGGGGTGTCGTTGCCAATCCACGCCATGAACGCCCGGTCGAACTTGAACCCTGCGCCGCAGTGCTCAAGCATGAAACGGCGCACGTTCTGGGTGTTTTTATAGTGTTTGGAGACTGCGGTATCGCGAGTGATAGAGCTGCTATGCCAGTCAAAATCCATCTTTTTTCCCCTACAACGTCCTGAGTTGGGCAATCATAGCGCGCCGCAAGCCAGCGGATTAAACAAGGAGATAAAAACATGGACAGTCCGGATGAACCCGTATTGGCTCGCTATAGAAAGTACCTGAGGATCGAGGCGGCGCTGCTGATCGCCGGCATGCTGGGCGCATTCATCCTGAACGGCTATGCCCACCTGGAAAAGTACTACCTGGTACTGGACGTGCCCATTGACCGCTTGAACTTCAGCGCACAAAAACTGGCCGCTTATGGTGGCGCGGGGCTGAGTTCAGTCATCGCGGCCATCCTGTTCATGATTGCTCTGGTATTTGCCATGACGATGCTCATCGCCCTGAGCGAAAAGCCCGGCAGACAACCTCCACCGGCCAGAACCTTGCCCACATGGATCGACAACCGGCGTCGACGTGCCAGCGAATTGAGCACGCCTTTCAAGCTCCTTGGGGTGTGTATCGCCCTCGCCGCCGTGGCTTACTCCGCCTGGTACTTCACCGTCAGCGTCCCTCTGGAGTCGGGTAAAAAGGCAGCCCTCGAAACAGCAAAAGAATGCCAGGAACGCACGCTGACCTTCAGTAACCTGGACCGTTACACCGCCTGCCAGGTAGCGGAATCAGACGACATGTTCTACCTGCTCAAACGCGAGCCGGGAGACCCGTCGGGCCAGTCCTTCCACACGCTGCAAGTGCCCAAGGCCGGGCTAATCAAAAGCGAGGGGCAGACGCAGTTCGTGAAGGACACGCCTTAACCCCACGGCACGACGGCCTCAGCTATTTTGGCAGGCGTTGCCAGTGATCTGAAGCGCACCTCCATATCGGCGAACGCGAAATTCCGGGCAGTGAACAGAGTTTCCACGGGGCGTTTAGGTACCTATACTGCCAATCTGTTATTCCTATCTGCGCTTCAACATCCACGAGACTGAACATGGACATTCACTCGATACTGACCTACTCCCTCGTCGCCGGCATTGCCATCGCCAGCCCTGGCCCGGCGACTCTAATGGCGCTCAATAACAGCCTCACTTACGGAGCCAAATCCACCTTGTGGTCTTCCCTGGGCAATGTCAGCGGACTGTTTTGCATATCAGCGGCGGCGATGTTGGGGCTGGGGGCACTGATCCTCAGTTCCGAGTGGATCTTCAGTGCCGTGAAGATCTTGGGTGCCGGCTATCTGTTTTACCTGGGGGCGAAGAATCTGTTGAAGACAACCCCGACGCTTTCAGATAACCCGCAAGTCCCGATGCGCGTCAGCAGCCCGTCACCCATGAAGTTGTTCAAGTCAGCCTTTTTAACCGCCGTCACCAACCCTAAAGCGGTGCTGTTCTTCACCGCACTGTTCCCGCAATTCATTGACCGGCACTCGACCCTGGTGCCGCAGTTTCTGGTCTTGACCCTGATCTTCATGACGCTGTCGGCGCTGTCGTTGACCCTGTACGCTCTGCTCGCCTCCCAAACCAAAGGCCTGCTGGCCCGGCCGGGATTTTCGAAATGGGTTAATCGCGTGATCGGCTCCACCTTTATCTTTTTCGGGACGATGCTGTTGACGATGCGCCGGCAAACGGCCTAGTACGCCTGCACCAACCGCCGCACCTTTACCAGCGCCTCTCGCAATGCCGCCATGCCCACCGACCCCAGCGCCAGGCGCAGTGCATGGGGCACATTGGCCGAGATCGCAAACGGCTCGGCCGTCGACACCGAGATATTTTCGCGCATCAGCGCCATGGCGATCTGGTCGGCCCGCGCGTCTTCCGGCAGTGGCAGCCACAGAAAATACGAGGACGGATGACTGACGTAATGCAGGTCGCCCAATACTTCGGCGGCCAGGGCTTGCCGGGCCTGGGCGTCCTGGCGCTTATGAGTTTCAAGCTGGGCGACGGTGCCGTCGTCGATCCAGGCAGCAGCAATGGCCGTCATCACCCCTGGGGTATTCCAGACGGTGGCCATGAGGGTGCGTTCTAGGGCAGACACCCACTGCGCAGGCGTACTGACAAATCCGATCCGCAAACCGGTGGCCACGCTCTTGGACAGCCCTGAGACATACACCGTTCTTTCCGGTGCCAACTGCGCCAGTGGCGGCGGCGCATCCTCCACCAGAAACGCGTAGGCCGCGTCCTCGATGAGGATCAAATCATGCTCGCGAGCGATAGCCACCAGTTGCTGGCGCTGCTCCACTCCCATCACCCAACCCAGCGGATTATGCAGGGTCGGCATGCTGTACACGGCTCGCACTGAGCGGGTGCGACAGAGCTTTTCCAGGGCGATAAGATCGGGCCCCGTCGCAGTGACTGGTATGGCCACGGTTTCAAGGTGCAGTGTCTCGGCCAGCACCTTAAAGCCGGAGTAGGTCAACGCATCCACCGCCACCACATCACCGGGTTTGAGCAACGCCATCATCGCCACCGCCAAGCCATGTTGGGCACCGCTGACGATCAGTACCTGCTCGGCGGCAACCGTCAACCCTCGACTGCGCAGATGACGCGCCATCGCTGCCCGCTCATGCGGCCGGCCGCCATGGGGCTGGTAGCGCAACAGCGATTCCAGGTCGCCGGACAGCGCCAACTGCCGCAACGCCGTGCGCAGCAGATCGGCCTGGCCGGGTACCGACGGATAGTTGAAGTTGAGGTCGATCATGCCCGCTGCCACGGCGACCTGGCCAATGCCCTGCCCCGGCGACAGCGATATCTCCCGCACAAAGGTGCCGCGCCCGGTTTCGCCGCTGACCAGGCCCATGGACTCAAGTTCGGTATACACCCGGCTCGCCGTGACCAAGGCCAATCCGTGGCTGGCAGCCAACTGCCGGTGTGTCGGCAAGCGGGTGCCAGGCGCCAGGACCCCGCTGCGGATATCCCTGGCAAACGTATCGACCAACGACTTGTAACGAGCGCGAGGCATAGGCGATGTATCCATGACAATTTTTTGATTGTCTTAATCTTCGATCATAGGATGCGCTGAATGCAACCCACCTATCGAGCGCAACTCTCATGGAACGTACCTCTCACCTGAGCACCGCTGAACACAGCACCCGCGGCTGGATCAACGGCTTTATCGGCGTGCTGATCTTCAGCGGTTCGCTGCCGGCGACGCGG
Source organism: Pseudomonas sp. c313 (assembly GCF_055407145.1). Taxonomy (NCBI): domain Bacteria; kingdom Pseudomonadati; phylum Pseudomonadota; class Gammaproteobacteria; order Pseudomonadales; family Pseudomonadaceae; genus Pseudomonas; species Pseudomonas sp. c313. The sequence continues at coordinate 289,688 of NZ_JBUZRD010000005.1, read as the reverse complement.
GTGGCGGTGCTGGAGTTCGATCCGGTGTTTCTGACCGTCGCCCGAGCGACCATCGCCGCCCTGCTTGGGCTGTGCCTGCTCTGGCGGTTCAAGGAAAAGCGCCCTGCGCGTAGCCAATTAATGCCACTGGTCATCGTCGCCCTGGGTGTGGTGATAGGTTTCCCGTTGCTGACAGCCCTGGCGTTGCAGTACGTGACCTCCGCCCATTCCATCGTTTTTATCGGCCTGCTGCCCCTGGCCACCGCCGTATTCGGCGTGCTGCGCGGCGGCGAACGGCCGCGACCGGTGTTCTGGCTATTCTCGATACTGGGCAGCCTGCTGGTGATGGGTTACGCCGTGTCCCAAGGGCTCAGCGCGGCACCCATCGGCGACCTGCTGATGCTGTTGGCGGTACTGGCCTGCGGGCTGGGTTATGCCGAAGGGGCGAAGCTGTCCAAAACCCTGGGCGGCTGGCAGGTGATTTGCTGGGCACTGGTACTGTCGCTGCCGGTGGTAGCGCCACTGACCGCCGTGCTGGCACCCGACTCATTCTCGGGCATCAGCCTGCCAGCCTGGCTCAGCCTGGGCTATGTGTCGCTGTTCAGCATGCTGATTGGCTTTGTGTTCTGGTATCGCGGGCTGGCCCAGGGTGGCATCGCTGCGGTGGGACAGTTGCAGTTGCTGCAACCGTTCTTCGGCCTGGCGCTGGCGGCCACCTTGCTCCATGAGCAGGTCAGCCTAGGCATGCTGGGGGTGACGGTGGCGGTGATTATGTGCGTGGCCGGGGCGAAGAAATTTGCCCGCTAGCTCAGGTTGCTGGATTTATTCCAGTGCCTGGCATTAGGCTCGTCGGATGATGGGAGTCACATTCACCCACAAAAACAAGGAACCACGATGCACACCCCTTCCCTGCAAGACACCACCGCGCCGGACGGCGTCTGTTATGGCTGCGGCGCCAGCAACCCGCACGGGCTGCACGTCAAGAGCCGTTGGGACGAAGACGGCGTCCACGTCATCGCCGAACACCAGCCCGACACCAAATACTGCGGCTGGCCAGACCTGGTCTACGGCGGGTTGATCGCCATGCTGGTGGACTGTCATTCCAACTGGACCGCCATGGCCTATCACTACCAGGCTGAAAATCGCACCCCAGGCAGCCTGCCGCGCATCGACTGTGTGACCGGCAACCTCGGCATCAAGTTCATCAAACCAACCCCCATGGGCGTGCCACTGACCTTGCGGGCCAAGGTCGAGGGCGAAGTCGGGCGCAAGAGCCGGGTGGTCTGCGAGGTGTATGCCGATGGCGTGCTGACGGCGATTGGTGACTCAATCTTCGTGCGGGTCGATATCGGACAGTTGGCAGCCGCGGCCCATGGTCGGCAAGCCTGATAGTGGTCTACATTCAACGCCATCTGCTGAACGGTCCCTGTGAAGAGGAATGCACCGATGACTCGTCTGACCGCCAAAGACTTTGCCCCTGAACTGCTGGAGCTCTACGACGGCTACGCCCACGGCAAGATCAACCGGCGAGAGTTTCTCGACCGTGCGGCGCTGTTCACCTTCGGCGGGTTGACCGCCTCGGCCCTGCTCGCCTCCCTGAGCCCCAATTACGCCCTGGCCGAGCAGGTTAAATTCACTGACCCGGACATCGTCGCCGACTACATCACCTACCCCTCGCCCAAGGGCAATGGCGAGGTCCGCGGCTATCTGGTTCGCCCGGCCAAAACCACCGGTAAGCTTGCGGCTGTGGTGGTGGTGCATGAAAACCGTGGGCTTAACCCCTACATCGAAGACGTCGCCCGGCGCCTGGCCAAGGCCGGGTTTATCGCCCTGGCACCTGATGGCCTGACCTCGGTAGGCGGTTATCCCGGCAACGATGAAAAAGGCGTGGCGCTGCAACAAACCGTCGACCCGACCAAACTGATGAACGACTTCTTCGCCGCCATCGAATGGCTGATGAACCATGACGCCAGCACCGGCAAGGTCGGCATTACCGGCTTCTGTTATGGCGGCGGCGTGACCAATGCCGCGGCCGTGGCCTATCCGGAACTGGGGGCCGCGGTGTCGTTTTATGGCCGCCAGCCGCAGGCAAAGGATGTGCCCAACATCAAGGCGCCGATCATGTTGCACTTCGGCGAGTTGGACACGCGGATCAATGAGGGTTGGCCAGCCTATGAAACAGCCTTGAAAGCGGCCGGCACGAACTATGAAGCCTTTATCTACAAGGGCGCCAACCATGGTTTTCATAACGACTCCACGCCCAGGTATGACGAAGCAGCCGCGAACCTGGCCTGGGAGCGGACCTTGGGGTGGTTTGGCAAGTATCTGGTTTAGGCACAGAACCTGTGGCGAGCGGGCTTATTGTGGCGCCTCCACCACCTCCTGCAACCATTCCTTGAACGCCAGCATCGCCGACGTCTCGGCCCGTGACTGCAAGCGCGTCAGCCAGTAACTGCCAGTGGTGATCCCCACGTCGAACGGCTGCTGGATCGCATCCGTGACCAGTTGCCTGGAAAACATCATCGCCGGAGCGAGGGCCACACCGACGCCTTGCAGCGCGGCCTCCATCATCGCCAATGAGGAATCGAAGACGACGCTACGAGGCACTAAAGTGTCGGCAGGCAAGCCCGCCGCCTGGAACCACTGAGTCCATTCGTCGGCACGATAAGAACGCAGTAAGGTGTGTTTCAACAGGTCCGCGGGCGTGTGTAATTGCCGAGCGATCTGCGGCACGCACAACACCGTGAGCGGCGCCTCCAGCAACTCAACCGCGTCGGTACCGTGCCAGGCACCTGCACCGAAGCGGATCGCGTAGTCCAGGCCTTCGGCGGCAACATCGACGCGGTTGTTGTGGGTAGACAAGCGCAGGTCGATAAACGGGTAGCGTGCCTGAAAATCCCCCAGGCGCGGCAGCAGCCAGCCCACGGCGAAGGTACCCACCGCGCCCACCGTCAACACTTCGCGGTAATGCCCGCCTTCGAACTGGCCGAGGGTTTGGGCGATACGGTCGAAGGATTCGCGCAGCACCGGCAACAGGGTTTCGCCTTCTCGGGTGAGCATCAGGCCACGGGGCAGGCGCTTGAACAGAATGACATTGAGCTGCGCCTCCAGGCTTTTCACCTGATGGCTGACCGCCGCCTGAGTCACGCACAATTCAATGGCCGCGCGGGTAAAACTCAAATGCCGCGCCGAGGCTTCAAAGGCTCGCAGGGCATTGAGAGGTAGATGAGAACGAAGCATGACCTAACCCCAAATTTTTCTAATGGCTGCCGCTAGATATCATCGTTTGTCGATCCGGGGAAAAGTGCCTAGATTTGCAGCGCCTGCGCAGGTAGCAGTATTCAAGATCAACCTCATGGAAGCGACTCAATCATGTACGAAAAGACTTTGTTTAAAATGCGCAACGTCGCAATCTTCACCTTATTGCTCGGCGCAGGCAACTGCATGGCCGCCACCGATCTGCGCAAGATGGTGGATGACACCATTGAACCGCTGATGCGGCAGCAGGCTATCCCTGGCCTGTCGGTGGCCATCGTGCAGAACGGTAAGGCTCAATACTTTAACTACGGCGTTGCGTCAAAAGACGGCCAGCAACCGGTGACCGAAAACACCCTGTTTGAAATCGGCTCGGTCAGCAAAACCTTCACCGCGACCCTGGCAGGGTACGCCCAGGCCACCGGCAAACTGAACCTGTCGGCTCCGGCCAGCCAGTACTTGCCAGCCTTGCGCGGTAGCAAATTTGACCACATCAGCGTCCTCAACCTGGGGACTTACACCGCTGGCGGCCTGCCGTTGCAGTTTCCTCGCGATGCCGACAACGCCGACCGGATGATCAGCTACTTCCAGCACTGGAAGCCCGATTTCGCCCCTGGCACCCACCGCCTGTACTCCAACCCCAGCCTGGGCCTGTTCGGTTATTTGGCAGCGCAAAGCCTGGGGCAGCCGTTCGACCGGCTGATGGAACAGACCCTGCTCCCGAAACTGGGCCTCAAGCACACCTACATCACGGTGCCCAAGGAGCAGATGAACCTGTACGCCCAAGGCTATGGCAAGGATGACAAGCCGGTGCGCGTCGGCCCTGGCGCGATGGACAGTGAAGCCTATGGCGTGAAAAGCAGCCCATCGGACCTGATCCACTACGTCGGTGTGAATATGCACCCGGCCAATCTGGAAAAACCGCTACAGCAGGCCATCGCCAACACCCACACGGGTTTCTATACCGTTGATGGCACCATCCAAGGCCTGGGCTGGGAGATGTACTCCTACCCGATCACACTGGACGCCTTGCTCGCCGGTAACTCGACAGCCATGATCCTGGAACCGCATAAGGTCAACTGGCTGACACCACCGCAGCCCCCTCGGGCCGACACGCTGGTCAACAAGACCGGTTCCACCAGCGGCTTCGGCGCCTACGTGGCTTATGTCCCAAGCAAAGGCATCGGCATCGTGATCCTGGCGAACAAGAACTACCCGAATGCGGAACGGGTGAAAGCGGCCCACGCTATCTTGAAAGCAATGGACCAATAGGCCCCGCCGAAGTCACGAACAGGTGTTGATGCCACAGACGCTCACTTAACAGTCTTTGACAGTTTCCCGACAAAGCTCTCAAAGACTGTTGGACACCCCTTCCCTAGCATTCAAGCATCCAAATTACCTGCTGGGTGCTTGCCATGTTTCGCACATTGCGCAGTCTTCCGCTGCTGGGTTGTCTGCTGGGCAGTATGGGTTGCCACGGACAACCACCGGCTGCGCCGCCGATCCCCAAGGGCGACTACCGCGCAATCATTCGTTACCTGCAAACCCGCATTCCCTGGGAGATGGCCCGCCATAACGTGCCGGGACTGTCCATTGCCCTAGTCAACGGCCAGGAGCTGATCTGGGCCCGTGGCTTCGGCTTTGCCGACAAAGCGCGGGGCGTTCCGGTGTCGCCGAACACGGCGTTCCGCGCCGGGCCACTGTCCAAGCTGATCACCGCTACCGCTGCGTTGCAATTGGTGGAGCAACAGCGGCTGGCCCTCGATGCGCCGATCCAGGACACCCTCAAGGAGTTCTACGTACGTTCGCGCTTTCATGCCGACCAGAGCGCCGCCGACCGCGACATCACTTTGCGCCGCTTGCTCAGCCATCAGTCCGGGCTGCCCAGCGAACACTTGCGGGACCTGCGCAGCAGCTTCGCCATGAGCCAGATGCCGATGCGCGTCTCGGGGGTCTGGTTGAGTACGCCACCGGGCACCCAGGTGGCCTATTCCAACCTGGGTTATGCGCTGGTGGGCGCGGCCATCGAGCGCAGCGCCGGTCAGGATTTCGAAAACCAGCTGCAACACAGTCTGCTCAAGCCCCTGGAGATGGAGCAATCGAGCTTTGTCGGCACTACCACGCAACAGGTGTACCGGGCCCAGGGCTATCAGGATGGCGCCATCAGCCCCGATGCCCAGGTCCGCGACCTCGCCGCCAGCGGCTTGTGGGCCAGCCCCAAGGACCTCAGTCATTACGTGCAGATGCTGTTCGCCCAAGGCACCTACAAAGACAAACGGCTGCTGAGCAGTGCATCAATCAACGAGATGCTCAGCCAGCAAAACACCGGCAACGCCCTGGATTTCGACTGCCAGATCGGTCTGGCCTGGTTTCTCGCGCCCTGTGGCGACGAACCGGTCAGCGCCGGGGTGCGAACCTTCCAGCACAGCGGCGCAAGCGACGACTTCGCCGCCCAGTTGACGATGCTGCCGGACCAGCAATTGGCGGTGATCGTCATGAGCAACGACAGCAACGCCGAAGACATGGTCGCCACCCTCACCACCCAAACCCTGCGCCTGATGCTCCAGGCCCAGAGTGGCGAGGCCATTTGCCCGGCTGATTGCCAGGCGCACGCCGGCGGCCTTGATCATCGCCACGTACCGGCCGCCATGGACCGCAAGCGACTGGCCGGTTTTTACGCCACGGCCTGGGGCATCTTCCGGATCAAGGAAGAGAACAACCAGCTGTACGGTGAACTGGCCGACGACCGCTTCGAACTGTTGCGCGACGACAACGGCTGGCTGCGGGCACAGAAAAAATTCCTCGGCTTCTGGCTCAAGGACCTAGGTGAGCTGGGCCGTGTGCAACTGGACGTAGTGACCCTTCAAGGCCGGCAGATGCTCACCGCCCGCAGCCACGGCCAGCTCGTGCCCGTGGGCGAACGCATTGAACCGACGCCGCTGACCGGCGCCTGGGCCAACACCATCGGCACCTATCAGGTGCTCAGCACCCATGAACCCGACGCACCGCTCAGTGGCATCAGCGTGCGCCTGGAAGAAGGCTTTCTGGTGATTCGCGGCCAACTGCACGACCAGCCCTTGACCGACTACATCCTGCTGCCGGTGGACAACGCCCATGCCGTGCTCGCCGGTAACGGCTATGGCCTGGGCGACACCGTAAGCCGCCAGATCAATGGCCTGAGCGCCTCCGGCTACCACTTCAAGCGCACCGACACACCCCACAACCCCTTGAACCTCTAACCCAAAACGAAGGCCATCATGCGTTCAAAAACGATCTACCTGTCCCTGACCTCACTGTGCCTGGCCACCGGCGCCCAGACCTCACTGGCCGAAGACTGGCAATACAGCCTCAAAGGTGGTGTCGCCAACCTGCCCCGCTACAGCGGCAGTAACGAACGCGTGACCACGCCGCTGCTGGGAGGTGAAATCGTCAGCCCCTGGGGGATTTTCCTCAGCACCGACAAGGGCCTGGGCTGGGGATATGAAGGGGAAAATGCCAGTTTCAGCGCCTACGTGGGCCCCAGTGCCGGGCGCAAGGATAAAAAGAAAAGCGGTCATGCCGGCTCTGACAGACTCAAGGGCATGGGCGAGATCAAGTCACGGGCGCAACTGGGCCTCAGCGCCAGTTATACCCTGGGCTCGGTGATCCTCGGCGCGACCCTGGAACATGCGCTGGAGGAGGACGATAAAAAAGACGCCGGCAAAGCCTTTACCAGCCTGGAACTGAGCATCGGCACCAACCTGTATGACGGCGACTACGGCACCGTGGACGCCAGCCTCAACAGTCGGTTTGGTGACGGCAATTACGTACAGACCTGGTACGGCGTCACCACCGGGCAAGCTGCGCAAAGCCGCTTTCGCGCTTATGACGCCAAGGGCGGGTTGGTCAGCCGAGGCATGAACCTGAGTTGGAGCCTGCCCATCAGCGACCACACCCAATTTTCCACCCTGCTGGATGTGCAATATTTGTCCAATGACGCAGGCAAGAGCCCGATTGTCGAGCGTAGGTTGCAAACATCGGTAATGGGGGTGGTTGAGTACACTTTCTGACGGGGTAATCCCTGCAACAACCACAGGTATCTACGCATCTTCGAAAGAAGGAATGGGCGTAGATACCGTCTTGAGCCTCACCGGGCAAGAGCAAGTTTCGGGTCATAAGGCTGCACGATTCCCACATTAGCTCGCAGGCGGCCTTAAAACCGCGTCAGCGCAATCACCCCCACCAACACCACTGGCCACCCCAACAACAGCCCCCGCCACAATCCCGGCGCATGCCGCAGCTCCATAAACCCGTCAGCAATCACCCAGGCCTTGGCCACCGCCAACACCAGCACCATCTCCCATAGCCCCGGCGCGCCCAGCATCACAGTTCCCACACTGAGGACCACTAGCGCGGCCCAGCAAACAATCACCAGCTGAGAAACAGACATCGCCACCTCAACGAATCACATACACCAACGGAAAAAGCACCACCCATACCAAATCCACCATGTGCCAATACAGCACGCCAGACTCGAACCCCGTCTGCCGCCCCGCCGGATAAGTCCTGCGCCGACAGCCCAGCGCCATCCAGCCCAACATCACCATCCCCAACAACACATGCAAAAAATGAAACCCAGTCAAAATCCAATACAGCGTGAAAAAAGTGCTGTATTCCAACCCAAGTCCAACAGAAACCAAGTGCCCGTACTCACCGAGCTTGATCCCCACATAAACACCGGCCACCAGCAAGCCAAGGACCAACAACCCGCCAGCCAGGCGCGAGTGCCCCTGACGAACCTGCTGCTGCGCCAACGCCGCCAACAACCCCGTCGTCAACAAACTCAAGGTCATCGCCAGCCCGGTAGAGGCATCCAACTGCCCTCGCCCCTCGGCAAACACCTCGGGCCGCAGCACCTGGGTCACGGCAAACGCCAGGATCAGAATGGCAAACACCGACAGCTCAGCGAGGATGAAAAACCACATCGCCAAATCCCCCGGCAGCTGCCGCTGGACCGTGGCCTCAGGCGAAGTGGACATCAACCACATCCATCAGCGCGGCCACGGTCTGCGGATCATCACTCAAGGATTCCGCCAGGCAGGCCATGCAGGCCTCACGGGGGTTCATCCCGGCGGCGATCAGGCGCGCAGTGAAAATCAGCAAGCGGGTGGACGCGACTTCTTCCAGATCATGTTGATCAAGGCGACGCAAGGCCTGACCCAACCTGACCACCTGGGCAGCCAGCGCGGTATCCACGCCAGCCTCACGCGCCACAATCCGCTCCTCTTCCAACGTTGCCGGATAACCAAAGCGCATCGCCACAAACCGCTGCCGCGTACTGGGTTTCATGCCCTTGAGCAGGTTCTGGTAACCGGGGTTATAAGACACCACCAACATGAACGAGGGCGGTGCCTTGAGCACTTCGCCGGTGCGTTCCAGGAACAGCTCGCGGCGATCATCGGCCACCGGGTGCAGGACCACGGCAGTGTCCTGCCGAGCCTCTACCACCTCGTCGAGGTAGCAAATGCCGCCTTCGCGCACGGCGCGGGTCAGCGGGCCGTCCTGCCACCAGGTGCCCTGGGCACCAATCAGGTGGCGGCCGATCAGGTCGGCGGCGCTAAGGTCGTCGTGGCAAGCGACCGTGTACAGCGGCAGTTTCAGCCGGTGGGCCATATATTGGACAAAGCGGGTCTTGCCGCAGCCAGTGGGGCCCTTGATCAGCACCGGCATGCCGTGGCGCCAGGCATGTTCGAACAGGACCTGTTCGTTGTTCAGCGGTTGGTAGAAGGGTTCAAGCGGTTCGGGGAGAGTCATCGCACACCTTGGATCGACGCGGGTTTGAGGGCCACGCTACGGGCGCCTGCGACAACCTGGCAAGCCGTACACCAAGCAAACTTGATCGCCGTCAAGCGAGCAATCACCCGCCTCGTCATAGTCTCCTATGGCACTAAGAACCTGCGCTCTACCCTGCCGTCGCCGGGCATCGCAAAGGTCTTGCCTGAGGAGATATGGAATGCTGACTCGCAACAGAAAACCTTTCGCCCTGAGCCTAGCCAACCTGAGTTGCGCATTGGCCCTGGCCCTTTCGACGCACGCTTTCGCCGCGCAACCGGCGGCTGCCATGCCCATGGTCAAAAGCCCCGGCGCGCCGGATTTGAGCCAGGCCGAGTTCGACGCTTCAAAACAGATTTACTTTGAGCGCTGTGCCGGTTGCCATGGTGTGTTGCGCAAGGGCGCCACCGGCAAGCCACTGACTCCGGACATCACCCAGGCCAGGGGCCAGGCTTATCTGGAAGCGTTGATCGCCTACGGCTCCCCCGCCGGCATGCCGAACTGGGGCACCTCCAATGCGCTGACCAAGGCGCAGATCACCAGCATGGCCAGCTTCATCCAGCACACCGCGCCGACACCGCCGGAATGGGGCATGGCCGAAACCCTCAAGACCTGGAAAGTACTGGTCAAGCCCGAAGACCGCCCGAAGAAACAACTCAACACGCTGAACCTGGAAAACCTGTTCTCCGTGACCCTGCGCGACGACGGCAAAATCGCCCTGATCGATGGCGACAGCAAGAAAATCGTCAAGCTGATCAACACAGGCTACGCCGTGCACATCTCGCGGATATCCGCCTCGGGCCGCTACCTGCTGGTGATCGGCCGCGACGCCAAGATCGACATGATCGACCTGTGGCCCGCCGAGCCGACCAAGGTGGCCGAGATCAAAGTGGGCATCGAAGCGCGTTCGGTAGAGACCTCCAAATTCAAGGGTTATGAAGACAAGTACGCGATTGCCGGTTCCTACTGGCCGCCGCAGTTCACCATCATGGACGGCGAAACCCTGGAGCCCAAGCAGATCGTCTCCACCCGTGGCATGACCGTCGACAAGCAGGAATATCACCCCGAGCCCCGTGTGGCGGCGATCATCGCCTCCCATGAATGGCCGGAATTTATCGTCAACATCAAGGAAACCGGCAAGGTGATGCTGGTCAATTACCAGGACATCAAGAACCTCACCATCACCACCATCGACGCCGCACCGTTCCTTCATGACGGCGGCTGGGACAGCACTCACCGCTACTTTATGACGGCGGCGAACAACTCCAACAAGGTTGCGGTGATCGACTCCAGGGAGCGCAAGCTCACCGCCCTGGTGGACGTCGGCAAGACCCCGCACCCCGGCCGTGGCGCCAACTTTATCCACCCGCAATACGGCCCAGTCTGGGCCACCAGCCACCTGGGTGACGGTGGCATCTCGGTGATCGGCACCGACCCGATCAAGCACGCCCAGTACGCCTGGAAACAGGTGGTCTCGCTCAAGGGCCAGGGCGGCGGCTCGCTGTTTATCAAGACCCATCCCAACTCGCGGCACCTGTACGTCGACACCACCCTGAACCCGGACACCAAGCTCAGCCAGTCGGTCGCCGTGTTCAATATCGACAATCTGGACGCTGGCTACACCGTGCTGCCGATTGCCGAGTGGTCAGGGATCAAGCAAGGCGCAATGCGCGTGGTGCAACCGGAATACAACAAGGCCGGCGATGAAGTGTGGTTCTCGGTATGGAGCGGCCAGGAAGAGGAATCGGCGCTGGTAGTGATCGATGACAAGACCTTGAAGCTCAAGAACGTGATCAAGGACAAGCGCCTGATTACGCCGACTGGAAAATTCAATGTCTACAACACCCAATTCGACATTTATTGAGCTTCATCAACAAGAGGCAACCCAATGAAAAATATCCTGCTTGCTCTGTGTGCCCTCAGCGCTGCGCTGAGCCTGCCATCCGCATTCGCCCAGGATGGCGCGGCACTGTTCAAGAGCAAACCCTGCGCGGCCTGCCACACCATCGACGCCAAGATGGTGGGGCCAGCGCTCAAGGAAGTCGCTGCGAAGAACGTCGGCGTCAAGGACGCTGCCACCACCCTGGCCAGCCGCATCAAGAACGGCACACAGGGCAACTGGGGCCCGATTCCAATGCCGGCCAATCCGGTGACGGATGACGAAGCCCTGATTTTGGCCCAGTGGGTATTGACCCTGAAATAAACACAAGGAGCACGCCATGAAAACATCGATGATCGGTTCGGCAATGGCGTTGCTCTTCCTCATTCCTGCGCCGGTGCATGGAGCACCGGCGCCGTCACGCCAAGTCCAGCTGGAACACCTGCTGACCCAGGACTGTGGCGCCTGCCACGGCCTGCACCTGACCGGTGGCCTGGGCCCAGCCCTGACTCGCCAGGCCTTGGCCGGGCAAACCCGCGATTCATTGATTGCCACCGTGACCTACGGTCGCCCTGCCCTTGCGATGCCCGGTTGGGCACCCCTGCTCAGCAGCAACGACATTGCCTGGCTGGTGGATCGCCTCCTGCAAGGAACCTCTGCACCATGATCCGTCCACTGTTTGTCTCAATGGCCGCGGGCCTGTTGTTGTCGGCCTGTGTGCAACCGCCGTTGCGCGGTTCCGGCGACCTGGGGTTGGTGGTGGAACGCGCCACGGGCAGCCTGCAAATTATTGAAAGCAGTGGGCTAACCACGCTGGCACACATCGACGGCCTGGGTGATCTGTCCCATGCCTCGGCGGTGTTCTCACGGGACCAGCGCTACGCCTATATCTTCGGGCGCGACGGCGGGCTGACCAAGGTTGATCTGCTGGGGCAGCGCATCGATAAACGCATCATCCAGGGCGGCAACAGCATCGGCGGCGCCATCAGCCAGGACGGCCGCTTGATCGCCGTGTCCAATTACCAGCCAGGCGGGGTCAAGGTGTTCGATGCCGTGACCTTGCAGCAAGTGGCAGATATTCCGGCAACGCCCCTAGCCGATGGCAAGCGCTCGCGGGTGGTGGGCCTGGTGGATGCGCCGGGCCAGCGCTTTGTGTTCAGCCTGTTTGATACGGGCGAAATCTGGAGCGCCGACTTCAGCCAGGGCAACACCCCGGCCATCACCCGTTTCGAGGGCATCGGCCAGCAACCCTATGACGCACTGATCACCGCCGACGGCCGCTATTACATGGCCGGGCTGTTTGGCGAAGACGGCATGGCCCAGCTCGACCTGTGGTACCCGGAGCACGGGGTCAAGCGCGTGTTGGCCGACTACGGCCGAGGCCAGGAAAAGCTGCCAGTCTACAAAATGCCCCACCTGGAAGGCTGGGCCGTGGCCGACAACCAGGCGTTCGTGCCCGCCGTGGGTCGTCATCAGGTGCTGGTGATGGATGCCCGCACCTGGCAACAGACTGCCGCGATCCCGGTGGCTGGCCAGCCGATTTTTGTCACCGCCCGCCCCGATGGCCGCCAACTGTGGGTCAACTTCGCCTACCCGGACAATGACCGAGTGCAAATACTCGACAGCGAAACCCACCAGATAGTCGCCGACCTGCGGCCCGGCCCCGGCGTGTTGCATATGGAATTCACCGGGCGCGGCGAGCAACTGTGGTTATCCGTGCGCGACGGCCAGCAGGTGCAGGTCTGGGACTCCTATCGTCTGACCTTACTCAAGACCCTGCCAGCAGACAGTCCCAGTGGAATTTTCTTCAGCAGTCGCGCACAAAAAATGGGGTATTAAAGATGGAATTGGATGAACTCAGCAGTCGCCTGATCGACCGCTATCAACACAACATGCCGCTGTGCGCCGAACCCTACCGGGAGATGGCCCAGAGCCTGGATTGCAGCGAGGCCGAGGTCATGGCCTGCCTGCAACGCCTGAAACTGGCGGGAGCCCTGTCGCGCATCGGGCCAGTGTTCGATCACACCCGCGCTGGCGCCAGCACCCTGGCCGCCCTGGCGGTACCCGCCGAGCGCCTGGAACAGGTGGCAGCGCGAATCAGCCAGTACCCGGAGGTCAACCACAACTATGCCCGCGAGCATCACTACAACCTGTGGTTCGTACTGACCGGGCCTAACCGCCAGCACCTGGAACAGGTCCTCGACGAGCTGGAAAAAGACACCGGTCTTACTCCCCTCGATCTGCCTATGCTCAGCGCCTACCGTATCGACCTGGGATTTTCCCTGGGAGTCCACTCGTGATTACCCCGCTCAACCAAGAACAACAACTCGACCTGCGCCAATGCCTGGAGCGAGGTTTGCCCAGGGTTTCACGGCCCTATCAGGACCTCGCTGAACGGATCGGTGCCAATCAGGATCAGGTGTTGCAGCAGGTACAGCAATGGCACGAGCAAGGCCTGTTTCGCCGGGTCGGCCTGGTGCTCAACCATCGCGCCTTGGGCTTTGTCGCCAACGCCATGCTGGTGCTTGACGTACCCGATGCGCTGATCGATGAAATCGGCCAACGCCTGGGCCGTGCAGCGGGTGTTGCCCTGTGTTACCAGCGTCCCAGACGCCTGCCCTACTGGCGCTACAACCTGTTCTGCATGGTCCACGGTCGGGAACGCGAAGCAGTTAAAGCGCACATCCAGGCCATGTTGAAAGAGCAATTGCTCGGCGACTTGCCCCATCAACTGCTGTTCACCACTCAAGCGTTCAAACAATGCGGCGGGCGTTTTGCACCCCCCTCGTCACAGGTATGAGCCCATGGATGACCTCGACCGGCTGTTAATCAATCGTCTGCAACTGGGGCTGCCGCTGGTGCGTCATCCCTGGCAAGTCGTGGCCGAGGAACTGCACAGCACACCGGACGAATTGCTCGACCGCGTCCACCTGTTGCTGGAAGACGGTGTGCTCACCCGCTTTGGGCCGATGTTCGACATCGAGCGTCTCGGCGGAGCCTTCACCCTCGCCGCGCTGGCGGTGCCAGAACCTCGCTTCGAGCAGGTGGCCGCCCAGCTCAATGAACTGCCGCAAGTGGCCCACAACTACCGCCGAGAGCACCCCTGGAACATGTGGTTCGTGCTGGCATGCAGCACGGCCAAGGACCTGGCCGAGACCTTGTCGCATATCGAAACCATCACCGGGCTGGAGGTCCTCAACCTGCCCAAGGAGCAAACCTATCATGTCGGTCTATATTTCCCGGTTTGACGAAACCCTGGCGCAACGCTTGATCCAATTGACCGAGACCGGCCTGCCGTTACTGGAAGATCCCTGGGCCTGGCTCGCCGAACAGTTGGACATCAGCGTCGAATCCACCCTCGACCTGCTCAAGCGCCTGCAAGGCGAAGGGGCGATCCGGCGAATCGCGGCGGTACCCAACCATTACCGCATCGGCTATCGCCATAACGGCATGACCGTCTGGGACGTGACCGATGAGCAGATGCCGCGCCTCGGTGAGTTGATCGGCGCCCAGCCCTTTGTCAGCCACTGCTATCGGCGGCCACGGCGCACCGATTGGCGCTACAACCTGTTCGCCATGGTTCACGGCCGCAGCCGCGAAGAAATCGACAGCTACCGAGAACACCTGCGTTTTTTGCTGGGGGATGCCTGTACCGCCGATGAGATGCTGGTGAGCAGCCGCATCCTGAAAAAGACCGGTCTGCGCCTGACGCCTGCGCCATGCTGAATTGCATGCTTTAGAAGGAACACCTTATGCTGAGGATCAGTCATTACCTGCGCACCCTCGCCGGCCAATGCCCGCCGCCCCGCCTATCGTCCCCTGGCAGCAACCGTGCCCCGGTGGTGATCTGGAACCTGCTGCGGCGCTGCAACCTGACCTGCAAGCATTGCTACGCCACCAGCGCCGACAGTGTGTTTCGCGATGAGCTGGACACGGCCGCCGCCCTCAAGGTGATCGACGATTTGCATGAAGCCGGGGTCAAGGTATTGATCCTCTCCGGCGGCGAGCCGCTACTGCGCGACGATCTGTTCCAACTCAGCGCCTACGCCCGCAAGAAGGGTTTTTTTGTCGCCCTGTCGAGCAACGGCACGTTGATCGACGAGCAGAATATCCAGCAAATCGCCGACGCCCGCTTCGACTATGTGGGCATCAGCATTGACGGCCTGGAGGCGACCCACGATGCGTTCCGCCAGCTACAGGGCAGTTTCCAGCGCTCGATGCACGCCATCAACCTGTGCCGCCAGGTCGGTATCCGTGTTGGCCTGCGCACTACCCTGACCCAGGAAAACCATGCCCAGCTTCCGCAATTGCTGGCGCTGATGCGTGAATACGATGTGCAGAAGTTCTACCTGTCGCACCTCAACTACAGCGGGCGCGGTAAACGCAGCCGTCAGCTCGATGCCCACCGGCAAATGAGCCGCGATGCCATGGAGCTGATTTTCCAGCAGGCCTGGAGCGATATCCAAAACGGCGTGGACAGCGATTTCGTCAGCGGCAACAACGACGCCGATGCGGTGCTGTTGCTGCAATGGGTACACCGCCACCTGCCGGAACACTACCCGCAACTTGAACAGTTGTTGCACGCCTGGGGCGGCAACGCCTCAGGCAGCGGCATCGCCAATATCGACAACACCGGTGAGGTGCATCCCGACACCTACTGGTGGCAACACTCGGTGGGCAATGTGCGCACCACGCCGTTCCGCAGCCTGTGGCTGGATCAGCCTGACCCGTTGCTGCTGCGCCTGCGCGAACACCCACGTGTGGTGGGCGGCCGCTGCGCCGACTGCCGTTGGCTGGACATCTGCAATGGCAACACCCGAACCCGCGCCTGGGCCGACGGCGACCTCTGGGGCCAGGACCCCGGTTGCCACCTCAGCGACACAGAAATCACCCGAACACTGCCCAACCTCATTCCTTGCTCGGCATGCTGAACCACCGGCCGACTACCTGGCGAAACAGCCGGGGGCGGCAAACCTGATGATGAACCAAGGAAGTCTCATGCACTCATCTCCCCTTGTAATACCGAGCGTCCTGCACAGTTCCTTCAGCCCCGGCGAAGTGGCCCTGGTGGGGGCCGGGCCTGGCGACCCGCGCCTGCTGACCCTGCGGGCCTGGAGCCTGTTGATGCAGGCCGACGCCGTGGTGTTCGACCGGCTGATCAGTGCCGAACTGCTGACGCTGATCCCCCCGACTTGCGCCCGCCACTACGTCGGCAAGGCCAGCGGCTACCACTGCCTGCCCCAGGAACAGATTAACGAATTGCTGGCGGATTTGGCTGACCAGGGCCAGCGCGTGGTGCGGCTCAAGGGCGGCGACCCGTTTATCTTTGGCCGTGGCGCCGAGGAGCTGGAGTACTTGCTGCAACGGGGCATTTCCTGCCAAGTGGTTCCGGGCATCACCGCCGCCGCCGGCTGCAGCGCCTATGCTGGCATCCCGCTGACCCACCGCGACCTGGTCAATTCATGCCGGTTTGTCACCGGGCACCTGCAACGCAATGGGGCATTGAATCTGCCCTGGGACAGCCTGGCGGACGGCAGCCAGACCCTCGTCTTCTACATGGGGCTGTCGAACCTGGCGCTGATCTCGGACCGATTGATCGCCGCAGGTTTACCCCCTGATACCCCGGCGGCATTGATCAGCAATGGCGCTCGCGCCGATCAGCAGGTAAATCGCGGCAACTTGCGCCAACTGCCGGCCATGGCCATGGCGTGCGAACCCGGCGTGCCGACGCTGACGGTGATCGGTCATGTGGTGAATCTGTTTGCCGATGCGGCCCTGCAATACCCGGCCAGCCTTGCGCCTGGACAACCAGCCAAGTCCAGGGTGGCGGTATGAAACGCCTGCTGCTGGTGCCGCTGTTGTGGGTCAGTGGCGCCCATGGCGCACTGGATGCCGCCGCGGACTATCGAGAACACTGCGAAAGCTGCCATGGCATCAATCGCGTCGGCGGCACAGGCCCGGCCCTGTTCCCGGAAAGCCTGGGGCGGATCAAATCGGCCGAAATCCGCCAGGTGATCCAACAGGGTCGCCCCGCCAGCCAAATGGCGGCATTCGCCTCGGTGCTCGCACCTGCGCAAATCGACGGGTTGGTGAGCTTCCTGCAACAACCCCCGGCCACGCCTGCCACCTGGAACGAACAGGACATCCGCAGCAGCCACGCCTTGCTGGCCGATCTGCGGCAACTGCCGAGCATCCCGCAGCACCACGCCGACCCGCTGAACCTGTTTGTGGTGGTGGAATCGGGCGATCATCACATCGACATCCTCGACGGTGACCGCTTTGAAGTGCTGGACCGCTTCGCCTCGCACTTTGCCGTGCACGGCGGGCCGAAATTTTCTCCCGATGGCCGCTTTGTCTACTTTGCTTCCCGTGACGGCTGGATCAGCCTTTACGACCTGCACAACCTCAAGCTGATCGCCGAAATCCGTGCCGGGCTCAACACCCGCAACCTGGCGGTGAGCAAGGACGGCCGCTGGGTACTGGTGGGCAACTACCTGCCGGGCAATTTGGTGGTGCTGGATGCCCGCGACCTGTCGTTGGTCAAAACCTTGCCCACACATTCACGGGTCAGTGCCGTCTACACCGCGCCGCCCCGCAACAGTTTTATCGTCGCCCTCAAGGACGTGAATGAAGTCTGGGAGCTGTCCTATACCGACGCCCAGCCCAGCTTCGAACCCCGGCGCATCCAGGCCCAGGACGTGCTCGACGACTTCTCGTTCTCCCCGGATTACCGCCAGTTGCTCGCGACATCGCGCAAGGCCGGCGGTGGTCAGGTGATCGATCTGGATTCAGGCAAAGTGGTCACCAACATTCCCCTGGCGGGCATGCCGCACCTGGGTTCAGGCACCTACTGGCAGCGCAATGGCCAATGGGTGTTTGCCACGCCCAATATCAGCAAGGGCCAGATTTCGGTACTGGACCTCAAGACCTGGAAGCTGATCAAGGAGATCCCCACCCTGGGGCCTGGCTTCTTCAGGCGCAGCCATATCAATTCGCGCTATGTGTGGAGCGATGTGTTCTTCGGGCCGGACAATGACGCCATTCACTTGATCGACAAACAGACCCTGGAAATCGCCCACACCCTGCGGCCGATGCCCGGCAAGACTGCTGCCCACGTTGAGTTCACCCGTGATGGCCGGTATCTGTTGCTGAGCATTTGGGACACTGAGGGTGCGCTGATTGTCTATGACAGCCAGACGCTCAAGGAGATCAAGCGCATTCCCATGAACAAGCCGTCAGGCAAGTACAACGTGGGGAACAAGATTGAGTTTGCGCAGGGGACGTCGCACTGAAGGCGAGCCAGGGGGTATTGAGTACCTATCCGTTACCGCAGAAACGGATAGGTACTCAGGCCTTTGATCTGCGACAGCCTTCAAACCGTGCGAGAAAACTGGCCTTTCTGCTCCCCTCCCAAATACGCATCAAACGCCATCGCCACACTGCGTACCATCAACTGCCCCTGAGGCAGCAACTGCACCGCGTCATCGTGGATCTGCAACAAGCCATCCCCTACCTGCTCATCCAGCAGTGAAAGCGCCTGGGCAAAATACTCGGTAAAGCGAATGTCATGCCCCGCCTCGACCCCGGCAAATTCAATACGCCCGTGGCACATCAAGCCATTGATCACCTCGCGGCGCAGCACATCATCGGCGTTCAACCGATAACCGCGTTGCACTGGCAACAAACCCGCGTCGATACGTGCGTAGTACTGGGACAGTTCCTTGACGCTCTGGCTGTAGCTGTCGCCAACTTTGCCAATGGCCGATACGCCCAGGCCAATCAGGTCGCAATCGGCATGGGTCGAGTAACCCTGGAAGTTGCGCTGCAGGGTGCCATTGGCCCGAGCCAACGCCAACTCATCCTCGGGCAAGGCGAAGTGGTCCATGCCGATGTAGACATAGCCGGCCTCCGTCAGGCGGCGAATGGTCAGTTCCAGCAGCTCCAGCTTGCGCTCCGGTGGTGGCATGTCTTCGGGGCGGATCATGCGCTGGGCGCGGATCTGCGTCGGCAAATGGGCGTAGCTGTACGCGGCCACGCGGTCGGGGCGCAGGGCGATGAGCTTGCTCAAGGTCACGTCGAAACTGGCCACGGTTTGCAGCGGCAGACCATAGATCAAATCGACGCTGATGGACTTGAACCGCGCCTCGCGGGCCGCTGCCACCAGTTGCAGGATCTGTTCCTCGCTTTGCACTCGATTGACCGCCGCCTGCACATCCGGGTCAAAGTCTTGCACGCCGAAGCTCAAGCGATTGAAGCCCAGCCGGCGCAGGTTTTTGATGCGTTCGACGCTGATGGTGCGCGGGTCCACCTCAATGGAAAATTCGTGCTGGTCGCTGTCATCCAGGTTGAAGCCCTCCCCCAGGCTGGCCATCAACTCAGCCAACTGCTCATCGTCCAGGTACGTCGGCGTGCCGCCCCCCAAATGCAACTGGGTCAGGGGCCGCGAACGGTCGAACAACGCAGCCTGCATCTGGATTTCCCGCTTAAGGTAAGTCAGGTACTCCACCGCACGATGGGTCTTGCGGGTGATGATCTTGTGGCAGCCGCAGTAGTAGCAAAGGCTCTGGCAAAACGGGATATGGATGTACACCGACAGCGCCTTGGGCGCCACGGCCTGGTTGCTGGCCTGCACCGCCTGGTGGTAGTCATCCAGGGCAAAGGCTGAGTGAAACTGTGGCGCCGTTGGGTACGAGGTGTAGCGCGGCCCCGGGCGGTCGTATTTCTGCACCAGGGCCCGATTGAACTCAAACGCAGTCATGGTCGATGGTCTCGTCATTGGAGCAAGGAGGGACAACGCTGCCGGTGCGACCAAACAGCGCGCAGAGCGCGTCCACCTGGCGGCGGCCGGCAGGCAACACACAGAGAAAGCGCTCGGACAAGTCGATCTGGCCATCGCGGTGCAACTGCTCCAGCAGCGGCCAGATAGTCGAAAAATAGCGGGGGAAAATCAGCCCGTAACGGCGCTCGACTGCCTGGATGTCCAGCTCCAGGTCGCAGGCCAGGCGCTCCATGACGTGCTGGCGAATCTGGTCGCCGGCCTCGCAGCGCCAGCCGCGGGCGGTGGCCAATAGGCCGTTGTCCAACTGCTGACGGTAGACCTGCGGATCGTCACTGTTCTGGGCATATAACGTACCGATCTGGCTGATCGCGCCCAGGCCAAAACCGATGTGATCGCAGTACCCATGGCGGGTGAAGCCCTGGCAATTGCGGCTCAGGCACCCACGCTCCTGAGCCAGCGCCAGGTCATCGTCGGACCGCACGAACTGCCCCAGGCCGATGTAGTGATAACCCGCCGCTTCCAGGTGCCGGAAAGCGCTTTGGCGCATGGCGCTTTTATCCGCATCGCTCGACAGCGCTCGCGGTGCCTGTTGCTGATAGCGCCATGACGCCTGGGCGTAGTCGAACACCTGCAGGCGGTCTGGCTCCAGGGCGATCAGGCTCGAAAGCTTCGCCTCGAAACTGGCGATGGTTTGCCAGGCATGGCCGTAGCCCAGGTCGACGTTTACCGAGCGAAAACCGAAGGTGCGCGCCGCGTCAATCAGCGACTGGATCGGCGCCGGGTCCTGGTAGCCGCCTGCCAGCGGAGTTTCGACGTCGTCACTGGCATCGGGCACGCCGATGCTGACGTGGTTGAAGCCCAGGTCGCGCAACACGCCCATGGTTGCCCAGTCGATTTGCTGGGGATCGAGGTCGATGCTGTAGTCACCCTGATCGTGGTCAAGAAAATGCAAACGGCTGCGCAGGTGCGCCATCAAGCGTTGCAGGTCGGCTATTGCCGGAGTGGCGCCACCCAGATGGAATTGATCCACCGGTTGACGGCTGCCCAGGTGACAACCGATTAGGTGGATTTCCTGCTCCAGGTAACGCAGGTAGTCGTCGCAAGCGTGGGACGCCGGCCATTGCAGGTTCAGCGCCAGGGGTCGCTGCCGCTGGCGGCTGTCGCGCAAGGCACGCAACAGGTCCAGGGAGCCGACGCCACTGTGAAACTTGCCAATGTCCACCTTGCCCTGATCCAGCACACCTGGGTCACGGCGCAAGCGCCACTCGCGGTGGGGATGAATGACGGTGAGCATGGCGGTCTCCGGGTCTGGCTACGGTAGGCCATTGTCCGGTGCGACCGGACAGCGCACCTTGATATGCATCAAGACCGCAAGAATCTATGCATGAAACGGACCGACGGCTACCAGGTCACGTAGAACATGCCCTTGGCCAACAACACAATGGCGACCATATGGCAAAACAGGCTCACGTGGACAAACCGCAAGTAAGCAGCAGTCACCTGCCCGCGCCGCATCAACAGCATGGTCAACAGGAAATGCATGAGCACGCTGGTGGCGAGGATCAGCTTGAGGGTCAGCAAGGCGCCGAATGAAGAACTCGAAGGCGAAGCCAGCACCGGCAGGTATCGCAACCAGACCATGCCGCCCCCGGCGCCGAACAGCACCAGCAACACCCACGGCATCAAGGCCCTGGCGCGACGGCCAATGCCTTGCTCCACCAGCAGCATGACCCGCACCGGCAGCTGTTTGTGCAGACCGCCGAGGATCAGCACTTCAAAAAACACCGTGCCGATAAAGATCAGTGCGGCGAACAGATGGGCCAACAGGAACAGGAAATAGAGCATCAAAACCTCGCAGGTGGACTGGCCCTTATGCCAACCACTGTGCCAGATACGTCGTGGCGCGCGCCTTGATACGGGTCAAGGACGGCGGTGTCCTGACAGCGCGTGCTCGTCCTATTGTGTTGGAACGCTCGCCTCGTGCGACAGTCTGCCGCAGACTCACCCACCGCCCCGGCCTGTTAAGGTAACGCACCGTTCTGTGGCGTTAAGTCGCAGATGATCGAGCACGAGCCGCGGCGGCAGCCCTCCTGCCTTCCCCGCTCTCGCTCTTCAAGGCCTGATTGGTAAGCCCTGCGCAATCTTCAGGCGCTTCACAGGATGCACATTGCATGACGATGTTATTTACCCGCCGCAAAGTCCTCACCGGTATGAGCTTGCTGGGCCTGGGCCTACTCAGCGGCTGTGACACCAGCCCCAAGCTGAATTTCAAGTACGGCAAGGACCTGAGCGACAAGATCATGGGCCGTACCTTCAAGCTCAAGAACACCCAGGGCGAAACAGTCACCCTCAGCTCCTTCCGGGGCCTGATGCCGGTGGTGTTCTTCGGTTTCACCCAATGCCCGGCCGTGTGCCCGACCACCCTGGCGAGAATGGCCCAGGCCAAGAAGCTGATGGGTCGCGACGGCGAGATCATGCAGGTGATCTTTATCACCCTTGATCCGGAGCGCGACACGCCGCAAGTGCTCGACGCCTACGTCAAGGCCTTCGACCCCAGCTTCGAAGCGCTCTACGGCACCCCGGAAGAAGTCGCCGTGGCCGCCAGGGAGTTCGGGATCTTTTATGAAAAGATCCCCGCAGGCGACAGCTACACCCTGTCCCACACCGCCACCAGTTTTGTATTCGACACCCGGGGCAATCTGCGCCTGGGCTTGTCAGCATCGCTTAACGCCAAAGAGTGCGCAGAAGACCTGCTCACCGTCATGGAGGTCTGCTAATGACTGCCGTTCAACACCTCAAGCGCATCGCCCTCGGCCTTTCCCTGCTGGGCCTGGCAGCACACGCCAACGCCCAGGCCCAGGCCCAGGTCAGCGACGCCTGGGTGCGCGCCACGGTACCGGGGCAGCAATCGAGCGGTGCATTCATGACCGTCACCGCCGACAGCGACAGCAAGTTGCTGAGCGTGCAGTCGCCGGTGGCCAAGCTGGTGCAGATTCATGAAATGAGCATGAAGGACGACGTGATGCGCATGGGGCCGGTGGACTCCGTGGCCCTGCCGGCGGGCAAGCCAGTCAAGCTCGATCCAGACGGTTATCACGTGATGTTGATCAACCTGAAGGGCCAGATCAAGGAAGGCGACTGGGTGCCACTGACCCTGACCGTGGAAAATGCCAAGGGCGAAAAACAGTCGATTGAAGTCAAGGCTCCGGCCCGTGCGCTGGGCAGTTCCGACCACAGCATGATGCACTGAGCTGCCTGACCTCAATCCACCACAAACAACTTCGCACCGGTGGTGGTAAATGAGCGATGCCCCTCCATGTCATTGCCCACCTGATAACTCATGCCGGCCGTCAGGGTGAACTGGCGGCCATCCTCCAGTTCCGTGTGCAACTCGCCTTCCAGGCACAGCAGGATATGCCCTCGCCAGCACCAGTGATCGGCCAGATAGCCGGGGGTGTATTCGACCATCCGCACACGGGTCGAACCGAACTGACAGGTGCGCCACCAGGCGCTGCCTGTTTCTCCGGGGTGAAGGACCGGCTCGATGGTCGACCAGTCGGTGGTGCCAAAGGGGATTGCCGTCAGATCCATGGTTGCCTCAGCGATAAAAGTGCCTCGGTGGACGGTATCCAGCCGATGGCACGCGGGGTAGACACAGATGGCCTGTATTTGTTTGATACAGGGCGTGCTTGTTATCCTCACGCGCTAACCCGCATGGACGCCCGCTTGTGAAAATCGATCCAGCCTTCATCCTCCACGAGACCGAGCACTGGCTCGTCAACCATCACCTGGGGTCGGCGTTGCCGGGTTATCTGATGCTGGGCGCAAAAACGCCCATCAGCTCACTGGCGGATCTACCGGAACAGGCGTTGGCGGAGCTGGGTGGCCTGCTCGCCAACACCCAACGGATCATGGAGGTGCAGCTCCAGCCCAAGTGGCTTTACATCAGCCGATTCGGGCACATGCCGGGATTCCCGTTGCACTTTCATTTCATCCCGGTGTACGACTGGGTTGAGGGGCTGTTCTGGGAGGACGAGCGCTACCGGCTGCTGCAGACTTTCGCGCCGGGCGATGAGGGGGAAACCCTCACCGACGGTGCCGAGCTAACACTGTTCATTTGGCGTGAGTTCGGTGAAAGCCCTACTCCGCCGCCTGTTCAGGGGCCGCCGATACAACAGGTGATCGAGCGCTTGCGGGAGGCTTTCAGCGCTTAGTCATGGCTTGCCTTGGGATAACGTGCGCTGTCCACCCTCGGCACAAGCCTCGTCAAAGGAGTGACTTCACCATAGGAATACACGCCAACTGCAACCCCGAAGGCGAATGATAGATAGCCTGTTCGCTACCCGTATATCCGCAGCGCCGATAGAAGTCCCCCGCATTCAGTGTCGCATCCAGAATGACCTTCTTGAGCCCCAGCTCCCGCGCCAGGGACTCAAGGTGATCGAGGATCTTTTTGCCAATGCCCCGTCCGATAAAACCGGGCAGCACAAACAACGCACCGACTTCGTCGTTATCCAGATCCAGCATGCCCGTGGCTACCGCCTCACCCTCGATGCAGCCCAGGTAAAAGTGCTTGTCCATCAGCGCGCCGTAACCGTCCTCAGCCGAGCCTCTGGTCCAGGCCAGCATCTGCTCTTCGGTGTAGGCACCGATGCATTGGCTGCGTATGGCCTGAAGGCGAATATCGAACGCCACCTGGCCATCGTTTGGGGTGGCTCGTCTGATCTCTAACATTTCAATCTCCGTTGACTATCAATCCTGGCGCGCACATTCATGCGTTCTCGTTACCCCGCTGGGTGAACGAATAGCGGTCAATGTCCGTCCTCAACTGCCAGCCCTGGCCTTGCCAATAGCGGGCGGCGCTGTCGTTGGTCTTGAACACGTCAAGATGGCATTTGTGGATGCCCTGCTGCGCAAGACTTGAAAGGCAGCGCGCCACCAGCGCGTTGGCGAGGCCTTGGCGACGGTAGTCGGGTAGCACCAGCAGATGCTGAAGATAGCCGCGACGACCGTCGTGCCCACACATGACACAGGCACAGAGCATGCCGTCGACTTCGGCGATGAAGCTCATGCCGGGGTTGCGCTCCAGGTACCTGGCGGTGGACTCGCGAGAGTCGGCGTCACGCAGGGAAATGCCGGGTGTGTTCTGCATGAGGTCGAGGACGGCGTCGTAATCGTCCAGGGTCATGACGCGGATGATGGGCATGAAGTTGGGCCTGGGTTGTTGGTTGACCGGGTTTGATACGCCTGCGTCGAGCGTATCAAGTAATCTATGTTCTTCGTACCCAATCAACCCCTTTAGCATTCAGGAATCGCAATGCCCACCCTCAGTTTTCGCAACGCCACCCCAACAGACGCCACTCGCTGTTACCACATCGAAATCTCGGCCTACGAAGGTGATGAAGCTGCTACCCAGGAGAAGATTGCCACGCGGATTGCTCTATACCCGGAAGGCTTTCTGATCCTGGAGGTCGATGGGGTTGTGGTGGGCTTTATCAACTGTGGATGCGCCCACGACGTGGTCATGTCGGATGAGTCGTTCAAGGAGTTGGTGGGGCACTCGACGGATGCGCCGAACGTGGTGATCATGTCGGTGGTGGTTGACCCGGCTCACCAGGGCCAAGGCTATTCACGCAAGCTGATGGAGGTTTTTGTCCAGCGCATGAAGACGATGGACAAGAAGACGATTCATCTGATGTGTAAAGAGCGCCATGTCGAGTTGTATAAACGAATGGGTTATCGCTATGTTCAGCCCTCGGCTTCTGACCATGGCGGCATGGTTTGGCATGAGATGGTGATGGATATTAAGTAACCGAGAATTGACTGCGATGAAACAGCAGCTTATTGAAATTGGCGACCGCCACCCTTTTATCAATATTTTAAGGTTCGACGATGCTCATTGTTTTCAGCGGCCTCCCCGGCACCGGGAAAACCTCCATTGCCAGAGACCTTGCCGGCCAGACAAACGCCGTGTACCTGCGCATCGATACCATCGAACAGGCCATCCGTGATGCCGGGGTTCTCGCGCGGGATGTGGGCACCAGCGGTTACCGGGTTGCCCACGGGCTGGCGGCGAGCAATCTTGGTTTGGGTCACCGGGTGGTCGTTGACTGCGTCAATCCGGTCAGCGAAAGTCGGGAGGCGTGGCGTGAGGTCGCCATTCGCACGGGAGCTGCGTTGGTCAATATTGAGGTGATCTGCTCGGACAGGCAGGAACACCAGCGACGTGTGGAGACACGCACGAGTGATATTCCCGGCCTGACCCCGCCCACCTGGCAGTCGGTGTTGGCTCATGAGTATGAGCCGTGGGATAACACTGCGCTGACCATCGATACCGCGCTGAAGTCTGCTGCGCAGGCAGTGGCAGCGATCACTGAGGAGTTTTTAACCCCGCGGGGCAAGGTTTGACCTGCTGAAAAGGTCCGCAGTCATCAAGCGGTTCGTCCGCTTCTAAAGCGGGCTCTTCATGGCTTTTATCAACGCTGGATCGCGCCCATAAATATCCGGCGCGTAGAGCAGCGCGCCCTGGCTGTCCACTTGTACCGTCCAATAGCCCAACAGCACCGGCACCGGCGTGGTGAGCCGGAATTCGTGGGTCACGCCGGTGGCCAGCAGTTCCTCGGTCCGCGCACGCTCGGCCGGGCTCACCAGCAGGTCGCGCAGCAACAACGGTTGCTCAACCCTCACACACCCCGAGCTGAACGCTCGCGGGCCTTTGGTGAACAGCGGCTGGCTGGGGGTATCGTGCAGGTACACCGAGTACGGATTCGCAAAGCGCAAGACGATCCTGCCCAAGGGGTTTCGTGGCCCGGCGTCCTGGCGCAGGAGGATATTACCGGGACGATCCCAATCGATGGTGCTGGTGTCCAGCGGGTGGCCCTCGCTGTCCAGCACCTGCATGTTCTGCTGCTGCAGATAGGCCGGGTCCAGGCGAATGGCGGGCAGTTTGTCTTCGCGCATGATGGTTGGCGGCACGGTCCAGGTCGGGTTCAAGGTGAGCCGGGTGATACGCGACTTGAGCAACGGTGTCTGGCGTTCCGCACGGCCCACTTGCAGACGGGTCTGCCACACCGGCACACCGCCCTGATAGACGCTCAGTTGCGCAGCCGCGACGTTGACCAGTACGCCCTCGGGCTCCAAATCCTGGGCCAGCCAGCGAAAGCGTTCGAGGTTGATGCGCAGTTGTTCGCGGCGTACCGCCGGGCTGATGTTCAGCTCCGTGACAGTGCCCGGCCCGATAACGCCATCGGCCTGCAAGGAATGGCTCAACTGGAAGCTTTTCACGGCATTGACCAGGTCTTCGCTGTATTGCTTCCCGGAACCGGTCGGCTGACCTGCCAGATACCCTTCGCTGAACAGCCGCCGCGCCAGTTCGGGAACCCTTGGATCATCCTTGCCTGGGCGCAACAACGGACCGCTGGCGATTGCATCCCACTGCGGCAACGGTTGTTGGCGCTGTGCGGCGTAGGCCGTGCGCAGGGTGCGGTACAACTCAGCGCTGGGCCGGGCCTGATCAAACGCTTGGGCGATGTCCTGCTGCCCGGCCATGGCCAGGACTTCGATACTTGGGTCCTGCGTCGGCGGCTGTGCATGCCAAAGGGGCTCGAAATGAGCTTGCTGCAAGCGGCCATAATGCAGATCGTGCAAGGCTTGCAGATATTTCCAGCTAATCTCGATATCAGTACACAAGACATTGCTGGTCGCCGTATCCAGGGGCAGACGATAGTGAGCCGGGTCCAGGCCATCATCGGCCAACAGTTGCAACTGCGCCTGCAATGCCAACCGGCGCTCGCTGGCAGTCCACAGGGAAGCATTGCCCTGCTGTTGGTAAAACGCCTGCAACCGCGTCTGGGCGGCTGCATCGATCGGCCCGGCCAAACCAGGGCAAACACTGGACAATTGCCCGAGCACCAACTGCACCGGGGCGGGCGATTCCACCAGCAGGCCTTCGGCTGTCGCGACCAATGGTGCAACGAGCAGGCAAATGCTCAAGTAATATGCGTGTTTTTTGAACAATGACGTTGCTCCATTCCATGGCGGAGATGTTTTGTAGATGCTGACTTTTTGCTGCCGACTCGCCCTGACTGCCGTCACCCTGGCCGCGCTGTGCAATGCTGCCCTCGCAGACAGCGCCAAGCCTCATACTTTGTATAACAGCCTGGCGCTCACGGCTCCAGAACTCAATCCCCAAGTGCTTAAAAGCGCCCTGAGCGCCATGCAATGCGCGGTCAACAATGGTGTTGAACGTTCCGAACGCCTGGCGGTGATCGACTATTCGCAACCCTCGACCGCCCGTCGCCTGTGGATCTTCGACCTGCGTAAAAAGACCCTGGTACTGCGCGACCTCGTGGCCCACGGGCAAAAGTCCGGGGAAAATTTCGCCACGCAGTTCTCTAACCGCGAAGGCAGTTATCAGTCCAGCCTCGGCCTGTTTCGTACCCAGGAAAGCTATCAGGGCGCCCATGGCTACTCACTGCGCATGGATGGCCTGGAGCCGGGGTTCAATGATCTGGCCCGCGATCGCGCCATTGTAATTCACGCCGCCGACTACGTAAGCCCGCTCTGGAGCAAGCGCGAAGGCCGCATCGGCCGCAGCCAGGGTTGCCCGGCCGTGCGCCCGCAAGTGGCGCGCCAGGTGGTGGATAAACTCAAGGATGGTCAGTTCATGTTTTCCTGGTACCCCGACCAGCGCTGGTTGAAGTCCTCGGCCTACCTCAATTGCAAGCCACGCCAGATAGCCAGTGCCGGTTGAGGTAGTATCCGTCAGGCCAAGCCTGACAAAAGAGAGAACCTCAAATGCTTTTGCACCAGTCAACGTGGATCGAGATTGGCCAATTTCTTGAACGCAGCCGCACTGTCGTGATTCCCATCGGCTCCAACGAGCAGCACGGCCCTACTGGCCTGCTGGGGACCGACTGGATGTGCCCGGAAATCATTGCCCATCACGCCCAGGAAAACGCCGACATCCTGATCGGCCCGACGTTTAATATCGGCATGGCCCAGCATCACCTCGGGTTTCCAGGGACCATTTCGCTGCGCCCTTCCACCTTTATCGCCGCCATTGGCGATTGGGTGCGCTCATTGGCCGGACATGGCTTTGAGAAAATCCTCTTTCTCAATGGCCACGGCGGCAATATTGCCTCGATTGAGGCAGCGTTCTCCGAACTTTACGCCGAAGCCAGCTTCGCCCGCCGCCCGGCCGGGTTCGCCCTGAAGCTGGTCAATTGGTGGGACCTGGAAGGCGTCAGCGCACTGGCTCACCAACAATTCCCCACCGGCCACGGCAGCCACGCCACGCCTTCGGAGATCGCGGTCACGCAATGGGCCTACCCGGAGTCGATCAAGTCGGCGGCCTACTCGCCACAAATCGCAGGCTCAGGACCTATCCGCGAAGCCCTGGACTTCCGTGCACGCTTCCCGGACGGGCGCATGGGCTCAGACCCGGGTTTGGCGACACCGGAAAAAGGCGGTGAATTGGTCGCATTGGCGACCAAGGGGCTGGTGCAGGCAGTGGATGCGTTCAGTCGGGAGCAGGCTCCGAACTAAGGCTTCGATTAACCGGCCGTCACCAAGGCTTTGAGCGAGGCGTCGAACTGTTTCAACGCCGTCAGTTGCACATCACGCTGCTGATCGATTTGCATGGCGATTTCCGACGCGGCCTTGCCATGCACCCAAACCGAAGGCATTTGCTGCTCGACCGAACCTTCAGCCTTGGCGATGTATTGCAGGTTGGCGTCGTAGAACCGGGCAACGAAACGTGCCCGGACCTGACTGTTGTGCGGGGTCAGCAGTTGATTGTAGGTGTCAAGCATCACCACCACATCCGGGTGAGCCTGCACCAGCGCATCGAGGTTGTCATAGGCCGTCACCGACAGGAACGTGCTCTGCAGCGAATTCATCAGCCAGTCGATGGCCAGCTCCGGGTCGGAGCTGTTGACGAAGGCCTGGCGAACTCGTCCATCCAGCGCATCTTTGGCACCGTTCACTGCCATGGCGTGATAGCGTTCAAGATAGTGCAGGTTGTCGACGGTATTTTCGCTGTAGAGCACACCTACCGACTGCCCGTGTTGCAGGGAAACCACGCTGCCGGCAATGGGCAATAGATGGCAGGACCGAGCGTCATCGGCAAAGGCCACGTTGGCAGCCAACGCATGGCCCAGCATCAGGGCCATCAAAACCAGTTGGGCAAAAATCCTCATCGCGCAGTTCCTTGGGCGGCATCTTCGATGGGGCGATTTTCCGCCTTTCCCGCAAAAACAGAACTAGCAATCCTTGATGGTGACTATTATCTAAACCAATACTGTCGCGCAGGCTGCGCACCACACAAAACTTATAAGGATCAATCCATGAAGCCCTACCAGAGAACCTTTGACCGCATCCGCGAAGCAGTGCTGCCGGAGTATCGCGAACGGGTTGCCGACTACCTGCTCGAGTATGAAACCGTGCTGCAGGACGCGGCGGCTGATCCTGATAAAACCAGCGCAGCCGCCCAGCAACTTCGCGGCTACTTGCGCGGCCTGAACACAACCCGGGTGCTCGGCATGGCGGACTGGGAAGATCTGGATCGCCGGGTTGAGCAGTTGGTGGAAATCGCTACAGCGCAGGCCGCGGCAGATTGACCCACTCCTGCACTGACGGCCGTCGCCATTGACGCCGGGCATACTCAACCAACGGGGCGGGTACGCTGTCACCATTGAGGATCAGCCGGTTGAGCATCACAGCCAGGTCCACATCGGCAATTGACCACTGGCCGCACAGATACTCGCGGCCGTCGGCCAGCAACGCTTGTGCGGCGACGATCAGTTTGCCGGCTGCCGACTGTGCCGCTGGCGACAAGAGCGGTGACTGGACGCCATAAAACACCACTAACGTTGATCGCTCCTGGCGAATCGGCAGCAGGTCACTGCGCAACCAGGCCTGGACCTGTCGCGCCCGCGCCCGCTGTTCTGCTCCCTGCGGATACACCGGTGATTGCGGAAAAATCTCTTCCAGATATTCAGTGATCACCGAAGATTCGGACAAGGCAAAGTCGCCTTCCACCAGAGTCGGCACTCGCTGGGTCAATGAAAGACCGGTGTAATCCTCAGACTGGTTTTCCAACGCTTCGAGGTCCACGGTGCTCAATTCAAACTCAAGGCCCTTCTCGCGAAGAGTCACGAAGGCCGACATAGCGTAGGGGCTGGTGAGCTGAGCGTCGACATACAGGCGCAGCGGGCGATTGTTCATGGCGTGATCTCCATAGGTGAAGGGGCACGCTACGAGATACATCGCCATAAATAAAATGCTGGATTTTTATGGAGATATTCCTGCTGGGAATACCACGCCCTACCCCGTGATGACGCGTCGAAACCGGCCTGTACGGCCGTCACACGAGATGCGTTTTGCCCACTGGCATTTTAATGGCCTTTGGCTATTCTTCGCCGAGGCGCCCCGCCAGTAAATACTTGTCAAGGAGGATCAAATGCGAGCATTGCGACCCAATGTCAATCTACTGGTGACCGCTACCCTAGTCACGCTCGGTGGCTGTGCGATTACCAACCAGGGCGCCGTGGACTATCGCTACAACCGCCCTGGCGCCACGGACGGAGCGTTAAGCGCGCGGAACATCTATGCCATCGACGCCACCCATATCCTCAAAGCAGGCGACCCGATCGCCATCACCCTCAAGCAGGTCTTCATCAAGCACCTGACCGAGTGGAAAAGCCCGTTGCGCATGGCCCGTCTTGAGCCCGCCACCGGTGATGTCGCCATCGTCGCCAGCACCTGTGAGAGCCCCTGCGACAGGAAACTCGGGCCAGAGGGCATCCGAAGCTCGAAAGTCATCTACTACTCAAATGATGTGCGGGAGAATCAATACCTGAACCTCTCCAACCTCAATAACGTTTACGGCCCGATTACCTACAATGGCAATCCGTTCAAACTGGATATCCATATCATTGAACTGGATGAGGGTGGCGCCCAGGTGCGGCAAATGCTGGGCAGTCTGGCAAGCCTGGGTAAAACCTTCTACCCACCCGCTCACCCTGCGGCGAACGTGCTTTCCGCCCTTGCCGATACGTTTATCAAAGATGATCAGGATGACAACGCCTTCACTTATTCATTTGATCTGGTCGGGGTGAAAAACCGCGTAGACCCGATGAACCCGAAAACGGGCTACCTGGAGACCGGTGATTACGTGCTGATACGCACCGAAGACCGCACCGCGCCGCCGCCTTGGGACACACTGGTGTTCAATACCTCTACCGGCCGACTGATGAGAAAAGAGGGCAGCTGCCTGGCTTTGCGTGCGCCCCAAGACGGGTGTGAATACCGAGACAACTCCTATGTGGTGCTGGAGGTGCGCAAGGCCGAGGGTGCAGTGGTCAATGACTCCCAGCAGTTGGTTTTTTCCGCCTTGAAAACCCAACTGGACGCCGATGCTGGCAGCCGGGAGATCACCGCCGAGAAGATTGGCGCCATTAAAGCCAGCCTGGAAAGTGCCGAAGCCAAGAGCGATACGAGAAGTTATGTGGCGAACATCAAGGACAGCGCCGCACACACTGCGCAGAGAAGAACGGCTGCGCTGAACTTTGTATCCGCCTGGTTTGATCAATCGATCATCGTCACCCCGGCGGACAAAGTCGCGGTGATCAAGCAATCCAACGAGTTGTTTGGTCAATGCACAAACCTTACATCCGCTCAGGCCGTGCAGTACCAGGACGAGGTGGCGAAGCGAACCTTGACTGACAAGGCGACCTTTCTTGAGGCGCTGATAGACTGTCCGAAGCACGCTTATTGAGCTGGGACCCTGTGCAGTCGCCTCTACCCAGCAAACCCTCCCGCCTCCAGGAAAGCCCGTTCCTCGTCGGTGGACACCCTTCCCATGACGTCATTGCGGTGCGGAAAGCGGCCGAATCGATCGATGATGTCGGCGTGCTCTTTGGCCCACTTGTAGGTATTGGCATCAAGATCCTTGTTCAGGGCGAGGGACAGTTGCTGATCCTCCATATACTCCGAATGCTCAAAGGGTAAATAGCAAAACGCCCGTAATGACGGCTCGATCAACCTGTCCATTCCAACCTCTACCATTCGGCGAGCGTAGGCGCGCGCCAGCGGATCGGTGGCGAACATATGGGCAGTGCCCCGGAACGTGTTGCGCGGGTATTGGTCGAGCAGCAGGAGTAACGCCAACGCCCCTTGCGGCGTTGCCAGCCAGTGCTCCAGTTCGCCCCTGGCGGCTTGAAAGTGGGCCACCTGGAATTTGTCGCGAAAGGCGTTATCGAACGCCTCATCCTTTTTGAACCAGCGCTTGGGCCCCGCCTGTTTCCAAAAGGCAATGACCGCCTGCGACGCGCCCACGGTCGCCATTTCGGCAGGGGCCGACAGATTGGATGAAGCCACGCTCATGGCACGATCCAGGCCCGCCTTCACACTAGCCTCCAGCCCGCCCGCCTGCATCCCTTCGATGCCGGCCGCGCTGACGCCACGGTAGCCGATCAAGGTGTTGAGCAACGCGTCGAACCCGCGTTGCTCTCCAATCAACTGACTGGCATCGACCACCACGCCGTGCACCGCACGCCCTGCAACAGATGCAGGCAAGCCATATTCAATGGCGCAGTTGTACAGCGCGCGGGCCAGCAATGCCGGATAGGAAGGCCCCGTCCCGGCCAGGCCGGTGAGGTAATTGAGGTCCTGCTCGCGGGTTATTTCGTCAGCCTCGCCACAGGTTTCGAAGAGTTGTTGGACGTAAGTCTTGCCGGCCCCGTCGACCTCGGCATTGGCCAGCCAAGGGGTGTACGACTTGCGAATTTCCAGGGCCGCGTTGGGCATTGCCCGTACCACTCTTCGAGCGCCAGTGAGCGCCTCGATGTCCCGCAGCGAGACGCCGGCCACCAGGGAGATCAACAACCGTTCGCCCACGTCGATATGCACGCCGCCCAGATCCTGCGGCCGCACCGAAAGGATCACCACGTCACTGCGCAGCACCAGGCGTTGATTGTCGTCGGTAACCTGGACGCCATCGAGCACACCTTTGGGCTCGCTGAGTTGGCCCGCGCGGCTGGACAAGGTCAGCGACTCAGGCCCCACAAAGCCGGTGTCGACCAGGGCCGTGGCGATTGCCCGGCCCAGCCAGCCGGTGCCACCGATGATGCCTATTGAGCCATTCATGATGTCCTCCATGGGTGCCGGGGTCGTTAAAGGCTATGCGCCCTACCCTAACACCTGGAAACATCATCAGCCCGCGCGCGTGCCTAGAAATCCACCGTCGCCGACAGCTTTACCGTACGCGGCTCGCCCTGAGTCAGGTAGTTGCTGCTGGTGGACGCCGATGACCAATACGCCTTGTTCGCCACGTTTTCGACATTGGCCCGCAGCGTGACGTACTTGTCATCGGCCTTGAAGCCGTAGCGGGCGCCGAGGTCGACCCGGGTCCAGGCGGGGATGCTCAGGGTATTGGTGGCGTTGACGTATTCACCACCGGTGCGCAGCATCCGTGCGCTGACGGCTGCACCCTGGATGCCCGGCACGTCCCAATCGGCGCCAACGTTGTACTGGAAGCGTGGCACGCCGGCGGCACGGTTGCCGTCGCTCGCGCCGTTGGAGGTGTTTTTCTGTTCGGTGTCCATCCATGTGGCGCCAACCAGCAGGCGCAGGCCGTCGAGGGGTTCGCCGAAGACGTTGAGTTCCACGCCCTTGTTGATCTGCTCGCCGTCGACGCTGAAGGTGTCCAGGGCCTTGCCCGGCGTGCGCGAGGTGGAGTTATTCGGCTGTTCGATGCGGTAAACACCCAGGGTCGCGCCGAAACTGTTCCAGTCCAGCTTGACCCCGGCCTCTGTCTGTTTGCTGCGCTTGGGCGCGAATACTTCGCCGGGATTGGTGACGTTGACCAAAGGGGCTGTAGGGCCCTGGGCCAGGCCTTCGATGCGGTTGGCATAAAACGAAACGTGCTCCCAGGGTTTGAGCACCAGGCCGTACACCGGTGTGGTGATCGTCTCGGCATAGTTGGCGTTGCGCGCACCCGTGCGGGTATCCCAGGCGTCGACTTCGATGGTCTGACGCCTTACACCGACCGTCAGCAGTACCCGGTCATCAATAAAACCCAGGGTGTCGGAAACGGCAGCGCTCTTGATGCGGTTCTTGCCGACGATACGCGGGTCATGGATGTCGCTGCCGAAGTAAGTAACGGTCGGGCGTGGCACCTGGATCGGGTTGTACAGATTGCCGGGCACGCGATTAGCTTGCTGGATTGCCTCATAGGACGAGCGCTGCTCCCCCCAGACCCCCGACAAACCGAAGTTCATCTGATGGGTGACAGGTCCGGTGTTGAAGTGGCCGTTCAACCCCGCCATGGCGCTTTTGTTGTCTTCATCATGGGGCGAGTAGAGAAAACCGACCTTGCCACTGCCGTCGTTACCGACATACAGCGACGAATACTGACCGTTTTCCCGAGTGTGCTTGGCGCCACCGCCGGCGTAGGCCGTCCAATTGTCGTTGAGGTCGTATTCGGCATTGACCATGCCGTAGGTGTCTTCCAGCTCCGACCACGTCCAGTTCTGGGCGTAATTGTGCTTGGCTTTTGGTGCATCGGGAACCTTGGTACCGTTGGGGTAGACCACGGAGCGCCCGTTGTTGATGCGCTCTTTCTGGTAGCCAAAGTCGGTGGAAACCCGCAGGCGCTCGCCACGATAGTCAAGGGCGACGGCAATCAGCTGGGAATTCTTGCTTTCATCATCCACCGCCGTATCACCGCCATGCTGGGCGAGGTTAACCCGGGCGCCAAAGCGGTTGTCTTCACCAAAGCGCTGGCCGAGGTCCAGATGGCCGCCCACCTGGCTGTCACTGGCGTAATCGAGGGTCACACTGCGGGTCGGAGTGTCTTCGGCGCGCTTGGGCACCAGGTTGACGCTGCCACCGATGCCGCTGCCCGAGGGCGAGACACCGTTGACGAAGGCATTGGGGCCCTTGAACAGTTCGACCCGCTCCAGTGCCTCGGTGGTGATGATCTGCCGGGGCAGCACGCCATACAAGCCGTTGAACGAAATGTCATCGGTGCTCAGGGGCAAACCGCGAATGGTGAACACTTGGGAGAAGTTGCCGAAACCGGCGGACTGACGCACGGAAGCATCGTTGAGCAGTACATCACCCACGGTTCGCGCCTGCTGATCGGCGATGGTCTTGGCGGTGTAGCTGACCACGCTGAACGGCACGTCATTGATGGAGCGATTGCCCAGCACACCGAGGCGCGCCGTACGGGCCACTTGGCCGCCGGCATAGGTGTCTGCCTGGGCGCCGGTCGATTCGCCGCTGATGGTAGTGGCGCCCAACTCCAGCGCGTCACCGGCGCGAGCCTCAGGCACCACGGTGTAGCCGTTGGAAGCGGTGCCCTGGAGGGTGTAGCCACTGCCCTGCAGCAGTTGCGCGAAACCCGATTGCGCGGTGTAGGAACCCTGCAAACCGGGGCTTTGTTGATCGTTGAGCAGCGTGGAGTCGAACGACAATGGCACACCGGAGATCGCCGCAAACTGCGCCAGCACATTACCCAGCGGCCCAGGCGCGATGACGTAGCTGCGGGCCGTGCTGCTTTGCCCGGGCTCGGCGGCCAATGCGCTTTGCAGCGGCGCCACCACCAGGGCAATGGCCAGGCTCAGCGCTGCCATGGGAATACGGGCCGGATTCATTCGGAAAAAATGCGGGTGCAGTCTGGAAGTCATTCGGCATTCCTGTCAGCGCAGAGAAAAGTTGAGGGTTCTCCCCTACACCGGACGACGGCGAAAAAGGTATCAGCGAAAGTTGAAAATGTTTTCAGCGGGGTTCGATGGTCACCCAATAGCCCGCCAGGCTGCTGACCTTGATCGGCAAGGTTTCCTGCAGCAGGCGCAGGCTTGCGTCGGTATCACGCAGGGAAAATGCCCCCGATACGGTCAGCCCGGCTACCGCGTCGTGACAGCGCAATACCCCGGAGCGATAGCGACCCAGCTCCTCCAGCAAGTCAGCCAGGCGCATGTGCTGGGCGACCATCATGCCGTTCTCCCAGGTCAAGGCGCTCACATCCAGCGGCTCGACGGCGGCCACGCTGTCGCTGCTGAAGGCGCCTTGCTCGCCGGCCTTGAAAATGACCCCGCGCGCCCCGTGTTCCGGCAGCATTTGCACCGCGCCTTCCATCACCGCGACACTGCTGCGCTGCTCACCGACCCGCACGCTGAAGCGCGTACCCAGGGCGCGGGCGGTGCCGTGACGGGTGTGCACGATAAACTCACGATGGACCGGCAAGGGGTCCTTGGCGGTGGTGATCAGCACTTCGCCCTTGAGCAATTCGATTCGTCGTTCATGGTTGTTGAAGACTATGTTCAGCGCGCTGGCAGTGTTGATCAGCAAGCGCGTGCCGTCTGGCAAGGTGATGCTTTTCTGCACGCCAATGGCGGTGTGCTGGTCGGCAGTCCATTGCTGCCAAGGCAGTTGCCGGTAAGCCAGCCACACCGCCGGGCCCGCCAACAGCAAAAGCCCCAACCGATTGAGGGCCTGACGCCGACCCATGCTGTTTTTGTGGCCGATGCGCTTGAGAGTGTCGCTGGCAATGGCCCCCGGTACGCTGGAAAAATCGCCAAGGATTGCCTCCGCCCGTTGCCAGGCCTGGCCGTGCTGGGCGCTGCGGCCACGCCATAGGGCAATGGCCCGGCGGTCTTCATCAGTGGCACTGCCTGATTGCAGCTGCACCAGCCAGTCGGCGGCTTCGCCGAGGATCAGCGGGTCAATAGGCGGGCTCATGCCACGCTCAGGCAGGCCAGGAAGGCATCGCGCATGTAGCGTTTGACGGTGATCAGCGATACATCCAGCACGTCGGCGATCTGCTGGTAGGTCATGCCATCGATCTGCGACATGAGGAACGCCTGGCGGGTTTTCTGCGGCAAGTCCCGCAGCATGGCTTCGATGCGGTACAACGCCTCAAGGATCAGCCAACGGGTTTCTGGCGATGGCACCTGCTGCTCAGGAAGGTGGGCGATGCTTTCAAGATAGGCCCGCTCAACTTCCTGGCGGCGCCAGCTGTCGATCATCAGGCCCTTGGCGATGTGGGTCAGCAACGCGCGTGGCTCGACACCCAGCAGTTGGGGCTGGCGGGTCAGCAGGCGCAAAAAAGTGTCGTGGGCCAGGTCAGCGGCATCGCTGGCGTTACCCAGCTTGCGGTCGAGCCAACGGTGCAACCATCCATGGTGTTCGCAGTACAGGTCCTGGATATGCAGATTGAGCGAAGACGACATGCAATCACCGGCGCGCCAGGCACCAGGCCAAGCAGTAATTAAGAATTGATCGCATTCTAATCCGGCTCGGGCAGTGCTGGCAATTTCATAGTCAGTGACGGCGACGAAGCACAGACACAAGGGTTTGAAGGACAGTATTCGCGAATATGATGTTATAAGATAACTACAAATTCCCTGCCCGACCTTGCGACCCTCCCTCATGACTGATGCTGTTTCCCCTGCCCGATTGGGCCAACGCCTGCTGTCCATCGACGCCCTCAGGGGCTTGGTGATCCTGTTCATGCTGCTGGATCACGTGCGCGAAACCTTCCTGCTGCACCGGCAAGTGGTCGACCCGATGAACATCGACACCACCGAACCTGCGCTGTTTATCAGCCGCACCCTCGCCCACCTGTGTGCACCGGTGTTTGTCTTGCTGACGGGGCTTTCGGCGTACCTGTACGGCGCCAGGCACCAGGGGCGTAGCGATGTCTCAGCGTTTCTGTTCAAGCGCGGGCTGTTTTTGGTGGTGCTGGAGTTCACACTGGTGAACTTCGCCTGGACCTTCCAGTTGCCGCCCAGCGTGATTTACATGCAGGTGATCTGGGCCATCGGCGTCAGCATGATCGCGCTGGCCGTGTTGGTCTGGCTGCCACGGCCACTGCTGTTTGCGGTGGCTGCGGCAATCATTGCCGGGCATAACCTGTTGGACAGTGTGCATTTCGCCCCAGGCTCGGCGATGCATATTCCATGGGCGATTTTGCATGATCGCGGCTGGATCGAATTCACCGACGGCCTGCGCTTGCGTACCTCGTATCCGGTGTTGCCGTGGATTGGCGTGATTGCCCTGGGTTATTGCCTCGGTCCGTGGTTTGCTGGATCGATGTCCGCTGCCGTGCGCCAACGTTATCTACTGCTGGCGGGGGCTGGCGCGCTGATTGGCTTCGTTGCGTTGCGCCTGCTCAACGGGTATGGCGAGGCTCAATGGCTGACCTATGACAGTGATGTGCAAACCTTGATGAGCTTTTTCAACATCACCAAGTACCCGCCTTCGCTGCTGTTTCTCGCCTTGACCCTGGGTGTCGGGTTGTTATTGCTGCTGGGGTTCGAGCGTGCGCAACAGCGGCCGTGGATTGGCGTACTTGCTGTGTTTGGCGCTGCGCCGATGTTCTTCTACCTGCTGCACTTGTATGTACTGAAAGTGCTGTATCTGATCGGTGTGGGGCTTTTTGGCTTGAACCAGGGCAGTTACTTCGGTTTCGACAGCGTTGGCGCGATGTGGCTGACGGCGTTTTTGCTGACGGCGGCGCTGTACCTGCCGGTGCGCTGGTTTGCCGGGCTGAAGGCGCGGCGGCGCGATGTTGCCTGGCTCAAGTACTTGTAAGCCAGGCAAGCCCGGTCCTGCAGATCAGGGGTTACGCCAGCTCGCTACGCAGTTGCCGCGCCGCACTGACCATATGGATCAACGCCGCTTCGGTTTCTGGCCAGCCGCGCGTCTTCAGCCCGCAATCGGGGTTGACCCACAGGCGTTCGGCAGGAATCCGCTTGGCGGCCTTGCGCAACAGATTGGCCATTTCCGAGGCATCCGGCACACGTGGCGAGTGAATATCGTAGACACCCGGCCCGATGTCGTTCGGATAAGCGAAGGCTTCGAACGCATCCAGCAGCTCCATGTCCGAGCGCGAGGTTTCGATGGTAATCACGTCGGCATCCATCGCCGCGATGGACTCGATCACATCGTTGAACTCGCTATAGCACATGTGGGTGTGGATCTGCGTTTCATCACGCACACCCGAGGCGCACAGACGGAACACTTCAGTGGCCCAATCCAGATAGTGCTGCCACTGCGCCTGGCGCAACGGCAAGCCCTCACGGAACGCCGCTTCGTCGATCTGCACGATTTTGATTCCCGCGGCTTCCAGGTCCACCACTTCGTCACGAATGGCCAGGGCCAGTTGCCGAGCCTGCACTTCGCGGCTCACGTCTTCGCGGGGGAAGGACCACATCAGCATGGTCACCGGGCCGGTGAGCATGCCCTTCATCACTTTATCGGTGAGGCCTTGGGCATAGCGAATCCATTCCACGGTCATGGCTTTGGGGCGACTCAGGTCACCAAAAATCACCGCCGGTTTCACGCAGCGCGAACCGTAGCTCTGCACCCAGCCAAAGCGGGTGAATACATAGCCGTCCAGTTGCTCGGCAAAGTACTCGACCATGTCGTTACGTTCGGCTTCACCGTGCACCAACACGTCCAGGCCCAGATGCTCCTGGACTTGCACCGCATGGCGAATCTCACTGTGCATGGCTTCGGTGTATTGGGCTTCGCTCAGCTTGCCTTGCTTGAACGCCTGGCGCGCCAGGCGAATCGACGTGGTTTGCGGGAACGAACCAATGGTGGTGG
This sequence comes from Pseudomonas sp. c313, assembly GCF_055407145.1. Lineage (NCBI taxonomy): Bacteria > Pseudomonadati > Pseudomonadota > Gammaproteobacteria > Pseudomonadales > Pseudomonadaceae > Pseudomonas > Pseudomonas sp. c313. Next base: position 249,369 of record NZ_JBUZRD010000005.1, on the reverse strand, counting down.
TCGGGAACAACGGCAGGTTCAGGCCGGCACGTTGCTTCTCTATACGGGTGGCAAACAGCGAATGGCGCTGGCTGTCCTTGGCGGTAATCGCGGTAACACGAGCTTGCACAGCAAGTTTGTGGATACGCGGCGAAGCAGCACGGCTGGCCTGTACGGCACGGCTTTGCGCCAAGGCTGCCAGTACCAGTGCGGCTTCAGGTTCATTGACAGCCTGGGCCAGGACAGCAACCTCTTCGCACTTCTGTACGGCGAAGGCCAGCCAGCTTTTCAGTTCAGCGTCGAGCTTGTCTTCGCGGCCCAGGTCCACCGGGCTATGGAGCAACGAGCAGGACGGCGCGACCCACAGGCGATCACCCAGGCGCTCGGCAGCGTGCTGCAGGGTTGCCAGGGCGTTTTCCAGGTCGCAACGCCAAACGTTACGGCCATTGACCAGGCCCAGGGACAACACTTTATAGGCCGGCAGGCGATCCAGGATGGTCGGGTACTGCTCAGGAGCGCGCACCAGGTCAATGTGCAGGCCGTCCACAGGCAAGTTTGCCGCCAGGCCGAGGTTCTCTTCCAGGCCACCAAAGTAGGTAGCGACCAGTTTCTTCAGCGGCTCGCGCTGGATCTGGTTGTAGGCACGCTCAAAGGCGTTTTTCCAGTCCTGTGGCAGGTCGAGCACCAGGATCGGCTCGTCGATTTGCACCCATTCAACGCCCTGGGCCGCCAAGCGCTGGAAGATCTGGCCGTACAACGGCAGCAAGCGATCCAACAGGTCGAGCTTGTCAAAATCGCCGCCCTTGGCCTTGCCCAACCACAGGTACGTCAGCGGGCCGATCACCACCGGTTTGACGGTGTGGCCCAATTCGCGGGCTTCTTCGACTTCTTCGAACAGCTGATCCCAACCCAGCTGAAATTGCTGGTCAGCACTGAATTCCGGGACCAGATAGTGGTAGTTGGTGTCGAACCACTTGGTCATTTCCTGGGCGTGAGCACCGCCGCAGCAACTATCGCTGACGCCACGGGCCATGCTGAACAGGGTTTGCAGGGTGGCCTGACCATCAGTTGGACGGAACCGCTCGGGAATCACACCGAACATCAGTGAGTGGGTCAGCACCTGGTCGTACCAGGCGAAATCTCCGGCGGGCAGCAACTCGATACCGGCCTTCTTCTGCAAGTCCCAGTGGGTCTTGCGCAGTTCACGGCCAACGGCGCGCAGGCCAGCTTCGTCAAGCTCGCCCTTCCAAAACGCTTCCTGCGCTTTTTTCAGTTCACGATCGCGTCCAATGCGCGGAAATCCAAGGGAATGGGCAAAAGCCATGACATACAACTCCAATGTGTTCGATGGGAGCTATTGTCGACTTCGCCTGATGGTGAGACAAACTCATTTTATTAAGGATGATCACAAGTTCTACTCATGATAATGCCAGAGCACTGTGAACCCAATTACACAGCAACAAAGATCAATTGCCAGGCCATCTTCGGGCACGAGCCAGCAAAATCCGCTGACTAACCTTTCGATCCGGACCAAGTGCGGGCACAATGCGTGTCCTTTTTTGGCTGGCCCTGCCGGAGGCTCTGAAAATGATCAAGACGCCGTATTACCTCATCGATAAACAGAAGCTTCTGGTCAACATGCAGAAGATCGCTTACGTGCGCGAACAGTCCGGGGCCAAGGCCTTGCTGGCGCTCAAGTGCTTCGCCACCTGGTCGGTGTTCGACCTGATGGAGGAGTACATGGACGGCACCACGTCGTCGTCGCTGTACGAGCTCAAGCTCGGTCGCCAGAAGTTCGAAGGTGAATCTCACGCCTACAGCGTGGCCTGGGCCGACGATGAAATCGAAGAGATGCTGGCTAACTGCGACAAAATCATCTTCAACTCCATCAGCCAGTTGCAACGCTTCGCCGAGCGCACCGAAGGCAAAACCCGCGGCCTGCGAGTCAACCCGCAAGTGAGCAGCTCCGATTACCTGCTGGCCGATCCGGCGCGCCCGTTCAGCCGCCTCGGCGAGTGGGACCCGGTGAAGATCGAGGGCGTGATCGAGCAGATTTCCGGCTTCATGTTCCACAACAACTGCGAGAACGGCGACTTCAACCTGTTCGACCAGATGCTCAACACCATCGAAGAACGCTTCGGCGCGCTGCTGCACAAGGTCAACTGGGTTAGCCTCGGCGGCGGCATCCACTTCACCGGTGAAGACTATGCGCTGGACGCCTTCTGCCAGCGCCTCAAGTCCTTCTCGCAGAAGTACGACGTGCAGGTCTACCTGGAACCGGGCGAAGCGGCGATCACCAACAGCGCTTCGCTGGAAGTCACCGTGCTCGACACCCTGTACAACGGCAAGCACCTGGCCGTGGTAGACAGCTCCATCGAAGCCCACCTGCTTGACCTGCTGATCTATCGCCTCAACGCCAAGCTGGCGCCGAGCGAAGGCGACCACACCTACATGGTGTGCGGCAAGTCGTGCCTGGCCGGAGACATCTTTGGCGAATATCAATTTGATCGTCCGCTGACCATCGGCGATCGACTGTCGTTCATCGACACGGCAGGCTACACCATGGTCAAGAAAAACTGGTTCAACGGCCTGAAAATGCCGTCCATCGTAGTGAAACAACTCGACGGTACAGTCGAGGTGGTTCGTGAATTTGGTTACGACGACTACCTGTCTAGCCTCTCGTAAGCTGACGGATAAAGGAGAGATAAAAAAATTGAAAAAGAACGTTCTTATCATTGGTGCAGGAGGTGTCGCCAAGGTGGTGGCCCACAAGTGCGCGCAGCACAACGATGAACTCGGTCGTATTGCTATCGCGTCGCGCAACATCTCCAAATGCCAGGCCATCATCGACAGCGTCAAGGCCAAGGGCAGCCTCAAAGTGCCCGCCGACATCCAGGCCTTCGCGCTGAACGCCCTGGACGTCGAAGCGACCAAGGCGCTGATCCGCGAAACCCAATCGCAGATCGTCATCAACGTCGGCTCCGCGTTCCTCAACATGTCGGTGCTGCGTGCCTGCATCGATACCGGCGTGGCCTACCTGGACACCGCCATTCACGAAGAACCGGGCAAGGTCTGCGAGACACCACCGTGGTACGGCAACTACGAGTGGAATCACCTCGAAGAATGTAAAGCGAAGAACATCACCGCGATCCTCGGTGTGGGCTTCGATCCGGGCGTCGTCAACGCTTATGCAGCGCTGGCGCAACAACAGTATTTCGACCGCATTGACTCGATCGACATTCTCGACGTCAATGCCGGCTCCCATGGCAAATATTTCGCCACCAATTTCGATCCGGAAATCAACTTCCGCGAATTCACCGGGCAGGTGTGGAGCTGGCAGAACAGCCAGTGGACCAGCAACACCATGTTCGAAGTCAAGCGTACCGACGACCTGCCCGTGGTCGGCGAACAGAACCTGTACCTGACCGGCCACGATGAAGTGCACTCGCTGTCGAAAAACCTCGACGTGCCCAACGTGCGTTTCTGGATGAGCTTCGGCGAACACTACATCAACGTGTTCACCGTGCTGAAAAACCTCGGCCTGCTCTCCGAGAAACCGGTCACCACCGCCGAAGGCCTGGAAGTGGTGCCACTGAAACTGGTCAAGGCCGTACTGCCTGACCCGTCCTCCCTGGCACCGGGCTACACCGGCAAGACCTGCATCGGCGACCTGATCAAAGGCACCAGGAACGGTCAGCCGCGCGAGCTGTTCATCTACAACGTGGCCTGCCATGAAGAAGCCTTTGCCGAGACCGACAGCCAAGGCATCTCCTACACCGCAGGCGTACCACCTGTGGCTGCCGCGCTGCTGGTTGCGCGTGGCGAGTGGGACGTGAAACACATGGCCAACGTTGAAGAACTGCCAGCTGGGCCGTTCCTCAAGGCGCTGGATATGATGGGGTTGCCGACTCGGATTAAAGACGAGAATGGTGATCGCGCGTGGGATGCTATCGCCTGATAGCTGCCACATGACAAAGTGCGCCCGAATGGGCGCATTTTGCTTTTAGGGCTCGCAGTAAACCCAACCCAACGTCAAACGCGAAACCGCGCCACGGTCAGGTGCAAATTCCCGGCCATCTGCGCCAGCTCCTGCCCCGCCGTATCCGTATGCCGAGCCCCCAACAACACCTGCTCCGACAAATTACGAATCCCCACCAGATTGCGATCCACCTCCCGCGCCACCAACGCCTGCTCCTCCGTCGCGCTGGCGATCATCAGGTTGCGTTCATTGATCTGGGAAATGGAGCGGGTGATTTCTTCCAGCGCCTCACCCGAACGTTGCGCCACGCCCAACGTCGTTTGCACCAACTGGCTACTGTCCTGCATCGCCGTCACCGCCTGTTCGGTATCCAGGCGGATATTGCCAATCATCTGTTCAATCTCCTGGGTCGAGGCCTGGGTGCGATGGGCCAACGCCCGCACCTCATCCGCCACTACCGCAAACCCGCGCCCGGCATCACCGGCCCGAGCCGCTTCGATCGCCGCGTTGAGGGCCAGCAGATTGGTCTGGTCGGCAATGCTGCGGATCACTTCCAGCACACCACTGATGTCCTGCACGCGCCCGGCCAGTTGCTGGATACGCACCGACGTATCGGTCACACCCTCGGCCAATGTGTTGATCGAGGCCACGGTTTCCTGGACCTGATCACGGCCACGCTGGGCCGTTTGCGCCGAGAGCCGCGAAGCCTCGCTGGTGCTCACTGCATTGCGCGCCACTTCATCCACGGCAGCAGTCATCTCGTTGACCGCCGTGGCCGCCTGTTCGATCTCCATCCCCTGCAACTGCAAGCTGCTGCTGGTCTGGCTGCTGACCGCGCTCAATTCCTCGGACGAACTGGCAACATGGTCCACCGAAACGGCGATCTGCCGGACCATTTCGTTGAGGCTCTGCTGCATTTGATGCATGTTCATCATCACGCTGCCCTCCAGGCTCGCGCCGAGCGCAACCTCGGTGGTCAAATCGCCCTGGGCGATCTGGCTCAAGACTCGCGCCGCCTCATCGGGCTCACCACCCAAGGGGCGGGTAACGCTGCGGGTGACAATCACTGCCGCCGCTGCTACCAGGGCCAGGCACAACAGGAATAGCCCGAGCATGTTGCGTCGCGCCTCGCTGTACAAGGACTGCGCGGCCTGTTCACGCTCGGCGAAGATCCGCCCTTGCAGGGCCATCAAGGCATCCAGGTTCTTGAACACCTCCTGCTCCGCCGGCATCACCTTTTGCTTGAGCTGCATCAGCCCCTCTTCCCGTGCCCCCTGGCGGATCAGCGCTTGCACCTGAGTGAAGGCCGCCACGTAGGTTTCACGATGGGTTTTCAAGGCGGCAAAGGCGGCCTTGCCTTCCGGCGCATAGAACAGCGGCTCCAGGGTGGTGAACGCGTCGGTGATGCGCTGTCGGGTGGTGGCGATAGCCTGCTGGGCCTGCTGATTTTCCTGGTCGATCAGCAAGTCACGGGTGCTGCGGCCGTTATCGCGCACACCCGTGGCGATGACCATCAACGGGGCGATTTTCGGCCAGTCCTGCTGGACGATCAGCACCGATTGCTCCTTGAGGGTGGCCAGGTTGTCGAGTGCGTAAAAAACCATGCCGGCGAGTGCCAGCGGAGCAATGGCAAAACCGACGGCGATGCGTCGGGCTGTGGTTAGTCGAGTCATGTCATAAGCTCCCTGATGAATACCTGCCCAAGGGGCGGCACCTTTGAAAATCCTGTGGGAGATCAATCACCACGCTTGAAGGGGGTCCGCGAACGGGATCAGCCCCGTAAAACAAATGCCGGAAACAGCTCGCGCATTTTTTCCCATAATTCAGGTAGCAAGGCCTGTGCCGAAACGCTCGGCAATTGCTCATCGAGCATTCTGGCGGTACGCACCAGTTGCACGGCGAAGCGCTTGACGCCACGTTCCTGTAAACGCTGGGCCAACAGCAGCAAACGCTGCGGATCGATCAGGTGCCAATGCACCGTGGTGCGGCATTCGTAGTCCACGCCGCTGCTGAGCAACATGTCCAGGCTGCGCCAGTTGGCGGCGCCGCTGCCCTTGACCTGGGTGATCAGCTGGCAATCCTCGGCCAGGGCCTTGACGTCGAAACCCACCCAATCAGCATGGACCAACGCATTGGCAAACCCGGCAGGCTTGATCCCGGCACTGTGCAGGCCAATACGGAAGCCCATCTCGCGCACTTCATCCATCGCCCCCGGCAGGCCTTCCTGCAAGGTTGGCTCGCCGCCGCTGAACACCACGGCGTCCAGCAGGTCCTGGCGCCGTTGCAGAAACAACAATACCCGGCGCCAATCCACCTCTTCGCTGCCGCGTGGGGGAATCAGGTCCGGGTTATGGCAATAGCGACAGCGCCAGGCACAGCCCTGGCAGAACAGCACGCAAGCGAGCATGCCGGGGTAGTCGAGGGTGGTCAGGGGCACAAGGCCCCCGACCCGTAGGGCTCGACTCATTTGCGCCCGGCCGCAGCCGCGCTTTCCGTGAAGTGCGCACGCTCACGGTGTTCGGACTGTTTGCCAGGGTTGAAGGCCGAGACAGGACGGTGATAACCCATGACCCGGGTCCAGACTTCACAACGTTGACGTTCTAGAACGGGCGATGCCTTGGTGGTACTCATGGTGGTATTACTCCTTGGGGGGGATGGGAAACCGATAGTCAATGCACCGCGCCCTGGTGCTGCTCGCGCAGCAGCAAGACTTCGTCGCACTTGGGACAGAATTCATGTTCGCCATCGAGGTAGCCGTGGACCGGGCAGATCGAGAAGGTCGGCGTCACCGTCAGGTACGGCAGGCGGAATCGCCCCAGAGCCTTGCGCACCAGTTGTTTGCAGGCCTGCGTGGAGGAAATCCGCTCGGCCATGTACAGGTGCAACACGGTGCCGCCAGTGTATTTACATTGCAGTTCGTCCTGCAGTTCCAGGGCTTCGAAGGGGTCTTCGGTATAGCCGACCGGTAACTGCGAGGAGTTGGTGTAGTAAGGCGCATCGAGGCTGCCGGCCTGGAGAATGTCCGGGTAGCGCTTGAGGTCTTCCTTGGCAAATCGGTAAGTGGTGCCTTCGGCCGGCGTGGCTTCGAGGTTGTAGAGGTGGCCGGTCTCTTCCTGGAAGCGCAGCAGCGTGGCCCGCACATGGTCCAGCAGTTTCAGGGCAAACTGGCGGCCCTGCTCGGTGTGCGTGCCCTGCTCGTCGCCGCTGAAATTGCGCAACATCTCGTGTATGCCATTGAGGCCGATGGTGGAGAAGTGATTGCGCAAGGTGCCCAGGTAACGCTTGGTGTAAGGATAGAGCCCGGCGTCCATGTGACGCTGGATCACCTTGCGCTTGACCTCAAGGCTCTCCATCGCCCATTCCATCAGGGTGTCGAGGCGTTGCAACAGGCCGCTGGTATCGCCCTTGAACAGATACCCCAGGCGTGCGCAGTTGATGGTCACCACCCCCAGCGAGCCGGTCTGCTCCGCCGAACCGAACAGGCCACCGCCGCGCTTGAGCAGCTCGCGCACGTCCAGTTGCAGGCGGCAGCACATGGAACGCACCTGATTGGGTTGCATATCGGAATTGAGGAAGTTCTGGAAATACGGCAGGCCGTAACGGGCAGTCATCTCGAACAGCAGGTCAGCATTTTCGCTGTCCCAGGGGAAATCGTGGGTGATGTTGTAGGTGGGAATCGGGAAGGTAAACACCCGGCCTTTCACATCGCCCTCCTGCATCACTTCAATGTAGGCGCGGTTGATCAGCTCCATCTCGACCTGCAGGTCGCCATAGGCAAAAGGCATTTCTTCGCCGCCGATGATCGGGATCTGTTCACGCAAGTCCTCCGGGCACACCCAGTCGAAGGTCAGGTTGGTAAACGGTGTCTGGGTGCCCCAGCGCGACGGCACGTTGAGGTTGTAGATGAACTCCTGCAACGCCTGGCGGATCTCGGGGAAGCTCAGTTGATTCTTGCGCACGTAAGGCGCCAGGTAGGTGTCGAAGGAGCTGAACGCCTGGGCGCCGGCCCACTCGTTTTGCAGGGTGCCAAGGAAGTTGACCATCTGCCCCAGGGCGCTGCTCAAGTGCTTGGGGGGACCGGCTTCAACCCGACCAGGGACGCCATTGAGGCCTTCATGCAACAAGGTGCGCAGGGACCAGCCGGCGCAATAACCGGCGAGCATGTCCAGGTCATGGATATGCAAGTCCGCCTCGCGGTGGGCACGGCCGATGGCTTCGCTGTAGACCTCGTCCAGCCAATAATTGGCAGTGACCTTGCCCGACACATTGAGCACCAGCCCACCGAGGGAATAGCCCTGGTTGGCATTGGCCTGGACTCGCCAGTCGTCGCGGTCCAGGTACTCGTTCATCGAGGTTGCGACTTCCACCAGGGTCTTGCGATCCCGGCGCAGGCGGCCGTGCTGTTCGCGATAGACGATGTAGGCGCGCATGGAGAAGAAGTAACCGGCGTCCATCAATACCCGTTCGACGCTGTCCTGGACCTGTTCGACATCCAGACGAGTAACCCCCCGCAGCCGGGCCAATACGGAGCCGAGCAACAGGTCGACCTCAGCCTCGCTGTACTCGCCGGTGGCGTTGCCGGCGGCAATCAGCGCCTGACGGATTTTATCGGCATCAAAGGCAACCAGGCTGCCATCGCGTTTGTGCAACCGGTTACTGACCAAGGGGCTCAGCGTGCTATGCATTGGGAGACTCCAGACACTACATATAGGTGTTTTAAATCTTTAAGACACAACATGCAGTAAGGGTACGGAGAAAAGCACAGGCTGCAATTGACCAGCGTCAAGTTTTCAAAAGCGCATTGGATGATTGTTCTCATCCGCCACTCATGTTCATGAACCGCAAAACCTGCACCTCACCCTCCCCCGTAAAATCATGGCGCAACGGCTTGCCCTTCAACGCCTTCTGCAGCGCCTCAACCAGCGGCCGATCATCCAGCGGGTACCTGCGCACCAACGCGCGAAAATCCACCGCATTGTCCTGCCCCAAACACAGCAGCAACTGCCCTTCCACCGTCATCCGCACCCGATTGCAGCTGGCGCAGAAGTTATGGGAGTTGGGCGAGATAAAACCGATACGCGTCTGCGGATGCCGGGCCAAACGCACATAGCGCGCCGGGCCGCCGCTGTTTTCGGTGCTGTCCAGAAGCTCATGACGGGTGGCAATCAGCGCCCGCACTTGATCACTGGCGCAAAAGGTTTCACCCCTTGATCGCCCCACATCCCCCAGCGGCATCTCTTCGATAAAACTGATGTCGATGCCCTGGTCGATGGCGTACTGGACCAGCACAGGGACTTCATCGAAGTTGCGCCCTTTCATCACCACGCAGTTAAGCTTGACCCGCTCAAACCCTGCATCCCGCGCGGCCTCAATACCGTCGAGCACCTGCCGCAGATTGCCGTTGCGGGTAATCGCACGAAACCGCTCCTCATCCAGGCTATCGAGGCTGATGTTCATGCGCTTGACGCCAGCCTCCACCAATGGCCGGGCCAGGCGCCCCAGTTGCGAGCCGTTGCTGGTCATCACCAGCTCCCGCAGGCCGGGCAAGGCGGCGATGTTGCGGCACAGCTCGACAATGCCCGGTCGAATCAGCGGCTCGCCACCGGTCAGGCGGATCTTGCGTACTCCCTGGCCGACGAACAGCGCCGCCAGTCGATGCAATTCCTCAAGGGTCAGCACCTGCTGGCGCGGCAGGAACGTCATGTTTTTCGCCATGCAATACACACAGCGAAAATCACAACGGTCGGTCACCGACAACCGCAGGTAATCAATGGGGCGGCCCACACCATCCACCAGGCTCATGTCACTGTACCAACGGAGAATCGGCGCCCTGCAAGGCGATACCGCGTACATCCGCCGCACCAATCAGGGTTTGCAGGTATTGCACCAACTCCTTCTGCCACACCCCTTGCTGCAGTTGGGTGCGAATAGCGACCGCCACCGCTTCGTAAGGCAACGGCTGGCCTTCGATGCGCTGGTCGACGCTGATGACGTGCCAGCCATAGCGACTTTCCAGCGGTTTGCTGGCGATGCCCGGCGCCAGGGTGAACAACTGGCGCTCCAGTTCCGGCACAGTCTGGCCCTTGCTGACTTGGCCCAACGAACCACCCTGGGCTTTTGATGGGCAGGCCGAATATTTAAGAGCCAGTTCAGCAAAGCTGCCGGGGGCTGCTTCCAGGCTCAGCAACAACACCTCGGCCTGGGAGTGCGCCAAATGGCGTGCCTCGGCGTCGTCCGGCGCGCATTCCAGCAGGATATGCCGCACCGCCAACAACGGCGCGCTATGAAAGCGCCCGCGATTGCTCTCGAAGTAGTGCAGGCAGGTGGCCTCGTCGCAATCGGGCACCTTGACCTCCTGCTCCAGCAACATACGGGTAGCCGCTTCCTCTTCGTTCTCGCCGGCCCCCACGTCCAGCAGCAGTCCCAGTTCGCAAATCCGCTGCTGCAACAGCTCGCGGATCACCAAAGCCCGGGCGGCAAGGAACACCGCCTCTTCACGGCTTTGCGCTGGGTGATATTGCAGTTCCTGAGCCATCGCCTCCGGGGTGACGGGCACCCCGTTGACGCTGACGATTGGCCACTCCTGTTCACTGCTAGCGATCAACTCTACCGCCTGGGGCTCAACCTCCAGGGGTACCTGAACCTCGATTACCGGCTCCTTGGCCGACGATCCGCAACCGCCGCCGCCACCGCCACCATTGCCACCACATCCGCATCCAGTAGTCATGACGATATCCTCAATACTTCTGCCGAACGATTTGATAACGACGACCCAGGTACCAGATCGGCGCGCTGACCATATGCACCAGACGGGTAAACGGGAACAGTACAAACAGCGTCAAGCCCAACGCCACGTGGGCCTTGTAGATCAGGCTCACCGGGGCAATCGCCGCTGCCGCTTCCACCGGCCGCAGCAACACCACGTTCTGCGCCCAGTCAGCGAGCATCACCATTACCGAACCGTCCATATGGCCGGTGGAGGCAACGATAGTCAGCAAACCAAGAAGCAACTGCGCCAACAGCACCAGCAGGATCATGATGTCCGAAGGGCTCGATGTCGCACGAACACGCGGGTCACCCAGGCGGCGCTTGACCAGCATCAGCAAGCCCACCAGGCACAGCAGACCAAAGAAGCCACCGGAGACCATCGCCAGCAACTGCTTATTCTCGGTACTGATCACATGGTGGTAGATCGATGCCGGCGTCAGCAGCCCGACAAAGTGCCCGGCCAGCACAAACAGCACGCCAATATGGAAGAAGTTGCTCGCCACGCGCATGCCACGGTTGTTGAGCATTTGGCTGGAGCCGGCCTTCCAGGTGTACTGGGACAGGTCAAAGCGCGCCCAACTGCCCAACAGGCAGATCGCCAGGGCGACGTAGGGGTAAACCCCAAATACCAGCAAATTCCACTTAGACATTACCCACCTCCTTGGCTGGCGCGGCGGCCAGCCCTTCGTGCTGAAAATCTACCCAGTGCAGTGGCACTGCGCTTTCCTCGCGAGCCTTGCCCTGTGCGCTGGGCATCGAGCTGCAACGGTCCTGCTGCTCGGCCTGCATAAAGTCCACGGCCTCCTCTTCCCAGATCTTGTCCAGGGCTTCGAGGGAGTCGTCCCGAGGCTCGGCCGCTACTTGCGCCCGCAACTCGGCAACAGCCTGGTGCGGTTCGGCGCCAGCAATCTGCAGCAGCGCGCGAAAGCAAGCGGCATAGCCGCTCTCGCGTTCGTCCAGGCGCGCCGCCAGCAACGCCAGCAAGTGCGCCACATCTGCCAGGCCCTCGCGGGCCTCGATGTCTTCGCGGGTGGACAAAAACTCCAGGTACAGCGGGATGTAGTCCGGCAGTTCCTTGACGCCAATGGCGAATCCCGCTTCCTCGTACTGGGCCATCATGTCGACCATGGCCTGGCCCCGGTCGCGGGACTCGCCATGGACGTGTTCGAACAACAGCAGTGACAGCGAACGGCCTCGGCCAAATAGCGCGCCGTAGTGTTCCTGGCCGTCCATCAAGTCATTGCCGCAGATCAGTTCCAGCAGATCGAACAGCGCGCCGCGCTGCTTGGGGCTGATTTCCCGCGACTCGATGATCGCCCGCTCCAGTTCGTCACGGCCGGCCACCAGGGTCTCGGTGGGATAGTCCAGCAGCAACGAAATCACTTTCAGGATGCGCATATTCAATCCTCCCAAATCTGTACGGTTTTCAGCACGTCGCGGCGGTTGGCCTTCTTGGCGCCGAACATGTTGGTGTCGGAACTGCCGCTGCAACCGCTGCCAAAGCTGAAGCCACAACCGGAACGCTCGGCGAAGGCATCGCTCATGGCGTCTTCACGGTGGGCACTTGGCACCACAAAACGGTCTTCGTAGTTGGCAATCGCCAGGTAGCGGTACATCTCTTCCACTTGGTCCACGCTCAGGCCGACGTCTTCCAGCACTTGCAGGTCCTGTACCCCGTCCACTTGCTGGGAGCGTTTGTAGGCACGCATCGCCAGCAGGCGTTTCAAGGCACGCTTGACCGGTTTTTCATCACCCGCCGTCAGCATATTGGCCAGGTAACGCAAAGGGATGCGCAGGCTGTCGACATCCGGGATCACCCCGTTCATGCCCACGGTGCCGGCAGCCGCAGCGTTCTGGATCGGCGACAGTGGCGGCACGTACCAAACCATCGGCAAGGTGCGGTATTCCGGGTGCAGCGGCAGTGCCAGTTTCCAGTCCACGGCCATTTTGTAGACCGGCGAACGCTGGGCCGAGTCGATCACCGACTGTGGCACGCCATCGGCCAGAGCCTGGCGAATCACCGCGGGGTCGTTAGGGTCGAGGAAAATTTCCAGCTGCTTCTCGTACAGGTCATGTTCATTGGCGGTGCTCGCCACTTCGCTGATGCGGTCGGCGTCATACAGCAGCACGCCGAGGTAGCGAATACGACCGACGCAGGTTTCCGCACACACGGTGGGCATGCCGGCTTCGATACGCGGGTAGCAGAAGATGCACTTCTCGGACTTGCCGCTTTTCCAGTTGAAGTAGATCTTTTTGTACGGGCAGCCGCTGATGCACATGCGCCAGCCCCGGCATTTTTCCTGGTCGATCAGGACGATGCCGTCTTCTTCACGCTTGTAGATCGCACCGCTCGGGCAGGATGCCGCGCACGCCGGGTTAAGGCAGTGCTCGCACAGGCGCGGCAGGTACATCATGAAAGTGTTTTCATACTCCCCGTAGATGTCGGCCTGGATCTGGTCGAAGTTCTTGTCCTTGCGGCGCTTGGCGAACTCAGTACCGAGGATTTCCTCCCAGTTTGGGCCCCACTCGATTTTTTCCATGCGTTTGCCGGACACCAGCGAACGCGGGCGCGCGGTCGGCTGGTGCTCGCCCAAAGGAGCGGTGTGCAGGTGCTGATAGTCGAAGTCGAACGGCTCGTAGTAGTCGTCCAGGCTCGGCAAGTCGGGGTTGGCGAAGATATTCGCCAGCACCCGGAACTTGCCGCCGATGCGTGGGTTGATCGAGCCATTGGCGTTGCGCACCCAGCCGCCCTTCCACTTGTCCTGGTTTTCCCATTCTTTCGGGTAGCCAATGCCGGGCTTGGATTCAACGTTGTTGAACCAGGCGTATTCCATGCCTTCGCGGCTGGTCCAGACGTTTTTGCAGGTGATCGAGCAGGTGTGGCAGCCGATGCATTTGTCCAGGTTCAGGACCATGCCGATTTGTGAGCGAATCTTCATCTCAGTTCTCCTCGATATCGGTCGGCAATGGACGCGGCAAGTCATCGCCGCTGGAACCATCGAGCCAATCGACTTTGGACATCTTGCGCACCACGACGAACTCATCGCGGTTGCAACCGACCGTGCCGTAATAGTTGAAACCGTAGGCCTGCTGGGCATAGCCGCCGATCATGTGGGTCGGCTTGAGCACTACGCGGGTCACCGAGTTGTGGTGGCCGCCACGAGTCTTGGTGGTTTCCGAACCGGGCACGTTCACAATCCGTTCCTGGGCGTGATACATCATCACCATGCCTTCCTTGACCCGCTGGCTAACTACTGCCCGTGCGGTCAGGGCACCGTTGACGTTGAAGCACTCGATCCAGTCGTTGTCCTCGATCCCGGCACGCTTGGCGTCGATTTCCGAGAGCCAGACAATCGGCCCGCCACGGCTCAAGGTGAGCATCAGCAGGTTGTCGCTGTAGGTGCTGTGGATGCCCCATTTCTGGTGCGGCGTAATCCAGTTCAGGACGATTTCAGTCTCGCCGTTGCTGCGCTTGCCCTTCACGCCTTCGATGGTGCGGGTGTTGACCGGTGGCCGGTAGCTCATCAGCTGCTCGCCGAAAGCCTGCATCCACGGGTGATCCTGGTAGAACTGCTGGCGGCCAGTGATGGTGCGCCATGGAATCCCTTCGTGAACGTTGGTGTAGCCGGCGTTGTAGCTGACGTGTTCGTCTTCCAGGCCCGACCAGGTAGGGCTGGAAATAATCTTGCGCGGCTGCGCCTGAATATCGCGGAAGCGGATGGCTTCATGGGCCTTGGAAATCGCCAGGTGGCTGTGGTCGATGCCGGTGAACTCCGACAGCGCCGCCCAGGCTTTCAAGGCGACCTTGCCGTTGGTTTCCGGGGCCAGGGACAGGATCACTTCAGCGGCGTCGATGGCCGTGTCGATTTTTGGCCGACCGTGGCTGATACCGGCGTCATTTTCGTGGTGGTTCAGCTCACCCAGGAACTCGACCTCTTCATCGGTGTTCCAGTTGATGCCCTTGCCGCCGTTGCCGAGTTTTTCCAGCATCGGGCCGAGCGACGAGAACTGCTTATAGATGTTCGGGTAGTCCCGTTCCACTACGGCCATGTTCGGCGCGTTCTTGCCCGGTTGCGGGGCCACACCAGCACTTTTCCAGTCAGTGCCGCCAAACGGCTGGGCCAGTTCGCCAACGCTGTCATGCATCAACGGCACGGTGACCAAGTCTTGCTCGACACCCAGGTGCCCGACCGACATGGCCGAGAAGGCCTTGGCGATACCTTTGTAGATTTCCCAGTCAGAACGCGATTCCCACGCCGGGTCGATGGCAGCCGACAACGGGTGAATGAACGGGTGCATGTCCGAGGTGTTCATGTCGTCTTTTTCGTACCAGGTTGCGGTCGGCAACACGATGTCGGAATAGACGCAGGTGGAGGACATGCGGAAGTCCAGCGTGGTCACCAGGTCAAGCTTGCCGATGGCGCCGTCTTCGACCCATTCAGCTTCAGTAGGCTTGCACTCGCTGCTATGGCCGATGTCTTCGTTCATCACCCCGTTCTTGGTGCCCAGCAGGTACTTGAGCATGTACTCGTGGCCCTTGCCCGAGGAGCCCAGCAGGTTGGAGCGCCAGATAAACATGTTGCGCGGGAAGTTCACCGGGCTGTCCGGCTGTTCGCAGGCAAAGCGCAGGGTACCGTCCTGCCAGGACTTGACCACGTAGTCTTTCGGGTCCATGCCAGCGGCAGCAGCGTCGCGGCAGATGTGCAGCGGGTTGGTGTTAAGTTGCGGTGCGCTGGGCAACCAGCCGGCGCGTTCGGCGCGGATGTTGTAATCGAGCGCGTGTTCCGGGAACTGGGATTTGTCGGCCAATGGCGAGAGCACATCGTGCATGCTCATCTTCTCGTGGCGCCACTGGGAGCTGTGGCCGTAGAAGAAGCTGGTGCCGTTCATCTGACGTGGCGGACGGTTCCAGTCCAGGCCGAAGGCCAGTGGCAACCAGCCGCATTGTGGACGCAGTTTTTCCTGGCCCACGTAGTGCGCCCAACCGCCGCCAGTCTGGCCGACGCAACCGCAGAGCATGAGCATATTGATCAGCCCGCGGTAGTTCATGTCCATGTGGTACCAGTGGTTCATCGCCGCGCCGACGATGATCATCGAGCGCCCCTTGGTCTTGTCGGCGTTGTCGGCAAACTCACGGGCAATCTGGATGGCTTTCTCACGGCTGACGCCGGTGATCTGCTCCTGCCAGGCCGGAGTACCCGGTACGCTGGCGTCATCGTAGTCCTTGGCCACGTTGGCGCCGCCCAGGCCACGGTCGATGGCCAGGTTGGCCGCCGACAAGTCGAACACGGTGGCGACTTTGGCGACGCTGCCGTCAGCCAGGGTCACGCTGTGCACCGGCACGCGGCGGAATTGCACGGCATCACCGGCCACGTGTTGGAAGTATTCCTGTGCTTCACCGGCAAAATACGGGAAGGCTACTTCGGCGACGTCATCACCGATCAGGCTCAGCTTGAGGTCGATCTCACGACCTTCGCCGCCTTCCTTGGGCAGAATGTTCCACTTGCCCTTCTCGCCCCAGCGATAGCCGATGGAGCCTTGCGGGGAGACCAGTTCGCCGCTTTCATCGAGGGCGATGGTTTTCCATTCCGGGTTGTTTTCCTGGCCCAGGTTGCCAGTCAGGTCCGAAGCGCGCAGGAAGCGATCCGGTTGGAAACCGGCGCCCGGTGCAAAACCGGTCATGGGCTTGAGCATCACCAGCACCGGCAAGTCAGTAAAGCGCTTGGCGTATTCGGTGAAATAGGCGCTCGGCTTGTCCAGGTGAAATTCTTTGAAGATCACATGGTTGAAGGCCTGGGCCAGCGCGGCGTCGGTGCCCTGCTTGGGGTTGAGCCACAGGTCGGTGAGCTTGGCCACTTCCGAATAGTCGGGGGTGATGGCGACGGTCTTGGTGCCCTTGTAGCGCACCTCGGTAAAGAAGTGGGCGTCCGGGGTACGGGTCTGCGGGACGTTGGAACCCCAGGCGATGATGTAGTTGGAGTTGTACCAGTCGGCCGATTCCGGCACGTCGGTCTGCTCGCCCCACACCATTGGCGAGGCCGGTGGCAGGTCGCAGTACCAGTCGTAGAAGCTCAGGCACACGCCGCCGA
This sequence comes from Pseudomonas sp. c313, assembly GCF_055407145.1. Taxonomy (NCBI): domain Bacteria; kingdom Pseudomonadati; phylum Pseudomonadota; class Gammaproteobacteria; order Pseudomonadales; family Pseudomonadaceae; genus Pseudomonas; species Pseudomonas sp. c313. The sequence goes on along the minus strand of NZ_JBUZRD010000005.1, from coordinate 232,554 downwards.
TCAGCGACAGGTAACGTGAACCTGCGGCGTAGCTGACCATCGACATGGCCGGGATCGGCGAGAAGCCGACAATGCGGTCCGGGCCGTATTGCTTGATGGTGTAGACATTGGAGGCGGCTATGATCTCGTTGACTTCCTCCCAGTTGGAACGGATGAAGCCACCCATGCCGCGCTTGCTCTTGTAGGAGTCGGCCTTGACCTTGTCCTCGACGATGCTGGCCCAGGCCTCAACGGGCGCCAGGGTCAGACGTGCTTCACGCCACAGCTTGAGCAATGGCTTACGAATTTTCGGGTACTTGAGTCGGTTGGCGCTGTAGATGTACCAGCTGTAGCTGGCACCACGAGGGCAGCCACGGGGCTCATGGTTGGGCAGGTCATTACGGGTACGCGGGTAGTCGGTCTGCTGGGTTTCCCAGGTAATCAGGCCGTTCTTCACGTAGATCTTCCACGAGCACGAGCCGGTGCAGTTCACACCGTGGGTGGAACGCACGATCTTGTCGTACTGCCAGCGGGAACGGTAAACGTTTTCCCAGTCGCGAGACTCCTTGCGGGTCTCGCCGTGGCCGTCGGAGAACTCGTTTTGCTTACGGTTGAAGAACCGCAGTTGATCCAGTAAGTGACTCATGATGCTTTCCTCTCAGGCTTGCTGCGGGGTCTACGCCCCGCCCACGCAAAGGGTGAATTGGGGTCGGCTAGCAGGGGGTCTCGGCGCCTTTGCGGGCGTACCACCACCAGGTCACAACGATGCAACTCAGGTAGAAGCCGACAAACATGTAGAAGGCCATCGCCGGGCTGCCGGTGTAAGCCATGGACGAGCCGAAGGTCTTGGGAATAAAGAACGCCCCAAAGGCGCCCATGGCCGAGCTGAAACCGAGCACTGCGGCCGATTCCTTGCTGGCGTTTTTCAGGGCTTGCTCGCGCTGTTCAGCGGGTTGGCCGGCGCTGGCTTTTTCATGCAGGGTGCGGAAGATCACCGGGATCATGCGAAAGGTCGAACCGTTGCCGACGCCGGTGGTGATAAACAGCAGCATGAACATGCCGAGGAAGCCGTAGAAGTTGCCGCCCTCGCCGTTCTGCGGCAGGAAGTGCAGCACGCCGAACACCATCACGATCATCAGCACGAAGTTCCACAAGGTCACTCGTGCGCCGCCCAGCTTGTCTGCCAGCCAGCCGCCCAGCGGCCGGACCAGGGCGCCAACCAATGGGCCGAGGAAGGCGAATTTCAAAGCAATCACATCAGGGAATGAGGTTTTGATCAGCAGCGGAAAGGCAGCGGAGAAGCCGATGAACGAACCGAAGGTCGCCAGGTACAACCAGCACATCAGCCAGTTGTGCTTGCGCTTGAAGATCACCGCCTGGTCGCTGAACGAAGCGCGAGCGCTGGACAGGTCGTTCATGCCGAACCAGGCGAACACAGTGACGACGATAATGAACGGCACCCAGATAAACCCGGCGTTCTGCAGCCACAACTGGCTACCGTCTTCCAGGATTTGCGGTTGGCCGCCCATCAGGCCGAACACACCGAAAGTGATCACCAGCGGCACGCAAAACTGCATCACCGACACACCCAGGTTGCCCAGGCCGGCATTCAAGCCCAGGGCCGTACCTTGCTGGGACTTGGGGTAGAAGAAGCTGATGTTGGACATGCTGGAGGCGAAGTTGCCGCCACCAAAGCCGCACAACAAGGCGATCAGCACAAACACGCTGTAAGACGTGTTGGGGTCCTGCACCGCAAAACCCATCCACAACGATGGCAGCAGCAGCGATGCGGTGCTCAGGGCAGTCCAGCGACGCCCGCCGAAAATCGGCACCATGAACGAGTAGAACACCCGCAACGTCGCGCCGGACAAGCCCGGTAATGCCGCCAGCCAGAACAACTGGTCAGTGGTGAAGCTGAAACCGATGGCGTTCAGGCGCACGATCACCGTGCTCCAGACCATCCACACGGCGAAGGCCAACAGCAGCGCAGGGATGGAGATCCACAGGTTACGGGTGGCCGTCTGTTTGCCGCTGCGGCCCCAGAACGCCGGGTCCTCAGGGCGCCAGTCGTGGATCACCGGACCCGATTCGGGCTTTTGCAAAAGGGTCATGTTCATTCTCCTTGGAGAGGCTGGGCCGCAGGCGCTTTACCGAGCAGCGGCTGCTTGCGAATTTCGCTGAAGTACATCCAGGTCAGGGACACCCAGACCACGCCGTACATCAACATGAAGCAGGAAGAGCGCACGCCGGTGAGGTCCACCAGGGCGCCAAACATGATCGGCAGCACAAACCCGCCGAGGCCGCCGGCCAGGCCGACAATGCCCGATACCGCGCCCATGTTTTGCGGGTAGTCGTTGGCGATGTACTTGAATACCGAGGCCTTGCCAAAGGCGAAGGCGATGCCCATCACGAACAGCAGCACGGTGAACACCGTGGCGTTAAGGCCGATATGGAAATCCAGCGGGCCGTTGACGGTCTGCACTTGCAGTTGGGTTTGCGGGTACGACAGCAGGAACAGGCAGACCCAACTCACCCACAACACCCACCAGGTCACGCTTTGCGCGCCCCAGCGGTCGGACATCCAGCCGCCCACCGCCCGCAGCACACCGCCCGGCAAGGAGAAACAGGCCGCCAGCAGTGCAGCACTTTGCAGGTTGAAGCCGTATTCCTGGACGTAGTACTTGGTCATCCACAACGCCAGGGCCACATAGCCGCCAAAGACAATCGAGTAGTACTGGCAGTAGCGCCACACGGCCGGGTCCTTGAGGCACAGCAACTGCTCGCGCAAGGTGGCGCCACCGGCACTGCGGTGGGTCTTATTCTCGGCAGTGAAGAACCAGAACAGCAGCGCGGTGATAAACAGGATCGCGCTGAACACCTTGGGCACCAGGTGCCAGGTGCCAAAGGCAATCAAGGCAGGCGCAAGAAACTTGGTCACTGCCGCACCGGCGTTACCGGCGCCAAATACGCCCATGGCGAAGCCCTGGTTCTCCTTGTCGAACCACTTGGCAACGTAGGCGATGCCCACCGAGAACGAACCACCGGCCAGGCCGACAAACAGCCCCAGCACCAGGAACTGCCAATAGGCCGTCGCGTAGGTGATCAGGTACAGCGGCAGCACGCAGGTCATCATCAATACGAAGAAGACGATGCGCCCGCCGAAGCGGTCGGTCAGCAGGCCCAGGGGCAGGCGCACCAGGGAACCCGTCAAGACCGGGGTGGCAGCCAGCAGGCCGAACTGGGTTTCGTTGAGTTGCAGCAGTTCCTTGATTGGCACGCCGAGCACGGCGAACATCATCCAGACCATAAAGCACACGGTGAAGGCCAGCGTGCTCATACCCAGCACTAGACCTTGTTTTACGCGCGGTTGAGTCACGGTTTGCGCTCCAGAAAGTTATTCCATGAGCGCAGGTTAGGGGCGAGACCCCCGCAGAACTTGACCCAGATCAACGAACGCCTGAGGGGTATTGGCCTATGCTGGGGCCATCTACCTCTAAGGAGGTATATCCAACAACAAGAGAAAGTCTTTATTTATCAATGGATTGATCTCTTGTGCCGGTGTTTTCCCGTGGGAGGGTTTGCCGGCAACTCTTTAGAGGTAGTGCGCCAGGGATTGCGGTTTTTTATCCACCATCCCCGTTTCAGGTGCCGCCATGCTGCTTCTTTCTACCCTGCGATTACGCCGTGATGTTTAACTGGCTGCGCAGCTCCCTGCCCGCTCGCGCCGGCCTCGCAGTGATCTTGATTGCAGTCCTGGCCCTGGCCAGTTCCCTGAGCGCCGGGCTGATCGCCTGGTTCAGCCAGGGCGATGGCGCCGCGATCAATACTGCCGGCTCCGTGCGCATGGAGACCTACCACCTGAGCTGGAAACTCTCCGACAGCGCCAGCGATGAAGAAATAAAAACGATCACCCAAAGCCTGCAACAGCGCCTGGACAGCCAGTCCCTCAAGGCGGTGCTGGAAGGCGGCCCTAACAGTTCCCTGCAACAGAGCTACCGGCAGATCCAGCAACACTGGAACCTTGAGTTGCGCCCGGCGCTGGAGCGCGGTGACGGGGTGTTTTTCCGCGAGCGAGCCCCGGCTTTCGTCGAACAGCTCAACCAATTCGTCAGCCTGTTGCAGCAGCAAAGCGAACATAAACAAAGCTGGCAGCAACTGATCCAGGGCCTGGCGTTGTTCAGCACCCTGATCATCCTGCTGCTGGGCCTTTATGAGTTGCAGTACGGCGTGGTTACCCCCTTGCAGGAGTTGGTCGACGCTACCCGGCGCTTTCGCGACGGTGACTACAAGACCCGGGTCAACCACCGCTCCCAGGATGAACTGGGCCAGCTTGCCCTGAGCTTCAACACCCTGGCCGAAACCATCGAAGAGTCCCATCGCACCCTGGAAAGCCAGGTCCAGCAGAAAACCCTCAATCTGCAACAGGCCAACGCGGCCCTCGAATTGCTCTACCAAAGCAGCCGCAGCCTGGCCACGCGCCAGGCCAATGCCGAAGGCCTCGACGAGTTGATCCGCCGCTTCCAGAAACGCTTGCCGGGCCTGCGTCTGTCGCTGTGCCTGAAAGGCCATTTCCTTGCACCGGCCCAGCAGATGCTCGCCCTGCATGGCGAGAACAGCCGCAACATCTGCGCCATCGGCGATTGCGCCACCTGCGAGCGGCATCACGTCGCCCCGCCGCAAGTGTTCAGCATCAGCAACCAGGGCGCGGAACTGGGGGAACTCAAGGCACACTTTGTCGACGGCCATCCGCCCCAAGGCTGGGAGAATGAACTGATCCAGGCCCTGGCCAACCTGATCGGCACCTCGCTGTCCCTCAAGCGTCAGCGCGAACAGGATCACCGCCTGTTGCTGCTGGACGAACGCACCATCATCGCTCGGGAACTGCACGATTCCCTGGCCCAGGCCCTGTCTTATATGAAGCTGCAAGTCAGCCGCATGCAAACCTTGCTGCGCCGGGGCGAACCGGTGGAAACCCTGGAAACCGTCACCGGCGAATTGCGCGAAGGCCTGAGCAACGCCTACCGCCAGTTGCGGGAATTGCTCACCACCTTCCGCCTGCAAATCCATGATGCCGGGCTGGTGGAGGAACTCAAGGACACCGCCGAAGAGTTCTCCCGCCGGGGCGAATTCCAGGTGCACCTGCACGTCGATGCCCTGGCCTTCCAACTCTCCGCCAGCGAGCAGATTCACCTGCTGCAAATCACCCGTGAAGCCCTGTCCAACTGCCTGCGCCACGCCCATGCGCAAAACGCCTGGCTGCAACTGCGCCAGAGCGGCGAAACCGTGACCCTGAGTATCGAAGACGATGGTCGTGGCTTCAGCGGCGCCGTGGACCAGCGCGAACACCACGGCCTGACCATCATGGACGAGCGTGCCCGCAGCCTGCACGGCCAGCTCGATATATCTTCCCGCGAGCCTCAGGGTACGCGAGTGCAATTGCTGTTCCGCCCGGAATTTCTCGGGCAGTCCCTACAAGGTAGCTTTTCATGAACACTCCCCTGCGCCACCACATCCTGCTGGTAGACGACCACCCGATGATGCGCCACGGCATGCGCCAGATGCTGGAGCTGGAAGATGACCTGCAGGTAGTCGGCGAAGCCGGCAACGGCGAAGAAGCCCTGGGACTGATCGAGTCGCTGCAACCGGACCTGGTGCTGCTGGACAACAACATGCCGCAAATGAACGGCCTGGAAACCCTGCGCCGCCTGCGGGCCATGAACTACGCCGGCAAGGTACTGCTGTTTACCGTGTCCGATGCCGAAGACGACATCCGCGACGCCCTGCGCCTGGATGCCAACGGTTACTTGCTCAAGGACATGGAGCCGGAACTTCTGATCCAGTACATCCGAGACGCCCTCCACGGCGCCCTGGTAATCAGCCCCGGCTTGACCCGCGTCCTCGCCCAGGCCTTGCGTTCACCGCAGCCCCATGCGGCGGTGGAACTGACGGAACGTGAACGCCAGGTGTTGAAGACCATTGCCGGCGGGTACAGCAACAAAGTGATCGGGCACAAGCTGGGGATTACCGAAGGAACGGTGAAGGTGCATGTGAAGAATTTGCTGCACAAACTGGGGTTGCGCTCGCGGGTAGAGGCGGCAGTGTGGGCGATGGAGCATCTGCGTCAGGCTGGATAAATTCGGCCTGAACAAAAGTCACCAAGACAGTTGCTGCTACGCGTTGTAGTTGTACGTCTAACCCTGCCTCTTTGGAGGTAGCCCGGTAGAGGCATAGGCCCCGCCAGTGTCACGGCCTACCATGGGCGAGACCGGAGGTATGCCATGCTGACCCACCCATCCATCGTTTTAACCCTGCGCCGCCATCACCTGTTCAGTCAGTTGCCGGAAAAAGTCTTCCAGGACGTCTGCACCCTGGCCAACCTCAAACGCCTGCCCACCCACGTCACGCTGATGCACCAGGGCGATCCCGCCGAGCGGTTTTTCCTGCTGGTGAGCGGCCAGATCAAATTGCATCGGGTCACCGGTGAAGGCCAGGAACACCTGGTGGAAGTCATCCGCCCCGGCCAGACCTTTGCCGAAGCCTTGCTGTTCAGCCAGGCCAAGGCCTACCCGGTGAGCGCCACGGCCCTCAAGGACAGTCTGCTGGTGACCATCGAAGGCCATCACTACCGCAAGGCCCTGGAGGTCCAGCCAAAAATTTGCCTGGCGATCCTGGGCACCCTGAGCATCCACCTGCATCAACGACTCAAGGACATCGACACCCTGACCCTGACGAATGCCAGCCGGCGGGTGATCAACTTTCTGCTTCAGGAACGCGATACGGTCAGCGGCGATGTGGTGTTGCAGGTGCCCAAGCGGTTGGTGGCGTCGAAACTGGGAATCCAGCCGGAGACGTTTTCCAGGATTCTGCATCGGCTGGTGGATGGCGGGATGATCGAGGTGCAGCGGCGCACGATTCGGATTTTGTGCGAAGAGCAGTTGATGGGGTACCAGGCGGGCTGAGGTTGGGTTGGGTACATATCCGTTGCTGCGGTAACGGCGGCTTAGGGTTACGCCCTTACGGCGTGGGCCGCCGCGCTGGGCCATCCTTGGCCCAGCGCGGCTAAACCGGCGTTCAGCCATCGTGGTTTAACGGGGCGCCTAAGATCAAAAGCAAAAGCACGGCGGCCTGGTAGCCGACCTGAGTGGTGAGAAGCAAGAGCGGATTCACTGCCACCTGTAGGAGCTAGCTTGCTCGCGATGGTCGTTAACGATGACACGGGCTTCCTGGATGAACGCGGTGCCCTCAGGTTCTTCGCGAGCAAGAACTAGGCGTCCCCCTCGCTCCTACAGAAAAGCGGATGGCGCTGGCTCTTGATCTGCCTGCCCATAAAACCAGAGGCCGAACGCAGGTATTGCGCAGTGGGTAAACCGGCAAGGATGCCGGTTTAGCCGCGCTGGGCCAGGGATGGCCCATCGCGGCGACCCACGGAGCAATGCCTTCGTTCGGGCACGCCGAGCCCCAGCGAGGTGCCGATAGGTAGGGCAGGAGCGCTTTGGTTACTTTGCCGCTTTTGCAAAGTGACACGCCGTAAGGGCGTAACCCTAAGCCGCCGTTACCGCAGCAACGGATATGTACTCAACCGAACCTGCCCCCCAGCCATCAGCAACCTCATGAGATGTGTCGATACCTCTGCTGGATAGCCATCGACATCGACACAACGTCCGCTCAATGGCTCATATGGGACATCCCCACCGGCTGCTGCAACAACGCCAAATCAATATCACCAAACCGCAACACCCGTCCGCCAGTATCCGCCGCTACTTTCTGCGCCGCGGCCTCATCAGCAAACGAGGCCAATACCACGCCCATGGCGCCCTTGAGCCCGGTGCCGAGTACATAAAACGCAATTTTGGCATCGATCAAGTGAGCGTCATCAGGGGTATCCCAGTGACTTTTTCCCATGTCATGCACGTACAGTTTGGCGTTCTGATGATGATTTTCAGGCTGCATCCACCAGCCGACCATTTCCGCCGTAGAACAGAATTTCTTCACCCCGCCCTGCTCTACCACTTCGCCCTTGGGGCCGGGGAAATCGCTGATCACCATGCCACACACGTGGCACTCATCACTGCGATGAAAACCCACCACCCCCTCGCTGGCGGTGGCTTTTACCGGTTTGTCACAGCCAGCCAGCATCAGGCCCATCACCACGGCCAATAGCGTCGAATAAAATCTCTTCATGCTCAATTGCTCCATCAGTAAAAACCTCATGCCGCGCGCCGACGAAACAGCCCATAGGCCAGGGCCAGCGGTACTGCAACCCATGCCACCAGGCACAACCAAAGCGCGGCAACCGGCACCGCCAGGTCTCCACCCAAGGCCATCACGCCGACGGACGCCGGGCCAGATTCAAAGCCCGACAGATTGATCAGCCGGTAAACATCTGCCGGATTGAGCAGCAGCAACCAGGGCAGCAACGTCGGGCTGAACTGGCCCTCGCTCAGTACCAGCAGGGCCAGCAACGCCAAGTCGAATACCAGAACGAAGAAGAACCACACCCCGAGCGCCAGCCCGGCCGCAGTGGATTTCTCCGCCGAGACGCTGCTGAGCACATAGGCCATGCCGAGAAACCCCCAGCCGAGCAAGGTCGAGGTCAGCATGAAGCGGCCAAAGGCCCACAGCAGCAGGCTGAATTCGACGTCATCCACCAGCACGGCGATGGCCAGCATCGCGCAGCCAAAACCAATCAACGTGGCCAGTGCCAGAATCAAGCCGTGGCCGACAAACTTGCCCAGCAGGATATGCCCGCGTCCCAGGGGATAGGTCAGCAACAGCAATAACGTGCCGCTTTCGTCCTCACCGACAATCGCGTCATAGGCCAGCAGCAACGCAATCAGCGGCATCAGGAAGGTCGCCAGGCTGGCCAGGCTGGCAATGGTCGCCGGAATCGAAGTAAAACCCAGCTGCCCTGACGCCGCCGCCCCCAGCCAGGCGATGCCGATGGCGAGTACGGCAAACAACACACTGATGGCCAACAACCAGCGATTGCGCAGGCCGTCGCAGAACTCCTTGCGGGCCATGTTCCAGATCGGGTTCATAGGGCACGCTCCATGGCGCTGTTCATGTAGTGGCGGTAGATGTCTTCCAGGGACGGCGGATGAATTTCCACGTCGCAGGGGCTGTCCTGCTCCAGCAACTGACGCAACAGCTCGACTTTTTTGCCGTTGAACACCTCCACTTGCAGGCCTTGCACGCCCCAGCGTTGGGTGACATGGCCCGCCTCACTCCAGCGTTTTTGCAACAGCGCCCCATATTGCAGGCCGCTGCTGCGAATCAGCGTCGGCAGCCCCGCCTCTTCGCGCAACGTCGCCAGGGTGCCGAGGGCCAGCAGGCGGCCCTGGGTCAGGATCGCAGCGCGGTTGATATGGGCTTCGACACCTGGCAGTACGTGGGAGCACAGGATGATGCTGGTGCCTTGCTCCCGCAGGCGGTCGAGCAGGCAATACAGGTCCTGGGTGGCGATCGGATCGAGGCCCACGGTGGGCTCGTCCAGCAGTAACAAACGCGGTTTGCCGAGCAACGCCTGAGCCAGCCCCAGGCGCTGGCGCATACCTTTTGAGTAGGTCTTGACCCGTCGCCGCGCCGCCCCTGTGAGGCCGACGTCTTCCAGCAAGGTAGTGACCTGGGCCATGGCGGCGCCCTTGAGCCGGGCAAAATGCTGCAAGGTTTCCAGGCCACTGAGCTGCGGATAAAACGTCACGTTCTCCGGCAAATAACCCAACAACTGCCGCACATGGGGGTCGCTGGGCTGGCGACCGAATACCCGCACCTGGCCGACACTGGCCTGCAACAGGCCCAATATCAACTTCATGCTGGTGGTCTTGCCGGCGCCGTTGTGGCCGAACAGCCCAAGCACTTCACCGGGCGCCAGGCTCAGGTTCAAGTCATGCAATACGGTGGTGTCCCCGTAGCGCTGGCTGACGCCTTCGATCTCGACGACATTCATCATGCGGGCTCCTTGAGCAGGGAAAGCGTGGGGTCTTTCATCAGCGGATGACTGTCCATCACCCCCGGCGACTTCATCACCGGAAACGCCCGTTGCACCCAGCGCAGCAGTTCGATGCCGGGGCTGTTCATCAACAGCCGCACCTGGGGGTAAAGCCACAGCAGGCGGTCGACGTTGTCGTTGGGTTCATAGGCAACATCCCCCAGGCCATCGTTGTTGCGATCCCAGCCCAGGTAGTCGCTCCAGTAGTTGCCGCGGCCTTCCACCGACCACTCTTGCAAACGGGTGGCGACGTATTTGACCTGGCGCTGGTTGCCGACAAAGGCGTTGTCGGCAATGCGGTTGTCTTCCGAGCCCGCGGTGAGGTGAATGCCCACAGCGCTGCGTTCGAAGTGGTTGTGCTCAATGCTGTTGAACAGCGAGTTGTAGATAAACAATGCCTTGCCCTCGGCACCGGTGATCATGGTGTCGCCGGTGGAGCCGTCACGCACCTCGCTGACGAAGTTGTCCCTCAGGGTCGAATAGGTGATGTAGTTCATCAGGATGCCGTAGTTCTCATCCTGCTCGGAGCGATTGCCGATCACTGTCAGTTTGCGGCTCTGCATCAAGGCGTAGCCAGTGCGGGTGCGGCGGGTGATATTGCCCAGCACCTGGTTGTCGTTGGCAAACATGTAGTGAATGCCGTAGCGCAGGTCTTCCAGGGTGTTGCCTTGCAGCAGGTTGCCGTTGGAGGTATCGATGTAGATGCCATCGCGAGCGTCACGGACCTGGTTGCCGATGACCTTCGCACCGTGTACCGCGTACAGGTGAATGCCGTTGCCACGGTCCTGGGAGCGTATCGTCGGGTCACCCTGGATCTGGTTGTCGATCAGGCTGACATCGGCGGTGCCATCGACCCAAATGCCGAAGCCCGGGCCTTGCAGGTGGTTGTTCTTGATCAGGGCGCCATGGGCCTTGGGTTGGATGAACACGGCGGCGTTCATGGCGGTGAGGTCGTGGCCCCAGTCAAGGAAGGTGCAGCCTTGAACGGTGACGTCAGGGGCGTTGATGAGCAAACCGTTGCCCTGGCCTTGGCCCTGGAAGATGGCGCCGGGTTCGCAGGTGAGTTGCATGGGTTGATCGATGCTGAAAGAGCCCTGGTATTGACCGGCCGGCAGGCGCCAGTGTTGCGCGCCGTCGGCTTGCAGGGGCAAGTCGGTGATGGGGAGTACCAAGGCTTGGGCGCTGGTGCATAACACCAGCAATACAAGCCCAATGAACAGGGTCCGTGATCGAGCCACAGTATTTTCCTTGTGATCGAAGTCCGGTCTATGAAACAAAGCAGCTGTCGAGCTTTAGCGAGGCTGCGTCAGGTGCGACTCGGGGCCGGGGACTGACTTGATGGCAGCGGTGCGGCCAACGTAGCCTCGCTAAAGCTCGACAACTGCTACGTTAGCCGCATAAGCCGTCAGGCCCGTTCGACCAACATCCGCCCGACCATTTCCATATGCAGTGCATGGCAGAACCAGCTGCAGTAGTACCAATGCAGGCCGGGCTTATCAGCGATAAAGGTGATCGACGACGTCTGCTGCGGGCTGATTTCCATGCTCACGCCGTGGTTGGTCATGACAAAGCCATGGGTCACGTCTTCGATCTGGTCGATGTTGGTGATGGTCACGGTGACTTCATCGCCGTGCTTGACGGTGAACTCCGTCAGGCCGTAGGTCGGGGCCATGGAGGTCATGTACACCCGTACTTTCTTGCCGTCGCGGATGACCTTGTTGTCGGTCTCCAGCTTGATACCGTCCTTAGCCGCAATGGCCACGGTTTCGGCGAAGAACGGGTCGTTACGCTCCCAGATTTTCTTGGTCTTGATCTGGTCACGGCGGGCCATGACGCAGTCGTGGGGTTCGGCAAAGGCCGGGCCGTCGTGGACCAGCTTCATCTCGTCGCCGGAAATGTCGATCAACTGGTCGTTTTCCGGGTGCAGTGGCCCGGTTGGCAGGAAGCGGTCCTTGGAGAACTTGCTGAGCACCACCAGCCATTGGCCGTCGGCATCGCGGGTTTCCGTCAGCGAGGCGTGGTTGTGGCCCGGTTGGTATTGCACATCGAGTTTCTGCTTGATGTAGTTGACCTTCTCACCACCGTAGGCGCGGATGGCTTCGGCGATGTTCCACTTGACCACCTGGCTGTCGATAAACAGCGTGGTGTAGGCAAAACCCCGCCCGTCGTAGGTGGTGTGCAACGGGCCCAGGCCCAGTTCCGGCTCGCCGACCACCACGCCACGCGGGTCCTTGATCTTGTCACTGAACAGGTCGTCGAGCTTGTCGATGGCGATGATGGTGCACGTCGGCGACAGCTTGCCGTTGGCGATAAAGTATTTGCCGTCCGGCGAAGTGTTGCAGCCGTGGGGGTTCTTCGGTACCGGGATGTAGCGGGTAAACTCGCTGTCTTTGCCGTCGTCGCCCTTGCGCCCGTCGACCACCGGCACCTTGACGCCATCGAGGTTGATGAACTTGCCAGCCTTGATCGCCGCTTCGATGCGCGGGATATTGAACACCACCACCCAGTCGCGCTCGTTGCGCATCATGCCGCCCAGGTCGGAGGCTTTCTCCGAGTTGTAGCAGGTGGCGGCCGCGTACTTGCCGGTGTAGTCGGCGTCGGCGTTGTCGAGGTTGCCGTCGACGATGACCTGGAAGGCCATCTCCATTTTCTCGGCATCGATGACGTTGAACATGGTGAAACTGCTCTTGTCCTGCAAATCGAAGGAGTGGCCGTCGTTAGGGTGCGGAATGATGAACTCGGCATTGCAGAACACGTACTTGGTGTACGGCACCTTTTGCAGGCGCAGGCCATGAATGGCCTGGGCGTTGGGCACGGTGAGAATCTTGTCGCACTTCATGATGTCCAGGCGAATCCGTGCAACCCGGGTGTTGGCCTTGTCATTGATGAACAGGTATTTGCCGTCGTACTTGCCGTCGGTGGTAGACAGGTGCGGGTGGTGGCAATCGCCGTTCTGGTACTTGGCGCCCTCCCCCAGGATGCGCTTGCTTTCGTTGGTCAGGCCCCAGCCGGTGGCGGAATCGACGTTGAATACCGGGATGCGCATCAGCTCGCGCATCGACGGAATGCCCATTACGCGCACTTCGCCCTGATGGCCGCCGCTCCAGAAACCGTAGTACTGGTCCAGCTCTCCTGGTCCAACGTGGATTTTCGACTTGGCTTCCTTGGCCGCTGCGGCGAAGGACTCACGAGTAAACACTGTGCCTCCAAGGGCCGTGGCACCCGCCAGTACCGCGCCGGTGATGGCACCAGTGCCGAGAAAACCACGCCGGCTCAGGCCTTCGGGTTCCGGGGTTTGCCCTGGTTTTTTCGATTCTGTGTCGTTCATGGGATGCTCCTTGAGAGAATAAAAACAATCACTGAGATTCGGACGTAGGCACCTGCACCACTGGTATCAACTGCGCGACGACAGCGGCGGCCTTATTGCGTTTCTTGCGCTTATTGATCAGTGGCGGGCATTTGTTGTCGTTGTGCCAGGTCATCTGGCAATCGAGGCAGTAGTGGCATTCATTGGCGTTGATATGGCCGTCGGGGTGGATCGCCTGGATCTCACATTCCTTGGCGCACAGTTGGCAGGGATCGCCACACTCCTTGCGTCGTTTCAACCAGTCGAACAGGCGAAATTTGCTCGGGATCGCCAGCGCCGCGCCCAGTGGGCAGAGGTAGCGGCAATAGACCTTGCGGGTGAAGATGTTGATGACCAGCAGCGCCACGGCGTAGAGCACAAACCACCACTGGCGGTCGAACTTGAGGGTGATGGCGGTCTTGAAGGGTTCCACTTCGGCAAACATCTCGGCGCTGGACATCGACTCCAGGGAAATGCCAAACAGCAGCAACAGGATCAGGTACTTGATCGCCCACAACCGTTCATGGACAGCAAAGGGCAACTCGTATTGGCGAATCTTCAGCTTGCGGGCGGCTTCGTTGATCAGTTCCTGCAAGGCGCCGAACGGGCACAGCCAGCCGCAGAACACGCCACGGCCCCACAGCAGGATGCTGGCGGCGGTGAACACCCAGAGCATGAAAATCAACGGATCGGTGAGGAACAGCTCCCAGCGAAACTGCTGGAACAGCGCATGGACGAAGGTCAGTACGTTAACCACCGATAACTGCCCAAGGGCGTACCAGCCGATAAACACCACGGTGAATACCAGGTAGCCTCGGCGCACCCAGTGCAGCAAGCGGGGCCGGCGCGCCAGGCTGTCCTGCAGAAACAGGATCACCGTGAGTAGCACCAGCGCAGCACCGAGCACCAGAATCTGGAACTGCTTCTGGTACCAGATGGTCAGCCACATCGGCCGGTTGGCTTCCTCGATGGCGGCCTGCTCGGCGGCCGTGGGCAGTGGCCGTTCCAGGTACTGCTCGGGCATCTGGTAAGGCAATTCGAAACTGCTGAACGTGCCGCTGACCGGGCCAGTCTGACGCCGCACCAACAGCTCCAGGGTCCAGGGCGAACCGGGATCGAAACCGGCTTGGGGCCGCACGGTAAACACCGACATTTCGTCGAACTCAGGTATGCCCTGGGCGAACACGTCGTAGACCCGCTGGTGGTCCATGTCGCGGAAGCTGATGACATTGCCAAACTGGCGCAATTGCACTCGATCGAAAATCCCGCCGCGCACATACCCCGAACCCTTGAAGGAAAACAGCCCGCGCCCCAGCACGGCGATGGCCTGCTCGCCGGGCTTGAGGCCTTGCATCAGCACGCGGTATTGATCATCCCCCAGCAAGTTGCGGCCGATGCTCGGTGGGTTGATGTCAGCGACATACAGGTCAATAAACGTCTCATCGACCTGATCGACGCTGGCAACTTCGACACCTTCGGCTTCGGTGCCCTTGAACGCGGCGTCCACCTGGCCACGAGTCAGGTTGAGGCTGCGGATGGCGCCATTGCCGGTCAGTTGCTGCCAGGTGGCGGGTTCAAAATGGCCGGTGCGTATGAGGGCGACTTTTTGCGCCGTGCTGGCCTTGTCTTCGATCAGCTTGAGGGAGACGGCTACCTCATGGGCGGCACGCATGATCACTTCGTTAACCACCATGGCCGTCACCGTTGCACCGGCGATGGCATCTACCGTCACCGCCTTCACATCACTGGAGCGACCCACCACCACGCGCTGGTTGACCTTGATGCCGGAGTAATGGGCGGTGAAGTCGTGGAGTCTGGCTTCGGGAATGCCGATCAGCAGGATCGGTTCGTGGTGTTCCAGCACAAAGGCATCGCGGATCGTGCCTGTCGGGTCGAGGATGACTTGGGTGTTGATGGGTTTGCCGGAATAGGCCGGGATATCCACCACGTCCAGGCTTTGGAACACGTAGCCGATGATCTTGCCGGCTGCTGATAACGTGCGGACGTTGAACTTGCCTTCGGGGGTGGAGACGGTGTCGACCTGGGGGAAGATTTTTTCGATGCGTTGTTGTTCGATGTCGCCGTAGGGTTTGGCCTGGACGGGTTCCAAGGCCGTGAAGAACAGCACCAGGAAAACCAGCCAAATGACCGAATTTGAAGCCACTTTTGCGAATAACGAGGGTTGGAGGCTGCTCATGAATTCACTGCCTTCAACGGCCGGAATGTGAGACCGATGGTAGGTGGCAGGCGGTCAGATGGCCCTTGATTGAAATCAAGTTAGGCCGCGACCTGGGGATTGGCGGTGCGGCGTTTTGGCGCATAGCGGCTTGGTAGCCGACTGCCTCAGCCCCCTGTAGGAGCGAGCTTGCTCGCGAAGGTCGTGAACGCTAACGCGGGTTTGCGGGTTAACCGCGGCGCTCTCGAGTTTTTCGCGAGCAAGCTCGTTCCTACAGTAGTGGGGTTAACTGATCGGCTTTAGCCCAACTACCGGTGTTTTTCAAGGTAGCTACAAAGCCGCCAACCCCTTCCCCGCCCGCTCCAGATTGCGCCATAGCCAGGGTGGCAATACATCGGGGTCCAGGCTGTCGATAAGGTTCTTGAGCCCCAACCCCAACTCCGTATCCCCCTCGATCACCAACCGCCGCCGGAAAAACAGCGTATCCGGATCCTCCTGCCGACTGGCCAGCAACAAAAACTCCCGCCAGTTGCCACTGATCGTGACCTGGGCCTCGGCCCGTTCGGCAATACGCAATCCGTCGTGCCCCAGGGTCAGGTACCAGCACAACCCCAGGTCAGGGATGCGCAGGCACATCCAGCGCCCGCGCAACAGCTCAAAACCACCGTCACGCAACGGCTCCGCCAGGCAACGATTAAGGCCCTGCTGCAACGCCAACCGCTGCACCGCAAACGGTACCTTGCGCATCAGCGGCAATATTCGGTCGGCGCCTTTGAGCAGCCATTGTTTGCGACTCAACACAGGCCTGCCTCCTCAACCCGTAACATCCCGGCCTGGCCATGCCAATAGCCATTGCAGCCTTCGACAAACAGCGGCGGCGTGGCGCCCTGACGTACCTGGTCAAACGCCTCGACGATACCCGCCGTGCCCTGGGCCCTGGGGCTCAAACGCAGCATGTCGGCACCACAACTCACCAGCCCCGGATAGTCCGCCAGCAGGTTGGTCACCTCTGCCGACATGGTTTGAATGCCATTGAGGGTAAACAGCGCCTGCCCTTCCTGGCTGGTCAACGCCATGCCGTCCGGGTAATTGATGCAGCAGAACAGGCAGTCATCCTTGGGCCGGTTTTCCGCACGTGCAGTGAAGCAGCGCGCCGAATAGGCCAGGGGCAAATGCCCGTAGGCGAAGATTTCCACTTCAGGCAGCGGGCGCCCCAGTTCGCTGACTTGTGCCAACACGTCGCTGATCAAGGCGCGGGAGCATTCCACTGGCGGCACCCAACGCACCATGCCGGCATCCAGCAATTGCACCAGCGCATGGCCGTTATACAAATTAAGCGCCGGGCCGCCCACAAAGGGCAGCTTGCGGTCGGCAAGAAATTGCACTGCGCCCATGTCGTTGGCTTCCACCAACAACTGGCCGTTGTCGCACAGGCGACGCAGACTCGACAGTTCCGAAGCCGCCTCAATCAACGTCAGACTCGACAGCACGATTTGCGCCGAGCCTGCAGCCTGTAGCTCGCGCCCCAGGCCCAGCCATTGATCCAGGTTGAATGCCCGCCGCTTGGAGCACACGGTTTCCCCCAGGTAGATCACGTCCAGAGGCAGCTCAGCCATCTCGCTGTAGAACTGCCCCAGTTGTTGCTTATCCCAATAAAACAGCACCGGTCCCAGGCTGAGTTTCATATCTGTGCCCTCATTGCCACGATCGATGGTAGGCGCCCAGGGTGGTCTGGCTGCCTTCGGATAGACCCGCCAGCGCCTGGCGCCACTGGTCCTTGACCACAAATTTGGCGGGCGCGATTCGGTGGGCGTCCAGCGCGGCGCGCCAGACTCGGGTGACTTGTTCGACGTAGGCCGGGCTGCGTTGTCGGCCTTCGATTTTTATCGCTTGGACGCCGATGGCGGTGAGTTCCGGCAACAGGTCCAGGGTGTCGAGGCTGGTGGGCTCTTCCAGGGCGTGGAAACGCTTGCCGCCCACCATGAAGCGGCCCTTGCACAGGGTCGGATAACCGGCGGGTTCATCCGGCGTGTAGCGGTCGATCAGCACTTCACTGAGGCGCGCCGTCAGGCCCTCGGCATCGTTGCTCCAGCGCACGGCCTTGGCCGGTGAGCACACGCCACACAGGTTTGGTGACTCACCGGTGATGTACGAAGACAAGTGGCAACGCCCCTCGGCCATGATGCACAGGCTGCCAAAACCGAACACTTCAATGGGCACCGAGCTGCTGGCAGCCACTTGCTTGACCTGGGCCAGGGACAACACCCGAGGCAGCACCGCGCGTCGAATACCGTAGCGCTCGGCGTAGAACTGCAACGCGGCGGCATGGGTTGCCGAACCCTGGACCGACAGGTGCAAGGCCATCTGCGGATGCCGTTTGCTGGCGTAGTTGAGCACCCCTGGGTCGCCGGCAATCAGCGCGTCGACGCCATGGTCAGCCGCCCGGTCCACCGCCCGCTGCCATCGCTCCCAGCCCTTGGGTTGCGGGTAGGTATTGACCGCGACATACAGCTTGCGCTGGTGCTCGCGGATATGGGCGACGGCACCGTCGAACTGTTTGTCGTCCATGTTCAGACCGGCGAAATGCCGAGCGTTGGTGTCGTCGCGAAAACCGACATACACCGCATCGGCACCTTGGCGCACCGCCGCTTTAAGCGCAGGCAGATTCCCTGCCGGGCAGACCAGTTGCATGGTGACTCCTCATCGAAAAAAGCATCGTATAGCCCATGTAGGAACAAGCTCGCGCCTACATCATCAATTCGGCGAAGGGCATGAATCGCACCAGCGCCCCCTTGTCGATCAACTGCTCGCGCTCCACCACCGCCAGGCCATCAGCCCAGCAAGCGGCGCTCAACATGGCCGAGCTTTGCCTTGGATGCAGCGTCACCCGTGCCTGACCATCGGTACCCGGGCTCAACCGCGCGCGCAGGTATTGCCGGCGCTTGTTGCGTTGGGTCCACTCGAAATCGGCTGGCAACAGCACCGGCAGCGGCGTGACGTCAGTCACCCCTTGGGCTCGCAGCAGAAACGGACGCACCACCACCAGCGCGGTGATCAGCGCTGCCGACGGATTGCCTGGCAAACCGATCCACGGTTTGCCGGCGACGTCACCAAAAGCCAGGGGTTTGCCGGGCTGGATTGCCAGGCGCCAGAAGTCCACGCGGCCCAATTCCTTGATCGCCTGTTTCAGATGGTCTTCCTCACCCACCGAAACGCCGCCAGAGGTCAGCAGCAGGTCGCATTCCGATGAGGCCAGGCTCAGGGCGTCGCGGCTGGCGGCCAGTTCGTCGGCCATGACGCCGTAGTCATGCACCTCCACGCCCCAGCCCTTCAACAGCGCCGCCAGACAATACCGATTGCTGTTGTAAATCTGCCCCGGCGCCAGGTGATCGCCGGGGTCGCGCAGTTCGTCGCCGCTGCTCAGCAGGCACACCCGCAAGGGTCGGTAGACCTTGATATGGCCCAATCCAGCCGCTGCCAGCAGGCCCAATTCCTGTGCCCGCAGACGCTTGCCGGTCGCCAACAGCAACTGGCCCTGATGCACTTCTTCGCCCTGTTTGCGCACATGCTCACCGGCACGCATCGGCGGGCACCAGATGCGCTGGCCGTAGACTCGGCAGCGCTCTTGAGGGACCACGGTGTCGGCGCCGGCCGGCAATGGCGCGCCGGTAAAAATGCGCATGGTTTGCCCGCTGGACAATCCCGTAGCCGCTTCCGTTCCGGCGGCAATGCGCCCGGCCAGGCGTAGGTAGCCGCCCTCGGACGGCAGATCAGCCGCGCACAAGGCGTAACCGTCCATGGCGCTGTTGTCCCAGGCCGGTAGGTTCAGCGGGGAAAAAATATCGCAGGCCAATACCCGGCCCAACGCCTGGTCCAGCTTTATTTGTTGAGTCGAAGGCGCCAGCGGCGCCAGGGCCAACAACCGTTCGATGGCGTCGTCCACCGGGGTCAACTCACCGCTTTCACACACGGATGTGCTCATGGTCGCGCCTCACAGGGTTCAAGCTGCTGCTGCGCCTGGATTTTGAGGTGCGGGGCGAAATTGCACGGCCCGGTGCGACTGTCCAATT
The DNA here is from genome assembly GCF_055407145.1 of Pseudomonas sp. c313. Classification (NCBI taxonomy): domain Bacteria; kingdom Pseudomonadati; phylum Pseudomonadota; class Gammaproteobacteria; order Pseudomonadales; family Pseudomonadaceae; genus Pseudomonas; species Pseudomonas sp. c313. The sequence continues at coordinate 212,995 of NZ_JBUZRD010000005.1, read as the reverse complement.
GCCCCGAGAGGATTTTGTCCCATGCCGTGCGGCAAGCACCCGGCGAACCCGGTATGCAGCACACCAACACGCCATTGCTCATACCCGCCAGGGCGCGGGACTGCAGGGTCGACATGCCGATCTCTGCCAGGGAAACCTGACGGAACAGTTCACCGAAACCGTCGACGTGCTTGTCCAGCAGCGGCAGTACCGCTTGCGGGGTGTTGTCTCGGGCAGTGAAACCGGTGCCGCCGGTGGTGAGGATCACCTGCACCTGCGGGTCGGCGATCCATTGCGAGATACGCGCGCGAATCTGGTAGATATCGTCCACCACCAAGGCCCGCTCGATCAGTTCGTGACCTGCTCCTTGCAGCCGATCGCACAGGGTCTGCCCGGAGGTGTCGGTGTCAAAGGTGCGGGTATCGCTGATGGTGAGTACCGCAATGTTCAGTGAAGCAAAGTCGCGTTGGGTCAAATGTGCCATGGTCAAAATCTCGGGATAAATGAGCAATTGGCCCAGCCTGCACTGCATCCGCATGCGGGCCTATTCCTCCAAGGAGGTACCTCCGCTGGGTTCAGGGTGCCAATCGCGTGCGCTGCCATACGCCTTGTTCCAGGCGATAGTCGAGGCGGTCGTGGAGGCGGTCGGCGCGTCCTTGCCAGAATTCCACGCGCTCGGGGTGCAGGCACCAGCCGCCCCACGCCTCGGGACGCGGCGGCTGGTGCCCGGCAAAGCGTTGGGTCACTTCGCGCAGACGGCTTTCCAGCTCGGTGCGATGGGCCAGGGGCTGGCTTTGCGGTGAGGCCCAGGCGCCGAGCTGACTGGCCATAGGTCGAGCGTGGAAGTATTCATCGGACAGCTCCGGCGCCAGACGCGAGATCGTGCCTTCGATGCGCACCTGGCGCTCCAGGCCGGGCCAGAAGAAGGTCATTGCGGCGCTGGGGTTGCTCGCCAGATCAAAGCCCTTGCCACTCAGGTAATTGCCGAAGAAGGTAAAACCCTGGTCACTGAAGCCCTTGAGCAAGATGATTCGGCAATGGGCGCGGCCTTCGCTGTCCACCGTGGCCAGGGCCATGCTGTTAGCTTCCACCGGGGCTGCTTCAGTTGTGCGTGCCTGCTCCAGCCACTGGCCAAACAAGGCGATCGGATCGTCCTGCGCCAACTCGTCCCGCAAGCCATACAGGGTGTAGTTGCGGCGCATTTGTGCGAGGGAAAGGGGCATGGGGCGAACCTCCAGAAAGTTCACCGCAGTCTGATCAGCCCACGTGTGCAACACCTTGACCGCGATCAACTGCGCGCTGCGTCATGGGATCGCAGGAAGCTACTTGAGCCCCAGGCGCCGGGCCAGTTTGTGCAGGTTACTTGAGTCCAGCCCCAACAACCGCGCAGCACTGGCCCAGTTATCGCCGGACAGGCCCAGGGCCTGGCGGATTTTCTGGCGCTGGCATTCGTCCACCGCCTCTCCCAGGGATTGAAAGGCTTGCGGCGGCGCCTGCTGAACCAGGGCCTGAGGCGCGACAGCACTGCTGTCAAGGTCCAGCAGGCCGGCTTCCAGGGTCATGATCTCGCTGCGATTGCCACCACGGCTCAGTTGTTTGAGGGCGGCACGGCTGATCACATGCTCCAGCTCGCGCACATTGCCCGGCCAGCCATAACCGAGCAGCGCCTGTTCGGCTGCCGGCGACAGGCGCAGCCCGCGCAGGCCAAGCCGGGCACGATTGAGTTCGAGGAAATGCCCGGCCAGCAGCAACACGTCGTGGCCGCGCTCACGCAGCGGCGGAATCGGTACCGGGTACACCGAAAGCCGGTGATACAGGTCGGCGCGAAACAGTCCGCTGCGGATACTGTCCGGCAGATGGCGGTTGGTGGCGGCAATGATGCGCACGTCCACATGCAACGGTTTATCGGCCCCCAGGCGCTGGATCTCGCCATTTTGCAAGGTACGCAACAGCTTGGCCTGGACACTGAGGGGTAACTCGCCGACCTCATCGAGAAACAACGTGCCGCCATTGGCCGCATCAAAACGCCCGGCGCGGTCGCTGGTGGCGCCAGAAAAGGCGCCTTTGACGTGACCGAACAGCTCGCTCTCGGCCAATGATTCCGGCAGTGCCGCGCAATTAACCTGGATCAGCGGCTTGTGGCTGCGCCGCGACAGCCGATGCAAGCGGCGGGCGAACAGTTCCTTGCCCACTCCGGTTTCCCCCAGCAACAGCACCGGCAAGTCAGAGTCGGCGAGCACATCCAGTTCGTTGAGCAACTGGTGCAGGACCGGGCTTTGCCCGAGGATTTCGCCGTCTTCGACGTTGGGCAAGCCCTCGCCGAGGTCGCTGCGAGACAGGCGCAGGCTGCGATTTTCCTGCTCCAGGCGCGTGACCCGCACCGCCGCTTCGATCTGCAGGGTGCAGCGCTTGAGCTGGTCGCGGGCACTGGCGTCGAACGTGCCGGCGTGCAGCGCATCGAGGGTGATCGCGCCCCAGGGCCGGCCTTCGACAAACAGGCTTACGCCCATGCAGTCATGCACCGGCAGCGGCTCGCCGACCAGGGTGTCCAGCAGGCCGTCGTAGGGGTCAGGCAGGCGACTGTCGGGCTCGAACCAAGTGGGCTCGCGGGACGCCATGATCGCCGCCAACCGTGGATGCTGGGCAATCACAAAACGCCGGCCAAGGGCTTCATGGACCAGGCCGACGGTGGCCACCGGGCGCAGGCTGTCGTCGCCATCCAGGCGCAGCAGGCCGACGGCGCCGCTGTTGAAGTATTCACGCAGGGTCTGCACCAGCCGTTGCAGGCGCACGGCATTGGGCAGTTCGACAATCAGGTCGGCCGACAGACTTTCACGCAGCATGGTCATAATTACCCTTGTATGGTCGGTTCTACCCTGCAGCATCAGGGTGATCCTGACCACCACAAATAACTAAGCGTTAATTTTCAATAGGTTGGAGGTGGCACAGAGGATGCAATAACGGACTCATTCGTCCACATTTATGAGGAAGCCTGATGAACCCGACCACCCTGCCCCAGGAACAATTGATCGAGCATCTGCTGGAGCGTTATCACACCCGCCACCGCGAGCAACTGCCGGAGCTGATTCGCCTGGCCTGCCGCGTCGAACAGGTCCACGGTGAGCACAGCCATTGCCCCAACGGTTTGGCCGACCTGCTGCGCGACATCCGTCAGGAACTAGAGGGCCATATGCTCAAGGAGGAACAGGTGCTGTTCCCGATGCTGAAAATGGGCATGGGGGCCCACGCCGCGCCGCCGATTCAGGTGATGCGTTATGAGCATGAGCAACATGGCCAGGCCCTGGAGCAACTGCTGGCACTGACCGACCAGATCAAGCCGCCAGCCGGTGCCTGCAATACCTGGCGCACCTTGTACCAAGGGCTGGAGGTGTTTCACGGCGACCTGCTGGAGCATATTCATCTGGAAAATGATGTGTTGTTTGTTCGGGCGTTGAATCCAAGCATATGAGCCACCTGTGGCGAGCGGGCTCGCCACAATATGCCCGCGCTCAGCGCATCATCATCTTCGCCAGGATAACGATCAGCAGCATATGCCCCAGGATACTGCGGCGTATCCACATCGCCCGCGCCGGGCTTAGATGATCGCGCCCCAGCCAGTAAGCCAGCAGCAGGTAATGCCCGATGATGCTCACCGCCAGCACAATCTTGAGGCTCAACAGCGCCGCAAAATGACTGGCCCACGGCAAGCTCAACACCCCCCGGTATTGCCACGCCATTGCAATCCCGGCGCCGTATAACAGCACCACAACCCCGTGCAGCACCCGCCGCGAACGCCGGGCAATGGCCTGGTCCGAGGTCAATTGCGCCGACCAGGCCAGTTCCTTGCGGGCGCTGTGCCAGATAAACACTTCGAAAAACAGCGTGCCAATAAAGGCAATCGCCGCCAGCAGATGCAAAATCAGTAACCCCGAATACAGCATTGTCGATCTCCTAGCCCGGATGGCCATCAACCCGCGTGCGCCACAGCATCGGGCCGTAGCGCCATACATAGATGCCAAGCCCTGCGGTCCAGCACAGGCCGGCCAGCCACAGCGCAGCGTAGGGCCAGAACAGCACCAGTACGACCCGGCTCAGACACGCAACGTTGAGCAGCACAAACGCCAGGGTCATGCCCGAGGGCGGCGCCAGGGCGCGGCCGGTGTGGCCCAGGCTGACCCGGGCGATCATCGCCAGAATCAAGCCACCCATCGCGCCAATCGTCAGTGCATGCACCGCCAGGCTGGGATTGAGCGGCACACCCACATGCCACAGCGCCATGCCCAGGCACGCCACTGCCAGCCAGGCATAGGCCAGGTGCAATGACCAGAGCAGCGGCACACGCCACAGGCCCCGGTCATGCCAGCGCACCAAGCGCAGCAAGTGGCCCAGACCCAGCAGCGCGAACAAGATGCCAACCCAGACACTGGCAACCGACGCCAGCCCGACGGCATACAGCAGCGCTACCAGGGCTGAGCCGATCAACAACAGATGATCGAGCCAGGGCCAGGGTTTTACCGCGTCGGTACGACCCAGGCCACGCTTGGTGAAAAACGGAATTACCCGCCCGCCGATCAAGCCCATCATCGCCGCCACCAGCCACAAGCCGGTCAACACCGACTGGCGCTGCCAGCCTTCATCGCCGCGCAGCAAGCCATACAGGGACAGGCCGTCGGCCAGGGTCAGCAGCAGCAATACCAACACAATCGGGTAGTTGCGCTGTTGCCGAACCTGCCACAGGGTCCAGCCCATCAACCCGACGACCGCCAGGGGAAACGTCAATTCCAGCACCGCCAGCAGCGGCCACGGCAGGTTGAACAGCCAGGCCAGTCGTGCGGCCAGCCATATCGCCGCCAGCAGGCCCAGGGGCGTGCCGCTCAGGCCGGGACGACCGGTCCAGGTCTGCACGGCGGTCAGCAGGAAGCCGGCGATGATCGCCATGGCGAAGCCGAACAACAGTTCGTGACGGTGCCAGGCCAGCCAGCCACCCGCCGGCTGCCAGGCGCCGGTAGTGCCGGCCAGGGCCAGCAGCCACAACGGGATTGCCAGCAACGCCAACAGGCAGCCACCAAGGAAAAATGGCCGAAAGGCCAGACGAAATAACGGGGTAATCGACATTGCCTTGCGCCGATCCAGCACTTGCATACAACCACTCCTCAATTCGTTGCCGGCCCGATCATCCGGTATTGCCCGCGCATGGCCCTTGTCGCAGGTCAAGCTGGGTCAAGAGCGGTGGGATTAACCTTGGGGCCATTGTCTGATGAGGTAGCAAGGGCTGGGCCACCCTGATCGGTATCGCTCCTGCTACGCCCGTTCAGGTTCGGGCTACGGCGAAGAGGGTAAAAATGACCATTTTGGGGTTAAAACAACCATAAGCACCAAGGTCATTTTTACCCTTTCGCCGCTACAGCCCTCCAATTACAAGGCTCCTCCCCTGGCCCGCCTCTTGCTCTACCCGGTTATCCCGTTAATACCTTGCCTCTCGGAGTTTCCATGAAAAAAGTCATCCAGCCCCTGGCCTGGTTCGTGATCCTCGGTTCAATGATGGCGGCGGCCAGTGGCCTGTCGTTGTTGCTCGTATGATCCCGTCCCTGTCGTGCCCCAAGGATGCGCCCATGGTTCTGCACCGCGTCCATCACCAGATCCTGCGCAGCCATCACCTGTTCGAGCCGTTGAACGAGGAACAGATGGATGAGTTGATGTCCACCAGTCACTTGCTGAGCATAGACAAGGGCGAGCCGCTGTTTCGCCAGGGTGAACCAGCCGACTCGTTCTACTTCGTGATTGCCGGCGCGGTGAAGATCTACCGCTTGACCCCGGATGGCCAGGAGAAGGTCTTCGAAGTGATTGGCGAGCGGCACACCTTCGCCGAGGCGATGATGCTGATGGACACCCCCAACTACGTGGCCTGCGCCGAAGCGGTGTGCCCCACGCAGTTGTATCGCCTGTCCAACGCCACCTACATGCGCCTGCTGCACAGCAACAGCCGCCTGACCTTCGCCCTGCTGGGCAAGCTGTGCGTGCGCCTGCACCAGCGGGTCAACGAGATCGAAACCCTGTCGCTGAAGAACGCCACCCACCGGGTGGTGCGCTACCTGCTCACGCAACTGGTGCGCCTGCACAGCATCGACAGCAGTTTCGAATTGCCCATGGCCAAGCAGTTAATCGCCGGGCACCTGTCGATCCAGCCGGAAACCTTCTCGCGGATCATTCGCCGGCTGATTGATGAAAAGATCATCACCCAGGACGGTCGGCAGATTGCCATTCTCGATCGCCCACGCCTGGAGCAATTTGAGTGAACGCAGTGCGCGTCTGCCTGTATTGCCAACATCCCAATGCGGTTGACGGTGAGCAGTGCGAGCGCTGCGCCATGGCCCTGCCCACCTGCGAGGCCAGCGTCCAGGCCCGTAAACTCAAGCGCTTCCAATGGTTTTGCCTGGGCCTGACGCTGTTTTGCATCGTCATGTTCTTCTGGCTGCCTCGGGACTTCTACTGACGCTCGGTTAACTGCCGATAAAGCTGAGGCAAGCGCAACGGCAACTGTTCCGGCTGACGGATCAGGGTGTAGCCGTGGGCGCCGAACATGTACGGCAAGTAATCCCCAGCCTGTTTGTCGATGGTGATACAGAACGGGGTCAAGCCCTGACGCCGCGCCTCCACCACCGCCTGACGGGTGTCCTCGACGCCGTAACGCCCCTCATACAAATCCAGGTCATTGGGCTTGCCATCGGTGAGTATCAGCAGCAGTTTGCGCCGCTGCTTGCAGCCACCCAGTAGTTGCGTGGCCTGGCGAATCGCCGCGCCCATGCGGGTGTAGTAGCCCGGTTTCAGCCCCTGGATACTGCCGCGCGTGCGGTCGTCGTAAGGCTGCTGGAATGACTTGAGTTGCTGCAGGCGCACTTGGTGCCGACGCAGGGAAGAAAAGCCATACAGAGCAAACGCATCCCCCAGGCCGGACAGGCTCTCACCAAACAACAACAGACTGTCGCGAATCACGTCGATGACCTTTTGCTCATCGTTCAAATGGGCGTCGGTGGACATCGACACGTCCGCCAGCAGCAGGCACGCCAAGTCGCGCCGGGTATGGCGCTGCTCCATGAACAGGCCACGGGCGGCACAGGGGCCGTGTTGACGCTCCACATGAAAATCCAGCCATGCCTGCAGGTCCAGTTCCGAGCCCTGGGGTTGTTGGCGCAGCCATTGGCGGTCGGTGCGCAGTTGTTGAAACTGGCGGCGCAAACGCTGGGCCTGGGGCAGCAAGCGCGCCGGCAATGACTGGGGCTCACTATCCCTGGGCTGCATCAGTTGCAGGTTGACGAAGCCTTCCTGCAAGCGTTGCTGGCGGTAATCCCACTCGGGCAGCTTGATGCCTTCGCCCAAGGGAATATCATCGACGTCGGCGGGCGGCAGATCCAGGTGCAGTTTCAAGCCGCCGCTCTTGCGCACGCGCTGGCGGGACAGGCTGAGCTGATCCAGGTCTTCGGCGACCCGTGCCGCATCCGGGTCCTGGCTGTCGTCGGACCAGCGATCGAGGTCGACGTGTTCGGTCCAACTGAACAGGTTTTCCAGGCGCACCACTAGCAGGCCACCGTCGCGGGTATTGTCGTCGACGCGGGTGGCGCGTTTGGGTGCGCCCTGCTGTTCGCCGGGGCTGGTGGCCAGGTCGTCGCCGTCATCCTCAAGGTCACCGGCCTGGGGGCTGTTGAGGTGCAAGGGTGGGTACAGCCACAAGGGCAATGGCCAGGCGGCCCGCTCACTGCGTGGCAGATCGCGGATGCTGCCGGGTTCACGCAGGGCTTTGCGCAGCGACTTTTCCAGGGCAGCTTCGCCGGGGTTGAGGCTGGCCGGATCGGGGCGCAGTTGAATGTGCGCGTCCACCAGCCGATGGTAGCTGGGGAGCATGGCCGGGTAGCGTTGCAGCAGCAGCCAGGTCCAGCGCTGATTGTCTCGCGCCCAATGGGTCATGGGGCCCGATTGCGCTGCCAGCAATGCCAGCCAGCGGTACAACTCACGGTTCAGCGATGCATCGGGGAACACCGCCAGGCTCGCTGGCAGGCGCAGGCGACTACCGTCGCAGGACGCCAGCGGCGCTTGCTTGCAGGTGCCGGCAATGCGCATCAACAAGTTGCGGCGCAGTAACAGATCACGCTCGCTGGCGGCTTCCAGGGAAATCCCGCTGGCGCCGCCCAGGGCGCGGAACAACAGGGCCAGGCTGCGTTGACGGTCGGCCAGATCAACCCGGGCTTCGGGGAAATCGGCACTGGCGTGCCGGGTGATAAAGCGGTGCCAGACACTGCCGACCCACTCTTCCAACTCAAGGGTAAAGGCCATGTGACGTGCTCCAGACGTAAAACGGCCCGCTGTATCAGCCGGACCGCCCTCTTGGGGATTAACGTTCAGCGATCAATAGACAATCGGCTCCGGTGCGCCCGCCACCTTGACCCGGCCCCGCTGACGGAAGCTGTACAGGTAGCAGAGCAGCCCCAGCAGGAACACCACGCCACTGGCCAGTCGCGCCCAGAACAACAGAGTCAGATGATCCATCGTGGCCATGAACGGCAAGGCCACACCGTCTACCTGCCAGCGCTGCAACCAGACCTGCACTGCACCGGCGGCGGTGAGGAACAGGGTGATCATCACCATGGACAAAACCATCATCCAGAAGCCCCAGATTTCGATAGTCTGGGAGCGCTGGTCCGGCGCTTCACCCAGGCCACGCAAGCGAGGCATGGCGTAGCTGATCAGCGTCATGACGATCATTGCGTAAGCGCCGAAGAACGCCAGGTGCCCGTGGGCCGCTGTCAATTGCGTACCGTGGGTGTAGAAGTTGACCGGTGCCAGGGTGTGCAGGAAACCCCAGACCCCGGCGCCGAAAAACGCCGTGACGGTAGTACCCTTGGCCCACAACGTGGCCGCACGATTGGGGTGCTGGCGCCGACGCTGTTTAACCATGGTGAAGGCAAACATCACCATCGCCAGGAACGGCAGCGGTTCAAGCGCGGAGAAGATCGAACCAACCCACAGCCACACCTCGGGTGCGCCGATCCAGAAGAAGTGGTGACCGGTGCCAATGATCCCGGTGATCAGGGCCATGGCGATAATTACGTACAGCCATTTCTCCACCACTTCACGGTCGACACCGGTGACTTTGATCAGCACGAAGGCCAGCATCGAGCCCATGATCAGCTCCCACACGCCTTCCACCCAAAGATGCACCACCCACCACCAGTAGAACTTGTCACGTGCCAGGTTGCCGGGGTTGTAGAAGGAGAACAGGAAGAACACCGCCAGACCGATCAGGCCGGTCATCATCACCATGCTGATGGTGGTCTTGCGGCCCTTGAGCAGGGTCATGCCGATGTTGTAGAGAAAGCCCAGGCAGACGACAACGATGCCCATCTTGGTAATCGTCGGCTGCTCCAGGAATTCGCGGCCCATGGTCGGCAGCAGTTCGTTGTGGGTCAGCTTGGCCAGGGCCGCATAGGGCACCAGCAAGTAACCGAGGATGGTTAACACGCCAGCGGCGGCAAACACCCAGAACAGGATAATCGCCAGTTTCGGACTGTGCAGTTCGCGGTCAGCCTCCTCGGGAATCAAGTAGTAGGCTGCGCCCATAAAGCCAAACAGCAGCCAGACGATCAGCAGGTTGGTGTGGACCATCCGCGCCACGTTGAAGGGAATCAACGGGAACAGAAAGTCGCCCACCACGTATTGCAGGCCCATGATCAAACCGAACAGCACCTGGCCGAGGAACAGGATCAGCGCGAAGACGAAGTAGGGTTTGGCCACAGCCTGGGATTGGAATTTCAGATAGGGATTGGCGATGCGCATTCCTCAGCCCTCCTTGTTTGGCGGCCAGCCATTGGTGTTGATCTTCGAGCTCCATTTAAGGAACTCGGCCATATCGTCCACCTCCTGCTCGCTCAAGTTGAATTGCGGCATGGCACGCCGCCCGGGTACGCCCAACGGTTGCATTTTCATCCAGGCGTGCAGGAAGGGTTTGAACGCTTCGTCACCACCCCGGCGGTTGAACACATTGCCCAGCTCCGGCGCAAAGTAAGCACCCTCGCCCAGCAGGGTGTGGCAGCCGACGCAGTTATTGCGCTCCCAGACACCCTTGCCGCGAACGACTGACTCGGTGAGCTGGTCCTGGTTGCTGCGGGCGGGAAAGGTTTGTTCGGTGTGGTAGGTCAGTGCCAGGAATATCAGGAAGAAGAACACGCTTCCTCCGAAGTAAATATTCCTGGCCATGCCCTTGGTGAAGGTCTCTGACATGGTCGCTTCCTCATTGCTTGGCAGGGACCATGATAGAAAGTGAGGGGGTAAAAGCTGCTTGATGGCGATCAAGAAATGCCGATGGTTTTGGTCGGGTATCGGTGGGCTGCGGCATCCTGGAAGTGATTCCGGGGCGTATCTCCACCGAGGTCGACGCCCGCCTATCCTTCGACGAAGAGGCGCTGTGGACCAAGGCCAACCAGTTGATCGCCCTTTACGACCAGGCTGGCGTGAGCCGCGACCGCGTTTTGATCAAGCTGACCTCTACCTGGGAAGGCATCCGCACCGCCGAGCGCCTGGAAAAAGCCGGCATCCAGACCGTGGTCATGGGCGCCAGCTTCCGCACCTTGAGCCAAATCGAACTGTTGGCCGGTTGCGACCGACTGACCATCAGCCCTGACCTGCTGCAAAAACTCGATGAAGATCAGGGGCCACTGGAGCGTTTATTGGTTCCGGGAAATGCCGGGGAAGCTCGCCTGCACCTCAACAAAGCGCAATTTCGCTGGGCGTCCAATGAAGATGCGATGGCCACGGAGAAGTTGGCGGAAGGGATTCGGCAATTCGCGCGCGATCAGGAAAAGCTGGAGAGTGTTCTGGCTGCGTTATGACGGGCGCTGGTAGGCCGATTAATGGCTGCCGATCTGCTGATCCAGGCGATTGCCGGCGTTGAGCAGGTTTTCCCCGGCGATCAGGTTCAGGTCGTTACCGGCGATCAACGCGCCGTTCGGTGCTAGGCGGTTGTCGGCCTGGGCCAGGTACAGCCCTGGCACCAGGACTTTTTCGCCATTCACTTCATGCTCTTCGAGCCAAACGATGTCATGGGTCAGGGCTGCGACCTGTTGCGAGGTCAGGGTGACGCCCACCGCCAGGTTCAACTGCTGCTTGCTGGCCAGGGCGTTGTCCATCAGGTACTTGAACAACTTTTCGTTGGTGTCCTGGCCGTCGATAAAGCGTTGGCCGGTACGTTCGACCACTGCCTGCTGGATCAGGCGCTGTTCGTAAGTTGAAAAATAAATCCGTCCGCTTTTCTCGCTTTTTTCGTCCTTTTCTCAGGCACGAGAACGTGATTTTGAACGGCGCTATCAAAGCAACAGCCTCAGGGCGAAACGGGTACTTTCGTTGTGGCGGCTAGGCTGGGAATATTGGTGCAGCTGCACAGATTTCGGTGGGCGAGCATGCTTGAAAATGTTGGAGAAAACCCTGCGTGATGAAGTGCACCATCAGTCGCAGAGCTTGGAGTAGATTTGTGGGGATTCCTCAGGGTTTGACCCCGTTTTTTTCAGCCCCTACATATCGATCATTTTTTGAAAAATAGAAAAGCAGTCAGCTCACTGTCAAATCAAGATAGAGGGATTCAACCATAGCCTCATCACCCTCGTCGCCAATATCAGGAATGTAAAACCCCATACCTAACTTTTCGCCATAAACCCCATAGTTATCGACAGAAAAACCCATTCCTTCACGCGAGAAACACTCTTTAACTTTAGCGTAGGTTTCACCTACCAGGGTTCTGCCTTTCCATAAAAAACTACTACCCTTGAAAAACTCGACACCCTTTACCGTATCACTTTCATCATAATACACATGAAGCTCATGGTCGTCGTAGGCATCAATTGTATTCAAAGCTGCGGCAGTTTTTTTGAACGCCCTGAAATCTTCTCCAAGTAGAGAGCGCACATCACTCCTAGGCATTCCAACAATTAATGGCCCAACCGCGCCCAATGTTAAATATTCATAAACCACAGCCCATCACCTCTTCTTAAAGTCGCCGGGATTTAAAGTGTCAGCATAGTCGAGCATTTTTTTATTGCCTTATCATACTTATTATCAAACTTGCGCCTTACGGAGTTTCAAACACGAGCCGCTACACTTAGTATGGCAATTGCTGCAGCACTTCATTAGTAAAGTAGGGTTCGTCCTCTACCCAGAAGATATAATCCAGTTCGAGGTAGTTGCGGGAAAAATTGATAATATCGGCAACTGTGTTTTTCTTTCCTGTCTTGGGGTTGATTTGGCGCAGATTGCCATGCTGGACTGCCATCCCTTTCACTAAAGTATTCGGATACGCCTTGAAGAATCCGTATGTTTGTGCCATATGACTTTTACGATAGGGCATCAAATCGGGGCCACCGACTCCAATTTTCAGTTTCTTCGCTTCGGCAAATAAGCTACGCATATACCCCTTGTCCTGCCAGGGTAGCCACTCGCCAGGTAGAAAATTCAGGTAAACCATTGGGGTCGACTTCCTGAATGCGTGACTCAGTGCCTGCATATTTGAGTTGATCGCATCCACATATACCTTTGGATCAAAATCCTTTGGGAAGACGGTCTTACCGTCTGGCTGCTCGACGCCGATTTCGATAGAACTCTCACTAAAATTTATCCCTTCGACTTTTCCATCCAGCTCCTTTCCTAATGCAGCAATCAGCTTTTGGAAACGATCACGTACCGGTTTCTCCCACATCCTTGCCGACCACCCATACTCATCATCAGTCTCTGGTTTATTAGGATCGCGCTCCGGAGCCGAGAGCATGCTCTGTTTCAGTACACCGCCGTTGTAAATGGGATCGAGCAGCAGATAGTCCGGTACGTTTTTTTTATTAGGCTGGAAGGATTTTTCCTGTAGTTGTATCCAGAGTTTCTTATCAACAGAACTCAAATAGGCAAGGTCCTGCTTGATCGCGGAAAAATCGTATTGGTCTTTGACCGGCTCTAGGCTGCGCCAGGTGTAGACAATTTGCGCCCCGCTAAAGCGCGGGTCGGGCAAAGCCTTGTCCTCCCTGATATTTGAACCGCCTGCTTCGCGGTTAGGGAAGTAAATGTAATTCTTGGCGGGCTGGCCTGCTGCAAAAGCCGTGCTGGTTATGAACATAGCCAGAGTAAAAATGAATGTTTTTATTTGGTTCATCTGGTGACATCCAGTTTGAGTATATTGAACCGCCCCGGGTTTCGCGGAGGCTGTTTGATTTTAGTCAGGCGACTTTTCGAGTCTCCGCCTTCCCGCACGCTGTCGTTTACCTCCCCACTCGCTTCGCAGCTTCCCGCGACTGCATAGCCAACCCTCTGCCCGTAACAACATTGAAATAAGCATGATAACAGGGGTCAGACCACCATTATTTAAACGTGGTCTGACCCTATATTTTCGGCACGCCGATTAATGGCTGCCGATCCGCTGACCCCGGTGGCATAAAACTCAAACCGATACTGGTCACATGTGAGAGCTGGCTTGCCTGCGATAGCGGTCTATCAGTCAACATTTAGGTAGCTGACCCACGGCTATCGCGGCATAGGTATCTACCAATGTCTGATGGCTGGCGGATTCCCTGTGGCAAGCGGGCTTGCCACAGATATCAACACTCACAAGAAGAGGTGTAGATACCTATGGCTATCGCGAGCAAGCCAACTCTCCCACACTAAATTTGCTGCACTTTATAGACCGTATGACTCAGCGAGCCACACCCTGGCCAAACCGGTAGATCGCCAGGCAGTAAAGCCCCAACGCTACCGCCGCCAGCAATCCCCCCACCGCGCCGATATAGGCGAAGCCAAACTGCACGCCCACCCAACTCCCCAGCAATGCCCCGCCGCCGATACCGATGTTGTAGATCCCGGAAAACATCGCCATCGCCACATCGGTGGCATCCGGCGCCAGCACCAGCACCTTGGATTGCAGCGCCAGGCCGAAAGCCATGATCGCCATCCCCCAGAACACACTCAGCGTCACCAGGTACGAGACCTCACCGCTCAACGGCAGCAACAAGGCCAGGCACAAGGCGAGCACGGTCACGGCCGCGATAAGGAAACGGTAGGGATTGAGGCGGTGCACCAGGCTGAACAGCAGCGAGCCAATGATGCCCGCGCCGCCGAATACCAGCAGGATCAACGTCACTGAATTGCCACTCAGGCCAGCGACGCCTTCGACGAAGGGTTCGATGTAGCTGTAGGCGGTGAACTGGGCGGTCACCACCAGGGCCGTCAGCACATAGAGCGCCACCAGCGCCGGGCGTTTGAACAGCATCGGCAGGCTGCGCAGGGAACCCGAGTTCTGGCTGGGCAGCAGTGGCAAGGTTCGCGCCAGCCAGAACACCAGGGCGGCAGCGAACGCGGCGATCACCAGGAAGGTGGTGCGCCAGCCCATGGCTTCGCCCAGCAAGCGTCCCAGCGGAATACCCAGCACCATCGCCAATGATGTGCCAGTTGCCAGTAGCCCCAACGCCTGGACCTGCTTGCCCTCCGGCGCCAGGCGCACCGCAAGGGACGCGGTAATGGACCAGAACAACGCATGGGACAGCGCAATGCCGATGCGACTGACCATCAGCAGGCCAAAGCTGGTGGCCACGCTGGAAAGGATATGGCTGACGATAAACATGCCGAACAGCACGATCAACAGCTTGCGCCGCTCGACGTTGCGGGTCAGCAACATCACCGGCAGCGACGTCAGGGACACCACCCAGGCATAAATGGTGAGCATCAAGCCAACGCGCGCGGTGGGCAGGTCGAAGCTGGCGCCGATGGCACTGAGCAGGCCGACTGGGACAAATTCGGTGGTATTGAAGACAAAGGCCGCCAGCGCGAGGGCGATGACCGGTTGCCAGTTGGCTTGAGGTGTTGTTGAAGAAAGGCTCATTTACAGGTCGTCGTACTCGTTGCGCGCATATCTTGCCAGCCCGATGCCAGCCCTTGAGCAGCGCGCAAAAATAGTAACACGATGGTTCAGGGGTCCACTTGCCCCATTAACTCCGGGATTGTCTCCGGCCGTTTGGCATAACGCTGGGCCAGGGCCGCGCAGACCATTAACTGGATCTGATGAAACAGCATCAACGGCAGGATCAGCACGCCTATGGTGCTACCGGCGAACAGCACCTGGGCCATCGGCACGCCAGTGGCCAGGCTTTTCTTCGAGCCGCAGAACAGGATGGTGATGCGGTCTTCCTGATTAAAGCCGAACGCCTTGCCCAGCACCGTGGACGCTACCAGCACCAGCGCCAGCAACACACAGCAAGCGACGACCAGGCCGCCCAACTCCCACAGCGGAATCTGCTGCCAGATACCTTCGTTGACCGCTTCGCTGAATGCGCCATAGACCACCAGCAGGATCGAACCCTGGTCGACGAACTTCAACCAGGCTTTATTACGCGCCACCCAGGCGCCGATCCAGCGGCGGGCGATTTGCCCGGCTACAAAGGGCAGCAACAACTGCACACTGATCTTGAGGATGGCATCAACGGTGGAGCTGCCTTCGCCGTGGACATTGAGCAACAACGCCACCAGCAACGGCGTAAGAAAGATGCCGAACAGGCTGGACGCCGCCGCACTGCAAATCGCCGCCGGGATATTGCCCCGGGCCAGGGACGTAAAGGCAATCGCCGACTGCACGGTGGCCGGCAACGCACACAGGTAGAGCATACCCATGTACAAGTCTTTGCCGATCATTGGCGACAGCAGCGGCTTGAGTGCCAGGCCCAACAGCGGGAACAGCACGAACGTCAGGCTGAACACCAGCAGGTGCAGGCGCCAGTGGCCGGCCCCGGCGACGATGGCCTGTTGCGACAGCTTGGCGCCGTGGAGGAAAAACAACAGGGCGATGGCAGCGTTGGTCAGCCAGCCGAAGGCCACGCCAGCCTGGCCGCTGACGGGCAGCAGCGAGGCGAGGATCACCGTGGCGATCAGCGTCAGGGTGAAGTTGTCAGGCAAAAAGCGTGGGCGGGTCATAAGCAGGATCTTCCAGGGGTTGCCAAGAGCATCCAAGCGACTCTAACGTAACGGCTTGTTACCGACTAACGCCAATGAGCCAGTAAATGCCGCCTAAAGGACATGAAAAAACCGTCCGCCGCAGCGTGCCTGGGCTTTCCAGCCTGCCACGGCCGGTATATGGCCGCACCGAATCCCTGCCCAACCGCGCCCTGACCCACCGCCATAGTCATCCGTGGGTGCAGTTGTCCTACGCGATTTGCGGGGTGCTGGAGATCCAGACCAGCGCCGGGCGCTTTGTCGCGCCGCCGCAACGGGCGGTGTGGATACCGGCCGGGATGCCGCACCGGGTGTTCAGTTCGCCCCATACCGAGATGCGCAGCCTGTACCTCGATTGCAGCGTCACCGCCTGGGCGGCCGAGCGTTGCCAGGTGCTGGCGGTGAGTAGCTTGTTGCGCGAATTGATCCGCAGCTTCAGCGAGTTGCCGGTGGAGTATGCCGAGGATGGTCCGCACGGGCGGCTGGCCCAGGTGGTGCTGGACCAGTTGGCCGCTGCGCCCCAGGTGGACTTGATGTTGCCATTGCCCCTTGACGGTCGTCTGCGGCAGATCTACCGCAGCTTGAATCTGCACCCGGAACAGCAGACCACTCTGGGGCAGTGGAGCCAGAAGCTGGGAGTCAGCGAGAAAACCCTGAGTCGGTTGTTTTTGAGAGATACCGGTTTGACGTTTCGGGCGTGGCGCCAGCGGTTACGGCTGCTGAGCGCCCTGCCCGCGCTGGAACAGGGTGAGCGGGTGACCGATGTGGCACTGGCGTGTGGGTACGAGTCGACTTCGGCGTTTATTGCGGCTTTCCGCCAGCAGTTTGATGCGACGCCGGGAGAGTTCTTCCGCTAATGACCAGGCATGGGCCTCTTCAAAGAAGTAATCCTTCCAACTGCTCGCCTTGTTTTTCAGCACGCCCAGTTCCTGCAATTTTTGGGCGTAGATAAAAGACAGGGTTTACGGGTCGTCCCTTGGCAAAAAACACCCGCACACTCCATCCGGCTGGTATTGTGCCGCGCTCCTAAAAAACCAGCCGTAGACCTGTAAGGAAATGGACGTTGAGCACTGACGCAAAAATGACCGGGGACCTGTTCGAAGTCGATAAGCGCCTGGCGCTCAAGCCCGTGGTGGACTTCAATACCTATCTGCTCGCCGCCTTTGGCGATGGCCCCTGCACGTGCGTGCGTTGTGTGGCCAGCGCGGGCGACGAGACCGGTTATGAATTCCAGCACACCTTCAACCTGCAAGGCCAACAGGCCAACCGCCGCTTCGCCTCCACCGCTGGCAGCGATGTCCTGTTAATGCTGAAAAAAGCCTGGCTGTCCTATACCAAGACCGAGCTGCCCGGCAGCGGCAACCTGGCGCTGGACACGGTGAAGGACTTTGTCGAGCCGCAGTTGCACAAACGCTTGCTGGCGCTGTTTTTGGCCAGTGGGTTGGTCAAGGATGTGGACGGGGAGTTGCGGATTCAGGCGCAAGCGATGGCCTGACCGGGCTAATTCACCCGGACCTGATACCAGAACAAGGAGTTCCCGATGGCCGATCCGAGCAAGAAGATGGGCTCGGGCATTATTATGTTGCCGGCCAGCATGACGCAGTTGGGCGCGGTGTCGATGCTCTCGTGGGTAATCACCGCGGTCGGCTCCATGGCCATCGCCTATTGCTTTACCCAATGCGGGATTTTCTGTACCCGCACCGGCGGCATGTCGGCCTACTCCGCATACGCCCAGGTCATCCGAAACGAGGCCCCACCCCACTCCGAATCCAGCACCTCGACCTGCCCTCCGTGCCACTGACAAACTCGCCGCACCAGCGCCAAGCCCAAACCAAAGCCACCGGTGCGACGATCACGACTGGCATCCAGGCGCAGGAAGGGTTCGAAAATCTTCGCGCGGCCTTCCATCGGAACGCCGGGGCCATCGTCATTGACCCGCACTTCATAGCCCGCGCCAAACTTGACCAACGACACCTCGACGCGCCGATCGGCATACCGAATGGCGTTGCGCAACAGGTTGATCACCGCCCTGGCCATAAAGCGCGGTTCGATGCGGATATAGTCGACTTCACAGGTGCGCAACAACAACTGCACCCCCGCCGCCTCGGCTTCAAGGGCCACGCTGCCAATCACACTGTCGAGCCAACTGTGGGCCTCAATGCTTTCCCGGGTGATCTGCGTCGCGCCCCGCTCCAGGCTGGCGTAGGTCAACAGCTCCGAGACCATCTCTTCCAGCTCGCCGAGGTCGGCGTACATGTCGTTGATCAACGCGCGGCTCTGCCTTGGATCGGCTTCCTGCTTGAGCTGGTCGAGCTCAAAGGACAAGCGCGCAATTGGTGTACGCAGCTCGTGGGAGACAGCGTTGGTCAACTCGCGCTGGTTGGCGATCAGGCTTTCGATGCGCTCGGCCATCTGGTTGAAGTGCCCGGCCAGCTCACGCACGGTGGAACGGCGTGGCAACAGGATTCGCGAACCCAAGTCGTTGTCACCAAAACGCTGGGCAGCCAGGCGAATATGCTCCAGGTCGCGCCAATGGGGCCGCACCCAAAAATACAGGACCACCGCCAGGCACAGGCCAAGCAACGAATAGGCCCACAAGTACAGCCACCTTGGCTCTTCTGGCAGCTTGATATTGAGCAGTTGCCGGCCGCCGTCGATATCGGCCACGAATTCCATGAAATCGCCGCGCACCACCAACTGGCCGTCAGCCAGCAATTTTTGCTCGCGCTCGGTCAGCCCTGCGGCATCACGCTGCATTAACGCCAGGCGTAAGCCGTAATGGGGTTGCAGTTCAGCCAGGCGGGCATCGCGGGCCTCTCCGAGCAGTGGTCGTAATTGCTCCACCAAGGCATAGGCCGGGCCGCGCATGGCTTCGCGGTTATATGTTTCGTTGGCTTCGGGCAGTAATTCATCGAAGGTGAAATTCACCAGCCAGATCGCCCCGGCCAGCCCCAGGGCCAGGATCACATACAGACGCAGAAACAGCCGTAGCATCTAGATCTCCCAGGCAAACGGGTTGAACAGATAGCCCTTGCCCCAGATGGTCTTGATGCACACCGGCTCCCTGGGGTTGTCGTTGAGCTTGCCGCGCAGCTTGCTGATATAGACGTCGACGCTGCGGTTGAGCCCATCAAAGGCGATCCCGCGCATGCGGTTGAGGATGTCGTCCCTGGAGAGGATTTTCCCGGCGGCGCTGGCCAGCAGCCACAGCAGTTCGAATTCCATGGTAGTCAGATCGATCTTCTCGCCGCCCAGGCTCACCCCGCGGCAACTACGATCAATGGCCAACTGGCCAAACGCCAGGGCGCCGCGCACCGTCGGCTCCGGCACCTGGCGCCGCTGCAGGGCGCGCAGGCGTGCCAGCAGCACGGGCGGCTTGATGGGTTTGATCACGTAGTCGTCGGCGCCGGACTCAAGGCCGAGGATATGGTCCAGGTCGTCCTCCTTGGCGGTGAGGATCACGATGGGGGTGTCGGCCACATTGCGAATCTCGCGGCATACATGCAGGCCGCTTTGGCCCGGCAGCATCAGGTCGAGCACGACGATCTTGGGCTTGAACTCAAGGAAGGCTGCCAATGCCTCGTCGCCACGGTGCACCGCCAGCACCTCGAAACCATGCTGGGAGAGGAAATGCGCGATCAGCCCTGCCAGCTTCTGATCATCCTCAACGAGCAAGACCTTGCCAAGACCCAGATTTTCCATAAATTCCCAGTATGCGAACGCGGATTGAAGGTGCGTATTATAGGTGGCAATGATTGCCAACAAGAGCACGTTGCCATCATTGAGCAGCGGTTTTCGAAGAAGCTTCATGCTTTTAAGAGTTTTTAACAAATAGCCCGCAATCTTTAACGGGACATTTTTTGTCAGAGCGTGGCTGGCAACTTACAGGGAATTTTATGCGCAAGGATTACTTGGCGTTCTTCATTTCGCTGTTCCTGTCGCGGCTGGCAGATCAGATTTTGCTGTTCATCGTGCCGCTGATTGTGTTCCAGACCACCAACAGTGTGTCCTGGGCCGGGCTGGCGTTTTTTGTCGAGTCGCTGCCGCGCTATTTGTCATTCCCGGTGTGCGGCGCATTGTGCGACAGGTTTTCCCCGGTGCGCATCCTGCATATCAGCCAGGTCTACCGCGCCGCGGCCTGTGTGATGGCAGTGGTGTTGTACGGGATGTTCGACGGCATCTACTGGATCGTCGGCCTCTCGGCTCTGTGCGGGGTGTTGACCACCCAAGGCATCATGGCCCGTGAGGTGCTGATGCCGCATATCTTCAAGCAGTACACCTACGCCAAGACCCTCTCCTACTCGCAAATTGCCGACCAGAGCGGCCTGGTACTGGGCCCGCTGGTGGCCGCGCTGATGCTGCAAGTTTGGGCCTGGCACTGGGTGGTGCTGGGGATTGCCGGGGTGTTCCTGCTGGCCGACCTGGCGATGCTGATCTGGCAGCGCAGCACCACCGTGAACCTGGAAACCTTCGAGCAACACAACGATATCTGGCTGCAACCGCTGCGCATCGCCTTCGGTCATATCCGCAACCTGACGGAACTGAAAAAAATCATCGCCCTGGCCGTTGGCGTCAACCTGATCATCGGCGTGACCCTGGCGACCTCAGCGGCCATGGTGATCGGTCAATATGCAGCCGGCAAGGATACCTACGCCGGCTTGCAGGCAGCGGGTGCTGTGGTGACGATAGCCATTCTGTTTTTTCTGGCCCGGGCGACCTTGCCGTTGAAAGTCCTCGGGAGCCTGTCATATACGATGATTGCCGTGGGGGCACTGATCACCGCGCTGAGCCCGAATATCTGGGCTTACACCGCAGGGTTTCTGCTGATCACCGGTTTCGACAAGATGTTCAACGTGTACATCCGCAGCATCCGCCAACGGGTGATCCCCGCTCGGGACTTTGGCAAGACAGTGGGAGTCTTGACCTTGCTCAACAATCTGTCCCAGCCTTTGGCCGGGTTATTGATCGCGCTGCTGGCGGCGCCGCTGGGCACGCAGACGGTGATCCTGCTGCTGGCCGGGATCACCGTCTTGATAGGTGGGTTGGTTTACGCAATTTCAGGCAGGCACACCGCTGTGAAACCGGAACTCGATGTCCGGTGACTCGATCAACTCCTGCTCGGCAGCCCGTACCCGGTCGATGACCTGGGCAATGTCCTTGGCATCACCGTACTGATAAGCCAGCTTCAGATAACCCTGAAAGTGCCGGGCCTCGCTTTTCAGCAATCCGAAGTAGAACTTGCCGAGTTCTTCGTCCAAATGCGGCACCAGCGCTTCGAAACGCTCGCAACTGCGGGCCTCGATAAAGGCCCCGACCACCAGGGTATCCACCAGTTTCACCGGCTCATGGTTACGCACCACCTTGCGCAGGCCCGAGGCATAACGCCCGGCGGACAGCTGGCGCAGCTCGATCTTGCGCTTTTTCATCAGGCGCATGACTTGCTCGTGGTGCACCAGTTCTTCCCGGGCCAGGCGCGACATGAGGCTGATAAGGTCAACGTGGGAGTGATACTTGGCGATCAGGCTCAAGGCGGTGCTGGCAGCCTTGAACTCGCAATTCTTGTGGTCGATCAGCAGGGTTTCCTGATCTGCCAGCGCGGCCTGAACCCAGCCGTCTGGCGTGCGGCAGCCGAGAAACTCATGAATTTGCGGCAGGTTCATCGGGTCACTTCCGGCACAACGGCAAGGGTCAGGAACATTTGGCTCACGAGTAAGGGTTCACAGCGAAAGGCGCCGATTATACCGACCGCGCCGCAGACCACCAGTCACGGGGCTTGATGTACATCAACATGACGCCTGGCGAGCAGCAACTATAGTTGTTGCAAGCCTCGGCCCTTACTCACTGCTTCCCTTCCCTGGAGATCCCGATCATGCAAGCCATTCGCAGCATTTTGGTGGTTATCGAGCCCGAGCATTCGGAAAGCCTGGCACTCAAGCGCGCCAAGCTGATCGCCGGGGTGACCGACGCGCACCTGCATTTGCTGGTGTGCGACAAGAAACATGAGCATTCAGCGCTGTTGAGCCTGCTCAAGTCCGGCCTTCAGGAGGATGGCTACAGCGTCACCACCGAACAGGCGTGGAATGAAAGCCTGCACGAAACCATCATCAATGTGCAGCAGGCCGAAGGCTGTGGCCTGGTGATCAAGCAGCATTTTCCCGACAGCCCGCTGAAAAAGGCCTTGCTGACCCCCGCGGACTGGAAGCTGCTGCGCTACTGCCCAGCCCCGGTATTACTGGTCAAGCACAACCGGCCATGGACCGGCGAAGTCATTCTGGCGGCGATTGACGTCGGCAACATCGACGGCGAGCACAAGACCCTGCACGCCGCCATCATCGATCACGGCTTCGATATCGCCAGCCTGGCCAAGGCCCAACTGCATGTGATCAGCGCCCATCCGTCGCCCATGCTGTCGGCGGCCGACCCGGTGTTCCAGCTCAAGGAAACCATCGAGGCTCGCTATCGCGAGCAGTGCAAGGCGTTTCAAGCGGAATTCGATATTGATAACCACCGTCTGCATATCGAAGAAGGCCCGGCCGATGTGCTGATCCCCCATATGGCCCACAAACTGCAGGCGGCGGTGACGATCATTGGCACCGTGGCTCGCACCGGGATTTCCGGGGCGCTGATCGGCAATACGGCGGAAGTGGTGCTGGATGCGCTGGAAAGTGATGTGCTGGTGCTCAAGCCGGTGGACATCATGGATCATCTGGAAGAGGTTATTTGCCAGCATTGATGCTCAGGCGCCAAAGGCATCCTTCAAGAACCCCGGCGCGATATAGCGCTGGTAGTGGGCTTCGGAGAGGATGAAGAACTCCCGATCAATGGCATCGCGCAGCTGCGGCAGGTTCCACTCGCGAAACTCCGGCAGCAGCACCATGCCATAGGCCTCCAGATGGGTGATCACCCGTGCGCCACGGGCGATCAACTGGTAGGCCCAGCAATATTCGGACTGATGGGGCACAAAGCGGATTTTTCGCTGTTCCAGCTGCCAGCACAGCTTTTTCGGGTCGAACACCTCAAGTTTTCCCGCCATCACCTGCACCAGCAGTTGCTCAAGCCTGAGCCACACTGCGCGCTTTTCTTCCTCGTTGTAACCATTCCACTGGATCACCTCGTGGTGAAAGCGCTTGCAGCCCCGGCACACGAGATCGCCGTAAACCGTGGAGCACAGGCCTACGCAGGGGGTCTTGATGGTTTGGTTGGACATGGGCAGCAACACGCAAATCAGCGAAACAGTGGGACATATTAGCCCTTTGTCTAACCTTCATCACCCTGCAAACTTGCCGTGGCAACTTACCTTTAGAAATTTTTTGCCGTAGAATTAGCCAGCCTTTTAAGGCACCAATAGTCCGTTGGAAGCTGTTTTCAAAGCGTCACGAGCACAGTCGTTCCTAAAGAACGGTGTTGGCGATGGTTATTTACCCGGTAAATAGCCGCCGCCAACCCTCATCAGCTCCGTTCTGCAGGCGTAAAACTTTGAAAGCAGCTTCTGTGAGGAATGCCGGCAGCGCTGGCTTTGCGGCCCAAAAGGCCTGCGAGCACATGCGTGCCACGCATTTCTGGATGAGCGTCCCGGACACCCATTTGGGACCACTGATGAGGGTAATAACTGTGCTTGAAGCCTACCGCAAACATATCGAAGAGCGTGCAGCCCTGGGTATTGTTCCCCAGCCGCTTAACGCCGAACAAACTGCAGGCCTGGTCGAGCTGCTGAAAAATCCCCCGGCTGGCGAAGAAGCTTTCCTCGTTGACCTGATCACCAACCGCATTCCACCAGGCGTTGACGAAGCTGCTTACGTCAAGGCCGGTTTCCTGTCTGCCCTGGCCAAGGGCGAAGTCACTTCTCCCTTGATCGACAAAAAACGCGCTGTTGAACTGCTTGGCACCATGCAAGGCGGCTACAACATCGTGACCCTGGTCGATCTGCTGGACGACGCGACCCTGGCACCGGTGGCAGCCAAGCAACTCAAGCACACCCTGCTGATGTTCGATGCGTTCCACGACGTCGCCGAAAAAGCCAAGAACGGCAACCAGCACGCCAAAGACGTGATCCAGTCCTGGGCCGACGGCGAGTGGTTCCAGAACCGTGCGACCCTGGCCGACAAGATCAGCCTGCGGGTCTTCAAGGTCACCGGCGAAACCAACACCGATGACCTGTCCCCTGCCCCGGATGCCTGGTCCCGTCCTGACATCCCGCTGCACGCCCTGGCCATGCTGAAAATGGCCCGTGAAGGCATCGTACCGGACGTGCAAGGCACCACCGGCCCGATGAAGCAGATCGAAGAAATGCGCAGCCAAGGCTTCCCGATCGCCTACGTCGGTGACGTGGTCGGTACCGGTTCGTCCCGCAAATCAGCGACCAACTCGGTACTGTGGTTCTTCGGCGACGACGTTCCCTACGTGCCGAACAAGCGCGCAGGCGGCTTCTGCTTCGGCAGCAAGATCGCTCCAATCTTCTACAACACCATGGAAGATGCCGGCGCACTGCCAATCGAATTCGACGTTACCAACATGAACATGGGCGACGTGATCGACCTGTACCCGCATGCTGGCAAAGTCTGCAAACACGGCACCGATGAAGTCCTGACCACCTTCGAAATGAAGACTCCGGTACTGTTGGACGAAGTTCGTGCCGGCGGTCGTATCCCGCTGATCATCGGCCGTGGCCTGACCGAGAAGGCGCGTACCGAGCTGGGCCTGCCACCTTCGACGCTGTTCAAACTGCCGGAAACTCCGGCTGAAAGCGACAAGGGCTACACCCTGGCGCAGAAAATGGTCGGCAAGGCTTGCGGCGTGGCTGGCGTTCGTCCAGGCACCTACTGCGAACCGAAGATGACCACCGTCGGCTCCCAGGACACCACCGGTCCAATGACCCGTGATGAACTCAAAGACCTGGCGTGCCTGGGCTTCTCCACCGATCTGGTAATGCAGTCGTTCTGCCACACCGCGGCTTATCCAAAGCCGATCGACGTGACCACCCACCACACCCTGCCTGACTTCATCATGACCCGTGGCGGCGTGTCCCTGCGTCCGGGCGACGGCATCATCCACAGCTGGCTGAACCGCATGCTGCTGCCGGACACCGTCGGCACCGGTGGTGACTCCCACACCCGTTTCCCGATGGGCATCTCGTTCCCGGCCGGTTCCGGCCTGGTAGCGTTCGCAGCAGCCACTGGTGTTATGCCACTGGACATGCCGGAATCGATCCTGGTGCGCTTCAAAGGCGAAATGCAACCGGGCATCACCCTGCGTGACCTGGTTCACTCCATTCCTTACTACGCGATCCAGGCTGGCCTGTTGACCGTAGAAAAGAAAGGCAAGAAAAACGCCTTCTCCGGCCGCATCCTGGAAATCGAAGGCCTGGACAACCTGAGCATCGAACAGGCTTTCGAGCTGTCCGACGCCTCGGCCGAACGTTCGGCTGCCGGTTGCACCATCAAGCTGTCGAAAGAGTCGATCACCGAATACCTGAACTCCAACATCACCCTGCTGCGCTGGATGATCGGCGAAGGCTACGGCGATGCACGCACCCTGGAACGTCGCGCCCAAGCGATGGAAGCCTGGGTTGCCAACCC
The DNA here is from genome assembly GCF_055407145.1 of Pseudomonas sp. c313. Taxonomy (NCBI): domain Bacteria; kingdom Pseudomonadati; phylum Pseudomonadota; class Gammaproteobacteria; order Pseudomonadales; family Pseudomonadaceae; genus Pseudomonas; species Pseudomonas sp. c313. The sequence goes on along the minus strand of NZ_JBUZRD010000005.1, from coordinate 187,439 downwards.
TGAGTTGATGGTTGCCGATGCCGACGCCGAATACGCCGAAATCATCGAAATCGACCTGGCCGACATCAAGGAGCCTGTGCTCTGCGCACCAAACGACCCGGATGACGCCCGTCTGCTGTCCAGCGTTGCTGGCGAGAAGATCGACGAAGTGTTCATCGGTTCGTGCATGACCAACATCGGTCACTTCCGCGCTGCCGGCAAACTGCTGGAAAAGGTCAAGGGTCAGCTGCCAACCCGTCTGTGGCTGTCGCCGCCGACCAAGATGGACGCTCACCAACTGACCGAAGAAGGCTACTACGGCATCTACGGCAAGGCTGGCGCGCGCATGGAAATGCCAGGCTGCTCGCTGTGCATGGGTAACCAGGCACGGGTTGAACCGAACGCCACCGTGGTGTCGACGTCGACCCGTAACTTCCCGAACCGTCTGGGTGACGGCGCGAACGTCTACCTGGCTTCGGCTGAGCTGGCGTCCGTTGCATCCATCCTGGGTCGCCTGCCGACCGTCGAGGAGTACATGGCCTATGCGAAGGAAATCAACACCATGGCCAGCGATGTCTATCGCTACCTGAGTTTTGACCAGATCGCCGAGTTCCGTGAAGCTGCAGCGAACGCCAATATCCCGGTCGTTCAAGCCTAAGGCTTACACGTTGTAGCTATACCCAGTAAAAAAAACGCCGCGTATCGCAAGATGCGCGGCGTTTTTTTATGCCTGGGCGTTGGCGGCAAGGGCCTGCTGCACCGCCCCATCCACACTCAAGCCGCTGAGCAGCACCCCAGACGCCAGGGCTTCGGGCAACCCCTGCAGCACCATGCGCGCATCATGCCGCACGCGAGCCAGTACCAGACGCCTGCCTTCCACCCGCACCCGAACAAAAAACGCCTCCAGCGCCTCGATACTGGTGCCATCCAGGTCCGGCGACTCTTCCAGGCTGAGCACCACCGTGTGTACCGGCAACGGCGCGTGACGCATCAAGCGCAACGCGGCACCGAGGATGCGTTCGGCATTGGCGAAAAACAGCGCTTCGCCGGGACGCACGATCAGTACGCCCGTTATCTCCTTAGCGTCTGGATGGTGCGCAAGGTCGACAAAATCGTGGCCGACGCCCATTCGACCGAGCACCTGAACATCCGCCGCCGACATCTGGCGCAACATCAGCACCACGCTGATCGCCACCGCCACCAGCAAACCGTCCAGCACCCCCAATACCAACACCGCCGACACGGCACAGATCACCAATACCCGGTCGCGGCGCCAGATGAAATAGCGGCCCAAGGGTTGCAGGCTCAGGCCACGAGCGAGGGCATGGATGACGATGGCCGCCAACACCGGCTCCGGGGTCAACGCCACCAGCGGCAACACCGTCAGTACAATCAGCAACACCACCAATGCCGCGATCCCACCCGCTAGGCGCGAACATGCACCAGCAGCCTCATTGGCCGCCGTCGCGGAAAACCCCGCCCCCACCGGCATGCCGTGAAACAACCCGGACACCAGGTTGGCGGCACCCAGCGCCAGCAAATCACGGTTGGACGACACCCGGTCGCCATGCTTGAGGGCGAACGATCTGATCGAGCCATAAGACTCGGCATACAGGATCATCACCATGGCAAACGCCAACTCCCCCAGGCGCAGCCAGTCGGAGAACGGCAACACCGGCAGGTGGACGATTTCCAGGCGCAGGTCGATCGCCCCGATCAGGGCTACGCCGTGGGCTTGCAAGTCGAGCCATTGCCCGGCGGCGATACCCAGCACCACCACCAGCAAGCCTCCCGGCAAACGACGCGACCGTGCAAACACGCAGAGCAATGCCAGGGCGCTTGCGGCCACCGCTGCTGCCGGCCAGTTCCAGTGGGGCAACTGTTCGAACAACTGTGGCAGGAAGCGAATCAGGTTGTTGTCTGTCAGGTGTACGCCAACCACGCCGGCCAGTTGCTTGAGGATGATCGTCAACGCCAGGCCGAAGGCAAAGCCGCGCAACACCGGCTTGGCGATAAACGAGGTCACGCCACCGAGCTTGAGCAGCCCAGCCAACAGGAAAAACAGCCCGGTGATCAGCACCAGGCCTACCGCCAACGTCAGGCGCAGTGCCGGGTCATCACCGGCCAGGCTTGCCGTGGCCGCCGCCAGCACCGCAGCCGAGGACGATGTAGCCGACACAATGGCAAAACGGCTGGTACCCAACAGTCCATAACACAGCAGCCCGGCGAACAAGGCGATGACCCCAGCCTGGGGCGGCAAGGCGGCAATACTCGAATAGGCCACGGCCTCAGGCAGCAGCAAGCCTGCGATTGATAGCCCGGCGAGCAGGTCTTGCAGGCGGTTGCGCAGCAAAGGTGCGGCGGCACGAGCCATCATCGTTGATCTCCAGATCAAATAGCCCGTCAAGATGGCCCCGGGCAAGCTTACTCCCACCTGCAAACAGGGTGTTGATATCCATCAACCTGCTGTAAGACCCACACGGCGCGCAAAAAAAAGCCGATTCGCGTCAAGCACGAATCGGCCATTGTCACTTCACAACGTGTATCAGGCGATAAACGAATAGACCAGCGCAGTGATCGCCACCAGGCCTACCGCCGTGACAAACACATTCGACGCCTGCCCACGGTACTTGGCCATGGCCGGCACCTTGTGGATGGCATACATCGGCATCAGGAACAGGATCGACGCAATGATCGGCCCGCCCAACGTCTCAATCATCCCCAGGATGCTCGGGTTCAGCGTGGCAACGATCCAGCACACCACCAGCATGAAGGCCGCGGTCATACGGTCCAGCGCCTTGGGCGACGGACGACGGCCACTCTTGACGACCAGGCCCTTGAGGCCCTCGCTGGCGCCGATGTAGTGGCCCAGGAACGACTTGGTAATCGCCACGAACGCAATCAACGGCGCGGCGAAAGCGATGGTCGGGTTGCTGAAGTGGTTGGCCAGGTACGACAGGATCGACAGGTTCTGCGCCTTTGCCTCGGCCAGTTGCGCCGGTGTCAGGGTCAGTACGCAGCTGAACACGAAGAACAGCACCATCGCCACCATCAGCAGGTGGGCGTGGGAGAGGATCTGCGAGCTGCGCTCTTCGGCGTGGTCGCCGTAACGGCGCTTCTGGTCAACCGCGAAGGCCGAGATGATCGGGGAATGGTTGAACGAGAACACCATCACCGGAATCGCCAGCCACAGGGTGTGCAGCAACGCCGACGGCTCGGGCAGCGTGCTGGCGGTGCTGAGGATGCCGCCATTCCAGTGGGGAATCAGGAACACCGCGAGAAACAGCAAGGCTACGATAAATGGATAAACCATCAGGCTCATGGCCTTGACGATCACCTGCTCACCGCAGCGCACTACGGCCAGCAGGCCAAGGATCAGCACAAACGACAGAATCACCCGTGGCGGCGGCGCGATGTGCAATTGGTGTTCAAGGAAACTGCCGACGGTGTTGGTCAGGGCAACGCTGTAGATCAGCAGGATCGGAAAGATCGCCAAGAAATACAGCAAGGTGATCAACGCACCGGCCTTGATCCCGAAATGCTCTTCGACCACTTCAGTGATATCAGAACCCTTTCGGCCCGAGAGCACGAAGCGCGTCAGTCCTCGGTGGGCATAGAAGGTCATCGGGAAGGCCAGGACCGCCAGGATCAGCAGCGGCCAGAAGCCGCCGAGGCCGGCGTTGATAGGCAAAAACAAGGTCCCGGCGCCGATGGCCGTGCCGAACAAGCCGAGCATCCAGGTGGTGTCCTGGTGGCCCCAGCTTGCGAGGGTTGCAGGTGTCGTTGCGTAGCGTTCGTCGACGCTATTGGCCTGATCATTCATCCGGTCGGATCTCCCCATTGACACAGTCGGGACGAGTCAGAAAAACCTGACAGGCAGCGCCCGACCATAATAGGGGCGCGATTGTCCGGGATTCTCCTGAATAAGCAAAGGCTTAGCTTAGGAGTCGTTGTGCGGCGCAGAGGGTTTGAGCAAGGTTTGTATAAGGCTACAGCCTTGATAAACCGGGCTGCTAGCCAGGTTAAAACGATTTGGTATAACAACCCGGGGTCTCAAAAAATCCGACTAACGCGTTGACACTCGCGAGTCGCTCCCAGCATGATCGCCCCATGAACCTGATCCCGCTGGCCCTCACCCGTACCACCACCACGACCGCTTGCGGGTCGTGTGGTCGTTGTGAGTGGCGCGCAAGCTAACAAGCCACCCGAAACACCCAAGGCCCCGCCAGCAATGGACGGGGCCTTTTTATTGGTGCGCCCACCTGGCAACCACAAGGAGCAACACCATGCCTGACGTCAAACGCCCCGCCCTGCTGATCATCGATATGCAAACAGGCCTGTACGACGGACCGGAAAAACCGTTCGAACGTGAGCGTGTACTCGAAACGATCAACCATCTGATCCACCGCGCCCGGAAAGCCACGGTACCGATCTTCGCCGCCCGCCACACCGGCCCTGCCGGCTCGCCCATTGAAGCCGGCAGCCCGTTCTGGCAGCTGTTGCCAAGCCTGGAAGTGGACGAGACTCGTGACACAGTCTTCAACAAAGCGCGTCCAAGTTGCTTCCTGGGGACCGAACTGGCTCGGCAGTTGGCGCAAGCCCAGGTCAATGAACTGGTGATCGTCGGCATGAAAACCCAGTACTGCATCGACACCACGTGCCGGGTTGCCGTAGAACTGGGGTTTTCGGTGGTGCTGCCGGAAGACGGCCATACCTGCATGGACACCCAGGCGTTGTCGGCACAAACCATCATCGAGCATCACAACAGCCTCCTGGCAGGGGCATTTGTGCGGCGAGTAAAAGCCACTGACATTCAATTTTAAGGTGGCACTATTAACGGCCCCCTCCTGAAGCGAGGGGTCTGTCTTACAAAAAATCCCGCATAATCCATCTCTCAAGCCCTCAGGAAGAGCCCTCACATGCCCATCACTGTTCTGGTCCTGGTTGAAACCATCAACGACTACCTGTCGATCATCGAAAGTAATGATCTCCATGTGATCCTCGCGCCCACACCTGCTGAACGCAGCCAGGCAATCAAGACCCATGGCGAGCAGATCCAGGCCGTCCTGACCCGTGGCCCGCTGGGTTTGTATGCCGAGGAAATCGCCGCCCTGCCGTTGCTGGAGATCATCTGTGTGATCGGCGCCGGCTACGAGCATGTGGACCTGCAGGCCGCGAGCAATCGCGGGATCGTTGTGACCAACGGTGCCGGAGTAAACGCACCATCGGTGGCGGACCATGCCATGGCACTGCTGCTGTCGCTGGTTCGGGATATTCCCCGGGCGGACGCGGCGGTGCGCCGCAGCGAATGGCCCAAGGTCATGCGCCCTTCCCTGGCTGGCAAACAACTGGGCATCCTTGGCCTGGGCGCGGTGGGCATGGCCATCGCCAAGCGCGCGGCCCTGGGCTTCGATATGGACATCAGCTACCACAGCCGCCAGCCCCGCACTGATGTGGACTACACCTACTGCTCGACTCCCGTGGAACTGGCGCGCAGCGTGGACTTCCTGATCATCGCCACCCCAGGTGGCGCAGGCACCCGCCATCTGGTCGACCGCCAGGTCCTGGATGCCCTTGGCCCCAACGGTTTTCTGGTAAACATTGCTCGCGCCAGTGTAATCGTTACTGCCGACCTGATCACCGCCCTTGAGCAACGCCGCATCGGTGGTGCTGCACTGGATGTGTTCGACGACGAGCCCAGCGTGCCCGACGCCCTCAAGCTGCTGAGTAACACAGTGCTGACGCCCCATGTGGCGGGCCTGTCGCCGGAAGCAGCCCACGACACCGTGCAGCGCGTGGCGGACAACCTGTTGGAATACTTCGCCGGCCGGCCGGTGCTGACCCCAGTGGAGTTACCGCCGCGCCACTGACGCCGTGGGCGCACTGCACACTGCATATCAGGAACACTGATCATCGGCCAACACGCTAACCTATTAAGCCGCCCCGGCCTTGTGGCTGGGGGTCTGCGCGCATTAGATTAGCCAATAGTCCAAGGCCTCAAGAATAAGCAGAAGGGATAAGCATGGCGCTCAATGACCAATCCACCCAGATTCGCCCAGGCGAAGAACTTGATGCCAGCCTGATCGATCCCTACCTCAAGGCCCATATTGCGGACTTGAGCGGCACACCGAAGATCAGCCAGTTCCCGGGGGGCGCTTCCAACCTGACCTACCTGCTGGAATACCCGAACCAGGAATTCGTACTGCGCCGCCCGCCGTTTGGCCACAAGGCCAAGTCCGCCCATGATATGGGCCGCGAATTTCGCATTCTCAATCAACTCAAGGACGGCTTCCCGTACTGCCCCAAGGCCTACGTGCACTGCACCGATGAATCAGTGATCGGCGCCGAGTTCTATGTGATGGAGCGGGTCAACGGCATCATCCTGCGTTCGGACCTGCCGCCGGAGCTGGGCCTGGACGCGGCGGCTACCGGCGCCCTGTGCAAAAGCTTTATCGACAAGTTCGTCGAGTTGCATCAGGTGGATTACACCGCCTGCGGCCTGGCGGACCTGGGCAAGCCCGAAGGTTACGTCCAGCGGCAGATTCGCGGCTGGAGCGACCGCTACGAAAAAGCCCTGACCCCCGACGCCCCCAGCTGGGAAGCCGTGCGCGCCTGGCTCAACGACAAGATGCCGGCCGACCACCCGACGTCGAGCATCGTGCACAACGACTACCGCTTCGACAACGTGATCCTCGACCCGCACAACCCGATGCAGATCATCGGCGTGCTGGACTGGGAGCTGACCACCCTCGGCGATCCGCTGATGGATTTGGGCAACACCCTCGCCTACTGGATCGAGGCCGCGGACCCTGCGCCCGTGCAATTGATGCGCCGCCAGCCAAGCAACGCCCCCGGCATGCTCACCCGCCGCCAGTTCGTCGACTACTACGCCGAGCGTTCGGGAATCCAGATCGACAATTACGACTTCTACTACACCTACGGCCTGTTCCGCCTGGCCGGCATCGTGCAGCAGATCTACTACCGCTTCTTCCATGGCCAGACCCAGGACAAACGCTTTGCGCAGTTCATTCACATGAACAAGCTGCTGGAGCAGATGAGCCTGAACGTCATCGGCAAATCCGCACTCTGATAGTCCGAGCTCTGCCCCCACAAGGAACAACCATGTCCAAGACCCAATTGTTCGACCTCGACGGCAAGATCGCTTTTGTCTCCGGCGCCAGCCGCGGTATCGGTGAGGCCATCGCCAAGCTGCTGGCCCAGCAAGGCGCCCACGTTATTGTTTCCAGCCGCAAGCTCGAAGGCTGCCAGCACGTGGCCGACGCAATCATCGAAGCAGGCGGCAAGGCTACAGCCATTGCCTGCCATATCGGCGAGATGGAGCAGATCACCCAGGTCTTCGCCAACATTCGCGAGCAGTTCGGACGCCTGGACATCCTGGTCAACAACGCGGCCACCAACCCGCAGTTCTGCAACGTGCTGGACACCGACCTGGGCGCGTTCCAGAAAACCGTCGACGTGAACATTCGCGGCTACTTTTTCATGTCGGTGGAAGCCGGCAAGCTGATGCGCGAGAACGGCGGCGGCAGCATCATCAACGTGGCGTCGATCAACGGTATTTCCCCAGGGCATTTCCAGGGCATCTACTCGGTGACCAAAGCTGCGGTGATCAACATGACCAAGGTCTTCGCCAAGGAGTGCGCGCAGTTCGGTATTCGCTGCAACGCCCTGTTGCCGGGGCTGACCGACACCAAGTTTGCCTCGGCACTGGTGCAAAACGATTCGATCCTGAAAGTGGCCCTGCAACAGATTCCGCTCAAGCGTGTCGCGGCGCCGAGCGAAATGGCCGGTGCGGTGCTGTACCTGGCCAGTGATGCGTCGAGCTACACCACCGGGGTATCGCTGAATGTGGATGGTGGTTTCCTGTCCTGACTCGGCGAGGTGCTCACGCCCCTGGCGCATTAAGGGCGCTTGAACTGCCGGCGACACTCTTCGATCTGCTGCCGGCAGAGGCACCCTTCCAGATGATCATTGACCATGCCCATCGCCTGCATGAAGGCATACATCGTGGTCGGCCCCACAAAGGTCCAACCGCGTTTCTTCAAGGCCTTGGACAAACGTAGGGACGCAGCCGATGTCGGGTTAGCCGTCCAGTACGCCAGGTCGACCGTCGCCGGACGCTCATCGGCGCCGGGCTCGAATGACCATAACCAGCTCGCCAGTGACCCGGTTTCATCCACCAATTCACAGGCACGCCGGGCATTGTTGATGGTCGAGACGATTTTGGCGCGGTTGCGCACGATGCCCGGATCAGCCATCAGCCGCTCGATATCCTCTTCGGTGTACCGCGCCACCCTTTGATAATCAAAACCCTCGAACGCTCGCCGAAAGTGCTCGCGCTTGCGCAGGATAGTGATCCACGCCATGCCCGCCTGGAACCCTTCCAGGCAGATCTTCTCGTACAACGCACGATCATCGGCAACCGGCACGCCCCACTCGTGGTCATGGTAATGCGGGTATTCAGGAGCCGCCGTGCGCCATGTGCAGCGGGTCAGCCCCGTGTCGTCCGTTGTCAGTCCCGGGTTGTCCATAGGTCACCTTGCTTGCCAGACGGCGGATGATAAGCGAAAAAATTTTCAGCGCGCGAAAATAGGCCCTCAATGCAAAAAGCCCCGTATCGCAAGATACGGGGCTTTCTGTTTACCGCTCGATCAGCCTGTTACAGCACCGACTGACCGCTCAACGCCAGGTCCAACAACTCACGGTTAGCCACCGCGTACATGGCGTAGTCCGTGCCAACCGCAGCACGAATCTCCACCATCATTGCGCGCCAGCGCTCGACCATGCTCACGTTCTGCTCAAGCCACAGGGCCACGCGGGCTTCCATGTCTTCTGGCGCATCGGCCATTTGCAGAACCTTGATGGTGATCGCCCGTTGCTGCCAGTCCACGTCGTCGCGGAAGGCTTCGCGGGCCTGGGCCTGCCAGTTGTTACCCACCGGCAGATCGCTGATCTGCTGCAGGTACCATGGCAAGTCCAGGGCACTGCCGACGGCGAAGTATGCCTTGGCCACATCTGCAGCGCTCTGGCCGGTGACGTCAGCGGCTTCGATGATCGGCAGCAAGGTGTACAGGTGCGTGGTGCCTGCAACCATGCGCGCCAACAACTCCGGCACACCGGCTTCGACGTACTTCTGATAGCGGTTCTGCCAGCCTTCGCGGGTCGGGCCTTCCAGCAGTTCGTCGAGCTTGAGGCCCAACGCCGCCAGGTGCGGACCGAAGTGCGCGACGTCACGAGCCGCATCCTGCTCGTTGCGACGGCTGCGCAGGAACCAGCGTGTGGCACGACGGCCCAGGCGCATCAGCTCGTCCATCAGCGCCAGTTGCACTTCAGCGGAAACCTGGTGATCCAGGGCTTCAATCTGACGGAACCAGTGCGGGAGATGGAAGATGTCACGCACGATCACATAAGCGCCCGCCACGTTCGCCGGGCTCATGCCGGTGGACTCTTTGAGCCTTTGAACGAAGGTGATGCCCATGTGGTTGACCAGGTCGTTGGCGATCTGGGTGCTGACGATCTCGCGCTTGAGACGATGGCGACGCATGGCTTCGGAGAATTTTGCCACCAGGGTCGGCGGGAACGCAGTCTCCATGTCACGGGTCAGGTAGTCATCATCCGGCACCTGGGATTTGAGCAGTGCCTCCTTGAGGTCGATCTTGCTGTAGGAGATCAACACCGACAGCTCCGGACGGGTCAGGCCCTTACCGACGGCAGCGCGCTCGATGAGCTGGTCTTCCGAAGGCAGGTACTCAATGGCGCGGTCCAGCTTGCCCCGGCCTTCGAGGTCGCTCATCAGGCGCTTGTACTCGGCAATACGGTCGAAGGCTCGACGCGCCGCCAGGGACAGGGCCTGGGTCTGCTTGTAGTTGTTGCCCAACACCAGGCTGCCGACTTCGTCGGTCATGCTCGCCAGCAACTGGTTACGTTGCTTGTCGGTCATGTCGCCAGCCTGCACCACTTCGTTGAGCAGGATCTTGATGTTTACTTCGTGGTCGGAGCAATCCACGCCACCGGCGTTGTCGATGAAGTCGGTGTTGGAACCGCCGCCATTGAGGCCAAATTCCACACGACCCAGTTGGGTCATGCCCAGGTTACCGCCCTCGCCCACTACCTTGCAGCGCAACTCGTTGCCGTTGACGCGCAGGGCGTCGTTGGCCTTGTCGCCGACGTCAGCGTGGCTTTCGGTGCTGGCCTTGACGTAAGTACCGATGCCGCCGTTCCACAACAGGTCCACCGGCGCCTTGAGCAAGGCGTTCAGCAGTTCAGTCGGGGTCAGCTTGTCGGCCTTGATGTCGAAGCGTTCTTTCATCTGCGCCGAGATAGCGATGCTTTTCGCGCTGCGCGAGAAGATACCGCCGCCTTCGGACATGATGCTGGTGTCGTAGTCGGTCCAGGCCGAGCGCGGCAGGTCGAACAGGCGCTGACGCTCAACGAAACTGTTAGCCGGGGTCGGGTTTGGATCGATAAAGATGTGCAGGTGGTTGAAGGCCGCGACCAGTTGCAGCTTGTCGGACATCAACAGGCCGTTACCGAACACGTCGCCGGCCATATCGCCGACGCCGACCACGGTGATGCTGTCTTCCTGAACGTTGATGTCACGCTCGCGGAAGTGACGCTGCACACCGACCCACGCGCCCTTGGCGGTGATGCCCATTTTCTTGTGGTCGTAACCGGCCGAACCACCGGAAGCGAACGCATCGCCGAGCCAGAAGCCGTAGTCGATGGCAATGCCGTTGGCGATGTCGGAGAAGGTCGCGGTGCCTTTGTCGGCGGCCACTACCAGGTATGGGTCATCGCCGTCGTGGCGGACCACGTTCAACGGTGGCACCAGGGCGCCGTCTTTCAGGTTGTCAGTAATGTCCAACAGGCCGGAAATGAAGATGCGGTAGCAGGCGATGCCCTCGGCCGCGATCTCGTCCCGACCGCCGCCCAATGGCAGGCGACGGGGCAGGAAGCCGCCCTTGGCGCCCACCGGCACGATCACCGAGTTTTTCACTTGCTGGGCTTTTACCAGGCCCAGCACTTCGGTACGGAAGTCTTCTTCACGGTCCGACCAGCGCAGGCCACCGCGCGCGACGTTGCCAAAGCGCAGGTGCACGCCTTCGACACGAGGCGAGTAAACGAAGATTTCAAACTTCGGCACGGGCTTGGGCAGCTCAGGAATCGCATGCGGGTTGAACTTGAAGCTGAAGTACGACTTGTTCTGACCGTTAGCATCAGTCTGGTAGAAGTTGGTACGCAAGGTGGCCTTGATCAGGTCCAGGTAGCGACGCAGGATGCGGTCTTCGTTGAGCACCTGAACATCGTCCAGGGCCGCCAGAATCGCTTGTTCCAGACGTTGCTGCTTGTCTTCCAGGTCGTCGCTGGTGAGTTTGCGCGCCAGGTAGAAGCGGGTCTTGAACAACCGGGTCAGCTCGCGAGCGATATCGGTGTGGTTGTTCAGGGTGCTGGCGATGTAACCCAGGTCAAAGCCCAGGCGAATCTGCTTCAGGTAACGGGCATAGGCACGCAGCAGCGCGACATCGCGCCATGGCAGGCCGGCGGTCAGCACCAGGCGGTTGAACGCATCGTTCTCGGCATCGCCGTTGACGATGTGCACAAACGCGTCCTGCAGGGTGTCGTTGAGTTGCTGGATGTCGAGGTTCAGGCCTTCGGCGGCGGTGAACGCGAAATCATGAATCCAGAACTCCCGACCGTTGGCGTGGCGCAGGCGGTACGGGAATTCACCCAGCACGCGCAGGCCGAGGTTTTCCAGGATCGGCAGCACGTCGGACAACGCCAGCGGCGTGTCTGCGTGATAGAGCTTGCAGTGCAGCTCTTGCTGGCCCGTCACGTGGCCCAGCGGCTGATAGAAGCTCATCACCAGCGGCTTGGCTTCGGTCAGGTTAAGCAAATGCTGCATATCGACCACAGCCGAGTGCGCGGCAAAGCGTTCACGGTAGCCCGCGGGGAAGCCTTTGGGGAAGTCTGTCAGCACGTTTGTGCCGTGGGCTTCGCCAAAGCTTTCAACCACCAGGCTGGCGTAGTCGTCCTGCCAGCTGCGGCAGGCCTGCACCACTTCTTTTTCCAGCAGCAGCGGGTCGATGTCCAGGCGGTTTTTTGGATCAACCCGCAGGATCAGTTGTACACGGGCCAGAACGGACTCGGAGAAGAAGGTCCAGAACTCGCAGTCCGAGGCTTTCAGGCGATCCATCAGCACTTGCTGGATCTTCTGGCGCACTTCGGTGGAATAGATGTCGCGCGGCACGTAGGCCAGGCAGTAGCAGAAGCGACCGTAGGGGTCTTTGCGCAGGAACACGCGGATCTTGTTACGCTCCTGGATCTGCACAATCGACATCACGGTGCTGAACAGCTCGTCTACCGGGGTCTGGAACAGGTCATCGCGGGGCAGTACTTCGACCACTTGGGTCAGTTCCTTGCCCAAATGCGCCTTGGCCTGGAAGCCGGAACGACGTTCGATTTCCGCGACCTTGCGACGGATATACGGGATCACCCGCACGCTTTCGCCGTACACCGAAGAGGTGTAGAGGCCCATGAAGCGGCATTCCTTGATGACCTTGCCGTCGGCGTCGATCTGTCGGATCGACACGTAGTCCGGATAGGCCGGGCGGTGTACACGGCTTGGGTGTGCTGCCTTGGCGAACGACAGGACGGCCGGTTCACGCAGGTAATTGACGGCGTAGTCTTCGATGCGCAGGTCGTCGGCGGTGAGGCCGGAGCGCAGCAATTTGGTCAGACCGAGGAAGGAGTCGGCGTCATATTCGATATGACCGCCATCTGCCTCGTCACGTACCACAAACTCTTCATAGCCCAGGAAGGTGAAGTGGTTGCCCACCAGCCATTCGAGGAAGCTCTTGATCTCGGCTTTTTCTTCGCCTTCGATGGCGAAGGCGCTGGAGTCGATACCGGCCAGCAGTTCCTGGACCTTGTCCTTCATCGGTTCAAAATCGGCGACGGCGACGCGCACTTCGCCCAGCACCTGCTCAAGTTCCTTGCTCAGGATACTCAGCTCGGCAGCGTTGGCGCAGCGGTCGATTTCCAGGTACATCAACGACTCTTGCAGGACATCGTCGCCCTGGGTGCCCTTGGGCAGGATTTCCAACAACTCGCCCTTCTTGCCACGACGCACGCTGAGCACGGTGGTTTGCAGGGTGTGGATGCTGTAGCCACGGCGGTTCAGTTCGGTGCGCACCGAGTCCACCAAAAATGGCAGGTCGTGGTGCAGCACTTCGACCGCGGTGTGGGTCGATTGCCAGCCGTGACGTTCGTAATCGGGGTTGTAGACTCGCACTTGCGGTTGGGTGTGATCAAAGCGCTCAAGCAGGCGCCAGGCAGACAGGGTGCAACCGGCCAGGTCGGACATGCGACGCTGGGTCAGCTCATCCAGGGAAATAATGCCGAAAAATTGTTCAGCGAACAGCGCCACTTGTGGCAGTGCCTGTTCACTGATGTGCTGGGCCAGTGCCGCTTGCAGTTGGTGCTGGAAGTCGGCTTTGCTGGCTGCGGTGAAGAACGCCATCTGTGGTACTCCGCTTGGGCTTGTTATTAATGGAAGCGTCGCGTGTTGTCCCCTTGCGGGGAGACCGTCAGCTCTGTTCGGGGTCTACCATAACGAATTCAGAGTGACAGGTGGGTGAAGCTGGACAAGACAGTGAGGTCACATTCAACTGTCTATCCACGAACATAAAATGAGCCGCTTTCCAGGCGACGGTACGACGGGCAGGTCGGAGTCCTGGCAGGCGCTCATCCGTTGCGCAGCTTAACGAGTGTAGGAAGACCGCTGCTTGCGACGCTGCGACATATTCGGTCATCGGCACGCAGCTGGCGAGTTGCGACTTGGGCAACCGGGTACTTTCCAGACAAATCCTGGCCCGCCGAGTACCGGAAATGACTGATACAGCCCGCCAGGTCATGCCACAACTACTGACACAGAATGAAGCACAAAATTCGCCGCAATGGCACAATTGCCCTGCTGCACCCTCCCCCAGACAGGATTTGACATGCAACTGACCACCGCCCACCTGATCGTCAACCCGTGCGATGACGAAGAAGACAACATGGCCATGCTCTGCTGCCACGGCGACAAGGGCGAGATGTTCATGCTGACCCGTTATCCGGATGAGGACGAGGTGGAGGTCACCTGGGATTACGAGCCGTCAACCCTGGACGGGCTGAAAATCACCCTGAGCGCCACGCGGTTGCTGGTGGAGATTGCGGCGGCGGATGCGGATGCATTGGGCGGCAGTGATCATCTGGAGATCACCCACGGCACCGATGCCTCGGACTTGGCTGAAGTGGAAGAAACCTTGCAGAACATTCTCAAGGGTACCGGGACCTATATCCGAATCTAGCCCGCCAAAACCGCTCAATGTGGCGAGGGCGCTTGCTCCCTCGCCACAAAGGTCTGTGCCAGCCTGCAAAAACCTCGGATATTTCCCACAATTCCCAAAAATACCCCCCGCGCAGTTAGTCGCCGCACCCTCTGATGCATTAAAGTAAGGCCCCCAAGCCCAGGTGTTTTTCCAAGCACCCAGGCTCACCTTTCCAGGAACCGTCAACGATGGAACATCGTGAAGCGCTGCTCGCGCTGCGAACCTTTCTTTCTACGCAGATTCTCGGCCAGGAAAAACTCATCGAGCGCCTGCTCATTGCCCTGCTCGCCGACGGCCATATGCTGGTTGAGGGCGCACCGGGCCTGGCCAAGACCAAGGCCATCAAAGAGCTCGCCGAAGGGATCGAAGCGCAGTTCCATCGCATCCAGTTCACCCCCGACCTGCTGCCCGCCGACATCACCGGCACCGAGATCTATCGTCCGGAAACCGGCAGTTTTGTGTTCCAGCAAGGGCCGATCTTCCACAACCTGGTGCTGGCGGACGAAATCAACCGTGCCCCGGCCAAGGTTCAATCGGCGTTGCTCGAAGCCATGGCTGAGCGTCAGGTCAGTGTCGGGCGCAGTACTTATGAGCTGTCGCCGCTGTTTCTGGTAATGGCCACGCAAAACCCCATCGAGCAGGAAGGCACCTATCCCCTGCCCGAAGCCCAACTCGACCGCTTCCTGATGCACGTCAAGATCGGCTTCCCCGATGCCGCCGTCGAACGGCGCATCCTGCAGCAGGCCCGCGGCGAAGCCCTCAACGGTGAAACCAAGCCTGAGCGCCGGGTCAGCCAGCAAGCAATCTTCGCTGCGCGCAAGGAAATCCTTGGCCTGTACATGGCCGACGCCGTGGAGGAATACCTGGTGCAACTGGTGATGGCCACCCGAACCCCAGCCAAGTTCGACCCGGAAATGGCCGAGTGGATTGCCTATGGCGCCAGCCCCCGGGGCTCGATTGCCCTCGACCGCTGCGCTCGGGCCCACGCCTGGCTGGCCGGTCGCGACTTTGTCAGCCCCGAAGATATCCAGGCAGTGCTCTTCGACGTGCTGCGCCACCGGATCATTCTGTCGTTCGAGGCCGAAGCGGCTGGCATTGACCAGGACCGTGTGGTGCAACGCATTCTCGACGTCGTTGCCGTCGCTTGACCCCCATGAGCCCTGGCGATGGTACCCGTGTCACCCTGAGCGAATTGATCGAGATGCGTCATCGCGTGCGGGAAGTGCAACTGTTTTCCACGCCGAGCCAGCGCAGCCCGTTGATCGGCTTGCACCACTCGAAACTGCGGGGTCGCGGGGTCGACTTCGATCAGGTGCGGGTCTACCAGGCCGGGGACGATGTGCGCACCATTGACTGGCGCGTCACCGCCCGCACCCAGGAACCCCACACCAAGCTGTTCCACGAAGAGCGGGAGCGGCCGATCTTTATCATGGTGGAACAAAGCTGCCGGTTGTTCTTCGGCTCGGGGCTGATGTTCAAGTCGGTGCTGGCGGCCCAGGCGGCGAGCCTGATCGGCTGGGCTGCACTGGGGCATAACGACCGCGTTGGCGGGCTGGTGTTCGGCGACAACGAGCATTACGAAATCAAGCCGCGGCGCAGCAAGCAAAGCCTGCTGCAACTGCTCAACCGTCTGGTGCGGGTCAACCAGAGCCTGAACACCGAAAGCCAGCCGGACCACGACGCCCTCGGCATGGCCTTGCGCCGTGGCCGGGAAGTTTTGCGCCCCGGCAGCCTGGTAATCGTAATCTGCGACGAACGCGCCCTCACCGAAGGCGCCGAGCAACAGCTTAGCCTGCTGTCGCGGCACTGCGACCTGCTGCTGCTGCCAGTCTCCGACCCGCTGGACCATGCCCTGCCCGCCGCCGGGCTGCTGCGGTTTGCCGAACGCGGTGCACAGTTGGAAATCGACACCCTGAATTTCGACCTGCGCCAGGCCTACAAGGCCCAGGCCGAAGCACGTAGCGCGCGCTGGGAGTTGCTGGCGCAAAAGCTGCGGATATTGCTCATGCCTTTGAGCACCCAGAGCGAAATGATCGAGCAGTTGCGCGAATACCTTAACCCGCAACGTCCGGGCAAAAAGCAATGAACGGCCTTGAACAGCTGCAACCGCTGATCGCCCCGCCGCCCATCGGCTTCTGGCCACCAGCGCCGGGCTGGTGGCTGTTGCTGCTGCTCATCCCGCTCGCCGCCTGGGGCCTGTGGACGCTGCGCCGCTTTCTGCCAACCAAGCGCCCGCTGGCCCGTGCCGAACAGCCCCTCGACCCGTTGCGCATCGCCGCCCTGGCGGAACTGGCGTTGATGCCAAAACCCTATGACGGCGCCCCGGCCGGAGCCTGGCTGCAGCAACTCAACGGCCTGCTCAAGCGCCTGTGTCGCAACGACTACCCCTATAGCCAGAGCCATACCCTCAACGGTCGCAAATGGCTGGCGTTCCTCGACAACCGTTGCCCGGCCGCCGGGCTTACACGCTGGATGGTACTGGTGGAAGGCGCCTACAAGCCCGAATGCAAACTCGACGACAAGGCCATCGCCGGCCTGACCCAGGCCGTCGACACCTGGATTCGCAAACATGTTTGAGTTCGCCTGGCCGTGGATCTTCACCCTGTTGCCATTGCCCTGGTTGCTGCGAGTCATCCTGCCAACGGCCGACAGCGGCGAGCCCGCCCTGAAAGTCAGTTTCCTCGGCGACCTGGAAAGCCTGGCGCGCCGCCGTGCCCGAGTGAATCTGCCAGGCTGGCGCCAGCAAGCGCCGTTCGTGGTCCTGTGGCTGCTGCTATTGACCGCCGCCGCACGCCCGGAATGGCTCGGCGAACCCTTGCCGATAGCCGCCAGCGGTCGCGACTTGCTTGTGGCGGTGGACGTGTCCGGCTCAATGGACTTCCCCGATATGCAGTGGCAGGACGAAGACGTCAGCCGCCTGAGCCTGGTCAAGCACTTGCTCGGAGACTTCCTTGAAGGCCGCGAAGGCGACCGCGTCGGCCTGATCCTGTTCGGCAGCCAGGCTTACCTGCAAGCGCCGCTGACCTTTGACCGACGTACCGTGCGCACCTGGCTGGATGAGGCCCGCATTGGTATCGCCGGGAAAAACACTGCCATCGGTGATGCTATTGGTCTAGCCCTCAAACGCCTGCGCCAGCGGCCGGCACAAAGCCGGGTGCTGATCCTGATAACCGACGGCGCCAACAACGGTGGCCAAATAGACCCACTGACCGCTGCCCGCCTGGCCGCCGAAGAAGCCGTGAAGATCTACCCCATCGGCATTGGCGCCGATCCCGAACAAACCGGCACCCTGGGCATGCTCGGCCTCAACCCGAGCCTGGACCTCGACGAGCCGGCCCTCAAGGCCATTGCCGAGGTCACTGGTGGCCGCTACTTCCGGGCCCGCGACAGCGAGGAACTGCAAGCGATCAAGGAAACCCTCGACCAGCTTGAGCCAGTGACTCAGCAACCCACCCAGGCCCGCCCGGCCCAGGCGCTCTACAGCGGCCCACTGGCCCTGGCGCTGATCCTCAGCATGCTGCTGGTCATCCACGAACGCTGGCCGGACAACGCTCTGCAACGACTTTTCAACCGACTTCTACAAAAAATATCCAGCAAGGGTCACTTTCTGCAACAGCACCCTGAATGGCGTCAGCGCCTCAAACGCCTGCGTTTGCGGAGGCGTCGATGATCGCTTTGTGGCCGCACTGGTTCCATCCCTGGTGGCTGTTGCTGCTGCCGGTGCTCGGCTGGTTACTGTGGCAGTTATGGCATCGACAAAAACGCGCCGGGCGCTGGCAGATGATTCTGCCGCCGGCCTTTCACGCCGCGTTGCTCAGTGGCGGTAATGGCCGGGAAAGTAAATCACCGTGGCTGTTGCTGGGTCTGGCCTGGCTGCTGGCGGTGCTGGCCTTGCTCGGCCCCAGTTGGCAGCGTGTGGAACTGACCAGCCAAAAACCCGCCGACCCACTGGTGGTGTTGCTGGAGCTGACTCCGGAAATGCTCGCCACCGACAGCCCACCCAATCGCCTGGAACAGGCGCGGCGCAAGTTGTTCGACCTGCTTCAGGCCCGCAGCGATGCGCAGACCGCCATCGTCGTCTATGCCGGCAGCGCCCACACTCTGGTGCCGCTGTCGGATGACCTGGCCACCAGCCACAACCTGCTGGAAGCCCTGCGGCCCTCGATCATGCCCGAGGCCGGCCACCGCGCCGACCTGGCCGTGGAAAAAGCCTTGAGCCTGCTTAAGCACGGCGGACTGGGCCAGGGGCGCTTGCTGCTGATTGGCTCGTCGCTGTCCAAACAGGAACGCCAGGGCATTCGCCTACTGCTGCAAGGCAGTCAGGCGCCGAGTCTGTCGATCCTCGGCATCGGCAGCCGTGAAGGCACCCCGGTGACTCAAGAGAGCGGCGAGTTCCTCAAGGACGATCAGGGCGCAATCCTGATACCACGCCTCGACAGTCCGACCCTCAAGGCCTTCGCCAGCGAAATGGGCGGTCGCTACCGGCAAGCGCGCCTGGATGACAAGGACCTGCGCAACCTCGGCCTGCTCGACGGCCCGCAAGCCTTGCGCAACGACGGCCAGCTACTGCAACTGGACACCTGGGCCGACCAGGGTTACTGGCTACTCCTTCCGCTATTGCTGCTCGCCGCCTGCGCTGGCCGTCGTGGCTGGCTGTTCTTCCTGCCCTTGCTGTTGCTGGGCGCGCCACAACCAAGCTACGCCTTCGACTTCCAGGACCTGTGGCTGCGCCCGGACCAACAGGGCCAGTACCTGCTCAAGAAAAAACGCCCCAGCGAGGCCGCCGAACACTTCGAAAACCCGCAATGGCAAGGCGTGGCGCTGTACGAAGCCGGTGACTATGCCAGCGCCGCCAAGCGTTTTGCCGAAGGCAGCGACGCCTATTCCCATTACAATCGCGGCAATGCCCTAGCCAGGAGCGGTGAGCTGGAAGCGGCCCTGGACGCCTATGAACAAGCTCTGGAAGCCCGACCGGACTTACAGCCGGCGCTGAAGAACAAGGTCCTGATCGAAAAACTGCTACAGGAAGAACCAGAGCCCGAACCCGACAAGCCCTCCAAGGACGAGGATGACGAAACCACCCAACCCGGCCAGACTGCGCAACCGGGCACCAGTGGCCAGAGCGCATCCGGTGGCGAACAATCCACACCCGGCAGCGGCCAGGCCGGCAGTAGCGAAACGCCGCCCGGCGATGCGCCGCCTGCCGGCGGCAACGAAGTGCCGGGCAGCGAACTGGGTGATGAACAAACCACCACCCCACCCTTGCGCCCCAGCGGCAACCCGCTTGACGGCGAGCACCGCCAGGCCCTGGAACAATGGCTGCGGCAGATCCCGGACAACCCCGGCGAGCTGCTGCGACGTAAATTCTGGTACGAACAGCAACAACATCAGGACAAGACTCGATGAGCCGCTGCACCGCCCTTCTCCTCTCACTCGCACTGTGGGCCTGCCAGGCCCAGGCTTCGGACCTGGTCG
Organism: Pseudomonas sp. c313; assembly: GCF_055407145.1. Lineage (NCBI taxonomy): Bacteria > Pseudomonadati > Pseudomonadota > Gammaproteobacteria > Pseudomonadales > Pseudomonadaceae > Pseudomonas > Pseudomonas sp. c313. The sequence continues at coordinate 167,595 of NZ_JBUZRD010000005.1, read as the reverse complement.
CCAGTGTCGACCGCAGCCGCCTGAACTCTGGGGAGACGGTGGAGCTGACCGTGGAATCCAACGACGTCACCTTGTTCGGCAAGCCGGACCTGTCGCCCCTGGAGCTGCTGTTCGAAGTACGCGGCACCCGTCAGGTCAACCAGCTCACCACCTTGAGCACCGACAATCATGCGACCACCCGCTGGATCATCACCCTGTTGCCCAAGGTCAACGGCACCGTAGTGATTCCATCGTTGCAGCTGGGTGAGGTCAAGACCCAGCCGATCACCCTGCAAGTCATCGAAACTGCCAGCCAGAACACCAAGACCCAACTGGCGCCGATCTTCATTGACGCCAGCCTCGACCAGGGCACGGTGTACGTCCAGGCCCAGGCCCTGCTGACCTTGCGCATCTACCATTCGGTGTCGCTGTACGACGACAGCAGCCTGACCCCGTTGCAGATTCCCGATGCCCGTACGGAGCAACTCGGAGAGTCGCGTACCTACGAAAAAGTCATCAATGGCATTCGCCATGGGGTGATCGAGATGCGCTATGCCATCTACCCGCAGCACAGCGGCGAGTTGCTGATTCCGGCGCAGATATTCAGTGCAACCCTGGTGGAGCCGCGTCCCACCCAGGACGCCAGGCCCCAGGGGCCGAAACCCGGCAAGCTGATGCATGTCAGCTCAGCCGAAATCCCCCTGAAGGTCAAGGCCAAGCCCGCCCTGTACCCCGCCGATGCACCCTGGTTGCCGGCCAGCAGTTTGAGCCTGAGTGAAAGCTGGAACCCGGAGCCGGACCACGCCCAGGTCGGTGATTCCCTGACCCGCAGCCTGACTCTCAAGGCCGAAGGCCTGTCCAGCTCGCAACTGCCGCCGCTGCCGGTCACCGAGATCAACGGTTTGCGCCGCTACCCGGACCAACCGGTGCTGAGCAACCAGAACAGCGAGCGTGGCGTGATCGGCAGCCGTGAAGACCGTGAAGCCCTGGTGCCCAACCGGGTCGGCGCTCTGGAGCTGCCAGCAGTGGAAGTGGTGTGGTGGAACACCCACGAAGACCACCTGGAGCGCACCAGCCTGCCGGCTCGCACCGTGCAGGTGGCGAACAACCCGAGCCTGGTGGTGGACACCCCGGCCACCCCGACGGTAATCACCACGCCAGACAATGAGTCACTGTGGATCTGGCAACTGACCAGCCTGATCCTGGCCTGCACCACCCTGCTGGGCTTCGGCCTGTGGTGGCGTGCCCGCTGGCAGCCGGCGATTCTGCGTGCCGCGCAAACCGGCCCGAGCCCGCGCACCCTGCTGGACGATCTCAAGCGTGCCAGCCAGGCCAACGATCCTCAGGCTACTCGTCAGGCTTTGGATGCCTGGGCCCGGCAACAGCCGGAAACCCTGGCGGACATGGCGGCGCGGTTTGTGCCGTTGTCTGATGCTTTGGATGGCTTGAACGGCGCGCTCTACAGTGAGACTGGCCAGCATTGGCAGGGTGAGGAGTTGTGGCGGGCGGTGAAGGCAATTCCAATGGCGGAGCGGGCACAGGACCCAGTGACGGACAACACCAGCTTGCCGCCGTTGTATCCCAAGTAGTGCCTGGCTTTAGAACCAGATGCCGCCTGGGTGCAAGCGTGTAGGCATTTACGGGTAAACTCCCCTCCTTTTCATCTTCTTCACGGAGTTCGCCTTGCGTCTGTTCCACACCTCCGACTGGCACCTTGGCCAAAACCTCCACGGCCAGGAGCGCGACTTCGAACACGCCTGTTTCCTCGACTGGCTGCTGGAGCAACTGGGCCAGCACCGCCCCGATGTGCTGCTGATCGCTGGCGATATCTTTGACACGGTCAACCCGCCGCTCAAAGCCCAGGAGCGTCTGTATGACTTCATCATCAGCGCCCACGAGCAAAACCCCGCGCTGACCATCGTGATGATCGCCGGTAACCATGATTCCGGCTCGCGCATCGAACTGCCCGCGCCGTTGATGCGCCGCCTGCGTACCCATGCCCTAGGCCGGGTGCTGTGGCTGGATGATGGGCAACTGGATGTGGAGCGACTGCTGATTCCCTTGCCCAATAAAAACGGTGATGTCGCCGGATGGTGCCTGGCCCTGCCCTTCCTGCGCCCGGCGGAAGTCACCGGCGCTCACTTGGGTGACGATTACCTGCGCGGCATTGGCCAGGTCCATGAATGGCTGATCGCCGCAGCCAACGCCAAGCGCCAGCCGGGCCAGGCGCTGGTCGCCATCAGCCATGCGCACATGGCCGGTGGCTCGGTCTCGGAAGACTCCGAACGCAGCCTGATCATCGGCAATGCCGAAGCACTGCCGGCCAGTCTGTTCGACGCCAGCGTCAGCTATGTCGCCCTCGGTCATTTGCACAAGCCCCAGCGGGTCAATGGCGAGGAGCGCATTCGTTATTGCGGCTCGCCGATTCCGCTGTCGTTTTCCGAAATCGGCTACCAGCACCAGATTCTCGATGTGCAACTGGACGGCGAGACGCTGGTCAGCGTCGAATCCCGCCTGATTCCCCGGGCGGTCAACCTGCAACGCCTGGAAGCCGCGCCCCTGGCCGACATCCTCAAGCAACTGGCGGGCTTGCCCGACATCGATCTGCTGGCCGAAACCCAACGCCAGCCCTGGCTGGAAGTGCGGGTACGCCTCGACGAGCCCCAGCCCGACCTGCGCCAGCAAGTGGAAAACGCCCTGCAAGGCAAGGCCGTGCGCCTGGTGCGTATCGCCGCCGAATACGCAGGCTCAGGCAATCGCGAAGACAGTCATGAGGATCGCCTGATCGAGCTGGACCAGCTCACGCCCCAGGAGTTGTTCAGCCGCGCCTGGCTGGAAAGCTACGGCAATGAAGTAGACGAACAGACCTTGAAGGATTTCGCCGTGCTGCTCCAGGAAGTGCAACAGGCGGGTGAACAGCCATGAAGATCCTCGCCATTCGCCTGAAAAACCTTGCCTCCCTGGCCGGCCCCTTTGAAATCGACTTCACTGCCGAGCCCCTGGCCAGTGCCGGGTTGTTCGCCATTACCGGGCCTACCGGCGCCGGTAAAAGCACCTTGCTCGACGCCTTGTGCCTGGCGCTGTTTGGCGCGGTGCCAAGGCTGGGAGATACCGGACAGGCGAAAATGCCCGATGCCGACACGGATATTTCCATCGGCGATCCGCGCACGCTGATTCGTCGCGGTACTGGTGGCGGGTATGCCGAAGTGGATTTTGTCGGCGTCAGCGGCCGGCGCTACCGCGCGCGCTGGGAAGCCAACCGCGCCCGTGACAAGGCCAGCGGCAAACTGCAAAACAGCCGGCAAAGCCTGATCGACCTGGACAGCGAGCAACTACTGGCCAGTCAGAAAACCGAATACAAAACCCAGCTGGAACTGGCCCTGGGCTTGAACTTCGAGCAGTTCACCCGCGCCGTGCTGCTGGCGCAAAGTGAGTTCAGCGCCTTCCTCAAGGCCAATGACAACGAACGCAGCGAGCTGTTGGAAAAGCTCACCGACACCGCGCTTTACACCCAACTGGGCCGGCGCGCCTTCGACAAGGCCAAGGACGCCAAGGACGCCCACAAGCTGCTGCTGGACCAGGCCACCGGTGTCACGCCGCTGCCTGCCGAAGCTCGCGTCGAACTGGATCAACGCTTCAACGAAGCCCAGCAGCAACTCAAGACCCAACAGGCCCAGCTCAAGCAGCTTGAGCTGCAACACACCTGGCTCAAGGAATTGCGCGAATGGCAGGAACGCCAGCAACACGCCGTTGAGCAACTGCAACAGGCCGAACAGGACTGGCTGGGGCAAAACCAGCAACGCCTGGACTTGAGTCGCCTAGAACAACTCGCGCCGCAGCGTCACCACTTCGCCCGGCAAACTGAGCTGACCACCCAACTCAACCCACTGGCGCTACAGATTGCGCAGCACCTTGAACAACAGAGCACTCTGCACACCCGCCAGGATCAGTTGCAACAGCAGCAAGCCGCTGCGCAAGCGGCGTTAACCCAAGCGCTGAAACAGCAAAGCGACGCCGTGCCACTGCTGCGCCAGGCCTTCGACGAACAGAGCACCCTCGCCCGCCTGACCAACGACTTAAGCCAAAGCGAGGCGCACAAGCAGCATACCGAAGCCGCCTTCACCCAGGGCCAGGCCACGGTAAACAGCCTGCTCGACCAGCAAAAAAAGGTCGTCACACGCCTGCAACAGCTCGCGGCACAGTTGGAGCGCAGCGCCACCCTCGCCTCCCTGGGCAACGCCTGGACTGCCTACCGCGACAGCCTGCAAAAGCTCATGCTGACCGGCAACCGCCTCAACAAAGGCCAGGCTGAACTGCCGCAACTGGAACAACGCGCAACCACGCTCGCCGACAAACTGGCGGAACAACGCAACACCCTGGACCTGCTGTACCACGAAGCCGGCGCCGAGCCCCACGCCGTGGCCGAGCAGATTCAGTTGCTGGGCAGCCTGTTGCAGGACAACCGCAAGCAACAGCGGGCCTTCGAGGATTTGGCGCGGCTTTGGGACAGCCATCAAAGGCTGGAAAAGCGTGCAGACGACCTGAATGCTAACCAACTGGCAGCCAAGCAGCAGCGCGAAGAATTCAACCGGGTAGGCATCCAGGCCAAGGCTGATCTTGCCGTCGCGGAGCAAACCCTTACCGTCATCCTGCAGCTGTTGGAGCGCCAGCGCTTGGCTCGGGATGTCAACGTTCAGACATTGCGTGAACAATTGGAGTCTGATCAACCCTGCCCGGTCTGTGGCAGCGTCGATCATCCCTATCACTCATCTGACGCCTTGCTCAGCAGTCTTGAACGCCACGACGAAGATGAAGTGAGCAACGCCCGTCAATCGGTTGATGTACTCAAAGAAAAAGTAGACGCGTTGCGCACAGAGCTGGGAGAACTGATCGCCCGGCAAAAGGAGCTTTTACGCCAGCAACAGGATGTCGCGACAGAACAGCAAGCCCTGGCCCCCAGCATCGAAGCCCATCCGCTCTCGGCATCACTGCTCAATCAGGACGCCACCAAACGCGATGCCTGGCTGAGCCAGCAGTTAAGCCAACTCAGCCAAAGCATCACCCAGGACGAACAGCGCCAGGGCGCCCTGCTCAACCTGCAACAAAACGCCGGGCGTATGCAGCAACAACTGCAAGCCGCCCAGGACGCCAGCCAGCAGGCCCGCCAACAGCTAGTGGACCAGCAACGGGAACTGGCCAATGACCGCGAACGCCTGGACGAAGAACTCAATGCCTTCGCCAGCCTACTCCCGGCCGAGACCCTCGAAGGCCTGCGCCGCGAGCCTGCGGCCACGTTCATGCAGCTTGATCAGCAGATCAGCCAACGCCTGGAACAACTGGACCACCAGCGCGAAGAACTCGCCGAACAGCAACAGCGTCAACAGACCCTGGAAAAGGAACAGGTCCAACAGACGCACCGTCAGCAACAGTTGGACGTGGCTCAACAGCAATTGGTCGACCTCAGCGCCCAGCAGCAAATCGCCCAGGAAAAACTCACTCAACTGCTGGGCGAACATACCCGCGCCGAGCACTGGCAACAGCATCTGGACCAGGCCGTCGAACACGCGCGGCGCAGCGACAGCCAGGCCAATCAGCAACTGCAAGACACCGCCAGCCAACTGATCCAACTGGCCGCCGATCTCAAGGCCCAGCGGGAACGCCAACAGGCGTTGGAGGCCGAGCAGCAGGCACTGAGCGCAAGGGTCGCCGACTGGCGCGCCCTGCACCCGGAACTGAATGACGACGGTTTGGCGCAGTTATTGAAGGTGGATGATCAACAGTTCACGCAACTGCGCCAGCAGCTGCAACAGAGCGAAAAAGCCGTCGAACAAGCCAAGGTGTTGCTGCAAGAACGCGAACAACGACTCAAGGATCACCAGGCCCTGCATAACGGCAACCTTGATGTAGCCCAGCTCGACAGCGCCCTGAACGAACTCAACAGCCAGCTCTCAACGGGCGAAAAACACTGCGCCGAACTGCGCGCCCAGCAAGCCGAAGACCAGCGCCGCCAGGACGCCAACCAAGCCCTGGCGCTTACGACAGCCAAAGCCTATGACGAATGGCAGCGCTGGGCTCGGCTTGAGACGCTGATAGGTTCGGCGACCGGCGACAAGTTCCGCAAGATCGCCCAGGCCTATAACCTCGACCTGCTGGTACACCACGCCAACGTGCAACTGCGCCAACTGGTGCGCCGCTACCGCCTCAAGCGCGGTGGCAGCATGCTCGGCCTGCTGGTGCTGGACACGGAAATGGGCGACGAAACCCGCTCGGTGCATTCGCTGTCCGGGGGCGAGACATTCCTGGTGTCGTTGGCCCTGGCGTTGGGGCTGGCGTCGATGGCGTCCAGCACCTTGAAAATCGAATCGCTGTTTATTGACGAGGGCTTCGGCAGCCTTGATCCCGAGTCGCTGCAATTGGCGATGGATGCCCTGGATGGCTTGCAGGCCCAGGGGCGCAAGGTGGCGGTAATTTCCCATGTGCAGGAAATGCATGAGCGAATTCCGGTGCAAATCCAGGTCAAGCGTCAGGGCAATGGCTTGAGCACCCTGGAGGTCAAGTGATCGGGGCTGCGCTGTATTCGTTTCGCCGCTGCCCCTATGCCATGCGCGCGCGGATGGCATTGCGTTACTCGGGGCTGGCGGTGCGGATTGTCGAGGTCAGCCTCAAGGCCAAACCAGCCGAGATGCTGGCGCTGTCGCCCAAGGGCACGGTTCCGGTGTTGTGCATCGACGGCCGAGTGATTGATGAAAGCCTGGCGATCATGGGGTGGGCCCTCGCGCAGAATGACCCTGATGATTGGTTGCTCAAGGACGATCCGGTGGCACGGGCGCTTATGGCTGAGCTGATTGAAGAGAATGACCAGGGGTTCAAGGTTCACTTGAATCGCTACAAATACTCCGAGCGCTACCCGGATCAGCCAATGGAGCACTACCGGGCCGAAGGTGAAGTATTTTTGTTGAAGCTGGAGGCCTTGCTGGCCGGGCGGGAATACTTGCTGGCCGCGCACTTGAGCCTGGCGGATGTGGCACTGGCGCCGTTTGTGCGGCAGTTCGCGCATGTGGATCGGGAGTGGTTTGCCCAGGCGCCCTATCCACGGTTGCAAGCTTGGTTACAGCGGTTCCTTGAGTCACCGTTGTTCATCGCCGTAATGGCAAAGCCCCTGTAGGAGCGAGCTTGCTCGCGAAGAACTCAAGGACGCCGCGTTGATTCAGACTGCACGCGTTATCGTTGACGACCTTCGCGAGCAAGCTCGCTCCTACAGGAGTCAGGAAAAGCACTCAGTTCTGGATTTTGTGGTCCAGCGCTGCGTAGAAGTTGGCACTTTGTTGCAGGTATTTTTGGGTGTAGGTATTGGTGCTGGATTTTTTTCCGCTGATTTCAACACTGGCGCTAGCAGGCAGGGCCACGCTTGCGGAGATAGCAGAAGCGGCAATGATCGAGAAGAGATTGAAGTTCATGTCGGTAACCCTTGTGTTCGGTTGGCTTGGTGGCCTGTGAAGGCCTTGAAGCAAACTTACGCCCGGGGGCTTACGCGCAGAAATTCTTTGAAACAGTAGCTGTTATCACTGACATTAATAGAAGGTGGCAGGCCCCGCATGGCGAGGCCTGTGGCTTATTGTCGCACCAGGAACTTGATGTCGCTGGGGGCGTCGATCGGCAATTTCTGCACGGTTTTACCCAACAGGCCGGTCTTGGCATCACGCTCGACCACCACGATTTCATTACTTTTCTGGTTGGCGATCAGTAAGAACTTGCCGCTGGGGTCCAGGGCGAACTCCCGGGGATGATCGCCTTCCACCGAGTGTCGCTGGATTTCCTTCAACTGCGCAGTGGCCAGGTCGATGGCAAATACCAGCATCTGGTTGGCGGTCCCACGGTTGCTCACGTAAAGGAACTTGCCGTCGTTTGAAGTGTGCAACGCTGCACCGGCCTTGTCCGAGATCGGTTGCCCGGCAGCAAAGTCGACCAATTGCTTCTGGGTCAGCTTGCCATCCTTGTAGTCGAACACGGCCACTTGCGCGCTCATCTCGGTGGTCAGCCAGGCGTGCTTGCCGCTTGCGGAGAACAGCAGGTGACGCGGGCCGCTGCCCGGTGGCAGTTGCACAAACGCAGGGTCGGCCGGGGTCAGCGGCAGTTCATGGTTGGCCTTGGGATCGTAGTGGTAGGCAAAAATCTTGTCCGCACCCAGGTCCTGAACAAACACGTACTTGCCATCCGGCGAGGACACCACCGAATGCACATGGTTGGACGCCTGGCGCTCAGGATTGACCCGGCTGGCCGGGTGCGCGCTCAGTTGAACAGGTGGCGACAGCTTGCCGTCTGCGTCCACCGGCAGGATGGCGAGGCTGCCACCCGGATCTTCCAGTACCGAATAGTTGGCGACAAACAGGAAACGGCCATCCGCTGCAAGGCTGGAATGGGTCGGCTCGTTGCCCAGGCTCTGCACCTGATTAATCAGGGTCAACGAATGGTTTTTCGGATCAATGCTGTAGCTACTGACACGACCGACCAGATCTTTCTGGCCGGGGCCGTTTTCATTGACCACAAACAGGCGCTTCTGGTCCTTGGACAAGGTCAGCCAGGACGGGTTAGCCGCCTTGGCGGCCAGCACCGGTTTGCCGTTGAGCTGGCCGGTGCGGCTGTCGAACTGCAGGCGGTAGATCCCTTCGCTGGTGCCTGCGGTGTAGGTGCCCACCAGCAACTCGAAGGTGTCGACCGGCGCGGCCTGCACCGACATCGCGCCGACACTGCCGGCCATCAGCAAGGGCCAGAATTTACGCATCATCATCCGCTTCATCCTCGTCGTTATTATTGCCGGTGAATGCGCTCAGGCAGACCAGGCGGTGCTCGCCTGTATCACCCGTGATGGTCCAGCTTTGCAAGGTCTGATCAAAGGTCGCGGCGTTGATCTGCTCCAGGCTGAAATTCCAGCGCTTGTTAACCCGACCGTCCATGCACTCGATCAGCAAGCGCTGGTCATCCAATGTGAAGTCAAAGGCGTGCAGGCCGTCGATTTCCAGCATGTCGCTGGTTAAAAGGGTTTTCAGCAGGGTGGCAGTGTCGGCAGTCATAACCATCAATCATCAAGAGGAAAGACCTCATGATAGGTCAAATTGTTGCATCGACCTAAGATGGCGCAATGCAAAACGCCGTGGCACAGGCCACGGCGTTTTGGGTGACAGCAAAGTATCAGTGGGCAAACAACGAATTGCCCTTCTGCCCCGCCAGCTTCTCCGGCTTGATCAGGAACCGCGCCAGCGCCGGCAACAACCACAGCGCGCCGAACATGTTCCACAGCAGCATGAAGGTCAACATCAGGCCCATGTCAGCCTGGAACTTGATGGCCGAGAAAATCCAGGTCGCCACGCCAATCGCCAGGCACAGGCCGGTGAACAGCACGGCTTTACCGGTGGACTTGAGGGTCTGGTAATAGGCTTCCTGCAACGGTAACCCAGCCCGCAGGAAACTTTCCAGGCGGCTGTAGATGTAGATGCCGTAGTCCACGCCAATCCCCACGCCCAGGGCCACCACCGGCAGGGTCGCAACCTTGACGCCGATGCCCATGAACGCCATCAGCGCGTTGCCCAGCACCGAGGTCAATACCAGCGGCAGGACGATGCACAGGGTCGCCGCCCAGGAACGGAAGGTGATCATGCACATGGTTGCCACGCACAGGTAGACCAGGATCAGGATGGTCAGCTCGGATTCTTTGATCACCTCGTTGGTGGCCGCCTCGATCCCGGCGTTACCGGCGGCGAGGATGAATTCCAGGCCGTCCTTGTTGTTCTCCTTGGCGAAGTCCTGCACCGCATGCACTGCGCGGTCGAGGGTTTCGGCCTTGTGGTCGTTGAGGAACACCAGCACGGGCGCAAGCGAGCACGTGTTGTTGTACAGGCCGTCGGCGCGGGCAATGGAATTGTTCAGCACGTCGGGGTTACGCGACAGGGTTTCCCATTTCAGGTTGCCCTCGTTCATGCCCTTGATCATCTGCTTGGATACGGTCACCAGGGAGATCGCCGACTGCACACCCTCGGTGTTCTGCATCTTCCACATCAACTGGTCGATGGGCGCCATGGCTTCATAGCGCGAACAGCCCTCTGCCTTGGTCTTGACCATTACCACCAGCACGTCGGAGCTGGTGGAGTAGTTGCTGATGATGAAGTTGTTGTCCTTGTTGTAGCGCGAATCCGGACGCAGTTCCGGTGCGCCCTGGTCGAGGTCGCCGATTTTCAGGTTCTGGCTGTACCAGAGGCCGCCACTAAAGGCGATCAGCGCCAGGAAGATCGACACCGGGGCCACTTTGGGGCTGGCGAATTTCGACAGCAGACGCCAGAAACTATGCTCGCGGACCGCATCCTTCTTGCTGCGCTCGATGGCGCGCTTGCTGATGCCGACGTAGGAAATCGCTACCGGCAGCAGGATCAAGTTGGTGAACACGATTACCGCCACACCGACCGACGCACCAATGGCCAGTTCGCGAATCACCCCGATATCAATGATCAGCAAGGTGATAAAGCCCACCGCATCGGCGAGGATCGCGATCATCCCCGGCAGGAACAACTGGCGGAACGTACGGCGGGCGGCGGTCAGGGCGTTGTCGGCATCGCTCGATTGCAGGGCGATACCGTTGATCTTCTGCACACCGTGGGAAATGCCGATGGCGAAAATCAGGAACGGCACCAGCATCGAGTAGGGATCAAGCCCAAAACCCAGGGCATGCATCAGCCCCAGTTGCCAGACCACCGCCACCAACGTGGTGATCAATACCGCGATGGTGCTGCGGATACACCAGGTGAACCAGTACAACAACACCAGGGTGATAACGAAGGCGATGCCGAAGAACAGCACCACCATGATCAGGCCATCGATCAGGTCGCCGACTTTCTTGGCGAAGCCGACGATATGGATTTGGACGTTGGGGTTCTGTTCCTGGAACTTGGTGCGGATCTTGTCTTCAAGCTCGTGGGAAAACTTCTGGTAGTCCAGAGCCAGCAGCTTGCCCTGATCAGCCGGGTCCGGGTAGGACTCCATCAACGGGATATCGACGATGCTCGACTTGAAATCGTTGGACACCAGGCGCCCGACCTGGCCGGACTTGAGCACGTTATTGCGCAACTGGTCGAGGCTTTGGGGGGAGCCGTTGTAGCTTTGCGGGATCACTTCGCCGCCGGCAAAACCCTCTTCGGTCACTTCGGTCCAGCGTACGCTGGGGCTCCACAGGGACTTGAGGCCGGAGCGGTCGACGCCGGAGATGTAGAACACCTCGTCGTTGATCTGACGCAGGGTCTCCATGTACTCCTTGGAGAAGATGTCGCCGTCCTTGGCCTCCACCGAGATCCGTACCGTGTTGCCCAGGTTCGCCAGGTCGTTACGGTGCTCCATCATCTTCTCGATGAAGGGGTGCTTGAGGGGGATCATTTTTTCGAAGCTGGTGGACGGCCGGATTAGCGTCGCCTGCCAGAACAGGAAGATGCTGACCAGCAGGCAGATGACGATCACTGCCGGGCGGTTGTTGAAAATCAGGCGCTCCAGAAACGTCGCCTTATCGTTGTGATGACTGCTCATGTAGATCCCCGCCTTCTTATTATTTTGCCTGGGCTTGCTGGGTCAGCTCAGCGCCGGTTGCCGTGGCCGCGCGAACGCCGCCCTGCCCCACCAGAATCAAGTTGCCATTGCCCGCCGCCGTAACCGCCGATAACGAAATGCGGTCCGGGCGATTGAATACGCTGAAGGTCAGGCCATCGTCGTGGCTCACCACTACGCTGCCACCGTTGCCGACCACCACCAATGAGCCATCGTCCAGCAGGGTCGCGCCTGACAAGCCGAACTCCAGGGCGCCACGGGCGGCCTGCAACTCCACTGGCTCCCAGGTGCTGCCAAAATCCGTGGACCGAAACAGGTTGCCGCGCAAGCCGTAGGCCAGCAGGGTTTGCGGCTGCGCGGTGCCGATCACACCAAACAGCGAGCCCTCATAGGGGCCTTCGAGTTTTTCCCAGGTTTGCCCGTCGTCGCTGGAGCGGAACATGCTGCCCTGCTCGCCGACGATAAACAGGCCGGCGTCTTTGACAAACGCGATGGCGTTGAGGTGGTACTGGTCTTCGTTGTCCAGGCGGTCACTGACGTCGTGCCAGTCCTTGCCGCCATCGGTGGTCTCGATCAGCGCGCCATAGGCGCCCACGGCAAAACCATGATTGGCGTCGTTGAACCAGACATCCAGCAACGGTGCTTCACGGGTCAGGTCTTCAAATTGTTGGGTCCAGGTCGCACCGGCGTCAGTCGTGGCGAGGATCTTGGCGTCATGACCGACTGCCCAGCCGTGCTGGTCATCGGCAAAAAATACCGCGGTGAGCAGTTGGCGGGTCGGCACCTTGGCCTGGGTCCAGGTGGCACCCTTGTCGTCGGAATAGAGAATGTGCCCACGATCACCCACCGCCACCAGGCGCTTGCCTGCGTGGACGACGTCAATCATCAGGCCTTTGGCGGCCTTGGCCGATTCAATGGCAAACACCGCCGGGGCGGCGGTGTCGGTTGCAGCCTGGGCGACGGTCGACAACGCGACAACCCCCAGCAGCGAGAGCGCTGTGGCCAGCAACGCGACCTTTCGCGACGCTCGCGGGCGGCAAAAAACCTCACCCATGACAGGCTCACTCATAGACCTTTCTCCCATTTATTATTGTTAGGTCGTATCGCCTTCCGGGGCTTCCTGGGCCAGGACATCGTCCTGAAACCTGCAATCTAGAGCCACTTGAGGAAGCAGGGGTCATCCTAGCGGGCTTTCGAATCGTCTGACAATCGGCGCTACGTTATGTTTTGTTAACTAGAGGCCTTTTGCCTGCGAGCTGAATATAGCTGCATTCGTAACAATGATGCGCCCCCCCCTCGCCACAGAGAATATTTTCGCAGCAGAAAATGAATTTTTATTCCACATATTGATATTTGTGAATATTTATTCCATTAATAGCATCCCTGAAAACAATAATCCAAAAGGACCACGGCTATGCGCGAACTCGGAATAGGCCTGATCGGCACAGGCTTTATGGGGCGTGCCCACGCGTTGGCGTTCAACAACGCTCGCGCGGTATTTGACTTGCCGGTCACCCTCAGGCTTGCGGCCCTGGCCGATGCCGACACCGACCGCGCCCAGCGTTGCGCCACGGCCTGGGGATTTGCCCAGGCACACGGCGACTGGCAGCGGTTGATCAATGATCCAAAAGTGGACGTGGTCGCCATCACTACCCCCAATCACCTGCACTACCCCATGGCCATGGCTGCCCTGGCGGCGGGCAAGGCTGTGTATTGCGAAAAACCCCTGGCGGTCAGCCTGGAACAAGCCGATGCCATGCGTCGTGCCGCCAACCAGGCCGCAGTGGTAACGCGGGTGGGCTACAACTATCAGCACAACCCGATGATCGCCCTGGCGCGGCAGATGATCGACAACGGCGAGTTGGGGGAGATCATCAGCTTCCAGGGCGAATTTTGCGAAGACTTCATGGCCGACCCGGCGTCGCCTTGGTCATGGCGCTGCGAAGTGGAACATGCCGGTGGCGCCCTGGCGGACCTGGGCAGTCATTTGCTGGCGATGGCGCGGTACTTGGTGGGCGATGTGCAAAGCGTCTGTGCCGACACCCAGACCGTGCATGCTCGGCGTCCAGCCAGTGCCGGTAGCGCAGACCTGCGCCAGATTGCGGTAGACGATCAGGTCCACGCCCTGCTGCGCTTTGCCAATGCCGCTCGTGGGACGATCAGCAGCAGTTGGCTCAAGCACGGCTACAAGAACCACTTGAGTTTCGAGATCAGCGGCACCCGAGGGACGCTGGCGTTTGATCAAGAGCGGTTGAATGAACTGCAGCTGTTTCGTGTCGGCCAAGAAGGTTTCCAGCGTTTATTGGCCGGCCCTTCCCTGCCCGGCTATGCGGCGTTCAGCCCGGCGGCGGGGCATCAGCTGGGGTACAACGAGCTCAAGACGCTGGAAGTGCATGAGTTGATTATGGCGCTGGCAGGCCAAGGTGCTGCCGGCACTGACTTTGACGCAGCGTGGCAAGTGGAGCGGCTGGCGACGGCGATTCGGTTGGCGGCGCGGGAAGAACGCTGGGTCAGGATTGATGAAGTTTGATTGATCGCTCCCTCTGCATGGGAACGATCAACGGGGTCGTTGCCGTGTTGTGTTTAGCGCAGCGCCCTGCGCAACACCTTGCCCACCGTGGTCTTGGGTAACTCCTCGGTGCGAAACTCCACATACCGTGGCACCTTGTACCCCGTCAGGTATTCCCGGCAATGGGCGAGGAGTTGTTCCTGGGTCAGGGTCGGGTCCTTGCGTACCACGATGATTTTCACTCGCTCGCCCGTCACTGCATCTTCAACCCCAATCGCCGCCACTTCGCCTACGCCTGGGTGCAAGGCCACGACGTCCTCGATTTCATTGGGGTACACATTGAAGCCCGAGACCAGGATCATGTCCTTCTTGCGGTCCACCAGGCGAATGTAGCCCTGTTCATTCATCACCCCGATATCACCGGTGGACAACCAACCCTCGGCATCCAGCACCTCGGCGGTTTCCTTGGGGCGTTGCCAGTAGCCCTTCATCACCTGCGGGCCGCGTACTTGCAGCTCACCCTGCTCGCCGATGTCGGCCAGTTCGCCGTCTTCACGCAGAAAACGCACCCAGGTCGAGGGCAGTGGCACGCCGATGCTGCCGGTAAATTCCATCTCGCGCATCCGTGAGATGTCGATGGGGCTGATGCTCACCACTGGCGAGCATTCCGTCAGGCCGTAGCCTTCGATGATCGGCAGCCCGGTGACTTCCTTCCAGCGCTTGGCAACCGCCGTGTGGGTCGCCATGCCGCCAGCGATCACCATGCGCAAGTCGGAGAAGTCCCGGGCGCAAAACTCCTTGTTCTCCAGCAAACCATTGAACAGCGTGTTGACCCCGGCGATGCCGTTGAAGCGTTCCTTGCGCAGGATCATCTGCACCCGTTTCACGTCCCGTGGGTTGGCAATCAAGATGTTGCGCCCGCCCAGGCACATGAACATCAGGCAGTTCACTGTCAGGGAAAAGATGTGGTACAGCGGCAACAGGGTGACGTTGGTTTCCTGCTGGTCCTGGTCCAGTTGATCGCCTACCCACGCCTTGGCCTGCAACAGGTTGGCGATAATGTTGCGGTGGCTGAGCATCACGCCCTTGGCGTCCCCGGTGGTACCGCCGGTGTATTGCAAGAAGGCCAGTTCCTCGCGGTCCAGGGGCACCTGCGTATGGGACAGGGCCCGGCCCTGTTTCAACGTGGTATTGAAGCGCACTGCACCCGGCAGGTTGAAGCGCGGCACCTGTTTTTGCACGCTACGCAGAATGAAGTTCATCGCCGCGCCCTTGAAGGTGCCCAGCAAGTCACCGATGGCCGCCACGACGATGCACTTGACGGTGCTGCCGGCCACGACTTTCTCCAGGGTATGGGCGAAGTTTTCGAAGATCACCACGGTCTCGGCACCGCTGTCCTTGAGCAGGTGCTTGAGTTCATGGGAGGTGTACAGCGGGTTGACGTTGACCACCACGGCACCGGCGAGGATGGTGCCCAGCAGGCAGATCGGGTACTGCAAACAGTTGGGCATCATCAGCGCCACCCGGTCGCCCTTCTTCACCCCTTGAGCTTGCAGCCAGGCGGCAAAGGCAATGCCCTGGACCTGCCAGGTAGCGTAGGTCATTTCGGTGCCGATGCTGACGTAGGCCACCCGGTCGCGGTACTGGTTCAGGTGTTCGAGAAACACCTCGCGCAACGACGGGTATTGCTCGATGCCGACGTCGATATCCGCCGGCACGCCAGGCAGGTAGGCGTTCAACCAGATACGTTCTGCTTGGTCCAGGGTTACAGCGTTCATGGCAGTCTCCTTGTTGTTTTTGTTGTAGAGCTACTTCTCGACAATGGCGGTAATCCCCAACCCGCCGGCCGCACAGATGGAAATCAAGCCGCGCCCGCTACCGCGCTGGTGAATGGCCTTGGCCAGGGCTGCCAGTTGCCGGCCGCCGGTGGCGGCGAACGGGTGACCACAGCCCAGAGAGCCGCCGTTGACGTTCATTTTTTCGCGATCGATGGCGCCTAGGGGCGCGTCCAACCCAAGGCGTTCGCGGCAGTAATCGGCGTCTTCCCAGGCCTTTAGGGTGCACAGCACCTGGGCGGCGAAGGCCTCATGAATCTCGAAAAAATCAATGTCGGCAAACGTCAGGCCTTCGCGCTTGAGCATTCGCGGCACTGCGTAAGCCGGGGCCATCAGCAGGCCTTCGCTGCCATCGACAAAATTCACCGCCGCCGTTTCACCGGTGCGCAGGTAGGCCAGCACCGGCAGGCCGCGTTCGACGGCCCACTCTTCGCTGGCCAGCAACACCACCGAGGCGCCGTCCGTCAGGGGCGTCGAGTTGCCCGCCGTGAGGGTGCCGTTTTGGCGGTCGTAGGCTGGGGACAGGCTGGCAAGTTTTTCCAGGCTGGCGTCAGCCCGCAGGTTGTTGTCCCGGGCAAGGCCGCGATAAGGGCTGATCAGATCGTCGAAAAAACCGTTTTTATACGCCGCCTCCAAACGCTGATGGCTGGTGAGGGTCAACTCGTCCTGGGCCAGGCGCTTGATCTGCCAGCGCTTGGCCATTTCCTCGCAATGCTCACCCATGGACAAGCCCGTGCGTGGCTCGCCATTGCGTGGCAGCAGCGGCTTGAAAAACATCGACGGCCGCACGCCCAGCAGGCTGCGCAATTTGTTGGCGGTACCCTTGGCGCGGTTGGCCAACAGCAGCGTGCGGCGCAGGGATTCGTTGATGCCGATGGGCGCGTCGGAGGTGGTGTCGGCGCCACCGGCGATGCCCACCTCGATCTGGCCGAGGGCGATTTTATTGGCCACCAGCAGAGCGGCTTCCAGGCCGGTGCCGCAGGCCTGTTGCAGGTCGTAGGCCGGGGTTTCGGGCGACAGCGTGGTGGACAACAGCGACTCGCGCGCCAGGTTGAAGTCACGGGAGTGCTTGATCACCGCACCGGCGGCGAATTCACCCAGGCGCAGGCCGTGGAGGTTGTAGCGGTCCACCAGGCCTTGCAGTGCGGCGACCAGCAGGTCTTGATTGCTGTCGTGGGCGTAGACCGTGTTGGAGCGGGCGAACGGGGTGCGGTTGCCACCGATGATCGCCACGCGTCGGGTCGGGGCGGGATTGAAGCTGTAGTCACTCATGGACGACTCTCATCAGTGCGCGGATTCCAGATAAACAGGCCGCGCATATGGGGTTTGTCACCGGCAAAATTGCGCACTTCGAACTCCCGGCGCGGGCCGGATGCGGGGGCGTTCCACAGGACGACCTGGCCGGGCAGGAAGATCGGCAATTTGAAATCACAATGGGCCTGGGCCACGTCCAGACCGCCCGGTGGCTGCTGGGCGGCCAGCGCACGGCCCAGGGTCCACATGCCATGGGCGATGGCCTGGCGAAAGCCGAACAGCCGCGCGCCAATCACTGAGGTGTGGATCGGGTTGAAGTCACCCGATACCTTGGCAAAACGGCGGCCGAGATCGGCGGGCAGAACCCAGCGTTGGGTGCGCTGCAATCCTTCGTCCTGCAACGGCAAGACGTAGCTCCAAGGCTCTCCCACAGGCGTATGCACGTCACGACGCAAATACAGGCTGTCGCTTTCCCATACCAGCACCCCTGCGCTGTAGGCGCGGGTGGCGATGCTCAGGGCCTGGCCCTTGGGATGGGCGACCCAGCGTTCGCAATACACCTCCAGGCGCAAGGCCTGGCCCTCCTCCAGACGCTGGTGCTGACGGATGCGATTGGCCAGGTGGACCATGCCGCTGGCCGGGTACGGGAAGCTCGGCCGGGTCAGCAGCATCAGGTGCAAGGGGAACGCCAGCACATGGGGGTAGGACAGCGGCACGCCTTGTTCGCGGCGAAAACCACAGGCCTGGCCATAGCCGGCAATGGCACTGGGCGAAAGCTCCACCGCCGAGCGCACCAGGCATTCCCTGGGCAAGGTCGGCGCACCTTCCAGCTTGGGTTTGCGTAAGGCCAGGACCCCGTCCAGCAATAGCCTGCGGCGCGACGGCGGCGGGTCGATGATCTGCGTCACATAGTCCATGGTCAGGCTCCCAGCAGGCTTTGGCCGCAGACCCGTACCACTTGGCCGTTGACCCCGCCGGATGCCGGGTGAGCCAGCCAGGCGATGGTTTCGGCGACGTCGATGGGTTGTCCGCCCTGGGACAGAGAGTTCATCCGCCGCCCCGCTTCGCGAATCATCAGCGGGATTTTCGCGGTCATCTGGGTCTCGATAAAGCCGGGGGCCACGGCATTGACCGTGACCTGTCGCGCCGACGCCAACGGTGCCAGGCCCTGCACCAAACCAATCACGCCAGCCTTGGAAGTGGCGTAGTTGCTCTGCCCCAGGTTGCCGGCGATACCGCAAATGGATGAGACGCAGACAATCCGCCCACCCGGTTTCAACCCCTGCCCCTCCAGCAACGCCGTGCTCAGGTGCAACGGCGCTTCGAGGTTGACCGCCAGCACACTGCGCCAGGCGGCCTCGGTCATTTTCGCGATGGTCTTGTCGCGGGTAATCCCGGCGTTGTGTACCACCACATCAAAACCACCCTGCTCACTGATGTGCGCCTGCAACTGCTGCACGGCATCCGAGGCGGTGATATCCAGGGCCAAGGCGCTGCCGCCGACGCTGCTGGCGGCCTGCTCCAGGGCTTCGGTGGCTTGTGGCACATCCACGCAGACCACCTGCGCACCGTCGCGAGCCAGCACCTGGGCAATCGCCAGGCCGATGCCTCGGGAAGCACCGGTGACCAGGGCGCGGCGCCCGTTCAAGGGTTTATCCCAGTCGATGGCTTGGGCCTGGTCGACGGGTTTGTCCAGACGCACCACTTGCCCCGAGACATAGGCCGAACGCCGGGACAGGAAGAAGCGCAGGCTGCTTTCCAGTGCCTTTTCGGCGCCGGGGGCGACGTAGATCAGTTGCACGGTAATGGCCCGGCGCAACTCCTTGGCCAGGGAGCGCACCAGTCCTTCGAGGGCGCGTTGGGCGATGGCCTGGGGCAAGTCCTGGCACAACTCGGGCGCGGTGCCCAACACCATCACCCGTGCGTGTTGCCCCAGGCGCTTGGCATTGGCATGGAAGAATTGGTAGAGCTCGTCCAGTTGCTTGAGGTCGACTATTGCACTGGCGTCGAATACCGCGCCCTGGACCGTGACCGTGGACGGGGCCTTGAGGGTTGCCGGTGCAGCGGTCACGGTGTCGGTGGCGTGGAAGATCCGCTGGATCTCACTCGCCAGGCGCCCTGCTCCCGCGACGATTACCGGATTGGCCAGGCCTTGCTGGCCGCTGCGATGGCGCTGCAGGGGCAGCGGTTGCGGTAACCCGGCAGTCTGGGCGAGCCAGCGACCCCAGGGGGAATTGACGAAAGATAGATAGCTGTCACTCATGGGTAGATCCACTTATCAACACTGTCCTGGCATGAAAACCCGATCAGCGTGAGAGCTGCTTGCGTGCGATGGCCATAGCCAGCTCCTACACTGACCGCGTTTCTCCTTAATTGACCGGCGCGTTTTCGCCGTGGTTCGCGCGTTTTTTTACGCTTGGCCTGGCTGCCTGCTCCAGCGCCTGCTGACGCTGTTGCAAGGCCTCCAACAATCCGAAATCCTGCGGGAAGTCGTCCACCTGGATGCCGTGGTCGGCGTACTCCACATACTGGGTCAGCAAGGTATCTTCGTCGGCGCTGATCAAATCCAGGGCCCGTACCTTGATGCGCCAGTCGGTGAACGCAGCGGCGCTAATCGGCATCGGTTCGATCAGGCCTTGCTTGACCGACACCTTGAGCCGACCCTCGATCAGCTCCACCTGCGGCAGTAAACGAAAACCCAGTTCGCCGTAGGCCAGCTTGTCAATTTCCGGCCTTGGGATGTAGGAGTTGCCCAACAAGCGGTCGCGGGTTTCCCCCGGCACTTGCACCAGGTCTGCCACCTGGGCCAGCAAGCGATCCGACGGTTTTCGCTGCGGGATGCCCCATGGGAAGGTCAGACCACGAATCACTGCGGCGGCGGTTTTCGACGGATAGTTGTCGAGCACTTCGGCCAGGGCCTCATGGGCTCGCAGCAACGCGTCCTGCGCCGCCCAATGCACCAGCGGCAGGTCTGCCTGGGGTCGACCGTCATCTTCAAAACGCTTGAGCACGCAAGACAGGATGTACAGCTGGGACAACATGTCCCCCAGGCGGCCAGTGATGCTTTCCTTGCGCTTCAAGGCACTGCCCAGCACACCCATGGAAATATCGGAAATCAACGCCAGGACCACCGACAGGCGATTGGCCTGGCGGTAGTAGGCCGCCAGCGCCGGTTCGGTCTTGCCCGGTGCGGAAATCAGCCGCCCGCCGGTCAGGGAATGCACCGCCGCGCGTACGGTATTGGCCAAAAAAAAGCTCAGATGGCCGAACATTGCGCTGTCGAAATCCGCCAGCGCCTTGCGCCCATCGGTGTTGCGCGCCGCCTCCATCTCGCGAAACACATAGGGATGGCAACGAATCAGGCCCTGACCGTAGATGATCAGGCAGCGGGTCATAATGTTCGCGCCTTCCACGGTGATGGCGATGGGGCTTTGCTGGTAAGCACGGGCCAGGAAGTTATTGGGGCCCATACAGATGCCCTTGCCGGCGACGATGTCCATGCCGTCGTTGACGATGATTCGCGCCCGCTCGGTAACGTGGTACTTGGCAATAGCCGAGATCACCGAAGGCTTTTCGCCCGCATCCAGGGACGCCACCGACACTTTGCGCACCGCATCACAGGCGTACAAATGCCCGGCCATGCGCGCCAGCGGCGCCTGCACGCCTTCGAACTTGCCGATGGGCAGGCCGAATTGCTTGCGCATCGCTGCATAGGCCGTCGTCCCGCGTACCGCCACCTTGCCCAGGCCAACGTTGGCCGACGGCAGGGAAATCGCCCGCCCGGCCGCCAGACACTCCATCAACATGCGCCAGCCGTTGCCGACTTGTTCGCGGCCGCCGATGACCCACTCCAGCGGGATGAACACGTCTTTGCCCTGGGTCGGGCCGTTCTGGAATACGGCGTTGAGGGGCCAGTGCCGGCGACCACTTTGCACGCCGGGATGGGAGGTTGGAATCAAGGCGCAGGTGATGCCCAACGAACCGGGCATGCCCAGCAAACCGTTCGGGTCTTCAGCGCGAAAGGCCAGGCCAAGCACCGTGGCGATGGGGCCAAGGGTGATATAGCGCTTGTCCCAGGTGACGCTGAAGCCCAACACTTGCTGACCTTCATGCGTGCCTTTGCAGACGATGCCCAGGTCGGGAATCGCCCCGGCATCGGAGCCGGCATAGGGGCTGGTCAGGGCGAAGCACGGGATGTCTTCGCCACGGGCCAGGCGCGGCAGATAGTAATTGCGCTGGGCGTCGGTACCGTAGTGCAGCAGCAGTTCGGCCGGCCCCAGGGAGTTGGGCACCATCACCGAAATCGCCGCCGCCGAACAACGAGTCGACAGCTTCATCACCACTTGCGAATGGGCATAATGGGAGAAGCCTTTGCCGCCGTATTGCTTGGGAATGATTATGCCCAGGAAACCGGCGTCCTTGGTGTACTGCCAGCTGTCGGGGGACATGTCTTGCCAGACTTGAGTGGTTTCCCAGTCGTTGGCCATGTCGCAGAGGGTCTCGACTTCGTTGTCGAGAAAGGTTTGTTCTTCGGCACTCAAGGAAGCCGGTGCAGCTTGCAACAGCCGCTCCCAGCGTGGTTTGCCGCTGAACAGCTCTGCGTCCCACCACACGGTGCCAGATTCGATGGCCGCGCGTTCGGTGTCGGACATGGCCGGCATGATCGTGCGAAACAGGCTCAATGCCTTGCTGGTCAACAGCGTGCGGCACAGGGGTTTGATCGACAGCAGCAGCGCCGGCAGCAGCACCAGCAATGCCACGACGATGGCGCCAAAACCTGCCACCACGTTGAACAGGTAACCGCACGCCAGCCAGACAAGGCCAGCGCCCAACCAGAGGGTGGCAGCGGCTTGTCGATACGCCAAGGCAATCGCCGCAGCGAGTCCCGCCAATAACCAGATAATCATGGAGATACCTCTACTTATTCAGGGCACGGCATACACGCGGCAGATCGCAATGACCTGCGACGTAAAGCCACACTACAAACTCGGGAAGATAAATTCAAATTTTGTTTTTAAATTTATATTTAACTCTTTGCCGAAAAATAGTGGCTGAACGGGTCAGCCTGGTTGATCAAAGGAAAGGGATCGGAATGAGTCGCGTGGGCGACCCGTCGATGCAGTGCCGGTGTGAAAACTTGCAGAAAGATGCGCTGACTGCTCGTTTCACATCGGCGCTACGCCAACCGTTTTCAATACGCGCCACAACGGTGAATCAGAACGCGTAGGTTGCCGAGAGGCTGACTACTTCGCCTTTGGCATCAGCTTTGCCATCGAGCGTTGCGCCGCCAAGGCGATCCTGGTTGTGAGTCTTGAGCTTGGCCTCTTCGACGAACTGTCGCGAGTAGGCACCGTCAATACTCAAACCGGGAATGGCCCTGATGTTGTAGCCAAAGCCCAGGGACGCAAAAATTCGATCGCCGTCCGGGATACGCGGGTCACGAGTGGAATTGCGAGTGGGCGTCTGGTCAAAGGCAACACCGGCGCGAAGGGTAAAATCGTCGGTGAGTTTGTAGTCACCACCAAACGAGTACATCCATGAATCCTTATAGTTATAAGGAATGGAAACAATCAGGGCGCCATCGGACTTCAATGTCAGCGCCTGGAACGATGACCATTGGGTCCAGGTCACGCTGGCGCCCAGGGACAGGCGGTCAGAGAACTGGTGTACCCAGTCGATGGACGCGTTGGCAGGAACATCCAGTTGGGTGCTGGCGTTGGCGCCATTGGAATTAAGATTGAGGCCGGGGTACGCAAGCCCAGGCAGACCGGAATCTATTAGCCCCTTGGACCCTGGATCAGAGTAAATACTGTATTTGCCCTCCAGCTTGTTCTTGATCTTGGCGTGGTAGTTCAGGCCGAGGGTGTCTTGCAGTGTGGGTTTCCAGGCTAGGCCGGCAAACCAGCCTACCGAGGTATTGTCGACCTTGACCCGCATCAACGAGTGCCCCGCTCCGGAGGGAAATGGAATCCCAATTGCCGGAGAAAGGGCCGCTGCGGCATACAAGTCAATGTTCTGACTGACAAAGCCTTTGGTGTGCTGAACGATGGCACCGGCACCTACGGAAAACTGATCGTTGACCTTGAACGACAAGGCCCCGGTCAGGCCGACGGTTTCTATTCGAGTATCCACCGCAAAGTCCCGACCGATCCAGTCATCGTCCCACGTGGTACGGGCCCCCATGGGCACCACTTGGCTAAGGCCAAAGGCGAAGCGGTCGTTTATCGGCATCACCATGAATCCAGTTGGCAACCATGCCGTGAAACCGCCTTGACCACCGTCACCGGTACGGGGAGTGGAGGTTGTGGTGCCGGTTAATGGGTCAATGTCGACAATGGCCGGTGCGTTTCCGGCGTAGTCAGTGGCCGTACCTTTGTATTTGATATTGACGCGAGCGTAGTCGACGGTGAACTGCGAGATAGTCTTATCAATGAAAGCCATCGCAGCCGGGTTGTTGTAGGCCGCTGACGGATCGTTGTGGAACATTGAACCACCGCCGAACGCTCGGCCCCAGCCAGGCGCGCCAAAGGTTGGTGTAGCGAACCCACCGGCCTGGGATTGGCTGCTGACCATCACTCCCCCCATTAACGCCAGCCCTATCAAAACCTGCACCTGTAGTTTCTTGTTGCTCATGCGGCACTCCTTATTATTATTCATCCTGACCAGCAAACCGTTCCGTTTCCCATCAACAGGCACCCCGCGAAGGGTGCCTGTGTCTAACGGGTGATCAGCCCTTGGTTCTCAAGCACCCATCAAGGCACGATGGTCAGGGCCGGGGTAGGCGTTACGCTCAAGCTCACGACTGTGCAACTACCCGCCAGGGCCTGATTGGCAGCACTCAGGACATGGGAGGTATTGTTGTAAGTGACTTTGATGGTGGATGGACCGCAATTGGATGGAATCAGGCCAGGCTTGGTGATGGTGTAGCCCACGTTGGTCACAGTGCCGTTTTCCACGCCGGAAACAGCAGTGGCCGTCAACGTCCAAGGCAGCCCGGTGATAGTTGGATATCCACACAGCGCACTGGTGCCACTCACCACGACGTTGGTGATACTGGCGACCCCGGCGGCATTGACCCGACCTGTAAATGTCGCATTACAGGAGATCGGCAGTTGGAGCGACGACGGGGACTTCACGGAAATCGTGCCAGGGGCACTGAAGTCCGTATTGATCGGGCTGATGCTGACAGCATTAGCCATTGAAGCCGCACCCATGCAAACAGTCAAAGCAGTCAACGACACGAGGGTTTTCAAGCTTTTCATTGTTTTTCCTCACATGTATGGCGAGTCATTTCGCCGGGGTAATGGCCATGATCGAGAGGTCACGGAGAAACTGCAGAACTTCCCTTTCCAGCCAAATTTCAATTCAATTACCACTACAAATTCGGGTGTACTTACTCGACGACCTTGAAGGTCGGCGGCATCTTGATCGACACGGTTTTGATCTTGCAGTCTTCGCCAATAGGGACGTCGGCAGCCTCCAACTTGCCGGTGGCGTTATCCCAGGTGCCGTCGGCCGTGGAGGGTCCGCACTTGCCGCCCAGACCGAAGGCGTGCACGTCGACGCTGATTCCCGACATCGAGCCACTGCCGATGTTTTTGGCGATCAACTTCCAGGGCAACTTGATTGCTTCAACCCGGCTGCACTTGAGGCCACCGTCGAACTCGACCTTGTCGACACTGACGAACGCGCCATCGGCAGCGACCTTACCGGCCACCTTGATGGTGCAATCGGCACTGATGAGGGCGCCCTTGGAAAAACTGATGGGGCCCTGGGCGGTGAATGCACTGCCAGCGGGCTCGATGCGGGCGGCCTGCGCCTGCTGATAGGCGATCAGGCCCAATGCAGCCAATACAATATGCACAGTGAACTTGGCAGGGGTTTGCATGGTGTACGTCCTTCCCTTTGTTTTATTTTTGTCTGGGTCAAACAACTTTCTTGCAACGGCTCAGCACTCGAAATCGGCAAACGGTGGGCGATGAAAACCTGCGCGATACACAGATCCCGAGTACTCAGATCAACTCACTACTTCACATCAGAAGGTACTGGTGTGGCCGTACTTCTCCAGGATCTTCAAGCGTTTTGGCGGGTGGATATTAGCCAGTGTCACATTGCCCGAGTAATGCCTGAGTACCCGATGGTCCATGCGCCGACGCCACAAGTACGGGACATACGCCCAGACAATCATGCTGGCGTAGCCATAAGGCAATTGCGGCGATTCATCAAAGTGGCGCAGCGATTGATAACTGCGAGTCGGGTTGGCGTGATGATCGGAATGACGCTGCAACTGGAACAGAAAGATGTTGGTGACAATCCGGTTACTGTTCCATGAGTGTCGTGGTGAACAACGCTCATAACGACCGTTGGGCAACTTCTGGCGTTGCAAGCCGTAATGTTCGACGTAGTTCACTACTTCCAATAGCGAGAAACCGTAGATGCCCTGGATGATCAGGAACGGAACTACCGTCATCCCGAGCCAGGCAATCATCACACCCCACAACACCATGCTGTACATCCAGGCGCTGAGTACACCGTTCTTCCAGTGCCAGGCCGGCAAGCCCAGTTTGCACAGTCGTTCGCGCTCCAGGTTCCAGGCCGAGCGGGCGCTGAACCATACTGAGCGTGGCAGGAAAGCCCAGAAGCTCTCGCCCAGTCGCGAACTGGCCGGATCTTCCGGCGTGGCAACCCGCACGTGGTGGCCACGGTTGTGTTCGGTGTAGAAGTGCCCGTAGAAGGTTGGCGCCAGGGTAATCTTCGCCAGTACGATCTCCAGCAGGCGGGGCTTGTGGCCCAATTCATGGGCGGTGTTGATGGCGATCCCGGTGGCGGCGCCGGTGGACATGGCCATGCCCAGGTACGTGAACCAACTGATTTCGCCATGCACCTGGGCACGAGAAGTCAGGTAGCTGGCGGTTTGCGCCATCCCGCTTGATGGGTCGAGGGACGCGGTAAGTTGCAGCAGGCCACCACCGATAATCCAGTCGATGCCGCCAGCCGCCAGCCAACCGGTGACGATCACCGAGGTAATGACGAACAGCACGCCGGTGTAGACGATCCAGCGGTAATACTTCTGCGATTCAAGGCCACTGACGGCGGATTCCGGCGGGTTGCTGACGTCTTCGCCGAGAAGGCCGTCGATCAGCGGGATCAAACCAAAGATCACCAGCACACCCACCCACCACAGTTCCTGCACGCCGGCGACGATGGCCAGGGCACCAGAGAGCAAAGGGGTTGCCAGGGGCATGATGCCGAGCCACCACAGGTGGCGCTTGCCGTCGGTCCAGACGTGCGGGGCGGCCAGGGTTTGATTCATGGCAGCCTCCTGACGTGGCATGTGGGCAGGGAGGTAAACTGAGCAGTCAACAGGTTCAGGGAGCGCTGAATGCTCCGAGAAATCAACCATGCGATAAAAGACGTTTTTTTCATTTTTATTCGCTCTTAGGCATTTCAAAAAACATTTAAAAATAAAAATTGAAATATTTTTTTAAATAAATAGCGCGGAACCGTTAGGTCGTCAACTACTTTATTGAACCCTTTTAAACATGACTGAGCAGTCTCTTTTCCAGCTGCTTGGTCAGGTGTCTAGGGCAAGCATCGAGCGTTCTCGACCGCGCCGTGAGTGCCACACTTATTTGCTCGCCAAGGCAAAGATCGTAGCGGTTTCCGGCTGTTTGGCGCGCTTGGCGACCTGTTCCACCAAGGCTGCAACACGCTCGGTGGCGGTGATCGGCAACATATGGCCACGGCCTTCGACCAATTGCAGCTTCAACCCCGGCACCTTATCCGCCAGGGCCTGACCATGTTTTCGAAAGTCCAGCACCTTGTCCCGAGCGCCATAGATCAGGCCAATCGGCAGGCGCAGCTGCGGGTAGCGCTTGACCATCTCTGGCAGGTCGTCGTTGACCAAGGCGATCTCACTGGAGGCGGCATAGAAGTTGTCGGGCCGCATGCCCAGCAAGCCTCCGCCACGCGTGGCGAAGTCCGCCGGGGCAGCATCGGGAGCGAATACGCCCTTGACCACCGAAGCGCTGGTGAGCATGCCCAGGGGCACCGTGAGCGTTCGCGAGACCCAGCGCCGCAACCACGCCGGGCGCACCGCCAAGGATACAAACACCAAGGGCAACATGCGCTGGGGGTGGGTCAGTGGCGCCACCAGGACCAATCCTGAAACTGCGTGAGGATGATCCAGGGCCAAGGCTAGCGAAATCGTCCCCCCCAGGGAATGCCCCAATACCAAAGGTTGCCCCAGGCCCAGGGTTTTGATGAAAGTAGCGACTTGCCGGGCCTGGGCTTGCAGGTCAGCGGCGGTGCCTTTATGGCGGGTGGAATAACCCGAGCCAGGCCGGTCAAGGGTGATGACCCGAAAGTGCTCGCGTAATTGAGCGGACAAAGCATAGGTCAGGTTGCGACTGCTGCCCATCAGGCCGTGGATCATCACCAGCGGCGGGCCCTTGCCCTCTTCTACATAATGAAAGCGCTCGCCATCAACCTCCAGAAAGCGCCCGTTGATCGGAACAGCCGCTTCGATACGGCGCGTCATCCAGGCACCGAAGCCCCACAACACAGCACTTGCCATCACAAACACAGCTGCAGCGACAACCCATTCGACAGCCATAGCTCGGTCCCCTGCCTTCCCTGCTGCTGGCGATCCGACCGGAATTGATCAAGACCTCAGCCATCGTCCACACCCTGGACCTTAACTGCGTGCGTAAAGCCCTGTCCGTCGGACAAGCCGCACATGAGGAACTGGGCCCTAGCGTAGGCGATATTTTCAGGTACATTATTTAAAATGTTTTTTAAAATAATTAATTCAATTTTTCTTTGCAATGGTGTTTTATCGGTTTGTGGCGAAAGGGCTCGCCACAGCCCATAACAAAAACAGGAGCACATCCGATGTCAAAACCCGTAAGGCGCACGCTGCCCACGAGGGACACCCTATGAATGCCTACTCCCAAATGGACTCCATCGACATCGCCATCATCGGCTCTGGTTTTGCCGGCCTGTGCATGGCGATCAAACTCAAGGAAGCCGGGCTCGACGACTTCTTTATTGCCGAGCAGGCAGACGCCCTCGGTGGCACCTGGCGCGACAACCACTACCCCGGTTGCGCCTGCGATGTGCAATCCCATGTGTATTCGTTTTCCTTCGCCCCCAACCCGGACTGGACACGGCAGTTCGCCCCCCAGGCGGAAATCCGTGCCTACCTGGAACAATGCGCCCAGTGCTTTGAGCTGGCGCCGTACCTGCGTTTTGGCATGGGCCTTGAGCGCGCAGTGTTCGATGATGAGCGCCAACGCTGGCAGTTGAGTTTCAGCAATGGCCGCCAGGTCAGCGCACGGGTCCTGGTGTCGGGGATGGGCGGCCTGTCGCGCCCGGCGCTACCGGACATTCCGGGCCTTGAGACCTTCAAGGGCAAACGTTTCCACTCCCAGCAGTGGGACCATGAGTATTCATTGAAGGGCAAACGCGTGGCCGTGATCGGCACCGGCGCCAGCGCCATACAGTTCGTGCCGCAGATCGCACCGCAGGTGGCGCACCTGGACCTGTTCCAGCGCACCCCGCCGTGGATCATGCCCAAACCGGACCGGCCGATTTCACGGGTTGAACGCTGGGCCTTCAAACACCTGCCCTTCACCCAGCGCCTGGTACGCGGCGCGCTCTACTGGGCGCTGGAAGGTCGCGTGGTGGGCTTTTCCCTGCACCCGCGGCTGATGAAAATGGTGCAAAAAATCGCCCTGCGCCATCTTCACAATCAAGTGGTGCGGCCTTCCTTGCGCAAGACCCTGACGCCGGATTACACCATCGGCTGCAAGCGCGTGCTGATCTCCAACGACTACTACCCGGCGCTGTCACGCAGCAATGTCCAGGTGGTCACCGACAGCGTGTTGCGCATCGAAGCCGACGGGGTGATCACCGCCGATGGCATCAAGCACCCGGCCGATTGCCTGATCTTCGGCACCGGTTTCCAGGCCACCGATCCCCTGCCACGGGACTGCATCATCGGCCGCGACGGCATCGACCTGATGGACACCTGGCGCGACGGTGCCCACGCCTACCTCGGCACCACGGTGCCGGGTTATCCCAACCTGTTTCTGATCGTCGGCCCCAACACCGGGCTTGGCCATAACTCGATGATTCTGATGATCGAGGCGCAGGTCACCTACATCCTCCATGCCTTGCAGCAAATGCGCCGAAATCGGATCGCCACGGTGGACGTCAAACCAGCGGTGGAAAGCGCCTACAACCAGCAGTTGCAGGAAAAACTCAAGCGCACCATCTGGTCCACCGGCGGCTGCCAGAGCTGGTACCTCGACCCGCGCACCGGCAAGAACACCACGTTATGGCCCGGTTCGACCTGGCGCTTCAAACGGGTCACCCGCCAGTTCGCCCTCAAGGATTACCTCGCCACACCAGTGTCGGCCGACTCCACGCCGCGCCTTGTTGCCCAGCCCCACACCACCACAGAAGGCAGCCTGTCATGAAGTCATTTACCGGCCGCGTGGCGGCAATCACCGGTGCTGCATCAGGCATGGGGCGTGCGTTGGCCCTGGCCCTGGCACGGGAAGGCTGCCACCTGGCCCTGGCCGACAAAAACCCTGCGGGTCTGGAGCAGACGGTGGAGTTGGTCAAGGCTTCGGCCCTGTCGCCCGTGCGCATCACTTCCCAGGTACTGGATGTTTCCGACCGCCAGGCGATGGACGACTGGGCCGCCACCTGTGCCGCCGAGCACGGCCAGGTCAACCTGATTTTCAATAACGCCGGGGTTGCCCTGTCGAGCACCGTGGAAGGCATGGATTATGCGGATCTGGAGTGGATCGTCGGCATTAACTTCTGGGGAGTGGTCTACGGCACCAAGGCGTTCCTGTCCTACCTCAAGGCCAGCGGCGACGGCCATGTGATCAATACTTCCAGCGTTTTCGGCCTGTTCGCCCAGCCTGGCATGAGCGGCTACAACGCCACCAAATTTGCCGTGCGCGGCTTTACCGAATCCCTGCGCCAGGAGTTGGACATGCAGTGCAGCGGCGTCTCGGCCACTTGCGTCCACCCCGGCGGGATTCGCACGGATATCTGCCGTAGCAGCCGCATCGACGCCAACATGACCGGCTTCCTGATCCACAGCGAAGAACAGGCCCGCGCAGACTTCGAAAAACTGTTTATCACTGACGCCGACCAGGCCGCCAAAGTGATTCTACAGGGCGTGCGCAAAAACAAGCGCCGCGTGCTGATCGGCCGCGATGCCTACGCCCTGGATCTGCTCGCGCGCTGCCTGCCGGCGGCTTATCAGGCGCTGGTGGTGTTCGCCAGCAAGCGTATGGCACCGAAAAAGCGCAACGCGCTAAAACCAATGACGAACACCCTCTCTGACCAGGAGTAGTCATCATGCTGCCCATTCGCCGCGATATCCGTTTTGCCCTGCCTGCTGAACGCATCAAGAACTGGCACGAACAAGGGCCGTTCATCACTCATTTCTTCAATGCCCTGTCGCTGTTGTTTCCCCAGGGCGAGCTGTTCTTCATGGACAGCGTGCGCCACTACCGCAAGCACATCGACGACCCTGAGCTGAAGAAAGAAATACAGGGCTTCATCGGCCAGGAAGCCATGCACAGCCGTGAACATGTGGCCTATAACGACCTTCTACAAGCCGCTGGGCTGCCGGCGCAGACCCTGGATCATCGGCTGAAAGTGATCCTGGACTTGCAGAAGAAACACCTGCCCGCTTCGTTCAACCTTGCCGTGACCATCGCCTTGGAACACTACACGGCGATGCTCGCGGAAATTCTGCTCAGCGACCCGTCGCGCTTTGGTGACTCGGTCAAGGGTTACCAGCAAATGTGGTACTGGCACGCCCTTGAGGAAACCGAGCACAAGGCGGTGGCTTTCGATGTGTGGAACACCGTCATCAAGCCTGGACCCAAGCGCTACTTGCTACGCACCGGGACCATGCTGTTCACCACGGTATTCTTCTGGCTTGTGGTGTTTGATTTTCACCTGCGCATGTTGTTTGCAGACCGGCGTGCCGGTGGGCATCTCAAGGGGTTCTGGCGGATGCTGAAGTTTTTATATGGCCCCAAAGGGGTGTTCCCACGCATGGCGTTGCCATGGTTGCATTATTTCAAGCCGGGGTTTCATCCCTGGGACCATGACAATCGGGCACACCTGGACAGCCTTGAGGGGCTTATAGATGAGATCGAACAGACGCACTACAAAGCAGCCCCGCAAGCCTGATTCTGCGGTAAGCGAAAGAGGGACACCGGGGTCAATAAACAAAATAGCCTTTGCGCGGGCACGATCCAGAGGCGTCCGATCCCTGCGACGCTTGTCGATTGCCTTCACTTAGCTCATCCTTTGACACATCTGGTTGCCTGAAGGGCGACGATTTTTTCGAATGGAATCGAGCCCACTGATGCTGCGAATTACCGCTTTGCCTGCCGCCATGATTGGAGCCCTGCTCTGCCTGACCGGCAACCTCGCCGGCGCCGCCAGCAGCCCGACATTCCCTGATGCAGCGGCCAGCGATCCGGCCACACTCAAGTGGATGGTCGGCGCACCGCCGCCGCCGGACCGGACCCTGCGTTTTGAAGACGGCAGCTATTTTCGCTTCCCGGCGATGCGTTGGAGCGTCGCCAACTTTCGCCAATTGATGCCCACCGTTAACGTCTCCCGGGGTCTCGGTGCCCCCCTGACGCTGGCGGAACAACTTGATCCACAGATCGACGCCTTGGCTGTTCTGCCTCTGGGCGCCAGCCGCACGCTGACCTGGCGGCAGACACTCGACGCCACCTACACCGACGGCATTGTGGTCCTGCATCGCGGGGCCATCGTCTATGAACGCTACTTCGGGGTACTCCGGGCTGAAGGGCAACATGCGGCCATGTCGGTCACCAAATCGGTGATCGGCACCCTGGGCGCCATGTTGGTGGCAGATGGCAGTCTCGATGCCGAGAAAAAGATCGTCGACTATATTCCCGAGTTGGCCCATTCGGCCTTTGGCAGCGCCACCCTGCGCCAGGTGCTGGACATGACCACCGCCCTGGACTACAGCGAAGACTATGCCGACCCCAACGCCCAAGTCTGGGCCCATGCGCAGGCCGGCAACCCGTTGCCAAAACCCAAGGACTATACCGGGCCGCGCAGCTATTACGAGTTCCTGCAGACGGTTCAATTGCGCGGCGAACATGGTCGTGCCTTCGGCTACAAGACGGTCAATACCGACGTGCTCGGCTGGGTGATCGCCCGAGCCACCGGGCGCAATGTCGCGCATCTGCTCAGCGAACGTATCTGGAGTCGCCTCGGCGCTGAACAGGACGCCTACTTCACCGTCGACTCCATCGGCACCCCCTTCGCTGGTGGCGGTCTGAACGCCGGGCTGCGAGACCTCGCACGGTTTGGCGAAATGCTACGTAACGGCGGGCGTTTCAATGGCCAACAGATCGTCCCTGAAGACGTGGTCAAGGATATCCAGCGAGGCGGCGACAAACAGGCGTTTGCCCAGGCAGGTTATGGGCAGTTGAAAGGCTGGAGTTATCGCTCCATGTGGTGGGTGAGCCACAACCCGAATGGCGCCTTCATGGCACGGGGCGTCCATGGCCAGAGCATTTATATTGATCCCAAGGCCGAGATGGTCATTGTCCGCTACGCCTCCCACCCCATCGCCGGCAATGCCGCCAACGATGGCGTGACCTTGCCTGCCTTTGAAGGGATGGCGCGCTTCTTGATGGCGCAGCCCCGATATTGAGAGCATATAATGGCTTTTTGGAACCAAATCCCACCCGATCAGGTCATGAGCTTCACAGCCCCATAAACCAACAGGCCACCGTCGAAATGAATCGAGTCGGCGACCAGCCATAGATTTTCGGGAGGGGGCATGCCAGCCTCCCCTGCGCCCTCAAGGAGATGTATTAAACATGCAAGGCAGGCTTTCAAATCGTGCACGACCGCTGTGTCTCACTGCAGTGCTATGGTTGTGTGGGGTAGCGTTACTGTTTTTGATCAAGGCCGTTATCGAATCGGTAGACGGGCCCATCGGCGAAACCTGGATTGACTTGACCCTGGTGCTGGCTGCCTATCTGTTTTTCTTTTTACTCGCCCCCCTGCAAAACTGGATTTCGCACCGGTCACGCAAACGCGAAAGACACAAAAACCGCTCACATCAAACCTCGGAATAAGGTTTAACAACCTGTTCACCCTGGAGTAGATCCTTGTCCCAACCTGGCGAAAACCACCAGCGTGCCCTGGATATTTTTTTGGACGCGCGACCCGAACTGCGCGCCGAGCTGGACACCTTGAATCCGCTGGCCGCCCAGGCCAAGCAGGAAACAATGGCGCAGTACCGCGCCGAGCGCTTGCATGAGGCATTTGAAGCAGAGGCAGAACGCCAGGGCCTGTTTTCCTGGGAACTGACGCTGCAACTGGTCGCACACTCACCCCAGGAGTTCGAGGCCCAACGCCTGGAAGTCCACAGGGAAGTCGCCCAGATGGCAGGCATGAGCTGGGATGAATACTGTCAACTCCACGGGCTTGCTGGTTGACAGGCTCAGTTGGCATGGCTGTTGAACCAGCGACGAAGCCGGGAGGGACCGCGGCGCATGACCTCTCGCAACTCGGCAACCGTCATGGTTCTTTGGTGTGGGTCAACCGCCAACGCCGCACGCAATGCCGGCCAACAGTACCGGGGGAGTTGCCTGGGTGCAGGCAATCGCTCGCTGGAGCACTGAGTCAGCACGCCTTGAAAAGGCCGCAGCCCCTGCGCCAGCTCATAGAGTAAGCACGCCACCGCATAGAGGTCGGCACTCGCTGAAAGGGGGGCGCCGCCCAGCAATTCCGGCGCGGCATAGGCCGGCGTCCAGGCATTGAAACGACTGAGACTCAAGCCAGGCAAACCTGCCGACACCTGCGCGGCGGCCTGGCCGAGACCAAAATCAAACAGTCGCAGCCCCTCCTCCCCGACCATGACATTGCCCGGCTTCACATCGCCATGTAGCACACCTTGCTGGTGGGTGTAACGCAGCGCATCCAGTAACTCCAGAGCGATGGGCTGCAGTTCACACCATGGCAATCCGCTCGGCCGCTCAACCAGTAACCGATCCAGCGTCATGCCTTTCATCAGCTCCATGGTGAAGAACGCTATTTGGCAACCAGCATCCACTTCGAACGAAAAAGCCCGGATCACCCGCTCATGCCGCAAGCAACGGGTCAGGGCAAACTCGCTGTAGAGCAGCAAGTGAGCATCCGTCGAGCGGGACAATGTTTCGCCCAGTACCTTGAGCGCCACGTGAGAACTCGTTTCTCCAAATTGCTCGTGGAGCAGATCCCGGGCGCGATAGACAACGCCCATGCCGCCAACGCCCAATACCCGCTCGATACGATATCGCCCTGCCAGCAAGGAAGGTAGGCCGTCCGCGCCTGTCGGGTTCGGTACCCTACCGGCCGCAGGTTTGGCAAAGGCAAGGCGTGTCAACGGTGCCTCGGCATCTGGCGTGCCGAGCACCTCCTGCGATTTTTCAATCATGGCTGAATGACCACGGCCGTCACGTTATCCCTGGCGTTACCGCGCATCACACCTTCGAACAACCGATCCAACACCAACGTTGGCGTTGCCAGGCTCAAGGCACAGCCCAGCTCGGCATGATTGAGTTCCTGGTACAACCCGTCACTGCACAGCAGAAAAACATCACCCGGCCTGGTTTTGAGCTCCAGCACGCCCAGGATCAATGGCTCGCCCGCGCCGATTGCCTGGGTCAGGGCATTGGCGTTCGGGTGGACTCTGGCCTGCTCAGGACTAAAGTGCTGCTCATCGATCAACTGCTCCAACAGAGAGTGGTCCCGAGACAGCTGGTACAACACCTGCTTCCTCCACAGGTAGCAGCGACTGTCACCAGCCCAGATGCAGGCGACGCGGTCGCCCTCAAGCAACAACGCCACCACCGTGCTGCCCATGATGAGATCGGCACCGTGGTCGGTCACCGTCAACTCCTGGCTCAACCGCCGGTTCAGCCATTGCAGGCAACGCCGAATGCCCTTGAGACGCTCGTCGAAACTGCCGCGCCCAGGCAGCGTGGCCAGGCTGCTGACCACCCATTGGCTGGCAACATCCCCCGCCAGATGGCCGCCCATTCCATCCGCCACCGCCCAGCAACCCAGTTGCGGACAATCGAGAAAGGCATCCTCGTTGCGCGGCCTGATTTTTCCACAGTCCGTACGCCCGGCGCTGCGCCAGCGCATCCCTATATGGCTCACAACTGCTCCGGTATACGAAAGGTGCGCCATGCACTGATATCAAACGGGTTGGGCATACGCTGGCTGGTCAGCAGGTAATTGGCACGCAGCCCCCCAAGGTCAGCCTTGAGTACCTGTGCATCCCGTCCGTTAAAGGGTTCGTCTTGCATCAGGTCGAACAGACGAAACAACGACCATGGGCCAGTGTTTTTTTCGATGCCCAGTGCCCGCTCTGCGCCTCGCTCCAGCACCAGGCTGCTGCGTCCGTCTTCAGCTTCGCTCGGCCACTGGAAAACCATCGGTACGATCGGACCATGGCGATACTCCATCTGCTGCCCACCGAACCGCAAGATTGCACGGCTCACCGTTGGGTCAAGGCTGTACGGTGCAAGGGTAAAACGTACCTGGGGCTCGCCCAGGTCATCGGCAAAAAAACTCTGGCGAATCACCTGCACCTTTACCAGTTGATCCAGCAGCGCCCGAGACATCGGCAAACTGCGGCCGTCCAGATTGCGCAGCTTATAGTGGTCGCCATCGCCACTGACAAAGGGCCGAAGATAGTCGTCGAAGAACCGTACCATCACCCCCTGCGCCTTGAAGAACTCACGAAAGTCGTTGAGGGCAACGTCGCTGCTGGCGTGGGCGTTAAACGGATAACGGTGTTTGATTGCCTTGGCGTAAAACCCGTACACCTCACTTTGGTAGCGCTGATTCAGGTGACGATAAGCACCGTCGAGCACGCGGCGCCAACTGTCATCGGCCAAACCATCAAGCCAGCCGTTCAGTGGCGCCGGCAAACGTACCGTCACGTTACGCAAGTTACCCAGGGCATCCTGTTGTCCCTGCATGCGTCGCTTGACCATCTGGAATGCCGCCTGCTCCGACTGACCCTCCCGGCTCAGCGTGGCCATCTGCAGGTGCAACTCGTTGAGCGATTGCAGCGCCTGGTTCAACTGCGGCCCCGGATTCTGCTGATCGTCGAGCAGTTGGTGCAGGGATTCGAAGCGACGTTTCAGCGCCCTTCGAGCGGTGTCGGGCAACCCGTCCTGAACACTGCCCAATGCCGCCTGGGCAATCAACCCAGGCGCGCCTGCCTGTCCAGGCAGGCTACTGGCGAAGTTACCCAGTGGGTCTTCAGGCATCGGAAAACGAGTGTTTTCCCAAACCTGTTGCAACAGCTGCAACAACGGTGAGTGGGCTGAGGTCAGGCTCGCCAACTGCTCGGCACCTTGTTTGGCGGTATCGGTCTCTCGCAGACGAATCCGGCCAAGTGCCTCGCCCCAGGCTTGGGCGTATTCGCTGAAATAGCGCTGTTCCAGTTCGACCATCAATCGCCGCAAGCCCATGGCACTGAGTTCAGTGCCCTCCCCCAATACCCAGTTATCCCGCACGATGGTGCCCACCATCCGCGCGCCCTGCACCGTGAAATACCGAAGGTAACCCTGCTGCGTGAAAAAACCGGGGATTGGCTGGTCGATCCCGGAAAACACCCGTTCCTGGGGGTCCAGATGCTGGCTCAAGCGATAGGGTTCAAGACTGCCGGCCTGCTCACGCAGCACTCGATACACCACGCTGGCCAATGACTCGCCCCGCAGCACCTGACGCGCCTGGGCTACCAACTCGTCATTGAGCGGCGCCACGAAGGGCTGTTCGAGCAATCGCACCATATGCCGATTCAAGCGATGCTGTACCGACGTATCGTCGGCATAACGCACCGACCATTGGTCCGCCAGCCGATCTGCCAACCAATCCGAATCACGACGCTCGCGCAGATTGAGCATCAGGTACGCCCGTAGGCTGTGCAACAGCAACTCACGATCCTGCAAGCTGGTGCGCACCTGCTCTTCAAGTATCTCGCGGACCTGTGACAGGAGTAGATGTTGCAGCGCCTGTTGGTACGCCTCCTCCAGTACTGGACGACTGCTGTCGCCTTGATACAAACCAACCTGCTCTAGCCACCTCGCCTGCCCTTGGCGCGGGAAAACCTGAGTGGCGGCCAGGCGACTGTCTAACAAGGGCAGTATCGCCAGGACGTCATCCGCCGGCGCCTGTAACGGTTGCCGAGCCAGATCACGCAGCTGCTCCAGTTGCTGGTGATTGACAGAATAGCTCTGCATCCACAGCAAGCCCGCCCCACCGAAGACCATCAGCGCAGCAAGGGCCAGCATGCGCTGGCGTCTCCGGATTCGACCCAACTCAAGGCTGTCGAGGCCGACCAGGTCAGTCTCGGAAAAAACTACCCGGCTGAACAAGCCCTGGATGAAGCGCGAGCGTTCTGCGGCCGTTTCAGGACGGTCACCGGCGCTGGTCAAGTAAAAGCCCTGCAATGAGTTGGCACACTGATAGCGATGAACGGAAAAAGCCAACTCGATGTACAGGCACAGGCGCTCGCCCATCCGAGCCACCTGTTGAGGAAAATCAAGCATCCGGCCACGGCGTTCGGCATTACGCTCTTGGTGCAAACGCTGGATTAGCTCACCGCTCAAACGTTGGAGCAACGCTTCGAACCTCTGGCGCACCTGGGCGATACCAGCCAGGCTCACCCTCGACATCACTGACGACAATGCGCGCCGCACGCAGCGGGCGTCGTCCACGAACTTCGGCATTGGGGTTTTCCTGATCGGCAACGTACTGGCGAATCCACTTGTTGAGCTCCAGTTCCAGGTCGGTGCGCTCCTTCCAGGAGCCAAGCTGCTCGCGCTGCAGGACCTTCAGGTAATGAGCCAGGCGGTTGACAATCATCATGTACGGCAGTTGGGTGCCAAGCCTGTAGTTCAACTCGGCGACCTTGCCCTCGGCACTGATCCCGAAGGACTTGGGTTTCTGCACCGAACTGGCAGAAAAGAAAGCGGCATTGTCGCTGCCCTTGCGCATGGTCAGGGCAATGAACCCCTCCTCTGCCAGCTCGTATTCACGACGATCGCAAATCAGCACCTCTGTGGGAATCTTGGTTTCGATTTCTCCCATGCTGTGAAAATGATGCAACGGCAAGTCCTCCACTGCACCGCCACTTTGCGGGCCGATAATGTTCGGGCACCAGCGGAACCGGGCGAAGCTGTCGGTCAAGCGAGTCGCAAAGGCATAGGCCGTATTGCCCCACAGATAGTGCTCGTGGCTGTTGACCACGTTCTCCGTGTAAGCAAAGGTTTTGACCGGACAATCCGTAGGGTCGTAAGGCGTGCGCAACAGGAAACGCGGTACGGTCAAGCCGATATAACGGGCATCTTCGCTCTGTCGTAAACTTTGCCATTTGGAAAACTGTGGGCCCTCGAAATGATCTTTCAGGTCCTTCAGGTCAGGCAGGCCGGCAAAGCTCTCAAGGCCGAAAAAACCAGGCCCCGCCGCAGCAATGAACGGCGCATGGGCCATGCAGGCGACACTGGAAACGTACTGCATCAGCTTGACGTCGGGAGCACTGGGGGACAGGAAGTAGTTGGCGATGATCGCGCCCACCGGCTGGCCGCCAAACTGACCGTATTCGGCACTGTAGGTATGTTTATAGAGTCCGGATTGGGTGACCTCCGGCGAGTCCTCGAAATCGTCCAGCAGGTCCTGGCTGGAGACGTTCAGCAGTTCAATCTTGATGTTTTCACGGAAATTGGTGCGGTCAACCAACAGCTTCAAGCCACGCCAGGCAGCCTCCATGGCCTGAAACGCGGGATGATGGAGGATTTCATCCATTTGCCGGCTGAGCTTTGCGTCAATCTCGGCAATCATCCGGTCGACCATCTGTTTTTTGACCGGCTCGCCGCTGTTCTGCGGCTTGATCAGTTCCTCGATAAATGCCGAGACGCCACGCCTGGCAATACCGTAGGCCTCATCGTCGGTGCTCAGACGGGTCTGGGCAATGATGCCGTCGAGAATGCTGTATTCGTCGCTTGGGGGCGTGTGTTGCGGGATATGGCGGGTGGTCATGGTATCAGTGTCCTTTTACTGAGGAGGTCATATGGCAGGGCTTATCAGCCCTAATTCAGCCAGCACTCGGGCGCGGGACTGGTCATCGGCCAAGGCGTTTTCAATCGCCTTTCGAAAGCTCGGCGTGTTGCCCAGAGGCCCCTTGAGCGCCACCAATGCATCACGCAACTCCATCAGTTTTTTCAGTTCGGGAATCTGCTCAACCAGGTTGGCCGGATTGAAGTCCTTCATCGAGTTGATCCTGACCTGGATGGCCAGCTCTTCGATTTCTCCAGACTCCTGGAGTCGATTGGGGACACTCATGAGCAGGCTCAGGGCTTGCTTGGCCAACACCTCATCCAGCGTGTTCTTATCGATACCGATAGGCTTGCGGTCTTCCACCTTGCGCAGGTCCTCTCGCTGGGTGAAATCGCCCAGTACCAGCAGCTTCAACGGCAGCTCGATCTCCTCCTGGGCGCCGCCCACGGCGGGTTTGAAGGTGATATTGATTCGTTCCTTGGGGGCTACCGAACCTTCTTTGGCCATGATGCTTCTCCGTTTCTGGTGGCTCGAAAGCCTATTGAAGTACCGCTTCAAGATCGAAGTGGCACAGCTTGCGATGGATGTCTTCCTTGCGCTCTCGCAGGGCATGGCCTTGTGGCAACAGGTCGCAACAGGCGTACAGCAGTTGCAGTACCTCAAGGGTCAGATCGGGTTCCCAGTGCTGCAAGCCTGAGTGCTGCAACTCCTGCTCAAGGTGTTCGAGCTGGATTTTTGCCAGGTCATGCTTGCCCGCCTGGACACACAACCTGGCCAGGCCCAGTCGCCAATAAAACCTGGCACGCTCGCCCTGGGCAGCCTGTATGCCTTGCTTGAATACCTGGACCGCCGCTTTGAGCCCGTCCTTGCGCAGAATGGGCATGACGTCCTGTAATGCTTCATCCCAAGGCGCAGGGTGGGCACCGACTACAGCCTTGGGTGGCGTCAGTGCTTGCAGGTGGCGGACGACCTGAGTGTTGATCCAGCTGCGTGTGGCAGCATCGGCGAACGGAGCTCCATCGTAAAAACGCAGCTGTATGAGCCCTGGCAGACGTTGTAACAGCAGGGCGAAGTGCATTTCCGTCTCGATCATGGCCATGTCGGCCTGCAATGCCTGTAGGCACTCCCAGGCCATGCGCACCCCGTCAAACCAGAAAGGTGCGCAGGCCAGGCTGGCCTCAAGTTCCAGCAGCAAGTCAGCATAATGGCCCTGGGCAAGACGCTCCTGGTAGCGCTTGAGCTTGTCCGCCGCCGGCCCTCGCAAGGGGGTTTTCTGCTCGTTGTCGCAGCCCGGGAGGCTGTTGACCGTCAGCCAGGCCAATGTTCGGTTCAGGCGCAAGGCGCGCAGGTCAGTGGCGTTCTGCCGCAGCCACCAGGCGCACAAGGGGCGCGCCTCCTCCTGCACCGTGCGCAGGAGTTTGTGGGCGTCTTTTTCATTGTCCACAACTAAGTCGGGCACCAGCAGTTGAGTTGCCGCCTGTTTGACCTGGGCGATCACACCACTCACGCCACTCGGCAGGGGATTGCTCTCGGTGGCCTGTTGCAGCATGTCCGACAGTTGCCTGCAGATTGGCAGTAACAGGGGAGCATCATCTCCAAGGTGCTCGGCCCATAGCTCATCAAGGCGCGCCAGATGTTCGACCATGCACAGGAACAATGGCCGCTGATCCTTGAGCGACAGGGTTTGTATAAACACCTGTTCAAGACGCGAAACCAGCCAGGCAAACGCGGCACTGCGGGTACGCGCCTTGCGTGGATACACATCGGCCCAATGATATTCACAGAGGTAGCGCAACACCCCGAGTCCGGCGAGCAGGCCGGGAAAGGATTCGCGCTGATGCAATGCCCAGGTCAGCCAGACAGCGACCCGCAAATCCTTGGACTCATGACGCAACAAGTCTTCGCTTTTTTCCATGACCTGCTGCCAGTCAGGCTGGCTGTTGCCGTGGATCGAGTGTGCCTTGCCCACCTCGCTCTCCAGCGCCTCGTACGCGCTCGAAAAACGCACATCTTCGCCTGCGAAACTCGCTTTCGAGTTTGGCGACTGAGCAAGTTCCAGATAACAAGCGGACAGTTTGTTTGAATAAACCATTATGGACTGTACTTTGCTGATCAATGCACAATAAAGCGTTAGTGGCATTTTAACTGCCGACTTGAACACCCTTTAAATTGCGTTTTCACGCAACGAAGAGTGCGCACCTTATCCAGAGCAAAAACATTGAGCAAGCAGCAGAAGGACAGTTAAGGAGATTCCTACAAAACTAAAGAAAACCCTCCATAAAAGTAAAACAACCGAACAGGTGATTGCTTTTGATTACTTAATCATCACCTTTGCCTCGCCATGAAGGCCTATTAATATTGGCCCGCCAGCCCATTTACCAACCCGACTGGAAATATATGCGCAAGTATTTGCGCAGATAAATTCAAGCAAACCCTCCACCCACCCCCTGCCACGCCGACATATAAGCCCATACAAGCTGAGCAACTAACTGCGCACTACTGCGCAACCAAATCCAACTTAAAACAAAAAAACACTCTAACGAAACCCCTCTCACCCGAACAAAGCACCGCGCGCGCCTTATTCTATTGGCTCCAGAACTTTCCGGCACGATCCTTGTTATTGAACACTGCCCAACCGGCAAAATCGCTATTTGGCGCGACCTC
This sequence comes from Pseudomonas sp. c313, assembly GCF_055407145.1. Classification (NCBI taxonomy): domain Bacteria; kingdom Pseudomonadati; phylum Pseudomonadota; class Gammaproteobacteria; order Pseudomonadales; family Pseudomonadaceae; genus Pseudomonas; species Pseudomonas sp. c313. The sequence continues at coordinate 125,622 of NZ_JBUZRD010000005.1, read as the reverse complement.
TCTATCAGGCAAGGAAACCAATCATGCCAACACCCGCATATCTGTCCATTACCGGCACCAAGCAAGGTTTGATTACGGCAGACACTTTCACCCAGGACTCAGTAGGCAACATCTACCAGGAAGGCCATGAAGACCAGATCCTGGTCGAAGCCTTCCAGCATCAAGTGATCATTCCCCGTGATCCGCAGTCCGGCCAGCCTACAGGGCAGCGGGTGCACAAGCCGCTGATGATCAGCAAGGTGTTCGATAAATCCTCCCCCCTGCTGTTCAGCGCACTGACCTCGGGGGAGATGGTCAAATGCCGCCTTGAGTGGTACCGCACCTCTGCCGCGGGTACCCAGGAACACTACTTCACCATTGAGTTGGAAGACGCGATTATCGTCGACATCCAGTCGCGGATGCCGAACTGCCAGGACCCGAACAATGCCCACTTCACTCACTTGGAAGATGTGCACTTCACCTACCGTAAAATCGTCTGGACCCACGAAGTCTCCGGAACTTCAGGTTCAGATGACTGGCGCAGCCCGGCAGCAGGCTAAGCCCTGGTAAAGATGAGACGGCATCGCCACGCGCGATGCCATTTCATACCCCAGTTTCACACCATCGCCAGCGGATGCTTGCGCTTTGGTGCACCGAACACACGGTCAATAGCCTCCAGGTCATGCTCGTCGAGAATCAGTTTCGCCGCAGCGGCATTGAGCCGCACGTGCTCAGGCTGCACGGCCTTGGGGATGGCGATTACGCCTTGCTGGCGTAACACCCACGCCAGGGAAACCTGGGCAGGCGTTGCCTCGTGACGATGGGCGATCTGCTTGAGGGTCGGGCTGGACAGCAACTCGCCTCCCTGGGCGATGGGGCAGTACGCCATCAACGGCAGGTTGTGTTGCTGCCACCAAGGCAACAGGTCGAACTCAATGCCACGTTCTTCGATGTTGTACAGCACCTGATTGGCGGCGCAGGCCGGGGATGCCAGTTCCTGAAGATCAGCCAAGTCGAAATTGGACACGCCCCAACGGCCAATCTTGCCGGTTTCACGCAGGCGCTCGAATGCGTCTACCGTTTCTTCAAGGGGGTATTGCCCACGCCAATGCAGCAGATATAGATCGATATGGTCGGTGCCCAGGCGCTGAAGGCTGGCATCACAGGCACGAGGAATGCCTTTGCGGCTGGCATTGTGGGGGTAGACCTTGCTGACCAGGAACACCTGGTCTCGCCGCCCGCGAATCGCCTCGCCGACCACTTCTTCAGCGCCGCCCTCGCCGTACATCTCGGCGGTATCGATCAGGGTCATGCCCTCGTCAATACCCAACTGCAGCGCAGCCACTTCTGCGCCCCGCTGTGCGGGATTTTCACCCATACGCCACGTCCCTTGGCCGATAACAGGGACAGGAGTGCCAGCCAGATCAATGGTGCGCATGAAAACCTCCAAATGAGTTCGCGATGTAACAGTGTGGCACTGCATCGGCAAAAGGGTTCAAAGGAGTTCCCGGGGCAAGCCCCGTATGAGAACGACTACATCATCCTGCCTTGCCCCCCACTGCGGGAGCGCGCAAGCCTGCCCGCCTTAATCGCTGTCATAGCGGATAAAGTGCTTCGTCAAACTGCGCCAACCTCGCAAACACCAACGGCTGGTCATTTGCCAACCCTTCAAGCCGCTGCTGATAAGCGCTCAAAAACTCCCCTCGCGCCTCAGCACTGATATACGGCACATGCCAGGCCACAAATGGCTCCAGCACCTCAAACCCGACATACGCCAGCGTGCCGCGCAAAATCGGCCGCAGCATATCCTCCAGCGGCCCATGAATCGCCCCCTCGCCAAACATGTGTTCGCGCCCGCCCAGGGTCACGGTCACCAGGGCTTTCTTGCCGCTGAGCCCGCCCTGATCATAGAAACGCTTGCCGCCGTAACACACGCCCGACACCAGCACCCGGTCGATCCAGCCCTTGAGCATCGCCGGTGCGGAAAACCAGAAGATCGGGAAGTTGAGGATCAGCAGATCCGCCCACAGCAATTTGTCCAGTTCCTGGCGGATATCCGCCGCAATGGACTGGTTCTTGACCCCCTGCCGTTGCTCCAGGGCATACACCAGGTAATCGGGATTTTCCCGGCAAGTGAAGTCCTCGGCACTGGCTACCGGGTTCCAGTTCATGGCGTACAAATCGCTGACCTTTACCTCATGCCCCTGGGCTTGCAGCGTATTTATAGCCTGGTCGCGCAAGGCGGCGGTAAAGGATTGCGGCTCGGGATGGGCGTGAACAATCAACACATTCATACAAGCTCCTCAAGAAGTAATCGCGGCTCGTTTGGCCAGCAAGTGATCAAGCCAGTCAGGGTCCATTTCCGGTTCCGATGAAAACAACAGGCCGGTGTAGTCCTGATACGGCGCAGTGAAAATCGCGCTGCGACTGCCCTGGTCCACCACTCGCCCGCGCTGCATCACCACCACTTCATCGGCAATGGCCCGCACGGTGGCCACATCGTGGGTGATAAACAGGTAGGCCACGCCCAACTGCTGCTGGATGCGGTTGAGCAGTTTCAGCACACCTTCGGCCACCAGTTGGTCCAGGGCCGAGGTCACCTCGTCGCAGATGATCAGTTGCGGGTCGGCCGCCAAGGCGCGGGCGATGCAGACTCGCTGCTTCTGGCCGCCAGACAGTTCACGGGGCTGGCGCTCCATGAAAATCGCAGGGTCCAACTCGATCATCTCCAGCAACTCGGCCACACGGGCCCGCATGGCGCGACCCTTGAGGCCGAGGTAGAAGGTCAGCGGCCGGCCGATGATGTCGACGATGCGTTGGCGCGGATTCAGTGCGGTGTCGGGAATCTGGTAGATCATCTGAATCCGTCGCAACTGCTCCTTGCTGCGCCGACGCAAGTCCGCCGGCAGCGCTTGGCCGTCATACAGCACGTGCCCGGACGTGGGCGGCAACAGGCCAGTAATCAGCCGCGCCGTAGAGCTTTTGCCGCTGCCGGACTCACCGATTACCGCCAGGGTCTGGCCGCGATACAGGCGCATCGACACGTCGTGCAACACCGGTTGATGGCCGTAGCTGGCGCAGGCCTGGCGTACTTCCAGCAGCGGCGTCTGCTGCACCGGGCACGGCTTGGGTTCGGTGCGAAAGCTGCGCACCGCCCACAGGGATTTGGTGTAGTCCTGCTGGGGATCACTGAGCATGGTGCGGGTCGCCGCCTCCTCCACCAGCTTGCCATGGCGCAGCACCATGATGCGGTCGGCCATCTGCGCGACTACCGCCAGGTCGTGGCTGATATAAATGGCAGCGCTGCCGAAGGTTTTCACCGCGTCACGAATGGCCGCCAGCACTTCGATCTGGGTGGTGACATCAAGCGCAGTGGTGGGTTCGTCGAAGATGATCAGATCCGGGTGGCAGGCCATGGCCATCGCTGTCATCACCCGTTGCAGTTGCCCGCCGGAGACCTGGTGCGGGTAGCGTTGACCAATCTGGTGCGGGTTAGGCAGGCGCAGCACGCGATACAACTCCACCGCCTCACGCTCGGCCTGGGCCCGGCTTATGCCGCCATTGATCACAGCCGTTTCCACATGCTGGTCAATCAAGCGATGCGCAGGATTGAACGAGGCTGCAGCGCTTTGCGCGACATAGGCGATGCGCAACCCTCGCAGCTTGCGCAGGGCTTCGGGCTTGGCCTGCAACAACGCAATGCCATCGAAACACACTGAGCCGCCAGTGATGCGGCAGCCATCGCGGGCATAACCCATGGCGGCCAGGCCGAGGGTGGACTTGCCGGCACCGGACTCGCCGATCAGCCCCAGTACCTCACCGCGCAGCAAGGTCAGGTCGATACCCTTGATCAGCGGGTGCCAGGCATCTTCGTAGTGGCCTTCGATGTGCAGGTTGCGGATTTCCAGCAGTGGCTTTTCGTTGACGCTCATACTCAACACTCCTTGAGGCCGCTGGATTTATGCAGCATCCAGTCAACGACGAAGTTCACGCTGACGGTGATCAGCGCTACCGCCAGGGCCGGCAGCAACGGGCTGATGTCGCCGAAGGTGATCAGCACAGCGTTGTCACGGACCATGCTGCCCCAATCGGCGGTGGGCGGTTGAATGCCCAGGCCGAGGAAGGACAGCGCGCTGATAAACAAAAACACGAAGCAGAAACGCAGGCCAAACTCGGCAATCAAAGGCGCGGCAGCGTTGGGCAGCACCTCGCGAGTCACCAGCCACCACAGCCCTTCCCCGCGCAGCCGGGCAGCTTCGACGAAATCCTGGACCACTACGGTCATCGCAACGGCGCGAGAAAGACGAAACACCCGCGTCGAATCCAGCAGCGCGATCACCAGCACCAGCGAAGTGGCATTGGTGCCAACCACGCTAAGGATCAGCAAGGCAAAAATCAGTTGCGGGATTGCCATCAGGATATCCACCACCCGCGATAAACCCTGGTCGATCCAACCGCCCCTGATCGCCGCGATCAAGCCGCTCAGGCCGCCCAGCAGAAACGCCAGAACGGTGGTCAGAAAGGCGATCCCCAAGGTGTTGCGCGCGCCGTACACCAGGCGACTGAACATGTCGCGACCCAGGTTATCGGTGCCCAGCCAGAACTGACCGCTCCAGGGCGCAAAACCCTCGCCCACCACCTGGGTTTCGCCATAGGGCGCAAGCATCGGCGCAAACAGCGCCACCAGCACGTAGAGCAGGATGACCAGCAGGCCGAACTTCGCGCTCAACGGTGCCTTGGCCAGTTGTTTGATCAGGCTCATGGTCTACCCCTTCGGATGCATCAGGCGTGGGTTACTGGCGATGGACAGCACGTCGGCGCTGGTGTTGAGCAGGATGTAGGTGGCGGCAAAAATCAGGCTGCAGGCCTGCACCACCGGGATGTCGCGCTTGGCCACCGAGTCCACCAGCAACTGGCCCAGGCCCGGATAGACGAACACCACTTCGACCACCACCACGCCTACCACCAGGTAAGCGAGGTTCAGCGCCACCACGTTGACGATAGGCGCCAGGGCATTGGGCAAGGCGTGGCGCCAGATAATCCGCGACCGACTGATGCCCTTGAGCCGGGCCATTTCGATGTAGGGGCTGGCCAGCAGGTTGATCAAGGAGGCGCGGGTCATGCGCATCATCTGCGCGATCACCACCAGGCTCAGGGTTGCGACCGGCAGCACTGAGCGTTCGAGGATGGTGCCGAAGGACGCATCCGGCGCCAGGTTGGACAGGCTGGGGAACCAGCCGAGTTTGACCGAGAACACCAGGATCAGCAGGTAGGCGACGAAGAACTCCGGAAACGACACGGCACTCAGGGCTGAAGTGTTGAGCAAACGGTCGAACCAGCTGTTGCGGTACAACGCGGCAAGCATGCCCAGCACCAGCGCCAAGGGCACCGACACCAGCGCGGCCAGTACCGCCAGGCGCAAGGTGTTGCCCAAGCGGGCGCCGATCAGTTCGGCGATGGGCCTTTGGTTGGCCAGGGACGCGCCGAGATCTCCTTGCAGCAGGCGCAGCAGCCATTGCACGAAGCGGCTCAGCGGCGGCAAGTCCAGGCCCAATTGCGTACGGAACGCAGCGACGGTTTCCGGGGTGGCGGACTGGCCGAGCATGGCCTGGGCGATGTCGCCGGGGAGCAGGCCGACGGCGAGGAAGATGATCACCGACACGGCGAACAGCGACAGCAGGCCGAGGGCCAGGCGCTGGAACACAAGTTTTAGCAGACTATTCATCGCAGGGTGCCTTGAAAGGGATAGAACTTCTGTGGCGAGAGGGCTTGCCCCCTACAAAAATCAGGCTTGCCACCACCGCTCAATCACCCGCAAGCCATCCAACTCCCCATAAGGCGCGGTCAACGGGCCATGGCTGACCCGGTTCGAACGGGCCGCCACGGAGCTGGCAAACAGCGGCACAATCGCCCCGCCGTCGTCCCGGCACAAGGCCTGCATTTCGTTGTACATCTCCTGGCGTAGCGGCGCGTTCATCTCACCGCGAGCAGCGTTGAGCAACTGGTTGAAACGGGCGTTATCCCAATGGGTTTCGTTCCACGCCGCGCCCTTGGCGTAGCCGATGCTGAACATGCGGTCGGCGGTCAGGCTGCTGTACCAGAACGAGGTGGTGAACGGCTGCTTCATCCAGACGTTGGAGAAAAAACCGTCCGCGGGTTCGCGTACCACGTCGATATCAATGCCGGCCTGGCGCGCCTGCTCCTTGAACAGCACCGAGGCGTCCACCGCACCGGTGTAGGCGGCGTCGGACGCTTGCAGGCGTACCTTGAGGGTCTCGACGCCGGCCTTGCGCAGGTAGAAGCGCGATTTGTCCGGATCGTAGCTGCGCTGCTCCAAAGCACTGTTGATAAAGCGGCTGCCGGGCTGGATCGGATGGTCGTTGCCCACCAGGCCATAGCCGTGCAACACCGAGGCCAACAGGGTTTCGCGGTTGATCGCATACTTCATGGCCATGCGAATGTCGTTGTTCTTGAACTCATTGCTGTCGCACAGCATCGGGAAGGTGTAGTGCTGGGCGCCCTTGGTTTCTTCGATGATTAGCTTGGGATTGCGCTTGAGCAGGGCCACGGTTTTCAGGTCGACCTTGTTGATCACATCCACTTGCCCGGTGACCAACGCGTTGACCCGCGCCGCACCGTCGGCAATGGCGATCAGCTCGGCACTGGCGAAGTGCGCCCTGCCCGGTTTCCAATAGTCGGGGCTGCGTTCCAGGTCCATGCGCACGCCGGGGTCGAAGGTCTTCAGGCGATAGCCGCCGGTGCCAATCCCGGCCTGCCAGTCGGCGGTACCCTCCTTGGCGGGCATGATCACCAAGTGGTAATCGGCGACCACATAGGCGAAGTCGGCATTGCCCGAATGCAACTCGAACACCACGGCGTCCAGGCCCTTGGCGCTAACACTGGCGACATCGCCCAGCACGGTCTTGGCCGCCGATGTGGACTTGTCCCCCAGGTGATGGTTGATCGAGGCCACCACGTCCTCGGCAGTCAGGGGCTTGCCGTCGTGGAAGGTCACGCCCTGGCGCAGCTTGAAGGTCCAGATACGCGCATCGGGCGTGGACTCAAACTGCTCCGCCAGTTCGGGAATGGCGGTGCCGTCGACGGCAATTTCAGTGAGGGTGTTGTACACCGCCGAGAAGCCGACGAAGGTGAAGGTATCGCTCCAGGAACCAGGGTCACGCGAATCGGTGGTGCTGCCGCCGGCCAGCCCCAGGCGCAGCACGCCACCGGGCTTGGGAGTGGATTCCTCGGCGAAAGCGTGCAGCGGCAAGCCCATGGAAAACGCTGCCGCCACGGCACCGGCTACGGCGCTGTGTTTGAGGAAGTCGCGCCGATGCATCGCTTGAGTCATTTTGTTGTTGTTATCGCTCATGGTCTTGCTCCTCTAATAGAGTTCAACAGGCGCAGGCATGCTTTAACTCGATCAATGTCACGCCGTTACGCTTGAAGCCGTTACGCAAATCCGTCTGCAGCTCATCCAGGTTCTGGGGTTGATTCACCGTGCAGCCAAACGCTCGCGCCAGGGCGGAAAAATCCGGGTTGCGCGGCAGGACGCCAATGGGTTCGATATCCAGGCCCAGCATGTCGTCGCGAATCTGCCCCAGGGCGTCGTTGTTCCACAGCAACACCACCAGCGGGCTGTCCAATTCCTCCACCGCCGTCGCCAGTTCCTGAGCGGTATAGAGGAAGCCGCCGTCGCCCACCAGTACCAGCCCGGGCCTTTGCGGCGCGCCAAACTTGGCGCCGATTCCCGCCGGCAAGCCGTAACCCAGGGTGCCGTAGCCGGTGGGATGCAGCCAACTGCGCGGCGCGTTGCTGGGGAAGGTGTAATTGCCGGTGTAGGCCAGTTGGGTCATGTCGCTGCTGATAAAAGCATTGGTCGGCAGCTCGGCGGCAACACGGTCGAGAATGGCCTGGTGGATCGACTGCAAGGGGCCATGCCCGGATATGACCGCCAGGCGTAGCGCCGCGACAGCCTTGATCGCTGTATCGGCGTTGCGCGGTGCGCACGGCAAGCGTTCCAGCAGCGCCAATGCCGTGTGCCGAGCATCGCCGTGCAGGGCCACGGCGCAGGGATAAAAGTCGTTGAATTTGCGCGAATCGATGTCCACCCGCAGCAGCTCGGCGTTGAGCGGCAAACGCTCGCGCCAGTAGTCGGTGTCAGCCATTTCGGTGCCGATGGCGAGCACCACATCAGCCTCGCTGATCAGTTGCCAACCGGGTTCGACACACAGGGTCGAACCGGCGTTCAACGGATCGCCCACAGGCAACAATCCCTTGCCGGCGACGCTCGTGAAAAACGGCGCCGCCAGTTGTGTGCTCAAGCGTTGCAAGGCGTCGCCAGCCAACAATGCACCGCCACCGGCGATGATCATCGGCCGCTTGGCCGCCGACAGCTTCGCTGCGGCTTGATCAAGGATTTCAGTCGACGGCACACAACGTCCCGGACGGCGTACCACCTCATTGCTCCAATCACGCTTGATGGGCGCCGACAACACATCCAGCGGCACCGAAATATGCACCGGACGTGGCCGTTCACTGTCGAACACCGCGTAGGCACGGGCGATCAGTTCAGGCAGATCCTCGGTGTTCAAGGCCACCGCCGAGAACGCGGTGATAGGCGCGGTCATGGCACGCTGGTCCTGGGTTTCATGCAGGCAGCCCCAGCCCTTGCCCAGGCTGGCGGTGTGGTTGACGCTGGAAATCACCAGCATCGGGATCGAGTCGGCATAGGCCTGGCCGATGGCGGTGGCGGCGTTGGTTACGCCGGGCCCGGTGATGATGAAGCACACCCCCGGCTTGCCGCTGACCCGCGCATAACCGTCCGCCATAAAACCCGCGCCCTGTTCGTGGCGGGTCAGGACATGGCGAATGCCGCTGCCAGGTAAGCCGCGATACAGCTCCAGGGTGTGCACGCCGGGAATGCCGAACACGGTGTCGACGCCGTAGTTGGCCAACAATCGCACCAGGGCCTGGCCGCCCGTCAAGGTTATGCCTTGCATCATTATCTCCTTCAAGCCTGGCCGAGGCGGATCAGCGCGTCGACCGCCGTGGCGCCCTGGGCATTGACCAGCAATGGGTTCACATCCAGCTCCAGCAACTGCCCGGCGTTGGCGCAGGCGTAATCGGCGACGGCGCGGATCGCTGCCACCAGGGCGTCCATGTCCGCCACCTCACGACCGCGAAAACCTTGCAGCAACGTAGCGCTGCGCAGGCTCAACAGCGCGTTGCGGATAGCATCGTCAGTGGTCGGCAACAACAGGCTGCGGCTGTCCTTGAGCAACTCCACCAGAATCCCACCGGCACCGATCACCAGCGCCAGGCCGAAGTCGTTTTCGCGCTTGATGCCGACAATCAGCTCGGCCAACGGTGGTAGGGCCATGGTTTCCAGCAGCAGTTGATCGAACGCCACATCCGGCGCGTAGGCGCCGATTTGCACACGCATATGCGCCAGGGCAGCAGTCAAGGCCAGGCCATCCTGCAGGTTCAACACCACGGCGCCGGCCTCGGTTTTATGGGGCAACTGCGCACTGACCGCCTTGAGTACCAGCGGGTAGCCGAGCACCTTGGCGTCGGCGATGGCGCGTTCGGGAGTGCTCAAGACACTGGCCGGCGTGGGTAGCCCAAAAGCCCGCAAGGCTTGCTTGGAATCCCATTCATTCAGCACTTGCCCCTGATGGTTCAAGGCTTGGGGGCACAACAGCTCCAGGGTCGATTCGCCCCGCGCCAGCAGGACTTGGCGATTGCTCTGGTAATGGGCGATCCGGCCCCAGGCGGCGAGCGCGTCCTCCACGCCTTGCAGCGCGGCAACACCTTGAGCATGCAAGCGCTCACGGGCATGGGCGGGCAATAACTCGGGGAAGGCCGAAGTGACAAAACCGGTCTTGCCATGGCGAACCAGGGCCGCACAAAACAACTCCAGCAGCAGGTCGCATTCCTTGCGCTCGCCGGTAAATGGCGCCGGGTAATCGAGCACCAGCATCGCTGCATCGGCCTCGGTGCGCAGCGCGGTGTCGAGCATCGCGTTGAGCGCGTCGCTGTTGCCCCAGATCGCCGTGGTGAAATCCAGCGGATTGACCAGGTTGGCATAGCTGGGCAGCACCTGCGCCAACTCGACGCGCTGGCCCTCATCGAGCTTGGGCAGTGCGAGGTGATTGCGTTCGGCGTAGTCGGCAATCAACCCCGCGTCACCACCGGAACAGGCCAGCGCGATCAGGCTATTGCCCGCCGGCAGGTTGCCACAGGCCGCCGCTTTCAGGGTCTCGACAAAACTCACCGGCCCGCTGACCCGAATCACCCCAAGACGGGCAAACAGGCTGTCGTACAGCACATCGGAGCCGGACAACGAGCTAGTGTGACTCAAGGCCAGCTCGGCACCAATCTGCGACACGCCGGTTTTCAGGGCGATGATCGGGATGCCTTTTTCCAAGGCCTTATGAGCGGCACGGGCGAATCCCGGCACATTTTTCAAGCCTTCCAAATGCAAGCCGATGGCAGTGACGCGCGGCTCATCCAGCAGCACGTCCATCAGTTCGGCAACGCCCAATTGCGCCTGATTACCCACCGAGGCCATATAGGCCACCGGCAGCGAGCGGTCGCTCATGGACAGGTTGTAGGCGAAGTTGCCGCTCTGGGTCAGCACCGCCACGCCACGCTCTACCGGCTTGCCGCCATGGGCCACCGGCCACAGCGCCGAGCTGTGCAGGTAATCGAGCAATCCGTAGCAGTTGGGGCCGAGCAGAGCCATGTCGCCGGCCGCCTTGAGCAGTTGTTGCTGCAAGGCCTGGCCCTCGGCACCAGCTTCGGCAAAGCCTGAGGCGTAGCAGATGGCGCCGCCGGTGCCCATGGCGGCCAACTCGCCGACGCAGGTCAGGGTGAGTTCGCGGTTGGTGGCGATAAACACCGCGTCCGGGCCGCACGGCAAGTCGGCGACGCGGCGCACACAGGGAATACCGTCGAGGCTGTCATGCTGGGGATTGACCAGCCACATCTGCCCTGCAAAGCCGCCTTCAGCGCAGCGCTTGAGGGCTCGGGCCATGCTGCGCCCGCCGACGAAGGCCAGGTGACGAGGCGCCAGCAGACGCTTGAGGTTGTCGCGAATTGTCTGGGACATGAGCGTTCTCCGACCCGATCAGCGCAACAGGGGCCGCAACAGTTCGCGGGCGATGATATGACGCTGGATTTCCGAGGTACCTTCCCAGATCCGTTCAATCCGTGCGTTGCGCCAGATGCGCTCCACCGGGCCTTCGTCCATCAGGCCCATGCCACCAAAAATCTGCACGGCTTCGTCGGCGACCTTGCCCAGCGTTTCGCTGGCAAACAGCTTGGCCATGCCGGCTTCGCCGTCGGTCATGCTGCCCTGGTCCATTTTCCAGGCGGTATGCAGGGTCAACAGTTCAGCGGCGCGGATCTGCGTGGCCATGTCGGCAAGCTTGAACGACACGCCCTGATAAGTCCCGATGGGCTGGCCGAACTGCTTGCGGTCCGCCGCCCACTGCAGCGAGAGGTCCAGCGCGCGCTGGGCCTGGCCGACGCAGTTGGCGGCCACCATCACTCTGCCTGCGGTCAGCCAGGCATTGGCCACGTCCCAGCCCTTGCCCACCTCGCCCAGCACTTTGGAGGCCGGCACGCGGCAGTCATCGAAGAACATTTCGTAAGTGTGATAACCACGGTTGCTCACACACTTGGGGCCTCGGCGGATAGTCATGCCGGGGGTGTCGCGGTCCACCAAAAATGAAGTGACTGCGTTGCGCTGGCGGCCGTTGTGTTCGTAGGTGTCGGTGACGGCAAAGACAATGGCGAAATCGGCGTGCCCGGCGTGGCTGATGAAATGCTTGCTGCCGTTGATCACAAAGTCATCGCCCCTTTGCACGGCGCGGGTCTTGATCGCATTGGCGTCGGACCCGGCGCCCGGTTCGGTGAGGGCGAAACAGTCGATCTTCTTGCCTTGAATACAGGGCAGCAAATAGTCGTCAATTTGCTTGCCAGTACAGGCCATAAGGATCTTCGACGGTCGGGCGACAAACACATGCAGCGCCCAGGAGACCTTGGACAATTCCCGTTCGATCAGCGCCTGGGACAGGTAATCCAGGCCGCCGCCACCCACTTCTTCGGGCATGTTGAAGGCGTAGAAGCCCGCCGCGATGGCCTTGTCGCGGATCTGCGCGGCCAACTGCGGCGAGACCTCGTCGGCGCGGTCCACCGCTTCCTCAAAGGGCAACAACTCCTTGGCAACAAAACTGCGTACCGCGTCCACCAACATGTCTTGTTCTTGGCTTAGTTGGAAATTCATGGCGCTACCTGGCGATAGAGAGAGGACAGCTACAAGCCCCAAGCTTGAAGCGTTGAAACTCAGTTACCGTTGAATCGCGGCGGGCGCTTTTGCGTCGCCGCGCGCAAGGCTTCGGCGCCGTCCGCGCTGCGTCCACACAACAATCCGGCGGCCAGTTCAGCCTCCAGTTGCTCGGGCAGGTTGCGTGCGGCACCTTCGCGGATCAGGGTCTTGGTCTGGGCAAATGCGAAGGTCGGGCCGTTGGCCAGGCGTGCAGCCAGCTCAGTGACGTGAGTGTGCAATTGCTCATCGGCGCAGACTTCCCCCACCAATCCGGCAGCCTGCGCACGATCGGCACTCCACAGCTCGTCGAGGAACAACAGGCGCTTGGCCTGTTCGCTGCCGATCAGTCGTGGCAAGTGCCAGCTGGCGCCGGCGTCGGGGGAGTAAGCCATGCTGGTATAGCCGGCCTTGAACCGTGCCGACTGCGCGGCGACCCGCAGGTCGCAACACAGGGTCAGGTCCATGCCGGCGCCGACGGCGGTGCCGTTGATGGCTGCGATGGTGGGTTTGTCGAGGGTGTGCAGACGGGTCATCAGGGCGTGGGCGGTTTCGGTCCAGCCGTAGCTTTCGAGGGCACCACGAGCTTGGGCTTCGGCCCACTCAGCGAGGTCGGCACCGGCGCAGAAGCTGCGACCGCTGCCGGTCAGTACCACCACGCGCACGGTAGGGTCGCTGTTGAAACCATCGAGCAAAACATGCAGGTGCTTGAGGGTCGGGATATCCAGGGCATTGCGCTGGTCGCCGCGATTGAGGGTAAGCCAGGCGACGCCTGCTTCGACCTGGATGAGCACTGACGAGTCGATAGTCATGGGTTCCTCGAATTATTTTAATTGGCTTGAGGGGTGCGACATGGGGCGATACTAAACGAGTGTTCAGCAAGGAGGCAATCGGCAAAATGCTCTGTCGTTGAATTTTTTTGAGGAGGCTACCGGCCTGAACATTGCGTCCAGGCGGCGAAGGAGTTCTTAGGCTTTGAGTTGAAACCGCTGACGACCGCCAGCCTGCAGGCCGTCGACCCAGGCTTCGCAAATCTGGATGCCCTGCTCAGGGGTAAACGTGCCGGGATTGAGTCCCGACTCCAGCCACAATCCGTCGAGTAACGCGCTGAGGGCAATGGCTGCCAGGTCCGCATCGAAGCGCTCCCAGCCATGCTCTTGGGCCATGTCCGCCAAGGCCGAGCGCATGATGGTGCGGTACTCGCCGTAAGAATGTTCGTGGGCCAGATTGATGGCCGGTGCGGTCTTGACCGCCCCCCAGAACGCCAGCCAGGCATCCAGCAGTTGCGGATCGAGCAATTGCGGGGAAAAGGAGCCGCGAAAAAACGCCGACAACCGCTCCCGCGGGCTGGGCGCTGCCTTGGCCATGGCATCGCGCAACAGGTTCATGACCTGGCCGGTGATGGAGCGATAGGCCTCGGCCACCAGTTCGTCCTTGCCAGAGTAGTGATGGCTGATCAGCCCTACCGATACCCCGGCCTCGGCGCTGATCTTGCGGATCGATGCGCCCTGGAAACCGTGGCGCTTGAGGCAGACCAGCGTCGCCTGGACCAGATTGGCCTTACGCAACTCCGGTTCCATACGAGAGAAACGGGATTCCTGGGTCATGTAGCGGCTCCCTTCGGTTAAATCAGTGGGTGGCACGTTCTGCGGCTGAACGACTGTACAGCAACCACCCACGGGGATTAAACCGCCTCAGGCACGCAAACCCGGCGATACCCGATCCAGCAGGCGCAATAACGCGGCCCAGGCCAATTGCATGGCATCCGGATCGCTCAGTTCACCCCCCTCCAACGGCCGACCTGGATCGTTAAACTGCCGTTCGGTGTACGCGCACACCTCGGCCGACGGCAACACCAGCTTGCCGCAGGCCTGGGCGGCGATCTGGATATCACAAGCCTTTTCCAGGTAATACATACGCAGGAAGGCCTGGCTGACGGTTTCCCCCACCGTCAGCAAACCGTGGTTGCGCAGCATCAGCACCGGCTTGTCCCCCAGGTCGCGTACCAGTCGCTGCTGCTCATCAAGGTCCAGGGCCACGCCTTCGTAATCGTGGTAGGCGACCTTGCCGTAGAACTCCATGGAGATCTGGTTGACCGGCAGCAGTCCGCATTCCAGCGCTGCCACCGCACAACCGGCCCGCGTGTGGGTGTGTAACACGCATTGGGCGTCTTCGCGGGCGCCATGAATGGCGCTGTGGATCACGAAACCTGCCGGGTTGACGGCATACGGCGACGGCTCCACCGCCCGGCCATCAAGGCCGATTTTCACCAGACTGGACGCGGTGATCTCCTCGAACATCAGCCCGTAGGGATTGATCAGGAAGTGATGTTCGGGGCCAGGAATGCGCACTGAAATATGGGTGAAGATCAGGTCGCTCATTCGGAAATGGGCGATCAGCCGATAACAGGCGGCGAGTTCTTCGCGCAGTTGTTGTTCGGTCGAGTGGCAGGCACGGTTGGTCATTTTTGTTCTCCATGCGGGTGGGTGGCGTGGCCGAAGCTAATCCAGCCACCAGTAAAAAAACAAGTTGATTTTTTACTGGCGCTCACCTCCTATAGAAAAATAACAACAACAGCGCCTGGAGTATCCGCACCATGTCGCCCCATGCTTTTCCCCACCTGTTTGAACCCCTTGCACTTCGGGGTAAACGGCTTAAAAACCGCATCATGTCCAGCGGACATGACACCTCGATGCCCACCGACAATCGGGTTAACGAACAGTTGATCGCTTATCACCGGGCGCGGGCCGAGGGCGGTGTCGGGCTGATTGTATTGCAGGTCGCTGGCGTGCATGACAGCGCCCGCTACACCGCTCATGTGCTTATGGCCACTGACGACAGCTGCATCGACGGCTACCGGCAATTGGCCGAGACCTGCCATGCCGAGGGTACTGTGGTGCTGTCGCAGATTTTCCATCCGGGTAGGGAAATCATGGAGTCGGCCGATGGGTTGCTGGCGGTGGCGTACTCGGCGTCCAGTGTGCCCAATGAACGCTTTCGAGTGATGCCCAGGGCCCTTGATCAACGAATGATTGACGACATTGTCGCCGGTTATGGCGCTGCGGCCAGACGCCTGCACCAGGCTGGAATAGACGGGGTCGAGGTGGTTGCCAGCCATGGTTATTTGCCGGCGCAATTTATCAACCCACGGGTCAACCGGCGCTCCGATGGCTACAATGGCGACCTCGACCAGCGTCTGCGTTTCTTGCGGGAAATCATCGCGGCTGTTCGCGCGGCGACTGACGAGCAGTTCATCATAGGCCTGCGTATTTCAGCCGACGAACGTGACCCCGAAGGCCTGAGGGAAGACGAATCCCTGGCAGCCGTGCAGTTACTGCAATCACAGTTGGATTACGTACACATCGTCGCCGGCACCTCGGCCTCTCTCGGCGGTGCCATCCATATCGTACCGCCCATGGCGATTGCCGCGGCGTATCTGGCCAAGGAAGCGGCGACGTTCAAGGCCAGCCTGTCGATTCCGCTGTTTGTCACCGGGCGGATCAATCAGCCCCAGGAAGCCGAGCTGATATTGGCGCGGGGGCAAGCCGATGTGTGTGGCATGACTCGCGCATTGATCTGCGACCCGCAAATGCCCAACAAGACCGACGCGGGTCGTGCCGAGGATGTACGGGCCTGCATCGCCTGTAATCAGGCGTGTATCGGGCGCTTTCACAAGGGGTTGCCCATTTCCTGCATCCAGCATCCGGAGAGTGGGCGTGAATTGCAGTTTGGCCAGATTCGGGCGGCCACGGCGCGCAAGCGCATCCTCGTGGCCGGTGGCGGCCCGGCGGGGATGAAGGCGGCCGCCGTGGCGGCGCAGCGCGGTCATGAGGTCACGTTGTATGAAGCCAGTGGGCAACTGGGCGGGCAAGTACTGCTGGCGCAATTGCTGCCACGGCGCAGCGAGTTCGGCGGCGCCAGCACCAATCTTCAGCGGGAGATGGCATTGGCCGGGGTGCGCGTGGTGCGCAACACTCGGGTCGATCGGACGTTGGTGGAGCGCGAGCAGCCAGACATGGTGATCATCGCCACTGGCGCCGAACCTTACTGGCCGGCCTTCGAACGCGGCGGTGAGTTGCAGGTGGTGGATGCCTGGCAAGTGTTGCGTGATGAAGTCCAGCTCGGTCGTTCGGTGGTGGTGGTCGACTGGCGTTGCGACTGGATCGGCCCTGGCATTGCCGAGCGCCTGGTGCGCGCCGGTCATCAGGTGCAACTGGCGGTCAACGGTACCCATTGCGGGGAAAACCTGCCGCTGTACGTGCGCGATCAGTTGGCCGGCGAGCTGCATCGGCTGGGCATCCCGATCATCCCCTACGCCCGTCTGTACGGCTGCGATGACACCACCGTGTACCTGCAACACACCGCCAGCGCCGAGCCGATGTTGCTGGAAAACATCGACTCGCTGGTGTTGTGCCAGGGGCATCAGCCAGTGGACACTCTTGGCACACAATTGGAAGGCCTGGTGGACTTCAAGCGCATTGGCGACTGCCTTGCGCCGCGTACCGCCGAAGAGGCCATTTATGAAGGGTTGAAGGTGGCGTGGGAAATTTGAATGCGTAAGGACGAACCTCAGCAACTGTTCCTGGGCACGCGTATCCGTGGACTGCGAAAGGCTCGCGGCCTGACCCTCACGGTATTGGCGCAGATGAGTAAACTGACCGCCGGCTACATCAGCCAACTGGAACGCAACCTCGCCTACCCCTCGATCCCGGCGCTGTTCAACATCGCTCGCAGCCTGGGGGTAACCATCCAGTGGTTCTTCGCCAGCGAAACCGCCACAGCCCCACAAGACCAGGGCTACGTGGTGCGTAAAGGCACGCGGCAGAGCATTCACTATGAAGACGGCATTGTTGACCAACTGCTGACGCCCCAGCCCAACCGCCAGTTGGAGATGCTGCACTCGCGCTTCCCGCCCGGTACCTACAGCCAGCAAAACTACAGCCATGAAGGTGAAGAGGCAGGTTACGTATTGAACGGGAGGTTTGAGTTGTGGGTAGGCGAGCGCCATTTTCAGCTCGACGAGGGCGACAGTTTCAGCTTTCCAAGCAGCGAACCCCATCGCTACGGCAACCCTGGCAAGGTAGATGCAGTGGTGATCTGGGTGATCACGCCACCGACGTTTTGAGCCGCACCTGCCTGGTACTGTCGTTCGTACTGACCACCTTTCTCCTTTGTTTGCCCAAACAGGGCCGACACTACGCCAACCCTCCTCCCTCTCCCCGAAACGCGCTGGGACTCAGCCCCGTCCACCGTTTGAACGCTCGTCGAAAACTGCGTACGTCGCTGTAGCCCACCTCTTCGGTAATGCGCTCGATGGACAACCCCGGATTGCCCAGCAGGCCCATGGTGCGCGCGCGACGCACCTGCTCCAGCAACGCCTCAAAGGTCAGCCCATGTTCGGTCAAGCGCCGACGCAGGGTGCGGCCACTCATGTTCAAGTCACTGGCGACCTTTTCCAGCTGGCTGCCCTGCAGGTCACGAGAAATCGCCCGTTCCACCGCCTGGATCAAATCCATCTTTTGATGCAACTGGGCGCTTTCCAGCTCCAGCAGCTCCAGGGCCTGGCGTAACGCCAGGGCATGATGATTGGGCAGGCGCACGTCCAGCCAATGGCTGGCCAGGACCATACGGTTGTGCAGACAGCCAAAGCGTACATCCGCGCCAAACAGCCGCGGGTACTCGGCGGCATACAGTGGCACCGCGTGCATGAACTCCACCCGTAGCGGCATAAACTCAGCCCCCACCAGCGCCCTGCCATAGACCATGATGCTGGCAAAGAACTCTTCAGCGGCAAACACCTGTACCTCGGCGTAGGGCAACAGGCATTCAACGTCGATAAACACCTCATTCACCCCTTCATCGATGCGCGAGGTGGCGATGCCGCCGGAGGTGTGCTGGTGCCGCTCGCCGACGGCAAAGGCATCGCGCAGGGTCTTGCACAGGGAAATCACATGCCCCAGCAGGCCCAGGGTGCCCAACACATTCTGATTGCCGACACACAGCCCCAGGCCCTGATCCGGCAACGCCTTCAACGCCCGCTGGATCATCGCCGCCGCCTGGCGATAGGAAATGCGCTGGGCCGGGTCATCCAGGTCGCCCAGGGTAAAGCCCAGGCCACGGCACAGGTGCTCGGCACTGGCACCCTTTTGCGCGACGACTTGCCCCAGGGTTTGCAGGAGGAACGGCGAGACCAGGGCCAGTTCATAGTGCGGATCAACAGCTTTCCTTTGCATGAATCTTCGATTCCCGACTGAGTACTCGGTTCTTGTTTTAGAAACATCCTGACAATCATAGGCGCTTGCCAGGATCGCCGCACTCTGCGTGAAAGCTGTCCGCCAAAGTCCCCCTATCTGGCCGCCAATACCCTGCCCCGCCGGGCGCCAAGGGCTTATTTCTATGGGCAAGGCCCATGAAGGTCTGCTCCCCCAACAATAATAACGAGCCCAGACATGAACCCGACCCGTGCGTTTCACCCTCTGCACCTTGCCCTGATGGCACTTATCAGCTTCCCGGCCCTGGCCACGGAAGGCGGCGTGGACAACATCGGTACCGGCACCGATGGCTTTTACATCCTGCCGCTGGACGTCAACAACCTGCCAGACCACATGTTCGCCTTCAACCTCTACTACAACCACTACGAAGCCAAAAAACTCAATATCAGCTCCCTCGGCGGCAAGGTGCCTGACGTCAAGATCAAGTCCGACGCAATCATCCCGCGCCTGGACTACCTCAGCCCGCTGCGGGTATTCGGCGGCCGGCTCGGTGGCTACATCGCGCAGCCTTACCTAAAGCAACAAGTGGCGCTGTTCGGCATGTCCGACCAGCGCGAAAGCATGGGTGACACCACACTGGCGCCGATCATTCTGTGGGACATGGGCAAAAACCTGACCCTCGCCGCCGCCGTGGAGATCACCCTGCCCACCGGCGAATACGACGCCACGCGCCTGGCCAACACCAGCAATAACTTTTACACCTACAAACCGCTGTTTTCCGCGACCTGGCTGCCCAACGAGCGCACCGAACTTTCGATCAAGACCACCTACAGCTTCAACAAGGAAAACCACGACACCGATTACCGCTCGGGGCAGATTTTCCACTTTGATTATTCGGCCAGCTATAAAGTGACCGACAACCTGAGCCTGGGCATCAACGGCTACTACCTGAAGCAGACCACCGACGATAAGCAGTACGGGCGCACGGTGACCAATATCTTTGGCGAGGACGTCGATGACGGAGTTCGGGGCCAGGTGTTTGCCATTGGCCCAGCGGTGTATTTCACCTTTCTCAAGTACGCCAGTGCCGAGGTGCGCTGGGCCAAGGAGTTTGATGTGGAGAACCGGCCGGAAGGTGACATGTTGTGGGCCAAGCTGACGATTCCATTTGCGCTTTGACTGGGTACGGTCAATGTGGGCTTGCCTGCGATGCAGGCAACTCGGCCTGTCAGTTACACCAAAGTGATGCCATTGCAGCAGTACGGTGATCCGACAAGCCAACCCCACCGTTGACCGAGGCGCTCAGGTGTAGACCGGCCAGCTTTCGATGATCTTTCCGCCCCTCACCGCCAGCAAATCGCCAAACTGCAGCAACACAGACTCAGTCTGGGTCGGCCGCAGAAACACGTGGTCCTCCACCGCCAACCCCACCGCTGGCGAGCCGTTGACCATTTCCTGATTGGAGCTGCGGCCATACAGCTCGTTACTTTGCAGCCCCGTGGGAGACTCGAACTCGGCCATCCAGTTGCCGCCATAGATAAAGAACGTGCCGCGCTGGTTGCTGTCCCACCAGGAGAACAGCCTCGACTTGTCATCCAGCGCCGGGATGTTCACCGCGCCGGTACTTTTCAGCACGGGCGTGGCGATGTAGGCCGCAGGGACGTGCTCGCTCAAGGACGACAAGTCGTAATGAGTCGGCTTGAGCAACGCGGTGCCCACCGAGACTTCGCTGCTCAGGCGTTCCTGTTCGTGGATGCGATAACTCGGGCTGCCGGCGGTATTGAGGGTCAGGCCGTCACGCCACAAGGGCGCAAAGTGCTGGCGGGTGTAGTCGACATAGCCGTTGTAACGTTGCATGACCTTGTCGAACAGCGCCTGGGGCGAGCCGAGAATCCCCGGCACACCCATGCCGACAAACGGGTCGTAGCCCATGAAACCGGCAAACTCCAACTGCTGCGGATGGGCGCTGATCAGCCCCAACATCTGCCCCAGCACGGCATCATCACTGATCCCGCCACGATGCAGGCCAACATCCAGCTCGATATTGACCCGCAGCCTCGTACCCAACCCCTGGGCCAGCGCCAGGTATTGCTGCAACCGCTCAGGGGTGTCCAGCAACCACTGCAATTGCCGGGACGGCTCGAACGGGCCTTTGTGAGTTTGATAAAATAACTGCGCCGAGCGCACCGGCAACGGCTTGCCCATCAGGATATCGGCATCAGGAAATACCAGGGCATCGTGATTGAGAAACGGCTGATGAAACGACATCAACCGCTGGGTGCCGACACGCTTGGCAATGTAGGCCAGCAAACCCGGCGACGGCAGGGATTTCTCCACCAGGCGCAAGTGTTTGCCACCCCGCTGAACCGACTGCATGACCACATCGATATTGTGATCCAGGCTGTCCAGGTCAATCAGCATCACCGGGCGCATCGGCCCATGGGCCTTGAGTTCCTGGTTCAGCGTGCGGAAATACTCGCTGTACGGGCCGCCGCGATCAGTCGGGCGCAACAACACTGCACCACCCGCCAGCAAAGCGCCTGCACCGACGGTACCGAGCATGAAGTTTCTACGGTTCATCAGGCCACTCCCAGAATAGATGACAGGTGCGCATTGAGGAATTTTCCGCCAGGGTCCAGTGCCTGTCGTACACGGGTGAACTCCTCCCAGCGTGGGTACAGAGCTTGCAGGTTGCGAGCGTTAAGGGTGTGCAACTTGCCCCAGTGAGGCCTGCCGGCGTACTTCCAGAAGATCGGTTCCACCGCCGCAAAAAAGTTGTGATGGTCCATGGTGTAGTGCTGGTGCACGGAGATCGAACAACTGTCGCGCCCTTCAAACATGCTCAAGGGAATATCGTCGGCCTTGACGTAGCGGTACTCGATGGGAAACCAGGTGCGCAGGTCCTTGTCGCTGATCAGTTTGAGGATTTCCCGCAGGCATGCAGGGCCATGTTCAGCAGGCACCGAATATTCCATCTCGTTGAAACGCACATTGCGCACGTTGGCATAGACCTCATACGACTCGGCCACCCGGTCCTGGAAACTGGCGAAATAGCGCAGGCTGTTGAGCAGGGTGCGTCGGACGTCGGGGAAGTCGCTGCCGTATTTGTCGAGCTTTTCGATGATTGACACAAACGCGTTGCCGCCCGCCTCGGCCGGATCAATCGGCGGGGTTTCGGGGTCGGTGGTTTCGTTGAGGGCGATGGACAAGGCGTAATCGGAGTGGGTCACCACCAGCATTTCCCAATGCTGGTTTTCCCGGGTGTTTTTCTCCACATCCTCCAGCAGATCGCAGGTTTTGGCGATCCATTGCCGCTCTCGCAGACGATACGGTGCGCGGTTTTGCAGGCGCACTTTGGTTGCCACGCCGAGAGCGCCAAGGGACACCCTGGCGGCATTGAACACCTCGGCATGTCGATTGGCATCGCAGTCCAGCACCTCGCCTTGGGCGGTCACCAGTTGCAGGCCGGTGATATGGCCGCTATAGGAGGTAAAACCGATGCCTGTACCGTGGGTCGAGGTGGCGATGGCGCCAGCCAGCGTCTGGTAGTCGATATCCGCCATGTTCGGCAAGGCCTGGCCGATTTCTTTCAGCGCCGGGCCCATGCGCGACATCGGCGTGCCGGCGCCGAAGATGGCTTGCAGGCTGCCGGCATCGTGATCAAGCAAACCGTTGAAAAAGCTCAGGGACAGCAGCGTGCCGTCGGTGGGCACCAGGGCGCTGAACGAGTGGCCCGAGCCCACCGGCCGCACCTTGCCCGGTGCCCGGCGAATCACCTGCACCAACTCGTCCAGGTCCTTGGGCGCCAGGCGCGCCAGCGGCAGGCAACTTTGCGCGCCAGACCAGTTACGCCAGGGAATCAGCCGCGGTGCACGGGCCAGTTGCGCGAGCGCCGGGTTGCTGCTCAACGCCATGAAAGCGCCCGTCAGCGCCGCGCGCTGCAACAGTTGACGCCGTGATAGGTCCATCACCATGCCCCTTACCTCGTTGTTGTTATTGTTGTTGGCCGGACATGAAACTGATCAGCGCCAGGAACTGCTCCTCGGAACACTGCATGCACAGGCCCATGGGTGGCATACCGTTGTAGCCGTTGATCGTGTGGTCCAGCAGCGTGTCGGCCCCCTGGGCGATGCGCGGGCGCCAGGCAAGGTCGTCGCCGGTCAGCGGTGCGCCGGATGCCGGGTTGGCGTGGCACAGCTTGCAACTGGTGTCGTAGACCTGGGCCAGGGCTGACTCGGTCGGCATGGCACTGGCCGCCGTGGCGCGTTCAGGAGGATGTTTCGATTCGTCGCCGCAGGCCGTCAGCAGGCCGATAAAGGCCAGCAACAGACTGATACGAAAGGGGTTTATTACCCGCATGTCCGCCCTCTCTCTTATGGTGTGGAAAGTCAGATCCACACTAAGGCAGGGGCAGCACCGCGTTGAGGGTATTGGGGGACATAAAGGGGGACTTTAGCGGCCAGGCTTAGGCTGGTGCCCAGCAGCTCAAGTTGCCGTCAGCAACCGCGTAAGGGTTGTGTGAAGTTGCGGGTGCTCGGGCAGGCGAATGCCGAAGCTGTCCTGGAGCAGCGCCAGCAGTTCGTCCGCGTCCTGGATCGAGCGTTTTTCGCTGTCGCGGTCCAGGTAATGGATCGCGTAGGTGCCATTGTTCAACGTACGGCGCAGACCCGGAGCAATCAACGCCACTTTCAACTGGCCTATAAACGGTGAGTCGGGGTGGGTGCAGACGTACCAGTTGCCGACCTCATAGTCGATGTGCGACTGCTGCTGCAGGTCGAATACATAGAGCCCGCGCCACTCCCCGGCGACCTGGGACCACAGGGTGTAGCTGTCCTGTTCCAAGGTCAGGCGGTAGGGCTCATGTGCGGTGGCCTGGGGCGCTTCGCTGTCCAATTGCAACGGGCTGGTAGGCACCATGCCACCAAAACCGACGTCACTGATATAACGCACGCCGTCCACAGTCACCAGGCTCAAGCGGTGAGTCCGGGCGGTGAGCGCATCGGGTGGGCCACCTATCACCACCCTCCCGGTAATGCCACGGGCGTCAAACCCCAGCTCCTGCAACAACGCCAGAAACATTTGGTTCAGTTCGTAGCAATAGCCACCGCGCCCATCCAACAGGACTTTTTGCTCGACGCGGGCTAAATCAATGGGCACTGGCACACGCAACAGGGTCGACAGGGTTTCAAAGGCGAAGGTGCTGACATGGCGCAACTGCAACTGCGCCAGGGTTTGCAGGGTCGGTGCCGGCGGCGTGTCATAACCCAGGCGTTGCAGGTACAGACGACTGTGAGTCAGGCGAGGCGAATCCTGGGACATGGCGCAATCCTTGAGCGCGAGGCGAAGGCATCACTAATACCCTGAACCGGGCCGCTTGCCAATTGTGATCGGTATCAACACCCGCGAGGTAAAGCCCCGCTCTGTGGCGGGGCCGTGTTCAGGTTTTCAGATCGCCAAGAGGGTCGTAGCCCGGCGTCTTGGCGGGCTTTTCTTTTTCGTCCAACGGCGCAATCGCTGGGCCCACCGGGTCAACCTGAGGGTCGGCCAGATCCGGCGAATCGGGGTCAAAACCCAACTCGTCAGCGCCGCTGGAATGTTCCGATGAGTGCGGGCCATCGGGGGTTTTCGAATTACTGATCATAATCACCTCCTCCACGCGCCGGGTTACAGCGGGCGCGCCTTGTCATGCAGGTTATCCAGGTCCTCGTCGACCCGTTCCTCATCCTTCTCACGCCTGGCCGGGTCATTGGGCCGGTAGGCGTCGTTATCACGCTCCACTTCTCCAGGAAGAATCGGCTCGTCGGGATTTTGCGTACCGGGTTGCTGCTGATACCGGATCATGGTCAACCTCGCTTGAAGTCCGTTGCACACAGACTTTAGAGAAACCGCTGCACGCCATCGTTCAACCTGATTTCCCTCCTGCCCGTTGAAGCGTGAGAAGATGCCGCGCTGTGGCATACCCCTACTTCCCTTATGGAGACTGCACCCCGGATGTTTGAGATCAAACCCTGCGATCCACAAACCTATCGCCAGCAGACCCGCCGCAGCACGCTGATCGTCGCCGTGATATTCGTCTTCCTGGCGATGCTGCTGTCGACCCTGGCCGTGATGCTGTTTGGCGAACCCGGTGGCGACAACTTTCGCTTCAATGTCGGCGGGGTCGTGGCCGGGGTGTTGCTGACAGTGGCGCTGGTGCGCGGCCCGTTCTGGTCACAGGCCTGGCTGGCGCCGGCATTATATGGCTGGCAGCTCAAGCGCAGCCTGATGCGCGTGACCAACGTCATGCACAAGGTCACCGAACAGGTGCAGGCCAATGACCCGGCGGCGATCAAGCTACTGCGCTTCTACCATTTGGGGCTGACACAGATGCATGCACTGGACGCCAACTCCAGCGCCCAGGCGCAGTTGGTGGGGGAAATGGACGCGCACAAGGCGAAGATGCAGGCGCTGGGGATCGAGACCGAGCAAACACGCCTGGACCCGGCGTGGCTGGCAGCGGTAAAAAGTGCTTAAGGTTTGCATTCAGACCGTCAGATTTGAACCAGCCTGTGAGCGCCAGCAGAACACCGCACTGACGGCAATCGCAGCGCCCGCCACGCCAAACACCCAGGGCGCCGATGCCACCGGTAACAGAAAACCCGCCAGCAACGGCCCAAGGCCGGCACCGATGTCGCGCCACACCGCGTTGGACGCCAGGGCTGAAACCCGCAGGGCGCCGGGATTGCGTTCCGCCACCAGGGTCGTCACCAAAGGTAATTGCAGGGCCCGCAGCACCAGCACCGCAGCAGCGCCAACAATCACCCAATAGCTGCCGAAAGCCCACAGGGCCAGGGCACTGAGGAAGGAAAACAGCAGCAACATCGCCGTGGCACCAAAGCGCTGTGCCGCGCGACCGCCCAAGGGGCTCAGGAGCATTTCCGAAACATACCGCAGCGCCATCAACGCGCCGGCAATCAACACCGCATCACCGCCGAGGATTTTTTGCGCCTGCACTGACAGGCCGAAAATAAACAGCCCGTCCAGCGCCACGCCTTCGATAAACGACCACACCGCCACGCTGTCCGGCAACCGGAAACGGCGGCCTGGGGTACCGTGCAAATCATGGCCGGCCGTCGGTAGGCCACGAGCAAGCCACAAGCCAATCAGGCAACACACCGCCAGAATCAGAAAAATCGGACGTGGCCCCGCCCACAATGTCAGCAAGCCGCCAAGCGGCAAGGCCAGCATCGGGCCAAGAGCAATAAACGCCCGGGAACGCCCAGCGCGACGCGATGCTCCAGAGGGTTCAGAGGTTGCCAGCACTTGGGTCGACAGGTTCAACGCGGCAAAACACAGGCCCCAAATCAGCCGCAGCCCCAGCAACGCGGCAAAACCACTCAAGAATGAATTGCCCAGGGCGCAGACGGCGGCTGCGCCGGCAGCGAGCATGCAGGTCAGGCGATCACCCCGCAGGGCATAGAAGTTGAGCACATACCGATAGCCGAAAATCCGCACCAGCCGGTTGGCCGCCAGCAGCACCCCGGCCTGGGCCAGAGTAATGCCGAACGCCTGGGACTCCATGGGCAGCAAGAGATAGAGCAATACGTCACTGGGCAGGCACAAACTCAAGGTCAGCGCGGCACGGCGGGAGGTGGAGTCAGCGTTGCGTTGGGTCAGGCTGGGCATAAAGCTGAAACATTCAGAATTATTTAGATGGCCACGTTAGCGTTCTTCCACGGCGCCTTACAAGGGCCAATACCGGATTAAGCGGGACCAAACTGCAACAGGCGCAAACCACTGGCGACGCAGCCCACCAAGGCCAAGGCGTCATCAAAAAGCCCGTAGCCACCTGCAACAAAAACGGCAAGGACACGAACGCCAGGCCTTGGCGTAGAAGTTGTCGAGCCCTGGCGAGGCTACGTCAGCCGCGTCACCGTTATCGAGCCCACCGACTCGAGTCGCTCCCAACGCAGCCTCGCTAAAGCTTGACCATGCACAGAGCCTCTACGGGAATACTGCGCTCAGGTCCAAATGCCCATCCTTGAGCGGCGGGCACCAGTAGTAACCGCCGGTCAACGGCTTGCTGATGCGGTACAAGCCATCGACGATGCCGTCTTCCAGGCCGCTCATGCGGCGTAACTGCGCTTCAAAGGCATCGAAGGAATGACCGAATGCCAAAAACATCAAGCCGGCCTGGCCGTTCTCTGCCCAAGGCATGGAGCGGCGTACCACAAAGGCTTCGGGGGTAAAGCTTTCCTGCGCGGTGCGTTTGACGTGGGCAGTCTCGGGCGCGTCTTCCAACTCTTCATTGTCGCCATGGCGTCGACCGATGATGTGATCGCGCTCCTGGGCCGGCAACGCGGCGAAGCCATCCAGGTCGTGCTGCCATTGCTGGATCGCAGCAAAGCTGCTGCCGCCATTGGTCACAGCCGCTTCGACGGCGGCGTCATCATGGGGGTTCTCGGTGCCGTCTTCGTAATCGGTCAGGTCAAAACCGGTCTTGTAGCGAAAGCCTTCAGTCATCTGCACCAGGCGAAACGCCGGCGCCAGGGCTTTTTCAAAGGCCCGACTGCGCATCAGCAATTCGCCGCGATCAACGCCATGCAGCCAGCACCACAGGGCCTGTTGGGTCGACGGGTTTTCAGCGCCTGGGCCGCTGACATGAGGGAACGCTCGTAGCCCTTCAACCTGGGCACCGAGGGCTTTTACCAGCGGCTCACCGAAACCCACCACTACCGTCGCGTCAGTCAATTGCACCAGCGCATCGAGCGCAGCGGGCACGGCGTCAATGGACTCCACGGCAAAAAACAGATGACGTGCCTGCAAAGGCACCGGTGCGGCAAGAATGCCCGGCTGGTAGTGACTCATGTGAACTCCTTCAAGAAAGCCGCGCAGTTTACCCCTCGCGGCGCAATTATGCGCAGGACAAAACCTCAAAACCTTGCAACTCGGCCCTTTGATGGGTGAATCTCTAACCACGCTGTGCAACCACTCCTGGGGTAGCGATATGTCCACCGATAACCTGCTCGCCAATCTGTTTCCCACCGCCGCCGACATTCCCGAGCAATTCAGGCTTCAGGCACCCATTGAACAGCGTGATTACCTGGTGGACGGCCAGTTGCGGGTATGGGACGGCCCCCTGGCCCAAGTACGCAGCCCGGTGCAGTTGCATGGACCCGATGGCGACACCCCGGTGATCATCGGCAGCACCCCGCTGCTGGACGCCGAAACGGCGCTGACCGCACTCGACGCCGCCGTGCGCGCCTATGATCGCGGCCAGGGCAGTTGGCCGACCATGCGCGTGGTAGAACGCATCCAGCACGTCGAAGCCTTTTTGCACCGTATGCGTGAACAGCGCGATGCGGTGGTGAAATTACTGATGTGGGAAATCGGCAAAAACCTCAAGGACTCGCAGAAAGAGTTCGACCGCACCTGCGACTACATCACCGACACCATCAACGCCCTCAAGGAACTCGATCGCCGCTCCAGCCGTTTCGAGCTGGAGCAGGACACCCTCGGGCAGATTCGCCGGGTGCCGATGGGCGTGGCGCTGTGCATGGGGCCTTACAACTACCCGTTGAACGAAACCTTCACCACGCTGATCCCGGCGCTGATCATGGGCAACACCGTAGTGTTCAAGCCGGCCAAGCTCGGCGTGCTACTGATCCGGCCGTTGCTGGAGGCGTTTCGCGACAGCTTCCCGGCCGGGGTGATCAACGTGATCTACGGCAGCGGCCGGGAAACCGTCAGCGCGCTGATGGCCAGCGGCAAGATCGACATCTTCGCCTTTATCGGTACCAACAAGGCCGCCAGCGACTTGAAGAAGCTGCACCCGCGCCCTCACCGCCTGCGCGCGGCGCTGGGCCTGGATGCGAAGAATCCCGGCATCGTCTTACCCCAGGTCGACCTGGATAACGCCGTTAGCGAAACGCTCACCGGCTCGCTGTCCTTCAACGGCCAGCGCTGCACGGCACTGAAAATCCTCTTTGTGCATGAGGACGTGGTTGAGAGTTTTATCGCGAAATTCAATCAGAAGCTGCTGAGCCTCAAGCCCGGCATGCCTTGGGAAGACGGCGTGTCGCTGACCCCATTACCAGAGCCGGGTAAGGTCGATTACCTGCATGCGCTGGTAGCCGATGCCCAGGCCAAAGGCGCCCATGTGGTCAATGCCAATGGTGGCGCCAGTCGCGGTTCATTTTTCTACCCGGCGGTGCTGTACCCGGTGAACACCGCGATGCGTGTCTACCACGAAGAACAGTTCGGCCCGGTGGTGCCCATCGTGCCCTACCGTGATCTGGATACGGTGATCGACTACGTGCTGGAATCGGACTTCGGTCAGCAACTGAGTATCTTCGGCACCGACCCGACTGAGGTGGGCCGACTGGTTGACACCTTCGCCAACCAGGTGGGCCGGATCAATATCAACGCCCAGTGTCAGCGCGGGCCGGACACCTTCCCGTTCAACGGCCGCAAGAACTCAGCCGAAGGCACGCTATCGGTGCATGATGCGTTGCGGGTGTTTTCGATCCGTACCTTGGTTGCGACCAAGTTCCAGGACAGCAACAAGGAATTGGTCAGCGACATCCTGCATAATCGAGCGTCGAGCTTTTTGACTACTGATTATATTTTCTGAAACCACACCACTATTGTAGGAGCGAGCTTGCTCGCGAAGGACTCAAGGACATCGCGCGTATCCAGACAACACGCGTTATCGTTGAAGATCCTCGCGAGCAAGCTTGCTCCTACAGTGATTTCGAGACGCCCACAAAACCGATGAAGCTCTTTTCCTCCGTCCGTCTACCCAACTTCGTCCGCCGCCTGCTGCGTCCCCTGCTGGACCCCTACCGCCGCTACCGCCACGCCAGGCTGATCCATTCGGTACGGGTGTCACTGGGGCTTTTGGCTTCGATCCTGTTAACCACCGGCCTCAACCTGCCCCATGGCGAATGGGCCTCGGTGACCATGCTGGTGGTAATCGGCGGCTTGCAGCACCACGGCAACATCGGCAAGAAAGCCGTCGAGCGAGCCTATGGCACGCTGATCGGGGCCAGCGTCGGTTTGTTGCTGGTAGCGCAACAGGCGTATCTGGGCCAGCCGATGCTGACCTATCTGCTGATGTCAGTGGTCTGCGGTTTCTTCTCTTATCACGCCATCGGCAAGGGCGGCTACACCGCTCTGCTGTCCGGGATCACCGTGTTCATCGTCGCCGGCCATGGTGATAATCCGCTGGCTGATGGGCTATGGCGCACGGTCGACATTCTGATCGGCATCTCCCTGGCCCTGGCTTTTTCCTTCGCCCTGCCGCTGTATGCCGTGTATTCGTGGCGCTACAACCTGGCCAGTGCCTTGCGCGATTGCGCAGCGATCTACAGCCGGATCATCAGCGGCCAGTCGGTTACTGACGATGATCATCTCAAGCTGCTTAACCGCTTGAATGCGGCGATGGTGAAACTGCGCTCACTGATGCCGTCGGTGTCCAAGGAAGTGCGGATCTCCATGACGAAGCTGGACGCTATTCAACGCCATCTACGGATGTGCATCAGCACCCTGGAGATCCTCGGCAACACCCGGCCGGACCCTCGGGATGAACAGGCCATGGCCCGGATGCAAATAGCCCTCAAGGCTGAGCATCGGCAGATTCGGGTGCAATTGATCGGCATGGCGCGGGCCTTGCAATCCGGGGCGACGGAGCGGTTGGAGCGGGCCAGTTCGGTTCCCGATCCCGACACAGCATTGGAGACACCCATCCACAGTGCGCTGGATGGGTATCGGTTATTGACGGTGCAGTTGGCGGCGAATGTGGATGGGATGCGGGGGCTATTGGCGAAGAGTTCTAGGCAGTGGAAGATTTGAGGGCACAGGCACTGTAAAAAAACGGGACAGCCTACGGTTAAATAGGGTGTCCCGTGAATAGCCTGCAAAAGCTGTTATCTGAGCCCTACCCCCAGGAGTCGGTTACCCACCCACTGCTTGAAGGTCCCTTCTGCCCCCGTATTGATGTTCCGCCCGTACCAATAATCGAAAAACAGGAAATTATGGGACCACGTGCTGGACCAATAAAGCCCATTGCCCATTGGCCAACGATTGCCATAAGCGGCGCTTATCTCACGCAGTTCATTAAGAGAGGCCAGGCGCACGCCTTGGCTTCTGGCCCTGTTGTTGATGTCGGTCTTGGTGCCCCCTCCCAAGCCATAACACAGCACGACGCCGCCGACATAAACGACATAGCTCCTCGTTTGCGCCGGTACAGAAGAGTCACTCACGGTAATCGTCGCCGATCCGTTGCCTCTTACCGTGACATACCCCGTGGAGTCCACGACTGCCACGCCGGAGTTGTTCGAGAAGTAGTTGTAACCCGGAGTGCCGCCCGATGCCGTACGTCGAATCGAGTTGCCGGAGTTAAACGCTGGCAAGTTAGCCTGGTTCCCCGGTATCAGATAAGTACGCCCATTGAGGGACACCGCACTCGAGTCAAAGACCAAGGGGCTGGTGAGCCGCACGGTGTAGACCGTACTGGGGAAAATGATCGCACGGGACTCGTCCTCACTCCCGTCATATGTCACTTTCAGCGAGACGGTGACGCTACCATTGTTAGACACACCCAATAACCAGGAGCGGAGCAAGGGGATGTTCGCCAAACCGTTGGCTTGCTGAATGGCAGTTATAGGGTGCCCCTCCAGCAAAACCTGGGTCACAAGGCCTGGGCTGGTCACTCTCAACCAGACACGTTGCCCTGTTACGCTCAAGCGCCACTTTTGCGCGGAAACAATGGCATCTCTGGTCAGGGCAGGCGGGTTGAGCAAACCACCATTGGGCGTGTTATTGATCAGCGCCATGGACAAGCTGCCTGACGCGATGGTGCCCACGATGACCGTCTGCTCTTCGGAAGACGCAGTTCCTCCTCTGCCCAACTCCACCGTGTACTGCAGGCGGATAGTGCTATTTACGCTGGAGCCAAGAATGTCATTACCAATATTAAAGGTCACCGTACCCCCATCAAGCCCGTCCTGGGTACTGATGACAGGCATGGAGCCGTCGGCATAGATCCAGTGCAAGGTTATTCTGTCGGTTCCTCCCACGTTCATGTTCGGGTAACTCACCAGAACCTGGCATTTGTTCTCGACCACGAGCGGGTTAATCGACACCTGCGGCCCGGTGGCAGGCGTGGAGTCCTTGATTTGGGGATGCGGGTAGGTGTTTTTCTCCATTTGAATCATGTGATGCCGAACGTCAAACAACACCGCATTATTGAGGTCGCCGCTGTGGTCGAATGTGACCCAGAAACTGATGGTCAATTCAGACCATTCCTCCAGGTTGCGCAACGCCAGCACTGGAGTCTCGCTGGTGATACCGTTGATCACCTCGCTATCGTCAACGTCGCGGCCCCGATACACGTAGTTGTCGTATGCAAGCCCGGTGTTGCGAGTACCTTGATAACGCAACCACATGCGCTGGCCCAGGTGCGCGTACATCCAGGCCGACACGCGGGTTTCGTCGAAGTCTTCGAGCAATGGAATTTCCAGCACCGCGTTGTCGCCAATACTGTCGATCAATGGGCCAGGAAGGTTGTGCAATGTCAGCAAGCGTAGGGTCAGCACGGGCGACGGGGTCGGATAACCGTTGCGGATCACCTGAAAAGAAACATGGATATCACGGCCATCGGGGTGGATGTTAAAGCCAATTGCCTCGGTCGGGATCGTGAAGTCGATATGGCCGCCGACCTGGTTCTCCTTGACCTCATAATGGGTGCCTATACCAGGAAGTCCTTTCCAGCAAACCTGGACTTTATCGCCAGCCTTGATGTGTTCGTACTTGACCCGCACCGTCGCACCGCCCGACCAAGTGAGCGCGGGGTCAAGCTCATCAGGTTCGGTGGTGGCTTGCAGTACCTCAGGCAAAAACAGCTCGCCCAATGCGGTCCCGACGGTCACACGCAGCTCATCGGAGTATTGAGTAACTCCGAAGCGATCAATCAGGTAACTGACCGTGAGCGTGCCGTCCAGGTTGTCAAGAAACAGTTGCCTCAGGATATCCAAAACCAGCGGATTGTCGTTCAGGGACAAGATGTATTCAAACTGCTGCTCGCCACTGAGCGAGCCTGTGTATTTGACGATGACCCGATCCCCCCCTTTGAAATCCGTACGCAATTCAAGGGTGCCCACACTGCCAATGGTAGCGGGATCAACATTGCCGTTAATCGCATCAAGGATAATCGGCGCCGGCAAGTCCCGAGGTGGACGGCCGACTTGCACCCACAATCGTTCTGACTCTCGTGCACCGCTGGCACCCGTGACGACATAATGCACATTGGTGTCACGCAAGCCCTCGAAACGCATGTAATCGGCATTCGGAAAATCTCGGGTTCGTATATGTATCCCTGCGAGCCGCGAAGACGAAACCCGCTCTATGGAATTGTCCTGGCGATACCCCTGGATGGTGACCTCCAGGTTATCGCCAGGACTGCCTGGCGGCTGGTAATCAGGCATCTGCGCAGTAATGCGCACAAGGTCCGGCTCAATGAATGGACCATGGGCCTCTCTGACCGAGGGCCGAGGCAATGCATAACGAATACCGGCGATCGTAATCGTGGTATTCCTTGAGGGCCGGTCATCCTCGCCGACCCTTTGCCGAACATAAGAGACCGTCATGGTGCTCTGAATGAGGGACCTGACCAGCTCGTTCCTGATCGGAAATTCGTAATACTGAGGAATTCTATCGACCCGCTGCAACATGGATTCACTGACGAACGCTCCATCAACGGTCGTGCCGTGCACCGTGAGCAAAATGAAGTCCCCCACCCTGAAGTGAGGACTGTTGCGCGCAACGTTCACCTCGGCATGCGCAGGCTCTCTGCCAAGTGCATCGGCGTCCAGTACCATTGTGTCCTCGTCAGCCTCGACGACATACGGCTCTTCAAGCAGCTCCAGATCCAGGTCCACTTCTACAGGTACTGGCTTGCACCAGGGCTGCAGTTCACCCGAGCGATTACGCACCTCGTCATACAGGTAGAACTGCACGACAAAATGGCCGCTGCCCGCCAGTGCGATAAAATCGGGATCAATCACGAA
Organism: Pseudomonas sp. c313; assembly: GCF_055407145.1. NCBI lineage: Bacteria > Pseudomonadati > Pseudomonadota > Gammaproteobacteria > Pseudomonadales > Pseudomonadaceae > Pseudomonas > Pseudomonas sp. c313. The sequence continues at coordinate 92,053 of NZ_JBUZRD010000005.1, read as the reverse complement.
CTCCAGGTCAAGGTCCACCTGGTCAGGGGTAATCGGCGGGACGTCATAACGATGTTCTCCCCAATAGAACATCACCAGGTCGTTAACTCGCATGTTCTCCCATTTCTTGATCGTTGCCTTGACACCCCTTGCGGCGACGACAGCGTCAATGAAGATATCCGATAGAGTCAAAACCAGTTTGGAGTGCCAATTTTCATGGGGCCGGTCGTCAGCACCGCCTGGCCGCGTATCCTTGACAAACACGATTTGAAGTGGCGAGGTACTGAGTTGAGTGCTGCCGACCCTTTCAACCTCACCGTATACATCCGGTATAAAGCCCAACGGCACCGTGGTTCGAGGGATATTCAAGAAAAATCGCTGGTTGGCAACGTCTCCAGGCTTCACCGTATCCTCGGCCATGACAATGCCGTTCATCCATATCCGATACGTGTCCTCAACATTGATACTTTCCCAACGCTCGAAGACGTAATCCAGCCCTTCTTCGAGATGGCGAATGCCCACGCCGTATGCCGCGCCATCTACAGGTGTGACCTGTTGGGGCGATGTGTAGGGGGAGTCCAAATCTTCAATCATGGTAAAGCCTGCACGAGTATCCGATTTCTTCACCGTGGCAGGTTTCTTTGTTGTGGGAGTCGGTCTTAGAGCGGCGGGCTTTATCGGCATGATTGCTCTCCAAATTAAACAGCGTGTAGACAGAACACGCACCAAGAGAAATCAAACACCCGCCCCATGGGCACGTCTACCTGTCAGAATTGACAGTCGCGACGAATGGTAGACCACGATGACGTCACCAGAGAAAGTTGCTTTCAACATAAACGCCACACACTCACGCTTTCTCTTACATAATTTTCACGCTTTATTCACATCCACGGCCGTACTGTGAAGCCTCATCCGTTACAAATGCTTCACATCAAGCCCGCCGCCCCAGCGGGCTTTTTTTTGCCTGGGTTTTACTTGGATAGAGTGGGGAGTGGTAGCGGGGTTTGATGAAGTGCACGACTGGTTACCGCTTGGCCGGCTCCGGGCGGAGCCGGCGGTCCATCAGCGAGCGGCTTTGCTGACGTCGGGAGCCGCCCCCTGCTCGCGGATCACCCGCTGGGTATCAAGCACCCGCGCCAGGGCCATTTCGGCCTCGGGGCTTTGCTGCGGCACGCGAATGGCCGCCGAGACCAGAGTGATCAGCTTGGCCATGACTTCAGCATCGGTGGCCGGACGGCCCAGGCTCATGGAGTTCATCAGCAAGCGCAGTTCGGTCCCGGCCATCACCCCGGAGATCGCCTTGAGGGCAAATTGCAGGCGCACCCCCAATTCGTTACGCGGCAGGTCCGGCAGTGCCAGGGCGAATGCTTCAAAGAAGCGCTGGAACACCGGCTGATAGTGCACCTTGAGGTATTCCTGGATAAACGGCGAAGTGTCGCTGTAGACCCGGCCCAGGAAACGAATAAAGGAGCGCCCTTCACCGCTGGCCGGATCGCTGCGCTCCAGGCCCATGGCCGGGGCGAACAGCACGCCGAGTAGGGTGTCGCAATCGAGCGGGCCATCAGATTCGGCCTCGCACTTGTCGAGCAATTGCAAACGTTGTTCGTTGAGCGGTTCCAGGCGCTGCATCAGCAGCGTCTTCATGAGGGAGTCTTTGTCCCCGAAGTGGTAGTTCACCGCAGCGAGATTGACCTGGGCCTTCTCGGTAATCTGCCGCAACAAAACGGCGTCATAGCCGTATTTGATGAAAAGAGCCTCTGTCGCATCCAGCAATCGAGTCTTGGTAACGTTTGGAGCGCTGAGTTTCTTCGCGACCATAGGGGTTCCACATGGGAAGGGATGTTTTAAAACAAAATTTGATTTTTTATACCGGGGCCGCTGATTGAAAGCAAGTAGTGACACTGCACCCTATTACCCAAAGGCCCTATCAGCCACCGTCTTGCGGGTGATCCGAGGTGTTTCACAACACCCGGCGGCGCCTCATACTCCCATTTTCGACAGGTGACACCGCTCTATCTCTACGGCTGGCGAAGCGGGTAGATCAAGGTTACTATTCAAACAATATTTTAAAAACAAGAAATAAAACCAGTCCGTGACGCATGCCAGGCAGCTCCTGAACTTGTTACAACAATTTTCGGGAGCGTAGCAGGAGCGTCGAGACTGCAGGCGTAGTCATGATGACAGAGACCCCCACGCTCCCAGGCTTCATTTCCCTGCAAGGCATAGGCAAAAGCTACCAGTTGGCCGGGCAACACCTGTCCATCCTCAATGACGTCTGCCTGTCTATCGCCAGCGGCGACAGCTGCGGCATCCTCGGCGCTTCCGGTTCCGGCAAAAGCACCCTGCTCAATATCCTCGGCCTGCTGGATCTGCCCGACTGCGGTCAATACCGCTTTGCCGGCCACGATATTTTCAGCGCCAACCCCGACCAATTGGCGGCGATCCGCAATCAGCAGATCGGCTTCGTCTTCCAGAGTTTCAACCTGCTACCGCGCCTCAGTGCCCTCGACAACGTCGCCCTGCCCCTGAGCTACCGCGGCGCGTCACGCCACGAATCGGTCGAACAAGCCCTGCGCATGCTCGATCAGGTAGGCCTGGCCGAGCGCGCCCACCACCGACCTGCCGACTTGTCCGGCGGCCAGCGCCAGCGGGTAGCGATTGCCCGAGCGTTAGTAGGGAAGCCGTCAGTGGTCCTCGCTGACGAACCCACCGGTAACCTCGACAGCCACACTGCTCAAGAGATCATGGACCTGCTGTTGACCCTCAACCGCGAACAACAGGTGACGCTGATCATCGTCACCCACGACTCGCACATCGCTGAACGCCTGAATCGCAAGATCCTGGTGCGCAACGGCGTGGTGCAAGAGGTCGGGCGCCTATGAGCCTGCGGGTCGAACAGAGCCTGAGCCAATTGCTGCACGAGGCGCTCGTCAGCCTGCGGACCCTGGGCAAGCGCTCGATCCTGGCCCTGTTGGGCATCGTCATCGGCAGCTCCTCCGTGGTGGCGCTGATCAATATCGGCCACAACGCAGCCGAAGATGCCGCGATGATTTTCAAGGACATGGGCACCGATACCCTGGTGGCGCAATTCCCCCCCAAAGGCAGCAGCAGCGTTTCGATGCCCCCCAGCCTGGACCTGGAGGCGGTGCGCAAGGCCGTGCCAGAAATCGCCCATATCGGCGCAATTTCGTCGTTCAGCGGGCCTGTCGTCTTCCAGGGTCGCACCGCCAACGCCGGCCTGATCGGCAGCACCCCGGACCTCAAGGACGCCATGCGCCTGTCGCTGCGTGAGGGGCGCTTCCTGTCCGAGTTTGACGCTGGCGAAACCTACGCCGTGATCGGCGACCAGACCGCCCAGGCATTGAGTGTTCCCGGCGACCCACTGCAACTGGGCGACCGTGTGCGAATCAACGACTACCTGTTCCTGATCGTCGGCATTCTTCACAACCAGCCCCGGTCGATGCTGATTCCGGTGCAGTCCAACGAATCGCTGTTCATTCCCGCCCAGGGCATGCGCCGCATCTATTCCGCGCCCCAGGTCAGCAACGTGGTTATCCGCGCCACGCTGGGGCAGGACATGGAACGCATCGCCGCAAACGCCGCAGCAGCCCTGAGAACCCAACTCACCGACCACGATGTCGACATTCAGGTGCCCCAGCAAATGATCGACGGCATGACCCGGCAAAGTCGCACCTTCGCCTATTTATTGCTGGCCTTGGGCGCTATCTCCCTGGTGGGAGGCGGTGTCGGGGTGATGAACGTAATGCTGATGAACGTTTCCGAGCGCCGTCGCGAAATCGGCATTCGTATGGCCCTGGGCGCCCGCCAGCGCGACATCCGTAACCTGTTCCTGCTGGAAGCGGTGACCCTCACCGCCGTCGGTGCCTTGGGCGGGGCAGTAGTGGGCATGACCGCTGCCTATCTCTACGCCTGGCTATCGGGTTGGCAGTTTTCCCTGGCCGTCGCCGCCTTGCCACTGGGCGTGGGTAGCACCTTGCTGGTGGGGTTGTTTTTCGGTATTTACCCGGCGGTCTCGGCGTCACGGTTGCAGCCCGTAGAGGCCTTGCGCGATGAATAAACGGCTGCTGCTGATGATCGCCCTGGTCAGCCTGCCCAGCTTTGCGGCCGACGTGGTGATCCGCCCTTCGGCCCCAACCACTACCCGCAGCGCCTACGATCGCAGCGTGTCCCTCAATGCGCAGATCACCACCCTGACGCTGGGGGACGCGGTGTATCTGGGCTTGCGCAACAACCCCGGTATTCGCAGCGCCTACCTGCAACGAGTGGCGCAAAAATTCGACCTGCGGGTAGCCGAAGACACCTTCAACCCCAAGCTGATGCTTAACAGTTATTACCGCAGCACCCAAGGTTCCGATGACCGCGCCCGCAACGCCAACCTGGCACCCGCCGCTACCCTGCTCGGTGAGTACGGCACGCGGTTGAGCATGGCCTGGACCCAGCAACTGAACAACGCCGACCGCGCCGGGCGCTACCGCAGTGACGGCCTGGACCTGGCAATTATCCAGCCGCTGATGCGCGGTGCCGGCTGGGACGCCACCACTGCTCCGCTGCGCCTGTCACGACTGTCGGAGCAGGCCAACCGCTTGAACCTCAAGGCCAACGTCGCGCAAACCATCAGCCAGATCATCGCTACCTACCGGGAGCTGTTGCGCGCCCAGGAACAACTGAGCATCAGCCAGGAGGCGCTGAAGCGCTCCAACACGTTGCTGGACGTGAACAAGGCGCTGATCAATGCCGGGCGCATGGCCGAGTTCGAAATCGTCCAGACCGAAGCGGACATCGCCACCCAGCAACTGGGCGTGGAAGAAGCCCAGAACCAACTGGACATGAGCCTCCTGGCACTGCTGCGGTTGTTGGCCCTGGACCTGTCGACACCCATCCGCGCCACCGAAGCCCTGGAGGCCTCGCGCATGGACATCGACAAACACCAGGCCTTCAACTTGGCGCAGAACCAGCAGCCGGAATACCTCGCCACCTTGCTCGGCAGCCAGCAGGCCGACCTCAACCTGGTAATGGCCAAGGATTCCGGGCGCTGGCAGGTCGACTTGGTGGCCGGGGCCAATCAGCTGCGCGACGCGTCCAATAACGACTTTGGCAATGCCAATAATCGACATTGGGACAGCTATACCGCAATCCAGGTGCAGATTCCCATCGGCGATATCAGCACCCGCCAGGCCGAAGTCCGCGCGCGAGTCGATGTGGAGAATCAAGCCATCATCATCACCGATGCCCGTCAAGAACTGGAGCGCAACGTCAACAACGTGGTGCGCGACCTGGGTACCCGCTGGCGCCAGTATGAAATCTCGCAAAGGGCGGTCGAGCTGTCCAGGCGCAAGATCGACATTGAACGGGACAAACTCAGCGCCGGACGCTCCACCAACTTCCAGGTGCTAAGTTTCGAAGCCGACCTGCGCAACGCCGAAAACTCGCGGCTCAACGCACTGATTGCCTATTTAAATGCCCAGACCCAGCTCGACCTGACCCTGGGCATGACACTGGAAAGTTGGGAAATCGCCCTCAATGACTACTAATAAAAAACGCCTGCTGGGCGCCGCGATGATTGTGCTGTTGGTGGGCGCCGGGATAACTGTCATCAGCTATCGAAGCCCCGCCGCTGATCAAACCGGCAAGGCTGAGCAGTGGCTGGTGGTAAAGACCGATCCACTGGTGCACCAGATCGGCCTGGTGGGCAAGATCGAGCCCGACACCACCATCACCCTCACTGCGCCGTTCGATGGCAACGTGCAAGCTAATCTGGTGGAACAGGGCCAACGCGTGGAAGCCGGCCAGGTGCTGCTGCGCATGGACCCGGCAACCCTCGAAGTACAACTGCGCGAAGCCCTCTCCGCCCAGCTCAAAGCCCGGCGAACGGTGCAGGAAATGCAGGACTGGGACAGCGGCCAGCAAGTCAGCCGCGCCCGCCGCAGCCTGCGTACTGCCGAGATGTCTACCGGCAATACCCAGCGCAAACTCACCGAAAGCGAAAACCTGTTCAAGCGCGGCATCATCGCGCGCAACGAACTGGACGACCTCAAGCAGCAGGCCCAGCAGCAACAGCTGGACCTGGTGGCGGCACGCGGCGAACTGCAACAGGCCATCGATCAGGGCAAGGGCGAATACCGGCAGATTGCCGATATGGAGCTGACCAACGCCACAGTGAAATACGACGCCTTGCGTATCCTACTTGATGGCAAGGAGGTCAAGGCACCGTTCTCCGGCATCGTCGTACCGGCGCTGGGGAGCAATAGCCCGCAAGGCGGGGGCAACAGCAGCGCACCGGTGCAGGTCGGCAGCAAGGTCGGCCAGGGCCAGGTGCTGTTCGGGCTGGCAAATATCGAACGGCTGAAGATCGTCGCCAAGGTTTCAGAGCTGGACATCAACCAATTACACCAGGGCCAGGCGGTAGAAGTGATTGGCGATGGTTTCGACGGCGAGCGCCTGAGCGGAACCGTTAGCGTGGTCAGCGGCCTGGCCATCGCCAGTGACAGCCAGGGCAGCGCGCAGTTTCCGGTAACGCTGTCGATCCCCAAACTGACTGCGCAGCAATTGCAGCGGGTGCGCCTGGGCATGAGCGCTCAACTGACCATTGTCACCTACAGTAATGACCAAGCGATCATCGTCCCGGTCCAGGCGATCAACCGCGACGCCACTGGGGTGTCAGTGGAGTATCGGGCGGCACTGGATAAGCCGGTGGAGCGGGTGACGGTGACCACAGGGCAATCCACTTCCGAGGGAGTTGAAGTGTTTGGGCTCAAGCCGGGGTTTGTAAAAGTGGGCGCCCCCATCCCCGCCGCCCCTACGCGAGGTTAGCCGGAGCGCCTTGAGCCAGCCGGGTCGCCAACGCCTTGGCCTGGCTCGCTACATCGGTCACCGCCGTGCTCTCCCACCACATGCCCCTAAGCGGCGGCCCCATGGCAAACAGGCGTTGGCTAACCTGACCGAGGGCATCAAGCACGGCGCCTGACGTATCCGCGGTAATCCCCAGCGCCAATGGCCCCGGTTGAATCAACCCACGCGCCAGCAGTTGCCGAGGCAACGGCCGAGCCACCCGGCGCCAGTCGTATTCGATACCGCTGGAGTTGATCAGCGCAGCACCGCTGACCTGCATCGTTTCCTGCTCACCGCGACGGCGCAGGCGGAGGGTCACTTCACCCGCCTGGGACGGCTCCAACCCCTTGAACGAGGCAGCCTGGATGCGCAACCGCCCTGCCCCCTGCAAGCGCGCCACCAGCTCGGCGCTCAAGGGTGGCGAGCGGTGGTGATGGCTTTCCCACCAGGGCCGTACATGACGCACGAACTGACGCTTCTGGCGCTCGCTGGCCTGGCTCCACAGGCGGCCGATATGGGCGCGCACGGTGTCCAGCGGCGCTTGCCAATCGATGCCTTGCTCCAGCGCCGCTTGGCACTGGCGGCGCACTTCACACAGGAGTTGCCGAGGGCTGCGAAGGCGATGGTCTTCGCCAAGGAAGTCCACCCAGCTCGGCGGTTGCCGGCGCACATGGGGCAGTAAACCATGGCGAGAAAACACCTCGATCGGCCCTCGATGCCCGGCCTGTTCCAAAGACACCACGGCGTCGACCATCGTCAGGCCGGAGCCGATAATCAGCACCGTCGATTGTGGGTCCAGTTGGGTCATGGCCTGCACGTCCCACGGGTCGACGGCTGCCGCATTCAAGCCGCAGGAGGAGGTCTGCGGCGTACGGGCAGCAGGGAACATGCCGGTGGCCAAAACAGCAAAGGCGCCGCGCAGTTGCTGGCCATCGCTCAAGGTCAGCAGCGTTGAATTTTCATCCACCTGAAGGTCAATCACCTCGGCGCGAATATGTTCCACGGTTGATTGCGAAAGCGCCTGGGCTTCAGCCAATCGTTGCTGAGCATACAACCCAAAAATCCCCCGAGGCGGGAACAGCTCGCTGACGGGCACATGTTGCTGGTCCGACTCCGGCCAACCGCCCGCCGCGATGTACTCGGTCAGCCATTGGGTCAAATCATCGGCGTTGTCCGGGTCGACGCTCATGCGCGCCGCGTTGCCGTTCAAGGTATGCCCCAGCTCCACGGCGCTGTAGGCCTCGCCGCGTCCCAGCTCACTGCGCGGCTCGATGATCAGTATCTGCCGTCTGCCCGGCAGGCGCAGCAGTTGCGCGGCCAGCAAGGTGCCGCTCAGGCCACCGCCAATCACCAGCACATCGGCGTTGCGGATGGCGCTCGTCGTCTGTCCGCGTTCGGTTTCAGTCATCAAATGCGCCCTTACTGTCTGCCCAGGTAGATGTCATGCAAATCGCCCCGCGCCAGCAGCTCACTGGCGCTGCCGCTGAGAACCACCCGCCCGGTGTCGAGCACGTAGCCTTGAGAGGCATAGTTCAGCGCGACGTTGATATTCTGCTCGGCGATCAAAAAACTCATCTGAGCAGGGTGTGGAAGCTGGGCCGACTCCAGGCTCCAGGCTCCAGGCTCCAGGGAGATACCAGAGCAATTGCAGGAGTCGTGCCTTAATTTAATTATCAATAAAATCAGTATGTTACATAACAAAAAATAGAAATGGACGTAGCTTCAAACCAGCAAAGTGTCCAACCACTGTTGCCTCATGAACAGTTAGATCACCACATTGCGCACAAACCGCGCCGCCACTTCACCGTCATTGCGATAGCTGTGGGGCTGGTGGCTGGCGAACATGTAGAACTCTCCGGCGCTGATCTGATGTGCTTCCTCACCCAACATCAGGGTCAGACACCCCTCGAAGACAAACAGTTGCTCGCTCCAGCCTTCCAGGTCGGGATCGGGGCAATAGCGATCACCGGGTTCCAGGCGCCACTCCCACAGTTCGACTTCACGCCGGGCGGTGGCCTTGGCCAGCAACACGGCTTTGCTGCCGTCGATTTCCCCCGCCCACGCCAGTTCATTGATGCGGCTATGATCACGGACGTCTGGGGCCTGGATCAGGTCGCTGAAGGCCACGTCCAAGGCTTCGGCGACGCGGTCCAGAGTGGACAGACTGACGTTCTTTTCGCCGGCCTCGATGGCCACCAGCATCCGGCGACTGACGCCGGACTTTTCGGACAGCGCCGTCTGACTCAACTCGGCGGCATGCCGCAGGCGACGAACGTTCTGGCTGACGTGCTGCAGGACCGAGGCTCGTTGCGGATTTTCTTTGTGCACTATATTGCTCACTCGGTGGGGTTGCGCAGTATACTGCCCAGCTGCGGCGCATTGTGCGTTCCGCGCCCTTCCTGTGCAAGACCAGAGCCGCCATGACCTCCTCGACCTCCTCCCCGCGCGTTTCCCGTTTCAGCAAAGCCGAATGCGTGCTGGTGCTGATCACCATGTTTTGGGGCGGCACCTTTATCCTAGTGCAACATGCCATGACGGTGAGCGGCCCGATGTTTTTTGTCGGCCTGCGCTTTGCGGCGGCTACTGTGGCGGTGGGCCTGTTCTCGCTGCGCAGCCTGCGGGGCTTGACCCTGTTTGAACTGAAGGCCGGGGCCTTTATCGGTGTGGCGATCATGTTTGGCTATGGTTTGCAGACCATTGGCCTGCAGACGATTCTGAGCAGTCAGTCGGCGTTTATCACCGCGCTGTATGTGCCTTTCGTGCCACTGTTGCAATGGCTGGTATTGGGTCGCCGTCCGGGGTTGATGCCGAGTATTGGCATTATGCTGGCGTTCGCCGGGCTGATGCTGTTGACCGGCCCTGCGGGCGCGTCGCTGAATTTCAGCCCTGGTGAAATCGCCACCTTGATCGGGGCCATTGCGATTGCTGCCGAGATCATCCTGATCAGCGCCTATGCAGGCCAGGTGGATGTGCGCCGGGTCACGGTGGTGCAACTGGCCACCGCGTCGGTGTTGTCGTTCCTGATGGTGGTGCCCATGGGCGAAGCGCTGCCGGGGTTTTCCTGGTTGTTGCTGTTTAGCGCTGTGGGCCTGGGGCTGACCAGCGCAGTGATTCAACTGGCAATGAACTGGGCGCAAAAAAGCGTTTCGCCGACCCGGGCGACGTTGATCTATGCCGGTGAACCGGTGTGGGCTGGCGTGGTGGGGCGGATTGCCGGCGAGCGGTTCCCGCCGATTGCCATGCTGGGGGCGGTGTTGATTGTGGCGGCGGTGATTGTCAGTGAAATGAAGAGGGGCAGCCAGAAAAACGCCGCTTCGGAAAAAGAGTTGGAGCAGGAACGCCAGGGTTGATGTCTTGAGTTGCAAGCTGCAAGCTCCAAGAAATACGCATACGGCTCTACGCATACGGCTCTACGCTTGCGGCTTGTAGCTGCCTTCTGCCCTCTTGTAGGATCCTGCCACAGGTTGCCGTTTGGTGATCCCGAATCCGGCACGTATGATGCATCCCAAACTCCCGCAGATTAGAAGCCTATGTCCCTGATAGTTCTACTGCTTCTGCCTTTTATCGGCAGCTGTCTAGCGGCCTTGCTGCCGCACAACGCACGTAACACTGAATCCCTGCTGGCCGGCCTTGTTGCCCTGGCCGCAACCGTACAAGTCGCCCTGCTCTACCCCCAGATCGCCGACGGAGGCGTGATTCGCGAAGAGTTCTCCTGGCTGCCCAGCCTGGGACTGAACTTCGTGCTGCGCATGGACGGCTTTGCCTGGTTATTCTCGATGCTGGTGCTGGGCATCGGCGCCCTGGTTTCGCTGTACGCCCGCTATTACATGTCGCCGGACGACCCGGTGCCGCGTTTCTTCGCCTTCTTCCTGGCGTTTATGGGCGCCATGTTGGGCCTGGTGATTTCGGGCAACCTGATTCAGATCGTGTTTTTCTGGGAACTGACCAGCCTGTTCTCGTTCCTGTTGATCGGCTATTGGCATCACCGTTCTGATGCGCGCCGTGGTGCCTATATGGCGCTGATGGTGACCGGTGCGGGTGGTTTGTGCCTGCTGGCGGGGGTAATGCTGCTCGGCCATGTCGTCGGCAGCTACGACCTGGACCTGGTGCTGGCTGCCGGTGACCAGATTCGAGCCCATGCCCTGTACCCGATCCTGCTGGCGCTGATCCTGATCGGCGCCCTGAGTAAAAGCGCGCAATTCCCCTTCCACTTCTGGCTGCCCCACGCCATGGCCGCGCCGACACCGGTCTCGGCCTACCTGCACTCGGCGACGATGGTGAAGGCCGGTGTGTTCCTGCTGGCCCGCCTGTGGCCTTCGTTGTCCGGCAGCGAAGAATGGTTCTGGATCGTCGGCGGCGCTGGCGCCATTACCCTCTTGCTCGGCGCCTATTGCGCAATGTTCCAGAACGACCTCAAAGGCCTGCTGGCCTACTCCACCATCAGCCACCTTGGCCTGATCACGCTCTTGCTGGGTCTCAACAGCCCGCTGGCAGCCGTCGCAGCAGTGTTCCATATTCTCAACCACGCCACCTTCAAGGCGTCGCTGTTCATGGCTGCGGGCATCATTGACCACGAAAGCGGCACCCGTGATATCCGCAAACTCAGCGGCCTGATCCGCCTGATCCCGTTTACCGCCACGCTGGCCATGGTCGCCAGCGCCTCCATGGCCGGCGTGCCGCTGCTCAATGGTTTCCTGTCCAAGGAAATGTTCTTCGCCGAAACCGTGTTCATCTCTTCCACCGCCTGGGTAGAGATCGCCCTGCCGGTGATCGCCACCATCGCCGGCACCTTCAGCGTTGCCTATGCCCTGCGTTTCACGGTGGATGTGTTCTTCGGGCCAACCGCCACCAACTTGCCTCACACCCCGCACGAACCGCCCCGTTGGATGCGCGCACCTGTGGAACTGCTGGTGTTCACCTGCCTACTGGTGGGGATTTTCCCGGCCCAGGTGGTCGGTTCGATCCTCGCAGCGGCCGCACTTCCCGTGGTCGGCGGCGTGCTGCCTGAATACAGCCTGGCCATCTGGCACGGCTGGAACGCGCCAATGATCATGAGCCTGGTGGCCATGTCCGGCGGCATTGTGCTCTACCTGCTGCTGCGCAAACAGCTCAAGCAAGGGCGCTTCAAGTACCCGCCGATCATCAGCTACTTCAACGGCAAGCGCATGTTCGAGCGCAGCCTGGTGGTGATGATGCGCGGCGCGCGCAAGATCGAAAAACGCCTCAGCACCAAGCGCTTGCAGCCCCAATTGTTCCTGCTGGTGCTGGCCGCGGTGATCGCCGGATTGATCCCAATGCTCAACAGCGGCATCAGTTGGGGCGACCGGCCGAAGATCCCTGGTTCCATCGTCTTCGTCACCCTGTGGTTGCTGGCGATCGCCTGCGCCCTGGGCGCCGCCTGGCAAGCCAAGTACCACCGGCTGGCAGCCCTGACCATGGTCAGCGTCTGCGGCCTGATGACCTGCGTTACCTTCGTCTGGTTCTCGGCGCCGGACCTGGCACTGACCCAACTGGTGGTGGAAGTGGTGACCACCGTGCTGATTTTGCTGGGCCTGCGCTGGCTGCCCCGGCGGATCGAAGAGGTCTCGCCGCTGCCCAGTTCCCTACGCAAGGCGCGCATCCGCCGCCTGCGGGACTTGCTGCTGTCCACCGTGGTCGGCGGTGGCATGGCGCTGTTGTCCTACGCGATGCTGACGCGCCAGACCCCTAACGATATTTCCTCGTTCTACCTCAGTCGCGCCCTGCCAGAAGGCGGCGGCACCAATGTGGTGAATGTGATGCTGGTGGACTTCCGAAGCTTCGACACCCTCGGGGAAATCACTGTGCTGGCGGCCGTGGCGCTGACGGTATACGCCCTGCTGCGCCGCTTCCGCCCACCGAAAGAAAGTATGCAATTGCCCGCGCAACAGCGCCAGCTGGCTCCGGACGTGGCGACCGATCTGGTCAACCCGCGCCAGGCCAGCGACACCGCCCTGGGCTTCATGATGGTGCCGGCGGTGCTGGTGCGCCTGCTGCTGCCGATTGCGGTGGTGGTGTCGTTCTACCTGTTCATGCGTGGCCACAACCAGCCGGGCGGCGGATTTGTCGCCGGCCTGGTGATGTCAGTGGCATTTATCCTGCAATACATGGTGGCCGGTACCCAGTGGGTCGAGGCGCAGATGAGCCTGCGGCCGTTGCGCTGGATGGGCGTTGGCCTGCTGTCGGCGACCCTGACCGGGCTTGGCGCGCTGGCGTTCGGTTATCCGTTCCTGACCACCCACACCCTGCACTTGAGCCTGCCGGTGCTGGGCGATATCCATATCGCCAGCGCGCTGTTCTTCGACGTTGGCGTGTACGCGGTAGTGGTCGGCTCGACGCTGTTGATGCTCACCGCCCTGGGTCACCAATCGGTACGTGCCCATAAACCCAGCAGCCAGGCGAAAGCCACTGCGACGCCAGGAGGAGCCGCCTGATGGAAGAAGTCATCGCAATTGCCATTGGGGTCTTGGCGGCCTCAGGCGTCTGGCTGATCCTGCGGCCACGGACCTTCCAGGTAGTGATGGGCCTTTGCCTGTTGTCCTACGGGGTCAACCTGTTCATTTTCAGCATGGGCAGCCTGTTTATCGGCAAGGAGCCGACCATCAAGGACGGCGTACCCCAAGACCTGCTCAACTACACCGACCCCCTGCCCCAGGCACTGGTGCTGACGGCGATTGTGATCAGCTTCGCCATGACCGCGCTGTTCCTGGTGGTCTTGCTGGCATCCAGGGGCCTGACTGGCACTGACCATGTGGACGGTAGGGAGCCTAAGGAATGAGCTGGATTAACCAATTGATCATCGCGCCGATCCTGCTGCCGTTGCTGACGGCAGCGCTGATGCTGATGCTCGGCGAGAAACACCGCCCCCTCAAGGCACGAATCAATCTGTTCTCCAGCATGATCGGCCTCGGCGTCTCGGTGCTGTTGCTGTACTGGACCCAGCAGGACGGCACCCGCTCTATCGGTGTGTACCTGCCGGGCAACTGGCAGGTGCCGTTCGGCATCGCGCTGGTGGTGGATCGGCTGTCGGCGCTGATGCTGGTGCTCACCGGGATCATCGGCGTTAGCGCCCTGCTGTTCGCCATGGCCCGCTGGGACCGTGCAGGCACCAGCTTTCACGCGTTGTTCCAGATCCAGTTGATGGGCCTGTACGGTGCGTTTCTCACCGCCGACCTGTTCAACCTGTTCGTGTTCTTCGAGGTACTACTGGCGGCGTCCTACGGCCTGATGCTCCATGGCTCCGGCCGGGCGCGGGTGTCGTCGGGGCTGCATTACATCGCGATCAACCTGTTGGCGTCGTCGCTGTTCCTCATCGGTGCGGCGATGATCTATGGCGTCACCGGCACCCTGAACATGGCTGACCTGGCGCTGAAAATCCCCCTGGTGCCCGAAGCCGATCGCGGCCTGCTGCATGCCGGCGCGGCGATCCTGGCCACGGCGTTCCTGGCCAAGGCCGGAATGTGGCCGCTGAACTTCTGGCTGGCACCGGCCTACTCCGCGGCCAGCGCGCCGGTGGCGGCAATGTTTGCAATCATGACCAAGGTCGGCGTGTACACCGTGCTGCGCCTGTGGACCCTGCTGTTCTCGGGCCAGGCCGGCGCTTCGGCGTACTTTGGCGGCGACTGGCTGATCTACGGCGGCATGGCAACCATCATCTGCGCCGCCCTGGCAATGATCGCCGCGCAACGCCTGGAACGCATGGCCAGCCTGAGCATCCTGGTCTCGGCGGGCATCCTGTTGTCGGCGATAGGTTTTGCCCAACCGGCGCTGACCGCGGGCGCACTGTTCTATCTGGTCAGCTCGACGCTGGCATTGAGCGCGCTATTCCTTCTGGTGGAGCTAATCGAACGTTCTCGCTCCGCCAACGAACTGCCCCTGGACGATGAGATCGAAGCGTTGCCTCGGGCAGTCGAGTCCCTGCATCTGCCACGAGGCACCAACCTGGACGATGAACAAAAAGCTGTGGTCGGCCAGGTGATCCCCTGGACCGTGGCTTTCCTCGGCCTGAGCTTTATTGCCTGCGCCCTGCTGATCATCGGCATGCCGCCGCTGTCGGGGTTCATCGGCAAACTCAGCCTGCTTAGCGCACTGATAAACCCACTGGGCCTGGGCAATGCCCTGGAAGAGCCGATCCGCCCGGCCGCCTGGGGCTTGGTCGCGCTGTTGATCTTCTCGGGGCTGGCCTCGCTGATCGCCTTCGCCCGGCTCGGCATCCAGCGCTTCTGGACCCCGGAAGAGCGACCGTCACCGCTGCTGCGGCGCTTCGAGTGTGTACCAATCTTCGTCCTGCTGGCCCTGTCCATCGGGCTGACCTTCAAGGCCGAAACGCTGATGCGTTATACCCAGGACACTGCCGCCAGCCTGAACAACCCAGAGCATTACGTCATGGCCGTCATGGCCACCCGCCCGGTTCCGAGCCCAGAAGCCCGTGCCGCCGCGCTGGAGGTGCAGCCATGAAGCGTCTGTTTCCTGCCCCGTGGCTGTCCTTGTCGCTGTGGTTATTGTGGTTAGTGCTGAACCTGTCCATCAGCCCCGGCAACCTCCTGCTGGGGGCTATCCTGGGCTTTTGCGCACCACTGATGATGGCGCCGTTGCGGCCGCTGCCGATCCGCATTCGCCGCCCTGGGGTGATCATCCGCTTGTTCTTCCTGGTGGGTCGCGATGTCGTGGTGTCCAACCTGCTGGTGGCCTGGGGCGTATTGACCTGCGGTTCGCGCCCTCCCCGGTCGCGCTTCATCAAAATCCCCCTCGACCTGCGGGACGCCAACGGCCTGGCGGCGCTGTCGATGATCACCACGGTGGTCCCCGGCACCATCTGGTCGGAACTGGCCCTGGACCGCAGCATTCTGCTGCTGCACGTGTTTGATCTGGATGACGAAGCGCAGTTTATCGAGCACTTCAAGCACGCCTACGAGCTGCCCTTGATGGAGATCTTCGAATGAGTGCCCTGCTCTCCAATGCGATCCTGCTCAGCCTGTTCCTGTTTTCCCTGGCGATGGTCCTGACCCTGGTGCGCCTGTTCAAGGGCCCTTCGGCCCAGGACCGAGTGTTGGCCCTGGATTATCTGTACATCCTGGCGATGCTGATGATGCTGGTGCTGGGCATTCGCTATGCCAGTGACACTTACTTCGAGGCGGCGCTGCTGATTGCACTGTTTGGCTTTGTGGGTTCGTTTGCCCTGGCGAAATTCCTGCTGCGTGGCGAGGTGATTGAATGATCAATGTGGGCGCGCTGCCGCTGTGGGTCGAGATCCTGGTGGCGATCTTATTGGTACTCAGTAGTCTGTTTGCGCTAATTGGTGCGATTGGGCTGGTGCGGATGAAAGATTTTTTCCAGCGCATGCACCCGCCGGCGCTGGCTTCAACGCTGGGGGCCTGGTGTGTGGCGCTGGCCTCGATCATTTACTTTTCGGCGCTCAAGTCCGAGCCGGTGCTTCATGGCTGGTTGATTCCGGTTTTACTATCGATCACGGTGCCGGTGACGACGCTGTTGCTAGCGCGTACAGCGTTGTTTCGCAAGCGGATGGCGGGAGAGGCTGTGCCAGCCGAGGTGAGTAGTCGCAGTTCTGAGAATGGGGGGTGATGGGCGTTTTTTTGGTTTTACTGGGTATATATCCGTTATTTTGGTCAGGGCGGATTAGGGTTACGCCCTTACGGCGTGTCACTTTTGAAAGGAGCCCAAAAGTAACCCAAAGGCTCTTGCCCCACCACTTGGTGCCTCGCTGTGGCTCGGCATGCCTTCACTCCGGCATCGTGGTTTAACGGGGCGCCTTAGATCAAAATCAAAAGCAAGAGCACGGCGGCCTGGTAGCCGACCTGAGTGGTGAAAAGCAAAAACGTATCCCATGCCCACTGTAGGAGCTAGCTTGCTCGCGATGGTCGTTAACGATAACGCGGGCTTCCTGGCTGTCAGCCCCCTAATTCCAAGCTACAACCAACAGCCCCACCCCCAACACCAAACACAGCGGCGAATAAAAAAACGTATCCAGGCGAGCAAACCGCGACCCGCCCACCGTCTTGAAAAAACCTACTAACTCCGAATCGCCAATCGCCCGGGCAAACATGATCACGGCAACGCCACTGATCCCCCATTGCAAGGCCTTATGGCTGATCGGATCAAAATACAGCCCCGCCCGTAAACACACCAACACCGCAATCAACACCAGCCCGGCGGCCACCAACAACGCCCCCAGTGCAGTGAGTTTGAAGGCCGGACGCGGTCCGCTGGAGAACTCTGCGGGCAGCTGCGGTATAACCGCCGCACTCCCCAGCTTGCCACCGGCCGCCCAGTACACATGCACCATACTGATAAAGGTAAAAATCCCGACAACCCACCGCGCAACGAAAAAGCTCATGGCTGGATATCCCCTAAAAAGTTCGAAACAGGATAGTCCTCCTGAGATTTTTTGTGGGTATTTCGTCGGCAGCTGGTGATAAAGTGCCACCCCATGAAACTCGCCCGTACCGACCGTTCACTCATTGCCTGGATGCTCTATTGCTGCGTCCTGTTCAATGTGTTCGCCTGCAGCATCGGCCACGGGCAAATGGTCGGCATGCAGCTAAATGGCATTGGCGGCCAGTTCTGTACGGTAGACCCGCGCACTCAGGCGCCCGCGCCTGCAAGCTCCACCGATGAATCCCTGCCGACCCTGTCCAAGGCTTTTGGCTGCCCGGTGTGCTCCAGCGGCGGCATGGGCCCGGCGCTCAATTCAAGCCTCAATGTCGCAGTCATGCCGCAGCCTCAGGCCCCACCGGCCGGGGTTGTTGCCAGCGCCGACAGCCCTTCCCGCGTTACCTGGCCTGCGGCTAATCCGCGCGCCCCGCCCGCCTTCGTCTGATTCTTCGCTTTTTGATCTGCACAGAACATGACCTCCCACCGGAGAGCGTGTCCTTGTGCGTTGCTTTCAAGCCAAGCTTTTCAGGATTTACCGATGAAACATTTACCTCTGTTGGCGAGCCTGTTCGGCTGCCTGCCTGTCAGCGCCTGGGCCATTGAACTGGCGTCCACCACCATTGATGGCGAACAAGCCGCCGAGCCGGGCCGGGCCCTGGATCAATCCAGCGGCATGGCTTCGCGCCTGGGGTTGAGCATGCGGGAAACCCCGGCCTCCATCAGCATTGCCAGCCGCAACGATATCGAGCGCCGAGGCGCCAAGACCTTCCAAGACGCTGCCAATTCCCTGCCAGGGGTCAATGCCAGCGCCCCCCCGGGGTTTGGCGGGTTTATCTCCTATCGGGGCTTCACCAGCAGCCAGATCACCCAGATGTTCAATGGCATCAACGTCGCCAGCGGCCTGGCGCGGCCGGTGGACGTGTGGATTTACGACCGGGTGGAACTGGTGGGGGGCCCCTCCTCGCTGATCAACGGTGCCGGCTCCGTGGGCGGTTCACTGAACTACGTGACCAAACTGGCCACCCGCGAAGAACAGGTCGCCGAAGGCCGGATCAGCTATGGCAGCTATGACACCACTGGCCTGGCCCTGGGCCTCAATCACGCCCTCACCGAACCCGGCGCCGAGGTGCAGCACTACGCGCGCCTGGATGTGAGTCGCAACACCAACCACACCTACATCGACCGCCAGCAGCGCGACGCCTGGAGCGTGGCGTTTTCCCTGCTCAGCGACCTGACGCCCAACCTGTCCCACACCCTGGCCCTGGAATACCAGGACGAACACGAAGACAGCCCCTACTGGGGCACGCCGGTACTCAATCCCAAGGCCGGCGAGTTGAAGATCGACAAACACAACCGCTTCAACAACTACAACGTGGCGGACGGTCGCTACGAGCAACGGACAATCTGGGCGCGGTCGATCATCGACTACCGGATCAACGACAGCACCAGCCTGCGTAACACCCTTTATCACCTGGATAGCCAGCGCGATTACCGCAACCTGGAGACGTACCAGTACAACGCCGATAACAGCGCGGTAAACCGCTCCACGGCATATCAGGTGCGCCATCAGGGCGAACAGGACGGCAACCAGTTCGAGCTGCGCCATGAAGATACGTTCTTCGGCCTGGCGACCACCTGGTCCGGCGGTTTCGAGTACAAGGTCAACAGCACCACCAACAGCCCGCTGAGCGTGTCGGGCAAGAGCAGCGTGGACCCGAACAACTACGATCCAGGGCACTTCTACGACATTCCCGGCACCCGGCCCGGTTTTATCAAGGACAAGACCACCGAAGTGACCACCAAGGCGCTGTTCGTGGAAAACCGCCTGGGGCTGACTGACACGTTGTCACTGCTGACTGGCCTGCGCTACGACGCCATTGACCTGGATGTCACCAATCACCGGGTGGCGACGACGACCAGCCCGCGGCACTTCAAGCGCAGCTGGGAACCCGTGACCGGTCGCATCGGCCTGACCTACCAGTTCATTCCATCGGCCAATGTCTACGTGCAATACAGCACCGCCGCCGAACAGCCGTCGACCACCACCCAGGTGTTCGACGTGTCCACCGGCAAGCAATGGGAAGTGGGCAGCAAGTTCGACTACCTCGACGGCCGGGGCTCCGCCACTGTTGCCGCCTACAAGATCGAGCGCAAGGACTTCGCCGTGACTGATCCGCAGGACTCGACCAACAGCATTCCGGTCGGCGCGCAGTCGTCCAAGGGTATCGAATTGGCCAGTTCCTTGCGGATTACTCCCAAGCTGTTGGCCGAGGGCAACTTCGCCTGGGTCGATGCCGAGTACGACGACTTCAATGAAAAAATCGCCAGCGGCGCAGTAGTGTCGCGCAAGGGCAATACGCCAACCAACGTGCCGAAGCGGGTGGGCAATGTGTGGCTGACCTATGACTTTGCGCCGAATTGGCAAGGGGGGATGGATGCGCGGTATGTGGCGTCGGTGTATGCCGACAATGCCAATACGATGACGGTGCCGGCGTATACCTTGTTCGGGACGTTTTTGACTTACAAAGTGGACCAGCACACCTCTGTGACTGGCCGGGTACGTAACCTGACCAATGAGGTGTATGCCCAGTTTGCCCATGTGTCGCCGGCGTATTACTTGGGGTCACCGAGGACATTTGAGGTGGCGGTGCAAACGCGATTTTAAAAAAATAGAGATCGTTCCCACGCTGTGGGGACGATCATTAGATGTCACTTCAGACTGGCCTCGACCTTCTGCGCCACATCCTCGGTCAACCAGGCTTTCCAGACCTCTGGGTGCGACTTGAGGAACGCCTGCGCTACTTCACGGGGCGGCGTGTGCCTCTCGCTCATCTCGGCCAGCGCCTTGTTCAGTGGTTCAATCGGAAAGTCGACCTTGGCGAAAAACTCGCAGATCTGCGGATACTGCTGTTGGAACGGCGTCGACACACCAATGCTCAACTTGGATGCCAGAGAGCGAGTCGGTTTCGGATTGGGGTTATCGGCATCGGTCAGGGTCTTCCAGGCCTCGGCGTCAAACGGTGGCTCTTCCAGTTGGACCAGCTTGAAGCGCCCAATCAGCGGCGTGGGCGACCAGTAGTAAAACAGGATCGGCTTGCCGCGACGGATCGACGAGGCAATCTCGGCATCCAGCGCCGCGCCCGAACCACTGCGAAAGTTCACATAACTATCGTCCAGCCCATAGGCCTTGAGTTTCTGTTTGTTGACCACTTCCGAGGTCCAGCCGATGGGGCTATTGAGAAAACGGCCCTTGGTCGGTGCTTCCGGGTCCTTGAACACGTCCTTGTAGCGCGCCAGGTCCGTTACGCTGCGCAACTGCGGCGCCAGGGGTTTGATGCCCTTGGCCGGGTCACCCTTGATCACGTATTCCGGCACCCACCAGCCTTCGGTGGCACCTTTGACGGTGTCGCCCAGGCCGGCCACCTTGCCTTCAGCCTCGGCCTTGACCCACACAGGGCTGCGTCCTGCCCACTCTTCACCGATCACCTGGATATCGTTTTTCGCCAGGGCGGTTTCCAGGGTAATAGTGGTGCCAGGCAAAGTATCGGTGGGCAAGTCATAGCCCTTTTCGACGATAAATCGCAGCACCTCAGTGATCAAGCTGCCACTTTCCCAGTTCAGGTCAGCAAAATGGATCGGCGCCTGGGCGGCCGACACCGGCAGCGACGCCACCGACAGGCTCAGAGTCGTCAGGGAAGCCGCCAACAGCGCTCGAATTGCTTTCATGCCTTTGCACCTCGTGTTTTACACAGCAATAGCGGATGGCTTTGCTGTAACACCGCGAAGCCTCTGAATACTTAAGTCAACACAACTGTAGTAGAGGTTTCAATGAACAAGGCAGGTCGCCTGCTTTTACGGCAGATTATGCAAATGCTGCAACTCTCGGCGCACCATGCTGGCGTACTCGGCGGGACGTAGTTCGTACAACTGGCTGGCCACCCAGTTCAACCAGGCTCCCTGCAAATCACCCTTGCGGGCAAACAACTCGGCCGCCTTGGCCTGGGCGTCCGACAAGTGCTGCTGGTGAAATTGCGCCCGGTCCAGGCTCATTACTCGCTGGCCTTGAAGGTCACGAGCTCACCCTTGCGCCACTTGGCGGCCTTGCCGGTCACGGCTTTCAGGGTTTTGGTCAAGCCTTCCTGCAGCTGTTCGTTGGCAGCGAAGACCAGCATCACGCTGTGGCCTTCCTTGAACACAATGCCCTGGCCTTCAGCCGAGGAAACAAAGGCATAGTCGCCCAACCCATACACAGTCAACTTGATATCGCGGAACTTGAGTTCGAACTTGCCACCTTCACGGCTCGGCAATACAGCTGCACGAAAATGATCACCCACCTTGAGTTCCAGTCGCTGTTTGTCGTCTACCACCATCACGGCCTCTGTATCGACTTCGGCGATGTAAATGCCTTCAGGCGTTTGTTCAGTGATGTAGACAAAACGGGATTGAAACTGTTTGACCAACTTTGCGCGCAAATCACCCAACACGAACAATGCGTGCATATCCAGATTACTGACTGCCAAGGAAACGCCCCCACATCAAAAAAGGTGCTACCTGCCCAAGCGGGCAGCACGAAAAAGCGGCCAATACGGCACGGTCATGAAATATGTAACACAGAAAAAGCTGAAGAAAACTCCCACCACGGCGCCGTAAGACCCGTGCAGACGTGCCCGACGGACCTTAAGCGAAGGTCGTCAGGCGTTGCAGGAAATCATAAGTTCAACCTCCAGAGAATACTGGACGATCAACTTCAGAGAATAACCCATTTGAAAATGTAGTTTTCCGACAGCCAAAACGAAAGAAAATACCTTGGTCTGGAACCAGGCGTCGGATGCTGACGGCAATACTAAAACAGCAACACGGGTCAAAACCACCTGAAAGAACTGCCAGCGGGTCAACAGCACCGATCGACAGGAGCTGACCATGCAACTGCTTCAACACCGCTCTGCCCTTTCGCACGCGGGCTCAGCGTTTATCGATGACGGTGCATTCTACAGCCTGTACGCCGATGGCGGGTGCCTGCATTCAGCCATGTATCGGGTAGTGCCCGCAGGAAGAAACTTTTTCCACATCCTGGAAGTGCCCAGGGTTGTCGTTTCGTCACATCAATGACTTTACTGCGCCACCAGCCAACAACAACTGCCATACTGGCCCGTCCAATGAAGTTTGCCCCATGCCGCATGGGTTCATCAGCGCAATTACCTCCAAGGGAAGGCTATACGTGACGGAATTTGATATAGGCGAATTTTTCATCCATGGCGAAGCCAGGGAAGTAGACGGCGAATTTCAAGCCGTAATTGTCATGCGGGCAAAGGCACCACTGACCACGATCACTGCTCACCAGGTGGAAAAGGATCGCTGGTTCAAAACCGTAGACGCTGCCGCAGCGGCCGCCAAGGATGCCGCCCTGGCACTTAAAAACGCTGTCGACTCAGGGGCGCTGACCTCGTAACTGGCCGGGCGCAATAATCAGATCGAACTCTCCAGCGCGCAAAACCTCCCATGCATACCGATGACTTCGCCCATGGAGAACGATATGGAAGCGCCAACACATACCCTTGAAAATCTGTTTGAACAGTTGGGGCTGGATGCTTCCCCGAAGATGATCGACAGTTTTATCGGCCAGCACCACTTGCCTGAAGACGTGAAGTTGATCGACGCACCGTTCTGGTCACCACAGCAGGCTCAATTTTTAAAAGAAGAACTGCGTGAAGATGCCGACTGGGCGATCGCCGTGGATGAACTAAACCAGCGCCTCCATCAGTCGTAGTAGGCTGGATTCAATGCAGGCGGTCTGATTGTTCCGCCCTCAGCAGCGCCTGCCAGGCAGCACGGCATTCTTCGGCTTCATCGCGACTGGCGAAGGCCGTGCCACGCTGTTCACCGTTGAGCAGCACCACCCAACAGGCCTTGCGTCCCAGCGCGCGCAGCGTTGGCGGCACACCACTGCCGATCATCACGGCGACATCGACTTTGCTTTGCATTAAGGTTCTCCGCGCAGTTAGTTAGCAAGCTAACAATACTGCTCATGCTACGGTTTTCCTCCCGCGGGAAAAAGCTACCTGCGGAATAGCTTCATTACATGGCCGGTAACAATCACCTTCAGTTAACGTCCTTCAGGCTTGTACCCCAATCGTAAACCACCCCAATGCCGGCCCTTGACCATGATCGGCACCGAGAGGTCGTGCATCAACTCGCCGGTATCGCGCGTGTAAGTCTGCAACAACACTGCCTGCTGATGACTGCCACAGCGAATCCCGGTGCGGTCTTCGAACTTGCGCTTGGTGCGGTTGTGCACCGCATCTACCTGGGCATCACCCGTCAACGCCTGTGAAAAAGCCTTGTTGTGGGTCGGCACATAGCCTTGGGGCGTGCAAGCGATGGCAAATACCAGGCCTTCATGACGGGGTAGCAACGCTTCCTGGATGCTCGGCAAAACCTGGTCGGTATAGCCGTCGAAACGGCTGTGATACTTGCCGGGGCTGGTATTGGGAATCAGCGTATAGCTGCGGTTGAACAGGTCATCAAGGCTGACGCGGTTTTGCAGGACATCGGCCTCAAACTGCGCGGCGATCTGGCTGGCGCCCTCGCGGGCCAGGTCGTAGATGCGCTGGTGATAGTCGTCGAGGCCGACTTCAGCCAGGCGTTCGCTGATGGTTTCGGCCTGCCCTTCCATTTGCACAGCGGCCTGCGCCAGTTGTCGGGTTTGCTGGTCGCTGACGGTCAAATCGCTGCGCATCTGCTCCACCGCATGGAACAAACTGTCGAGTTGCTCGCGGTTGGTGTCAGTGCCCTGGGCGATCTCGCTGACCTGGCCCTCCACATCCGCTGCCAGGGTGGCAATACTCTCCAGTTGCTGGCCAGCCTGCTCCACCTGCTCTACACCGGACTGCAAATCCGCCGACAGCTGGCGGATCTGCTCCACCACTTGGCTGGTGCGTTGCTGAATATCGGCGACCATCACCCCGACTTCATCGGTAGCGGTGGCCGTTCGACCGGCTAGCCCGCGCACCTCATCGGCCACCACCGCAAAACCCCGACCGTGCTCACCGGCCCGGGCCGCTTCAATAGCGGCATTCAAGGCCAACAGGTTGGTTTGACTGGCGATGGACTGGATCACCAGCGTGACCCGCTGGATTTCTTCACTGCGCAGGCTCAACGCCTCGATCAACTGGCGGCTGTCATTGGCGCGCTGGCTGAGCTGATGCATACGGCTGATGGACTCGGCCAGCACCGTGCGGCCTTCGGTGCTGCGCTGGTGAGCCTGGCTGGCGGCGCCCAGGGCCTGGCGGCTGAGTTGGGAAGTGACCTGCTCGGTGCCGATCATGACTTCGGCGCTGCTGACAATCTGCTGGGCGGCGCTCAATTGCGACTGCAGCCTAGCGGCCAGTTGCTTGACCGAATAGGCCACACCAGCGGCCGACAGCGCGTTGTGGCTGGTGGTGTAGGACAGATCGCGAGTCAGTTCACCCATGGCGTCGCGGGCCACAGTCGGCGCGGCGCTGGGTGTTCGGCTTTTCAGACGGGGCAGCCAGATCAGCAGCAGGGCCACCGGCAGGCAGAGGTAAATCGACAGGTTGGCGAATGCCAGGCCAAGCAGCAACAGCACCAGGGCGACGCTTTGCAGCAGTGGTGTCACCCAGCCGGACAGGTGGCGAGCCACCGTTTGCGGCGGCACTGTTGCGCCTGTCAGAGATCCGTCCCCAGCCATGTTGTCACCCCACTGCTTGTCGTTATTGTGTCTGCATTAAACGCCACTATACGGCCATTATCCATGGGCCTTTGGTGTTAGGGATCGCAGCAGATCAATAGACGGGAGAGGGGCTGGGCCTGGGCGAACGGGCTTCTGTGGTGAGCGGGCTTATCGGATCGCCGCACCGCCGCGCTGGAGTGCGGAGCACTCCCTGGCCGGTCACTGTGATCTATCAGAAAGACCGCAGTGATTGGTTTTAGGGCTGCTTCGCGCGCCCAACGCGGGCAAGCCCGCTCGCCACGCGCATCAAGCTTGACGCTGATGCTTGTCGATTTGCTCGTGGCGCTCTTGCGCTTCGATGCAGTACTTGGTGGTCGGGCTGATCAGCAGGCGCTTAAGGCCAATAGCCTCGCCGCTGTCGTCACACCAGCCAAAGGAGTCATCATTGATGCGACCCAGGGCCTGTTCCAGTTGCGGCAGCAGGCGCTGGTCGCGGTCGATGGCGTTGACCAGCCAGGTGCGCTCTTCTTCCACAGAAGCAGCGTCAGCCGGATCAGCCGGGGTGTCCAGGCTTTCAATGGCGATGCGGTTCTGCTCAATGCGCTCGTGGTGCTCGACTTTCATGGCTTGCAGCAACTTTTCAAAGAAAGCGTGCTGTTCGGCATTCATGTAGTCATCCGCCGGCATGGCCAGCAACTTTTCCTTTGTCATTGATTTCTCTATAAAAAATACGTGCATCAAGGCGAATAAGGGAGCGTTCCGGTCGACCCTTGCAGGTCTCGGAAAGGCGCCGTCCATTTCAAGCGCCTCCCGGCACTCAATTTACGAGGGGCGGCAGTCTAAGGCCGACTTGAGGGCTCAGCAACTGAAATGACAGGCAATTTGTCCGACACTTCCCCAAAAGGCACCAGGACGGGCTCGGCAGGCAGTTATCGGAGTGCGTTTATAGCAAGAAATTCAATGTTGTGGATCTGTATAGAAGACAAACGGTTAAAACAACTGTAGGAGCGAGCTTGCTCGCGAAGAACTCAAGGACACCGCGCTTATTCAGATTGCACGCGTCATCGTTGAGGTCCATCGTCGGAACGCCGCCCGGAGCAAGCTCGCTCCTACAAGGTGTTCAGCGCTTTAGTTTGCGCTTGTTGCGATACTGGTCGATCACCACCGCCACCACGATGATCAGGCCCTTGATGATGTCTTGGATGTAGGCATCCACCCCGACAAAGGTGAACCCGCTGGCCATCACCCCGAGGATCAGCGCGCCGATCACTGTGCCGGTAATGCGCCCTACCCCGCCCGCCAGGCTGGTGCCACCGATCACCGCAGCGGCAATCGCGTCCAGCTCATAAGACATGCCCATCCCGGCCTGCCCGGTGGCCGCCCGGGCCGATGCCACCACGCCCGCCAACCCGGCGAGCAAGCCGGCGATGCTATAGACGATGATCAGGTGACGCTTGACGTTGATGCCCGACGTACGCGCCGCCTGCATGTTGCCGCCGATGGCGTAGGTGTATTTGCCGTACTTGGTGTAGCGCAGGGCAATGTGAAAAATCACCGCCACCACCAGAAAGATGATCACCGGCATCGCGCCATGGCCGATGGCGGTGTAGGAATCCGAGAGCATGCTCACCGGCTGGCCTTCGGTGTAATAACGGGCCAGGCCACGGGCCGAGACCATCATGCCCAGCGTCGCAATAAACGGCGGAATGCCGGTGATGGCAATGATGCTGCCGTTGATCGCCCCCGCCAGTAGCCCGACCCCTAACCCCACTACCACCGGAATCCACACCGGCAAGTCGGTCAGCGACGGAAACACCGCCCGGGAAAAATCGGACGTCTGCGCCAGGCTGGCGGCAATCATCGCCGACAACGCCAATACCGAGCCGGAAGACAGGTCAATACCGGTGGTGATGATCACCTGGGTCACGCCAATCGCCAGCAGCCCGATGATCGACACTTGCAGGATCATCAGCACCAGGCGCTGGGAGTTCATCAAGAAGCTCTGGTCACGGACGATCCAGCCGAACACTTCGAACACCAGGCCGATACCGATCAGCACCAGGAAGATGCTCAGTTCCGTGGGGAACCGCCGACGGCTCTTGACCGGCGCCGTGAGGGGTTTGTTTTCCTCCGGCTTTTTTTCCGAAGATTGGTTTTCCAGTATCGCGTTCATAACCACTCACCTTTTTTATTCCGTTGCGCCAGCCAACCGCAGGCTCGCGCGCTGTGTTCGTTAGTGGACCGCCGTCATACCGGAAGCCAGTTGCATGACTTTTTCCTGGGTCGCCTCAGCGCGGTCCAGGGTGCCCATCAGATCGCCTTCATGCATAACCATCACCCGGTCGCTCATACCCAGCACTTCCGGCAGCTCCGAAGAAATCATGATCACTGCCATGCCTTCGCTGGCCAGGTAGGAAATCAGCCGGTAAATCTCGGCCTTGGCGCCAACGTCGATACCACGGGTGGGTTCGTCGAGAATCAGCAAGCGCGGATTGGTCATCAGCCAGCGGGCCAGCAAGGCCTTCTGCTGGTTGCCACCGGAGAGAGTGTCAATGCACTGTTCAAGGGACGGGGTTTTCACCCGCAGCTTCGTACACATGTCTTCGCACAGCGCCCGCAGGGCTTTCTGCTGGATAAAACCGTTGCCCGAATAATGCGGTATCACGGCCATTTCCATGTTTTCCAGGACCGAGAGGCAGGGGAACAGGCCACTGAGCTTGCGGTCCTCGGTCAACAGCGCAAAGCCTTTCTCGATGGCCATGTGCGGGTCGCTGATGCGCACCACCTGGCCGTCGAGCTGGATCTCGCCGCCGCTGCTGGGGGTGATGCCGAAAATGGTTTCTGCCACGTTGGTACGACCCGAACCCATCAGCCCGGCGATGCCGAGGATCTCGCCGGCATGCAGATCAAAAGACACGCCCTTGAACACACCGTCCAGACGCAGGTCGCGCACCGACAACAGCAAATCGCCAATGGGTTTCTCGCGCTCCGGGAACAGCTGGCTCAGCTCACGGCCCACCATCATCGAGATCAGGCTGTCGCCGTTCATGCTGTCGGCCCGCTGCAGGCCGATATAGGCGCCATCGCGAAACACTGCCACTTCATCGGCAATGGCAAACACTTCGTTCATTTTATGGGTGATGTAGATGATGCCTTTGCCCTGGGACTTGAGGTCGGCAATGATCGAAAACAAATGGGCGACTTCCTTGTCAGTAATCGCCGAGGTGGGTTCGTCCATGATCAGGATGTCGGAGTCGTAGGACACCGCCTTGGCAATCTCCACCATCTGCCGCTCGGCAATGCTCAGGTTGCCGACCTGCTCCTCCGGGTCCAGGTTGATGCGCAGGCGCTCCAGCAACTGCGCGGTGCAGCGGTGCATTTCCCGGTGATTGACCATGCGCAGGCTGTTGAGCTGTTCGCGGCCGATCCAGATGTTCTCGGCGATGCTCATGTGGGGCATCAGGTTGAGTTCCTGGTGGATCATCGCGACCCCCGACTGCAATGCCGCCAGCGGTGTGTCGAAAACGATCGGTTTGCCCCGCAGGCGGATTTCACCGGAGTCCGGCTGGTAGATGCCCGCGATGATCTTCATCAGCGTCGACTTGCCCGCGCCGTTCTCGCCCATCAGCGCCAGCACCGAGCCCGGACGCACCCGCAGTTGCACATCGTCCAGGGCTACGACACCGGGAAAACCTTTGCTGATATTGACGATTTCCAGCAGGTAGGGTTCTTCCAGCGCCGTTGGCTGGATACCGGTCAGCGGGGCCTGCGAAGCAGTCGCTTGAGCGAACATATCGGGTACTCCATCAGCAGGGCTGCCGTGGCGCCCTGCCGGCTTATTGTTGTTATTAAGTGAAGGACTATTTGAAATCTTTAACGTTGTCCGGGGTGATCAATTTGAACGGCACCAAGAGGTTCTGCTCGACCGGCTCGTTCTTGGCCATTTTGACCGCCGCCTCCACCGAACCGACAGCTTGGCCGTGGGCATCCTGGAACACCGAGACCGCCATATCACCCTTGGTGATCGCGTTCAAACCGTCCGGCGTACCATCGACACCGCCGATCAGCACACTGCCTTTCTCGACACCAGCGGTTCTCAGGGCCATGGCAGCACCGATGGCCATCTCGTCATTGTTGGAAACCACCGCGTCGAATTTACGGCCTTGGGTCACCCAGTCGTTCACCAGCGTCATGCCCTTGTCCCGTAGCCAGATCCCGGTCTGTTCCTGTTCGACCTTGATGTCCGGGTATTTGGCCAACACTTCTTTTACACCTTTGGTGCGGTTGGTCGTGGCGTTATTCGCCAAGTCCCCCAGCAGAATCACGATGTTGCCCTTGCCACCCATCTTCTCGGCCAGGTATTGCATTTGCAGGCGGCCAGCCTCTACGTCATCGGAAGCCACGGTGACCACACCCTTGGGCAGGTCCTTCTGGTCAGGACGGCGGTTGACATAAATCAGCGGAATACCGGCGTCGACCGCCGCTTTGGTGATTCTTGCGGT
This sequence comes from Pseudomonas sp. c313, assembly GCF_055407145.1. NCBI lineage: Bacteria > Pseudomonadati > Pseudomonadota > Gammaproteobacteria > Pseudomonadales > Pseudomonadaceae > Pseudomonas > Pseudomonas sp. c313. The sequence continues at coordinate 62,623 of NZ_JBUZRD010000005.1, read as the reverse complement.
GGACGCCGTGTCTACCGGGTTGACCACAATGGCGTCGACCTTCTGGCTGATAAAGTTTTCGACCTGGCTTAGCTGCTTGACCACATCGGCGCGGGCGTCTTCGAACTGCAGTTGCACGCCTTCACCCTTGGGATAGGACTTGGCTTGCTTGTCCATGTCCTCACGCAGGTAGGTCAGCCAGGTGTCGTCGAACTGCGACATGCTCACACCGACCTTGATGTCGGCGGCCGTGGCCACACCACTGGCAAGCATCATGGACAGGGCCAGCGAGGCAAAACGGATATTGGTCTTCATGAACGGTCTGTCTCCAATTTCTTGTTGGTTTTTTGGACGTTGCGTTTTTCAGAGCATTATTTTGGCGAAGGCAGCCGAACGATCGGCGCCCCCGGAATGCAGCACACCAGGGCACCCTTGCTTTCGACGCAAAGGACATTAAGGAAGGAAAAATACAGCGGCCGTGCGCGGGGCACATCGCGGGGCGGGAAGGCAGAGTGTAAAACTCGCAGTGCAGCGTTGAAGATTTTCATCTGACGGTACCTGGTTGTTTTTGTGTCTTGTTTTTGTTGAGTCGTCCTCCACCGCCTCAACGGCAGATCGGGACGTCACTATGAGCAACCTTGAAATGACTTTATTAGAAAATAATTTCCATATCAACAAGTTTTAGAATTTTATTCTATTTTTGCTCCATAACCCTCGACAGCGACCATTTCCACTACCTGTTGACGCTCGGCGCTGAGCCGTGCGGCGTCCAGCACGCGGGTGGTCTCCAAGGCATCACGGGGATCCACCGGCAATGGGCCCTGGCCTTGAACAGCGGTTTGCAGCTGGCGATAGAATTGGTTCCAGCAACCCTTTTCCGAGGGCACACGCTCACGCTCCGGACCTTGTTCGAACCAACCCCAGCGTCGGTGTTCTTCCGCGCCCCAGTGCTCACCCTCGGTTTTCGGGGTTTTGCCGGCCATCAACGCTTCTTCCTGACCATCCAGGCCTTCAACGGTGTAACAGCCTGCGCTGCCGTTAACCCGAAAACGCGGCGCCTGGCTGTTTTGCAGGGCGCTGCCCCACAGGTGCGAGATCACCCCGTTGGCGTGGGTCAGGGAAACAAAGAAGCCATGGTCGAGGCCGGGGTGTTCGACGCTGTAGTGCAATTGCGCGAAGACCCGATCTACCGGGCCAAACAATTGCATCGCCTGGTCCACCAGATGGCTGCCAAGGTCACGCAGGAACCCGCCGCCACTGGCATTGCCCACGGACGCGGGGTTGTAACGCTCCACTCGGGATTCAAAGCGGGTGATGGTGCCCAGGGCGCCGGCGTTGATCAGCTTGCGCAGGGTGAGGAAATCCGAGTCCCAGCGCCGATTCTGGTAGACGCTCAGCAACACGCCCTGACGCTCGGCAGCAGTAATCAAGGCCCCCGCCTGGGCGGCATTGCTGGCGAACGGTTTGTCGCTGACCACCGCCACACCGTGTTCGATCGCTTCCAGTACCAGCGCTGGGCGACCTTTGAGTGTGGTGGAGATCACCAAGGCGTCGACACCGGCCTCAACGATCTGCTCGATGCTGTCGAAGGCCTTGACCTCAGGGTGTTCGGTCGCCAGTTGCTGGCGCCGCTCGGGTGAACGGGTGACGACACCGACAAAGGTTGCTCCCGGCAGGCTGGCAATCAGCGGTGCGTGAAAAAAACGGCCACCGTGGCCGTATCCGACTAGTCCGATTCGCATGGGTCGATTCCTTTATGTAGGGGGCCAGGGCGATGCGCATGGATAGGTTCTCCTATGATCAGCCGTAAAAGTGTGGACGCTCTGGCAGGCCGACTTTCACAATCTGCCCACTGTTTTGCGCCTCGATGCACGCATCCGCCGCCACCGCCGCCGCAAAACCATCCCACGCCGATGGCCCGCCCACTTGCCCAGCACGCACGCCGTCGATAAACGCCTGCAACTCAACGTCATAGGCCGCAATAAACCGGTCCTTCCAGTCCATCAGAATCGCATTGGACAGCTTGGCGCCGCTGCGCAGTTGCACTTGGGACGGTTCCGGCAGCCTGGCGATGCCGGTCTCCCCCACCACTTCGCACTGGATGTCGTAGCCGTACTGGCAGTTCACAAACACTTCCACGTCGATGCGCGTGCCCTTGGCGGTTTCCAGCAGGACGATCTGCGGGTCACGCAGATGCCCGTGAGCCTTGCTGGTCTTGCGCGGGAACACCACTTGCACCGACACATAGTCATCGGCCAGCAACCAGCGCAACACGTCCAACTCGTGGATCAAGGTGTCGGTGATCGCCATGTCGGTCTTGTAGTTCTCGCCCACGGTAGGGTTGCGGTGAGCGCAGTGCAGCATCAATGGCTCGCCGATCTGGCCGCTGTCGATCACCGCTTTCAAGGCTTGATAGCCCTGGTCGTAGGGGCGCATGAAACCCACCTGCACCAGACGCTTGCCGTGGGCCACTTCGGCCTCGACAATCTTGCGGCAGCCTGCGGCCGTCACCGCCAGGGGTTTTTCGCAGAACACCGGCTTGCCGGCGGCGATGGCGGCCAGCACGAACTCTTCGTGGCTCGGCCCCCAGGAGGTGACCAGGATCGCTTCGACTTGCTCCGAGTTGATGAGCGCGTGGCCGTCGGGGTAGACCTCGGCGGTGAGTTTCAAATCGGCGACGACCTTGGCGGCCTGCTCAAGGTTGATGTCGGTGACGGCGACGACCTGGCTGTTGAGCAAGGTCTGGCTGCAACGACGGATATGATCCTGGCCGATGGCGCCAGTACCGATAACACCAAGTTTCAAAGACATGTAAGGACTCCTTTATCAGTACTGCCGGGCCTTGGCCAGGCGTTCATTGAGGGTTTTTGCCACCGCGTCGGTGCGCTCGCTGGTGGACACCTGCGCCACACCGACCCGCCACCACGACAGGTATTTGTGAATCATGGTTTTGGGCAGAACCTTGATATCAATCAGCGTCGACACCGTTTGCGTACGCGCATCGACCAACGCCGCCTGTAACTGCTCCACGGTGCTGACCTTGTAGGTTTTGCAGCCATAGGCCGCTGCGCTCATAGCGAAGTCCACCGGCACAAAACCACCGTCGAGCTTGCCGCTCTCGGGGTTGCGGAAGCGGAACTCGGTGCCGAAGCTGTCCATGCCGTGTTCCATTTGCAGGTTGTTGATGCAACCAAAAGTCATATTGTCCAGCAGCACCACATTGATCTTGCGCCGCTCCTGGATCGAGGTGACCAGCTCCGAGTGCAGCATCATGTAGGAGCCATCGCCCACCAATGCGTACACCTCACGCTCAGGCTCGGCCAGCTTGACGCCCAAGGCGGCGTTGACCTCATAACCCATGCACGAATAGCCGTACTCGACGTGATAGGTATTCACGCCCTTGCTGCGCCAGCTGCGCTGCAAGTCACCGGGCAGGCTGCCAGCGGCGGCGACGATGATTGCGTCGTCGGCCAGGGTTTCATTGAGCACGCCCAGCACGCGGCTTTGAGTCAGGCAGGAGCCGGTCAGCTCGATAAACTCGCGCAGCACGGCCGGGTCCATGTGGTCGTTGATTTCCGGAACGAAGTTTTCGCTCTGGTATTGGGCCTGGTAGATGCGGTCAACTTCGGCATTCAACTGCGCCTTGGCGTCCCGTGGTTGATCGCCCCAGCTGGAGCGGTAATCGCCCAAGGCTTCGGACAAAGCCTCCAGGCCCACCTTGGCATCCGCCAGCAGCTGCACACCGTCCAGTTTCAACGTATCGCAAGGGCTGATATTGAGGTTGAGAAACTGCACCTCGGGATGTTTGAACAATGACTTCGATGAGGTAGTGAAGTCGGTGTAGCGAGTGCCGATGCCGATGATCAGGTCGGCCTCCGGGGCCAGCAGATTCGCCGCCAGGCAACCGGTTTCGCCGATACCGCCGAGGTTCAGCGGGTGGGCTGAGACCACGGCGCTCTTGCCCGCTTGGGTTTCCGCGAAGGGAATGTCAAAGCGTTCGGCAAAGGCTTGCAATGCAGCATTGGCACCAGAGTACTTGACCCCGCCACCGCAGATGATCAGCGGTTTACGCTTGCCCTTGAAAGCGGCAATCGCGTCGCCGAGCATGGCTTCGGTCGCCGGGCGGCGGTCGATACGATGCACGCGCTTTTGCAGGAAATAGTCGGGGTAGTCCCAGGCTTCAGCCTGCACATCTTGCGGCAAGGCCAGGGTCACGGCGCCAGTTTCGGCGGGGTCGGTAAGCACACGCATGGCGTGGATCGCCGCGCTCATCAACTGCTCGGGGCGGTTGATGCGGTCCCAGTATTTGCTGACGGCGCGGAAGGCGTCGTTGGTGCTGATACTCAGGTCGTGGAACTGCTCGATCTGCTGCAGCACCGGGTCGGGCTGGCGGCTGGCGTAGACATCGCCAGGCAACAACAGCAACGGGATGCGGTTGGCCGTGGCGGTGGCCGCAGCGGTGAGCATATTGGCGGCGCCGGGGCCAACCGAAGAGGTGCAGGCGTAGATCTTGCGTCGCAGGTGCTGCTTGGCAAAACCGATGGCGGCATGGGCCATGCCCTGCTCGTTGCGGCCCTGATGCACCACCAGGTCACCGCTGTCCTGCTCAAGTGCCTGGCCCAGGCCCAGCACATTGCCGTGGCCGAAAATCGTGAAGATACCGGCGACGAATTTGCTCTGCACGCCATCGACTTCGATGTACTGGTTATCGAGGAACTTTACCAAGGCCTGGGCCATGGTCAATCGTGTGGTAGTCATGCTGCCCCCTGCACAAAAAATAAACTGTAGGAGCGAGCTTGCTCGCGATGGTCGTTAGCGATAACGCGTGCTTTCTGAATCAACGCGTTACTCTCAGGTTCATCACGAGCAAGCTCGCTCCTACAGGGGATCTGGGTCAGACCAGAGATTGTTTTAGGTGGGTCATGCTCGCCCCCAGCGCCTGCTTGATATCCGCCAGGCCGTGCACGCTCTCGGCAAACGGCTCAAACGATAGATAGCCGCTATAGCCGGTGCGGAGCAAGGTGTCGATCTGCGCCGCGTTGCCGAGGATATCGCCCTCGCCTACCAGCACTCGATGGCCGTCACGAATGGTTGCCAACGGTACCTTGGCATCTTCCACGCCGGAGATATGCACCAACCCGGTCAATTCCGGGAAGAACTCATGCTCGCTGGCCAGGTGATGGTGAAAGGTGTCATGCACCAGGCGAAACACATCCAGGCCGCCCATGGACTTGATCGCGTCCACCGCCGTATGTTTGCGCCGCAAGGAACATTCCTCGAAGCCTAAAGGCTCGATGAAGCCCAGAATCCCGTATTCGCGCAGGATCGGCGCCAGCTCGCTCAACGCCGTGCGCAAACCCGCCGCGCGCTGGGCTTCATTGCGCGAATCAGCGCGCTCGTTCAGTGGGCACATCACCAGGCCCTGTGCGCCGCATTCGCGGGCATAGGTCGCCAGCTTCACCGTCTGGGCGCGGCGCTCGTCATTCCATACATCGAAGGGGTACAGGGCGTTGATCGACAGCACGGTGATGCCATGCACCGCGCACAACTCGCGCACGCGACTGGCAGGCGTGCCGTCTTCAATCTCGATGCCCGCAAGGTCGTTACGGATCTCAATGGCGTCGCATTTCAAGGTCACCGCCAGCTCGATAAACTCCGGCAGGGAAAGGTTGGGGGCGACCATGCGGTTCAGGGCGAAACGTAGAGGCGAGTTCATTGTTGTTGTGCTCCACACTCGATAAAAATTACTTGGCCGTCGGCATGCTGAATTCAGGACCCTTGGCGATGCTGTCAGGCCAACGCTGCATCACGCTTTTATAGCGGCTGTAGAAACGAATGCCTTCTTCGCCATAGGCGTGGTGGTCGCCAAACAGCGAGCGTTTCCAGCCACCAAACGAATGCCAGGCCATCGGCACCGGGATCGGCACATTGATGCCAACCATACCGACCTTGATGTTGCGGGCAAAGGCACGGGCGATGCCGCCGTCGCTGGTAAAGCAGGACACACCGTTACCGAACTCATGGGCATTGATCAAAGCCACGGCGCTGGCAAAATCCGCCACTCGCACAATGCCCAGCACCGGGCCAAAAATCTCTTGCTGGTAAATACTCATCTCGGTCGTGACGTTATCGAACAAGGTCGCGCCGACAAAAAAACCACCCTCCGCGCCCGGCACCTTGAAGCCCCGGCCATCGACAATCAGCTTCGCACCCTGGGCCACGCCCTGGTCGATAAAGCCTTCCACCTTGGCCTTGTGCTCAGCGGTGACCAACGGCCCCATTTCGCTGTCCTTGTGCATACCGTTGCCGACCTTCAACTGGTCGATACGCGGCAGCAACTTGTCAATCAGCTTGTCACCGACATCGCCCACCACCACGGCAATGGAGATCGCCATGCAACGCTCGCCGGCCGAGCCGTACGCCGCGCCGATCAAGGCATCCGCTGCCTGGTCCAGATCGGCGTCGGGCATCACGATCATATGATTCTTCGCGCCACCCAAGGCCTGCACGCGCTTGCCACGCTGGGTGGCCTGCTGGTGGATGTACTCGGCAATGGGCGTAGAGCCAACAAAGGAAATCGCCTCGATATCGGGGTGCTGCAACAGGCCGTCTACCGCGCTCTTGTCGCCCTGAACCACGTTGAATACGCCATCGGGCAAGCCGGCCTGGGTCAGCAGTTGCGCCATCAACAAACTGGCGGACGGGTCACGCTCGGAGGGCTTGAGGATGAAACAGTTACCGGTGGCCAGGGCCAGCGGGATCATCCACAGCGGCACCATTACCGGGAAGTTGAACGGCGTGATGCCGGCGCACACACCCAAGGGCTGGCGCAGGTTCCAGTTGTCGATACCACCGCCAATGTTGTCGCTGAAATCGGTTTTCAACAGGTTCGGCGCGCCGCAGGCGTACTCGACAATCTCGATGCCACGGGTCACTTCGCCCTTGGCGTCGGAGAACACCTTGCCGTGTTCGCGGCTGATGATCTCGGCCAACTGGTCATGGTGCTGGTCGAGCAATTCCTTGAACTTGAACAGCACCCGCGAGCGGCGCAGGGACGATTGCTCGGACCAGGCCGGGAATGCCTTCAAGGCCGAGGCCACCGCTTCGTCGACAGTCTTCTGGCTGGCTAGCCCGACTCGCGCCTGTACCTCGCCGGTGGCCGGGTTGAAGACATTGCTGAAGCGCTCGCTACCGCTGTCCTGCACCTGGCCGTTGATGTAATGGCCGATCACCTGGGCGTTGCTCATTGTTGTTCTCCGTCGAAGTCGTTAAAGGTCCAGCAGCCAGCTGTGCTGCGGGTCGTTATGGAAGTGCCAGGCGCGCTTGGGCCCAGCCATCACGTTCAGGTAATACGACTCGTAGCCGTAGGGCACGCTGACCGGGTGGTAACCCTTGGGCACCACCACCAGGTCGCTGTTTTCCACGGCCATGGCCTGGTCGATGCTGCGGTCATCGGTGTAGACCCGCTGGAACACAAAGCCCTGTGGCGGGTTGATCTGGTGGTAATAGGTTTCTTCAAGAAAGCTCTGGTGCGGCAAGTCGTCGGTGTCGTGTTTGTGGGGCGGATAGCTCGACGAGTGACCGGACGGCGTGCGCACTTCCACCACCAGCAGGGAATGGGCCGGCTCGGTGTCTGGCAGGATGTCGCAGACGTAGCGCGTATTGGCTCCCTTGCCGCGCACGCTGCGCTTGCACTGTTCGGGGCGGATCAGCCGTGGAACGAGACCGGCAGCCGGGGAACCTGGGGCCGCGCAGACAGCGATTTGCACGTCGCTCAAGGCGCTCACCTGAGCGGTGCTGCCCGGCGGCAGGTAAGCGGCGAACGGTGACTTGTCTTCGAACACCGATTGGCGATCACCGAGGTTTTCCCAGTTGAAGCCTTCGCCCTGGATATTCACGCGACCGCTGAGCAGCACCAGGCACAGCTCTTTATCGCCAGCGCTGACCGGCAGGGTTTCGCCAAGGCTCAAGCGGTAGGCGGCAAAACCCACGTACTCCAGGCGGCCCGGCTCCAGCTCAACCATGGTCTGCCCACGTTGGTTGCTTTTGACTAACAGGCTCATTGTCCGGCACTCCCTTTCACAAGAGCGGCGCTCAGCAGTTCTCGCAGGGTGTCGTAGCCCTTTTTTGCGTAGGCGTAGCTGGGCGCCACCGCCGGGTCTTGCTCGGCTTCCACCACCAGCCAACCGTGATAGTTAGCTGCCAGCAGTACGTCCAGCAGCGCGGCGAAGTCGATATCGCCGTCGCCCGGCACGGTAAAGGTGCCGTTGATGATGCAGTCGGGGAAGCTCCACATGTTGTTGCGGGCCAGTTGCACCACCGGTTTGCGCACGTCCTTGAAATGCACGTGGCAGACGCGATCGATGTGCTTGCGCAACACTTCGATGGGCTCGCCACCGCCCATGTAGCAGTGACCCGAATCAAACAGCAGGCCGACTTCGGGGCCGGTGAGGCTCATCAGTTTGTCGATGTCTTCAGGGGATTCGACGTAGGCGCCCATATGGTGGTGGTACGCCAGGCGCACGCCTTGGGACAGGGTGAAACGCGCCAATTGCGTGAGTTTATCGGCGTATTCCTGCCAGGCCTGTTCGCTGTGAAAACGCGGGCGCTCGATCAGGCGGATCGGTGAACCCTGGATCGAGTCGGCGACTTCGCCGTAGACCAGCACTGTGGCACCATTCTCACGCAGCAGTTCGACGTGACTGCCGATGGCGTCAATTTCCTCAGCCACCGAACGCCGCGCCAGGCGGCTCGAATACCAGCCGGAGACCAGCGCCAGGTCATAAGGGCGTAATACATCGCCGACGCCCTTGGCGTCCTTGGGGAATTTGCCGTTGAGTTCGAAACCTTCGTAGCCGATTTCCTTGCCTTCGCTCAACGCGGTGCTCAGGGGCGTTTCGCCACCCAGGGCCGGAAGGTCGTCGTTGCTCCAGGAGATCGGGTTGATGCCAATTCGGATAGCGGGCATGGCTGCACCTTTTATTGTTTTCAAATTAACCTGAGAACGGGCTCTTTGTAGGAGCGAGCTTGCTCACGAAAAACTCAAAGACGCCGCGTTTACTCAGGATGCCAGCGTCATCATTAACGACCATCGCGAGCAAGCTCGCGCCTACAGTTGAAATCAATTAACCGCGGGAACTACGCCAGGCATTGATCAACTGTTCGAACGTGCCCTGCACCTGCCGGATCAATGTCTCATCATCAATTTCCCCCGCCATCCACGCCCGGCTCGGCTCCTGGAAGATCGTGCGGCCCACGGCAAAACCACGACAGGTTTGGCTCTGGCTGGCCTTTTGAAAGCCATCCGCCAGGCATTCGGCTGAGGCGTTCAACCCCAACAGCACCACGCCCCGGCAGTAGGGATCGCGCTCCTGAATCAGCTCGTCGAGTTTTTTCCAGTCCTCGGCAGACTGCGCCTCGATCTTCCACCAGGCCGGGTAGATGCCCAGGTTGTACAGGCGCTTGAGGCTGCGGTAGAGCACGTCGGGATGAACGGACGGGTGATCCTTGGGGGGGATGATTTCCAGCAGCAGTTCATGGCCGCTGACTTGCGAGGCCTGGTACAGGCCCTTGAGTTGCGCTTCCTGCTCCAGGCGCAGCAGCGGTTCGTCGTCGGGATGAAACTGCACCAGGCACTTGATGATTTGCTCCTGGGGCCAGGCAATCAGGTTGCTGCCAATGGAGCGCCCGTGTTCGAAAGCCAGCGGCCGCGAGCCCTGGACTTCCACCGGTCGCGCGACCCACCAGCCGCGACCGGTGGCGGCGTTAAGGGCGTCCTGGCCGAAGCGCTGGTCAGCCAGCAGGCCTACATCAGCGTCGATGCCTTGCTCGCGCAGTTTGCTTTCAACCCGCTCCACCGCCTTGATAAACAGTTGCTTGATGGCGCTGATGCGCGCTGGGTCCTGGCCGCCCTTCTGCGCCAGTTCCACCAATTGCCAGCGATGGTCGAAGGCGAACACGAACAGCTGCTTCCAGGCTTTGCGCGGCACGCTGACCTGATGCAGGCGTTGCAACACCGCGTCCTGATCGGGCCGGGTAATCGGCACTGGGCTGTTAAAGAGGTAGTCGAGTTCGGCGCGAGTCGGCATGGCCGGGGCGCAGGCATGGCGGGAGACCACCAGGCCGCCGCAGGCATTGGCCAACTGGCAGCAGCGCTCGTCGCTGGCGTCTTCAAGCCAGCCGCTGAGGAAGCCCGACATGAATGCATCGCCGGCGCCCAGCACGTTGAGTACTTCGACGCGTACGCCGGGGTAGATCGCACCGTCTTCCAGGCGCGCCGGAATGTCGCCGTGAATCACCGTGCAACCTTGCGGGCCGAGCTTGACCACCAGGGTTGCCGGCGCCAGGCGGCGCACGGTGCGCAACGCCGTCAGCAAGTCTTCGCTGCCGCCGGCAATCAGGAATTCTTCTTCGGTGCCGACGATCAGGTCAAAACGCGGGAGGATTTTTTGCACATGCTGGCTGACGTTCTGGTCGGCGACAAAGCGGGTTTCACCGTCAGCCTTGCCGGCCAGCCCCCAGAGGACCGGGCGATAGTCGATGTCCAGCACACGCTTGACGTTGTGTTTTTCGGCGTAGTCCAGGGCCTGGATACTGGCCTGGTACACGCCGTCAGTGGAGAAGTGAGTGCCGGTGATCAGCAGCGCTTTGCTGGAGGCAATGAAGGCCTCGCTGATGTCTTCGCCGCGCAGGGCCATGTCGGCGCAGTTCTCGCGGTAGAACACCAGCGGGAATGTTTCGCGGTCCTTGAGCCCCAGCAAGACCATGGCGGTCAAGCGTTGCGGATCAACCTTGATACCGCTGACATCGCAGCCTTCACGGGCCAGGGACTCCACCAGGAAGCGGCCCATGTGGTCGTCCCCCACCCGGCTCAACATCGCCGACTTGAGCCCCAACCGTGCGGTACCGAACGCAATATTGGCGGAGGAACCGCCCAGGTACTTGGCGAAGCTTGTGACGTCCTCCAACCGCGCGCCCACTTGTTGGGCGTAGAGATCAACGCCCAGGCGTCCGAGGCAAATCAGATCCAATTGACGCCCACTGGCAAAACGAGTCTGGCCCATGCTGGCTCCTGTTATTTTTATCAGCCTGCGTCTGTCGTCGTGGCGGCGGCAAACGCTCTTGGTGGATGCAGACTAGAACGTCTGACAGCACCAATCAATAATTATTCTATAAATATTTTTTATGGAATATATTTTCCAATACGCCATCATAGAACTGATCCAGCAACAGTGCATCGTTTCAGCAACGGCCACACGCCATGATGCGGGGTATTTTTTTACGCCCACCCTGTAGACTTGCGACCATCGACCTATTGTCTGGGGCTGCCTCATTCCCCGTAAGCACAAGCCAGAAGGATTCCCTATGCCCCGCACCGATCAGCCGGCTAACCCAGAGAGCGCCCCAGAAGAAGCGCTTGCCAGCCCCCCGATCAATGCCGAGCGCCTGTTGCAGCTGATCACCGACGAATACGAGAGCTTGCCGCGCCAGCTCAAGCGCATTGCCAGCTACATGAGCCAGCAAAGCGACCGGATCATGGTCGACCGCATCAGCGACATCGCCCGGGAATGCGAAGTCCACCCTTCGGCCATCGTGCGGTTTTCCCAGCGCTTCGGTTTCAGTGGCTTCAGTGAGATGCAGGCGTTGTTCCGCGAGGCCTACACCCACAAGACCACCCCGGTACAGAACTACCAGCAGCGCATCCGCAGCATGATCGCCAACAAGTCGCAGAAAGCCAGCGGCGGCGACCTGGCTCGCGAATGTGTCAACGCCACGTTGTCGGGTATCGAACGCTTGGGCCTTGAACTCGATGATGTGGCCTTCGACAAGGCCGTGGACCTGGTGGTCAATGCCGACAATATCTATGTGGTCGGCGTGCGGCGCTCCTTTGCCGTCGCCGACTACCTGGTCTACAACCTGCAGCACACCAACAAGCGCATCCATCTGGTGTCCGGCCTGGGCGGCAGCTACCGCGAACAGATGCGCAGCGTGCGGGCCAATGACCTGGTGATTGCCATCAGCTTCACGCCCTATGGCAAGGAAACGCAGCATTGCCTGCGCATTGCCCAGCATCATCAGGCCAAGACCTTGATCATCACCGACAGTAACCTCTCACCCCTGGCCAAGCGGGCGAATGCGGTGTTGCTGGTCAATGAAGGGTCGTCGTTTGCGTTCAGGTCATTGAGTGCAACGTTATGCCTGTGCCAGGCGTTGTTTATTGCCGTGGCGTATCGGCTGGAGTTGAAGGTCGATGAGATTCATGAGCAGGTTGGGTTTGACGACTGACCCTGTCTGGCGGGACGGCTAACGGGCCATGGCGGGGTTCCTTGCTCGGAGTGGGAACAATCATCAGGAAAATCGTGTTGCTTTTACCAACATGAATTTTTATTTAGGAAGCCGGCTATCATTTCTTGGCAAAATTCCCGACTTCAGTGTGAATTGTTCACCAGGTACTCCTTATGACCCGTATTTTGACCATCGAAGACGACGCCGTAACGGCCCGCGAGATCGTCGCCGAGCTGAGTAGCCATGGACTGGAAGTAGACTGGGTAGACAACGGCCGCGAAGGCCTGGTCCGGGCCGTCAGCGGCGATTACGACCTGATCACCCTCGACCGCATGCTCCCCGAGCTGGACGGCCTGGCCATCGTCACCACCTTGCGTACCATCGGTGTGTCGACGCCGATCCTGATGATCAGCGCACTCTCCGATGTCGATGAGCGGGTGCGCGGCCTGCGGGCCGGTGGCGATGATTACCTGACCAAACCCTTCGCCTCCGACGAGATGGCCGCGCGGGTCGAAGTGCTGCTGCGCCGCAAGAACACCGTCAAGGAATTCGAAACCGCCCTGCGGGTGGCAGACCTTGAGCTGAACCTGATCAGCCGCGAAGCCAGCCGTGCCGACCAGCCCCTGAGCCTGTTGCCCACCGAATACAAGCTGCTGGAATTTTTGATGCGCAACACTGGGCAAATTCTCTCGCGGATGATGATTTTCGAGGAAGTCTGGGGTTATCACTTCGACCCTGGCACTAACCTGATCGACGTGCACATCGGCCGCCTGCGCAAGAAAATAGACTCGCCGGGCCTTACGCCGTTAATCCGCACGGTGCGAGGTTCGGGTTATGTCATTGCTGAACCCCTCTAAAGGCTGGCGCTCTTCCAGCAGCCGCTTGCTGGCGCTGTATAGCACGTTGTTCGTGGCCTGGAGCTGCATCCTCATGGGGGTGCTGTACTACGAAGTCTCCGGTTACCTGAGCAACCTCTCGCGCCATTCGTTGATGCAGCGCCAGCACCTGTTCCAGCGCTTTGAGGGCGAGCAACTGGTGGAAGCCCTGACCACCAGCATGACCTTCGACATGAAGGGCATCGACGCCTACGGCCTGTTCGATGAGCAATATAAGCCCCTGAGCGGCCCGATCCGACAGATCCCGCCTGACTTGCCCCTGGACGGGCACATCCACGCCCTGGCCAATTGCATCGACTCCGACGACCCGAAACTGCCCCAGGACAGTTGCGACGCCGTGGCAACCCACACCCAGGATGGCCGCTGGCTGATCCTGGTGCGCGATAACGGCTCGCTGTTCGGCGTGACCCGGATCATTCTGCATGCCTTGCTGTGGGGCATTTCCCTGACCATCATTCCCGGCGCTGCCGGCTGGCACTTGTTGCGCCGGCGGCCGCTGCGGCGCATTCGCGCAATCCAGGCCAGCGCCGAGGCAATTGTCGCCGGCGACCTGACACATCGCCTGCCCCTGTCCAACCGCCGCGACGAGCTGGACATGCTGGCCGCCATCGTCAACGCCATGCTCGACCGCATCGAAAAGCTGATGAACGAGGTCAAGGGTGTGTGCGACAACATCGCCCACGACCTGCGCACCCCGCTGACCCGACTGCGGGCGCAGTTATACCGGATCAAGCAACAAGCCGACGAAGGCTCGGCTCATGCCTTGCAACTGGACGAAGTGATCAGTGAAACCGACACGCTGATGGCCCGTTTTCGTGGTTTGCTGCGCATTTCCGAACTGGAAGACCATCAGCGCCGTTCCGGCTTCCTGGTCCTCGACCCCCTGCCCTTACTGCAGGAACTCCACGATTTCTACCTGCCCCTGGCCGAAGAAGGCCAGATGGACTTGCTGCTGGAAACTCCCGAATCGCTGCCGTGGATCACGGGCGATCGGGCGCTGCTGTTCGAGGCCCTGGCCAACTTGTTGAGCAACTCGATCAAATTCACTCCGCCGGGCGGCGAAGTGATTTTGCGGGCGGTCAATGATGCCGGCAGCACGCGAATCGAAGTCCTCGACTCCGGCCCCGGTATCCCGGAGGCGGAACGAGCAGCGGTGTTCCAGCGTTTTTACCGAGTCGATGAAAGCAGTCAGCAAGGCGGGTTTGGCTTGGGCCTGTCGATTGTGGCGGCGATCATCAATCTGCATGGTTTCAAGCTGGAAGTGGGCACCAGCGAACGTGGCGGTGCGCGGTTGGTGCTGGAGTGTCGGCAGCAGTTGATGCCCGAGGCCTAAAGAACAAGCCGGGCGTGCTCGCGAAGAACCTGAGGGCACCGCGGTGATTCAGGAAGCCAGCGTTATCGTTAACGACCATCGCGAGCAAGCTCGCTCCTACAGTGGACAGTGGGCAGTAGATCCGCTCTTGCTTCTCACCACTCAGGTCGGCTACCAGGCCGCCGTGCTTTTGATCTTGATCTTGATCTAAGGCGCCCCGTTAACCACGATGGCAATGCCGGAGTGAAGGCATGCCGAGCCACAGCGAGTTACCAAGTGGTGGGGCAAGAGCGCTTTGGTTACTTTGCCGCTTTTGCAAAGTGACACGCCGTAAGGGCGTAACCCTAATCCGCCCTGACCAAAATAACGGATTGCACCCAACCCAACCCAGTCGCACCACCGCCCCCCCATATTCTCAGGCAGGAAAGTTAGCCCGCAAGGCTTCAAGCCCACCGCTGTAAACACCGGCAAACAACTCCTCCACCGCCGCATCCGTCACCCCGACCACCGGGGTAAACACCCCGGACCAGGTCACTTTCGCGGTGCTGTCCGTCAGCGCCTCAACGCGCAAAGTCGCCAGGTACTCACCCACCGGAAACGGCGACTCGCTGATGGAGTAGCTGTAGGTGCGCGCTGCTTCATCAAAGGCCTGCAGACGTTCAACCACCACGCCACCATCGACGGTTTGCAGGTGGCGCACGCGGCCACCTTCACTCGGTTCGCTCTTGGCGATCAAGGGCAGCCAGTCGGGCAGCGAGCTGAAGCCGCCAACCAACTGCCAGACCTGCTCGGCCGACACAGGGATTTCAATTGCAGAGGATGCTTTGGCCACGACAGGACTCCAATCAATAAGTAGGGGGAAACTCAAATCACCATACACTCACAGCATCGGACCCAGGAGTATTTGATCGCCGCCGACCACCGGCAACTCATCGCTTGACCCTTTAGCTCAGCCAATTCCCACCATCGACGTTATACGTCTGCGCCACCACATACTCGCTGTCCTTCGACGCCAGGAAAATCGCCATCCCCGTCAAATCCTCAGCCGTGCCCATGCGCCCAAACGGCACCTCTTGCCCCACCAGTCGTTTCTTCTCGCCCAAAGGCCGACCCTCATGCCGGGCGAACATGGCATCGACCCCATCCCAATGCTCGCCATCCACCACACCCGGCGCGATGGCATTCACGTTAATCCCGTGCTTGATCAGGTTCAGCCCCGCCGATTGCGTCAGGCTGATTACCGCCGCCTTGGTGGCGCAGTACACCGCCACCAACGCCTCGCCCCGGCGCCCGGCCTGGCTGGCCATGTTGATGATCTTGCCGCCGTGGCCCTGGCTGATCATCTGTCGAGCGGCGGCCTGCAAGGTAAAAAGCGTACCGGCGACATTGATGGAAAACAGCCGGTCGAAGCTCTCGCGGGTGATGTCGGTGATCGGCGCCAAATCGAACAGCGCAGCGTTGTTGATCAGGATGTCGAGTTTGCCGGTCTGTACCACTACGGCGGCAATCGCGGCATCTATGGAGACCTGGCGGGTCACGTCCATCTCTATCGCGTAAGCGTTGGGGCCCAGCTCTAACGCCGTAGCCTGGGCTCGCTGCAGGTTGATGTCAGCGATGGCGACAGTAGCGCCCTCATTAATATAGGCCTGGGCAAAGGATCGGCCGATACCGCGTGCGGAGCCGGTGACCAGGGCGCTTTTACCTTCCAGTCGTTTCATTGGATGCTCATCCTTATAAGGGCTATTTCGGATAACCAGCGCGTTTCATCTCGCGCTCGGTGGTGTGTTGACAGTGGCGATGGTCACCGTTTCTGCCGCATGGCTGGCCATCGCCACACACAGGCCGGCCACCAGCAAAAGCGTCTTCGGGATAGGGGTCATGGCGCTCTCCACCCGCGCCATTGGCGACGGGAGCTCTTGTTTTTGTTGTTGACCACTCGATTACAGCAGCTTGGAGAGGCCCGAACAAACGAATGGCGGATGCACGACTGGTACTTTTTTAACTATCGCTTACAGGGTCAAAAAAGTATCAGTGGCAAGCAAAACACCAGGTAGCCGCCTGCCAGGAAAAGGGCGTACTTTGATCGTATTCCAAGAACCCATTAAGGGGCCAAGACATGCCAGACAGCCGCGCAGCCTTGTTCGAGCAGCGCCCCGCCGAACTTGAGGTCATTCTCCCCGAGGCAGAGCATGGCTTTCGCTGGTACGAACATGACTATCCCTACGCGCTGGCGCGCTGGAATCACCACCCTGAATTCGAAATCCATCTGATTCGCCAGGGCAGCGGCAAGCTGGTGGCGGGCGACTACATCGGCGCCTTTGGTGCAGGCCACGTGGCGCTGATCGGGCCGGACCTGCCCCATGACTGGATCGGCGACCTGGCCCCCGGCGAACACCTGCACGGGCGCGACGTGGTGCTGCAATTCGACGGTGCCACCCTGCTCACCCTGGGCAAGACGTTGCCGGAACTGGGCGACCTGCAGCACATGTTCGACCTGGCCCGTCGTGGCCTCGAGTTCACCGGGGCCACCGCCCTCCAGGCCGCCGAACTGCTTGAACAGATCGGCCCGGCCCTGGGGCTCAAGCGCTTGATCCTGTTTCTGCAATTGCTCGACACCCTGATCAAAGCGCCGGCGCTGGAGGTACATGCCCTCGCCAGCACCTGCTACGCGCCAACCCTGGACGCCCGCAGCTCAGAGCGTATCAACAAGGCTTTCGACTATCTGATGAGCGAGTTGACCGGTGACGTGCGCCTGTCGGTGATCGCCCAGCGCCTGGACATGAGCGAACCGGGCTTCTCGCGGTTCTTCAAGCGCATCACCGGCCACGGTTTTATCGACCTGATGCGCAAGTTCAGGGTCCAGCGCGCCTGCCGGTTGCTGCTGCAAAGCGAGATGTCCGTCGCCGACATCTGTTTTGAAGTGGGCTACGCCAACCTGTCCAACTTCAATCGGCATTTCCGCATCGAAATGGACCAGACGCCCAGCGAGTACCGTCGGGAGACGGCGATGTATCTGTTCAATCGCAACGGTGATCAGGCATTGCCGTTTACCAAGGCCCATTGAGCCAATGCCTGTTGCGCCAGTCGTGCAACTTGCAGGCTTACATCCGCCTGATCCCGCGCCTCATCCTCCAGGAACCAGGCTGCCGACAACCCGGCGTGGGCCACCACCCATTGCAGCAGGCGCTGGCGCGTAAGCCCGGCGGCCTGGGTGATGATGTCGACCTGCCGGTTGAAACGTACGGGATCGGTGCAGGTGGGCAGGTCAGGGTTGCAGATCAGATTGGCGTAGTCGTAACCCCGCTCGCCCATCACCCGCTTCGGGTCGATGGCGAGCCAACCCCGTGGGCCGAAGTCGAGGATGTTGTCGTGGTGCACATCGCCGTGCAAGACCACGATTTCTTGTTGCATCGTCAATAACGTGCGTGCAGTGACAGCACAATCGAGCAGCAGCCCACCTTCTTGCTCGGCGGCAGTCCATAACGACTGAAACCATCGCTCCAGAGACAGCAACCCTTCGGGCGCAGAGGATCTGGGTGCATGCAACCGGGCAACGGTGGCGCAGGCGATGCGGCTGGCCTCGTCGTCCCGGCCATTGAGGGCCATCTGCATCAATGACCCAGCACCTGTGGCGCGCTCCATCACCAGCGCATTGCCGTCATGGGCGAACACCCGTGCCGCACCCTCGCCCGCCCACCAACTCATCAGCAGGCCACCGAGTTTTTCTTCAGGCGTATGGGCGATCTTCAGCATCGCGGGCTCGCCTTGCCAGCGCACTGGCAGCAGGTGGCTGCCGGGGGTAATGATGGCGTCACCATCGGGGGTCAGTTTCCAGCGTTGTAGCCAGTGATCGAACATCTGCGGGCTCTCTGTTCATTGCCCGACAGGATGCCATAAACGCGAAGTCACGTTTCTGACCAAAAGGTCGGCTAATTCGACATTTTTCTATCCATTTCAAGCCATTGACCAAAGTTGGTACAGCCTATGCAAACGTTTGCGGATCGGACTTGACGACAAATTACCGGCACGTTCGCCCTTTCCCGGCCAGCCGGGTCTAAACCGCACACGAACAGGGATTTTCAATGCAATCGACGTCCAGACGCCCCGCGTCCGCCACAACCTTTGGTGTTTCTCTGCTACTGGCAGCCGTTACGGGAGTACTCAGCGGCCCCACTTTGGGGCAGGGAAAAGTCACCGATGATTCAGCACAAGGCGAAACCCTGAGCGCGGCGGCCGCCCCGAAGAAAGAAGGCCCTTACCTCTCCGACTGGTTCAACCAAGACCTGACGATCATTGGCAGCAAAGACATCAGCTTCGGCCCCAAGCCTGCCGATGACATTTACCTGGAGTACGAGTACTTCGGCCGCAAGGGGCCGTTCGAGCTATACGGTTATATAGATGTGCCAAAGATCTTCGGTATTGGTAACAGCAATGACAAAGGCGTCTGGGACCATGGCTCGCCAGTGTTCATGGAACACGAACCGCGCATCTCCATCGATTACCTGGCCGGCCGCAGCCTGGCCGTCGGGCCGTTCAAGGAATGGTACGTGGCCTTCGACTGGGTCTACGACCACGGCAGCAACAAGGCCAACCGCGCCAACACGTTATATAGCGGCCTGGGTACCGACATCGACACCCACTCGCGGGTCAACCTGTCGGCCAACTTCTACGGGCGTTACCAGTGGGAAAACTACGGCGCCAGCAATGAATATTCCTGGGACGGCTACCGCGCCCAAATGAAATACATCGTGCCCATCGGCAGCTTCGACAACGGCGCTTCGCTGACCTATATCGGTTTCACCAACTACGATTTCGGCTCGGATTTGCACAAGGACAACCCGGCGCGCACTGCCAACTCCCTGGTTGCAACCAACGTGCTGTTGTATTCCTTCACGCACCTGCGCTTCACCCTGGTGGGCCGTTATTTTCATAACGGCGGCAACTGGCAGGACGGCAGCGAGCTGAATTTCGGTGACGGCAACTTCCGCGCCCGCTCCAACGGCTGGGGTTACTACGCTGGGGTCGGTTATCAGTTTTGAGCGGACAGCTGGAAGCCGCTCATTATTCATTTCGTAGGGGGATTTTATGCACGCAGTGACTCGTCTTTCTGTAGCCGTTGGTTTGGCCTTTGGCACACTGATAGCCTCCAACACCTTCGCTGCACAGCCTGCACCGATCAAACCCAAAGTGATGCTGATCACCATGTTCGCCCCCGAGGCACAGCACTGGATTGATCGCCTGGAACTCAAGCAGGAAGTCCGCGTGCCAGGCCTGTCGGCCGAGTACCCGGCAATCCGCTGCAACACCCAGGACGTGTGCCTGCTGGTGACCGGCATGGGCCAAACCAACGCCGCCGCCTCCACCCTGGCCCTGGCGTTGTCACCCAAGTTCGACCTGCGCCAGAGCTACTTCCTGGTCGCCGGGATTGCCGGTATCAACCCGCACCACGGCACCATCGGCACCGCAGCCTGGGCCCACTACCTAGTGGAGTTCGGCACCCAGTGGGAAATAGATTCCCGGGATGCGCCCAAGGACTGGCCGACCGGTTATATCGGTATCAACACCAAAGGCCCGAATGAGAAACCGCCGCTGGACTACAAGACCGAAGTATTCGAGCTGAACCCGAAACTTCAGGCCAAGGCATTTGCCCTGTCGCAAAAGGTCGAACTCAGTGAAAGCAAGGAATCCACCGCGTGGCGCAAACACTACCCGTACGCCCCGGCCAACCAGCCGCCGCAGGTCACCCAGTGCGACACCCTAGCCGGTAATACCTGGTTTTCCGGCACGCGTTTGAGCGAACGCGCCGAAGTCTGGACCCAGTTGCTTACCGACAATAAAGGCGTTTACTGCACCACCCAGCAGGAAGACAACTCCACCTACGAAGCGCTGCTGCGGGCCAGTCGTGAAGGTCTGGTGGATATCCAGCGCCTGGCCGTGGTACGCGCAGGCTCCGATTTCGACCGACCGTATCCGGGTTACAGCGAAGTCGACAACCTGCTGAAGTACGCGGACCAGGGCGGGTTCGTGCCAGCGCTGGAGAACCTGTACCGCACCGGCAACCCATTGGTGCAGGCGATTCTGAAGAACTGGTCGGCGTGGGAGAAAGGTGTTCCCGAGGCGTAAATCCCTCTTGCTGTGGGAGCAACTGTCTTGATGACCTTTATTTGGGCATCGTTTCCATGACCAGACAAACTCCCACAGCCCCAGGCCATGCAGCTTTCTTTCTAAGAAAATAACCGCAGCCGACAATCCGAATGAATTTTTACCGCCCTGAGTGATCACTTAAAGACACAAGGAGGGTCAACAGGTCCATGAACAACGCAAATTTTTTCGTGATCGACTACACGCTGCATGGCACGCCCAAGTCTTTCATTATTCGCCTGGAAAAACTCGACACCGCAGAAGCCTGGCATTGGGCAAGCTGCGATGCCGGCATAGGCCGCATCGGCCGATTTGCCCGGGAACAGGTGAAAAAGACCAGCCAGCCCCAGGCCGAGAAGTTTGGCATCGCAAATGTGCAATGGCGCCGCTCGGACGCGCGCTCTTGAACCTGTCAGGGAGGCACAGCCTAGACTGGCGCTGGAACCGCAATAACCCTGTAGGGGCCGCTCGCCCCTACAAGCGTTTCACATTTAGCCATGCGCCGACTTGGCACACTCACACCCCGTAGACGAAGCGCACGGCTCACCATGGGCATGATGATCGGCACAGCCCTGGCAGCAATAACTCTTACCTTCTTTCATCACCGCCGTTTGCCCCACCAGGCAGTTGCAGTGAGGGCAGGCACAGGTTTTTTCTTGCATGATCAGACTCCTTCGTCATGGTCGTCCCGGTGCGGCGAACGCCGACACCTTAAGCAGTGACTGCCCGACACCACCGTTGGTTCAAAGTCGTTAATCGGCGCGGGTACTGCTGCGATACATGAACACCAGGGCCAGCGCCAGGCAGAGCATTGCCACAATCCGGCTGCCGGACAGTTCGATGGCCGGGTTGCCGAGCCAGCCGAAATTGTCGATCAGCATGCCCATGCCCAATTGCCCAACGATCACCGCCACAGTCGCCACCGCTGTGCCAACAATCGGTACAGCACCGACCATGACCATCATGTACACCACCCCAAACAACGCCCCCGTCAGTTGCCATTTCGGCACATCCAACAGGCTAACCGCGTGAGCCGGCTCAAAGAACAGAACCAACAGGCCGGTGCTGATCGCCCCGACCACAAAGGTCAGTAGACTGCTGCGCAATACACCCACCGTCTGCCCCAGCCGACCATTGATCGCCGCCTGCACACTCAACACCGCACCTGCGGCCACCACCAATACCAACAACACAATCAGATTCATCGTCTTAACCCCGTGCAATCAAAACAAGTGCCGCCACAATCAACAGCAGCGCAATCCAGCGCTCACCGTTGACCCGTTTGCGCGTGGTGCCGAACCAGCCGAAGTGGTCGATCAACACACTCTTGCCCACTTGGCCGGAGAGAATCGCGATCATGGTCATGGCAATGCCGATATGCGGCGTGGCCAGGGTCAGCACCACCACGTACATCGGGCCCAGGAAGCCGCCGATCAACTGCCAGCGCGGCAGGTCGGTAAGGGCCGGGCCTTTTTGCGGGCCACTGAACAGCAATAGTAAAAACAGAATCGCGGAGCCTACGCCGAAGATACTCAAGGTCGCCCACAAGTGCCCGACCTGCACGCCCAACGGCCCCAGCAAACCGGCTTCCACCGACAAGCCCATGCCGGCGAAAATCACCAGCGGCAATAACAGTAGCCGAAGAAAGGTTTTCGGCTTGGCTTGAGCCAGGCCCGCACCGTCAAGAGAGGAAGTTTGCATAGAACACCTGCGCATTAGAGAGGAGCGATGGCGTGCATTATCCGGTGGCAGTGCCTTGCGATAAATGGGAGCATACCAACAACACCTTTGCGTATTGCGCACAGCAGGGAGTCATCATGCAGGGCTTGAGCGAGTTGAGTTTCAAGGCGCTTCGCCTGTTTGTCGCGGTACTGGACTACGGCAGTTTCTCCGAAGTCGCCCGCCGTGAGGGCTTGGCACCCTCCTCCATCTCCCGGCAAATTCAGTTGATGGAGCAGGCCCTGGGCCAACAACTGCTGTATCGCCACACTCGTGCCGTCAGCCCCACCGAGGCCGGGCGTTTGCTGGGCCATCACGCGCGCTTGGTGCTGGAGCAACTGGAAGAAGCCGGACAGGCCTTGCAGGAACAGGAAAGCGAGCCCAGCGGCCTGGTGCGGATCAACGCGCCGATGGTGTTCGGCCAGCGGCACCTCTCGCCATGGTTGGGTGAGCTGTGCCGGCGCTATCCCAAGCTGCAACTGGATATCCAGCAGACCGACACCTACGTCGACCCGCTGCAAGGCGGTACCGACCTGCTGTTTCGCATCGGCGTACTCAACGATTCCGGCATGCAGGCGCGCATTTTCGCCCCGCAACGTTTCCGCATCGCCGCCAGCCCTGCCTATCTGGCGCAATACGGTACGCCACAACACCCCGATGAACTGGTGAACCACCAATGCCTGGCCTACAAAGGCGTCACCGGCCAGCAGCGCTGGTTCTTTCGCCGCGACCAGGGCGACTGGACGCCCTACAGCGTCAAGGGCCCGATCACCGGCAACCACGCCGATACGCTGACCCACGCCGCCGAGCAAGGCCTGGGCCTGGTGGTATTTCCGTCGTGGTTGATCGGCGAAGGCCTGCGTGCCGGGACCTTACAGGCTGTGCTGACTGACTATGAAGTGGCCACGACTCTGGAGCCGCAACAAATTGCGGCGCTGTGGCCCGGAAGCCGACGCCTGTCGGTGAAGGTTCGTACGGTAATCGACTACTTCGTCGAATGCTTCGGGCCGATACCGTACTGGGATCGCTGATTAGAACAGCCATTGCCCGATCAACCAGGCATTGGCGCCGCTGATCACCGCAAATAGGGTCCAGGCCAACAGCTTCGTGGGCAGGCGATTGACGAACGGCCCCATCAGCTGTTTGTCGCCAGTCATGCGAATCAACGGGTACAAGGCAAACGGCAACTGCAGGCTCAACACCACTTGACTGAGGATCAGCAACTTGCCGATGGCATCGTCCCCCATCAGCCACACCCCGAGGAATGCCGGGATCAGCGCCAGCCCACGGGTGATCAGGCGCCGCTGCCAGCAGGGAATCCGCAGGTTGAGGTAGCCCTCCATGATCACTTGCCCGGCGATGGTGCCGGTAAAAGTGGAGCTTTGCCCGGAGGCCAGTAAGGCGATGCCGAACAGGATACTGGCGAAGGCACCGCCCACCAGTGGGTCCAGCAGGTGGTAGGCATCCTGGATTTGCACGACCTCGAAGTGGCCGGTCTGGTGGAAGGCCGCCGCCGCCAGCACCAGGATCGCCGCGTTGACCAACAAGGCCAGGGCCAGGGAGCCAATGGTGTCGATACGCGCCAGCTTGACCGCGTCCTGGCGGCTGGCCAAATCCTTGCCGAACAACCGGGTTTGCACGATGGAGGTGTGCAAATACAGGTTATGGGGCATCACCGTCGCCCCTAGAATGCCGATGGCCAGGTACAGCGGCGCGGCATCGCTGATGGCCGACAACGACGGCGTAAAGCCACGGAGCACGTCCGGCCAGTAGGGTTTGATCAGCACTAGTTCGATAAAGAAACACACGCCGATGGTGGCCACCAGTGCCAGCATGATTGCTTCCAGGCGGCGAAAACCACGGTTTTGCAGAGCCAGGATCAGCAGCGTATCGAAGGCAGTGATGACGATGCCGGTGGTCAGGGAAACCCCCAGCAGCAGGTGAAAAGCCAAGGCGCAGCCGAGAACTTCGGCGAGGTCGGTGGCGATGATCGAGATTTCCGCCAATACCCATTGTGTGCGCGCCGAGCGTTTGCTGTAGCGCTCACGGCACAGCTGCGCCAGGTCCTTGCCGGTGGCGATGCCCAACCGCGAACACAAACACTGCACCGCCATCCCGGCCAAACTGGCCAGCAACACCACGAACAACAGGTTGTAACCATAGCGTGAGCCGGCCTCGATGGCCGTCGCCCAGTTGCCCGGGTCCATGTAGCCGATGGAGATCAGCAAGCCGGGGCCGGCGAATTTCAGCAACCGTTTGAAAAATGAGGCACTGGGATCGACTGCAATGGAGCCGGCGACTTCCGGCGGGCAGAACGGAGCAGTAGCGATTTTCGGCAAGCTAAATTTCACGCGGGGTACCCGGTAAACACGCAGAACAAGGGCGCAGCTTATCAGTCAGACGAGACCGTACGCATCACCGTTTCCCTGGGCAGATCAAACGCCTCCACCACCTTAACCACCAGGTCCATCTCTTGATTCAGCGCCTCGCGCTCCAGGCGCTGACGAATCACCCCGAGCACCAGCACCGCCAGGGTGGTGATGGAATACGCCGGCCCGGAAAACGCCCGCACCCCACTCACCAACAACATCGCTGCCGCCAGCGCCTGCCCCACCACCGGAATTGCCGTAGCCGCGCCCCGGCGCAGGATAAAACCGGTCAACCCGGCCAGCGCCGTACCACTCAAGGCCGTGGTGGCCGAGCGCCCGACATCGAAGCGATTGAAAAAACCCTGTTCCTTTTGCGCAGCCGCCTTGAGTTCGGCCTCGAAGACCTTGCGGTCGGCCAGGCTGAGCTTGTCCTTATACTGCTCGATCAAGGTTTCGGCGACCCGCTCTTCAAGGGCCGTGAGGGCCACGCTGTCGAGGGGCTGGTCAAACTTGACCCCCACTCGCTGGACCACGTCCTGGGCCATTTCGCGATAGCTGACGCCATGGCCCCGCGCCAGGTTCATGAAACTGTCGCCACCCATGCGCTGCAACTCCACGGCCAGTTTCAGCGGCTCGCGCACGCTGACATCGATGGACGCACTGTGTTTTTGCGCCATTAATTCGGCAAGAAACTTCAGTTCATCCGGCCGCGCCTGCACCAGCAGCGGGAACAGGTCGACATCCTCCTCGGCAAACCGCACCTCGCTACTACGCTGATCGGCGCGGATCATGCCACGGCGCTCCTGCAGCAGGTCGGTGTATTGCACCACTGTCTTCAATTGTGGCCAGTAGGCAGCGTGATCAAAGGTGGTCAAGTGCACGTTGGCCACCTTGTCCTTGAGGGCCGGGGTCAACGGGATCGCATAACGGCCGATGCACCGCTCGGCATCCGGCTTGAGCGCCAGCGCCCAGTCCTTGCTGGAGTGGCAGTTGATCACCCGGCCCTTCAGCGGCGCCGACACCTGGTCCCAGGGGCTGGAAGTGCAGATCGCCCCGCCCATCAACAAGAGGTTGTTCAACGGCAGTTCACGGGCCAGTTCGGGGCTTGCCAACAAACTCTTGACCAACAACCGCGCACCCAGCGAATGGCCAATCAGGTTGATTTTCTGCACCTGGATAGACTCGCCGTGCAGGTAGTTGGCCAATTCGGGCAGCAGGCTTTTGGCGACTTCATCAACCCGGGCTTCGACGCTTTTGTAGTGGTCGAGAAAATAGGCAATCGCCTTGCCCAAGCCAATGGTCGCCGCGCCCAGGGTGCCGCCGCCGAGCATGGAAGCGATGACGTCCTTGAACGGCGCAAACAGGTTTTCCAGGAAATGCCCCGCCGGCCAGAACAGCATCAGGTTGGTCGAGCCTTCGATGGTCGCCAGTTGCGCCTTGAAGTTGCCCAGCTGTTGCTGATTGAAGAAGGCCGAGTAACCGTGGACGTAGAGATTGAGCACATCACCTTGGGGCTCGCCGCACAGGACGAACGTGGGCTTGCGGGTGCGGTGCATTTCATCCCACTGGTGTTGCATGGGGCGGTAACTCCTGATGACGGTGGAGGGCGATAGTAGCAAAGGGTGGGTTGAGGCAATGTGAAAACCTCGGTGGGTTAAGGAACCCTCTGTCCATACACATGGGCAGGCATGCCATAAATCAGGGATTTTGTTCCGATATTCAGTTCTCTAGCATCCTCCACTGATGCTGAGAGACGCCGGTAACGCTGAACGACTCAACTGGCAAAGTTCTCGATCTTTACCTGACCGTCAGGAAAGGTCGCGACAATCTCCAACTCGCCACCCATGGCACGGATGTAGTTACGCAGGGTGCTGATGTACATGTCGGTGCGTCGTTCCATTTTTGAAACAGCCGCTTGGTTGATATTCAGTACCTTGGCCAGACTCTCCTCTGGCTCATCTGCCCCGGACCACTGTCGCCAGGGCGTGCTTCAGGATGCCAGCGATGTGTTTGCAGTGATAACAGAGCAGGATTGTCCCCAGCGAACGCTGGCTAACCCATGTCTTTTCTCTGCAAAAATTCAGATTTCAAAATGTAAAAAAGCGTTCTAATAGCGCTCTGTTGATTCGAAAAAGATCCTGGAGTAAGCAATGCCCCATGAAGGCAACCTGTTACAAGCGGCCGTGGTGTTCCTGTTCGCCGCGGTGCTCACCGTACCCTTGGCCAAGCGCCTGCAATTGGGCGCGGTACTGGGCTATCTGCTGGCCGGGGTGATCATTGGCCCGTCGGTGCTGGGACTGGTGGGCAACCCGCAAAGTGTCAGCCAGTTTTCTGAGTTAGGGGTGGTGTTGCTGCTGTTCATCATTGGTCTGGAGCTTTCGCCCAAACGTTTATGGGTGATGCGCAAGGCGGTGTTCGGCGTCGGCCTGGCCCAGGTGGTGATCACCGGGACGGTCATCGGCGTGCTAGCGCTGTGGGTGTTTGGCCAGTCGTGGAACAGCGCCATTGTACTGGGTCTGGGCCTGGCCTTGTCCTCCACTGCCTTCGGCCTGCAAAGCCTGGCCGAACGCAAGGAACTGAACCAACCCCATGGCCGCCTGGCGTTTGCCATTCTGCTGTTTCAGGACATCGCGGCGATCCCGCTGATCGCCATGGTGCCGCTGCTCGCTGGCAACAATCACACCACTACCGCCGCCCAGGACCTGAACCACGGCTTGCAGGTATTGGGCAGCATCGTCGTGGTGATCATTGGCGGTCGTTATCTGTTGCGACCGGTGTTTCGCATCGTCGCCAAGACCGGGCTGCGAGAAGTGTCCACCGCAACGGCCCTGCTGGTGGTGATCGGCACGGCATGGTTGATGGAGCTGGTGGGCGTGTCCATGGCCTTGGGCGCGTTCCTCGCAGGCCTCTTGCTGGCTGACTCGGAATACCGCCACGAACTGGAATCCCAGATCGAACCGTTCAAGGGGCTGTTGCTGGGGCTGTTTTTTATTAGCGTCGGCATGGGCGCCAATATCAGCCTATTGTTCAGCGCGCCGATCGTCGTGCTGGGGCTGACCCTGCTGCTGATCGCCATCAAGCTGCCGCTGCTGTTTTGCATCGGCCAACTGGCGGGTGGTCTCAATCGCGAAAGTGCACTGCGCCTGGGCGTGGTGCTGGCCGCAGGCGGTGAGTTCGCCTTCGTGGTGTTCAAGATCGGCCGCGACCAGGGCCTGTTCGAACCGCGGCTCTACGACATCCTGGTGCTGACCATCACCCTGTCCATGGCCCTGACCCCGTTGCTGTTGCTGCTGTGCCCGAAACTGTTCAAACCCAAGAGCAAAACCGTCAAAGTACCCGAGGAATACCGCGCCATCGAGAGCGATGCGCCACGGGTGGTGATCGCCGGCATGGGCCGCATGGGGCAGATCGTGGCGCGTATCCTGCGAGCACAAAACATTTCGTTTATCGCCCTCGACACCTCGGTGGAAACTATCGAGCTGACCCGCAGTTTTGGCGGCATGCCGGTGTTCTACGGCGACCCACAGCGCCCGGAAATCCTCCATGCGGCCAAGGTCGACCAGGCGGAGTTTTTCGTGATTGCCATGGATGATCCCGAGATCAACATCAAGACCGCCGAACTGGTGCGCAGTCTGTACCCGCACATGAAGATCATCGCCCGCGCCCGTAACCGCCAGCACGTCCATCGCCTGGTGGACCTGGACGCGTCACCAGTACGCGAGACGTTCTACTCCAGCCTGGAAATGAGTCGTCGTACCCTGGTGGGACTAGGCCTGAGCCAAACCCAGGCCGATGCGCGGATCAACCGCTTCAAGAACCACGACCTGCAACTGCTGGCCGTCCAGCATGCGGTGTACGACGACGCGGCCAAGGTCATGCAGTCCGCTCAGGAGTCCCGCGCGGAACTGGCGCGGTTGTTTGAGATGGATCGGTTGGAGGAAGAGTCCGACAAGGCGTGAGGATGGACATGAACGACATTGCGAATTTCTGACAGAATACGGCGCAACTTCGTTCTTTCCTGGAGAGCTTCATGGCCACCCTCACCAAGACCGCAGCCTTCTTGGCGCTCGCGCTGACCGCAAGCTTGGGCGCCTGCCAAGTGTTCGCCGCCGACAAGCCAGCCGGCCAGACCATCTCCACCCTGGACGGCAAATTCACCTTCGGCCTGCCCAAGGCCTACACCGCCGATGCACTGCCGGCCGGCGATGAAGCCCACGGCACCGCGGGCGCCAGCGGCACGATGTACACCAACCAGGCGGGCAAAAGCGTGGTGATCGTGGCCGAGACCCTGCGTAATGACGGCATCACCATCAAGGACAACGACCCGCAATTTCTCGACGGCGCGGTGACTGGATTCGTCAAGGAGCAAAGCGCCACCCTGCCAGACTTCAAGAAACTGGGCGAAATAAAGCTGGTCCTCAAGGGCTTGGGCATGCGTCAGGTTGACAGCACGGCGACCATGGGGGGCGGCAAGACCCTGACCTCGACATTCTTCGCCGGCTCCGGCAATCACCTGCTGGTAATCCAGGCGATTTCCCGGGCCGATGATGCCAAGGGACATGGCGTGTTGGTGAAGCAGATTACGGGCGGCAAGTAAGCCGATTTCCACGGCTATCGCTTTGTTTAGGGCAGGCTCTTTTGGAGCCAGTTCTTCAGGTCCTGCACTTCGGCATTACTGATGGTATGGGTCATGCCCGGATAACCATGAAACTCCGGTTTCAGCCCCAGGCCCGACAACACCTCATTGGCCCGCGTGGCCGAGGCATACGGCAACGCTTGGTCCAACGTGCCATGGCCGATAAAAATCGCCAGCTTGCCCAGTTGCTCATCCGGCTTGAACTGAGTCTTGAGCTGAGCCTTGAGCACCGGCAACACGCTGCCACTCAACGCCGCGATCCCCCGCAGCATTTGCGGCTGCCGTAAGCCCACCTCGTACGACATGATCGCTCCCTGGCTGAACCCCACCAGGAATACTCGGTCGCTCTGGGTGTGATACTTGGCCGTGGCCTGGGCGACAAAGTCCTCGATCAGCCGTGCGCTGCTCTGCAAATCGACGGTCTCGCCATCGTAGTCGCCATTGCCGGGCGTCTTGCGAAACCAGCGATAGCCATCCTCATCCACCGTTCCCGGTGCTCGAACTGACAGGTAGCTCCAGGTCGACGGCAGTTCATCCCTGAGACCGAAAAGGTCCTGCTCATTGCTGCCAAACCCATGGAGAAAAATCACCAGGGGCTGGTTGCGTGAATCACTTTGAGTCTGCTCCAGGTACGACAGCGGCAAATCCGTGTGCAGGGCAGATTGGCCGTGGGCGGCACCCGCACACAACGTCAGCGCCAAGACGATCAGTTTGAACATGGGGATCAACCTCAAGGCTTGCGCAGCAAATAAGTGTCCATGATCCAGCCGTTGGCCTGGCGCGCCGCCTTGCGCACACGCTCAATTTCATCGGCAACCTCAGCCACCTTGCCGCTGATGAGGATCTCGTCCGGCGTACCGAGGTAGGCGCCCCAATAGATATCCATGTCCTTGTCCGCCACGGTGCGGTAGGAGTCCTCTGCATCGAGCATCACCACCAACGTATCGGCGTCACTGACCTGCCCCGCCGCCAACCGGCGACCTGTGGTGATCTCGATGGACCGGCCGATGCGGTTCAGCGGCACTTTGTGCTGGGCCGCCAGGGCCTGGACGCTGGTGATGCCGGGGATGACTTCGAACTCGAATTCACAGCGGCCAGTGGCGAGGATTGCCTGGAGGATGCGGATGGTGCTGTCGTACAGCGCCGGGTCGCCCCACGCCAGGAATGCGCCCACTTCACCATCGGCCATTTGTTCGTTGATCATCCGCTCAAAGGTCTGCTGCTTGTCGCGATTCAGGTCCTGCACAGCGGTGGTGTAGTCGATTTCACCGCGTACTCGCTCGGGGCAATCAGCCTCGACAAAGCGGTAGTCGTGATCGGTGATATAGGTCTCGCAGATTTCCCGACGCAGGTCGATCAGCTTGTCCTTGCTCTGGCCCTTGTCCATCAGGAAAAACACGTCGGTGCGGTTGAGCGCCTTGACCGCCTGCATGGTGATGTAGTCGGGGTTGCCGGCGCCAATGCCGATGATCAGGATGCTCTTCATGGGAAAGTCTTCATGAGGTGTTCTCAATGCGGGGCGGCGATTTTGCCATGTTCCGGCTACGAGGCGTGAGTTTCCAGGCGCAGGCGCCAGACACCGTTGAAACGCAGCTCGGTGGATGACAGCGGCTCCACGTCGATCAGATAGAACATCGCGATCGGACATTGCATGACGTGCAGCAAGGCAGCACGGATGATGAAGGGATGGGTCACCGCCACCACGTGTCCTGGATTAGCTTCGAGGGTTTGCATCCACTGCCCTACCCGCTTGCAGACCTGTTGCACCGACTCGCCACCATGAGGGGCGCTGGTGCTGTCGGTAAGCCAGGTCATCAACTCGTCGCGGTCGACCTCGTCGAGGTCCTGGCCCTGCCAACTGCCGAAATCACCATCGCGCAAGGCTTCATCGACCTTTGCGCCGTTGCCGAACAACGTTGCCGTTTGCCGGGTTCGGGCTTCAGGACCACAGAGCAGGCGCAGGTTTTTCTTGAAACGCCCGGCCAGCGATAACGGCACCTGCCGCCAATCCATCTCCAGAGACTGGTCGATAGGGAATTGACCGCGTTTCTGATACGGCGTCGTGGCGTGGCAAACAAGGGTCAAACGTGTGGCCTGCATCCCCTTCTCCTCTGGTGTGGGAATCACGTGTGCAGTCAATACTGCGCCAGCCCCTTGCCTGACAAGCCAATTGTTCGCAAATTTCCCCGCCAAGTTGACGAGCGGACTTGCGAATGTTCAGATGCTGCCCTGTTTCAGGTGCCTCATGCCGCCGTGCATGGGGTGAAACGGGAAACCGGTACGCTCATCCGAGCAAGTCCGGTGCTGCCCCCGCAACGGTATACGCGTGACCTCTTCGACACACCACTGTGGCCAAACCGCCATGGGAAGGTGAAGGGTTCCAGACGCGTGAGCCCGGAGACCGGCCTGGAGTATCTGTTTGGCAAAATCCTGCGGTGGGCGGGCATGGGCCGGTATTGGCGTGTGCTCGGTACCTTCTCCTGCGTGCTTCTGCGAAAGAAACTTTTCGAGAAGACTATGATTTTTCAATGCTCCTGTTTTCAACGCGCCTATGCGACTACCCCGACCCTGCTCCTGGGTTGCCTGTTCAGCCCCCTGCTGCTCGCCGATGGCAACGCCCTTGAACTCAAGCAGCAGATCGTTTCCGCCCCCTCGGTAGAGTCCACTACCGTCGCCGACATGGCGCAATACGGCAGCAAGGTCGAGATCGTCACTCGCGAACAGATCGAACGCGCCGGCCCCAGCGCCGACATCACCCGCGCCATGCAGATGTTCATTCCCGGCTTCTACATAGCGCCAAAAAACGGCCCGTTCGACTACGGCACCTACTCGTTGCTGGGTGGGCGCAATGACGACACCTTGATCCTGCTGGACGGCGTACGCCTGAACAATCGCCTGTACGGCGGCCTGTACCTGGACACCTTGCCGGCCAACGCCGTGGAGCGCATCGAAGTGCTCAAGGGCGGGCAAAGCTTGCTGTTTGGCACCCAGGCGGTGGCGGGCGTGATCAATATCGTCACCCGCAGCCCGCAGACGCGTGACGCCTCCGGTGAGGTGAATCTGGGAGTCGACACCTTCGGCGGGACTACCGGCGATGCCCGCACCGAGCGGATTTTCAGCAACGGTTTCGGCGACCTGGGCCTGCTGGCCTACGTCAGCCACAACATCTCCGAGGGCTACCAGCCGTTTCGCAACAGCGACATGAGCAACGTCACCGACAAGAAACGCTCCTACGAAGTCACCACCTTCGGCGCCAAGGCGATCCAGTCCTTTGGCGACGATTCACGGCTGGAACTGTTTTACCAATACGCCGATGCCAACCTGGATTTCGCCAGGGCCACCAACAATCGCAAGACCACCAATGACCGGGTGCAACAGATCGCCACGGCGACCTTCGAGCAAAGCATCAACGAACGTCTGAGTTACTTCGTCAAAGGGCATATCAATGACTGGGACACGCGATACTCGCGGGTCAACAACACAACCAACGGCGGCAGCTGGGTGCGCAACCACAACGACTATTGGGGCTTTACCGACTGGGGTGTGCAAACCGAAGGCAAGGCCGAGTTGCAAGGTGGCCACGTGCTGGTGTTCGGCTCCGATAACCAATGGTTCAAGGGCCAGGATGATGTGCTGATCATCGACAACAACAAGGCCCAAGCTCACGCGCTCTACACCCAGTTACGGCCGAAGATCGACGCCCTGCCCGACTGGCACCCCAGCATCGGCATTCGTCACGAAGCTATCGACGGTGGCGACAGCGCCACCGTCGGCATGCTCACCTCGCTCTACGACCTCACCGACAACTGGCAATTGCGCGGCCAATACGGCAGCGCCTACAAACTGCCCAATGCCGAGCAACTGTTCGCCAACGAGGATGACGAAAAGGGCAATCGCAACCTCAAACCGGAAAAAAGCCGCAACGCCGAGTTGGGTATCGACTACAAGGGCAGCCTGCTGGGCCGCGAGTTCAGCGCCAGCGCCACGGTGTTCCGACGCAAGATCACCGACCTGATCAGCATGGACGACATCCAGTGGGTCAACGTCCAGGGCCAGGTTCAGATGCGCGGCTTCGAGGCGGATGCCAAGCTGCAACTCAACAATCAATGGAGCGTGCAGGCAGACATGACCCGCAACCTCACCGAGTCCCGCACGGGTGTCACTATCAATGACATCCCAGGCTTCTTCGCCCGTTCGCGCATTGGCTATGAATCGGAAAGTAAACTGTGGGGGGCCGGAGGTGCGATCCGTTATATTCGCGATGTTATTAGCTCGAAAAAAGTCGAATATGGCCACTACTCGGTGGTGGACGCCGACGCCTATCGTTACCTGGATAGCGCGCACCAGCATCGCCTGAGCCTGTTGGTGGAAAACCTGTTCGACCGCGACTACGTCACCAGCCGCTCCAGCAACGTCGACAACCTCGGTCGGCCGTTTACCTCGGAGGTGCGTTATACGTATCGCTTTTGATGACCGAGACTGAGCCCAGTGTTCACGACGAGGTGGAGACGCACCCGGACTGGTCACACATACCCAGGCACGCCCACCATGTGTTCTTGTGTACCGGCCCGCGCTGTGTCAAGCGCGGGGCCTTGCAGTTGTGGAAAACGCTGCGCCGGCGGTTGCTTAAGCACGAGCGCATCGAGACGCCGGACGGCGTATTGCTGACCCGTACTCACTGCCAGTTCCCCTGTAACCTGGGGCCGGTGCTGACGGTATACCCGGACACATGCTGGTATCACGTGCGCAATGAAGCGGACGTGCTGCGCCTGGTTGATGTGCATCTGGTGGGCGGTGAGATCGTCGACGACTTGCTGATCAAGGAGCGCCCATGAAGCGCACGTGGTGGCTGCTGAGTGCACTGCTCTGGGTGATGCCTTCCCTGGCCGATGGTTACCGCAACTGTGGCCAGGCCTGGCCCCTGCCCCACTTGCCGCTATCGCGTATCGTGGCCCTCAACCAGCACGCCGCCGATATGCTGCTGGCGTTGGACGCAGGCCCGGCGCTGGTGGGTGTGGCGTACCTGGACGACAACGGTACGGCGAACCCGCACGGTAAGTATTTCGGCGTGCCGGTGATTGCTCGCAGGTACCCGTCCAGTGAAGTGTTGTACGCGCAAAAACCCGATCTGGTGGTCGGTGGTTTCGCCAGCGCGTTCGGCAATGGCGTCACCTCCCGCACAGGCCTTGCCGGCAATGGTGCGGCGTCGTACCTGCTGGAGTCGGCGTGCGACGGGCACTCGCTGGATTTTTTCGAACATATCCGCAACGACCTGCAGACCCTCGGCGCCCTGTTGCATAAACAGCAAAGGGCCCAGGTACTGAGCGACGCCATGGACGCCGACCTGGCCAGCGCCCAGGCGTTGATCGGGCCTGGCAAACCGTTGTCAGTGTTCTACCTGGACAGCGAAGTTAACGGCCTGGACAGCGAAGGCCGGCGCGGTTTCGTCACGGCCCTGTTGGCCGCCGCCGGGGCGCGTAATCTGTTTGCCGGGATCAACCAATACCGGGTGACGGTGAACAGTGAAACCTTGTTAATGAGCGACCCGGACGTAATCCTGCTGGCCGATGCCCTGTGGTCCCCCGCCAGCCGCAAGCGCCAATTGCTGACCACAGACCCAGTGTTGTCGCGCCTGCGGGCGGTTCGGGAAAACCGCATGATCGATATCCCGTTTACCCACCTGGTACCCACGGTTGGCAGCGCCAATGTGGTGCTGGGACTGGCGCGGCAGTTCAGGGACATGCGCCAGGAGTTATCCCCAACTCTCTGAACGACTGAAAACCAGGTTCGCATACCAGTCAATGCTGATTGCAATAGGTCAATAGAGTGTGAAGCAGGTGGTCGATAGCCTCAGATACACCTTCAACCGCAGGCGCCAGTGCCTCACGATCCTGCTGTTCACAGGCCTTCTCCAATACCTCACAGCAGCGCGTCAATGCCTGCGCGTTGACCATACGAGCACCGCCCTTGGCCCTGTGGGCCAGGTCATGCAACCTGGGGAAATCCTGCGTGCGCAGCAGTTGCGGCAGTAACCCGTGGTCCACCTGCAAACTGTCGAGCAATGGGGCCAGCAGCTCTTTAAGCGCCTGGGTGTCAGCGCCTGTCAACTTTACCAGGTGGCTCAAATCAATATTCGCTAGCGGCTCGGGCTCAAAGGGCTCGGCAACCGAGGGCATCCCGGTACGTGAAGCCAGCGCCGCGCGCAGGTCCTCAAGGCCGGAGGGTTTAAACAGGCAACCGTCCATTCCGGCCTGCAGGCACAGGTCCACTTCCTCAGGCTGAGCGTTGGCGGTAAAGCCCAATAACAAACAGGGGGCCAGACCTTTGGCCTGCTCTTGCCTGCGAATATCCCGCGCCAACTCGTAGCCATTTTTAAACGGCATGTTGCAATCGGTGATGACGCCATCAAAGCACTCCTCTTGCCAGCGCTCAAGGCCCTGAATACCGTCCTCGGCGGTACTGATCCTATGCCCGAGAAAGCTCAGTTGTCGGGCGAGCAGCAAGCGGTTGGCGGGATAGTCGTCCACCACCAGAATATTCAATACATGGGCCGCAGATGTTTGCGGGGTAGCCGATACCGCCGGGGTGGGCGGTGAAACAGTAGCTGCCAACGATAACGTCACGTCGACCCGCGTGCCCTGCCCAACGACACTGCTCAGTTGTAGTTGACCGCCCATCATCTCGCACAGGCTGCGGCTGATCACCAGTCCCAGGCCAGAACCGCTGCGGGCCGCCTGTTCGGTGTTGCGGCCCTGAACAAAGGGGTTGAACAGCCGCGCCTGGTCGTCGGCGCTGATGCCAATCCCCGTGTCCTCCACCCATAACTTCAGGCTCAAGTAACCGCTGGCAACGGCCGGCGCCCCCTGGGCACTGAGCCGAACCTGGCCGCTGCTGGTGAACTTGATGGCGTTGCTCAAGAGGTTGGATACCACCTGTTTGAAACGCTGCGGGTCAATCAGCACAGGACGATCAATCAGCGGATCTAGCTCCACCTGCAGCGACAA
This sequence comes from Pseudomonas sp. c313, assembly GCF_055407145.1. Taxonomy (NCBI): domain Bacteria; kingdom Pseudomonadati; phylum Pseudomonadota; class Gammaproteobacteria; order Pseudomonadales; family Pseudomonadaceae; genus Pseudomonas; species Pseudomonas sp. c313. Next base: position 26,282 of record NZ_JBUZRD010000005.1, on the reverse strand, counting down.
GCCTTTGGCCCGCGCCAGGCCCTCGAAAATTCGCGCCGTTGATTTCAGCAATTCATGCAAGTTCGAGGGCTCCAGGGTCAAGGACAGGTGCCCGGATTCGATGCGTGCAATGTCGAGAATATCGCCGATCAACTCCAGCATGCCCCTCGACGCATCGGACGCCACTTCCAGGGCATCGCGGTCTACCCGGCCCTGTTCGGCGTTTTTCAGGGCCAGTTCGATCATGCCAATAACCGCATTCATGGGGGTGCGAATCTCGTGGCTCATGGTTGCCAGGAAGGTGGTCTTGGCCCGGTTGGCGGCGTCGGCGCCCTCCATGGCCTCCTGCAATTGCCCCAGCAAACGCTGACGTTCGCTGACATCCACCCAGCCAGCAATCATGCCCACCACCTTTTCGTCACCGTCACGGTACGGCAGCATCCAGTGGTAAATGGTCAAGGTCGCGCCACCTGGAGCCTTGAGTACACGGTCGTGTATCTGCGGCTCTCCCTGCTCCATCAGCCGCAGGTAGTCCTCATGATAGGACTGGGCCTGGGGCGGGTTGCCCGTATCGGTCTCAACTACCGTCTTGCCGATCACGTTTTCAAGCTTGAAGCCGAACACCTCAAGGTAAGCGCTGTTACAGGCCATCAGCCGCCCCAGGCGATCACGAACATAAATCGGATGCGGGGTGCCGTCGATCAGTACGCTCATAAAACGCATCTGATCACTCAGGGCTCGCTCGGCCTGGGCTCGCTTGCGAATCAGGCTGCGCAGGTAGATCACCCAGCCCAACGTCACCAGCAAGAGCAGTGCAGCCAGGGAAAAAACCTGGATGATCGTATTACGGTGCTGTGACCAGTAGCCGTCTTCGATGACTACTTCAGTGCGCCAGCGATTGGTCAACTCATCCATTTCCTGAGGTGTAATGCTCAATAGCGCCTTGTCAAGGATCGAGTACAGCTCCAGTTGGCTGCGGTTGACCCCAAAAGTGATGCGGGCAGGCTGCGAGCCAACCGTGCTGGTCACACGCAAACGGTCACGGTACTGACGGGCAATTACGTAGCGGGCGCTGATTAGCGAGCTGAGCGCCGCATCAGCCTCGCCGCTGGCCACCAGCTCCATGGCCTGCACGGGGCTCTGCACCTCCACGAACTTTATGCCGGGATAATCCTGGGTAATTCTTTCACGCAGGACGTTGCCACCAATCATCGCAAGGCGCTTGCTCGGCATGTCCTCCAGTGTGAGCGGATTGCCTGTGCCGCTGCGACTGACCAGCACGAAGGGGTTGGTCAGGTACGGGCGGGTAAAACGTATCTTCTCTTCGCGCTCCATGCTGGGGGTGATAACCCCCATCATCTCGACAGCGCCAGCGTTGACCTGATCAACTTGCCAGGGAAGCGAGCCGCCGCGCACCACATCGAACTTCAGCCCGGTACGCAAGCTGACCTGGGCCAGGACCTCCGCACTCAAGCCCTGAAACTGGCCCTGTTCGTTGAAAAATGAAATCGGCACAAACTCGTCGAGCACCGCCACCTTTACCCGCGGATGCTTGTCCAGCCAGCGCTGTTCACTGGCACTCAGGCGCAGGCGGGCCTTGCCGATAAAACCGAGATTGCCAGCGCTCCAGCGGCGCAGGATCTCCATTTGCTCGCTGACCGGGATCACTTGCAGCGCCGCATTGACGATGCCCAGCAGTCGGGTGTTGTCGCGCGAGAATGCGAAAGCGAAAGGATTGACCTCCAGTGTAGAAAAGTCGGCCATGCGTACGTTATTGAGGTGGTTTTTAATGATCAGGTAATTGGTGCTGATCGCATCCCCCAGGTAGACATCCGCCTGGCCGAACGCAACAGCGCCAATGGCTTCGAAGGTCGACGGGAAAAGTTGCAACCTAGCGTTGGGGTAAAACGCCTCTACCGCCGCCGGTTGCATGTAGTGATAGAGCATCGCCAAGCGCTTGCCCGCCAAGTCGGGGCTCAGGGCCTGGCTGTCATCCATGCGCGTCACTAGCGTCGGTTGGTCGTTGGCATACGAACGCGATAATACAAGCTGCGGGTCCGCCGCCTCATAACCGTTAGCCGATCCCAGAAAGTCCACCTCGCCGCGCTTGAGCGCCGCGATCACCTCATTGCGACTGTCGTAGCACCGAACCAGGACCGTGACGTTCAAGGCCTGGGCGATCAGCCCTGCGTAATCGGCAGTAATGCCCTCTAGGTCACCATTATTGTTAGTCAAATCAAACGGCGCATAATCAGGGCCGGAGACCCCCATCACCAACGTGCGCCGCTCTCGCAACCAACGCCAGTGCGACTCACCCAGGGTCACCGGCTGACCGTCAAAGTAGGAGTGCCCCAGTAAATGCAGGGACCGTGGTTCGCCAAAGGCCAAGCCCGCGGTGGATAACAGGCTCATCAACAAGAATGCTGTGAACCACCGGCCCAAGGAAACTGACATTTCAGATCAGATGGTTGCGCTGGGCGAACTTGGACAAGTGCACCACCGACGACATGCGCAGTTTCTCCTTCAATCGGGTTTTATAGGTGCTGATGGTCTTGTGGCTCAACAGCATATCCTCAGCGATATCCTTGTTGCCCAGGCCAAGGGCCAGTTTCTGCAACACCGTCAACTCACGGTCCGACAATGCAGCCACCAGTTGTTGCTCGGTGGATTGCAAGTCATCCCGGCGCACAGAGCTTGTGGGCAGGCTGGGAAAGCAACTGTAGTTGGACATGACGGCCTTGATGGCTTTTTGCAGCTCATCCAACTCGCCGGTTTTTGCGACAAAGCCCATCGCACCAGCACGCATGCAGCGCGTTGAGAAAAACACTGCCAGGTAGGAGGTCAACACCAGGATTTTGCACGGCAGGCCCAGCGCCTTGATCCGGCTGATCACCTCCAGCCCACCCAGCTTGGGCATGGCCAAGTCGAGGATGACCAGGTCCGGCCGCTCCTCCCTGGCGATCTGCATGGCGTCAGCGCCATTGCCCGCCTCAAAAATCTTGTCGAAGCCTTCCTGCTTCAACAGATACTTAACGGTTGCACGAATGAACGGATGATCATCCACTATTAACGCTTTGCTCATGCGACTCCCCTGGGAAGACACCACCCTGATTGATTCCATTACCGACGACTCGATCATTTCATCAAGGTGCCAGTACCCTTGCACATCACGCGGGGCCTATCTACCTGTGAGAAATCACAGTTCCGACGAGCGGCGCTGTATAAACAGGAACAACTCAGATACGCCTGGCCCCGGTTCTTGAAAAGACAGCACCTTCAATCCCGACTAGGTGCAAGGGCGCAACATTAGCAATGAAGGGACGCTTCAACTGAAGGGCAAGTCCTAGTGGCTTGTAGGACTTCTCCTCACAAAAATATAGTCAACGTTGCTGACTCACCAGGTGGGAGGCAGGGCGCGTGGCCCCGCGACATGGTAAAAAACTGCTGTTGGGTGGGGTGGGGTTGAGGGACGAAGGCTACTCGGTAGTGCTGGGGCTCCAGAACGCTTGAACTACCAGTGTCGACGTGGAAATGCGCGCTACCAGCGCATCCAGTTCATCCCCATCTACCGACGTCACCGCCAGGGTGGCTTCGATTTCCACCTCATCACTACCAAATGGCCGCACGTCGACATCACTGGCCGGGTAGTTACAGCGCGCCAGTTCCGCCTCCAGCAACGCCAGCACGGCCTTTTGCTGAGTACGCCGGGCGATCACGTAAAGGACGTTGGTGACCTCGGCAGACACCACATCCAGCGGCTGGCGGTTGATATTGTTGACGATCGGCCGCAACAAGGTATTGGCCGCCAGTACAAACAACGTGCCGAGCAACGCTTCAAGGATCAGGTCGGCACCGGCGCAAGCCCCCACGGCCGCCGAGGCCCACAGCGTGGCTGCGGTATTGAGCCCACGCACATTGCCTTCCTCGCGCATGATGACCCCGGCGCCAAGAAAGCCGATGCCGGACACCACGTAGGCGACCACCCGCACAGCGCCTTCGGCACCGCCCAGGCGGTTGGCCATGTCGACGAAAATTGCCGCCCCCACCGCCACCAGCACGTTGGTGCGCAGGCCCGCTGTGCGCTGGCGGTACTGACGCTCAAAACCGATCAGCCCGCCGAGGATGAACGCGGCGCTGAGGCTGACCAGAGTATCGATCAAGGAATTGAGGTTAATGTTGTTGATGGCTTGCATCAGAAATCTCCATTTATTGCCAGCCAAACCGGCGGATGTAAAAGCCTTTCACCGCCAGGGTCAGCGCCATGTAGGCCAACAGAATCAGCGGCAGGAACACGGGCACGGCAGGCTTGGCCCGCCTGTCGCAAACGACAGGCGCGTCCGTAGTCCCGTGAGATGAGTCACGGACTGTTCAGCGTCGATGAGAGGGACGTCGGGGTGCAGGCCTGGAATGGCCGCTACCGGGATGCCGCTGCTCGCTTATTCGGCGAGACAACGGCATGGGATATGCGCGTTATCTTGCCGAGAATGTGCCGGTTACCGAGACCGGCCGACAACTGTCACTCGAACAAGTACCCACTGAGGGTCTCCGCTATTGATAAAAACGCGCGAAGCTTACGCCCCGTTTTCTGGAGAGTAAACCGTAGGAAAGTTTCCGTATGGGGAATAAGAAGATTCTTCAGGAAGGGTTCAGGTAGCACGTCTGCAGGAACCAGGCGCCCTCCTGGTTCCTACAGTTTTCGCTATCAGCTGGCCGTCGCGAGCAACAAATCCCGCATCGACCGCCCCTGCCCGCGACTACGATCATGCTCATACAACGAAGCCGCAATCTCATCCGCCCGAATCGGCAATATCGACAGCAACGTATCACTCAAGCCATGACTGGCCTGGCTAAACCCCTGCATATAGATCCCCGCCTTGCACCGTTCATCGGTCACCACCCGGTAATCGCGGCTGACCTCAAAGTCACCCATGTACGTCTCAAGCGGCGCCAGCAACTGGCGATGCATCTGCCGCTCATACCCGGTCGCCAACACCACCGCATCATAGTGATTCAGGCTGGTTTCCCCGGTCGCGTTATGACGCAACACCAACTCGACACCCAAAGGCCCGGCGCTGGTTTTTTCCACGGTGGTGAGGGTACGGAACGCATGGCGGGCAATGCCAGAGACTTTTTGGCGATAGAAAATCCCGTAGATCCGCTCGATCAAGTCCAGGTCCACCACTGAATAGTTGGTGTTGTGGTACTCATTGACCAGGCGCTCACGCTCGCTGCTGGCCTGCTGGAATACCAGGTCGGTGAACTCCGGGGAAAACACCTCGTTGACGAACGGGCTGTCATCCGCCGGTTTCAACGCCGAGCCGCGCAGGATTATGTCGACCTGCACCGACGGAAAACTGTCATTGAGGTCGATAAAGGCCTCGGCCGCGCTCTGCCCGCCGCCGATGATCGCAATGCGCATCGGCTTGCCGTCGACACACGGCTGCTGGGCCATACGCGCCAGGTATTGGGAATGATGGAACACCCGCCCGTCATCCTTGAGCGACCTGAACGCCTCGGGAATTCGCGGGGTACCGCCGGCACTGACCACCACCGAGCGAGCGGTGCGAACCAGCTGTTCGCCCTGGGCATCACGGGAGATCACTCGCAGTGCTTCAACCTGCTGTTGGTGCAGGATCGGCTCGATGGCCAGCACTTCCTCGCCATAGCGGCTTTGTTCGCCAAACTGCCCGGAGACCCAGCGCAGGTAGTCGTTGTACTCCATGCGGCATGGGTAAAACGTGCCCAGGTTGATAAAGTCCACCAAGCGGCCGTGAGCCTTGAGGTAGTTGACGAAGGAATAGGGGCTGGTGGGATTGCGCAGGGTGACCAAGTCCTTGAGGAAGGAAATCTGCAGTTCACTCTGGCTTACCAGGGTATTGCCGTGCCAGCGGTAGTCGGCCTGCTTGTCGAGAAACAGCACGTCCAGCTTGCCCTGGGCCTTCTCTCGCTCTTGCAGGGCGATGGCCAGCGCCAGGTTCGAAGGGCCAAAACCGATACCGATCAGGTCGTGAACCGCGGGCGATGCAATTGCCTGTGTCATTCCAGTGTCCTCTGGATAAGCCCCGGAGCAGTGGGGCGGGAAAACCTCAGAGACCTGTAGGCAGAACAACAGGTCGTGTGTTGATAGGAAACGAGGACAATGAAAAGAAATTTAACAGCGACGGTTCAGTGGCTGTCCCACTCGCGCATCCGTACCCGGCAATGCTTCATGGCGTTGACGATATGTTTTTCCACCACGCTGCGGGAAAGGTTGAGGCGTTCGGCGATTTGCAGATGGGACAAGCCCTCAAGCTTGCGCAAAAGGAAGCTGTCGCGACACGGCGGCGACAACTCGGCCAGGGCGCTGCCGAGCATGTCCAGGCGTTGACGGTGGTCGAGGCTGACTTGTGGAGAGGGGCTGAAAAAGCGCTCGTCACTGTCCAGCACCTCCAAAGGCTCTGCCTGGCGCAGGGTGTTGCGCCGATGGCCGTCGATCACCAGGTTCAGGGCGGTGCGATAAAGGAAGGCGCGGGGTTGCTCGATCGGTGTATCGCTGGCGCGCTCAAGTACCCGGACATAGGCGTCATGCACCACATCCTCGGCCACCTGACGGTTGCCCAGCTTGGCGTTGAGGAAACATATCAGCTCGCGATAGTAGCTTTCCAACATGACTCCCGACCGCATTGATGGCGGCTTATGACCCTTTAAGCGTGAAGACCACTGTCAATGCAATGCAGTGATGGCAGTTTGAACATGCGTAATTTATAGTAATTCTCATATAGATTTAAAGAAGACTTGCACTAACAGTCAAAATTGTTTCCCCAGAGCTGTAACTGCATATGTAAGCAACTAAATTTCAGGGCGAATTTCTCGTTTACCTGACAGCTTCCCGCGCCTGTCGCCCTCTCGACAGCACTCAAATCTACCCGTTTGAGCCGCGGCCCGATCTTCCCTGGCTGGAACCCGTGCATGAAACGTCCTCGACACACCCGTCGCGCCCTGCTTGCAGCACTTTGCCTGATCCCCGTTGCAGCCTTCGCGGCCTGGCAGCTCATCCCCCCAGGACGGGATAAATTTGCCACCCTGCAAGTGCAGCGAGGCGATATAGAAAGCAGCGTTACCGCGCTCGGCACCCTGCAACCGCGGCGTTACGTCGACGTGGGCTCACAAGCCTCCGGGCAGATCCGCAAGATCCATGTCGAAGCGGGCGACCAGGTCAAGGAAGGCGACCTGCTGGTGGAGATCGACCCTTCCACCCAACAGGCCAAGCTCGACGCCACGCGTTTTTCCATCGCCAACCTGCAAGCCCAACTGCAGGAGCAACGTGCGCAGAACCAGTTGGCCCGGCAGAAATACCAGCGTCAGCAACGCCTGGCTGCCGGCGGCGCCACCCGTGACGAAGACGTACAAACGGCCCACGCCGAACTGGACGCCACACAGGCCCGCATCGACATGTTCAAGGCCCAGATCAGCCAGGCCCAGGCCAGCCTGCGGGTTGACCAGGCCGAACTGGGCTACACGCGCATCTATGCGCCCATCTCCGGCACCGTGGTCGCCCTCGACGCCCGTGAAGGCCAGACCCTCAACACCCAACAACAGACGCCGCTGATCCTGCGCATCGCCAATCTGTCGCCGATGACCGTTTGGGCGGAAGTCTCGGAAGCTGATATCGGCCACGTCAAACCCGGCATGCAGGCCTATTTCACCACCCTCAGCGGCGGCAATCGGCGCTGGACCAGCACCGTACGCCAGATCCTGCCGGTACCGCCCAAGCCCCTCAACGAAGCCAGCCAGGGCGGCGGTAGCCCCAGCAGTTCCGGCAAGAGCGGCAGCGGCCGCGTGGTGCTCTACACCGTGCTGCTGGACGTGGATAACGCCGACAACGCACTGATGGCAGAAATGACCGCCCAAGTGTTTTTTGTCGCCAACCAGGTCACCGGTGTACTGACGGCTCCGGTTGCAGCCTTGCAAGGCAGCAACCGCGCCGACACCCAGATTGCCAGGGTTGTGACCCAGGACGGCCGCATCGAAGACCGCGAAGTACGGGTCGGTATCAGTGACCGCCTGCGGGTCCAGGTCCTCGATGGCCTCAATGAAGGCGATCACCTGCTCATTGGCCCGGCCGACGGCAGCGGAGGTTGAATGTTGACCCCGCTGATCGAACTCAAGGACATTCGCAAATCCTACGGCGGCGGTGATACACCGCAAGTCGATGTGCTGCGGGGCATCGACCTGTCGATCCACGCGGGCGAATTCGTGGCGATCGTCGGTGCCTCCGGCTCCGGCAAGTCCACCCTAATGAACATTCTGGGCTGCCTCGACCGCCCGACGATGGGCGAGTACCTATTCGCCGGGGAAAACGTTGCCCAGCTGGACAGCGACGAACTCGCCTGGCTGCGGCGCGAGGCCTTTGGTTTCGTGTTCCAGGGCTATCACCTGATCCCGTCCGGCTCGGCCCAGGAAAACGTCGAGATGCCGGCGATCTACGCCGGCACGCCCGCCGTCGAGCGCCACGCCCGCGCCGCCGCCCTGCTTACTCGCCTGGGGCTGGCCGGACGCACCGAAAACCGCCCCCACCAGCTTTCCGGCGGCCAGCAACAAAGGGTGTCGATTGCCCGTGCATTGATGAACGGCGGCCACATCATCCTCGCCGACGAACCCACCGGCGCCCTCGACAGCCACAGCGGTACCGAGGTGATGAGCCTGCTGGACGAGCTGGCGAGCCAGGGCCATGTGGTGATCCTGATCACCCATGACCGGGAAGTGGCGGCGCGGGCCAAGCGCATCATCGAAATCCGCGACGGCCTGATCATCAGCGACACACCCAACACCGCCGGTAAAACACTCACCAACGCCAATCCAGGAGCCTTGCAAGCCGTGGACCTGCGCCAGCGGCTGGCCGACGGCGCCGAACACAACGGCGCCTGGAAGGCCGAACTGCTGGACGCCGTGCAAGCTGCCTGGCGGGTCATGTGGATCAACCGTTTCCGTACCGCGCTGACCCTGCTGGGGATCATCATCGGCGTCGCCTCGGTGGTGGTCATGCTCGCCGTGGGCGAAGGCAGCAAGCGCCAGGTGATGGCACAAATGGGCGCCTTTGGCTCCAATATCCTCTACGTCAGCGGGTCGGCGCCCAACCCGCGCACACCTCCTGGTGTGATCACCCTCAGCGATGTCGCCGCCATCGCCGCCCTGCCCCAGGTCAAGCGCATCATGCCGGTCAATGGCGCCGATGCTGGCATACGCTTCGGCAACGTCGACCACACCGCCTATGTCGGTGGCAACGACACCAATTTCCCGACGATCTTCAATTGGCCAGTGGTCGAAGGCAGTTACTTCACCGAAGCCGATGAGCGTGCTGGCGCCACCGTGGCAGTGATCGGCAAAAAGATTCGCGACAAGTTGTTCAAAGACATTCCCAACCCCATCGGCCAATACATCCTGATCGAAAACGTACCCTTCCAGGTGATCGGCGTGCTGGCGGAAAAAGGCGCCAGCTCCGGCGACAAGGACAGCGACAACCGCATTGCCATCCCCTACAACGCCGCCAGCATTCGCCTGTTCGGCAACTACAACCCCGAATACGTGGTGATCGCCGCCGCCGATGCGAGCAAGGTGCACGATGCCGAACAGGCCATCGACCAGTTGCTGCTGCGCCTGCACAACGGCAAGCGCGACTATGAGCTGACCAACAACGCCGCGATGATACAGGCCGAAGCCCGGACCCAGAACACCCTGTCGCTGATGCTCGGTTCCATCGCCGCGATCTCACTGCTGGTGGGCGGTATTGGCGTGATGAACATCATGCTGATGACAGTGCGCGAACGCACTCGGGAAATCGGCATCCGCATGGCCACCGGCGCACGTCAGCGGGACATCCTGCGTCAGTTCCTGACCGAAGCGGTGATGCTCTCGGTGGTCGGCGGAATCACCGGGATCGCCCTGGCGCTGCTGGTGGGCGGCGCGCTGATCCTCAGCAGCGTCGCAGTGGCCTTCTCGTTGTCGGCGGCTATCGGTGCCTTTGCCTGCGCCCTCGTCACCGGAGTCATCTTCGGCTTCATGCCCGCCCGAAAAGCTGCCCGGCTCGACCCCGTCACGGCCCTTACCAGTGAATGATCGCCCTATGAAAGCGCACCTGACCCTCCTCGCCGCCAGTCTGCTGCTGGCCGCCTGCGCCAGCCCCCCTCCGCGCCCGGACAGCGGCCTGCAAGCGCCACCCGCCTGGCAGATGTCAAGCAAAGCCGGCGCCCTGCAGGACAACCAGCAATGGTGGACGACCTTTGCCAGCCCGCAGCTCAACCACCTGATCGAGCAGGCCCGCAGTGGCAGTTACGACCTGGCCAGTGCGGTCGCCCGGGTACGCCAGGCCCAGGCCAGTGCCATCATCGCCGGCGCACCGTTGCTGCCTGAACTCAAGGGAGGGCTCAACGCCAACCGCCAGAAACTGCTGCGGGGCAACGGCTACAGCCAACTGGATGCTGACAGCGACAACAAGGCGGTGGACTATTTCGATGCGAGCCTGACCGCCACTTACGAAATCGATTTCTGGGGTGGCAAACAGGCGGCGCGGGACAGCGCCGAACAAGCGGTTCGCGCCAGTGAGTTCGACCAGGCGACCGTGGAACTTACCCTGCTCAGCGGCGTGGCGACGGCCTATACCCAACGGCTGTCCCTGGGCGAACAGCAGCGCATTGCCGAGCTGAACCTGGCCAATGCCCAAAGCGTCCTCAAGCTGGTACAGACTCGTCACGACGCAGGGTCGGCCACCCGCCTGGAACTGGCGCAACAGAAAAGCCTGGTGGCGGCCCAACAACGACAATTACCTGAAGTCCAGCAACGGGCCGAAGAAGCCCTGATCACCCTGGCCGCCCTGCTCGGCCAACCAGTACAGGCACTGCGCCTGAGCCCGCAGTCGTTCGATGAACTGCGCTTTGCGAACATCGCCGCCGGCATTCCCAGCAACCTGCTCAGCCGCCGCCCGGACATCGCCAGTGTCGAAGCGCAACTGGCCGCTGCCCAGGCCGACATCATCGTCGCGCGCGCAGCCATGCTGCCCAGCGTCACGTTGACCGCGAACCTGGGGTCTGGCGCCAACCAGGCTTCGGACATCCTGCGCAGCCCGTTCTACAACCTCACAGGCGGGCTGATCGCGCCAATCTTCAATAACGGACGCCTCAGTGCCGAGCGGGACAAGGCCACGGCACGTCAGGAAGAGCTACTGCAAACCTATCGCGGGGCGATCATCAATGGTTTTGCCGATGTGGAAAAAGCCCTGAGCAGCATTCGGCGCCTGGATGAACAGCGTCAGTGGCAGCATGAGGAATTGACGCAGGCGCAAACCGCGTTCCAGATCGCCCAGAGTCGCTATGAGGCGGGGGCTGAAGACTTGCTTACCGTGTTGGAAACCCAGCGCACGCTGTATGCGGCGCAGGACCTCAATGTGCAACTGCGCCAGGCGCGGATTGGGGCGAGTATTGCGTTGTATAAGGCGCTGGGCGGGGGGTGGCGGGAGGGTTGAATGTGGAACATTGGCGGCCTGGTAGCCAACACCCCAGCCATCAAGGCACCCGTTCCTTAACCTTCAAATGCCGCGCATACCAAGGCCGTTTGGGCACCTTGCGAAACAAATCCTCAAGCTTATCCTCAGCCCCAAAGGTAATCCGCAACGCCAACTTCATAGTCTCCGGGTCCATCTCCACCGACTTGCCCATCTGCAACCCCGGCGTAGTACTGCAACCATGAGTCACCGGCCCCAGCCAGGGGTCCCCCACCTCGACCCAACGTCCCGGTGCAAACCACTGCACCCCGTTGAGCTCAAGACGACTCACCTCCCCCGGATGAAACCGTTCATGAGCCCGAAACCAATCCTCAAGCCGATCATCAATCCAGCCATGAAAATGCCAGAACACCGGATTTACATGGGAAGAAAACGGATCACCGAGAAAGTCGTTCTGCGCCGTATACCAACGCGCGGCAAAGTCCGCCGGATCACGGGCGAAAGGCACCGGCGCGCCATTGGATGGATCTCGCGGCACCGACGCCCAGCGCATGTGCAGCCAGTCATGCAGACCCAACTCAACCTCTGAACCAAACTGCCCCAAGGTCAACCGGGCCAAATAACGCGGGTCGCGGTACTGCGACTCCCAGACTTGAAAGTTGCCGTGATAAGTCTCGGCCGCCTTGATGTCACTGACCCACTGCGTGTATTCGCTGTCATCGGCAGCCAGCCAGGTCGGCGGCAAGGCGAAACCGTCGTGGTTGTCGAAATACCGGGCAAATCCCCGGCGGTCACGCTCAAGGGTGGGCTGGGGCTCGGGGAAGCGCGGCCAGGATGGCAGGTCCTGCATCGAGCGCGCCGCGCCGAGCATGTGCCGGTGCATGAAGAAAAAGTCGATCCCCGAGCCGTTGCGATCCTTGCGCGGGCCACGGGCATCGCGCTCTTCGTCCCGCGGGCCGGGCTGCCAGCCGATCCCTCGCAACGCGTTGCGCTTGTCTTCGGACAGGTTGTGCCACTGGTCCCGCGAGGCGTGCCAGAGCTGATGAAACAGGCGGTGTTCGGGTGAAATCAGCCAGGCCAGCAACGTCGAGTTCAAGCCGATACGTTCCCGAGCCTCGGGAAACAGTTGCTTGGTGGCGATAAAACGACTGTCCCGCTCGGGCAAGGCCAGTGGCCGGTCCAGTGGCAGGATTTGCCCGCTGAGGGTGCCACTGCCGGCGTTGCCAAATTCAGCCCAGACCTCATCGAGGGTCATCTTGAATTCGTAGGTGGGCGAGCCATCTGGCGACTCCCGGTCAATCAGGCGCCAATACAGCAGGGCCGCATTGCCCGGCGCCAGATCACCCAATACCTGATAACGCGGCTCACCGTCAGAGCGCAGTTGCTCGGCGGTGTCCAGGTAACCGCGCAAGCCTCGACCCCGCGGGGCAATATCGAGAAACAACTCCAGGCCATTGACGGGCAGGCCTTTCAGGCCGGCGTCGCGCCCTTCCAAATGCAGGCTCCAGACGCCACGCAGGGTATCGGCCAATTGCTGGCCGGCGGTGTCCGCCAGATCCACCGTGGCCTCCCCCGGAGTGATCGGGAACTCTTCACGCGTCAACTCGCGATGGGCATAAAAGGCTGCGGGCACTGCGGCGCCCGTCAGCGCCAGGCCTGCGATGAACCCTCGTCGAGAAATCGTCATTGTCCTACCTGTGTCAGCCCTGAAGCAGGCTTTATCCAAGCTAGAACGTTTGCATCGACGGGAAATTTACCAGCCCTGGTGCCTAATGCCGATCAGTTAAGCCAACTACTGTAGGAGCGAGGGGGACGCCTAGTTCTTGCTCGCGAAGAACCTGAGGGCACCGCATTCATCCAGGAAACCCGCGTCATCGTTAACGACCATCGCGAGCAAGCTCGCTCCTACAGGGGGGCTCGTTCGCTTAACTGATCGGCATTAGCCTTGGCGGCCCGCCTAAATTTCCAAGCCCACCGCTCGTTCTTCCCAGATAGCAAAGGGCCCTTGTGCCTGCACCTCGACAGCGAACCGACTGAGATGGCAATGACAAAACCACGTTCGAAAAAGGCTATATATATCGGCCTGCCGCTGGCCCTGGCCATTGGCGCCGGGGCAGGTTTTCTGGTCTGGGATTACTGGTTCAAGGGCAACGCCGGGTATCCGTTGGAAGTAATCAAGCAGGCGGATGAACTGCACGATCGGCTGCTGTCTTTCGACAGCCATATCACCGTGCCCCTGGACTTCGGTACCGCGGGCAATGAAGCCGACAAGGATGGCAGCGGCCAGTTTGACCTGGCCAAGGCCAACCGCGGACGCCTCTCCGGGGCGGCACTGACCATCTTCGGCTGGCCGGAAATGTGGAACGGCCCCAACGCCCCGCACAAACCCACCGAAGGTTTTGTCGAAGAAGCGCGCCATCAGCAGGAGGTTCGCTACCAGATCATCTCCGGCATGGTCCGCGACTTCCCCAATCAGGTCGGTATTGCCTACACCCCGGATGACTTTCGGCGCCTGCATGGCGAAGGCAAGTTCGCGGTCTTTATCAGCATGCTCAACGCCTACCCGCTGGGCAATGACCTGAACCTGCTGGACCTGTGGACGGCGCGGGGCATGCGCATGTTCGGCTTCAGCTATATCGGCAACAACGCCTGGTCGGACTCATCGCGCCCACTGCCGTTTTTCAATGACTCGCCGGACGCTCTCGACGGGCTCTCGGACATCGGCAAACAGGCAGTTCATCGCCTCAATGACCTGGGGGTGATTATCGATGTTTCACAAATGTCGACCAAGGCCCTGGAACAGGTCGCACACCTGAGCCGCACACCGATGGTCGCCTCCCACTCGGCACCGCGCGCCGCCGTGGACATCCCGCGTAATCTCAGCGACAAGGAAATGCAACTGATCAAAAACAGTGGCGGCGTGGTCCAGGTGGTGGGTTTCCCGGCCTATCTGAGACCCCTCAGCCAGCCTACTCAGGACAAGCTCAACGCCCTGCGCGCCCGCTTTGATCTGCCACCACTGCCCAACCTGGCCATGGCGTTGATGCCTGGCGACCCGATCATTGCGGCCTGGCCCGAACAGAAGTTCGGCCAATACGCCCAAGGGCTCTACGCCATTCTCGAAGAAGAACCCAAGGCCACCCTCAAGGACCTGGGCGACGCTATCGACTACACCGTGGGCAAAATCGGTATCGACCACGTCGGCATCGCCTCGGACTTCAACGAAGGCGGCGGCGTCAAGGGCTGGGAAAACGTCAGCGAGGTGCGCAACGTGACCGCCGAGTTGATCCAGCGCGGCTACTCCGAAGCGGACATCGCCAAGCTGTGGGGCGCCAACTTCCTGCGGGTCTGGGACCAGGTGCAGAAAGCCGCCAAGCCAGTGGCCAATCGTTGACGCCTGCCCTTTTTCAATTGATCGAGATCTCCCATGAACAGTGATATCCCAAGCCTCCATCGCCAACGCCTTAAACCACTGGCAGCCCTGGCCCTGACTGCGCTGTGCGGCGCGCTGCTGCCCGGTATCGCCCAGGCCGCCACCCCGGCACCGGGCAAGGTGTTCAAGGACTGCAAGGATTGCCCGGAAATGGTCGTGCTGCCGGCCGGCACCTTCACCATGGGCACGCCGGAAGATGAAGTCGGCCGCGAGCCCGATGAAGGACCGATGCACGAGGTGACCTTCGCCAAGCCCTTCGCCATGAGCCGGTTCCAGATCACCGCTGCCGAGTGGGACAGTTATGTGCGCCAGACCGGGGTCAAGATCGCCAATGGCGATGAGCGTCCCGGCCGCGAATGCATCGCCAGCAAGCCACGCTACCCTCAAGGCCCGCGCCAGCCGGCGGTGTGCATGGACTTTGACGACGTGAAGAACTACGTCACCTGGCTGTCGAAAACCACCGGGCAACGCTACCACCTGGTCAGCGAGGCCCAGCGCGAATACGCCGCCCGCGCGGGCTCCACCGGGCCGTTTCCATTCCCGTTCGATGAAGGCAAGGAATACAGCATCGCCAAACATGCCAACACCTACGGCCCGGCAGATGGCTACAGCTACAGCGCGCCCGTGGGCAGCTACCCGCCCAATGCATTCGGCATGTACGACATGCACGGCAACGTCTACGAGTGGGTAGCCGACTGCGAACATCCCAACTACATCGGCGCCCCCACCGACGGCAGCGCCTGGGTAGAGCCGGGCTGCGAGTCCCTGCAGATTCGCGGCAATGACTGGGGCGAAGCACCGATCTTTTCTCGCTCCGGCAACCGCAACAACATCTACCCGCAAACCCGTGGCGACTGGATCGGTTTTCGCGTCGTGCGCGATCTCTGAAACGCCCCCGCAGGCTTTGGAAAAACCGGTCGCCACCCGTCGGCGGCCGGTTAAATTAAATCCCTGGCCAGACGTTCTACTGGGTATCTGCCTCGATCCCCAAGGAACTCACCTCTCATGACCCAGCCCAAGCGCGGTGCAATTCATGAATTGTTCACCCTTCTGAAACCCTTTCGACTGGTGGTTGCCCTGTCCATCGCGCTGGGCATGGTCGGCGGCCTGAGCGTGACGGTGCTGCTGGCAACGATCAACAACGCCCTGCACTCACAAACAGGCCTGACCCAAGGGGTCGTGGCACTGTTTGTCAGCCTGTGCGTACTGGCCTTGATCAGCGCGATCTGCTCGGACATCGGCACCAACTACGTCGGCCAGCACATCATCGCCAAGCTGCGCAAAGAGCTGGGCGAGAAAGTGCTGTCGGCGCCCATCGAACAGATCGAACGCTATCGCAGCCACCGGTTGATCCCGGTGCTGACCCACGACGTCGACACCATCAGCGACTTCGCCTTTGCCTTCGCACCGCTGGCCATTTCCCTGACGGTCACCCTCGGCTGCATGGGCTATCTGGCGATGTTGTCGTGGCCAATGTTCCTGCTGATGGTGGTGGCCATCGTCATCGGCACCGTGGTTCAGTACCTGGCACAAGGCGCGGGAATCAAGGGTTTCATGGCGGCGCGGGATGCCGAAGACGATCTGCAAAAGCACTACAACGCCATAGCCGAAGGCGCCAAGGAACTGCGCATCCACCGCCCACGTCGCCAGCGCATGTTTGTCTCGGGCATCCAGTCCACCGCCGACTTCATCTGCAAGACCCAGGTGCGCTCGATCAACACCTTTGTCATCGCCAAGACCTTCGGCTCGATGCTGTTCTTCGTGGTCATCGGCCTGGCCCTGGCCCTGCAAACTCTCTGGCCCAGCGCTGATAAAAGCGTGATGAGCGGTTTCGTGCTGGTGCTGCTGTACATGAAAGGCCCGCTGGAGCACCTGATCGGCACCCTGCCCATTGTCAGTCGTGCGCAGATTGCCTTTCGCCGCATCGCCGAGCTGTCAGAACAGTTTTCCTCGCCGGAGCCGCACCTGCTGCTCAACGACCAGGGCGACAAGGCCAGCCCGGTGCATAGCCTGGAGCTGAACAACGTCAGTTATGCGTTCCCTGAAGTACCGGGCAGCGATCCATTCCGCCTGGGGCCGGTCAACCTGAGCATTCGTCAGGGCGATATCGTGTTCATCGTCGGTGAAAACGGTTGTGGCAAAACCACCCTTATCAAGTTGCTATTGGGGCTGTATGCGCCGCAGCAGGGGGAAATCCGCCTCAACGGCCAGGCCATCGACGCCGCGAACCGCGACGACTACCGCCAACTGTTCACCACGGTATTTGCCGACTACTACCTGTTCGATGACGTGGTCCAGGGTGACCAGCAGATTCCCGAAGACGCCAATAAATACCTGGAACGCCTGGAGATCGCCCACAAGGTC
Organism: Pseudomonas sp. c313; assembly: GCF_055407145.1. Lineage (NCBI taxonomy): Bacteria > Pseudomonadati > Pseudomonadota > Gammaproteobacteria > Pseudomonadales > Pseudomonadaceae > Pseudomonas > Pseudomonas sp. c313. The sequence continues at coordinate 9,030 of NZ_JBUZRD010000005.1, read as the reverse complement.
AGCGTCAAGGACGGCAATTTCACCACCACCGACCTGTCCACCGGCCAGCGTAAACGCCTCGCCCTGGTCAACGCCTGGCTGGAAGAGCGCCCGGTGCTGGTGTTCGATGAATGGGCGGCGGACCAGGACCCGACCTTCCGGCGGATTTTCTATACCGAGTTGTTGCCGGACCTCAAGCGCCTGGGCAAGACCATCATCGTCATTTCTCACGATGACCGTTACTTCGACGTCGCGGACCAACTGGTAAGAATGGAATCCGGGCGCGTCATGGTCGAGGCAGAAGTGGCCTGACCCCAGCCCTGCGGATCGACCGAAGCCCCTGAAAACAAGTGTTCCAGGGGCTTTTTTATGTGCCGACTAAATTGCTGAAGGCCCGGTTCGTCTTTACAGCAGCACAGAAACATACCGGCGCCTTCACCCGCGGCTTTCAACATTTATCCCCTGCTTTGTTTTTTTTTGGAGAACTTTCCATCCGGTTTTGCGCCCGCGATGCGTCTAATAATAATTCTTATTAACAAAAATTCTGACCACACTTCTCTGGAGCCCCTTCACGCGATGAACACCTCAATCCTGCGCCGTCCCGTCCTGGCGACCCAAGCCCGGAGCCCGATCTTCAAGCGGACCCTGCTGTCCTGCGCCGTACTGAGCATGGCCATGGCCGCTACCCAGTCCCAGGCCGCTCCAGTGCCGTTGAATATCCCTGCACAACCGCTGTCCAGCGCCTTGCAGTCACTGGGTCAGCAAGCCAACGTGCAGATTCTGTACGGGCAGGACACGGTTATCGGGCTTCAATCCAAACCGGTGAATGGCACGCTGGAGCCAGCACAGGCACTGGAAACCCTGTTGCAGGGCAGCGGCATCAACTATTCGCAGACGGGTAATACCATTTCGCTGACCCCGGCCAGCACCGACGCAGCGCTGCAACTGAACGCCATCAGCATCTCCGGCAAAGCTCCCGGTTCGACCACCGAAGGCACCGGTTCCTACACCACGGACTCGTCCAGCAGTTCGACGCGGCTGAATATCCCCCTGAAGGAAACGCCACAGTCGATCACGGTCATTACCCAGCAACGAATCCAGGATCAGCACCTGACCAACCTCACCGATACCCTTGAGGCCGTCTCGGGCATCACCGTGGTGCGTGAAGGCCTGGGTGCCGACTCGGACGCCTACTACTCCCGCGGCTTCCAGATCAACAACTATGAAATCGACGGTGTGCCTACTTCCTCGCGCCTGGATAACTACACCCAGAACACCGCCATGTATGACCGCATTGAAGTGGTCCGTGGCTCTACCGGCTTGATCAGCGGCATGGGCGATCCGTCCGCGACCATCAACATGATCCGCAAACGCCCCACTTTTACCCCGCAACTGGTCATCGGCGGTGAAGCCGGTAGTTGGGATCGCTACGGCACCAGCGTCGACGTGTCTGGCCCGCTGACCGAAACCGGTAACATCCGCGGCCGCCTGGTCATGGACTACAAGACCCAGGGCGCCTGGGTCGACCGTTTCAAGCAGGACCGCAACCTGGTCTACGGCATCACCGAGTTCGACCTGAGCGAAAGCACCCTGCTCACCGCAGGCTTCAGCTACCTGACCGTACACTCCAACCAGCCTCCGCGCAGCGGCTTCCCACTGACCTACAGCAACGGTAACAAAACCGACCTCAAACGCGCCTTCAACACCTCTGCCGATTGGTCCTACTTCGATCACGAACAGACCACCTTCTTCACCTCCATCGAACAACAGTTCGATAACGGTTGGAGCGGCAAGGCCGAATACAGCCGCAACGAAAACAAGTACGACTCGGAGATCGTCTTCCTCGCCGGCAGCATCGACCAGAACACCGGCCTGGGTGGCTACGTGATGCCGAACAAGTTCAAGGGCAACCCTGTACAGAACGCCGTCGACGCGTACCTCACCGGTCCTTTCCAGTTGTTTGGTCGCGAACACGAGCTGATTACTGGCGTCACCCTGTCGCAGATCCGTAACGAAGATGCCCCGGACTACGGCGGCTGGATACGCCCCGGCAACTCTGCCGGCTACAACGGGACCATTGGCCCGATCAACGACTGGAACGGCAACGTCGCCAAGCCGGACTTCGTCAAGCAAGGCGAGCAGAACTTCAAGGAAAACCAGTACGCGGCCTACATGACCTCGCGCTTTCACCTCAACGACGATACCACCCTGATCGTCGGCGGCCGGGTGATCGACTGGAAGCAGGACGATGAAACCCGCTATTACTCCGGCGACGTCAGCCAGAACAAGCGCACGGAAACCGGGGTCGTGATTCCCTACGCCGGCCTGGTGTATGACCTGAGCGAAATCTGGTCGGTGTATGCCAGCTACACCAAGATTTTCAACCCACAGTCCCTGGAGTCGGTCAGCGGCGCCTACCTGGACCCTCTGGAAGGCACTGGCTACGAAGCCGGGGTCAAGGCGGCCCTCAACGACGGCAAGCTCAATACCAGCCTCGCCTTGTTCAAGGTTGAGCAGGACAACCTGGGTGTCTACGACGGCACCAACTTGACGCCTTCCAACTCGCAAGCCTACAAAGCCACCAAGGGCACGACCTCCCAGGGCGTGGAATGGGAGTTCAACGGCGAACTCGCCCAAGGTTGGCAAGCGGCGGGTGGCTATACCTATAGCGTCAGCACCGATCAGGATGACAAGCGGATTGCCACCCAGATCCCGCGTCACAGCCTCAAGGCATTCACCAGCTACCGCCTGACAGGGCCTCTGGACAAGGTCACAGTCGGTGGTGGTTTCAACTGGCAGAGCAAAGCGGGCTTTGACCTCAAAACCAACGAGCAGAAGCCCTACACCGTCGCCAACCTGATGGCGCGCTACGACATCTCGGAAAACCTGTCGGCCTCGGTAAACCTGAACAACGTGTTCGACCAAGAGTATTCCACTACCACCACCGGTGGCGTCTGGGGCGCTCCGCGTAACTTCATGACATCGTTCAAGTACACCTACTGATCCATCCTCGGGCCTCGTTCCTTGTGGAACGAGCGCCCATGAAAAAAGCGCATCAGCCTGGCTGATGCGCTTTTTTTGTTTGTGCTAAACGGCCGCCAAAAGTCAAACCAAACCAAACACCCGGCGCAAAGCCCCTCCAATCTCCTGCTGAGCCTCTTCAGCCTCATCAATGATCGCGCCCATGCGCAAAAAGTCATGGGTCATGCCGGGGTAAACCGTTACGTTCACCGTCGTCCCCGCCTCACGCAAATGCACCACATACGCCAAACACTCGTCATGCAAGGGATCGCATTCGCCAAGGATCATCAAGGTCGGCGCCAGCCCCTCGGGCACCGCGCCCAACAGCGGCGAAAAACGAGGGTCCTGACGGTCAGCCAGCTCCCGCTGATACAACCCGTAGAACCATTCCAAAGTGTCCTTCTCCAGCAAATACCCGGTGGCATACCGCTTCAGGGAAGCAGTGCTGCGGCTGGCATCCGTCACCGGATAGATCAGCACCTGCAAACGCGGCTGAACCGGCGCACTATTACGGGCCAGTTGCGCCGCCAACACTGCCACCAGGCTGCCGCCCACGCTGTCGCCAGCCAGCGCCAATCGCTGCGTATCGATACCCAGCCCGGTGCCCTCTTCCACCAGCCAGTGCCAGGCATCTTCGGCGTCCTCGGCCGCCGTGGGAAAACGCCACTGCGGCGCCAGTCGATACGCCACCGACAACACCGCGCAGCCGGCACTTTCGGCCAAGGCCCGGCACAACGAATCATGGGAGTTGAGGCTGCCCACCACATAGCCGCCGCCATGCAAGTACAACAACGCCGGGGCCGGCGCGGCAAGATCAAGGCGGCTGGCGCTGTACAGACGGGCCGGCAGTGGCTGGCCGTCGCGGCTCAGGATATCGAGGCTGTCCACCTGTTCCAGGTCGGCGGCGCCGGCGTCCATCATTTGCGACGACAGGTCAAATTGTTCGCGAGCCTGCTGCGGCGACAATTGATGCATGGCCAGGTTTTTCCCCGTGGCCCGGCCGCTGCCCACCAGTTCAAGAAAGGCAGCAATATCAGGATTCAATGACATACAAGGCACTCTGTAGTGCCGGGCGGACCGGAGGTCTCGCCCGGTGTGTATTCAGGGTTTCAAAGGACTGCGACCGGTTCCGCCAGGGCGTCCACCAGCCACGCCAACAATTGTTCGGAGCGCGGCACTTCAAAGTGACCACAATCGAGCAGATAACCGGCGGTGGGCTGTTCAAGCTGCCCGGCCAAGCGTATCGCCTCTTCACCGCGACCTGCCGTCCACCAACACTGGGGACGAACCTTAAGCGGCTCGCACGCTGCCAGTTGCAGCGAGCGCTGCTTGAGGTGTCGTGCCACGGTGAACACCTGGGCCAACTCGTCGGCGCCGAAGCCTGGGCGGGTCGCATCGCTACCCTCCCGGGCCAGGGCGTCGGCCAACAGCTGGCGCAGGTTTTGCGCAGTTTCAGTGCCAGACAGCTGCAGGTGTCGGGAAAGGTCGAAGCGAGTCACTTCGATGAACTCGCGCAGATCCGCCTGCCAGTCATCCACCGGCACCGACGGCTCGCCAGGCACATACGCATCCAGCAAGCCCAGCAGTTCCACTGTCTGGCCCTGGCGTTGCAACTCTGCGCTCATCAACGACGCCAGCGTGCCGCCCAAGGACCAGCCGATCAGGTGGTAAGGCCCCTCGGCTTGCTGCTGACGCAGATAATCGACGTAGTCGCGGGCCATGCTGTGCAGCGACTCGTCCTGCCAGAGCGGATCAAGCAGCATCCGCGACTGAATGGCGATCACCTGTCGCTGGCCGGACAGTGCCCGTGCCAGCGGCTCGTAATCGAACACCGTGCCAAAGCCCGCATGTACACAGAACAGCGGCGAGCGCCCGGCCACCGCAGGGCTGAGGGCCAGCAGCGGTGAACGTTGCACAGCGGCTGAGGCATCGGCGGTCAACTCGCCAATGGTCGGCTTCTGCATCAGGTCCCGCAGCTTGAGGCTGAACCCCTGGTTTTTCAGCACACGGGAGCGGGCCACCAGTTGCAGGCTGAGAATCGAGTCGCCGCCCAGTTCGAAGAAGTTGTCATCCAAGCCGACACGCTCCACCTTGAGCAAGGTCTGCCACAGTTGCGCCAGGGCCTTTTGCACCTCGGTCACCGGCGCGACGTAGCCGCCGGTGGCGAGATTGGCGGACGGCTCCGGCAACGCCTTGCGATCCAGCTTGCCGTTCGGTGTCAGTGGCAACTGCTCCAGGCGGATCAAGTGGGTCGGCACCATGTAGTCGGGAAGCGTCTGCTGCAACTGCTCCCGCAGGCGCTGGACGAGGCCTTGATCAACCGCGCTGTCGGCGGCAATCACATAACCCAGCAATTGCTTGCCACTACCCGCGTCACGGGCAATGACCACTGCTTCACGCACCTCGGCGCTGTCTTTGAGGCGTGCCTCGACTTCGCCCAACTCGATACGGAAGCCACGGATCTTCACTTGCTGGTCAATACGCCCCAGGTAATCGGTCGTACCGTCTGCCCGCTGGCGAACCAGGTCGCCGGAACGGTACAGGCGTGCGCCGTCGAGGCTGTAAGGATCGGGAACAAAGCGCTCGGCGGTCATCGCCGGCCGGTTCAGATACCCTCGGGCCAGCCCCTCGCCCCCCAGATACAACTCACCGGCAAGACCGCTCGGCAACAGGTTGAGGTCCATGTCCAGCACATGGGCGCTGCGATTGCCGATATGGCTGCCAATCGGCGCATAGGCGGCGCCGCAAACGTCCTGTGGCCCGGCTTTCCAGATCAACGGCGTCACCACCGTCTCCGTCGGGCCATAGCCATTGATGATGAACTGCGGGCGCAAGGCGCGCTGGGCCAGGTCGAAACTGGCCTGGGGCACCGCATCGCCACCGAAGCAGTAGATGCGCACCGGCGGCGGGTTGCCATCGCGCTCGGCCTGTTCGGCCAGCTGTTGCAGGTACACCGGAGGGAACGCCGCCACCGTCACGCCATGCTCATGCATGGCCGCGTAGGTCTGCTCCGGGGTCCACAGGCTGTCATCGCGAATCAACAGCCGCCCACCATGGGTCAAGGTGGTCAGCCAGCGCTCGTGAGCACCGTCGAAGGCGAACGACATAAAGTGCAACTCACAGTCATCCGGGCTCATCTCATAGCGTTCGCCGATGGCCTGGCAGTGCATGGCCAGCGGACCGTGACTGACCGCCACACCCTTGGGCTGCCCGGTGGAACCGGAGGTGTAGATCACGTACGCAAGATTTTCCCCGTGCACCGTCACCGCAGGCGCGGTAGCTGGCAAACCATCGAGTGTCAGTTGGTCGAGTTCCAGTACATGAACGTTGGCCGGAATCGGCAACTGCCCACGTAACAAGCTGTCGGTCAACAGCAGCGCAATCCCCGAGTCCTGCATCATGTAGGCCAGGCGTTCGCGTGGATAACTGGCATCCAGCGGCACATACGCGCCACCGGCCTTGAGCACCGCCAACAGCGCGACGATCATGGTTTCGCTGCGCGGCAAGGCCACGCCGACCCGTACATCCGGACCCACGCCTTCGGCGATCAGGGCCCGGGCCAAACGGTTAGCGCGGGTTTCCAGCGCGGCAAATGACAGGCGCCGCTCGGCAAACAGCACCGCCGGGGCATCGCCCTGGGCCGCCGCCAACTGGCTGATCTGTTCATGCACCCAGCCCGACTCACGCACCGCTGCCGCAGCCTGCACCGCTGACGGTGTGGCAGGCAGGCCGATGGCGCCCAGACGTTGCCCGGCGTCGCTGGCCAGGCGCTGGATCAGTCCTTCCATATTGGCGCGAATGCCTTCCACCACGGCATCACTGAAGTGTTCCTGCAGGTACATGTATTCGATCACCAGACCGTCTTCGAGGGTGACCATCAAGTCCATCGGGAAGTCCGTCAACCCGGCACTGGCGCTGTCGCCGAACTCCAGGCTGTCGTCCTGCCATTGGCGCAGGGCCTGGTCGATTGGCTGGTTCTCGAAGACGATAATGCTGTCGAACAACGCCTGCCCGGCCTTGCCAGCCCAACGCTGGATATCGGCCAGCGGGGTGTATTCGCGCTCGCGCATGTCCAGGTTGTAGGCCTGCAACTGGCGCAGCCAATCACCGACGCTGTGGTGCGGGGTGATTTCCTGGATCACGGGCAAGGTATTGATGAACAGCCCCAAAATTCGCTCGGAACCCGGCAGGCTGGCCGCCCGCCCTGACACCGTGGCACCAAATGCCACGCTGCGCTGACCACTGTAACGGCTCAACAGCAATAACCAGGCCGCCTGCACCAGAGTGTTCAACGTCACTTGCTGGCTTTGGGCAAAGCCCTTGAAGCCTTCGGTGGTGGCGCTGTCGAAACGGCTGTAAAGCGCCTTGTGGCCCTTGCCCTGACGAACCGCCGCAACCGTATCGGCCAGGTAGGTCGGCTGATCCAGCACCGCCAACTGTTGGCGCCAGAACTGCTCGCCCGCCTGGGCATCCTGGCGTTGCAGCCAGCTGATGTAGTTTTCGTACGGCAATGCCGGTGCCAATGCCTGCCCGGAATACTCGGCCAGCACTTCACCGATCAACTGGGAGATGCTCCAGCCATCGATGAGGATGTGATGATAGGTCCAGATCAACTGATGGCGCTGGTCGTCCAGGCGCACCAGGATAATCCGTTGCAGCGGTGGCTGATTGAGGTCAAAACCCTGGACTCGTTCACTCGCAGCCAATGCCTGCACACGTCGCTCAGGCTCAACTTCGTCGCGCCAGTCGAGCTCGCGCAGCGGCACGTCCAGATGATCCATGACAAATTGCAGCGGCTGCTCAAGGTCTTGCCAGACGAAGCCGGTGCGCAGGATTGGATGGCGGGCGAACGCCACTTCCCAGGCCCGCTTGAAGCGCTCCACCTGCAAGCCCTTGACCGGCAGGCTCAGTTGGTTGACGTACAGTTCGGCATCCGGGGCATTGAGGCCCAGGAACAGCATGCCCTGCTGCATCGGCGACAGCGGGTAAAGGCTTTGCACCTGTGCCATCGGGATTGGCAACGCCTGCACCTGCTCGGGGCTGAGGCTGTGCAGTACCTGACTCGTAACGTGCGCGGACTCGGCGCCGTCCAGACTCACCACCCGCAGGGCCAAAGTCCGAATATTCGGGTGCTGGAACAAATCCTTCGGGCTCAAGCCCAGACCCACTTCCCGGGCGCGGCTGACCACCTGAATCGACACAATCGAATCACCGCCCAAGGCGAAGAAGTTATCGGTGACACCCACTTTTTCCAGACCCAGCACGGCTTGCCAGATAGCCGCCAGCGCCTGCTCGGCAGCGGTACTCGGCGCTACATAGGCCTCCTGGACCTGATCTGGTGCCGGCAAGGCCTTGCGATCCAGCTTGCCATTGGCCGACAGCGGCAGATGCTCCAGCGCTACCCATTGGCTCGGCACCATGTAGTCAGGCAGGCAGGCGTGCAGATGCTCGGTGAGGATTTGACGCCAATCAGCGTCAACCGATGGTTCCAGTACCACGTAACCCACCAGTTGCTTGCCGTCGCGGGCCAGCACCACGGCTTCGCGCACCGCCTCGTGTTCCAGCAGCCGCGCTTCGATTTCCCCCAGCTCGATACGCAGGCCGCGGATCTTCACTTGATGGTCGATACGCCCGACGTATTCGATCACGCCATCGGCGCGGTAGCGGGCCAGGTCGCCGCTGCGATACAGGCGCTCACCGGCCACAAATGGGCTGGCGATAAAACGTTCGGCGGTCAGGCTTGGGCGGCGGTGGTAACCCCGCGCCAGGCCGATGCCGCCCAGGTAAAGCTCACCCACGACACCGACTGGCAGCGGTTCAAGGCTGCTGTCGAGGATGTAGGTGGTCAGGTTGGCAATGGGTTGGCCGATGGGCACGCTGTCGCGGCCTTCGTCGGTGCAAGTCCAGTAGGTCACGTCGATGGCCGCTTCAGTCGGGCCGTACAGGTTGTACAGGCCGGCATTCGGCAGCTTGGCGAACACCTGTTGCTGGATATCCACCGCCAGCGCTTCACCGCTACACACGATGCGT